>CAXBER010000003.1:0-420709 GCA_963974875.1 uncultured Pseudohongiella sp. | reverse complement strand
GCGAGTTGCGCAGCGTCGGGTGAGGCAGTGCGGAAGGCGGCCGGTCAGAATCCTGTTACCCATCACCCGGACCGCTCACCACACATACTGAGCTGCGCAGCGTCACGTGGGGCAGTGCAGAAGGCGGCCGGTCAGAATCCTGCTACCCATCACCCGGACCGCTCCCTACCGAAGCATAAACGTCACCGGCCCGTCATTCTCCAGCAGGACTTTCATGTCTGCACCAAAGATGCCGGTCACGGTCTGGGGGTGTTCAGATACCATCCACGCTACCAGCTGATCGTAGAGCACTTCAGCGTCCGCTGGCGGCATGGCAGAGGAGAATCCGGGGCGCAGGCCTTTGCCGGTATCGGCGGCCAGCGTGAACTGTGAGACCAGCATGACGTCACCGCCAATATCGGCAACGCTGCGATTCATGCGACCCTCATCATCTGCAAACACGCGGTAGCTGAGCACCTTGCGCAGCAGCTTCTGCCCGCCCGCCAGGTCATCATCTTTCTGGATGCCCAGCAGCACCACCAGCCCCCGATCAATCCGACTGTATACAGCGTCGTCAATCCTGAGGGCGGCGTGGGTGACGCGCTGCAACAGAGCAATCATGACTGCCTGTCAGCCGCGCGCGGCACCGCCACGACTGGCGCGCTTGCGATCACTTTCAGTCAGGTTCTTCTTGCGTATACGAATACTGGCCGGCGTAATTTCGACCAGCTCGTCTTCGTCAATAAATTCCATCGCCTGTTCCAGGGTATGCTTCACCGGCGGCGTCAGTACAATGTTTTCATCCGTTCCGGACGCACGCACGTTGGTCAGCTGCTTGCCCTTGATCGGGTTGACCACCAGGTCATTGTCGCGACTGTGCAGGCCAATGATCATGCCTTCGTAGACTTCCACGTTCGGCTCTATGAACAGACGGCCACGTTCCTGCAGCATCCACAGGGAATAACCCAGTGCCTTGCCGGTCACCATGGAAACCAGCACACCGTTCTTGCGTGCTGCCAGATCACCGGATTTGGTCGGACCGTAGTGGTCAAACACGTGGTTCATCATGCCGGTACCCGAGGTCATGCTCAGGAACATGGAGCGGAATCCGATCAGACCCCGCGTTGGCACCATAAAGGTCAGGCGCACACGGCCCTTGCCGTCCGGCAGCATGTCGGTCATTTCCGCACGGCGCAGGCCCAGCTCTTCGATAATGGAGCCCTGATGCTCTTCATCACAGTCGACCATCAGTGTTTCAAACGGTTCGCTGAGCACGCCGTCGATCTCTTTCATGATCACTTGCGGGCGCGATACGGCCAGCTCAAAACCTTCACGACGCATGGTTTCAATCAGCACTGACAGGTGCAGCTCTCCGCGACCAGACACCTTGTACTTGTCGGGTGATTCACCCTGCTCCACACGCAGCGCCACGTTATGAATCAATTCGCGATCCAGTCGCTCCTTGATATTGCGCGTTGTCACAAATTTGCCTTCCCGGCCAGCGAACGGCGAGTCGTTCACCTGGAACGTCATGGTAATGGTCGGCTGATCCACCGTCAGTGGCGTCATGGCGACCACATTCTCAGGATCACAAAGCGTGTCGGAAATGTTCAGTTTGTCTATACCGGTAATACAGATGATCTCACCGGCACGCGCCTCGGTCACATCAACGCGATCCAGACCCAGGTGACTCTTCACCTGCAGAATTTTTCCCTTGCGGGTATTGCCTTCGGTATCAATGATCACAACCTGCTGGTTGGGTTTGGCGATGCCGCCAGTGATACGCCCGATTCCGATCACACCCACATAGCTGTTGTAATCCAGCGCACTGATCTGCATCTGGAACGGGGCCTCGGCATTCACCGGTGGTGGCGGAACCTTGTCGATGACAGCCTGGAACAGTGGTGTCATATCATCAGCCAGGTCATCGGCTTCCAGCCCTGCCACGCCATTCAGCGCAGAGGCATAAATAACCGGAAAGTCCAGTTGCTCATCAGTTGCGCCCAACTTGTCAAACAGGTCAAATACCTCGTTCAGCACCCAGTCAGGGCGTGCACCGGGCCGGTCGACCTTGTTGATGACTACAATCGGATGCAAACCCTGGGCAAATGCCTTTTGAGTTACAAACCGGGTCTGTGGCATCGGGCCATCCACTGCGTCAACCAGCAGCAGCACACTGTCCACCATGGACATGACGCGCTCAACCTCACCACCGAAGTCGGCGTGGCCGGGTGTATCCACAATATTAATATGGTATCCGTTCCAGTTAATGGCGGTATTTTTCGCCAGAATGGTGATGCCGCGCTCTTTCTCCTGGTCGTTGGAGTCCATGACGCGTTCAACGGCGCCGCCCCGCTCGCCCAGGGTGCCCGACTGCTGCAGAAGTTTATCAACCAGGGTGGTCTTGCCATGGTCAACGTGGGCGATAATAGCGATGTTGCGGATTTTCTCAATCACTGGGGATACCTGTACTTAAGCTCAAAATATGGGGGAGGGAGCACTGCCGACAAAAAGGCCGCGAATTATACATCATGCAGGATTACAATTCCATGACCGTCTTATGCCGGCCGATATACCCCTACATTCTTATGACCGGCATCCTGCAGATGCGAGGCGTGCAATCGACTCATCATGCCCTTGTCGCAATAAAGCAGGTACAAACGGGCTGCATCCAGATCCGCGAATCCTGCCCCCAGACGGAAAAACGGCACGCTCAACAACTCATGCCCCTGATCCCCGAGCGGCAGCGCAAACGGTAACTGCGCCTGCTCATCGGGATGGCGAATGTCGATCACGGCCGCGCCCGGCGGCAACTGAGCATACTCGGTCGGCTCAACGTCGCGCTGTCCCACCACCTCTACCACCCGATCAATCATCTGCACTTCACGCGCCGCTACAGCAGCCTCAAATACAGACATATCCATCTGGCGCTCTTCATGCTCCACCCTTACCCGGCGAGCATGGGTTGTCGGTTTGACGGAAATGACGCCACAGTACTCGGGCACCACTGCAGAAAACTCCTCGGTGCCGATGGCCCGTGCAGTATCAATAATCTGCTGTTTGTCCGTGACGATTAACGGACGCAGAACAAGCAAATCAGTCACCCGGTCAATAACACTCAGATTGGGCAGTGTCTGACTTGCCACCTGGGCAATCGCCTCACCGGTCACCAGTGCCCGGATCCGCATCTCACGCGCAATCCTGTCTGCAGCGCGAATCATCATCCGCTTCAGGATCACCCCCATGTGACCGCTGTCTACCTTTTGCATGATTTCGTTGACCACCGGCTCAAACGGCACACTGACAAACTTCACCCGGTGCGAGGCACCAAATTTCATCCACAGATACAGCGCAACTTCTTTGACAGCAAGTTCATGCTGCCTGCCACCCAGATTAAAGAAGACAAAGTGAGTCTGCAGCCCTCTGCGCATACACTGGTAGCTGGACACCGCCGAATCAAACCCGCCGGAAACAAGTGACAGTACCGGCTCCTGTGTCCCCATGGGATAACCTCCAAGGCCACGGATTTGCTGCCTGACGACATACAGTACGTTCTTTCTTGCTTCAACCCGGACGGTGACATCAGGATCTGTGAGATTCACCCCTGCGGCCTCCGTTTCCCGCAACAGCACCGCACCAACATGGCGCTCAACATCACCGGAGCGAAAATCGTGAACCCCCTGCCGTTTACAGCGCACAGCAAATGTGCGCCCTTTCAGTACCGCCCGATAATGTTGCAATACGGCGGCGGCAATTCCGTCCAGGTCCGGCAGGGGCTGCTTCTCTACCGGCAGAATCAGGGCAATCCCGGGTGTGTGCATCAACACCTCGAGAACTCTCTGGTTAATTATTTTGTTGTCATCTGCAGTTTCCACTTCCAGAATATCCCAATCCCCCGTTACACTGATTCCCGGCTCGATGCGTCTGAGCAGGATACGCAGATTGCGGCGCAACGCGCGAATCAACCGATGCCTTACCGGTCGGGTTTTAATGGTTATTTCAGGAAAAAAGCGGATAACGTAAAGCATTAATACCTCTGGAGCGACGGTTCAGTTGCCGGGCAACCGTAGCGGCTGACTCAGAATTCCCAGGAAATGCACTATTTATGTGCAATACGATGAATTAAGCACCATATTGGTGCAAAGCTGGCTGCTGACCAGACTTAAGTAATTGAATTGCAAGAGACTGCGTCGGAATTGACAATGGCACGACTCTTGCTGCTCCCTGTATACTCGGGGTCTGACCGGCAACGCTATTATACTGCCGAACACCCTGCTTGTTGAGAGCAGATCACTGCAAGAACATTAACCAGCGCTGGCACAAGGCTTTACCGCAAGTGTGCCGGACGCACTATTCTAGATCACACGGAGGATCAGGAATGTCTAAAACGTTACACATGATCAATGAGCACAGCGTAAAGTGGGTTGATATGCGCTTTACGGATACCAAGGGCAAAGAGCAGCACGTCACTTTCCCTGCCGCCAAGGTTGATGAAACCTTCATGGAAGGCGTCATGTTCGACGGCTCTTCTGTTGCCGGCTGGAAAGGTATCAACGAATCAGACATGATCCTGAAGCCAGACGATACTACCGCCGTGATGGATCCGTTTGCTGACGAGCCTCAACTGAACCTGCGATGCGACATTATCGAACCCCGCACCATGCAGGGCTACAACCGCGACCCGCGCTCGGTAGCGCGCCGCGCAGAAGAGTACCTGAAGTCCACCGGTATCGGTGACGAGGCGTTCTTCGGCCCGGAAAACGAGTTCTTCGTATTTGACGATGTCAAATGGAACGTTGCGATGGAAGGTGTGTTCTTCAAGATCGGCAGCGAAGAAGCCGCCTGGTCATCAGGCAAGAGCATCGAAGGTGGCAACATGGGTCACCGTCCGCGCGTCAAGGGCGGCTACTTCCCCGTTCCTCCGGTTGATTCACTGGGTGATCTGCGTGGCGCCATGTGCGACACCATGGAAGCTATGGGCCTTGATATCGAGCTGCATCACCACGAAGTGGGCAATGCTGGTCAGTGCGAAATCGGCGCCAAATTCAACAGCCTGGTATACAAGGCGGATGAGGTTCAGATTCTGAAGTACTGTGTGTTCAACACAGCGCACGCATTCGGCAAAACCGCCACCTTCATGCCCAAACCGCTGGTTGGAGACAATGGCTCAGGCATGCACGTGCACATGTCCATCTCCAAGGATGGCAAAAACACGTTTGCCGGCGACGGTTATGCCGGCCTGTCTGAAACCGCGCTGTACTACATTGGCGGCATCATCAAGCACGCCAAGGCACTGAACGCGTTTGGCAATGCATCAACCAACTCTTACAAGCGTCTGGTCAAGGGTTTCGAAGCTCCTACATTGCTGGCTTACTCATCACGTAACCGCTCTGCCTCCATTCGTATCCCTTACGTTCTGGGCGGCAACCCGCGCGCCATCCGTATCGAAGTACGTTTTGGCGACAACACGGCCAACCCCTACCTGTACTTTGCAGCGCTGCTGATGGCAGGCCTTGATGGTATCGAGAACAAGATCCACCCCGGCGACCCTGCCAGCAAGGATCTGTACGACCTGGAGCCGGAAGAAGAAGCACTGATTCCCAAGGTTTGCTACTCACTGGATGAAGCGCTGGACAACCTGGATGCAGACCGCGAGTTCCTGAAAAAAGGCGGCGTTTTCTGTGATGACCTGATCGATGGTTACATTGAACTGAAGCGTCAGGAGTGCACACGCCTGAATATGTCGACTCATCCGGTCGAGTTTGACATGTACTACAGCCTGTAACGGACTGCCCGCCGCTGACCTGTAATACCAGGTCAGCGGCGGGCCAGAGAAGGCGCCTGTCGGAGCATTTCGGCAGGCGTTTTTTTTTGCCTTCTTGTCGTTTGCACCAATATAGTGCATAGTTTTCAGCAAGCGGTCTTTAGAGGGCATTCTGATTCATACTGCCCCAGCACATAATCCGTGGTAACGCGTCAAAACAGACCACAACATCAGGCCCGCCCCGTAAAGAGTCACGCCGCAACAAACTGGTTTGTTTATTGCATGCATATAGACCATACACCGGCCTTTGTGGCCATCTGAACTGAGTGACTATGCTGACCAGTACCAAAGTCTGTAAACGCCTGCTCGACAACCTCTCAACTGCCCTGCTTGTGCTGGATGAGAATCTGCGTCTGCTCTATATCAATCTGTCAGCAGAAAATCTGCTGGCAATCAGCGGCCGGCAATTCAATCATGCATGGCTGGGCGACATCCTCGTCAACTCCGAGCAGGATATTCACGACATCAGTCAGGCGCTGACACAACACCACAGCTTCACCAAGCGCAAAACCCAGCTTCAGCTGCTGCACGGCAAAACCCTGCAGGTTGACTACACCATTACGCCGCTGACAGACCAGGATGATGCACTGCTGCTGATGGAAATTCAGGGCATCAACTACGCAGAGCGTATCAGCCGTGACGAGAATCTGATTTCGACCCACGAAACCACCCGTGAGCTGGTACGTGGCCTGGCACATGAAATCAAGAACCCCCTGGGGGGCATCCGCGGTGCTGCCCAGTTGCTGGCCGCCGAACTGCCCGACTCGGATCTGACCGACTATACCAATGTCATCATTGAAGAGGCTGACCGTCTGCACAAACTCGTCGACCGGCTGGTGGGTTCGCGCAAACCCATGGAGTTCCGCGCACTCAATATACATGAGGTTCTGGAGCGGGTTCGCAATCTGACTGAAGCTGAAGTGCGCGACAAGGACATCACTGTCGTGCGCGACTACGATCCCAGTATTCCGGAGATTCAGGGCGACCCCGAACAACTGATTCAGGCAGTGCTGAATATTGTCCGCAACGCAGTCCAGGCGCTTGAAAGCCCTCACGTCAAGCACCGCTCCGGCGTCATCGAGCTGAGAACCCGGATCATGCGCAACATCACCATTGGTACGGTATTTCACCGGCTGGTGGTGCGTGTGGACGTGATCGACAACGGACCGGGTGTCCCCCCCGAACTGATCGACAATATCTTTTTCCCGATGATCAGTGGCCGTGCCGAAGGCACCGGACTGGGCCTGTCCATCGCCCATTCCATCGTCAACCAGCACAAAGGCATTATCGAATGCAACAGCGAACCGGGGCGCACAAAGTTTGCCATTTACCTGCCTGTTTTTCTGCAGGCACCAATATCCAACGACATCGGCAGTGGCCAGTTTGGCAAGTAGCCTTGACGGAGTAATCATGTCATGAACAAACACAACACAGTCTGGGTTCTGGATGACGACAAGTCCATCCGCTGGGTTCTGGAAAAGTCCCTGACGCGCGCAGGCGTCACCACCCAATGTTTTGACAACGGTGACGACCTGCTGCATCGTCTGGAAAAAGATCGACCTGACGCTATAATCAGCGACATTCGCATGCCCGGCATCAACGGTCTGGAGCTGCTTTCCACGGTTCACGAACGGTTCCCGCAACTGCCCGTCATTATCATGACCGCCCACTCCGATCTGGACAGCGCAGTGTCGTCCTACAGCCGGGGCGCATTTGAGTATCTGCCCAAACCCTTTGACATTGACGAAGCCGTGGCGATGACACAGCGGGCGCTGGAGCATGCCCGTGAACAGGATGCTGACCTGCCAGTCCCACCACAGGAAAACACTACCGAAATTATCGGCGAAGCCCCTGCCATGCAGGAGGTGTTCCGCGCCATCGGTCGTCTTTCGCAATCCAATATTACCGTCTTGATCAACGGTGAATCCGGCACCGGTAAAGAGCTGGTCGCGCATGCGCTGCACAAACACAGCCCGCGCCGTGACAGACAGTTTATTGCCCTGAACGTCGCCGCCATTCCCAAGGATCTGATAGAGTCGGAGCTGTTCGGTCATGAAAAGGGCTCCTTTACCGGCGCCACCACACACCGGACCGGCCGTTTTGAGCAGGCCAACGGCGGCACCCTGTTTCTGGATGAGATTGGTGATATGCCGGCAGACACCCAGACCCGGCTGCTGCGTGTATTGTCTGACGGTGAGTTTTATCGCGTTGGTGGCACCACACCGATCAAGGTGGATGTCCGTATTATCGCAGCAACCCACCAGAACCTTGAGAAACTGGTTGCCCAGCACCTGTTCCGGGAAGACCTGTTCCATCGTCTGAACGTCATTCGCATCCATATTCCGCGACTGCGCGACCGCCGCGAGGACATCCCCAGACTTGCCCGCCACTTTCTGGCCTGCGCAGCAGAGGAGCTGGATGCCGAAGGAAAAGTACTGCGTCCGGAAACCGAAAAGTACATTACCAGCCTGGACTGGCCCGGCAACGTGCGTCAGCTGGAGAACTTCTGCCGCTGGATCACGGTGATGGCCTCCAGCAGGGAAGTCCGGATTGACGATCTGCCGCCGGAACTGATGGATCATCAGGCACAAAGCAGCAGTGCCAGGGACTGGACCCAGCTGCTGGAGGAATGGGCAGGTCAGGAACTCAACCTGGGGCACAAATCCATTCTGGACCAGGCCACTCCGGATTTTGAGCGCACCATGATCAATGTCGCGCTCAGGCACACGCTCGGGCGACGCCGCGATGCAGCCCTGTTACTGGGATGGGGCCGCAATACCCTGACCCGCAAGATCAAGGAACTCGGTATTGAGGACGGAGGCAGCGACGACGACTGAGGCACCCCGTCACAACCTGCCACACAAGTAAGCGTGTGGCAGGTTGAAAAATGCCGCCTCTCCCCCTATATTTGCCCATCAACAATTGCCCCGCAACTATTGACAGGCAAATAACAACATGATCGAAATCAATCACATAACAAGAAAATTTGAGCATTTCACGGCTGTTGACGACCTCAGTTTTACGGTTGCCGAAGGTGAAGTGCTCGGATTTCTCGGCCCAAATGGTGCCGGCAAGTCCACAACCATGAAAATCATCACCGGATTTCTCGCCCCCGGCTCGGGTACCGTCACCATTGATGGTCATGACATCACCACTGACACCATGGCGGCCAAGGCCCTGATTGGTTATCTGCCGGAAGGCGCGCCCAGTTACCCCGATATGACCGTGCTGCAATTTCTGGAGTTTATCGCCGAGATTCGCGGATATGGCGGCATCGAAAAGCATCAGCGGGTAGAGCAGGTCATCAACGATGTTGATCTGGGCAGTGTCTGCGAGCAGACCATCGACACGCTTTCCAAGGGCTTTAAACGCCGCGTGGGCCTGGCCCAGGCCATTCTGCACGACCCCAAGGTGCTGATTCTGGATGAACCCACAGACGGCCTGGATCCCAACCAGAAGCACCATGTGCGCAGGCTGATCCGCAACCTGGCCAAAGACAAGATTGTGATTGTTTCCACCCATATTCTGGAAGAGGTCAGCGCCGTGTGCACACGGGCGATCATTATTGCCAATGGCCGTATTGTTGCCGATGGCACACCGGCGGACCTGGAAGCACAGGCGCCGGACACCAGTGCGACCGAGCTGCAATCTGCACCCGGCCGGCTGGAAGCCTTCTTCCGCAGCGTGACAGAACAGGGAGTCTGATTATGGACAATGTGACGGGCAATAAGGTGACAAACAAAACCCTGATAATTTTCAGACGCGAGCTGGCAGCCTATTTCAGCACGCCGCTGGCTTATGTATTCATCGTGATTTTCCTGGTGATGAATGGCATTGCGACATTCGACCTGGGCGGTTTCTACGTTCGTGGCCAGGCAGATCTGCAGCCATTTTTCAGCTTTCATCCCTGGCTGTACCTGATCATGATTCCGGCCCTGGCCATGGGACTTTGGGCCGATGAACGCAAAACCGGCACCATTGAACTGCTGATGACCCTCCCGATCCGTTTGAGAGATGCCGTACTGGGCAAATTCCTGGCAGCCTGGGTACTCAGCGGCATCGCACTGCTGCTGACGTTTCCTGTCTGGATAACAGTCAACTATCTGGGCGATCCGGACAATGGCGTGATACTGGCCGGGTATATTGGCAGCTGGCTGATGGCCGGCGGCTTCCTGGCTATCGGATCATGCATGTCTGCCATGACCCGCAACGCCGTTATTGCATTCATCCTGACGGTTGCCATCTGTTTTGCCTTTGTCGCATCGGGCTCTGAAATTGTCATGAACGCTTTCTCGGGCTGGGCGCCGCAGTTTCTGCTGGATGCCATCTCCGGCCTGAGTTTTCTGACGCACTTTGACGCCATCAGCAAGGGCGTACTGGACCTGCGCGATCTGCTGTTTTTTGCAGCTGTAATCGGCGCCTGGCTGGTCGCTTCCGCCATCGTCATTGAAATCAAAAAAGCCAACTAGGAGCCAAGCCATGAAGAACAAAGCTTTATTCTCACCGGCCGGGCTTGTTATCACCGCGCTCGGACTGTTAATCGCGGTCATCATCATCAGCTCACTGCCGCGCCTGCGTATTGACCTGACAGAGGACAATCTTTATACCCTGAGTGACGCAACGCGGGATATCGTCCGCAACATGGATCGTCCGGTAGAACTGACATTCTTCTATTCCGAAGAAGCTGCATCGGAAGTGCCGCAGGTTCGCACCTATGGTTTGCGTGTACAGGAAATGCTGCGGGAAATTGTTATCGCCAGTAATGGCAATCTCAGCCTTAATATCGTTGACCCGGCACCTTTTTCCGCCGAAGAAGATCTGGCGACCGAGTTCGGTATTCAGGCAGTACCGCTGGCACAGGGGCGCGAGTCGGTCTATTTCGGCGTGGTTGCCTTTGATCCGGCCACCCGCATGCAGGAAGACGGTGGGGTTTTTGATGCCATCCCGCTGATCCGTCCGGATCAGGAGGAGTTTCTTGAATACGAGTTTGCCAGGCTGATTACCCGTGTCCTGAATCCCGATCCGACCATTGTCGGACTGATCACATCGCTGGACGTGGATGGCGGATTCAATCCCGCTCAGAATCAGCAGACACGCCCCTGGGCAGTCATGGACACAGTGCGCTATATGTATGACGTGCGGCGTCTGGCTGATGACATTGCGCAGATTGACGACGACATAGATGTACTGATGCTGGTCCACCCACAGGAACTGCCTGAACAGACCCTGTATGCCATTGATCAGTTTGTGCTGCGCGGTGGCCGGGCACTGGTATTTATTGACCCCAACTCTGACACACAGACCCAGATCGCCATGAGCGGCGGTGGATTCCGGGACAATATGGGCTCGGACCTGCCCGGCCTGCTGAGCGCCTGGGGCATAAACTACGATGCCTCGCAGGTGGTAACTGACCAGGAACTGGCGCTGTATGTCACCCTTGCTCCCGGGCAGCGTCCGGTGGCACACCACGGCATGCTGGGTATTCCCCGCGATGGTTTTGCAAATGACATTGTCAGCGGGCAGCTGGAGGTCATGAACATGTCATCTGCAGGCTCACTGAGCGCCAATGCGGAAGCCGGCACGGTTTTTGAGCCGCTGATTCAGACCAGCACACAAACCATGCTGATGGGCACCGGGTTCTTCAGTGAAATGGGAGACCCGACACTGTTGATTGATGACTTTGTCTCGGAAGACCAGCGACGCATCCTCGCCGCACGTGTCTCCGGGCCGGCACGCTCGGCATTTCCTGAGGGCGCGCCTGGAAACCCGGCAGAGGAATCGACGGAAGAACAAACCGAAGAACAGGCCGCACCCACCACTCACCTGGCAGAATCAGGCGGTGATATTGCGGTGATTGTGGTTGCGGACACTGACGTCCTGGCAGACAGAATGTGGGCGCAGTCCCAACAGGTACTGGGCCAGCGGGTGATCAATGCGTTTGCCAGCAACGGCGACTTTGTCATCAATGCGCTGGACAACCTGAGTGGCACCACCGACCTGGTGAATATCCGCAGCCGCGGCCGTTACGCACGTCCTTTCACACGGGTTCTGGCGCTGCAGCGTGAAGCGGATGAACGCCTGCGCGCTGAAGAAACCAATCTGTTGCAGCGACTTTCCCAGACCGAACAGCAATTGACCGCGCTGAATGAGGAAGGCGCCACTGGCATCACACCTGAGCAGGAAGCGGAGATTGATCGATTTATCCAGTTGCAACTTGAAACACGTCGGGAATTGCGCGATGTGCAGTTCCGCCTGAATCAGGAGATTGATCAGCTTGGCAGCCTGCTGAAGGCGATCAATACCTGGCTGATTCCACTGTTGCTTATTGCCGGTGTATTGGCGGCCTCTCTTCTGAAAGCACGGCGCCGCAAGCAGTTTGTCCGGGCGGGCGGTTAACCGGCTGTCAGTTGATCGCGCGCTGATCGGGCGATTGCGGATTGACTGATTGTTGTTCAATAGGCAGGTAGATTCTGACTCGCGTGCCCTGACCGGGCACGCTGTCGATCACCATCCGGCCGCGATGCGCCTCTGCGATCAGGTTACACAGATACAACCCCAGTCCAAAACCACCGGTGTTGCGGGTACGTGAATTGTCCACTCGGTAAAACGGCTCTTTAACGTGCTTCAGATGCTCGGACGCAATACCTTCACCCTCGTCGCTAATGGTCAGCACGGCTTCCAGCGCATTAAAACTTACATTGACTGTCACCGGCCGGCCGCGACCATGCCGTATGGCATTATTGACGATATTGGCAAACAGTAGACGGATGCGCAGCTTGTCTATATGCATCGCCCGGTCTTCCTGCGGAAGTTGCAGCACCAGGCCACCTTCATAGTTGTGAAATTGCTCCGACAGCATCTGTATGTAGTCGGCAAAATCCACATCGTCTGACATCAGGGCAGAATGCTGGGTGCTGAGTCGCTCTGCTTCTATCAGATCCGAAATCAGCAGATCTATTTCATTGATGTCGTCACGCAGAGTCTCCTTCAGATCCGTGTCATCCATAAACTCCAGTTGCAACTTGGCGCGGGTGACCGGCGTGCGCAACTCGTGACTGATCGCCAGCAGCAACTGTCTTTTTGCTTCCAGCATGGATTGCAGGGAGTCAGCCATATGGTTGACGCTTTCAGTCAGCTCCCCCAGTTCATCTGCACGGGTAACTTCAACCCGATAACTCAGATCGCCTTCACAGATTCTTTCTGCGCCCTGGCGTAAACGACGCACCGGATCCATCAGGCGTCTGACCAGCAGATAGTTGGAGAACAGAATGAATATTGCAAACCCCAGCCCCAGATAGACCACCGCATAGTCGTAGTCACTCAGGGACGGTGCCTTGCGATTCAGAAAGTACTCATAACCACCGCGCGCCACCCTGATCACCTGTTCGCTGCCCACTGCCAGCATTTCCGACTCATCAGACAGAGTTCGGACAAATACCGCGCTGGAGATATCCAGATCGGACTGATCGTCAGACTGCCAGTTGATGTAAGGACTGCGGATAATGATGGTCAGCGACAGATCGCGGGCCAGTTCTTCAGCGCGCTGAAGGTCCGGCGGAATGCCGATGGCATCAACCAGCAGACGGACATTATCGAGGTAAAAAACCGGCAACGGATTCAACCGCTCGCGGCGCCAGTTTTCGTCAATCTGGCGAATGGAAAGGGTGATGGTGATAAGGAAAAACAGCACTGTGCCGGAGAAAATCAGGAACAGCCGGAAGTAAAGTGATCCGGCGACCCGGGGCACCAGCGATTTCATCGCAGTTGACCGACAAACGTGTAGCCGCGCCCCCACACTGTTTTAATAAACCGGGGCGTTTTGGACGTATCCTGTAATTTGTGACGAAGCCGGCTGACCAGGGTATCAACAGCACGGGAGAATAATTCTGCATCAATGCCACGCAGGCGATTCATCAATTCGTCACGGGTAAAAGTCTTGTTTGGCGACTGCATGAACAGCACCAGCAACTCATACTCCATGGTAGTGAGTTCGACCAGCTCACCGTCCAGATGTACCGTGCGTCGCGCAGTATCAACCTCAAGACCCTCGATACCGGGCAGATCGCTGTTGGGACGATTGTCATCACCGGCCCGGCGCAGGATATTGGCGATACGGGCTACCAGCTCGCGGGGCTCAAATGGTTTGGGCAGGTAATCATCGGCGCCAAGCTCCAGGCCGACAATGCGGTCGGTGACCTCGCCGTGAGCTGTCAGCATCATGATGGGCAGATGTCCGTAGACAGCCGATTTAGCGCGAATCTCGCGACAAATTTCAAAGCCGTCTTTTTCCGGTAACATCACATCCAGAATCAACAGATCCGGTTTGGAACGTTTGAGCAGCTCAAAACCCTTGGAAGGGGTATGTGCTACCGTGACCTTCATGTCATAGCGTTCCAGGTACTGAGTCAGTAGCTGGCCTAGTTTTTCGTCATCATCAATGATCAGGATCTGTTTCATAGGGCTGGAGTTTACGAATTTGCCCGAGATAAATCAATCTGCACGACACGACTAACGTATAATAGCCGCCTTTGCGACGCAGACAAGTTCCGTTTTATATGATCAACCTGACCAATGCGCGCCTGATGCGAGGCGAACACGTCCTGCTGGAAAGCGCCAGCCTGACCATTCATAAAGGCCAGAAAACCGGCATCATCGGCCGCAACGGCAGCGGCAAATCCAGTCTGTTTGCCTGCCTTACCCGGGAGATCGGCCTGGATGCCGGTGAACTGCAGATTCCGGACGGACTGCGCTGCGCGTGGATGAAGCAGGAGACAGTAGGCTCCGCCCGAACGGCCATTGATCACGTCATGGATGGTGACGAACAGTTCCGTCAGATAGAAACCAGCCTTGAAGCAGCCGATGCGGCTCACGACGGTCACGCCATTGCGCGCCTGCACGCCGAACTCGACAAAATAGACGGCTACAATGTACGCGTACGCGCCGAGCAATTGCTCTCTGGCCTGGGGTTTAAAGTTGCCGAGTTTGAACACCCGGTATCATCATTTTCCGGCGGCTGGCGCATTCGCCTGAACCTGGCCGCAGCCCTGATGGCACCATCCGATCTGCTACTGTTGGACGAACCCACCAACCACCTGGACCTGGAGGCAACGCTCTGGCTGGAGCAGTGGCTGAACCGTTACCCTGGCACCCTGCTGCTGATCTCCCACGACCGCAGCTTCCTGGACAAGGTGATTGACCATGTGATCAGTTTCGAACACAAAGACCTGTTCATGTACCGGGGCAATTTTACCTCCTACGAAATCCAGCGCGCAGAACGGCTGGCGCAGCAGCAGGCGGCTCTGGAAAAGCAGCAACGTCGCAAGGCAGAAATAGAAGATTTTGTGCGCCGCTTCCGCGCCAAGGCCACCAAGGCAAGACAGGCGCAAAGCCGCCTGAAAGAGCTGGCCCGCATGCAGGAGATTGCGCCCGCCCATATTGACTCGCCGTTCCGGTTTGAATTTTTTACACCGGAGAAAACCGCCAACGACCTGATCAGCATCAAAAAGGCAGTTATCGGCTATGACTCGCCACTGGTCAGCCAGATCAATCTGAAATTGCACAATACGACGTCGGTAGGCCTGCTGGGTTTTAACGGCATGGGCAAGTCAACCCTGCTGAAAACGCTGGCCGGACAGCTACCCTGGATTGATGGTGAGATAGTCGAATCCAAGCACATAAAGATAGGTTACTTTGCCCAGCATCAGGTTGACGTTATCGACATGCGCAGCAGTCCGCTGCAGCTGATTCAGCAGGTTGATCCAAAAATACGCGAGCAGGAAGTCCGCAACTTTTTGGGTGGTTTTGATTTTCGCGGTGACCGGGTCACCGAGCCGATCGTGAATTTTTCCGGCGGTGAAAAAGCGCGCCTGGCACTGGCCCTGATTGTCTGGCAGAAACCCAACGTACTGTTGCTGGACGAACCAACCAACCACCTTGATCTGGAGATGCGCCACGCATTGACAGTTGCGCTGCAGGGCTTTGAAGGTGCTCTGGTGCTGGTGTCGCACGATCGCCACCTGATGAGCAATGCGGTGGATGAGTTTTACACTGTACACGACGGCAAGTTTGCCGGTTTTGAAGGCGATCTGGACGATTATGCGCGCTGGATGCAGGATCCCGATGGTGCCCGGTCTCAAAAGACTATCTCTGCTGCAACACCTGCGCAAACAGAAAATACCGGCACTTCCCGCAACGAGACCGGCAGCACTGACAAAAAGGAAGCTCGACGCCTGGCCGCAGCTGAGCGCGAACAGCTGGCACCGCTGCGACGTGAAGTGCGCACACTGGAGAAGCTCATCGACAAACTCAGTGCCGAACTGGCAACACTGGAAGAAAAACTGGCTGACCCGGCACTTTATGAAGACGGACGCCGCGATGAACTGACCGACCTGCTGCGTCAGCAAGGCTACTGTCAGGCGGAACTGAGCCAGGCTGAAGAATCCTGGCTCACCAAAAGTGAACGCCTCGAGTCATGACCTATCGTGTACTGGCCTGCAACTCAATACGGTAACGCTGACGCCGGTTGTCGCGCTGCGTGATCACCTCGACCACATCACCCGCTTCCCGGTTTTCCAGTACATTCAGCAGATCATCCTCATTGTCGATCGGCATGTCATCGACCTCAACAATGACATCGCCCAGCACAATGCCCCGGCTTGTTTCTGTCAGTCCGCGCATGCCCTCGCGATCAGGGCTCCCACCTTCAATGACATCCAGCACGATGACCCCGCTCAGACCCCAGCGTTGACGATAATAGTCGGCATACTGCGGCGGAAACAGGCTGATTCCCAGCGTTGGCGTCTGTACCCGCCCGTACTGGATCAGTTCCGGGACAATCTTTTTCACCGTGTTGACCGGGATGGCAAAACCGATGCCCGAACTGGCACCGCTGGGACTGTAGATGGCGGTGTTGACACCTATCAGCTGCCCTAGTGAATTTAATAACGGACCGCCTGAATTACCGGGGTTGATTGCGGCATCGGTCTGAATCACATCACGGATCCGGCGCCGCGTCACCGAATTGATTTCGCGGCCCAGTGCGCTGACAACCCCGACAGTCAGCGTGGTATCCAGGCCAAACGGGTTGCCGATGGCGATCACCTTGCGGCCGACCTCCAGCAATGAAGAATCCCCCAGCTCTACAGGTGTCAACTGACGGGCTGGTGCTTCGATGTGCAGTACTGCCAGATCCTTGTCGGGCTCTGCGCCAATGACTCTGGCCTCCCAGGCAGTACCATCCTGCAGTGTTACCGTCACCCGCGAGGCGTTCTGAATAACGTGAAAGTTGGTCACCACATAGCCGCGGTTATCCCAGATAAAACCGGATCCGCTGCCCTGTGGAATTTCTTCCGGATTCAGGGAGAAAAAAGAGCGTCGCACCAGACGGGAATTGGTGATGTAAACAACCGACGGACTGGCGTGTTTGAACACCTCGATGTTGTTTTCTTCATCGTTGGTTCTGAACGCCGGATAATCTGTGGACTGAGCGTGCAGACTGGCAGGAATCAGCAGACTCAGAAATGTCAGCGTGCCGAACAGAAAAGCGGTCATTCGGTTCATGGGTGCTCCCGGAGTAGTTAACATCTTCATCCAGAATGGAGGCGGTACCCGGCAATTTCAAGCAGGATTTACGCTACAGCGGGGCGTCAGGGCGTCGCCCCGTTATAGATTTCCTGCCAGTAAATCACCCGGTCGTGGCTGCGGAACTGACCAAACTCTATCTGCGCACGAGGGTTCTCATCATAATCATTGTTCTCATGCGGCCAGCGGAATTGCAGGAATGGCAGGCTCAGTGCGTCCAGATCCAGCTCGATATCCACAGTACCACTATTGTTTTCTCCTGCCGCCGTAATCGTCAGGGTTGCATCAGTGGGGTTGACATCACTTTGCACGCCCTGAATCTGTCCCTGATAGAACGTCGTCGCTTGAGGACTGGTGATCGACGTTTCGCCAGCATCCAGATCGCCGGTATAGGTGCCGGTAACAAAGGACAGTTGATTGGCATTGATTATCGTACAGCCATCATCGGCGTTCAGCACAAACCGGTCACCATCAAAATATTCAACCTGGAAGGTAATTGCCAGATCCTCGGTTTCCGGCCCGTAGGCATTGTTGATAATCAATCTGCCGTAGCGCAACTGATGGCGCGCAATTTCCTGATACTCAGGATCCCCTTGTGTGACTTCAGCATCCAGATCCGCCACATCCAGCGTGACACCATCACTGTCCTCGGGAACAAAGGCCAGAATAAGATCATCGTAAGGTCCGTCGGGATCTGCCGGCGTAGCCCTGGAGAATATCAGGTTGCCATCCAGCTCCAGTACGCCACCCTGCACCGCCGACCAGTCAGCCTGGAAGTTTGCGGGCACTGACGCATTGGCGAGTCTGGCAGTCAGATCGTTATTATCTGCACTCATCACCTCTTCAATTGCTGCGAAATTCAGGTCACCATAGGCAGCAAGTTTGGCGTAGACATCCCGGTAATTCACCGTGTTTGCCCCCTGAACATTGCGCGCATTCAGCGTGATGTCGACACCAAATGGTTCACCCATATAGGTAAACACGGACGGCGGCGCACAGCTGGCCGATACCCGGGGCAGCAATGCCAGGGAAGGCGCCACAAAACGTTCAGGATAAAAGCGTCCCACATCGTCCGTGCGACCATTGATGACATCGGTTCCCTTGTAGGCCACCGGATCATCACTGCCATCTATCAGCTGCGCGCCTATATCAATGATGCCAACCTCGTTGTAACTCAGGTTAAGGAGCCCCGATGCCGCAACCGCATAATTATCAAAACTGTTGTAGTTGAGTGTGTCACCTGTGAACTCCCCGCGCACACCGCCCAGTGCTTCAACACGGTTTTCCAGCACGCTCAGCCGGATGCGGTAATTGTCGGCAATACCATCGCTGTCAAGATAGAAGTTGGGTGTTGGCCGGTTGTCGTGCAGGTTGGCGCCGGCATCGGGCTGGCCATCCTGATCCACATCGTCTGCGCTTTGCCAGCCCATGGCAGTGACAACGGTATCAAAACCTTCACCGGCATAAACAAACACCGTGCCATCTTCGTCATCTGCAAACGAGTTCACTGTTGCATTGTTTCTGTCTGCAAAATTGTCAGCAGGCAGTCCGTCAGTCCGGTCAAGTCCCTCTGCACCCGGGAAGTCAATGGCAAACCCGAATGGCCTGACCACAAACTCAGGGCTGCTGCCGATCATCAGATCACCTGAATAGCCAGGCGCAGCAAGCGGGTCATCGGGAGACGGAGTGCCGAAGAATCCAAAGGGAATGTCAAACTGGGCATGCAGTTGCATGGTCCCTACATCCGAGTACTCCAGCACCAGTGTCGCTCCGGGATCGCCGCTGGGCTGAGTGACAAACTCAAGATCTACATCTGTGTAGCTGGACGCTCCTGCAGCACTGTTGTCGCTTGCCAGGGTGATTGTTTCACCATTGACACTGAAGGACTCGCTGCCAATACAGGTACCCGAGTCAATGCACTCAGCAGCCAGTCCGATTGTCAGGGTCTGTCCCGCATCAAACAACGGCACACATTGCTGCGGATCATTGTCTGAACTTCGCACACCCTGAATCGTCAGCAACTGGTTGAGCGGGGCAACATTCGATGGCTTGCCTGCAATCTGATAAGGAATGGTGCCGTTGCTCAGCGTTTCGTTGTAGAACCGCAACCCCGCCTCGGCAATCTCGAGATTCGGATCTTCAAGCTCTGATGCATTGCTGATAACGCCCTGCACATTAATGTTTACCGGCTGTACGGCACCCGCAGGTACCGTATAGTTCAGCAGCAGGGTCACACTTTCCTCGCCCGGTGCAAACGTGTAGGTGGCCACACCATTGTCACTCTGCGAGCCGATAGGTGTCAGTGTGCCGGCGCCCGTCAGTACACGTGCCCAGACACCCTTGGCTGGCGACACGCTCAGATTGATGGTTTCACCATTGACGTCAATCGGATCATTCAGTGCATCGTGACCAGTGATGGTGATTGGCGTGCCTACACAGGAAATTCCGAAACCGGCGTGTGAAATAGCGTAGTGATCCAGCGAGCCGGAACCGGTATAACCACACTGATCGGTTGCAGTTTCTATCTCGACCTCATCAATATAGAAGTAACGAGCGAGCTCATAGCCGTTGTTGATACGGAAACGGATCTGCGAGCTGGCGGAAAAAGTCTGAGTGGCATTGTCGAGTATCGTTGTCAGGTTATAGGAAACCGGAATTGACGAGTTGGTCTGATCCGCCGTGATATTGGTGAAATCATTTACTGTCAGCCAGCTGTCAGAAGATGAACCCCGGACTTCCACCACAAACGAGTCCGACGCCGCCAGCGCCGAATGGCCGTAGCGGAAGTTGAGAACGACGTCCTCAGAAAAAGGTACCGCATCCAGATTGTATTCCCTGGTGACCGACGGCTCTATGTTATTGGAAGCAGCCAGAGCGCTTGAGGTCATTCTCAGGCGCCCGCCGGTAACCTGGATATTGCCGGTACCCGGACCGGCGCCGCCACCCACCGTGCCGTCCACTCCGTCAACTTCACTCCACGCGGCACTCCAGTTTCGGCTACCCTCATTATTGGTAAATACTGGCACCGTAAACGTGTCAAACCAGTTTATTGGCGTAAGAATTTCATTAAAATTGAACGTTGGATCCTCAACGCCCACCAACTCGGTAGCAAGGCCATTGGTCACATTGACATTGACTGACGACACCTGGTCGTGAACCAGTCGTAAAACCACCGCGCCCTGATCAGACGAGACGTAGGTGTATTTTGCATCACCATTACCTTCATTGGTGAGCACACCGTTGCCGGACTGAAGCTGCCAGGTACCATAGTTGGAACTGGTTGAAATCCGGATAGTGCCATAATAGTCAAGATCCAGGTCATGGGTCAGACCATCGTGCTTGCTGATGCGGATCACGCCTGCCTCACAGACACTGCCGCCCTGCTCCTGACGTATGCTGAAGTGACCTATGTACCCGTCCTCAACCAGATGCAGGGCATCTAGACGTCTGTCTCCGCTGACCGGATCAAACTCACCAAGCTCTTCATCACCCACGAACAGGTTCGCGGTTTCTCCGGCAGTCCTGTCCAGCTCGGTAACATCGTCACGTGTAAACAGCGTACCTGTGACAGGATCAAGTCCGTTGCCGATTACCGCCGTCGCATTGTCTGCAGACAACACAAAAGTATCTACCACGTCCGTCGGATCAGCGGGGTCAACGCGCACATAAAATGCATCCACATTGACAGTACCGTTTCCGTCAGTTGAGCCAAACACATCAGCATCACTACCTTCCATATACAGTGCCGCCTGTCCCGCATTGGGTCCTGATCGGTAATAGATGACAATATCCGAACTGGTAAAGGCCAGATTGTTGGTACCGGCAACACCACCGGTTGTGGTGGTGAACAACACACTGCAATCTGCATTGTCATTATTGGCGGCGCAGTCATCCAGCACATAGGCACCGTTGATGTTGACCGTTGCAAAATTGGAGAAGACGGTTTCGCCATCCAGAAACAGTGTTGCGGTATCCAGGATGGGGTCATATTTGACCAGATCCCATTCATCAAATGCGAGGTCGTTGGAACCAATCACGCTGGCATCATTCGCAGACAGGACAAGATGGCCGTTCTTCAGCAAATGGATGGCGTTTATGTCATCTATTCTGCCGCTGTTGGTGACACTGTCATCAAAAAACATGGTTGCCTGATCCGTTGCCGGATCATAAATGATCAGGTCGTGGTTCTCGAAGTTATTCAGCCCGCCAATGGATGTACTGTTGCCCGGTGTTGAAACTGACATCAGGAACCTTTCCTGCGAGGCAACCGGTGGCCCAACGATTGTGGTAATGTCCGTTGCGGAATCATTGCCGCCCACGATGTCAAAATTGCCACTGCCCAGATCAACCTGTGCAGTGTTGGTTACATTGAAACCTGCTGCACCCACCACATCAACATCCAGCGTAATGCTGGTGCTGGCATTCAGTGCCAGTGATCCGGCAAAGGTGCAACTCAGCGTTGGTGTCACTGTATTGCACACCCATCCGGTGCCTGCCGCTGCAGTGAAATCAACACCAACCGGTTCGGAATCGGTAACCGTAATGCCGGACGTCGCTGTATCGGGACCAAGATTTGTCACGGTAATAAGATACTGCCCCGGCTGACCCGTCTCCAGAGAATTCACAACAGTCTTCTGGATTCTGAGGTCAGCCTCGATGCCCCGGATATTGGTGACAATATTGTCAACATTATTGTTGGCGGTCGTCTTGGTGGTCACTGTGTCTATGTCTATCGACCCGCCCTGATCATCATTTCTGTTGTCAAATTGCGGAGATCGGTCGCACGATGCCGGATCAGGAATATATCCGTTAGCCTCAGGTGTGCAGTTACCACCGGAATGCAGCATACGCGCCACCACGGGCGTGTTGTTATTGAGCAACGGGAAGTCAGTTGCAGTCCCGATGGAGACATCTGCGGTAATCGGCGGCAGGCTGTCCCCGCTAGGCAACTCACCACCAGAGTAGGTCGCTGCAATGTCGTAGGTGCAGGTAAATGCACCCGGCGACAGTGTCACGCTGCAAACCCAGCCGGTGCCACCGACATCACCGGCATTGTCGAATGTCATGCCTGCCGGCAGTCTGACTGCAACAATCACCTCACCGGTTGCCTCACCACCGGCAACAGCGCCATTGCCGTTATTGGTCACATCTATCTGGTAAGTGCCAGTACCGTTGACCTTGAAATTACCACTCTCGCTGATAAATACTTCCATATCTGCAATCGGGAAGTTGGTGATACTGATGATTTCCGATACCAGCAATACCACGTCCTGCCCGGAACTGTAGCGTGTAGTAATCTGTTCAGCCTCGTTATTGGGTTGCGCAAAATCCTCCAGCAATGTGTGACTCAGATAGTGGGTATCAATATCTATACCCCAGGTTGCACCAATCTGGTTACCTGTTCGCCCGGCCAGCACAGCATCGGGACCGGGGAAATCAATCTCATAACCATCACTGTTGATCCCGGCCGTGGGCTGGAACTCGAAGAAGGTTGTGCTGCCAATGGCATAGATGGGCCGGGTAACGGTTGAGTTGAACTCATTGGTCGACGAGTTGAAGCCGTTGGGCAGCGCGGTAAACTGGGTCGTATTCGGCGCCACCTGAATACCCAGGGACTCATCACCTGTGGAGAGCTGCTCATCACCTTCCATGGTAATGTGGGTCACCTGACCATTCGGCAACTGCTCAGGCGCGTCAAATGTCGCCATGCGGAAGTTTCGTGGTACCAACGTAAATGCCGAATACTGAAAAGGCTGCAGGCCATGGAAAAAATTGAGCACCCGCAGTCGTTCGTCCGGGTGTTCATAGGCCACGATCAACGACCAGCCGCCGGCACAGGTGCCATTCTGATTCCAGGGTGACCCGGTTTCAACCGCCAGGTCCTTCAGCCGGTAGGTACCGTTTCCGGAGATCAACGAGGATACTTCGGCATAGGCAGCAAAATACTCCGCATTCACAGCCGTCACATTAACAGCGGTAAACGTTTCATCTGCAACAACAGCGACCTCATTACCATCCAGTCCGAAGGACACTTCCGAGTCTGCGTTCGCCTCAAGAGCCGATCCCATCCAGTATAGATAGGCCGCCGTTACGGTTGAGCCAACAGGCAACGTCAGCGTTGCCGTTGTGCCGGTCCCTGACGCCACCATTGCGCAGTCAAAGGAACTGTCAGGCACCAGATCTGCACGGGAGCCGGATGTGCGCATTGAATTGCCGATTGCGCGATAACCAGTGGCACCGGAATAGGTCTCGAACAGGACAACCGGCACATAATCCTCTGCCAGCGGCTGGCCGTTGACCAGCGGATTGAATGCTGCCACGGCATGCGAGTTGATGGTCGGTCCCAGGAACGCAGAACCCTGGAAATTGTCCGACACCTCAACAAACCCGGCAGCACTGATAACGCCGGCGGACCCCGCCGACGCACCACCTGTCGGCCTGGCATCAAGAATCACCTCACGATAGGGCGGATCGTTGGAATTGGGTACATACCCACCCCAGATGCCGGTCAGGGACGCTGGCTGCGGCGGGCGGAAGAACCAGCTGTTGAACTGGCTGTAGAGGTTTGTGTCGTTGGCCACCACACTGAATACAAATGCGTTGTTGGCTGTTGTCGTAATAGGCGTCACAGCAGGATGCAAATCGCCATCAAATGCGCCGGTATAGGTGGTACCGTTAACCGGACCCAGTGACGGGTTGCCTGCCGGAATCGGCACCGCCTGCTCAACCCCGGTAACTGAGAGCAGACAGATTGCAGGCGTGCCCACGCCACCGGAGAAAACACCGGCATAGGATCCTGCATTGTCCGGTAGATCCGTGTCGTAAATAGCCCATATTTCTGTCGTGACACCTGGCCCCTGATCGTCGTTCTCCACCCGGAGAATTCGGGTCATGCTGGCGCCATCAAAGGTCGCTGACGTACCCGGTACCGAATCCCCGATCTGCATGGTTGCCATCAACACCATTCTGGACTTCAATTCAGGCTGAGTATTGGTATCCGGTATGCTGACGGATGTAGATGTACCGGGATTGGTACACGCCGGTCCGTCAAAAACCTGCGGGAAACAGCCGCTGTAAAACAGATTCGGGTCAAAGGCACCGTTTTCAACAATCACGCCATCCTCGACATCAAAATTGATGATGCCGGTAAACTGACTGGTGAACTGCAGCACGACTTCGCCATCGTCCAGCGTATCGAATGTATAGTCAGCTACACCGGTATCCGCACCTGACGGCAGATTGATGCTGCCTTCGGCAGATGACGACAACGCCCAGTCACCCCGGTTGCTGTCGTTGGTAATACGCATTGTGCCGATATAATCCGTGGCAATACCGCCAACACTGTCACGCACCCGGAAGGTCACATCCGTAATTGCACAGGCATTGGAGTTGAACCCGTGAGAGATTTCAAAGGTACACAGTGCGATGGTCAGATTCTGGTCGTACTGGTTAGCCGAGTTCCGCGGATCGATGGTTACACCGTCACTGACGTTGATATTGACCGGGCCGGTATTCGAGCTGTGGCGGAATCCGAGCACTGCTACGCCGTTATCCGTCGCGTTGAACGCGTAAGTGGCGTTACCATCCTCGTCAACCGGATCGGTCAGCGTGCCGTCAGTCTGACCGATATCCACCCAGGTACCAAAACCTGTTGTTGTGCTCAGGTTCACTGTCCCTGCATAGTCAGTCACAGTAACACCAGCACTGTCGACAATCGTGATGGTCACCGATTCAATGGAGCAGACATCGGAACTGTTGCTATGGGTGACACGGAAACTACAGGTTTCTATCTCCAGATCCGGATCATATTGCCCCGAAGGCTGTGCAACACCCGCGGCGACCAGGTTAAAGTTTACCGTCTCGGCGGTATTGTCCTGAAAGTTCAGAATAACCTCTCCACCGTCAGCGGCCACAAAGGTGTACGCGGCAGCGCCGGTATTTGCTGCCCCCGGTGTCAGCGTGCCATTGGCGTCAGCTGGTGTTGATGTCTTGCTCCAGTTACCACCTGTTACGCCGCTGGTGCTGATATTGACCACGCCGGCATAGGCAGTAACCAGATTACCCGATGCGGTGACCACCTGAATGGTAACCGGCTCCATGCGACATACACTGGTCTGCTCATCGTGGAATATCCGGAAGGCACAGGTCTCCAGTGTCAGAGATATTGCATAATTCTCGGTACCCATGCTGCCGGAATTCACGTCAAATTCGTAGGTGCCTGCTGTACTGGACGAGAAATTCAGAATGACCGTGCCATCGTCAGCGTCATCAAATGTGTACTCGGCAACGCCGTCATTGACCGTCAGGTTATCTATGCTGCCTTGCGCACCAGTACCCAGCGCGTAATTGCCGAGCGTCAGATTGTTATCAATAACCACCGTCCCGGTATAATCCAGCACCAGCTGGTCGCTGGAATCAAGCACACTGATGGTTATCTGGGTAAACGCAGAGCAGACGCCATTGTTGGTCACATGCGAAATTTCAAAGCGCGGCGGTGAGACAATGTTGATCGTGTCGGACACTACTTCACCGTTCATGCCGCTGACATAAAACCGCAGGGTACGGTTGCCGGAAGTGCCGGCAATGCTCAGATCGGTAAAAATGGCTTCGCCATCAACGTTGGTCTGAATGCTGGTCGTCCCGCCCAGCGTGCCACCGCCGGAGGCGATTTCCGCCACAATCAGCACATTCTGCAGCAGGTTGCCGTCACCATCACGCAGGGTGACAACCGGCTGCTGAGCAAACGCTTCATTGCTCACGGCACTGGCTGAAGGTTGTGTGGTAATAGTCAGTGTGGGCGCCGCATAACGGACGATAACAACACCACTGCCACCATTTGCACCCGCCACAGCGTTATTGCCGCCACCGCCGCCGCCGCCAGTGCCAGGGACACCGGCTGTTGCTGGCGTATCAGTACGACCACCGGCACCACCGCCACCAACCCCACCCGAGCCGGGTGCTGCCCGGTTTTGTGCAGCACCACCACCACCGCCGCCTGCGTAAAAAACGCTGGAACCAGTAATCGTAAAGGCCTGACCGGCCCCACCGTTGCCGCCAGCTTCTCCAGTTGTGCCTGCCAGATCCTGCGCTGCTGCCCCAGCGCCACCACCACCGGTACCAGCAGCGCCGCCCGGAGAGCCAGCGCTGTTACCGCCCCGAAACCCTGAACCGCCCGACGCTGAACCCGGCTGCGTTGCAACACCACCTGCAGCGCCACGCGAACCGCCCCCGGAACCACCGCTGGCGCCCTGGCCATTGCCACCGATACCACCACCGCCGCCGAGCGCCGTTAATGTGTCGAATACTGAATTGCCGCCCGCACCACCGGTTTCATGCCCCGGACCATCCCCACCTGCGCCGCCGGCGCCCACGGTAACATTCACTGCACCTGCAACTGCAAAATCCTGTTGATATACCAGACCGCCGGCTCCACCGCCGCCCGACCCCGCATCACCAAAAGCCTGCGAGGTACCACCACCGGCACCACCGGCAACCACCAGCACATCTACTTCATCCACGCCGGGAGGGGGCGTGAATGTGCCATTGCTGTTAAATGTATGGACAATGAAGTCCTGTTCCGGCGCTATGTATCTGACAATGACGACACCGCTGCCGCCGGCAGCGCCCGGGGTACCACCCGAACCGCCAGACCCGCCGCCGCCGCCGCCTGTATTCGCTTGCCCCGCAGTGGCAGGGGGCGACACAGCCCCGCCGCCGTCACCACCACCGCCTGTGCCGCCCACACCGCCCAGACTGCTGCCACCACTTCGCTTTCCACCACCACCACCACCGGCAAACCAGCCACTGTCACCAACACCCGTGCCAAAAATGCCGGAAAAATCGCTGCCTACACCACCATCGCCACCAGCATCATTAGTGCCATTGGCACCGCCCGCACCCGCGCCGCCACCGCCACCGCCGGAACGATTGTTGGCCGTGGTGCTGCTACCTCCGTCGCCACCATCATTACCCTGACCGACGGTGCCGGAACCTCCCGGCCTGGGTGCATTCTGGGTGGTGCCACCGCCGCCGCCACCGGAACCACCGTCTCCGCCGCCATTGGAATTCTGGGCACCGCCCTGTCCATAACCCCCGCCCAGTGCAACATTTGCCCCGAACGAGGAGTTACCTCCATTTTCGGCGTTGCCTGCAATATCATTTGTGGTTGTAATACTTCCCCCAGCAGCACCACCGGCACCAACAACAATGCTGTAGGAAGGCTGGTCCACGGTGACATCTGTCAGCCAGCGCAGTCCGCCGGCGCCGCCGCCGCCGCCATAGGTGCCACCACCACCACCGCCGCCACCAACTATCAGGACGTCAAGCTCATCCAGTCCTTCCGGTGGCACAAACGTCCCGTCGCCGTTAAAAACGTGTACGGTATAACTGCCCTGAGTGGAGATAGACCCACCGGTGCCAATCAGCGGAACAGTAACTTCCTGGATGTCGTCCCCACCGGTACCTGATACCGGCTCTGGCACCTGTGCAAACGCCCAGCCACCGGCACCAAGCAATGCTGCAAGCGACAGCATACGACGAAACCGTCGCATGCCGGAGAGCCTGCTGCTGTTGCCTGCTGTTGATCCGCGAGTACGGGATCGGCGGTGTTTCATGAGGCGTTATACCCGAGTTATCATTGATTTATTATAAACTTATGCATTGTATCGGATCATCCCGGCGATTACCGAAATATCCGGACCAGCTGCGGCCATTTTATCCCCAAATTGACCCGCTTTTTACTGATGGACGATTGCAAATCTCCCCACCTCCGCACAGAATAGAACCGGTCTAATAACTGGCTTTCCGGAGCAGAACATGGAAATCGAATACAAGGTCATTCAGTCAACCACACCACATTTCGCCAAAACCAGCCAGCTCCTTAAAGTCTTGCAGGAAGAATCTGCCGCAGGCTGGCAGCTGGTGGAAAAATTCGACAATTACAAACTGAGATTGTGCCGGGATATCAAACACCGCGCAGACGACAGCGGCCGGACTCTGGACCCCTATCGAACGCATGTCGGCCCCAGCAATATTATCACCTACAGTGTTGCCGGAATCGGCACACTGGCGCTGGTACTGCTCATTTTCCGCCTGGTAGGCGCCATCTGACTTACAGATCGGAATAACTGCTTCGCACCTGCACGGTTCTGCTGACCTGACCGCAGATACCCGTGCTGGAAATGGTGACGTAATTCACATCATCAACAGTGGCATCGATGGCGCAGGAGACCTCTGCGCTGCATTCTCTCAGTCCATCTGCTTCAAATTCATACACCCTGGGTGTCCCCACGTTATCAGGACAGATCGCAGTTGTATCGTACTGCGGAAACTCGTCTGGCGGGAACAATGCGTTCATCGCAAAGTTTGCCCCCGACTCGGCTGCATAAAACGCCCGGGTCAGACGAATCTCCTCCTCAAATGTTTCCGCATTCTGTGACACCAGAAGGTTAACCCCGATCGCGATGGTCGCCATCAGCGTGATCACAAAAATGGCTGCCGGAAGTCCCACACCCTGCTGGCGAGCAGCGCCAAACCCTGAAATTGTCACTGAATTACGGCACATTGCGCATCAATACCTCGTGTTTAAGCCTGACCGTATCCGTCAACTCAATAAACTGCAGATCCATGGACAAAATTGCATTGCGGCGCAAAGTGGCTGCCATCAGCGAGAATCCGGTCAGACCGGCGTTGTCCAGTGACTGGCTGATAAGCGTTCTGTCGGGCGCTGCAGTTGGCAGGCAAGTGGGGGTCGCCGGCGTGCACTGGGCTGACCGGAATCCATAATTCTGATAACGGAACACATTGCCGCCCGACAGACAGAAACTGACCGGCTGTCCGGCAACATACAGGCGGTTGACAGGTGAGCGGCGTGAAAACCGGTGACTGCTGTCCAGTGTAACAGTCACTTTTCCATCGGCACCACCGGTGTCTACAATGGAGTCCACCAACTTCAGCGGCCCGGGATTATTGGCGTCATAGAGTGCCTGGGTATTGATGGGGTAAATGACGGCATATACACCGGCCGGGGAGCCCAGTGCCAGGAACGGGTTGAAGTCGATGGCATCAATCACTGTGCCGCCGCCGCCGGTAAACGGGGCATCAACATAGGAACTGGCACCAGAAAACGGGATAAACTCAAGGCACTGGTCGCCGCCCGCCTGCGCCGCAGTCACCCGCAGGCTGTTGGGTACCGCGTTGTGCAACTCCATGGCAATCCGGTCCACAACGACCCTGCCGGAGCTGGCCAGTTTGTTGCGGTTACCCGTGCTGATAAAACCGGTGACGGAATCACCAATATACTGCACGATACCAATAGCCAGGATGGACGATACCAGCAAGGTAACGACAATCTCTATAATTGTGAATCCGTTAGCGCGCCGCATATTAAAAATTGGCCTTGTATACACTGAAATCCCAACCCAGGGGTCGACTGGCGTGGCTCACTGTCACAGTAATCAGTTTGGCATCCTGCTCATCTGTCAGATCATTCAGCGCTGTTGCAAGGTTTTCTTCCGTCTCACCAACGCCCAGCGCCAGATAGCGCACATTCACCCTGACCCGGAAATCAGGATAATTCAGCCGCTCATTGCCCTCTGAATCCCGCAGCGGATCGGCCTGGCCAAAACCTTCGTCAAGGCCGTGGTAATCATCCACATCATCATAATCTTCACGTGCACTTTCGCCGCCATCAGGGCCAAAATCAATCTCGTCTGTACAATTGGTACGACAGGGCGGAATGCCTCTTGGCGCAGACCGTTCATCAAACCGCTTGGCCAGAATCTCATCCAGATAACTCTGCGCCAATGCCAGTGCCCGCGTTTCCAGTATAACATCCGAACTGCGCGATACCGCACTGGAGATGGCCGCAGTCACCCCGACCAGCGAAATGGCAAGGATCACAATCACTGTCACCAGCTCAATCAGGGTCACCCCACGCTGGCGCTGCAGATACCGTCTATTCAATGCAATCTCCGACATAGGCATAACCGGAAGCTGACCAGCAGACAGACATGGCAGGATCATTATTGATGCAGACGCGTGCGGCAGTGCTGACGGCCTCAGGGAACCCGGCTGCGCCGGTCACACCGCCAGCCAGCAGATCACCCAGCTCGTCAAATGACAAAACAAAGGGTGCCGCATTGGTAATGGTGTCCGCGCCCGGCGTTACGCTGCACCCGTCCTGCTCATTGACATCGCCACTAAGAACCGCGCTGATACTGCTGACAACCGCTGTCTGGAGAGTACCGCCGCCGTCCTGGATGCGAATTTCCAGATCATCACCATCTGGCTGGATGGTCATTGCCACATCCGATCGGCCGATTGCCCGCTGCTGCGCAGATCTGGCCAGAGAAACAATCTGATCACGGGCAATGATAGCGTTGTAGGTGTCGCTGCGCAGAATACGTGAAAATCCGACTGCCGAGATGATGCCCACCAGCACAATCACAATCACAAGTTCAATAATTGTATAGCCCGTTTGTGATTTCATCGCTCAGCTTTCAGAAGAGTCCGGATACCGGAAGGTAACATAAAAAAACGCCTTCAACCGATTATACGTTTGAAGGCGTTTTTTTTCTTCACCGGACACCCCGAGCCTACGTCAGGATGTCCGGTGATGTCCTATATCGATAACTAGTCAGCTTTCGATTAGAGGTTCATTGTATAGGTAGTTTGGGTGATCTCACCTGTTGTGAAATCATATGAGATCATCGGTATCGTCCTGTCGTTTCCAGTACCTGTGGTACCTGACTTGTACTGTCCGACGTAGTAAAAGCTGCAGCTTGTTGAGTCTGCGATAGCCGCAGCCTGCTCAAGTACAGCCACTACATCAGTGGTCGCAGTCGCAGCTGTTTCGATAGCAGTCTCGCGATCTGCAGCAACTGCAGCGTTGGCTACAGTTGCCGCTGCTGCCACAGGACGACCGCCTTGCAGCAGACCATCATAAACCTGAACGCAGGTATTGACAGTAGGATCACCTGCAGCCGTGCCTATCGGATAGCCGTTTGAATTGGCGAACAAAGTGCCCAGGCCAAAGTCAGCCACGGCAGCAGTTGTTGACTGGCCTGTAGCAACCCAGGTTGCACGGAACAGTGCAGAACCGGTTGCCAGACCACCACGCAGACCTTCTACTACAGAGGCATGCGCTTCGTCAGTCACGTCAAGAAAACGTGGCAGCGCAGTCGCAGCCAGGATGCCCAGCAGCAGGATCACTACCACCAGCTCGATAATTGTAAAACCTTTCTGTTTTTTAGCCTTCAGTTGAATCTTCATATCTTTACTCCTTACTCTCAGCGTTTTTGCTAGTGGTGTTTCCGTTTAAAAGTTTCGTTTAAAAATCTTGCGCTCTTGCGTGGATCGTAAATCCTGTCTTGCGTATACGTATACAATGTGCGTTCTGATTGTTCGTGCGTTCTGATTGTTCGGTGTAGCTTGGAAGTCATGCTATCAGGCGATTTCACGTCAATCTACACGCTTTATAGCTAACGTTCCCTAAATTTGCCATTTTTACCCGTTTTTGTCCCTACTGGCGCGTCATTCTAACCACAATTACCAAAAAATCCAGATTTTATTCTTTTTTAACAAGGGGTTATTTCGTTTCTTACCCTTTGCTACCCAGATTTATACCCGACTATTCAGTGCCTGCACTTTCGTCATACAACTCCAAAGGCACCACCTGCCATTCATACGGAATGACCGGGGCAAGCACAATGCCTCGCCAGCCGCCTTCACCCGGCGTCCCACCTGCGTATACATTAGTCATCGCGAACCTGACACTGGCAGTTGGAGTGCGCTGACCATTACCTGTCAGATAAAGATTGCTGGCGTCATTGGCCAGGTAGACCAGCTGGCGACGGGTCGTATCAAAGTACCAGATACGTCGTGGCAGTGTTGACTCATCAACACCGGCAAAGGCACCCACATAATTACCGGGTGTTGTCAGCATGAAATCCATTGGGTTTGCACCTTCCAGCACCCCGGCTGATTGCCATTCCTGCGCTGCGATCATCCGCATCATCTGCAGGTTGGTAGCCGCGTTCAGTTGAGCCAGGATGGCCGTAAAGTTGGCGCGCTCTGCCTCGCCGGGGAAATCCCGGTAGCGATTGAACGCTGCTGCAAACATGATGGAGGCAACAAGGATATACACCATCATCTCGAACATCGAGAAACCACGCTGACGTTCCCTGCTGGCCTGAAAATCAGATTTAGCGGCCATTCTGAAGTCAAGGTTCATGGGGTATTCATCACTGCCGGTACTCCCGGTCATCGCTGCACATTTATATCCTGGGGCTTTTATATCCTGAGGTAAATTCCTGCAGAGAAGATTAGCAGGGATCGACAGACAGCACTGAGGTATCAGTCCTTAATTTCCCCAATTAGTCCTGTGTGGCAGGCCAGGGCAAGAGAAATGTCCCCAAATTTACCCGGACGCTGCGCTACTCAGATCCCAGATAGGCAGGAATACGCCCAGCGCCAGAATCAGGACCATACCCGCGATGACCATGATCAGAATCGGCTCTATCGCCTCGCCCAGACGCTTGAGGTCATATTCAACTTCCGCATCATAAAAGTCGGCAACCTCTTCCAGCAACTGATCAATTGTCCCGCTTTCTTCCCCGACCGAGATCATTTGCAGAACCAGGGGTGAAAACATGCCCGCATTGAGCGCCGTATTGTAAAGGCTCTCACCCCGGGATATGCCATCGCGCATTTTCAGGATGCGTTTGGCAACAAACTTGTTGCCTACTGAGGCGGCAACGACGCCCATGCCGTGCACTATCGGTACACCGGCTTTCATCACCATGGAAAATGTGCGTGCAAACCGGGCCAGCGCGACGCGCTCGTAGACATCGCCAGCCAATGGCAGGCGCATTTTGATCTCATCCCAAAGCAGGCGGCCTACCGTGGAGTTTACCCAGGTGCGGAACCCAAAATACGCCGCCAGCGTGCCACCAATCAGAAATTGCCACCAATTGACCACAAAATCCGAAATGGCAACCAGAATCCGGGTCTCAAGTGGTAACTCCGCTCCAAGCCTGGCGAATGTATCGGCAAATGCAGGAATCACAAAATAGGTAATGACACCCAAAGCCACTGCGATGGTAACCATGACAAAACTGGGATAACGGGTTGCGCTCTTGACCTGCTTCCTGGTGTTCTTTTCCAGTTCCAGATAGCGCCCGATCTGTTCAAATGCCAGATCCAGCCGCCCGGTGTTTTCACCAACATCCACCAGGGCCAGAAAGAGATTGGAAAAAATTTTGGGATGCCGGCCTAATGCTGTCGAGAGAGTCTGCCCGGATTCCAATGCCTGCTGGACGTCCTGCAGAACCTTTCTGAAAGCCTCATTTTTGGAGGATGCCTGCAATCCCATGAGTGCCCGGTCAAGCGGCATACCCGCCTTTGCCAGGCTCAACATCTGACGGGCAAAAATGATTTGCTCGTTAATGGTAATCTTGCGATGCTTCAATGCGGCATTGAGGGTTTCAAATGCATCACCATCCAGCCTGAAACCACCACTACTGTTACTGCTCTTTTTGCGTTTTGCCGCCGGCTTGCTCGCGGGGGAGGGAGAGGGTGCGGATTTGACTTTACCACGCGCGGCACGAATTTCTATTGGCGTTATGCCCTGCCCCAGCAGCTCACTGGCGGCGGCGTCCAGATTGACGGCCTCAAGCGCGCCGGAAATCAGCGCGCCGCTGGTATTGCGGGCTTTGTATTGAAAATATGCCATGCCAGGCCCTACTCTTTCCAGTCCATCAGGTGCATGTCGTCACTGGCCAGCGCGTCAGCCTTCTCACGCTCATCCGGTGACTCATCGTGTACAGACCACTCGCCGCTTTCATCAAGCTGCTCAGCCACCCGATAAACCTCATCCAGGCTGGTAATGCCGCTGAACGCTTCCATCATCGCACTTACCACCAGCGGCCGATACCCCTTGCTGGCCCGGGCAGCCCTGACAAAATCCGAGGAGTTTGAACGGCGCAGGGCATCTGCCATGTCATCGTTCAGCACCAGCAACTCAAACACCCCTATACGTCCCCGGTAACCGGTATTGTTGCAACGGTGACAGCCGCTGGCCTGTTTCAGCACATACTGTTCCGGCGCTTCGCTGCCCAGGGTATGGCGAATCCAGCTGGCCTCCTGCCGCGACGGCTGGTAGTCAACACAGCAGTTATCACACAGGCGGCGCACCAGCCGCTGTGCCAGCACCGCACGGATAGCTGTTGCCGCAAGAAATCCTTCCGCCCCCATGTCCACCAGACGCATGGCACTGGAAACGGCGTCGTTGGTGTGCAACGTTGAAAGTACCATATGACCTGTCATCGCCGCTCTAAGCGCGATTTCAGCGGTTTCCTGATCGCGGATCTCACCAACCAGGAGTATGTCCGGGTCCTGACGCAATGCTGCCCGCAGTATCTTGGCAAAACTCAAACCGATCTTTGGATTGATCTGCACCTGATTCACCCGGCTCAACCGGTATTCCACCGGGTCTTCAACCGTGATGATCTTTTTGCCTATTTCATTCAGTTCCTGCAGAGCACCGTAGAGCGTAGTGGTTTTACCGGAACCGGTGGGGCCCGTCACCAGAATCAGTCCATGCGGCATATGAATGAGTTTGCGGAACTGCTGCAACATGGCCGGATACATCCCTACCTGATCAAGGTCTGCTGCCCCGTCAGTCTGATCCAGCAGACGCATGACCACTGACTCACCATACTCAATAGGCATGGTGGACAGACGCACATCAATTCTGCGTTCCTTTACCTTCAGACTGAAGCGGCCATCCTGTGGCAGGCGTTTTTCAGAGATATCCAGCCCGGACATCAGTTTCAGCCGCAGCACCAGGGCCGGCGCAATTCTGCGCTCCTTGACAATCTGCTCCTGCAACACGCCGTCGATACGCTGGCGAATGCGCAGGACGTTTTCATCCGGCTCGATGTGAATGTCCGAGGCGCGGACCTGCACTGCGTCCTGAAACAGGGACTGTAGCAACTTGACCACTGGCGCATCGCTATCATCCGCGGAGGGCGCCAGCGACGCCAGATCGAACTGCCCTTCGGTCAGTTCGTCATCCAGCTCTTCTGCAAATCCAGCGATTTCATCCGTGCGGCGGTAAACAATGTCCAATGTAGCCAGCAGTTCACTTTCACGGATGACCGCCTGCTCAATCGGCTGCTGCAGGACCCGTTCAAGCGCATCATAGGCATAAATATCCGTCGGATCGGCCATGCCCACCAGCAGCAGGCCATTCTTTTCGGAAAGGGCAATGGCACGAAAACGACGCGCGTGGGTTTCGGACAGGCGCTGTACGACTGAATCATCAAAGCGGTAACGGCGCAGATCAACAAACGGAATGTTAAGTTGCTCGGACAGAAACTCCAGAAACCGGTCTTCCTGTATAAACCCCAGATTTATCAGGGTTCGTCCCAGCCTCAGCCCCGTGCTCTTTTGTTTGGCAAGCGCCTGTTGCAGCTGTTCATCGGTGATGACGCCACTTTTTACCAGCAGGTCACCGATTCTGATTTTCTGTTTCACTGCCATAATGCGACCTGCTTGCGGGTAATCAGTTCTGACGGATGGCGGCCAGACGTTGTTGACTGTTCTGTCGTAACCCCGGCGTCAGATTTGATTGCTGTAGCGCCTGTTCGTAGGCATTGCCGGCTTCCTGGGTGCGCCCCAGGGCATCATAGGATGCAGCCATGCCGTACCACCAGCGGCCCGTTGTCTGATCCTGCTGCAACAGGGCGCGGTAGGTTTGTGCGGCCCGTTCGTAGTCCTGACCAGACAGCAGAGCAGTTGCCAGCACGTCATGATACTCCGGGTCGATTGCAACTGACGGACGTGCTGCATCCAGTAACTGCACTGCTTCGGCCGCGCGCGCACTGGCAATCAACAACCGCGCCTTGACCTTCCGGTAACCTGCATGATTCGGGGCAATCGCCAGACCAACGTCAACTGCCTGCATCGCCCGTTCCTGCTCCCCCTGCTGAATAAGCAGCTTGGCCAGCGTTTCGCGGGACTGGTGAGCCTGGGGGTTATCGTATATAAAGCTGTCCAATGTTTGCAGCGCAGTCAGCCGCTGGCCATTTGACCACTGCTCCAGTGAACGCTGTACCTGCTGCCGGTCCTGATCAGAAAAACTCAACTCGCGCGGACTGCGGGTCGGGTTGGCGATGACCCCGGCTTCCCCGGAGACCGGCAGGGTGGCAGGTGTGGACGGCGTGGCAGATTGCGAAATCGTGACCGGCGCCTGCTGCGCTGCCTGCTGACCGGACAATGCGGTTTCCGCGATCTGCTGCAGATCAACTACCGGCACTTCCTCAACGGCTGCCGCCCATTCCGTCTCCTGCCAGTTGCCCTGTTGGACCGGCGCCGGATTGGACACCGGCGCAGTGGCACTCTCAAGTTGCTCAGCCTGCAGACTGAGCAGGCGCTGATTCTGTTGTTCCAGCTGTCGCAGCCTCTCTTCCAGCATCCGCATTGCCGCCAGATCCTGAGACGAATCCTCAACCAGTGGCGTTACGCCCGGCTCAACCATTCTGACTGGCGGGATAACTGCCGTATTGCCGGATTCCTGAAGCCAGTAAAAAAAGGCACCACCGGCCACGACCACAATCAGCCCAAGGGCAATTGCCACCCGGACAGCCTTACCTTGCCCGCGTGCGGAGCCCCCGGATGTGTCACCGGCCGGCACCAGTTTTTCGGCACCTGCACCGTGGGTCGGCACATCGCGTCGGCGGGCATCAAGATCCCGCAGCATGTCGTTAACCAGGCTCATGCATTTTCACCGTAAATAATAATTCAACATATAAACAAGCAGTATTCCGGCCACTCCGACCATCACCATACTTACTTTTGTGGCGACTCCAAAGCCGCTCCGGTTCAGTTCAACACCCTCGGTATCTGCAATTGCCTTTTCCATTTGCTCACGCTCCACCGAGCGATCACCGCGACCAAATGCCACCATCAGTGCCTTGTGGCACAGTATATTGATCAGACGAGGTATACCTTTGGTTGCATCGTACAGGTCATCCAGCGCCTTTGAACTGAATACCGCCGGCCCGTTGTACCCGGCAGTAGCCATTCTGTGCGACACATAACGATCAACACCTTCACGATCCAGCGACTCCAGACGGTAGGAGAAAGTGATTCGCTGCAACAGCTGACGCAACGATTTCTCCCGGAGCATCTCATCAAGTTCGGGTTGGGCAAACAGTACTACCTGAAACAGCTTATGCTGCTCCGTCTCAAGGTTGGTCAACAGGCGCAGCGCTTCCAGCGTCTTCAGAGGCATGGCGTGTGCTTCATCGATAAACAGAATGACCTGGCGCCCTTCCTCCGAGTATTCCATTAATACTTTCGTAATACGTTTGAGCAGACTGTGATGTCCGATATCAGCATCGGCTTCGATCCCCAGTTCCTCGGCAAAAGCCAGAAAAAGACCTTTGGGGCTGAGAACCGGGTTGGCAATATATGCGGTGACGTACTGCCCTGGATTCTCTTCCAGCGAGTTGAGTACTTTACGGCACAACATGGTTTTACCTGTGCCTACTTCACCAACCACCTTGATAAAGCCCTCCCGATTGGCTATCGATACCATCAGCATATTGAATGCTTTGTGGTAACTCGCCATATTCAGGAAAAACTCCGTGTTCGGTGTCAGGGAAAACGGCAGCTCTTTCAAACCAAAATGATCCAGATACATGGAATGTCTCAGCCTTCTGTATTACTGGTTAGAGAACGGATTGAACTCTTGATTGAGCTGCCTTAACCGGTCGCTGCGTTCGCGCAGCATGCGCCGCTCCGATTCGGAGTTGGCAATCATCGGCCGCAACAGGATAATAAACTCACTCTTGATGGTGCTTCGTCTGCGCTGGTCAAACGCAGCACCCACCACCGGAAGATCGTTCAGTCCCGGCACGCCTGCCAGATTGTCTACACTGCGCTCGTAAGCCAGCCCGCCCAATACCACAATCCGGCCATCCTGGGCACGGATGATGCTGTCCAGTTCGCGAACCGACGTGCGTGCCAGCGGTACCTGCTGACCATCCACTGCCTTGTTCTGCTCGGTAACGGTGGTGATGGTTGGATGCACATGCAGGGTGATGGTGCCATCAGCGCTGATCTGCGGCGTGATGTCCATGGAAATTCCGGAGAAAAACTGCTGCAGATTGCTTGATGATGTTTCGGTTACCGATGAGGCGGTGTTAACGATGTTCGAGCCAACGTTGGTCTGAAAATACTCCTGGTCACCGTCCTGAAAAACCGCTTTCTGATTGTTCAGTACTTTCAGACTGGGGCTGGACAGTACCTGAGTCGTACCGCGCGACTCAAGCAGGCGGAAGACCGCATTAAAATCAGTAAAATTGGTGACGATACTCAGGGGGTTGGAAATACCGTCTATGCCCGACGCCTCCTCTCCGGCACCAAACTGACCGGTAATTCGGTTGTTGGTGCCGTCCGCACCACCTGGCCCGAATGTATCAAAATCAATCGCCGACTGGAAACCCTTGTTCAGAATGACTTCCAGGAACTGTACCTGAATGGTCACTTCACGACTCAGTATGTTCTGTGCCGCATCAATAAACGAGGCTACCCGATCAAGTTCGTCCGGTGTCGCAGTCACCAGGATTAAACCAACCTGTGGCTGAACAACGACTGCCCGCCCTGATGCATCTGATGCACTGCTGGCTCTGGGCGCAGAAGGAACGCCCAGTCCAGCCAACAGTCCGGTGCCGGGAATATTGCTGGCGTTGCTGGGTGCGGCATCATTCAGACTCAGGCCAATCATATTCTCCAGCGTGGTCTTGATGTCGCTCCAGAAATCCGTTTCAGTGGTGGTCGTAACCTGTCCGCCGCCACCGCCGCCGCCGATGGCACCACTGGTGCCACCGCCGAAGCCACCAACACCACCGACTCCCGTACCAACGCCGCCAAAGCCGCCGGTTGCACCGCCAAAACCGCCCACGCCACCAACACCACCAAAGCCACCTGTGGTGCCGCCAAAGCCGCCCGAGGCGCCGCCCAGTCCGCCCGCGCCGCCGCTGGCCGATGATACCTGAACACTGGAGTTGCCCGACCGGCTGACATTCAGATAATCAACGGTGAAGATCCGTGTCTCCATTCCGGGAGGTTGAATCTGATAGGTATTGCCCTGCAGTGTAATCTGGTAGCCATAAGTCTGCTGAACAGCCTCCATCACATCAGCAATAGACACATTGGGCATATTCAGGCTTATCTCTCCCTCAACTTCGGGACTGACTGCAACGCCATAATCGGTCCCGGCAACCAGATTGTTAAAAAATTCCCGGGCATTTTCCTGATTGGCAACTACATTAAATCGCTCTGCCACAGGAACCAGCAGATCATCACTGAGTGACAATCCGGGCAGCAGTTCTTCAAGCGCTTCAGCGTCTGGCACTACCGATGCGTCAGCCCTGTATTCGTCTTCCGCATCATCCAGCAAAGCCTGCATGGATTCCATGACAGTGCCGTCGACCTCATTCTGGCCGGGCAGGGTTGCGCCACAGCCCGCCAGCGCCAGAGCAGCCAGCACTGCCAGCAAATGGCCACGGCTACGGCCTGCGGCCAGGATGCGCATGAATGCGACTCTACAACAACTTGAAAACATTACCTCTCCAACACGGATTATCTGTTCTGATAACAACTTCATTGCACAGGCTCCCGGACTGAGCGTGCATAGGTTGACAGGACATACTCCTGCCCATCAGCCGCGAGAACTACCTCACCGTTTCTGATATCAACAACACGTACGCCTTCAATTTCATCGCCGATGGTCAACTGTGTATTGTTGATCACCGCAATTGGTCTGGATCCGCCAGTACGAACAAAACTGACGACATAGTTCAGTCTGTTGGAAAGTGCCAGGGCAGGCCCTCCCACGTCGACCGCAGCAGTAACTGCTGCGGCACTGGTTGTGGCTGACGGGGGCCGCGTTGGGTCGCGGAACAGTTCACCGTCAATCATCACTGTCTGGGCCATGACTGAGCCACTGAACAGACAGGCAGCCAACACGATAAACCCAGCTATCAATTTAAACACCTTAAACACCCACAAAACCCTCCTCTGCACTCAATGTGTGCAGTTGCAGGGTAATCTTCGCGTTTGGCCATTCCGTTTGCTGAAAATGGATTTCATCCCAGAAAAAACTTTCCGAGAAGGACTCAACACGACGCAGGTACGTAATAAGACTGAGGTAGTCGCCCTCCAATTCCACTCTTAATGTATGCTTGTAAACCTGCTGGTGATCCGCCTGCAGATCCGCCTCCAGATCGACCGCCTCTACCGGTGTCCCGTCATTACGCATGGGCAAGGGCATCTGGTTTTCCACCCGCACCAACTGCAGGCCTGATCGCTCCTCCAGCATGGATGTCAGCAACCGGGTCATTGACTGCGGCGTCACGAGATTGCCGGCAAGATCCTCAATACGACGCTGCAGTTGCGCCTGATCTGCCACCGCCCGCTCAATTCGCAGCCGCACTGCCTGATTCGGATCCTCATTACCGGTGGTAATGGCAATCTGTTCACGTTGCTGCATTGTTGTCAGCCGTGCCTGCGCTGTCAGCAACTGACGCTCGGCTTCCTGCAACTGCATACTGAACGGCTCATAAACAAAAATCAGATACGCCCAGAACAGCACACCCAGGCCAAGACCCGCGAGCAGGACTTTTTCCGCCGGCTTGCGATCGTCAAATGATTGAGTAGCATTTCTCCAGCCGGATCTCAGGTTCATTGCCCTGCCTCCAGCACAAATTCATATTGCTCTTCGGTCGTTGCTGCGCGACTGCTGATCAAGCGGTTGAAGCGGCGGGTACTGATGGAGCTGCGCCCGTTGCTCAATCGGCCAACATAGTCGGGAAGCATGCCGGGTTGTTGCACCATGCCCCGAATCAGCACGGACTCCGCGTCACCACGCACACGAATTTCATTCAGCCACAAGCCGGCAAAGGATGCCCGCGACAGGTCTTTCAGATGTTCCGAGTAGCCCACCAGATTCCCCAGGGTTGTGCCCTGCATGAATTCGTACAATTCCCGCGACTGCAACAGTCGCAGCTCGCGGGTATTCATCTCACGCACCAGCGCCTGATCGGTCGCCCTCGCAGCCACGTCACGCTCGAGTTGCTCGGTACGGGCCGTCTGCACTCTGAGCTCTTCCTGGGTTCGCACCAGATTCGATTCCCGGGAATTCTTCTGCAGCAACTGCACGGCGCTTGTCAGCCCCATCAATACCACCATAACACCAACCACCACCAGGGTGCGGTTTGCTGTAACCAGGTCACGCCGCGGGCGCAGTTCCGGCAGGTAGAGATTGACTTGTTGACGGATAGCTGACATCTAGCCGGCACCTCCGCCATCGTCTGTTCGCAAGGATGCGCCAATGACCATCATGCAGGCACCCTTGGTATACCCGGTAATTGATTCCGGCGACTCAAAGTCATGGTAAAAGTCCAGCATGCCCACCGGGGATGCCAGTGCATCCGCCAGACTGTTCATCATTGATTCGGTATCTTTCTGCCGGGGCGCTATCATGATCTGTGAAACCGGATCCTGACCCATCTGACTTTCGTAATAATCCAGTGATCGCTGGATTTCCAGCGCCAGCCTGTCCCGAATCATGTCCCAGTCCGACTCCATCAGTGCATCGGGGCCGACCGGCGTATTGATCTTGCGCGACAGATACAATTGACCGCCGCGTGTAATATTCATGACACTCCCGCTCTGCTTGAGGGAGATGAATGCCAGACCATTGCTGTCATCACCAAACTCGCTGACGATATTGCGCATTGCCATCTCTGGCACGTCAATACTGCTGAGCGACAAACCTGCGCGATTGATCAGTTCGATTTTCTGCTCCAGTTTCGATTTGTCCGCCACCACAGCGCAGATCATCTGTTTTCGCCCCTGAAACGCATCTTCCGGAAGATGAAAAACATCAATGATTGCGTCCTCGACAGGCATATCAAGCAAGTCTTTGACTTTCCAGCGTATTGCTGCCCGCACCTCGTCTTCTTCAACCTGCGGCTTCTCGACCAGAAAAATACTGTAGTCCGATGGCACCAGCAGGCAATTGGCATCGGCGCCTGCAAGCCCAAGCTCATCAACCAGCCTGGCAAGACCATCACGAGCACCCACGCCATCCAGAGGATGCTGAACACATTGCTCCAGATAGATATCGTCACGGCGACGTGTTACATGAGCCAGAGAGATACGTGTATCGTTGACGGATAATCCGACCAATCCTTCAACACGCTTTTTCCGCCCCAACCATTGCAACACTCATTTCTCCTTTCGCTGTGCGTCGCGAAACCACGTAACTGTGAGCTATATAATCAATCCTAAGAATCCATTGAATTATATAGCTTAACTGCCCAAATTCTATAGTAAAGCCAAGACTTGAAGGGTATATTTGGGGCCATTTTTGAGGGAATTATCAGTAAATTGTTTAACATCGTCCTCTATCAACCGGAAATTCCGCCCAACACCGGCAATATCATTCGATTAGCCGCCAACACGCAGTCACGCCTGCATTTAATCGAGCCGCTGGGTTTTGAGCTGGATGAGAAGAGAGTGCGACGGGCCGGTCTTGACTATCACGACATGAGCCAGGTCACCCGTTGGCCCGACTGGTCGGTATTTTTGTCTGATTTTGTCGGGGCCGGACTTTGCAACACCGTGTATGCGTTCACCACAAAAGGCAGTTGCCACTATCACCAGGCACAGTTCAAAGACGGGGATGCACTACTGTTTGGCCCTGAAACACGAGGCCTGCCGGCTGACATTCTGGAAGCACTACCGTCCGGGCAGCGATTGCGGCTACCCATGCAGGCAGACAGTCGCAGCCTGAACCTGTCAAATACAGTGGCTATCGGCTTGTATGAAGCATTACGCCAGACCGGTTTTAACGGCCTGGCGTAGATCGCAGGTCAGCTGGCTGGCTGAGATTCTGCCTGCTGCTGCGCCTTGGACTGCGCATAGACGGCATCAAAGTTCACCGGCGACAGCATCACGGCAGGGAAGCTGCCACGGGTAACCAGCGCATCAATTGTTTCACGCGCATAAGGGAACAGGATATTCGGGCAAACAGTTGCCAGAACACGCTCCAGATCTGCTTCCGGGAATTTGTCACAGGTGAAAATACCGGCCTGCTGCACTTCAACCAGGAATGCAACGTTGTCTTCCTGCTTGGCTTCAATGGTCAGCTTCAACACAACATCGTAAACGCCGTCAGCTATTTTGCTGTTGCTGGTGTTCAGGTTGAAAGTGATTTTTGGAGCCCACTGCCCGCGAAACACGTCCGGTGTCTTGGGGGATTCGAATGAGCAGTCCTTCAGGTAGATGCGCTGCAGCGCAAACATTGGACCTTGCTGGCCATCCTGCTGGGCGGCCGCTGCGTTTCCGTTCTGGTTGTTGTCGTTTTCTGCCATGATCTGACCATCTCTCTTACTGTCTGATTGATATGAATGTGTTGAGGCGATTGCGTAACACTACTTTTGCAACTACTTCTGGCAACTACTTCTGGCAACTATTTCTGAACAACAGGCAGGTTCTGCCCGCGCCATTCGGCCATGCCACCACGCAGCTTGACCACTTGCGTAAATCCGGCACTTTCCAGCATTTTACAGCTATCTGACGAATGCTGCCCCATTTTACAGACAACAATCACCGGACGCTCTTTATACTTCTCCAGCTCTGCCAGCCGGCTGGCCAGCTTTGTGGAAGGGATACTGAGCGAGTCCACAATGTGGCCTGCGTCGTATTCCTTTTTATCACGGATATCCAGCACCACACCATCTTTCCGGTTGATCAGCATGACCGCTTCCTGGGTGCCCACAGCACGACTGGCCGTCCTGCTGCTGTGCCAGAAAAAGGCCGCCAGCAGTGCTATCCAGACACTGGCCAGCATCCAGTTATTACTTATGAACTCTATAACCTGCGCCATATCCTGAGCCCTGAAATTCTTTGGTGGTGCTGCTTTATCGGCTGCGAAGTATACACGGGCAGGATCAGTATTGGTACTTTTGGGCGACATCCGCGATAATAAGCGCCTTCTCGGCGCGCCAATTCATTGCGCCCATTCAACAATCCGGGACTGACAATCGATGACAGCAACAACCAAGCGCCCAACCACCCTGCTCCTGATCCTCGATGGCTGGGGCTATCGGGAAGAAACCGACTCCAACGCCATTGCCGCCGCCAACACACCCGCCTGGGATGAACTGTGGCATACCTGCCCCCATACATTGATCACCACGTCAGGCATTGAAGTGGGATTACCGGGTGGACAAATGGGCAATTCGGAAGTCGGGCATATGAACCTGGGTGCCGGGCGTGTGGTGTACCAGAGCCTCACCATGATTGACAAGGACATCGCCGACGGTGGCTTCTTCAGCAACCCGGCATTGACTGAAGCCTGCAGCAAGGTCGCGGGCAACCAGAAAGCGCTGCATATACTGGGGCTGCTGTCCCCGGGTGGCATCCACAGTCACGAAGAACATATTCTGGCCATGATCCGCCTGGCACAACAGCAGGGTGTCACCAGAGTTTACCTGCACGCCTTTCTGGACGGCCGTGACATGCCCCCGCGCAGCGCGATGCCGTCGATCACCAAAGTGGATCAGGTATTGCGCGATGCGGGGCTGGGCCGGATCGTTTCGGTTGTCGGGCGGTATTTTGCCATGGATCGCGACCAGCGCTGGGATCGCATGCAGAGTGCATACGACCTGATTACCGCCGGCACTGCCGATTTTACTGCGCCTTCCGCGGAGCAGGCGCTCACCAACGCTTATGCGCGCGATGAGGATGACGAGTTTGTTAAAGCCACCTGCGTGGTTGCAGACGGCGAGACCCCTGTGCGTATCGAGGATGATGATGCCATTGTCTTCATGAACTTCCGTGCAGACAGGGCCAGGCAGCTGGCCAATGCACTGATTGATCCCGGGTTTGACGGGTTTGAGCGCAAGGCGCGCCCTGTCCTGAGCAGTTTTGTGATGCTGACCGAGTACTCGTCGGACCTGAACCGTTATGCGGCATGCGCCTATCCACCACAATCCCTGAAAAACACGCTGGGCGAATATCTGGCTGCTCAGCACCGCACACAACTGCGCATCGCGGAAACCGAAAAATATGCCCATGTGACATTCTTTTTCAGTGGCGGCCGCGAACAGCCCTACGAAGGAGAGGAGCGGATACTGGTCCCGTCGCCGCAGGTAGCCACCTACGATCTGAAGCCGGAAATGAGCGCGCCGGAAGTGACCGACAAGCTGGACGAGGCCATTCGGTCCGGCCGCTATGATGCGATCATTTGCAACTATGCCAATGGTGACATGGTCGGGCATACCGGCGTTTTTGCAGCTGCTGTGAAAGCCGTGGAAACACTGGATACCTGCCTGGGCCGCCTGGTCAGTGCGATTCGCGAGACCGGCGGACAAATGCTGATCACCGCCGATCATGGCAATGTGGAACAGATGATGGATCCGGCATCCGGTCAGGCGCTGACCTCCCACACCAGTGGCCCGGTGCCGCTGGTTTATGTCGGTGCGGATAATGAAGGAGGTGCAAAAAACTGGCACTTCACCCGCGAAGGCGCCCTGTCCGACATCGCTCCGACCATGCTCACGCTGATGGATATGGACGTGCCGGCTGAAATGACCGGCCACGTACTGATGAAGCCATGAACGCCGGGCCGCTGCCTTGCCGTCAAACCGTAGCCTGTCTTTGCACAGTCCTGCTACTGGCACTGACGGCGCTGGTCGCGCAGGCCCAGGCACCGGAAGCCCGGTTGGCGGCGGTAGAGGAGGCAATTACCCGGATTGAGAGCTGGCTGACCGAGACCCGCCAGCAGCGCTCTGCCGAGGAAGCGCAACTCAGCAACCTTGCCCGCGAAATCAATACCATCGGGCAGAACATCAGTAGCAATCAGGACCGCATCATCACCCTTGATAACGAGCTGGCCGACCTGGAACAACAACAGACCCGTCTGCGGACGCAACGCCAGAGCCAGCGCCGGCAAATTGCGGAGGTCCTGCGCGCCAGCTATATGGCAGGCAATGACAGTCAATTAAAATTGCTGCTGAACCAGCAGGACCCGGCAATCGCCCAGCGCATGATGGTGTATTTTGAGGCATTTAACAGCAACCGTACCGAGCAGATTCAACGCTGGCAGCAAACGCTGGATGAACTCGCCAGCAACTCGGCGCAACTGGCCACCAACCGGGCAGAACTTGACAGCATTAATGCGCGACTTGATGAGGAGCGCGCAGAACTTGAACGCAGCCAGCAACAACGAAGTGCACTGATTGCCAGGCTGACAGAGGAGATGGCACAGCGCGGCACCGAGCTGGAGCAGTTGCAACAGGACAGAGTCAACCTGGAAGCTCTGCTTGAGGAGATCAACCGCATCATAGTCGACATCCCTGCGCCGGAAGACTTGATGCCGTTTGCCGATTCGCAGGGCAAATTACCATGGCCGGTGCGCGGGGAACTGCTGGCGCGCTTCGGCGACGCTTATGGCGGCGGCAGCCTTCGGCGCCAGGGCATCATCATTGCAGCAGAAGCAGGCTCTCCGGTGCGCGCGGTACATCCGGGCCGGGTGGTGTTTGCAGACTGGATGCGCGGCTCAGGCAACCTGATTATTGTGGATCATGGCAATTCATATATCAGTCTGTATGCCAACCAGCAGAGTCTGGCCAAACAAAGCGGAGACTGGGCGAACCCCGGTGAGGTGCTGGGACTGTCAGGTACCGATGGTGGCACCGGCGTGCCGGGACTGCATTTTGAAATTCGCCGCAACAGCGAAGCGTTAAATCCGGTCGATTGGCTGGAGACAGTGCGCTAAACTGCTGAAAATATCAGCGCCTGCAAGCCCGGGCGCACGAGGAGAGAACATGACGTCATTGCTCAACAGTGGTTTCCGCAAATTGCGCACAAACCTGTTTGCGGTCTGTATGTTGGTGAGTCTGCCTGGTTTTGCCCAGGAAGATTCGCCCCCCGGTTCATCACCCGCCCGCCCGCTGCCCATAGATGAAGTGCGTTTGTTTGCCGAAGCACTGGAAGCGATCCGCACCGCCTATGTGCAGGAAATTGACGACAGGACGCTGATTGACTACGCCATCCGCGGCATGCTGGCTGGCCTGGACCCGCATTCAGCGTATCTGAGCGCCGACGACTATGACTCGCTGCAGGAGAATACCGAAGGTGAATTCGGTGGCCTGGGCATCGAGGTAGGCGAGGAAAATGGTTACATCAAGGTAATCACTCCCATTGATGACTCCCCGGCGGATCGCGCTGGCGTGATGCCCGGGGATCTGATCATAGAAATCAATGGCCGGCCGGTGCGTGAAATGCTGGTTAACGACGCAGTTGAACTGCTGCGGGGAGAGCCCGGCAGTACAATTAACCTGACCCTGATGCGCGAATCCGAACCCGAGCCGATAGACGTGACCCTGACCCGTGAAATTATCGCCGTGGACAGTGTGCGACACCGCCTGCTCGAACCGGGTTACGCCTATCTGCGAATAGCGCAATTCCGGGTCAACACCGGTCAGGAAGTCGAGCGGGCGCTTGAGGAACTGAAGGCAGAACATGGCACACTGCGCGGTATGGTGCTGGATCTGCGCAACAATCCCGGCGGCGTGCTGCAGGCTTCTGTTCAGGTTGCTGATGCATTTCTGACCAGCGGTCGCATCGTTTATACCGAGGGCCGGTTTGATGATCCGGACGGAAATTTTTACGCCACCGCCGCTGACCCCAGTGAAGGCGTACCGCTGGTCGTACTGGTAAATACCGGTTCTGCCTCGGCGGCAGAGATCGTCGCCGGCGCGCTGCAGGATCAGGGCCGTGCGGTGATCATGGGCACCCGTAGTTTTGGCAAGGGTTCCGTGCAATCGGTACTGCCCCTGAACAACGAGCGGGCGCTGAAGCTGACCACCTCACTCTACTTTACGCCAGAAGGTCGGTCCATCCAGGCACTGGGCATTGAACCGGATATTATCGTTGACGAAGCGCTGGTTACCCGCCGCACTCCCCGCCGCGGCGTGTATTCCGAGCGCGATCTGGAGGGTCACCTGCCAGGCAATGGCGAAGTCGCCGGCCCGATGCCAATCACCTCCGCCGAACAGATTGTGGTCAGCGACTACCAGCTGAATGAGGCACTGACCCTGCTCAAAGGCTGGTACATCATGGAAAGCGCGCGTCAGCGGCATCGGCAGGAAGACTGATGTCATCCCGCCCAAAAAAGGGGACGGAGGAGTTTAATTTTGACCCTCCCGCCCCTTCTGTTACAGCCCGCCCGGTTGCAACCCGTTTTGCTTCTACCCCATTTACCTCAGCTCCATTTCTTGCTGCCGCCACTGTTACAGCGCTGATACTGCTGCTGATTCTGGCATTTAATCTGGGCGGCAACACGACCATTACGTCACCACAGCCGGAGTCAATTTCACTAACCTCAACAGAGGAAGTCAGAACGATTGAACCCGAACCAACGGCGCAGGATATCGTTGCTGCGCCTGCCGAGCCGGTTTCTGAGACTGAGCCGTCGCCTGAAGAAAACCTATTACCCGCCCCCGCAGAGCATCTACCCCAACTGGTCATCATCCTGGATGACATTGGCAACAATCTGTCAGCGGGCATCCGTGCAGTGCAACTGCCCGGCGCCATCACGCTGGCGGTGCTGCCGTTCACGCCGCATGGCCAGCGCCTTGCGGAAGAGGGTCACCTGACCGGCAAGGAAATCATGCTGCATGCGCCGATGAGCAATATCGCCGGCATGGATCTGGGCCCTGACGGTCTGACGCTGGACCTTGATGAAACAACACTCACCGAACGATTCCGCAAGGCGATAGCTGACATACCTCATATACGCGGCGTCAACAACCATACCGGCAGTGAACTGACAGCCGCGCCGGAACCGATGCAATGGGTCATGACAGAACTGAAAGCACAGCAGCTTTATTTTGTAGACAGCATGACCACCAGCAAAAGTGTGGCAGGACAAACAGCGGAAGCGAATAATATTCCCACGCTAAGGCGCCATGTGTTCCTGGATAACATTGCAGAAAGTGACGCCATAGCCATTGAATTCAACCGTGCACTGGAGATTGCGCACAAACAGGGATTTGCTGTCGCGATAGGACACCCGTATCCGGCAACACTGGACTTTCTTGAGCAGGCACTGCCAGACCTTGCCGATCAAGGGATTCAACTGGTTTACGTCTCAGATTTGCTGACCAGACTGGCCAGACTGGATACCACAGACAAACAGCCTGACAACTGATCCGGCCAGACAAACAGGTTAAAGCCGCATTTCGATTCCGCGCTCGGCCATGTATTGCTTGGCCTCAGGAATCGAATACTCTCCAAAGTGAAATATGCTCGCCGCCAGCACCGCATCGGCGCCACCTGCAAGCACACCGTCCACCAGATGCTGCAGATTGCCCACACCACCCGAGGCAATCACCGGCACATCCACCGCATCGCTGACGGCACGATTCAGCGCCAGATCAAAACCGATTTTGGTACCATCACGATCCATACTGGTCAGCAGAATCTCACCGGCGCCATAAGAAACCATGCGCTTGACCCACTCGATGGCATCCAGGCCGGTGGGTTTTCTGCCACCGTGAGTAAAGATCTCCCAGCGATCCGGTTGCCCGACAGCACTCACCTTTTTGGCATCAACTGCCACCACAATACACTGAGAGCCAAAACGCTGCGCGGCTTCGCGGACAAATTCCGGGTTAAACACCGCCGCCGTATTGATGGACACCTTGTCAGCGCCGGCATTAAGCATGGTACGGATATCTTCCAGGGTGCGAATACCACCGCCCACTGTCAGCGGAATAAACACCTGGCCGGCAATAGCTTCCACAGTATGTACCGTGGTTTCCCTGCCTTCGCTGGAAGCAGTAATATCCAGAAACGTAATTTCATCTGCTCCGGCTTCGCAGTAACGTCGGGCCACTTCGACCGGATCGCCGGCGTCACGAACGTCCTCAAACTGGACACCCTTAACCACACGACCTTTGTCGCAGTCCAGGCAGGGTATGATTCGTTTTGCCAGTGCCATCTCTAATGCTCCTGTGTCAGCTTCGGTCGCAGTAAGCCTGAGCCTCTGCCAGATCCAGCGCGCCTTCGTAGATTGCGCGACCGGTAATGGCGCCCATGATGCCATGACCGGTATCAGTATCGGCCACTTTCACCAGATCAATGATATCCTGCATACGACTGACACCCCCGGAGGCAATCACAGGAATACTCGACTCCCTGGCCAGACGCAGTGTCGCTTCCACATTCACGCCCTGCATCATGCCGTCTCGCGCAATATCAGTATAAATGATGGAATCCACACCCAGATCAGCAAAGCGGTGCGCCAGGTCAACCACATTGACAGTGGAGACTTCCGCCCAGCCGTCAGTAGCCACCCAGCCATCCTTCGCGTCAAGTCCCACAATAATATGCCCGGGAAAAGCCCTGCAGGCTTCCGCGACAAACTCAGGATTCTTGACCGCCGCCGTACCTATGATGACGTACTGAACACCAACGCCCAGATAATAGTCGATGGTTTTCAGATCACGAATACCACCGCCAATCTGCAAGGGCAGATCCGGATGAGTTCTGGCAATTTCCTCGACAATTGCTCCATTGACCGGCTCGCCGGCAAATGCGCCATTCAGATCCACCAGATGCAGGCGACGGGCACCCTGCTCTTTCCAGTGGGTCGCCGTCTGCACAGGGTTGTCGGAGAAGACAGTCGAGTCCTCCATGCGCCCCTGGCGCAGTCGTACACATTGTCCGTCTTTGAGATCTATTGCAGGAATAACCAGCATGCGTTACAAACCTTGTTGAATAAAATAATTTCAAAACCCATTCAGCCGCTTCAACCCGGCAACTACAGCTCAATAACTACAACCGACCATCCCAGCCAAGGAAATTACGCAGCAGCTGCAAACCGCTGTGCTGGCTTTTCTCCGGATGGAACTGCACGGCAAACAGGGACTGCTTACTCAGAGCAGCCGCAAATTCATGTCCGTATTCTGTGACACCCGCCACCTGAGACTGATCCGCAGGCGCAACATAGTAACTGTGCACAAAATAGAATCGGCTGTTATCATCAATTCCCTGCCACAGGGGGTGGTCAATGACCTGCTGCACACGGTTCCAGCCCATGTGGGGAACCTTTAACCGCTGACCGTCAACATCCTCCAACGTGCCCGACTCACCACCAAACCGTTTGACGCTGCCCGGCAGAATACCCAGACAATCAACCAACCCGTTTTCGTCGCTGCTCTCCATCAGTGCCTGCATACCAACACAGATCGCCAGCACTGGCTTGTTAGCCGTCAGCGCCTGCCGCACGATGCCATCAATGCCCAGCCGCCGGATTTCTGCCATACAGTCGCGGATTGCGCCAACGCCAGGAAAAATAATCCGGTCTGCTGCCAGAATACGGCCGGCATCGCTGGTCACATCCACGTGTACGTCGTCGCCCAGACTTTCCAGCGCTTTGGCTACAGAATGGAGATTGCCCATTCCGTAGTCGATGACGGCTACATTATTCATGATCAGAAGTTCCTGCTATTGGCGCCAGCACGTGACAATTGAACGGCAGCCCCGACTCAGAGGCTGCCTTTGGTGGACGGGATCACATCTGCGCTGCGCGGATCAATCTCCATCGCCATGCGCAGGGCGCGCCCGAATGCCTTGAACACTGTCTCTATCTGATGGTGAGTATTCATACCACGCAGATTGTCCACATGCAGTGTAACCAGCGCGTGGTTCACAAAACCCTGGAAGAATTCGTAAAACAGATCCACATCAAATCCACCCACTGAGGCGCGGGTAAACGGCACATGGAACTCCAGCCCGGGGCGACCGGAAAAATCGATCACCACCCGCGACAAGGCTTCATCCAACGGTACATATGCGTGCCCGTAACGACGAATACCCTTGCGGTCCAGCGCCTTGTTGAAGGCCATGCCCAGTGTAATGCCCAGATCCTCAACCGTATGATGGGCATCGATATCCAGATCGCCCACCGCCTTAATCTGCATGTCGATCAGGCCATGCCTGGCAACCTGATCCAGCATGTGATCCAGAAACGGCAATCCCGTTTCACATTCAAGCACACCACTGCCATCCAGATTCACAGTCGCCTTGATCTGCGTTTCCTTGGTGTTGCGCTCTACGGAGGCCTGACGGCCCGACTGTGACGATGAAGACATTAAGAGATCCTGAGAAGTCTGATTTGCGTGCGCATTATACGCCGTTGCACGCCTCCGCGGCCAGTGCCTTGCTGAGCGGGGCCGAAACAGCGGTCATCCTGGCGATCTGATAGCTTGTCGGCCGGAAAAACGGGACAGCACCCGCCAGGGCACCAGACGCTGCACCTTTCTCCTCTCCCCGTTTTCATGCGACAATCAGCACCCGAACCAGGAAATGCCCGGGATGTCGCTCGCCATGTCAAAGCTGTTGAAGTACCTCATCTTTTTTGCCAGCGGTTTGATTGTTTTTGCTGTCATTGTGATCTTTGTACTCTTTGCGGTGGTCGACCCCAACAGATATCGTCCGGCACTCGAAGCTGTTGTTGCCCAGCAGACCGGCCTCACATTACGTATAGCCGGTGACATGGACTGGACCTTCCGCCCCTCTTTTGGTCTGAGCATCCGGGATGTGCGCCTGACCAATGGCATCACACCTCAGGAACTGGCCTCGTTCTCCAATGTTGCATTAAAACTGGATCCGGCCGCCCTGATGCGAGGCAGGCTGGATATGCAGGAATTTGTCTCCGACAATCTGCACATCAACTGGATTGTTGACCGCGACGGTCAAAGCAACTGGCTGCTGGACAGCCCGCCTCGGGAAAGCACCACAAACAGCAGCGGCGACCTTCCCATCAATATCAACATCCGGCAGATCACCGTCAATAATGCCAGCATCGACATCCGTGACCAGCAACAGGGCCGCAATACCAGCCTGCAAAACGTGAACATGATCAGCAGTAACACCAATCTGAATGGCCGGTCGTTCCCGCTGGAAATTTCCATGCGACTGATTGATGGCAGTACCAATCGTGATCTGGACCTGAACCTGCAGGCCAGTACCTCGATCGACTTTAACGCTGGCGATATCTCCCTTGACGATCTGCAGTTCAATCTCAGCCCGCTGGTTATGCGCGGCAGCGCAACCATCAATGATTTTCAGAACCAGATGCGCTGGCAGGCAGACCTGAGCAGCAATACGTTCAACCTGAGTTACCTGCTGGAAAACTTTGTAAGCATGAACGAAAGCGCCATGCCTGCGCCGGATGCCCAACAGGTCACCATCCAGGCCCTGCGGATAAACGGTGACTCACGCGGCATCACGCTGGACGAGCTGCTGGTAGGCCTGGACGACAGTCTGGTTGAGCTGCGGGGTGACGCCCTGTATGCCACTGAAACCCGCAATATGCTGATAGGCTATGAGTTGCGCGGCAGTGAAATCAATCTGGACAACTGGTTACCCGTATCAGGTCCAACTGCAGAATTGGCGAACAGCGAAGCAACAGACACCGAAGCCGCGATAGCAGAACCAACCGCACCAACGGAACTACCGCTGGAGCTGCTCAGCACACTGGATATCCGTGGCGACCACGCCATAGAAGCGATCAGTTATGCCGGTGTGCGCCTGGCACCGCTGCAGTTTTCACTGACGGTGCAAAACGGCATGCTGAATCTGGACACACAGCCAGCCGGTTTTTACGATGGGACACTGGAAGCACTGCTCACTATTGATGCCAACGTGAACCCGGCACAATTCAGCCTGCAAACCGGGATGGAAAATGTCAGCGCCACTGCGCTGACAGCTGACAAACCGCGCATGGGATTTTTCACTGGCCGATTTGATGCCAGTACCAGCCACACCATGACCGGCAACACAATTGATGCATTGCGCGACAGTATTGATGGTGCCAGCCGCGCACAGATCAGTGACGGCTCAGTCGATATCACCATGATAAAGCGCGTCTTTGCAGCCATTTCCGTCCTCAACCCGCGTGGCGACCTGACAGCGCAATGGCCCGACATTGTGCGCTTTAATGACACAGAAGCGTTTTTACTGTTCAACAACGGTATTCGCGAGAATCAGGAACTGAGCATTCGGCTGGATAACTTTGACATAGCTGGCACAGGCGGCGTGGACCTGGACAACGGCCTGTTCGACTATCAGGTCAATTTCACCATTCTGGGAGAGCCGGCGCCACAGACAATTCGGGTCAACGCGGACTACCAGAATATCGGTTGGCCCATCCGCTGCGAGGCCGCCTTCACCGATCCCGGCCTGCAATACTGCAACCCGGATCTGCAACGCGTGCGCGACGTGTTCGCACAGATCGCGCGCAATGAGATCGAGCGTCGTGCCGGTGATGCAATCGGCGAGCAGGTGGACCGACTGCGCGACCGGGTACGCAACCTGTTTCAGAACTGAGCATGAGCACTACCCATCAACCACTGAGCTCAGCTGCCGTGCTTGACTGGTTTGACCGGCACGGCAGGCATGATCTGCCCTGGCAACAGGATATAACTCCCTACCGGGTCTGGGTATCGGAGATCATGTTGCAGCAAACCCAGGTCAGCACCGTCATCCCCTATTTCCAGCGCTTCATGCAGCACTTCCCTGACGTGCAGGCGCTTGCGGCCGCGCCGCAGGATGAGGTGTTGCACCTGTGGACCGGACTCGGATACTACGCCCGGGCCCGCAACCTGCACAAGGCCGCAAAAATGGTGGTCGAACAGTTTGCCGGCAGCTTCCCGGCTGACCCGGAGCTGCTTGGCTCACTGCCGGGTATCGGACGCTCAACCGCAGGTGCCATTCTGGCCATCAGCCTGGGGCAGCGCGGCGTAATTCTGGATGGCAACGTAAAGCGTGTGCTGTGTCGCTACCATGCTATCCAGCAATGGCCCGGCACAACGGTAACCCAGAAACTGTTATGGTTACTGGCCGACGCAGCAACACCAACGGAAAGGGTTGCCGACTACACGCAGGCTATCATGGACCTGGGCGCAACACTGTGCAGCCGCAGCAAACCCGATTGTGAATCCTGCCCACTTAACAGGGACTGCATGGCACTAAAACTTGGTATCACCGGCCGCCTGCCGGTCAGCAAACCAAAGCGCGCAAGGCCTGAGAAACAGGTCCTGATGGTCATCTGCCGCGATCCCGGCAACCGGATTCTGCTGCAGCAGCGGCAGTCAGTGGGCATCTGGGGAGGTCTCTGGAGCTTTCCGGAATGTCAGGATGAAGCAGAGCTGGATAACTGGCTGGCGCAACAAAACGCTCAGGTCGAGCAAAGATGGCCCAGCCTGCGGCATACCTTCAGCCACTTCCATCTGGACATCACTCCGGTTCTGGTCAATCTTCGGGCAGATTCGCAGATTGCCGATTCCTCCGGTATCCTCTGGTATCAGAACGGATCACAGGCGCCTGCCATAGGCCTGGCCGCACCGGTGAAAAAACTCCTGGAGCGCCTGGCAGTGCCAGCCTGACTCACAATCAATACAATCAATACAATCAAGCAACCCTATAGAGACCGCCATGACACGCACTGTTTTCTGTAAAAAATATCAGCAAGAACTTCCGGGTCTGCCCATGCCCCCCTATCCCGGCCCCAAAGGCCAGGAGATCTACCAGCACGTGTCAGCCAAAGCATGGCAGGACTGGCAGAAGCAACAGGTCATGCTCATCAACGAAAAACACCTGAGCATGGCATCAGCCGACGACCGGCGCTACCTGCAGGAGCAGATGGATCGTTTCCTGGAAAACCAGGATCATGACACCGCCGAAGGTTACGTCGCCCCGCAAAATGACTGATCCGCTATTGAAAACGCAAAGAAATACGCAGTAAGTGGCGCTCTGAGTCTTGACTCCGCCCGCCGCAACGGGTTTAATACGCGCCTTGTTTGCAGCCATGCAAAACGCCCAGGTAGCTCAGTTGGTAGAGCAGAGGATTGAAAATCCTCGTGTCGGTGGTTCGATTCCGCCCCTGGGCACCATATTCAAAAAGCCTCGCGCCAGCGGGGCTTTTTCGTATGTGGAGTCCGGGGGCCGGATGAGAACCACCAAGCTGTTTCCGATTACTAATTGCGTAGCAATTTGCAACGAGCGCGTCAGCGCGAAGCCCGCAGGGTTCAAACAGCCCAAAGCTGTTTGAATTATTCCGCCCCGATCGGTTCCCTATGGTCGAAAAAAACTGCACACTGGCGGGGCTTTTTTATGGAGCACTGGCTTAATGTTTAGGAGGAATGATGCAAGTCACCCTGTTTCACAATCCCCGCTGCAGTAAATCGCGGGAGACCCTGTCCTTGATACAATCTGCGGGTATCGAGCCCACTGTGGTCGAGTACTTGAAAACCCCTCTTTCGGTCACAGCTATCAAAGAGCTTTTAAAACTGCTCGATTGCAGCGCGCTGGAGATAACAAGAACCAATGAATCGGTGTTCAGGGAATTGGGCCTGGCAAATGAACCGGCAACAGAAGAGGCGCTGATTGAGGCAATCGCCCGCCATCCCGTTTTGATGAATCGGCCAATTGTCTGCACTGATAAAGGTGCCAGGCTTTGTCGCCCTCCGGAGCTTGTGCAGGAACTACTGTAGCCTGGCGTTCTCCTTCTCAAAACGTGCAAGATTCCTCGCGATATCATAGGGACGCTCTGCCAGGGTTAACGGCTCCCATTCACTCCGCTGCATTGCAAAAAAATCGCCGCCGTAAACATGAATCGCGCAGGTGAACGCGTCGGTAGGATTTGTCACCGAATGAATAAGTGACTTGCCCAATGAAACCACCTCACCAGACGAAATGGACTTTGCACCCGCCACTTCAATTCTTCCGTCCTCATCGCCAGGAACACGCCGCCAGAAGATATTGTCCTCGCGCCCTTCATAAACCCCGATGACAGCCCAGACATTATGATTATGCGGGAGCAGGGTCATGCCTGGCGCCCAAACGACATTGACAATTGTCAGCATATCGGACACATAAATTTTTTCAATGGCTGCTTTGGTCGGACGGCCGATTTCGGCAAATATGCTTTCCGGATCTGCTATCGCATCGGCAATAATGCTGGTAATGACTTCCTGTGGTTTGTCATGTTGAATCGCCTGCTGGCAGTCCGCTATCAAGGTTTCCAGCTTGAATCCCATATATACACCTTTGATGTATCTAATCCGCTTGTGTCCGTTTTTTGTGATTGCTGCAAAAGACTACTGTAGTTTTACAACTAACCGCCAGAACAACAAGCAAAAAAAAGCCCGGCAAGATGCCGGGCTTTTCTAGTTCCAACTGCAACAGAAATCAGAAACGACCTTTGATACCAAACGCAAACGTCGGGCCGTATTCTTCCAGCTGCAGCGTGTAACCTTTGGTACCCTGATACAGTTCCAGAGGCTCGTCAGTCAGGTTGATCAGTTCAGCCACCAGTTCAAACTGATCACTGAAGCGGTAGGATGCCGTCAGATCGACCTGCGTGTGCGAGGCAACATAGATATCAAAGTTGGTGTCATCACCCACTTCATCCAGCATCTTGCCACGATAGGTAGCGCTCAGGCGGGTGCTGAAGCGCTCGTTTTCGTAGCCAATATAGATATTGCCTGACTCTTCAGCCGCTGCCGGCAGCATAAAGTTCTCTCCGGCACGCTGTGACAGTTTCAATTCGGTATCCAGCATGGTGACATTGACGCCTGCCAGCAGGCCAGTCAGCGATTCACTGAAGATTTCCAGTCCCTGCTGAGCATTGAACTCGATGCCCTTTACTGACGCTTCTGTGCCATTGATGGGCTGGGTAACATCGTAACCGCCAAACGCCGGGTTGTTGCGTGACGTGAACTCCACAATGTAGTCTTCAATGTCCTTGTAGAACACACCAGCAGAGACTACACCTGAATCGCCGTAATACCAGTCAGCCAGCAGATCAAAGTTGGTGGCTTTGTAAGGATCCAGATCGGGATTGCCGGTATCTATTTCCAGATCTTCGCGGTTCACCAGTGAGCGTGGTGAGATATCACTGAAAGACGGCCTGGCAATGGTGTTGCTCCAGGCTGCGCGGATCACCAGATCATCAGTCGGCTCGTAACGCACATGCAGTCCCGGCAGGAAATCGGTGTACCTGGAGCTGACGTTGCGGGCATTGACACTCAGCGCACCGTCAACTCCATAGACCAGCTCATTACCGCGGGCGCTGTAATCGGTGCGCTCAACGCGACCACCGGCAATCACACGCAGACGATCCAGTTCCCAGGTACCCATCAAATAGGCCGCCGTGACGTCCTCATCAGCTGTGAAATCCTGCGACAGTGACAGCTCGGTATTTTCGTCCACATCCTGCGGGCGCTGCGAGAATGCATTCTGATTGTTCGCGTAGTAGTCCATGAACAGGGCGGCGCTGATACCATCACCAAGATCCGCCAGCCCATGTGACAAGGCAGTATTACTGAACTCAGCCAGATTGAGATCCGGAGTTCTGCGCAGTTCGATTTCGTCGACATTGATGTCTTTTTCTTTGAAACGTCCGTCCAGACCTGCTTTCACAGTCAGGGTATTGATACCAAACGCTTCCGGCACTTCCATATTGATAGTGAAGTTAACATCCCGGTCATCAACCAGAATTGGTTCCAGCACTACCCGATCCAGTTCATAGTTGCTGTTGATCAGGTGCTCACGGGTCACTGTGTTGCCGTTGCGGATAGTGAATGACGGCAACCCGCTGCCAATCAGCACATCAGCGTTCAGGGCATCACCGGTTTTTTCAAAACGGCCTTCTTTTTCATCCAGAACGCGCTCTTTAGTATCCGAAATGCCGACGTTGTAATCCAGACGCCATTGCGAAAAATCATGCTCGCCACCGGCATTAAAGGCCAGTGTGTCCTGATCCTTGGTGCGGAAGCGGATACGGCGACGGAAACCATCCTCGGCAATATCTGTATAAACAGCAGCGGATCCATTAAAGCTCGTCAGATCGCCATCTTCAAATACATAAATAGTACGCTGGCGCGATTCCGCATCCTTGAAGTTACTGTATACCGTAGACGCGTACAGTCGGACAGTCTCACTGGGACGGAATTCCAGATTCAGGTTGGCACCCGTGCGTTCACGGGTTAATGCATATTTACGTTCCTGCAGTTCGATAACGGACAATACATCTGAACCGTTGAAGTCGAGAAAATCGTACGCTGCTTCAACGTTATCTGACTCCATCTGACGCTCCGTATAGTTCATGCCAAAGGTCACCCCCAGGTTTTCGGTGCTGCCAAACGCGTCAAATACATCGCTGAAAGTGACCTGCCCTTTTGGGCTGGTTTCACCGCTCAGCTCGTTATAGGAGGCTTCTGCGCGGTAGGACAGCTGCTGACCTTCACGGTCAAAAGCAGACGCTGAGCGAACATTGACCGATCCGCCGATGGCGTCACCGGGCATGTCCGGTGTTGGTACCTTGGTGACTTCCAGCAGTTCAACTGATCCGGTCGGAATCACATCGAGTGGCACTGCGCGCGAACCATCTTCCGGCGTACCAATGCGCATACCATTGATGGTGACCGTGCTCAACCCGGCATCAATACCACGGACGCTGACAAAACGGCCTTCGCCCTGGTCGCGGGAAATGGAGATGCCGGGCAGACGCTGCAGAGACTCCGCCACGTTCTGGTCGACAAATTGCCCCATATCATCAGCGGCAATAAAATTGGTGATAGCGTTAGCGCGACGGTACTCATCAAGTGCCTTGTTTTGTGCGGCACGCTGGCCAAACACCAGGATTTCTTCCATGTCGGATGTTTGTGCAAAAGCCGCTGTACTACCTGTTACCATCAGCATGGCTACAAGCAGTTTGCGCGGTTGAAACGAGTGGGAATTGTGCATGTGTTGACTCCGATGTCCGATAATGAATTCGTATTTCTTGTTATCAGAAGCACATGCTATGACGTATTGATGACGGTTTGATGTAGGGTGGTTGACACTTTGGTGACAATCCCCGGAGAGCGCTGGGGTGGGCTGGGGTGGGCTATAGTGCCGAAACAGAACACAACAAGAGGTTTGCATGAGTGACAATGATGGCATCAGTTTTTTTGAACGTTATCTCTCCATATGGGTTGCGCTTTGCGTAGCAGCAGGGATTGGCCTGGGCAGCCTGCTGCCCGACGTTTTTCAGGCTCTGGCTGCCCTTGAGTACGGTTCAGTAAATTTCCTGGTGGCTGTGCTGATCTGGTTTATGGTCTATCCAATGATGGTAGCGGTGAACTTTGGCAGCCTGCGCCGGGTGCATGAACGCCCGAAAGGCCTGATCATCACGCTGACCGTCAACTGGCTGATAAAGCCTTTCACCATGGCAGGTCTGGGCGTGCTGTTCTTTCATACGCTATTTATTGACCTGATCGACCCGGCCAATGCCAACCAGTATATCGCCGGGCTGATTCTGCTGGGAGCGGCGCCCTGCACCGCCATGGTATTTGTCTGGTCTCAGCTTACCCGTGGCGATCCCAACTATACCCTGGCGCAAGTGGCACTGAATGACGTCATTATGGTGTTTGCGTTTGCGCCGCTGGTTGCGCTGCTACTGGGTGTGACGGACATCGAGGTTCCATGGGCAACATTGCTGCTGTCCGTTGGTCTGTATGTGGTCATTCCCTTGCTGGCCGGTATTCTCACGCGCACACGCTTGAGCCGCAAGGCGGAGCACCCGGCTGAGGCCGAAGCGGCCGTCTCGCGATTTACCGCGCGGGTAAAACCGCTATCAGTACTGGGGCTGCTGGCTACCGTTGTATTGCTGTTTGGTTTTCAGGGACAGGTAATCCTGGATCAGCCATTGCTGATTGGATTGATTGCCGTGCCATTGCTGATACAGTCCTACGGCATGTTCGCCATCGCCTATGCTGCAGCCAAAGCCTGGAAAGTTCCCTTTAATGTAGCGGCACCCTGCGCATTAATAGGCACGTCCAACTTTTTTGAGCTGGCGGTTGCAGTCGCCATCGGCCTGTTTGGTCTCAATTCAGGCGCGGCTCTGGTGACGGTGGTTGGTGTACTGGTTGAGGTGCCGGTCATGCTGTCGCTGGTGGCGTTTGCCAACAGAACACGGCATTGGTTTCCCGCGCCGGGGAACTCGTGAGGCGAGAATCAGTCCACGTGTATCCTGTCATTGCGCACCGGAAACTGGCCATCAATGGTCAGCCATAACGGTTCGCCACCCAGCGGCGCGTCCACCGGCAACCCCCGCTGGGCATGCAGATGCAGATGTGGCTCCGAGCTATTGCCAGAGTTGCCCATTTCACCCAGTGCATCGCCGGTTTCCACGTCATCACCCGCAGCGACCACGATACTGTCCCGGCGCAGATGGGCGAGAATGACCACAAACTCACCGCAGTCGATGGCAACAAAATTGCCTGCCCTGTTTTCAGGATCCATGACCGGCACCTGCATGTCTTCCAGTCCATCAACAACCAGAGCGACCTCACCTGTGCAAGGGGCAACCACAGGCACACCAAAAGTCTGATAGTCCGCAGGGTCTATTGGCAGCCAGCCGCTCTTGTGAAAACCCGCAGGTGTGATGCGGAAGATATCCAGCGCCCTGCTTTGACCGCGCCACGGCGCAAAACGCTCGACACTCTGATCCAGCGTTGTCAGATGCACGTTGACCATGAGGGTGGCGCCGCCGTGCGCCACCAGGTATTGCCCGGGCGCAAAGGGCGGCGCAATATCAACCACGTTTTCGTCAGGCAACACCCGCCCCTGCACTGCCTGCCAGGCCAGGTAAGCACCCACTGATCCTAGCCCGGCAACCACAATTACCAACACGTTGTTAACCACAGTATTCTTGCCGAACGAGTCCGCCGACCCGATGCGTTGTATCAGCTGCAGCGCCGCTATCAGCACCAGCAGCACTGCATGGACATAAGGCGTCCAGAATGGCGGCATGGTCCACAGCGCCGCAAACCCGATTCCCGACAGAATTGCCGCAACGGATATCAACTGTACAATCCACACAATCGGGTTTCTGGCAGGGTATGCCGCCAGCCACGCAAGCAGTACCAGCGGCAGGAGAAGCTGACTGAGAATGACCATCAGGGACATGAGGCACGCCTCCGGAAAAATATTGCAAGCATCCATGCAGCTGCCGGCAAACCGAGCCCGTAGCCCAGAATACCTGGCCGCTGCAAAGCCATGTTACCGGTTATTGGACCCAGGGTGCCAATCAGTGCCAACGCACCCGAGACAACAAGTGCCCAGCGAATAGCTACTGCAAGTCTGTTGCCATTTAATGTCAGGGCGGCAAAAATCAGGGATAACCCCAGCAGGACATCCCAGGCCAGAAGCTCTGCAGCATAAAGAGTAGATGGCCATTCCAGCAACGTAAACCCTGACTGGCGGCCTGCAGTCAGTGCCACAAAATGTACTGTGCAGGTAATGCCTGCCATCATCGCAGCAAACATCAGTGCCAGGATCCCGAAGATTTTGTGTTCAGCACTTGCTGCATCGTATATTGCACCTGTCAGCAGCACAAACAGAAGCGCGGACAGCATTGTCAGCACCTCCATTACAGCCAGCACCGGATCTGTTATCGGATCGCTCAGGCCTGCTTCAGACACCCCAACAGCAACAACGGCAATATAAACAATACCAACCAGGCATACTCCGGTTGCGGAGACAAATCCGATACGCGCTGCTGAAATCATACGCAACCTCCCCGGGAACAGCCTTTGTTTCAAAAACCGCGGATTACCCTGTCAGAATCACATCATCAAGCGGACGGCGCAGACTGAAGGGCGCCATTGGACCCAGGCCGAATCGAACCATTAACAATGCGTGCTCACCACTTAAATTCAGCCACGATTCGAGCTTCGGACGCAACTGACGTACTTCAATCGGCTGATTGATGAAGGCTGTTCTCACCTCAAGTGCGGTTGCCTGCAGCGCAAAGCGCTGGTAGGTGCGGCCCGCCTCTACCCAGGCGGCCTTGTCATTTTCGCGCGACACAAACACCGCTACGCCGGCAGAACTTCGGATGTTAGTGGCATCAGTTTCTGCCTGTCCTTTCGGGGTGAGCACAAGTCCAATCATCCATTTTGCCAACCAGGTGGGCAACGCTGGCTTGCCGCTGGTGCGTCCGGACAGGCCATCGCCTGCACGTATGGCCGCGGCCGGATTAAAGCGAATCCATGAAACGAGTTCTTTCCTGAAGACCGGATCCGTCAGCTGGTCAATATTTCCACGGGTAACGTAGTCAATTACCGTCTCCTTCTGCGCCTGCGACAACAATATGATTGTACGCACGTTGCGACCCTCACCGGCCGTCTCCAGCAATTCGATTTGAGCTGCCTCCAGTGACTTGCCGTTAAACGCAGCCTTTACGCACTGGCGCTGCGTAATTGCCCAGTACAGCTCTGTCGCCTGTGCGGAGGCGTCAGCACTCATGGAAACAACTACACTGTTCTGGTCAGGATCGAAACGGACATCAGCAGAAAACCCTTGTGCTGCCGCAGCGTGAACAATATTCTCGGCTGCGCAGCCCAGGCTCTTGAACAGATGGCTGTCATCCGGATCCACTGCCGGGCAACGCCGCGTGAAGTCGGGCAGGATGGTTATGCTGTCTTTCTGAACGCGGAATTTCCACGGTTGCGTGTTGTGACTGGAAGCGGCAAGGACGGCGTGGCGGATCAGCTCTCTGGTATCGAGCACTCCGTCGGCGCGGGCTTTACCCGGTTGCCGAATATTGCTTGCTGCATGATCGTAGTCATTGGTCGACGCCATCGTGTTCACCCATTTCTGTTCACAAATACGTTTATTAGTTTCTCCTCAATGATCTTTAATACATCATCCGTGCTATCGATAATACCGATATCAGTATTGATCTGGAATGCAATGGTTACCCCGGTTTCCGGGTAATGCCGCAGGCTTGATACATATCCCGGAACCCAGCCGGCATGTCCGTAAACAGGGCCAAAGGGACCTGTTGTGTACACTGCCACACCTGCACCGTATCCGATGTCTGCCGAGTCCGGTTCTACCTCCACTGTCATTAACAAATCCGCAAGGTAGTCACCTGCCATTGCTTCTCCGGAGAACAATGCCGCTCCCCAGAGAGCAATGTCACGAGAGGTGCTGATATGCCCTCCGCCCGCCCACTCAACTGCCGGGTTCCAGCGCAGGTGGCCTCTATCGTCAAGACTTTTTTCAGGCAAACCAAAGATATTGTCGGCGCGCATATATCCCGCGGCGAGCCTGTCCAGATCGGGCCGATCCGCGAATGTAGTATCCAGAAGCCCCAAGGGGTCCAGAAAACGCTGTTGAATGCCTTGAAAAAACGGGCGCCCAGTGACCGCTTCTATAACCAGACCTGCCAGGATATAACCTGTATCCGAGTACGCCCAGCCACCGCCTGCAGGAAAGAGCGCGGGCTCATCCAGGACAAAACCGACCGTGCGTTCCGGGGAAAAAGAGTTGTGGGGATTCTGCCATTCAGCCGCGAACGCTTCTGCAAAGCTTGCCATATAAACATGATCAGGTATTCCTGAACTATGTGTAAGCAAATGGCGCAACGTAATTGATTCATGGTTCGGCAGATGACTGAACCAGTCAAACGTCCCGATCCATTGTGAGACAGGTTCATCAAGCGCCAGGCGACCCTCCAGTGCCAGCGAGATACACAAGGCTCCCACAAAACTCTTGCCAATACTGGCAGAAAGCATCCGGGTAGTCCCGGTCATCGGCCTCTCAGCCTCAACATCGGCGAGGCCAGAGGCCCCAGTTTCGACTGTCCCGTCACTCAGGATGTAAGCCGCTGTTATACCTGGCAACCCGAATTCAACACGCACACGGTCCAGTTCCGCGCGGAATTGTGACGCCTGCTTAGCCTGCAGCGGATGAAAGGTGCATGATGAAAGCAATACTGCGCAGACAGCCGCCAGCGCCGCTCTCAATTCAGACCACCTCCGTTATCGCACCACTGCGTGAAAACATCGTCTCCCGATTGAACCACACCACAGCTGCAGCAATAATGACAAACACCCAGGTATCGTAGGGCTGGGCGTCCGGCCACAGCGGGTTGATCAGCTGCAGGTGGAAAAACGCGGGCAGCAGAATACTGCCGCGCGACTGATTAAAGAGCGGCGTAACAATAATACTGAGTGCGATGGTTCCAATCAGGAATGGTGTTATGGCCCAGGCACTCTGCGGTGTCCCACTCAACATGAACGCAGGTAGATGCCATATCGCCCAGATGACGCCCAACAACAGCGCTGCCCAAACCGGTGCCATGCGACGTTGCAGCAAAGGCAGGGCAAGCCCACGCCAGCCAATTTCCTCCATTGGCCCTTTGATGGCCATCAGCAACAGAGCAGCCAGATAGGCGGATAACGAGGTGAACGGAAACAGGGTATCCAGTGCTCCCTGTTTGAACAGCGCGGCCCCATAGAATACCAATGGCACAACGAGCAGCAGAAATGAATACCAGTAGACCGATGCCCGCCACAGCAGCAACCTGGAAAGTAAGCGACTGATACCCTGACTACCGTGCCGATAGAAAACCAGAACCAGCGCGGAAATAGCGGGAGCATAAACGGCGAGATAAAACAGCGGGTGCTCACCGGTCAGATTGCCAAACAAACCAACCATAGTCTCAGGGGCAAAAATGTAGAGTCCCAGTATGCCCCATGCGATCAGAAAAGCGATGGTCAAAAAAGGAATAAGATCACGTTGGCGCATCAAAAAAATCCTTGTTATCAGCAATAACAATATTATGCATGTCGGGCTCTTTGCCAAAACACTACCAGAAACATCGCAACCAGAATATTACCGGACAGTACAAAGGGATACATATCCGGCGATATGCGTAGCCACTCGCCGGTAAAATTCATCATGCCGTGAAAGATCAAAACCGCAAGGATGCTGCGATGGGTTCTATTGTAGACCTGCACTATCAACAGGGTCTGGCACACGATCATGGGCAGCCACCAGTAAAGCTCCGGGTTGAACGTGGTGTTGGCGTAGTAACCGGGAAACCACACAAACGGAGCATGCCAGATTGCCCACGCGGTTCCGTTCACCAACCCTGCCGCCGTTGGCCCCATGTGTTGCTGCAGGGTATCCAGATAATAACCCCGCAGCCCCACTTCTTCTACGGCGGGGAAAATGAACGATAGCAGCAGGAGAAACAGCAGCAAAAAAGGATTGGAAAACAAAGACCAGTTCGCATCCAGTGGCGTGTCGGTAATACCCAACATCATTGCTGCGACAGCCATGACGAGATCAAATCCGAGCCAGAACAGCAGAATCACCAGCCACCACTTGCCAGGAATACGCCGCCAGTCAATCAGTCGTCGGCCAAGATCACGCAACTGTTCCCGGCCCCCCGTCATTGCGGCCAGGCCGATTCCGGCAATAACCGGGCTGGCTCCGCCGATCAGAAACCACAGTATTGTGGGGAAGGTCCATACTGATGATTCTGAAAGCAATACAGGAATCCAGAACAGATACGCCCAACCAATGTAGACAAGGGGAAACACAAGAACCGGATGTGAACAGGTCCACTGGTGCAGCCTTGAAAGTGATTTGGACACAATGACGCCCTACTACAGCCAGACATTCCGAAAAGACAGCATGCAGCACCAAATATAGCGTATTCCGGTCACCGCGGTCACTTCTGCAACCTTTCTGGCAAACGATTTAAGCTCACCTTAAGATTCAGCGCGCATGATGCACCCGTAGTCAGAGGGATTATCATGAGCAAGTTGCTGTTTCCTGCCACAGACCGGCTGGCGTCTTTCGAACATCAGGGTCTGCAGATTAAAATTTGTCAACGCGCAGACGGCGATACAGAGTTGCGCAGACGTCTTGAACAATGTGTAACAGAACACTTTGCATCCGTCTATGGTGCGCAGATCAGTCAGTTCATGCCTGTTTTACTCGGCCTGGAAAGTGACAGTCAGATACGTGCGGTAGTTGGTTTACGTCCCGCAGGCGAGGGAAACCTGTTCCTGCAGCAATACCTGGACGAGCCTATTGATCGTCTGATTGCACATTCAAGCCCGATGCCCGCCTCAGAACAGAATATTGTTGAGGTTGGAAATCTGGTTTCCGGCTCCCCGGGCATGGCCAGACTACTGATCACGGCACTGACGCATTATCTATATACCTGTGGCTTTCAATGGGTGGCCTTTACCGGCACACCTCTGTTGCTGAACAGCTTCTCTCGCCTGACTCTCAGTCCTGTTGTACTCGCGGACGCAGATCCGTCTCGTCTTGACCACAACGTACAGGAATGGGGCAGTTATTATGCGACCGGTCCCAAAGTAATGGCAGGTTATATCCCTGAAGGGTTCCGCCAGCTTGAGGCTGCAAATATATTCAAGCGACTCGGTTTTCTGCCCGGCTATGCATTGGATATGCAGGAGGATGTGAACCGTGACTGCGCCTGATTTACGAAACTGTCGTTTGTTTAGCAACTGCCGACCTGGTGACACTGCCATTGAATCTGACAAACGAAACTACAGCTATCAGGACCTCCGGGCACGGGTGGATCACCGGGTTGATCAACTTTCCGTGAGCGGAGCGCGGGTGGTTGCGCTGTTTGAAGTGGATCCGGTCAAGTGGATTATCTGGGATCTGGCATTGTTACAGGCTGGCTGTGTCTGTGTACCCGTACCGCCATTCTTTACCGCTGGCCAGATCAGGCACCTTCTGGAGCAGACCGCTGCCGACACCTGGATTGGTCCCCGTCCGGATCCGTTTCTGTTGACCGAACTTGGCTTTGCGGCCGGCATGTGTGGCTGGCAGCGCGAAATTGTCCCGGTTGTCATGCCAGCGGGCACTGCCAAAATAACGTTTACCTCAGGGACCACCGGCACACCCAAAGGTGTCTGTCTCTCTGCTGCCGCCATGCTGAATACCGCACAGGCGCTGGCGGATGCCACGTCGGACCAGATGTTGCAGCAGCATTTAACATTACTGCCACTGGCAATATTGCTTGAGAATCTGGGTATCTGGGCCACCTTTTTATCCGGCGCGACGGTTTGTGTGCGTGATATCAACGCGCTTTCCCTTGACGCGGACGACCAGCAAAAGGTTCTGGCCGCAATCGCCACCTCCGGTGCCAACAGCATGATCCTCGTGCCCCAGTTGCTGGACGGCCTGCTGCAAGCAGCATCGCGGGGATTCCAGCTACCGGACTCATTCAGATTTATTGCGGTGGGCGGCGGGCGCGTTGCCCAACGCCTACTGGATAAGGTAAGTGAACTGGCCTGGCCGGTACACGAGGGTTACGGACTTTCAGAGTGTGCCTCCGTAGTATGCCTGAACAATCCGGCAGAACATCTGGCCGGCAGTGTCGGGAAACCGCTTCCGCACCTGACTCTGGCGTTGGCGGAAGATGGCGAAATCCTGGTTCACGGAGCCGGAGTACTGGGTTATCTGGGCAGCCCACACAATCCTGATGAACCCTGGCCTACCGGCGACCTGGGATTCGCAGTAGACGGCTTTGTTCACATCAACGGCCGCAAGAAACACCAGTTTATTACCGCCTTCGGGCGCAACGTCAGTCCCGAATGGGTGGAAGCCGAACTGTGCAGTCAACCAGAAATCAGGCAGGCATTTTTGTATGGCGAGGCTCTGCCGGTCAATATCGCCATCCTTGTGCCGGCGACAACTGACAATGATGCAGTGCAGCGTGCGGTTGAGCGGGTCAATGACCTGTTGCCCACTTATGCGCAGGTCGGCAGGTGGGTCAGGGCCCGGGAGCCATTCAGTCCGCATAATGGTCAGCTCACCATCAACGGCCGACTGCGCCGTGAACAGATTCTGACCAGCTATCAACAACACTTTCAGCAATCACAGATCAGTATGGGGTGGTTATGACATTTTTCGAAGAATTAACGCAGGCAACACAATCTGAAAAGGCGTACCTGTTCAGCTCACCGCTTGTCCAGGATGCCCTGCATGGCGACGTTGATGTCAGCAGCTATACCGCTTTTCTGGAGCAGGCATTTCATCACGTCAGTCATACGGTACCTTTGCTGATGGCCTGTGGTGCCAGGTTGCCCTCAAAACTCGAATGGCTGCGCGCCGCAATGGCTGAATACATTGATGAAGAGTACGGTCATCAGGAGTGGATTCTCAATGACATCAGGGCCTGTGGAGGCAATCCGGAAGCTGTGCGCCACGGCAAACCGTCGCTGGCCACAGAGCTGATGGTGAGCACCATGTATGACCGGATCAACAGGCTGAATCCGGTCTCCATGCTCGGTATGGTTTTTGTTCTTGAAGGAACCAGCATCGAACTTGCCACCAACGCTGCCAACACCCTGCAGACCAGCCTTGGACTTCCTGACTCGGCGTTCAGTTATCTGAGCTCGCATGGCTCTCTGGATCTGGAGCATATGAAATTTTTTGAAAAGCTGGTCAATCGTCTGGACAGCGACGATGACAAAGCCTGCGTCATAGACACCGCCCGGGTCGTTTACTACCTGTACGCGCAGATGTTCCGGACTCTGCCTGCATCAGGAGAACAGTATGCACTTGCAGGATAGTGTTGTATTGCTCACTGGCGCAACCGGCGGCATGGGGCAGGCCATCCTGGCGCAACTGGTTGAGGCTGGCGCCAGACCGGTAGTCGTCGGACGTGACCATCTGACACTGGCAGAGCTTGCGGGCCGTTACGGCGCCTCAATTGAAACTGTTGCGGCTGATCTGCGGGTTAGTGCGGATCGTGAGCGGCTCACTGAAAAAATGCAGCAGAAATCCGGGTTCAATTTGCTGATCAACGCCGCAGGCGTCAACGACTTTGCCCTGTTCGAGAATCAGAATGACGAGCAGGTTACAGAGATGATCGACATCAATCTGACCGCCACCATGCTGGTCACCAAGGCGATGCTGCCATTGCTGAAACGTGCCCCCCAGTCCTGTGTGGTGATGGTGGGATCCACATTTGGTGCTATCGGATACCCGGGCTTCGCCAGCTACTGTGCCACCAAGTTTGCCCTGCGCGGATTCTCCGAGGCACTGCGTCGGGAACTGGCAGACACGCGTGTCGGCGTTCTTTATCTGGCACCGCGGGCGACCCGCACAGGCATGAACAGCGCCGCCGTTGAAGAGATGAACACGGCCCTGGGTGTCAGGATGGACTCACCGGAACATGTCGCCCGGTGCCTGATCAGGTCGCTTGAGAAAAATCTGTCAGAAGTCCATCTGGGTTTTCCGGAGCGACTGTTTATTCGCCTGAATGGCTTGTTGCCGCAATTGATCAGTCGATCCTTGCGCAAGCAGCTGGCCACAATTCGTCACTATGCTACACGTGTGGAGGAATCCTGATGAAATCTTTATCGATTATGTGTCTGGTGTTTATGCTTGGCTTGAGCAGCGTCGCATCCGCGGCGGACTATGAAAAGCTGCAATCAGACTGGGCTGTTGCCAATTATCAGACCAGCAAGGAAAGGCAGGCAGAGGTGTTCGAGGCACTGGCAGCCGAGGCGGAGATGCTGGTCGACGCCGACCCCGGCAATGCCGAAACCCGCATCTGGTACGGTATCATTCTGAGCACCTGGGCGGGTGTAGACGGCGGCCTGGGCGCACTGTCCCGCGTAAAAGAGGCCCGCAGACAGCTGGAAGCGGCACTGGAACTGGATCCTGCCGCGTTGCAGGGCTCCGCATATACCAGCCTGGGTGCATTGTATTATCAGGTTCCCTCCTGGCCGATCGCATTCGGCAACAAAAAGGAAGCCGAAAAACTGCTGCGTAAAGCGCTGGAAATAAATCCCGATGGTATCGACAGCAACTACTTTATGGGTGACTATCTGTTTAATCAGAAGCGTTATGATGAAGCCCGCACCACACTGCAGAAAGCACTGGCAGCGCCGGCCAGACCGGACCGGGAACTGGCTGATCGCGGACGTCGGGCTGAAATACAATCATTGATCTCACAATTATAAACAGACAGGGAGCATTGCCATGCGCGTTCTGCTGGTAGAGGACGATGAGTCTCTGGCCCAGGGCATAATGACCGCGCTGCGCTCCGAGTCGTATACGCTGGACTGGCTGAGTGACGGGCGCAGTGCGCTGCACGCGCTAAGCAGTGAGCACTTTGATGTCGCCATTCTCGATCTGGGCCTGCCAAAAATGGACGGCCTGACTGTCCTGCGTTCGATGCGGGACCGGCGACAGCAGACACCGGTACTGATACTCACGGCCCGTGACGGCGTGCGCGACCGCATTGCCGGTCTGGATGCCGGCGCTGATGACTACCTGATCAAACCCTTTGACACTGACGAGCTGAAGGCGCGCCTGCGCGCGCTGTTGCGCCGCAGTGCCGGCCGTGCCGCTCCCAATATTGAACTGCGGGGCGTGACACTCAACCCGGGCAACCAGCAGGTCAGCTATCTGGACAGGGTTGTTGGACTGTCGCGAAAAGAATATGTGCTGTTGCACGAACTGTTATCACAGCCGGACCGGGTAATCACGCGGGACCAGCTTGAACAGTCGCTGTATGGCTGGACGGACGAGGTGGATAGTAATACGCTGGAAGTTCATATTCACCATCTGCGTAAAAAACTCTACCCCGAACTGATACGAACACTGCGGGGGGTAGGTTACATGATAGAGAGCAAAGCATGAAATCCATTCGCAAACGCATTATCGTCAGAGTAATGGGTTTGCTGGTGCTTGGTTCTCTGGTACTCGGCATGTTCAGCTATCGCGATGCTGCGCACGAAGTTGAAGAACTGTTTGATGCGCAGCTGGCACAAAGTGCTCGTGTCCTGGCGGGCCTGCTCAGTGAACCCATGGCACAAGTCGACCACGGGGAGCTTGCCAGGGCACTGGTGGAATCGGCTGACAAGCATCCGGCAATCGGACATCCTTACGAAGCGAAGGTAGCCTACTGGGTAAAGGATGCCGACGGCCAGCTCACAGCCGGATCGTTTTCCGCACCTGACGTCTCCCTGATTGACTGGACCCCGGGTTATTCGACACTCGTTCGGCCCGCTGATGACTGGCGTGCCTATGTGCTGTCCCAGGCCGATACCGGCCTGTCCATCTGGGTAGGAGAGCGCAGCGATATCCGCAGCGAAACTGTCGGCAAAATCGTCATGGGTACCATCCTGCCTGATCTGATTGGCATCCCATTGATGCTACTCCTGGTCTGGGCGGCAATAGGCTCGGGACTCAAGCCACTTGAGCGACTGGCAGCGCAGGTGCGCTCACGGGATCCGGACAGTCTGGTGCCGTTGACAGATCCCGATCTGCCGCAGGAAGTTGCGCCCATGCAGGCCGCAATCAACCGGCTACTGCTGCAGGTCAAACAGCTACTCACGCGGGAACAACAATTTATTGCCGATGCCGCGCACGAACTGCGAACCCCGCTGGCAGTAATGAAGGTACACCTTGATAACGCCCGGACAACCACAGACCCTGAACAACAAAAGGAGTCTCTGGCCTATCTGCAACAGGCAGTTGAACGCACCACCCGGCTGGTGTCACAGATGCTGGAACTGGCCCGGCTGTCCGATACCGTCGCTGTAGAAAAAATTGCCATTCATGTGCTGGAGGAAGCGCGCAGCGCTCTGTCGGCCATCATGCCACTGGCGCTGCAAAAAAATCAGCTGCTTGAGCTGGAAGCACCGGAACATGTGCAGCCGGATCAGGCATTCGAGCCCGGCGCATTCAAGACCCTGATCCAGAACCTGGTTGGCAACGCCATTACGCACACCCCGCAGGGGACACGCATTGTACTGAGTATCGAAGCAAACGAGCGGGACTGGTGTCTCGGTATCGATGACTCCGGACCCGGTGTTTCCGAGCAGGACCGGGCCCGACTGGCAGACCGGTTTTTCTCACGAGGCGATACGCATGGCACCGGCCTGGGACTTTCGATAGTCCAGCGCATTGTGCAACGACATCAGGGCGTCCTGACCATGGATACCAGCAAGCTGGGCGGACTGCAGGTGAAAATCTGTTTTCCGGTCAGTCAGATTCATAATGACGACACACAAGCCAGCCAGACTGGCATCATCAAGACCGCGGGGAGTGTTTAACATGACAACTGAAAATCGATTACATGAAGTAAAGGTCTGGGATCGTTCGATACGCATATTCCACTGGGTTAATGTCGTGTGTGTCCTGGCACTTATGATCATAGGCGCAACAATCCTGTATGCAAGTCTGTTGGGTATCAGCAGTGAAGGGAAAATCACCCTGAAAATCATGCACGCCTATGTCGGCTATGTGTTTGCATTTAATCTGCTCTGGCGACTGCTGTGGGGATTTGTTGGCAGCAGGTTTGCGCGCTGGGGATCTGTTGTGCCATTTGGCCGGGGATACCTGGGCGAATTAAAAGTCTGGTTACACGGAATCCGCACCGGACAGGCACCCGAGTATCAGGGTCATAATCCGGCCGCCAAATTGATGTTGCTGGCTTTGTATGTCCTGCTGATTGCACAAATGACTACCGGCCTGGTACTGGCGGGAACTGATCTGTACTTTCCGCCATTCGGCCATGAGTTTGCGGAATGGGCCACGGGGGCAGGCGAGGATCACAGCCGCCTGGTCGGGCTGGTTCCGGGGGCCAAGGAAATGCTGGACCCGGATGGTTATGCCGCCATGCGAAAGTTTCGCGAACCATTCATAGCCATCCACAAACTGTTCTTCTGGTTCATGCTGGCCGCCAGTTTTCTGCACATTGCCGCCGTTGTGATTGACGAGATTCGACATGGCAATGGCATTGTATCCGCCATGATTACCGGTAAAAAAATCATGCGCAAACAGAACAGGGACTGACTGTTCCGGATGCTCCTCAGGTGTGCCCGATACCGCTGACCGGCAGGTGCCAGTAGGCGATGTCCCTGCCGACATTGACTGACAGACCGGAGACTATCAGCTCAACCAGCTCTTCATCGACAATGATTTCAAACTGAACCCGCTGACGGCGACCGCTGACCTGCTCGGTCACGGTCAGCCGTTCCCCACCACCGTGCCCCTGCGCAATGAAAGAAGTGAATCCCTTAACCTCCTCCAGCGCCAGCAGGTAATCCACCATGTCGTCTTCCAGCGCCGGCGGAATATTCATTACCAGTAATGTTTTCATGCAGACTCTCCTGCGGCAGCGATGCCCTGATCATTTTTGTGGAACTGACGATAGACGATCGGCAGTAAAAACAGGGTCAGTAGCGTGGAACTGATCAGACCGCCAATGACCACAATTGCCAGTGGTTTCTGAATTTCAGAGCCGGGACCGGTAGCCAGCAACAACGGCACCAGTCCAATGGCACAGATTGATGCTGTCATCATGACCGGGCGCAATCGGCGTAACGCGCCTTCAAATGCGACTTCTGCGGCAGGCATGCCCTTGTCCGCCAGATGGTTGAAGTGCGACATCATCACCACACCATTGAGCACAGCAATACCCAGCAGGGCTATGAATCCAACTGACGCTGGCACTGACAGAAATTCCCCGGTCAGCCACAAGGCCAGTAACCCGCCTGTCATGGCAAACGGAATATTGGACAGAATAATGATGGCCTGCTTGATGGAATGAAATGTCATAAACAGTACCAATGCAATCATGAGCAATGCCACCGGTACAACCAGTGTCAATCGGGCAGCAGCACGTTGCTGGTTTTCAAATTCCCCACCCCACTCCAGCGTATAACCTTCCGGCAGATCAATGCGATCAGCAATACCCTGGCGCGCCTCATCAACAAACCCGACCAGATCGCGTCCTTCCACATTGGTGCGAATCACGGCAAAGCGTTGTCCGTCTTCACGATTGATGGTGACCGGACCTTCCACCCGGGCAATGCTGGCAACACTGGAGAGCGGCGCAAAACCACCATCCGGCAAGCTGATCAGGTTGTTGCGCATTGCGGCATAACCGTCCCCCGAGATCCTGTCAAAACGGATCATCAACGGCACACGCGCACCATCTTCAATCACCGTACCTACATCCAGCCCTTCAATCTGTGCCCGCAGCCGACGCTGAAGCTGGTCGGCATCCAGACCCAGCTCCCCGGCTCGGATACGGTCAACAGTCACCTGCAAATATTGCGCACCTTCGTTGAGCGTGGCCGTTGTGTCGACGGCGCCCGGAATGGTTTCCACTGTCTCCGATATGCGTTGTGCATACAGGTTCAACGCGTCCAGATCCGTGCCAAACAGTTTGATGGCAACATCACCACGCGAGCCGGTGAGCATTTCCGAGACGCGCATATCAATCGGCATGGTGAAACCGTAATTGATACCCTGAAAACGATCCATGACGGTACGCAGTTTTTCCTCCAGTTCTTCCTTGGACCCGGCTTCCCAATCGCCTGCAGGTTTCAGATGCAGGAACATGTCTACTTCATTCAGGCCCATCGGATCCATGCCAATCTCATCCGAACCGGCGCGCGAAACCAGACGCTGAATTTCCGGAATCTCCGCCAACAGCGCTTTTTCGACCTGCGTTATCATTCGGGTTGAGGTTTCCAGATTGATGGAGGGTATCAACTCCAGCTGCACAATCATGTCCCCTTCATCCATGGCAGGCATAAAAGTCTTGCCGACCAATGGAAAAATGGCAACTGTCACGGCCAGTAGGGCGGCTGCCAGACCAATGACGTACACTGGTTTTGCCAGCGCTTTTCTGAGCAACGGTGTGTACACCCGCAACAGGTTCCGCGCCAGCCAGGGTTCTTCGTGTTCTGCACTGGTGATCAGGTACGAAGCCACTACAGGAATGACCGTCAATGACAAAATCAATGAGGCGATCAGGGCAAACACAATTGTCATTGTCACGGGACCAAACAGCTTGCCCTCGAGTCCTTCCAGCGAGAGCAGGGGCAGGAACACAATGATGATGATCAGGATGCCGGACGTTACCGGCACCGCGACAGACTTCACCGCGCGGAAAATGACATGCAGTCGTGGCAATCGATTGTGACCGCCATGGTGACTCATGGTGGCAACAATATTTTCCACCACCACAATGGCTGAGTCGACCAGAATGCCGATGGCGATCACCAGCCCGCCCAGACTCATCAGGTTGGCGGTCATGGAGACGCTGTTCATCAGCAGAAAAGTGACCAGTGCCGAGAACGGCAGAATCATCGCGGCAGTGACGGCTGCACGAATATTGCCGAGGAACAGCACCAGCAGCACAACCACCAGCGCAACCGCCTCCAGCAATGCCTTGGTGACGGTATTTACCGCACCGGCAATCAGGATGCTGCGATCGTAGAACACATCAAAACTGGTGCCCTCTGGCAGTGTCGCTTCGATTTCAGCCAGCTTGGCCTTGGCGCCATTAACGACGTCACGGGCATTGGCACCGGTCATGCCAATGACCAGCGCCTGCACGGCTTCACCCGTTCCATCGGCAGTAACAGAACCATAACGTTCCATGGTGCCGCTGGTGACCGTAGCAATCTGAGACAGAGGCACCGGCTGTCCGGCGCTGTTCATGACACGGATATCACGAATATCCTGCAGGCTGCCGATGGCGCCTGACACACGCACCAGCAACGCTTCTTCGCCCTGATCAACACGACCAGCACCATCATTTTTGTTGCTGGTCTGCAGTGCGGAGATCAGCTCCTCATGACTGACGCCCAGCCTTGCCATGGCAGCAGGGTCGGGTATCACTTCATAGGTGCGAACATAACCGCCCAGTGCATTGACATCGGCAACACCCGGCACTGTGCGCAATGCCGGCCGGATGGTCCAGTCAACCAGAAAACGTTTTTCTTCCAGTGTCATGGTGTCGCTTTCAACGGTGAACATGAACATGTCACCCAGTGGTGTGCTCATGGGCGCCAGACCACCACTGATATCACCGGGAAGATCGCCCCAGACATTATTCAGACGCTCTGCCACCTGCTGGCGAGCCCAGTAGATGTCAGTGCCTTCCTCAAAATCCAGGGTGATGGAGCTGAGCGCGTATTTGGAAATGGAGCGCAGAATGGTTTTCCGTGGAATACCCAGCAGCTCAACTTCCACCGGCTGAGTGATCAGTGCCTCCACCTCTTCCGGCGTCATGCCCGGCGCCTTGATGATGATCTTGACCTGTGTTGGTGAGATATCCGGAAAGGCATCGATGGGCAGTTGCAGCAGGGCACTCATGCCAAACCCTGCCACCAGCAGTGCCAGCAGACCTGTCAGCAGGCGTTGACTCAGTGATAGTTGGATCAGTTGGGACAGCATTATTCTGTTCCTCCCAGGCCTAACTGGATGCCTTTAAGTACGGCAGCACCCTGAATCACCATCTCTTCGCCAACGTTTATGCCACTGGCAGCCAGATAATTGCGCCCCATGGTCTGCAGCTCTATCGTGCGCGCCTCAACGCCGCCCGGGCGACGAACGTAAATGGTTGTGTCCTGACCATTAAACACAACGGCGCTCGACGGAATACGAACCCCGGCAGTCGCCGGCGGAAGAATAAGTGTGAGTGTCTGACCCGGCATCCAGTTGTTGGCGCCGGTAAACTGCGCCAGCACGCTGATGGTCTGCGACTGCGGATCTATCTGCTGATCAATCTGCCGCAACTGCAGTTCGGTGCTCTGTTCAACAACACGCATGGTCTGCCCGGCGCTTAATTGACCTGCCAGCCAGGCCGGCACATGAGCGCGCAACCAGGGCAGATCATCATCAGCAATAACGGCCACTGCGCTGCCATCAGCAACATAGTCGCCCACCTGCACAAGACGACGGACAACCTGGCCCGTCCGCCCGGCTCGCAGGGTATACCTGCCTGTCGCCTGCTGCGTTCGAATCAGCGCATCAATATCCGCCGCCGCAATGCCTGCACTGAGCAGACGTTGCCTGACTGATGATGTGGTAACAATTGCCTGCTGGTGCTGTCGGCGGGTCTCTTCCAGTCGGGCGGAAGCGATCACTCCGGCATCAAACAGGTTCTGATCCCGACTCAGTGCCGCTTCAGCGCTCGCCTGCATGATGGTCGCGCCCAGCAACGCCTGCTCTGCCATCAGTAATTCTTCACTGCGCAGAGTGGCGATCTGTGTGCCCGCCTCTATGCTATCGCCGGGCGCAACATGCCACTGACTCAATACTCCGTCGAACCAGCTGTGCAAGGTATTACTGTTTTCCGGCGAAGCAATCACCATCGCCGGCACCCGCTCTCCATCAGTATTGCCAACGGGTGCCGCCGGGGCAAACAGTATTGCCAGCTCCTGCATCTCACTGTCTGACAAAGGAATTACTTCCTGGGCCGAAAGCGTGGCTGCTGTAGTCATTAACACGAGTGCCGAACAAAGTTTCAGTACGCGGATGGATGCTGCTTTCATGGCAGGACTCCGATAATCTGGTTGTATTGGGAAATCAGGTGTTGTTGCTGTTGTTGAAGCTGGTTGAATTCGTAGTCGGCGTTGCGGGCCTGTTGCATGACCCGGATCACATGGATCATGTCGGCTTCACCGTTGATGAAGGCGGTTTCCGCCATCTGCATCTGACGCTGGCTCAGATCCCGATCGCGCTCACTCAATGGCAAGGCCTGTTCCAGTGTATGAAGCTGATGCTCAACCTCGTGTAATTGTTGTGTAAGTGACCGCAGCTGATTTATCAGTGCCACTTCTGCTTCTGTGCGACTGGCGCGTGCATTACTGGTACTGGCATTGACGATACGTTTGCTGCTTAGCGGAATGGAAACACTGAGCCCGACGCTTTCAACATAGGGCTGGGCAAATGCACCCCGTTCACGGCGCACGCCCAGCTGCACGGAAGGACTGCCTTTGGCCTGGCGCTCGGCGTCCAGAATGGCAGCCTCGCTGATTTGCAGATCGGCCTGTAGCAACTGAATCAGCGGATGGCTGGTGCCGATCTCTTCCTCCCCACTCTGTACCTCACGGTGGGCCTGTGCAGGCCGCATGTGCAGCCCGCCAGTCAGTAGCTGATATTCACGCTCGGCATCCACAACCATCGCATCAGCATCCAATACCTGCTTTTCAGCCGCCAGCAGCAGACTTTCGACCTGCAGCACATCCATCTCAGCTGCGCTGCCTGCCTGCTGCAATCGCCTGGTCATGTCCAGCAGCCGGTTTGCATCCTCCTGCGCCTGAACGGCGCTGGCCAGCACCAGGTCTGCGCGTTCCAGTTCCGCCAGGGACTCACGGACACGGCCGGCAACCATCAACTGGTACCATGCCTGCCAGGCCTGATTGCGGCCGTTATAGGCGGACCCGCGTTGTTGCGCGTCACGGCGTTCACCGGGTCGCCATAACTGAACCTGAACGCCAACTTCCATTTCGCGCTGACCGACATCACTCAACAGCGAATCGTTGATAATACTGGTCTCCAACGATGGGGCACCCACTATCCAGCGCTGCCCCAGCGTGCTGTATGCGGCTGCCTGATCTGCAGCTGACGTCGTCAGAATTTTTTCCGGCGCGGATGTCAGCGCATGCTGCATGACGGTCTGTGTATCCACCTGATCACTGCGTACCAGTGGTTCGTGATCAATGGCCACTACCTGAGTAGTGATAGCGAGTGTCAGGCCGGCGATGACAAATGTTTTAAGCCGTTGAACTGACAGAACAGAGTGTTTCACACGGTCACTCCTTGCAAGGTAAATGTGGGTTATTGCTGCAGTCTACGCAGGTGAATGTCGAAATTTTGTCTACACGCTCTATCGATAGGTCATTTCACTGATCTGCATCAAAGAGTTGCACCTGTGAGCAGCATCAGAGGGACAGATCAACCGAAAGAATTGACAAATTTTTTGCAACATCCGTGTCAGAATGGAGAAATGCAACTATCAGGATTACACAGATGAGAATACTGATCGTGGAGGACAATCGGGATATTGCGGAAAACATAGCCGATTATCTTGAGCCCCTTGGGCACACACTCGATTTTGCCGTCACCGGCCCGGGCGGGCTGCAGCTGGCCACCACCAATGCCTACGATGTTATTGTCCTGGACATCATGCTGCCCGGCATGGATGGCCTGTCGGTATGCCGTGCGCTTCGGGAGCGCGGCGGACCAGCCACGCCTGTTCTGATGCTGACCGCCCGCGACCAGCTGGATGATAAGCTGCTTGGTTTTGCCGCCGGGGCCGACGACTATCTGGTCAAACCGTTTTCCATCAGGGAACTGGAGGCGCGGTTAAAAGCGCTGGTCAATCGTCATGGAAATCAGGGGGCTTCGGACACCCTGAACGTTGGGCCATTGGTGTTTGATCTTGGCACATTGCGCGCCGAGCGCGACGGCGTTGTGCTGGATCTGAACCCGATTCAGCGCAAACTCCTGGAAGTATTGATGCGTCACTCACGGCGTGTTGTGACCCGGCAGGAACTGGAGCACGAAGTCTGGGGCGACGATCCTCCGGATAACGATATCCTCAGAACACACATCTATGCGCTGCGGACAGTGATTGATAAACCTTTTGCAAAAAAACTTCTCCATACCGTTCATGGCACTGGCTACCGGCTTGCCGAAGCGGAAGATTCAGGAGCGCAATCGCAATGAAACTGCAGTCTGCACACCCTTCCGGAAGCACCCTCAGTCTGAAAGCGAGGCTGATTCTGGCGATAGTGTTACTGGTCACACTCATCAGCAGTGTGTTTGTCATCGCTATCTGGGAAATCAAGGTGCGTCTGGAAGCCGTGGCATTTGGCCACATGGCCGAGGAACAACTGACCCTGATGATGTCAGCATCAACGGATCCGGCAACACTGGACATGCGACTGCTCCCCGCCTGGAAGCTGTATACAGGTGATGCCCTGGCACAAATGCCTGCGGCCTTTGCAGCCCTGCCACCGGGATCACATCACAGCATCAGGGTGGATGATAACTACTACCAGGTTCAGGTGAGTGACATGGGAGGCACGCATGCTGTGCTGACCTACGATATAACCGAGTGGGAGAGTCAGGAACACTGGGTACTCCTGTTGATGGTGATGGGTGTTGCCGTGTTGCTGGTTGTGACCGTAATCTCGGCGTTCAGAGCGTCCGCTGCAGTCCTGTCCCCACTGCGGCAATTGACAGAACGGATTTCCGGCATTCAGCCACAACAGCGCGGCATTCGTCTCAGCGCCGAATTTACCGGCAATGAGGTCGGCCGTATTGCGCAGGCGTTTGACGCCTATCTGGAACGACTGGATGGTTTTGTTGCGCGCGAGAAATACTTCACGACAGCGGCCAGTCACGAATTGCGTACCCCGCTCTCGGTAGTAACAGGTGCAGTTGAAGTTCTGGAGTCACAGTCAACATTGCTACGCGGCGACGCGGCCGCAGGACGTGCCATCAATCGAATCAAGCGGGCCTGCCATGACATGCTGGGTTTTATTGAAGTCAGTCTGCTGTTATCCCGGGAAGAAGCACGCCCCGTTCAGTCGTCCTCGTCGGTTTTGGTCGCGCCACTGGTGGAGCATCTGATTGATGAACTGCGACCGCAGCTTGAGGAGCGGAACACGCAGGTGATCGTTGCAGAGGAAGCACCCCTGCAACTGGACGAGTCCGAAAGCCTTGTCCAGATTGTGATCAGCAATCTGCTGCGTAATGCTGTAGAGCACACTGCAAACGGCAAAATCACCGTTCGCATTCAGCACGACGCCCTTGAAGTCATTGATACTGGTGAAGGTATAGCCGAGGAAAACCTGGAGCGGGTATTTGAACACAGTTTCAGCACCCGGGAACACGGCACCGGGTTGGGACTGAATCTGGTGAGACGCCTGTGTGAACGGCTTAGCTGGCAGATTGAACTGCACAGCCAGCTCGGTCAGGGAACGCTGGTGAGAATTGTGTTTCATACTCCGTAACTTCGTGCCTTTTGGTCACCCGCATAGATGTTTGTGGTATCGTGCTGTTTTAGGGTTTCGGCCAGTTGGCAATCAGCAGACGGCGGCGGAGTGATGGATGAGCAACAAAAAAATCCCTGTATCGCTGGTACTTGGTAGCGGCGGCGCCCGCGGTCTGGCACATATAGGTGTGATCAGGGCCCTTCACGACAGCGGCCGTTATGAGATCAGAGCGGTGAGCGGGTCCTCTATCGGGGCATTGATCGGCGGACTGTACGCTGCGGGCAAACTGGACATTTACGAGCAATGGGTCAGGGATCTGAGAGCCACTGATGTGTTGGGTCTGCTGGATTTCTCATTCACCAATACCGGATTGTTCAAGGGTGATCGCCTGATGGACAAACTGGGTGAACTGGTGGGGGAGCAGGATATTGAACAACTGGATATTGCTTTTACCGCTATCGCTTCAGATATTGAGCACCGTCGGGAAATCTGGCTGGATACCGGATCTTTGTTTGATGCCATCCGCGCCTCGATAGCGATACCCGGATTTTTTACGCCGGTAATGCGGGATGGCTGCACGCTGGTGGACGGTGGTTTGCTGAGTCCGCTACCCATCGCGCCCGTCAAGAGAATTGGCGCCTCACATATGGTGGTTGTATCGCTGAATGGCGGAGAAACCAGAGAGACAGGATCGTCCGACGAAAACCCCCGAAAGGACGCCTCTCAGGCCGAACAAAGCTGGCTGCAGGGTTTCAAAAAGCGCATTGGTCTGGCGTCCACCGGTGAGGACAGTGATTCGGCCATTGATATCATGAGCAAGTCGCTGGAGGCCATGCAGGACCGCATTGGACGTTATCAGATGGCCGCCTACCGGCCGGATACCCTGATCGAAATTCCCGTCAGCGCCTGTGATGTGCTGGATTTTCATCGCGCTGAGGAAATGATCGATCTGGGTTACAAACTAGCGAGTGAAGCCATATGATAAAAAAAGGCGTCCTTCTTCTTTTCCTCTCCCACCCGGCGCTCGCACAGCCGGTGGGTGATCTGCCCACGCAGGCGCAGTCTGCCGACGGATCCTACATAAGCTGGCACGAGCACCTGATTGACGATCCGGCTGATGTGGATTTTGTACTCAGCGGCGGCGACGGTCTGGTTGTTGGTGATCTGGACAGGGATGGTTATGCGGATATTGTCTCAGTGCATGAGTCCGACTCAAGTTATGATTCTGCGAGTTTTACGCCGGGATTTGAAGCGCCACCCGAAGGGTATGTAAGAATTGCCTTCGGCAGCGCCAACCCTCAGCAATGGCACAACATCACCGTTGCCGAAGGACTGGATGCTGCAGCGCCGGAAGACGCGGCGCTGGCCGATCTCAACGGTGACGGTTTTCCGGACATACTGGTGGCTGCCGAGTTATCACATATCCTTTATTTACAAAACCCTGGTATGACCAATCCGGGTGATGGCATCCGTGATACTGAATGGCAGCGCTTGAAGTTACCGATGACCGAAGGGCGTGGCAGCTACATCCGGGTATTTGCTGCTGATCTGGACGGCGATGGTGTGCCCGAAGTCATCGCGCCGAATAAAGGCGCGCAGATCCCCGGCCCTGACGATTTTGCGGTTTCCCACCCGGTTTCCATCTTCAAGGTAAGCGGTGATCCGTTGGTGGGTGACAACTGGCAGGAAATCGAGCTTGGACGCTACAGCATTCCCCAGAATTCCGAGCCGGTCGACCTGGATGGTGATGGCGACACGGACATTGTTGTAGGCACGCGCGGTGAAGAACGCCTGGTCTGGTTTGAGAACCCGGGTGATGGTTCACTCAATTTTGTGGAGCACGCCATAGGTATCAACGGGGCCCGTATGGCAGGTTTTAATCTGGAGTATGCGGACCTGAATGGCGACGGCCGGCTGGATATCATCGGCGCAGCAACCGGACGGGTTGGTAATGGCCTCGTGTGGATTGAACAGCCTGCCCGCAAGGGAGACGCGTGGAATGCGCACTTTATTGGTAGCTTTGCGCCAGACAGTATCACAGGCCTGGAGATTGCAGACATTGATGGTGACGGTGATACCGATATTATTGCCGGTAGCTACAGTCGAGGGGAGCGGGAAGCGGACGACATCAACGCGGCTGTGACCGACCCGATGGGGCGCATTGGCTGGTTTGAGAATCCCGGCGACGCTGCAGCGCAATGGTCCCGTCACGATATATCACGCCGCAAGCGCGGCATGTTCGACAAGTTTGTCGCAGCAGATATGGACGGTGACGGCGACTCTGATTTTATGGGTACTCGCGGCAACAGCTACCCTTATGACGGCGTGTTCTGGCTGGAACAGGTACGCACTGAGGCGCCGGTTCCCCGTTTCACACGGGCGCATGCGCAGGATAGTGCTGAGGTTGAGTTGCCTTAGGGGATAAAAGGGGACGGGGGATAAAAGGGGACGGAGGATATTTTATTTGGGCACGGGGGAGTTGTTTTGCTCCGCAAAAATTACTCCCCCGGCTCAAATAAAATATCCTCCGTCCCCTTTTATCCCCCGTCCCCTTTTTCTTCCTCTTTAGAACGTCTTTCTTACGCCCACTTCAAAGGTACGTCCCAGCGGGTTACCGATCCGCGGATCGTAACCAAACTCCTGACGTGACGCGGGCGGATCTTCATCAGTAATGTTATTGACTGATGCAGTAAACGTTGCCCACCGATGATCCCACACCCAGTGGAAGTCACCAGACAGCCAGCCGCCCGGATTCACACCGTAGAATGACGGCTCAAACGGCGTGGTTGTACCTGGCTGGAAACCACCCGGCACCAGTCCGGCCTCGTTTATGGAGCCATCTGCGTTGTAGTAGCGCTCATCCTTCACACCATCAATATAACCCAGCACAAAGCGGAAGTTGTGATCGCCCTGGCCGTAGTTGATGTTCAGGTTGGCACGCCACTCGGGAGCCGCCTGCGCAATGGTCGCAAAGTTCAGGGTACCCAACCGGTCATCGCCCGGATCCAGCAGGAATCCGTCAAGCACGGTTTCGCCGAACTCGAACTTCTGCACCTTGGTCACGGTTGCGCCAATGCGCATGTCGCCTGCGAATGCCGGGAAGCTGTAGTTGGCCTGAACGTCAAAACCCTCGGTCAACTGGCCCGGACCGTTACCGTATTCGGTCGTGATCGCAGCGAAGTCGTTGGCCGTGGTCACGCCCTGGGTACAGGTACCGCCATTGAAGGTTACCCGACCAATCAGCGGGTGCGAGCAATCTGCCAGCGCCGTGCGGTTGGTAGGTACATTACTCACACCAGGAGGTGCGATGCTGAACACTGAACTGGCAATCGTGTTGGCCGAGGCCAGCAGACCCAACTCGTCTTCTGTTTCAATGCTGAAGTAGTCAACAATGAACTGGAAGCTGTGCGACACATCAAAACCTTCTGATTGCCAGATGGTACCTGCACTCCAGACCGTTGCGGTCTCAGGCTCAATACCCGAGGCGGTAATGGTAGTTGCCCCGCGCCAGTCGCCGCCGGCAATGGTGTAACTATTGACACCGGTGCTGACTTCGCCCGGATTCAGCCCTGCACCCGGCGCCTGATAGTTGGTACCGTAGGAGCCCCGGAACGACAGGTTGTCTGTCATTTCGTACTTGCCTGACACCTTGTACACCGTTGCGCTGAGGTCCCCGCTGAATGCCTCATGACGCACAGCTGCAGTCATATTCAGGTTATCCAGTAACGGCAGATTGAACTCGGCAAAAGCAGAACGTTGATCCTGCTTGGTAGAATCCGGCGGATTTATGCCAAAGAAGAAAAACGGCCCGGGACCATCAGGCGTGCAGCCATTGTATTCCGGATGACTGGGATCCAGCGGTCTTTGCTCATCCCAGAAACATGGCGTAGCACCGTTGTAAATCGGATCCGGCACGGTCTGTCGGTTCTTGCTGTCACGATACTGCAACCCCGCACCCCAGGCGACATTGCCACCGGGCAATTCGATGCCGGTCTGACCGCTGAACACCAGATCAACCGTGGCATTCCAGGCCGTAGTCTCGCCATAGCGCTTATTGAAGATCCACTGCCTCAACTCCAGTGGGTTTTCCATGCTGGAGTTGTAGCTGGGGTTTGTCAGCCCCAGTTCAGGCTGGCCGGCAAAATTGGTGGCAAACGGGTTCCACCACATACAGTCGCCCACACCTGCCATGGCCGGATTCTGGGTGCCAAGCCGGTTAGGATCCAGATCCTGGGCATTACAATTGGGACCACCAAAACCGTTCAGCGCCTGCTGTACACGAGCGCCCATAATGTCCGGCGCAGAGCTGCGAACATCAAACTGGTTGTAGGTGATGGCAAAGTCATAGGAAATTTCATTGGCCAGTTCGCCATTGAAACCCGTTGAGATATGCCAGTAACGGCTTTCGTTTTCATTGGGTGTACTGTGAAGGCCATTGCCCGCCCAGGTATCGTTACCCCCGTGCGCAAAGGCGCGGTAGGTGATGGGCGTAAAGCCCTGCGTCAGTCCAAACAGCGAGTTGCTGGCCCAGCCGGAACGCTGCGCAAATTCAGCAACATAAGGGTTGCTGATCGGCGCATACAGCTGATAGGTCAGACCGGAGGTCTGTGCCGGCCCTCTGACCACCGGCTGCGAGGGAGATCCGTAGGCCTCGGGCGTGTGAACCCGGCCATAGGCAGCGCGCGCATAAAACTCCATGCTGTCCGACATCTGCGTGGTCACCTGGCCAAACAAACGGTAGATCTCGTTTTCTTCCACAATATTGTAGAAAGGAATGTAACCGTAATTACAGGTATAGCCATTGACGTAGATACCACCAACAGCATTACAGGAATCCGGCGTAAAGTCCGATGCCAGCCCCAGCGGTGAACCCCACTCACTGTTGGCTGTCAGTCCCGGGTTGGCCGGCAGACTTGCCCGTGGTACCCAACCGGCCAGATTGGTCAGCCCGGACCAGGGTGCAGGGTTAACACCATAGGGAAGACTGGCAAAATCACGCTCCTTGGTCTGCAGCCGGGAACGGTGATCCCACTCTGCGGCGATCAGGATATTGCTGTCACCCACATCCCAGCCGGCTTTGGCGCTGACGCCCCAGTCACCGTCCGAGTCAAAACCGCCCTTGTAGGAGGAGCTGAGCTCAAATCCGGCAAAGGTTTTATCGGTGATGAAGTTGACAACACCGCCGGTGGCATCCGCACCGTAGGTTACCGCCGCACCGTCCTTGAGGATCTCGACCCGGGCAGTTACCGACGATGGGAAGATGGACGAGTTTTGTGGGGTTCTGCGTCCATTAAACAGTGTAAGGGTTTTATCTGAACCAATACCGCGGAGGTTGAAACTGACGTTACCGGTATTGCCCGAACCGCCAAAATAGTAGGCTTCACCGGTGATGGGGCCGCCGGCGGTGAGGGTTTTGGCAAATTCCAGTGCTGTCGGACTGCCGGTTTCCAGCAACTCCGCTGCAGTAAACACTTCAACCGGCAATGCGGTATCTACCGGTGTTCCCCTGATAAGTGAACCAGTCACGATCACTTCTTCAATTTCTACTTCCTGTTGTGCGGCGACTGGTAATGACACGCCGGCAACCATGATTGCCAACGCCAAAGACTTACGCTTGCCTGAATAGACATTTCGCATGTGGTCACTCCTATAGTTATTTTTCTTATGCTCAAATGGCCCGAAAAGCACCACTGGTACAGCTACGACGTGGATTCGACGACGACTGCTGACTGTCATGACCGGAGGTCAGTCTAATGCCGGAGTGGCTGGGATTCAACCAATTGTTACAATTGATGTTGATCTGTGTCAGACGCAGGCAAGACTTGAACTAAATCTACCGCTGACATTAAATAGGGGCTCTATCTATGCTTGGAGTATCGCATGAAGAAAAAATTGTCATTTTTAGGTGGTCTGATTGCTGCCGCAAGCCTGTCAACCGCCCTGCTCGCACAACCGTCACCGGCCCCGGAAGGCGCCGAAGTCTACATCGTTTCGCCCCAGAATGGTGCAACGGTTTCTCAGACGTTTAAAGTCGTTTTCGGCCTGTCCGGCATGGGCGTGGCGCCAGCTGGCATCCAGATGCCCAATACCGGGCATCACCACCTGCTGATCAACAAGGATGACCTGCCCGCCTCGGGCCAGCCGCTGGGAGCTGATGTCATGCATTTTGGACTGGGCCAGACGGAAACTACTGTGACGCTTGAGCCGGGTCAGCATACGCTGCAGCTGGTACTGGGTGATCACATGCACGTGCCACACAACCCGCCGGTGCTGTCGGAGAAGATTACGATTACGGTGGAGTAAAAAAAAGGAAAAAAGGGGACGGAGGATATTTATTTTTGGCCGTAGGAGTAATTTTTGCATAGCAAAAAAACTCCAACGTGCCAAAAATAAATATCCTCCGTCCCCTTTTTTATATCCTCCGTCCCCTTTTTTTCTTTTTTATTCTCCAAACTCATCAATCGGCACAGGCCGACCGAACAAATACCCCTGATACAATGCACAGCCCTGCTCCATCAGAAACTGCCTCTGCTCATCCGTCTCCACGCCTTCAGCCAGCACCTCCATGCTCATTGTGCCGGCCATATCAATTATCGTTTTGACAATAGCGGCGTCCTTGCTGCTTGCGCCGGAATTGCGGACAAACGATTGATCAATCTTGAGTTGATCCACCGACAGCTCGCTCAGGTATGAAAGTGACGAGTAGCCGGTACCAAAGTCGTCGATGGCAAAACGAATGCCCAGTTTGTGCAGGCGCTCAATGTTCCGCCGCGCCAACTCCAGATCATTCATCAACAACGACTCGGTAAACTCCAGCGTTAAACCTTTCGGATTCAGCTGCAACTCATCGATTCGCGCTATCAACCGGTCCGCGAAGTCCGCTTCATAGAACTGATCCACTGACAGGTTGATACTCAGGCTTATGTTTTTGAAACGCGCATCAGCCTGCCAGCTATGCAGTTGCTGCAAACCCATCTCCATGACTTCTGCACCCAGTGCCGAGATTAACCTGCTCTCCTCTGCCAGCGGAATAAATTCACCCGGCGCCAGAACACCTTTGGACGGATGGTTCCAGCGCACCAGCGCTTCGGCACCAGTCAGGTTTCCTTCACCATCCTGCTGCCGCTGATAATACAATTCAAACTGATGCGCTTTCAGAGCTTCGCGCATTTCCGTCACCATCAATGCACGTTCATTGACGGCTACCTGCCATTCCGGATCAAAAAAGCTGATAGTATTCCGACCCACACTCTTGGCCTGAAACAGGGCAATTTCCACCTGCTTCAGCAATTCAGACGACGCAGCGCCGACACCATCGAACAGAGTTGCACCTATACTGCACGTTGTGTAGTAGTCGTTGCCGCTGACCGAATACGTGTCGTCGACCGCTGCCAGAATCATGGCTGAAATACGCTGAACTGTAGCAGCGGCTTTATCCGGCTCCCGCTCCAGCTGCGCCAGAATCAATATGAACTCGTCGCCCCCATAACGGGCCACAACATCGCCTGCCCGCACCGATTTCTGTAATCTGTTGCTGACCTGTACCAGCAACTGATCACCCGCCTCATGTCCCAGGGTATCGTTGATTGTTTTAAAGTGATCCAGATCCAGCATCAGCAAGGCGCCAATGCGCTGGCGCTCGGCACTGGAACTTACGGCCCTGTCCAGCAGCACATGAAACTGTTGTCGGTTGGGCAACCCGGTCAACGGGTCGTAGTAGGAGAGTCGACTGATCTCATCCTCTGCCTCTTTTATCTCGGTAAGATCAATAAAATCACCAACAAAATGAGTTATCTCACCGGCCGAGTTCCTGACGGCAGTCACCGTCAATGATTGCGGAAAAATCTCACCATTCTTGCGCCTGTTCCATAACTCACCATGCCAGCTGCCTTTCCCGGTAATGCTCTGCCACATCGCCCGGTAAAAATCCTCGTCATGTTTACCTGAACTCAGGATAGCGGGTTTCTGACCAACCAGTTCTTCCTGGGTGTATCCGGTCGTATGGGAAAACGCTTCGTTCACTCGCAGAATGCGCTGATCGGCATCAGTGATCATGATCCCTTCCTGGGACGAAAAAGCAGTTGCAGCGATACGCAGTTCCTGCTCAACCAGCAAACGTTCAGTCACGTCTTCCACCAGCGAAACTGACAACCCCTCCTCCGGAACGGGAATGTTCTGAGCTGTGACATAGCGGGGCAACTGACCCTTTTTGCTTATACACACATCCTCCCATTTCAGGTGCTCTGGCTCGCCAGCAGCAACATCGGCAATCACTCTGCTCTTTATATTCTCGCGCTCACGCTCATCTTCGTACACCAGCGACCAGAAGTCCGACGATGACTCCAGCGCCTGGCGGGACACCCCATAGTGTCGCGGGAAGTTGTCATTCATATACTCGAATCTGACTTCTTCACCCACTGAATTAACGGCAACACCCAGCGGCATATGATCAAGTGCTGCCCGCAGAATACGCTGATTGCGTTCGGACTCCCGCCGCGCAATCATGGTTGCCGTAACATCCCGCACCAGCAAAAGATAACTGTCCTCACCCTCCTTTTTTGAGATTAAACTGCCGGACAGTTCATACCAGTGCCTGCCATCAGGCAGATCCAGCATATAGGTGCGACCGGATGTCGACCCTGTTTTGCCGATATCCTGCATCGCCTGTTCAATCGCAGCGACGGCATCGGGGGCAAAGAGAAATTCCCGGAAATCATGCCCGACAAAGGACTCCGGGGCAGCCAGCAGGTTCACACGGGCTGCATCCGAGTGATAGGCGAGCAGGATACCGCCCCGGGTAATTTCAAACACCATATCCGGAATCGCATCGACGGTGGACTGCAACCTGTCACGCAGTTCATCCAGTTGTTGATAAGGCGCGATGACCCCGTAAACAACCAGCGCGTTGTACAGATAGGCGTACGCAATGATCTTGTAAACATGACCAACAGTATTATAGAGATCGGCAACATCTGTGTAGAAGGTGAAAAATATTTCTGCCAGCGCCGTGATAGCCGCCGCTGCACTCAAGGCCAGATAATCGACACGCAGAGTGGCAAGTGCCTTACGGTAAAGCAACAGTGCAGCGGCAAGGTAAATGACAATCAGCACATACTCACTGATAACCTTGAATTCGGTCAGGCCAGTTACCGGATCAAAGGTTGCCGGGACACTGGCCGGCACAAACAGAAACCAGTAATGAATCAGCGCCAGACCTGATGCCAGCAACAACAGCAATAAGTGGCGCGCGTACCTGCCCAGGCTCCGGTCAGGCAACAATGCCGCACTCAACAGTGCCAGCGCCGCCAGCAATCGTGCCATCAGCCAGAAGTTGATTGCTTTCTCCGGCGAGGACGGCGTAACAAACTCCGGCATGCCGGTGTAGGACATCATGTGACTGAAATCGAGTATTGCCACGCCCAGAAACAGGGCGGCCAATACCAGCACACGCAGACTGTTGTCCGTCTGCTGCGTATACCAGCCCATGACAAACACCATGCCGGCAACAACAATGGCAAAGGTTTCCAGCAATGCATGAAGAGGCAGGTAATTGGCAAGCCCACCCAATGCAGGAAATGGCAAAAATCTGACTAACAGCAACCCCAGAACCAGCAGCGCAACCGTGCGTCCTGCACTTCCGGCCGCCTGCCGGAAACTTTCATGCGCGAGTCCCGTCATCGCACGCCCTCAAGCAGTTCATCCCACCCGTCACCGCCCGCCAGCGCATAAAAATGCGGATTAAGGGTGCTCTCCTTTGTGTTGTAACGCAGCACCTGCATACCCGTGTTTACTATTTTGCCACCGGCCGCTTTAAGTACTGCGTGCGCTGCCGCTGTATCCCACTCCGACGTAGGTGCCAGACGCGGATAAAAATCCGCCTTGCCCTCAGCAATCAGACACATTTTAAGGGAGCTACCCATATTCACCAATTCCAGATCACCTACCCTGGCACGCATCATGGCCAGCAATCGCTCAGACTGTTCACCACCGTGGCGACGGCTGGCAACCACCCGCAGTGTCAATTCCGGCCACTGCGCTGGCGACGGCAATTCTGTCGCTTGCAGACTGCGCCCCTCACACATCTCTTCAGGGTCTTCAATTCCGCCGTCATATCGCCATGCACCTGACTCAGAGCCCTGCGTCAGCCCCGCGTAAGTCACCCCGGTAACAGGCACATGCACAATCCCCATGACCGGATCGCCATCATTGATCAAAGCGATATTTACCGTAAATTCTCCGTTTCTGCTGAGGAACTCTTTGGTGCCATCCAGCGGATCCACCAGCCAGTAACTCTGCCAGCGGCGTCGGGTACTGAACGGCACAGGCTCGGATTCCTCAGATAGTACCGGTATGTCCGGAAAATTACGCCTAAGCTCACTGACAATAACCCGGTTGGCGCGCAGATCTGCCTCGGTCAGCGGCGAGTCATCGGCTTTGAGCTGCACCTGTGGCCCATCAACATGACTGTAGACTGCCAGAATTTCCCGCCCCGCCCGTTCGGCGATCTGTCTGACCGTTTGCAGCACCGACCGTGTGAGTAGCATAATGCCCCTGTAATATTTATATCGTCCAATTCAAAAGAAGTTTACACCATGGTCAACTGGACAGAAATCGATACCGTCATGTTTGACATGGACGGCACGCTGCTCGATCTGCACTTCGACAACTATTTCTGGGAACAGCTGGTGCCCGCCACCTACGGTGCCAAAATCGGCATCAGCACCGAGGCGGCCTGGGCGATGCTCAGTGACCAGTACCGCGCCATGCACGGTCAACTGGACTGGTACTGTATCGACTTCTGGACCAGCAAACTGCAGCTGGACATCCAGCAGATGAAAGAAGATGTCCGTCACAGGATCGCCATCAGACCCGATGTGCCGGAACTGCTGCAACGGCTGCGACATCACAAGAAAAAGCTGATTCTGGTCACCAATGCCCATCCTGGCAGCCTGAATCTGAAGATGTCACACACAGGCCTGGGCGAGCACTTTCACGCCACCATCAGCTCTCATGCACTGGGCAAAGCCAAGGAGAACCACGGATTCTGGCAGCACCTGCGAGAAGTAGAGCACTACGACCCCGAGCGTACCGCCCTGTTTGACGACAATCTGAACGTACTACGGCAGGCGCAAACCGAGGGTATTCGCCATTTGTATGCCATTGAACAGCCGGACAGCCAGCGCCCGGCGCTCACGCCGCAGGAGTTCACTTCCATCCGGCAGTTCCGTGACATCATGCCCGACCCACTGCCTGCCGCCAGGCCCCATACACAGCCATGAGCTCCATATACAGCCATGAGCTCTATAAACAGCCCCGAGCCCCGGACACAGCCATGAACAGTCACAATCCCACTGAATCTGCCGCAAAAGTTCGCCTGGACAAATGGTTGTGGGCCGCCCGCCTGTTTAAAACCCGCGCGCTGGCAAAAACCGCCATCGAGGGCGGCAAAGTTGAAATTGAAGGTCAGAAACCCAAACCCGGCAAAGAGATCGCGATCGGCGCCGTGCTGAAGGTCAGGCAGGGCTGGGATCAACGCATTCTGACGGTCACCGGATTGTCCGAACAGCGCCGCAGTGCCCCTGAAGCACAGCAGTTGTACGAGGAATCCGAGGCCAGTATCCGGGAGCGTGAAAAACTGGCCGAGCAGCGTAAAATGCAGGCCGCAGGACAGTTTGCCCAGGACAAACCCAACAAAAAAGACCGGCGGTTGCGGCAGGCCATGAAAGGCCGCTACTGACCCGTTTAGACCAGCCATGTGCCGCGTGAAAGCGGCCAGTTTTTTGGTGTTCACTATCTGCTTTTTTTGGCATAATGCTGAGCACTAAAAATCAAGATGCGAAATATCGTCCAGGAATCCACCGACGCTCAGGCAGGAAGACGCAGGCATGACAACAATCGTTCAGGAAGTAACGCAGGAAAACAATCGCACTATCTTCAGAAATCTCACGCCCGCCCAGCTGATCGAGCTGGCCCTGCAGCGCCGGGAAGGCAGACTGGCCGACAACGGTGCCCTGGTAGTTGAAACCGGCCGTCGCACCGGTCGCAGCCCGAAAGACCGATTTATCGTCAAGGAACCCGACTCCGAGTCCCTGATAGACTGGGGCGTTGTCAACCAGCCATTTGAGCCGGCGAAATTCGATGCCCTGTGGCAGCGCGTCAGCGACTACATGACAGATCAGGACACCTTCATGGCGGACCTGCATGTCGGATCGGACCCGGCCCATTACATTCCGGTGCACGTTACAGCCCAGTATGCCTGGCACTGCCTGTTCGGCACTACGCTGTTTATCAAGGCCAATGACAATTACAACCCGGACAACAAGGAAGTCTGGCAGGTGCTCAGCGCACCGGACTTTGTCTGCGAGCCCGAGCGCGACGGCACAAACTCTGATGGCACGGTCATCATCAATTTTGCCCAGCGCAAGGTGCTGCTGGCAGGCATGAAATACGCCGGCGAGATGAAAAAATCCATGTTCTCGGTGCAGAACTTCCTGTTGCCGGCAAAAGACGTGCTGCCCATGCACTGCTCGGCCAACGTGGGTGAAGACGGTGATGTCTGCCTGTTCTTTGGTCTGTCGGGCACCGGCAAAACCACCCTGTCAGCTGACGAGGAACGTTACCTCATTGGTGATGATGAGCACGGCTGGGGCAAGGACACGGTATTCAATCTGGAGGGCGGCTGTTACGCCAAGTGTATCGACCTGAGTCAGAAAAACGAACCGGTCATCTGGAATGCCATCGAGTTTGGTGCAGTCATCGAGAATGTGGTCATTGATGAAAAGACCCGCGTTGCTGATTACAGCGACACCAGCCTGACCGAAAACACCCGCGCATGTTATCCGCTGACCAATATCAAAAACCGTATTGAAGCCAACCGTGCCGGTGAACCCAAAGCCATCGTATTCCTGACCTGTGACCTGACCGGTGTTCTGCCGCCGGTATCCATACTGTCTCCGGAAGCGGCCGCCTATCACTTTCTGAGTGGTTATACCGCTCTGGTCGGCTCCACCGAAGTGGGCGCTGGTGACGGCATCAAGTCCACTTTCTCCACCTGCTTCGGTGCGCCATTCTTTCCACGCCCAGCAGGAGTCTATGCGGATCTGCTGATCAAGCGGATCGCCGAGTTCGACAGCCAGGTGTATCTGGTCAATACGGGCTGGACCGGTGGACCTCACGGTGTCGGCAAGCGCTTCAGCATTCCGGTAACGCGCGCCATTTTGCATGCTGTGCAATCCGGTGCGCTGCGTAACGTGGAGACTCAACACCTGGACGGTATCAACCTGACCATCCCCACCGCTCTGCCCGGTGTAGACGATCACCTGCTGAACCCGCGCAACACCTGGGCAGACCCGGCGGCCTATGATGCAAAAGCTGCCGACCTGATTGCGCAGTTCCGTAACAACTTCAATCGCTTCAGCGTTTCCGAAGCTATTGTAGCGGCAGGTCCTCAGGCTTAATTGCCCGGGGGATCCCGCCAGCCGGCAATGACCCATTACCTGCGCAGATCCGCTGACCGGCTGCGCATCAGAGGCTGATATTTTGTCCGACACATTCAACGCATCACTTGAGCGTTTTGCATTGCCTGAGTTCAAGGCTGACTGGGCCAGAATTCATCGGGGTATCGAGAAAGAAAGTCTGCGCGTCAACCACAACGGACGCCTGGCACAGACCCCGCATCCGTCAGCATTGGGCTCGGCGTTTACCCATCCCTATATCACGACCGATTACTCTGAAGCGCTGATGGAACTGATTACGCCGGTATCAGACTCCATTGAAGGGTGCCTGGGTTTTCTGGAAGATCTTCACAAATACGTATATAACAATCTGCCAGCTGACGAGCGTCTCTGGGTAGCCAGCATGCCCTGCCTGGTGGAAAGTGAAGAGCAGATTCCCCTGGCGCAGTATGGCTCTTCCAATATGGGCCGCCTCAAGACGCTGTACCGGGAAGGACTGGGACATCGTTATGGACGCCTGATGCAGACCATTGCCGGCATCCATTACAACTTCTCCATGCCGGAGAACTTCTGGGATGAGTATCGCCAGTTGCTGGGCTCAACCGAGCCGTTGCAGGACTTTCGTACCGGCAAGTATCTGCACCTGATTCGCAATTTCCATCGTTACTCCTGGCTGCTGGTATATCTGTTTGGCGCCTCGCCTGCAGTAAGCAAATGCTTCACCCAGGGGCGCGAACACAATCTTGATGAACTGGATGACGCAACGCTTTATAAACCGTACGCAACCTGCCTGCGAATGGGCGATCTGGGCTACAAGAGTGATGCCCAGCGCTCCATTTATGTCTGCTACAACGACCTGAATAATTATATTGACAGCCTGTATAGCGCGCTGTCGACGCCCTACGCCCCGTATCAGGAAATCGGCATGCAGCGCGATGGCAAACGCCTGCAGATCAATACCAATCTGCTGCAGCTGGAAAATGAATTTTACGCCACCATACGCCCCAAACGCGTGGGCAGTGATGGCCAGCGCCCCCTTCAGTCATTGAAGGCTGAAGGAATTCAGTACATTGAAGTGCGCGCACTGGATCTGAATCCGTTCCTGCCACTGGGCATTGATGCCGAACAAATCCATTTTCTGGATGCATTTCTGCTTTACTGCCTGCTGGCTGACAGCCCGGCCTGCCACCAGGCCGAGAATCGCGAGATCGAACAGAATCTGGCAATGACGGTTAATCGCGGGCGTGAACCCGGCCTGACACTCGCGCGCAACGGCGACAAAATCGAGCTGAAGGAGTGGGCCACTGTGCTGCTTAACGACATTCGCCACACTGCAACTATTCTTGATCATTCGCACAATACCGGCAGGTACTCAGCCTCTCTGGAAGTACAGTCAGGCAAAGTCATGGATGCGGAAAAAACGCCGTCGGCCCGCGTTCTGAAAGCCATGGCGGAGCAGCATTCACCCTTCTGCCGCTTTGGCATGACAGAGTCTGAGCGCACCCAGAAGGCGTTTAATGATGACCAGGTTGAGTCGTCCAGACTGCATGAATTTATTGCCGCCAGCAAACAGTCACTCATCGACCAGACTGCCATCGAAGAGAGTGACAGCCTGAGCTTTGATGAATTTCTGGCACAGTGGAATGACTATCGAATCTGAACGGCAGACCTGTGCATCCGGGCTCTGCGTTCAGACTGCCTTTCTGAAGGCCTGATAGAGACACAATGTAAACAATGCCACAAACCCCATCAGCGACAATTCCGGGATTGAGAAAATCCCCAGAAAGCGCCAGCTGACCTCGGCACAGTTACCATCGCCCTTCAGCAAAAAGTTGAGTGTGTCCATCAGCGGAAAATTATCCAGCATGTAGCTGAAACCCGGACCACAGGCAGGCACCTGATCTTCCGGCAAATAGGTCAGCCAGATCTGACGAATGGCAAAATAGCTACCGGTCACACACATGGCGGCGGCACCCAGCGCGTAGTTACGTCGCCCGCCCGACCCGGGATTGTGAATGGCCGACGCCAGACAGACCAGACCGGCAAGCACAACAAACACCCGCTGGGTGATGCACAGTCCACAGGGCTCCAGCAGCATCACATGTTCCATATACAGTGCCGCACCAATTATCAGTGCAGTGGCCAGAAATATCAGCAGGTTCAGTAGCCTGGCATTTGGCATCAGCGCCAGTAATCGATCAGTCATGGTTGTTTTCCCGAGTCATTTCCTGAGTTGTTTCCTGAGTAGAATTGTGGCCGTAACCATTGGCCAGCGTCCGCATGTCCACACCACTTGGCACCTGAAATACCCGCAGACCAAATTCAGGCAGTATGGACAGCAGGTGATCAAATATATCTGACTGAATACTCTCATATTCTACCCATACTGTGGTATTGGTAAAACAGTAAACTTCCAGTGGCAGACCTTCAGGACCCGGGTTCAATTGCCGGACAATCTGTGTCAGGTCCTGCCGCAACGAAGGATGGGCGCGCAGATAATTGACCACATAGGCCCGAAAGGTCCCCAGATTGGTTATGCGACGCGTATTGGCCGGCACCTTGCCGTTTTCCGCCAGACGGGTGTTCCAGTCGTCTATTTCCTTCTGTTTGGTGCCCAGATACTCATGCAGCAGGGAGAATTTCCCGAGATGCTGTTTTTCAGCATCGCTGAGAAAATGTACTGTTGTCTGATCCAGAAACAGCGGCCGTTTGATGCGCCGGCCACCGACATCCTTCATACCACGCCAGTTCTTGAAAGAGTCTGAGATAAACCGCTTGGTGGGAATGGTGGTAATCGTTTTGTCCCAGTTCTGCACCTTAACGGTGTGCAGCGCGATATCAATCACGTCGCCATCAGCATTGAGCTGCGGCATTTCAATCCAGTCACCCACCCTGACTATGTCATTGGAGGTGATCTGTACGCTGGCGACCAGTGACAGAATGGTGTCCTGAAACACCAACATCAATACCGCCGCAAGCGCCCCCAGACCTGAGAGCAGGATCAGCGGTGATCTGTCCAGCAGTGTGGCAATCATCAACAACACGGCTATCGCGTAGATGACGATCTTGACGACCTGCAGATAGCCTTTGATTGGCCTGTTCTGTGCGTCTGGCCGTTGCGAGTAGACATCATTGACCATGTCAAGCATGCCGGAGAATGCCAGCGCCAGTGTCAGCACAATGAACGCATTGGCCACATTCAGCACAACAGTGACAACTGCTTCAGGCAGATCAGGTATAAAACGGATGCCAAACGTAATTACCAGTGCGGGTATGACGTTGGCCAGTCGCCGGATAAATCCAAACCTGCTGAACTCCCCGGGCCTGGCGGCCGGTGCGTCCAGCAACTTCATCAGACCTCTGACGAGGATGCGTTTGCTGATGAAATTGGACAACCACGCCGCAGCCAGCACGACCAGGGTCGCGTTCAGAGTTGATATCCAGGCATGCTCACTCATCCACTGAGCAATTGCGGGTGGTAATTCAGGCATCAGAATCCTCGTTGCATCAAATCAGGCAGCGGATCATGCTAACAAAAAATGCTTAAGAATAGCCACCTTCAGCCGACAATGAATGGATGAAACGACACGACAGACATTGCTGACTCACGGGTATTTCAGAGGTCACTCATGACAACACGCACAAGGCATATCGTTGCCATCCTGACATGCTGCCTGCTGGCCAGCTACCCCGGCATATTTCCGTTTGAGCAAAACCGATCGGCAGTTCATGCTGCTGCAGCTCCATCAGCGTCAGATGACCCCGCCGCGGGCATGGCCGGTTTGATCTATTACAGCCTCGGCCCAAGTTTTGTGACCAATTATGATGGCGCCGGTCGCCTGAAATATCTGAAGGCAGATGTCTCGGTACGTATAGAGCCGGGTACCGCACAATACCTGCAACGCCACCTGCCTTACATCCGCAATCGACTGATCGTCCTGTTTTCATCCCAGCTGGAAGAAAACCTGACCTCAACAGAAGGCAAGGAGGTGCTGCGCAGACAGGCCATGGATGAGGTGAAAAGCGCCCTGCTGCTGCTTGAGTCCCAGGAAGTGGCTGACCGCGTAATGAACCTGTATTTTACATCGTTTGTTGTACAGAACTGACCGCAAGCTGACGACTCAGCGGCGCCAGCGAAAATATTTTTCCGCCAGTGGCATCAGTTTCAGGGGCACGCGCGCACTTCGCCAGGCATTGGCTGCAAAGCGGTTGGCTTCCAGCATCGTCGGATAAATATGCGTGGTGCCTCCGATTGTCTTTAAGCCCATGCCATGCGTCATGGCAAACACAAAGCTGCCAATCAACTCGCCCGCCTGCGGACCGACGATGGTCACGCCCAGTATTTTATCCTTGCCCGGCACGGTAAGCACTTTGACAAAACCACTGGCATGCCCATCGGCCAACGCCCGGTCAAGATGGTCCAGATTGTAACGGGTTACCTCATAGTCAACGCCCTGCTCCCTGGCTTCCTGCTCATTCAGGCCAACCCGTCCTACCTCAGGATCAGTAAATGTAGCACGCGGCACCACCCGATAATTGGCGCGAAAAGATTTCAGCCCGCCTGCCAGCGCGTTGAGCACGGCATACCAGGCCTGAAAAGAGGCCATATGGGTAAACTGATACGGCCCGGCCACATCTCCACAGGCATATATACTTGGGTAGGCTGTCTGCATAGTATCCGAAACCTGAATCGAACCTGCCGCTGTCAGTGGCATAGTCAGGCCTTCCAGACCAAAGCCTTCCACATTGGGTTTTCGCCCAAGCGCAACCAGTACCTTGTCGAAACGGATTTTATGTTCTCCCTCATCGTTGACTGCCAGCAGATACTGCCCTTCATCATCCTCACCAAAACGTGACATTTGGCTCTTCATCATAAGCTGAATACCTTGATCACGAAACTTTTCTTCGATGATTGCGCAAGCATCCTCATCCTCCCGACTCATTAGCCGGTCGGCGCGATCCAGAATGGTAACTGCCGAACCCAGCCGTGCAAAACTCTGCGCCAGCTCACACCCGATAGGCCCGCCCCCCAGCACCAGCAAGCGTGTGGGTAATTCTCGCAACTCCCAGACATTGTCTGAGTGCAGATAGTCAATTTTATCGAGTCCGTCAATATCCGGAATGAACGGTCTGGCGCCAGTGGCAACAATAATGCTACGGGCGCTGATCACCTTGCCATTGACCTCAACTTCCCAGGGTGACCGGATGAACGCCTCACCCTGCACACAGTCCACACCCAGCGAGGTAAAACGCTCCACCGAGTCGTTAGGCTCAATCGTTCTGATCACCGACTGGACCCGCTCCATGACCGCCGCAAAATCGACCTGCCCCGAAGCATTTTTAATGCCGTAGGATTCAGCCTGCCGGATAGTCTCCGCCACCTTGGCGCTGGCAATCAGGGTTTTACTTGGCACGCAGCCGGTATTCAGACAGTCACCACCCATTTTGTGTTTCTCGATCAGCGTGACCTTTGCCTTTGCACCTGCGGCAATAATCGCGGCGACCAGACCGCCCGATCCGGCACCGATCACCACAATATTGGTATCAAAATGTTTCGGCTTTTTGTAGGCTCTGGCAAGGCGATTACGACGCATGAAGTTGATGACGCCACGTCCAACCCAGGGCAGCAGCGCCAGCAGGGCAAACGACAGTATCAGCGAACCACTGAGCAGACCACTCAGTGAGCTCAACTGCCCCAACTCGGCACCGGCATTCACGTAAACGGCAGTACCCAGCAGCATGCCGGTCTGACTGACCCAGAAAAAGGTCCATGTCTTCAGTGGGGTCAGCCCCATCACCAGATTGATCAGGAAAAACGGAAATACCGGGATCATGCGCAGCGTAAACAGGTAAAAGGCACCGTCCCTCTCGATACCCGCATTAATGGTTTTAAGATATCCGCCGAAGCGCGACTGCACCCAGTCCCTGAGCAACAGTCTCGATACCAGAAACGCAAGTGTTGCACCCAGCGTGCTGGCAAAGGACACCAGCAGCAGCCCCCAGGCCAGTCCGAAGACGGCACCGCCCAGCAGTGTCATCACGGCTGCACCCGGCACTGACAAGGCTGTCAGCACCACGTATGCCAGAAAATAACCACCAGCGGTCAGCAGGAAATTTTCCTGGCTGAACTGACGGATAGTGTCCAACTGTGATTGCACATAGGCCAGTGTCAGATACTGGCCCAGGTCCAGTGTTATATACAGAAAAACGGCTGCAACAAGCAGCGCGGCGACAATCATTCTGGTTCTGGTCATACTACCTCTGGTCTGGCCGAAAGACGGCCCTGCTTTTGAACCTCTTGGACGCTGTGGTATAGTTTTTGTTACCAATCCGGTTCCAATCGATGTTCAATGTGAGAATTTTGTGTCTGATCATACATCACCGAGCACTACAGCGCGCCAGTTTCCGCTGACCCGCCTGCGCCGAATGCGCCGCGACGAGTTCAGCCGCCGCCTTATGCGCGAAACCCGACTGACCACTGACGATCTGATTTTCCCCATATTCATTGTTGAGGGCACAGCCCAGCGACAGGAAATTGCATCAATGCCGGATATCTACCGACTGAGCATTGACGAGTTACTCAGGGAAGCAGGGGAACTGGTCGAACTGGGCATTCCAGCCATTGCACTGTTCCCTTCGCCGCACCAGGACACCAAAAGCCTGGACGGTCGCGAGGCCTGGAATCCGGATGGACTGGTGCAACGTGCCATCCGACAGCTCAAGGCCGCATTCCCGGAACTGGGCATTATTACCGACGTTGCGCTCGACCCTTATACGACACACGGCCAGGACGGGATCATTGATGAAAATGGTTATGTCCTTAACGAAGAAACAGTCACCGCACTGGTCCGGCAGGCTCTGTCTCACGCCGTCGCGGGTGCCGACATAGTGGCACCATCAGACATGATGGACGGACGCATCGGCGCCATACGTCAGGCACTGGAATCAGAAGGGCATATCTACACCCGCATTCTTGCGTACTCGGCAAAATATGCGTCCAGCTATTACGGCCCGTTCCGCGATGCTGTCGGTTCCAGCGGCAATCTGGGCAAGGGCAACAAACATACCTATCAGATGGATATTGCCAACAGCGATGAAGCCTTGCATGAAGTGGGTATGGATCTGGCGGAAGGGGCCGACATGATCATGGTCAAACCCGGCATGCCGTATCTGGATATTGTACGGCGGGTCAAGGATCAGTTCGGGGCGCCGACCATGGTGTACCAGGTCAGTGGTGAATATGCGATGCACATGGCGGCAGCTCAGAACGGCTGGCTGGATGAAAACGCGGTTGCCCTGGAATCACTGATCTCCATCAAACGCGCCGGCGCGGATGCAATCCTGACCTATTTTGCCAAAAAGGTTGCCGTGCTCCTGAAACAAAGCACTTGAATCCAGAATTATAGGCCTTATGATATGTACAACATTTACGCTTAATCCTCTTTTCCAACTACAAGGAATTACTCATGAGCGACAAAATCGTTCACATTACCGATGCAAGTTTCGAGCAGGACGTATTAAAAGCCGACGGCCCTGTACTGGTTGATTTCTGGGCTGAGTGGTGCGGTCCCTGCAAAATGATTGCACCGGTCCTGGACGAGCTTGCCGATGAATACGCAGGCCGCCTGAGTATTTGCAAACTCAATATCGATTCAAATACTGAAACCGCCCCCCGTTTTGGCGTGCGCGGAATCCCGACGCTGATCGTGTTCAGGAACGGGCAGATTGCCGGCACCAAAGTTGGCGCTCTGTCCAAGTCACAGCTGGCTGCATTTATTGACAGCGTCATCTGACTGCGTTTTTCGACAGCATTGCGGCGCCATGACTCATCAAGTAGTCGTGGCGCCACAAATAAACACAAATTTTAGTAGACACGGGTTTCAGAAGTCATTATATTCCAACTCATCCCCGCGAGAGCGGTGCGGATTCCAGTCTCATACCTGACTGACACTAAGCCTGAATCCTTAAGCATAAACCCGATTCTTTTTAACTAACCGGCACCCCAGGCCAGTTTTAATACCTTTTTAGTTATTGACCCCGGCTGTGCTGCCCGTGACAGACTCCTTGTATCCAAAACCAATAAAACACCAGAAACCAACTAAACCTTAGCCTATGAATCTTACCGACTTAAAAACCAAACCCATCGCAAAACTGCTCGAAACAGCCCAGGAAATGGGCCTGGAAAACCTCTCCCGCACTCGCAAACAGGACATCATATTTGCTATCCTGAAAAAACACGCCAAAGCTGGCGAGGATATCAGCGGCGATGGTGTACTCGAGATTCTGGCGGATGGTTTCGGCTTCCTGCGATCAGCCGATTCGTCTTATCTGGCAGGCCCTGATGACATTTATGTCTCACCCAGCCAGATCCGGCGCTTCAATCTGCGAACGGGCGACACGATATCCGGCAAGATTCGCCCGCCCAAAGATGGCGAACGCTATTTTGCCCTGCTCAAGATCTCCGAAGTCAATTTCGACAAACCCGAAAACTCCAAACAAAAAATCCTCTTTGAAAACCTTACCCCGCTGTTTCCGACCGAGCGCATGCGCCTGGAACTGGGCAATGGCAGCACCGAGGATCTCAGCGCACGAATTATTGACCTGACGGCGCCTATCGGCAAGGGTCAGCGCGGATTGATTGTATCACCACCCAAAGCCGGTAAGACCCTGTTACTGCAGAACATCGCACAGTCAATTACCCGCAACAATCCGGAATGCCGTTTGATCGTTCTGTTGATTGACGAACGGCCGGAAGAAGTAACAGACATGCAGCGCTCGGTGCGCGGCGAAGTGGTCGCCAGTACCTTTGACGAACCACCGGCCCGCCATGTTCAGGTGGCCGAAATGGTCATTGAGAAAGCCAAGCGCCTGGTTGAACACAAAGAGGATGTGGTGATACTGCTTGATTCCATCACCCGACTGGCGCGCGCTTATAACACAATCGTGCCCTCTTCCGGCAAAGTACTTACCGGTGGTGTGGACGCACATGCCCTGGAGCGCCCAAAGCGATTTTTTGGTGCCGCACGTAATCTGGAAGAAGGTGGCAGCCTGACAATCATAGCCACCGCTCTGGTTGATACCGGCTCAAAGATGGACGAAGTGATTTACGAAGAATTCAAGGGCACCGGCAACATGGAAATCCATCTTGACCGCAAAATTGCCGAGAAGCGTATCTACCCCGCTATCAATGTCCGTCGCTCCGGCACCCGTCGCGAAGAACTGATCACCGGTGAAGAAGAGCTGCAACGTATGTGGATTCTGCGCAAGATTCTCAGCTCCATGGAGGATGTGCAGGCGGCAGAGTTCATCCTGGACAAGCTGAAAGACAGCAAGACCAATGATGAGTTTTTCAACATGATGAAACGGAAGTAATTTAAGCTATCATCGTTGCATTAGCTTCGTTAAAAAAGGCCGGTCGATGCTCATTTACGATTTGTAAATTGCGCTCTCCCGGCCTTTTTTGCCTCGCTACTGCGGCCTCGAAAACGCTTAAATGCACGTCCGCGACTATTGATAAGGACCATACATCCTTGTGTTGAGATTTGGCGTAAGACAGCTCAAGGTTTCAGAGCATTCTATCCATCAAATGCAGTTAGCTGCTATCGTTGCAAAAACAGAACAAGAGAGTCCCCTGTTATGGCATTCAAGGATCTTCGGGAATTCATCGCATTACTGGAAGCTGAAGGTGAACTTAAGCGGATCAGTGTACCTGTCGACCCCAATCTTGAGATTACCGAGATATGTGACCGTACACTGCGGGCCGGTGGACCGGCGCTGCTATTCGAGAATCCGGTTGGCTCGTCCATTCCACTGTTGGGAAATCTGTTTGGCAATACCCGTCGGATAGCTCTGGCCATGGGGCAACAGGATATTGAAGGTTTGCGCGATGTCGGCAAACTGATGGCCTTTCTGAAAGAACCGACACCCCCCAAGGGCTGGCGGGACATCTGGGAAAACCTGCCGACCTGGAAGAAGGTGCTGAACATTGCACCCACTGTGCGCAAGAACGCGCCCTGCCAGGAAGTCATCATAGATGAGGCTGATGTCGACCTGTCGTTTCTGCCAGTGCAGACATGCTGGCCGGGCGATGCCGGTCCACTGGTCACATGGCCACTGGTGATTACCCGCGGACCGGAAAAGGAACGGCAGAATCTTGGCATTTATCGGATGCAACTGATCGGCAAAAACCGTCTGATCATGCGCTGGCTCTCACACCGAGGGGGCGCACTGGATTTCCGTGACTGGCAACTTAAACACCCGGGCAAACCGTTCCCGGTCTCCATTGCCATTGGCGCAGACCCCGCCACTATTCTGGCCACGGTCACACCGGTGCCCGACACGCTGTCTGAATATGCCTTTGCCGGCCTGCTGCGTGGCAGCAAGACCGAAGTTGTGAAGTGCCTGACCAACGACCTGCAGGTCCCGGCCAGTGCGGAGTTTGTGCTGGAAGGTGTCATCGAGCCGGATGACATGGCACCCGAGGGCCCGTTTGGTGATCACACCGGGTACTACAATGAAGTGGATGACTTTCCGGTATTTACCGTTAAAAAAATTACCCATCGCAAAGACCCGATCTATCACAGCACCTATACCGGCAGGCCACCTGATGAACCCGCCATGCTGGGCGTTGCACTGAATGAGGTTTTTGTTCCGTTGTTGCAGAAGCAATACCCGGAGATTATCGATTTCTATCTGCCACCCGAAGGGTGTTCTTACCGTCTAGCTATTGTCAGCATTCGCAAACAGTATCCCGGGCATGCAAAACGCGTGATGATGGGTGTCTGGTCATTCCTGCGCCAGTTCATGTATACCAAATTTGTCATTGTTACCGACGACGATGTGAATATCCGCGACTGGAGCGATGTCATCTGGGCCATGACCACACGTATGGACCCGGCACGCGATACCGTCATGATCGAAAACACCCCCATCGATTATCTGGACTTTGCATCACCGGTCTCCGGCCTGGGCTCCAAGATAGGCATGGATGCGACCAATAAATGGCCGGGAGAAACCACCCGCGAGTGGGGCACGCCCATCACCATGGATCCGGCAGTGAAAAAACGTGTTGATGACCTGTGGCACACGCTGGGCATAGAATGAAAAGGGGACGGAGGGATTAAATTTTAATCCCTCCGTCCCCTTTTAATCCCTCCGTCCCCTTTTTGGCACGCCGCGCCTGTTCAGGGGGTTTAGCAGGACAAACAGGCTGCGCAACAATTTCACTACCGCGAACAGGATGATGATCACAACCAGCAGGGCAAACAGGCTTGTCTCGAAGGTGTAGTTGCCGTAAGCGACAAGGATGTAACCCGGATCGCGGGTCAGTTGAATGATCAGTGCCACGCCTGCGATCAGCGCCAGCAGAACAAGGAAAAACAGCTTTCTCATCGTCCTATTCCACCCTTGCCGCAGAGACCGCAGCAAGTTGTCGAATCAGCGAAATCGAGGTAGCCAGATCCGGCAATTGTGCGGTTATCTCGGTCCCACGCATGGTCTCTATTTCCGCCAGTAACACATCGGCACGCTGATTCCCCTGCCCGGCAAACCGGTCCAGGACTGAGTATAGCTGTCGAAGCGCCATGTCAAACATTTCCGGATCACCCTGAACCACCGCAAGTCTTGCCTGTTCAAGCTGCAGCAACATCTGCTGCTTTAACAATAACTCCTGGTCGGGCTGCAGAATCACCGGTTGCGTAGGATCAACTTCGCGCCAGACAAACACTGTCCGCAACAGATCCAGCGCGGCAGTCATCCAGTCCTGAGAGACTGTCCCGGCAACGCCCTGCTGCAGGCGCTGTTGCACAGACTCCTCATAGGCCTCCTGTCGTGATGCTGAAAATGACAACTGCTGCAACCGGGCACCAAGATCCAACAGCTGCTCCGAAATTGCCACGCGGTTGGGAAGGCGCAGATTCCGCAGCGTCTGCATGTCCATCGCCAGACTTTGTTGCGCAGTCGTCGCCAGCAGGCTGTCTTGCTGAGCCAGCAGTTCGTTTACCGTATTCAACAGCAACAGTGTAGATGTGACATCTGCCTCCATAACCAGTTTGCGCTGTGCCAGTCGCATCAGATAGTTGGCCTCGGCGTTCAGCCAGCGCACATCCCGCTGTTGCAGATTGGCCACCTCTCCCTGCAGTGTCTCGACCAGGCCGGTTACATCCTGCATATCCCTACCCAGTTGCTGCTGAAGACGACTGATGCGCTGCTCATCACGCTGCCCGGCCGCTTCCATTTCAGTCAGCGCCTGTTGCTGGGATTCCTGTGCATCATCGATGGCAGCCTGGGCCTGATGTAACTGTTGACGCAGCGCTGCATTGTCAGACTGCAGCTGGACGAATGTCTGCTCATAGCGCTGCTGGGCAAGCCACTGCTGATAACCAAACCAGCCGCCTCCGCCGGCCAGCACCAGTATCAGCAAAAACATCAGTAGCAGGGGGATCCGGGAGGGTTGCCGAGAGAGCTGCCGGGAAGATTGTCGGGAACGCGAGGTGGCATGCGTGTTTCGACCAATCTCATCCAGAATCCTGGAGGCCGGCACTGACCTGGGCGTTGAAGATTGCTGCGGTTGTGATTTACTGTCGTCTGACACTGATCTACCCCGCTGTGTGCGCAACCGCTTTCAGACCCTGAATAATGGCTTCATCACCGGCACCGCCGGCATTCACAACAATGCTCAGACCAGCATCCAATGCCCGCTGGCGGACCCGCTCCGAAGGCACAATGACAGGGATGGTTTGCAATACCTCAGGATTGTTATGCACCGCGTGCAACAGTACATCCAGAATCTGCGCACTGGTCACCACCACCGCATTTACTCCACTGCCAGCAACCAGATCCGCCAATACATCCTTGCTATAGTCAGGTGTGTGACGGTGATACAACTCTATATAGTCAACACGGGCACCGCGTTCACGCAGAGTTTCCGCAATCAATTCACGACCGCCTACCCCGCGGAACAAGGCTATGCGTTGCCCCTGAACGTGTTTCAGTCCGGCCAGCGCCAACAGATCCTCACTGGTGACTCCCCTGTCTGAACAGTAAACCGGCCAGTCAAATATCTCGAGCACCTGTGCTGTGCCAGGCCCCACAGCATAGGCTGAAAGCCCGGCAGGCAGCTGCGGCCAGTAGTCATCTATCCACTCCATACCAAGGCGGGCGGCGTTGGTACTGATAAAAATGGCCGCCTCATACTGATCAAGATCCAGAATCCGTGACTTGATGATTTGACGTGCCGCAGGATCGGTAACCGGGTCTATTTCTATCAGAGGCAGCTCGCACACCTCGCCGCCGCTGACCCTGATTGCCGCAGCGAGACTCGCCGACTGCTGTGCAGGTCGTGTCAACAGTACCGTCAATCCCGACAGATCGTGCACTGCGCTCATAAGCCGATCATCCCTCTGTGTTATTTGGCCGAGCGTTATTAAAACCGCTTCTATTGATTAGCGTATAACTCAGCCAGTATTTTGTCAGCACCCTGTGCCAATAAATCTTCTGCCGCTGAAATACCCATTGCTTCCGCATCTCGCCGATGCCCACTGATCTGGGTTCGCAAAATCACTTCGCCGTCAGGCTGCCCGACCAGTCCTCTCAACGCCAGCTCGTCACCCTCCAGCTCGGCATAGCAGGCAATAGGCACCTGGCATCCTCCCTGCAGACGTTTGTTCAGGGCGCGTTCGGCGGTTACCCGGTCAGCCGTATCCCTGTCATGCATGGGCGCCAGCAGATCAATAATACGCTGGTCGTCACGTCGGCACTCAATTCCCACAGCCCCCTGGCCGCCAGCCGGCAGTGACAGGCTTACTGGCAGATACTGGGCTATTCGCCCGGCCAGCTCCAGGCGCAACAGACCGGCTGCCGCCAGCACAATAGCATCAAACTCGCCACTGTCCAGCTTACCCAGGCGAGTGCCCACATTGCCGCGCAAACTGCCAATCTGCAGATCCGGACGCAGCGCCATCAACTGACATTGGCGACGCAGGCTGGCGGTACCCACTCTGGCACCATCGGGCAGAGACAGGACATCGCTAAAGCTGTTTGAGACAAACGCGTCACGCGGATCTTCACGCGGACAGATCACCGGCAGAAACAGTCCGTCTGGAAACTCCATCGGCACATCCTTCATGGAATGCACCGCAATATCCGCCTCGCCCGCCAGCATGGCCACTTCCAGCTCCTTGACAAACAGTGCCTTGCCACCGATTTTCGCCAGCGGGGTGTCCAGTATCTTGTCGCCGCGGGTGGCAATGCCCACCAGTTCCACCTGCAGATCAGGATTGCGTGCCAGCAGTTCGTCCCGTACGTAATGTGCCTGCCACAATGCCAGGGGGCTGCGACGGGTGGCAATACGGATAACATTCGAGTCCATAAAGAGTCCGGTCAGTAATTAATAGTGTGGATTTATTCCCCCGCATTCTACGCCAAATCAGCCCCGAATGCGCCCTGCAAAGCCTCCGTGCTATAATCCGCCGCTGTTTCCCATGCAGGTGATTGAAATGAGCAAATCAGACAAACCGGCCAACAAACCATCCCACACACTCTGGGGGGGGCGCTTCTCCGAGCCCACAGATGCGTTTGTGCAGCGCTTTACCGCATCGGTCAGCTTTGACCAGCGCATGTACAATCAGGATATCACCGGCTCCGTCGCTCATGCCCGGATGCTGGAAAAAGCCGGCATCCTTAGCAAGGACGAATGCAAGGACATCGTTGACGGTCTGGAAGCCATCCGTGCGGATATCAGCCAGGGCAATTTCAACTGGTCGGTCGAACTTGAAGATGTACACATGAACATCGAGTCCGAACTGACCAGGCGCATTGGTCTGACCGGCAAAAAACTGCACACCGGCCGCTCTCGCAACGACCAGGTTGCAACCGATATCCGTCTGTTTGTGCGTGACGAAATCGACCAGATTGGCGCAGAGCTCAGCCGTCTGCAGTACGCCCTGATCCAGCTTGCCGAATCAGAAGCCGATACCATCATGCCCGGCTTTACTCACCTGCAGACAGCCCAGCCCATCACGTTCGGCCACCATCTGATGGCATGGTACGAAATGCTGGATCGTGATTACAGCCGCCTGATGGACTGCAGACGACGGATGAATGTTTCGCCGCTGGGCGCTGCTGCACTGGCAGGCACAAGCTTTCCGATTGACCGGTACTTTACCGCAGAGCAACTTGGCTTTGATGCCCCCTCGCGCAATTCTCTGGATTCGGTCAGCGACCGTGACTTTGCCATCGAGCTGGCCGCCTGCGGCAGCCTGATCATGACTCACCTGTCCCGCTTTTCCGAAGAACTGGTGCTGTGGGCTTCCGCACAGTTCGACTTTATTGATCTGCCTGACCGTTTCTGCACCGGCTCATCCATCATGCCGCAGAAAAAAAATCCCGATGTACCCGAACTGGTGCGCGGAAAAACAGGTCGCGTCACCGGTCATCTGGTCGCCCTCCTGACGCTGATGAAGTCCCAGCCACTGGCGTACAACAAGGACAACCAGGAAGACAAGGAACCGTTGTTCGATCTGATCGATACGCTGCGCGACTGCCTGAAAGCCTATGCAGACATGGTGCCAGCCATCAAGGCTAAAAAACACAACATGTATCTGGCGGCCAAAAAGGGTTATGCCACCGCCACCGATCTGGCTGACTACCTGGTCAAGAAGGGACTGGCCTTTCGTGATGCGCATGAAATTGTCGGAAAATCCGTTGCCTACGGCATTGAACAGAAAAAAGATCTGAGTGAATTGTCGCTGGACGAACTGAAGCAGTTCTCCGACATTATCAGTAATGATGTGTTTGAGGTACTGAGCCTGGAAGGGTCTGTCAAGGCACGGAATCATATTGGCGGCACGGCGCCGGATCAGGTGCGGGCAGCGGTTGCCAACTGCCGGATTCTGCTGCAGCAGCGCTGATATCAGTCGGTCGGAATATCAAAAAAACCCTGCTGTCCGGGAGGATCCGTCCTCCCTGCAACATCCAATGTCGCCACCAGCGAGGTCACATATTGTCACATTGGGTCGATCAATCCTATTAGCCAGATGGGCTATCCAGCGCCGCCAGCATTGCCCGTTGCAACAACTGGTATTCCACCGGCTTGACCAGCACCTGATAACCGGCCTCCCGTATTTGCACCAGCCGAACGCTATTGGCATTGCCGGTCGCCATGATAATGCGATTCCGCGGCATCAGTTCGGTCAGTCGCAAGGCAATATCAAGGCCCGACAACTCGTCGTCCAGCATGTCATCCAGCAGTACCAGATCAAAACTGGCTTGATTGCTCAGCAGGCGCTCTACCTGATCAGGCGATGAGGCCGTGATCGTGTGACAACCCCAGGTATGCAGCAGCAGGGATACCGCTTCCAGAATCGACGCATCGTCATCCACCACCAGCACGTCCAGCCCCATCAGCCTGCTGTCATCCGGCACGTCGGTCCCGGTGCTATCTGTCGCTGGTTCGCCATTGTCCACAATCGCCCGGCCTGGTATCAGTACTGTAAATGTACTGCCGCTGCCACGCTGGGATTTCAGGTTGACCGTCAGATCCAGCAGCGAGGCGATGCGTTTGACAATGGCCAGGCCAAGCCCGGATCCCTTGCCTTTTGTGCGGGCCTTGTTGCTGACCTGGTAATAATCCAGAAAAATGCGCTCCTGATCCTCGGGATTGATACCCACCCCGGTATCGATGATCGAGATGCTCAGACCATGACGTACCCGGCGGGTCTGAATGCTGACAGAGCCTTTGTCGGTATAACGCACCGCGTTCACGACCAGATTGCGCAACAACCGCTCCATCAACAGCATGTCCGAACGCACGGTGATCGGTGTTGTGTACAAGTGTATGGCCAGATTTTTTTCCTGCGCTTCCTCCATTGCCGCATCCGCAATATTCTTCAGCAGGATATCCAGGCGGAAATCTGCCACATCGGCTGACACTACCCCGGCATCAAATTTTGACAGATCCAGCAGGCTGTTGAACTGCTCGTGCAACAAGGTACTGGTTTCGTCAATCTTGTCCACCAGCTCAATCATTCGGTCATCGGTGCTCATGTGCCGAAGACTGCCCAGAAACAGTGTCATGGCATGCAATGGTTGACGCAGGTCATGGCTGGCCGCCGCCATAAAGCGGTTTTTTTCTTCATTGGCCTTGCGCGCCAGATTCAGCGCCTTCTCAATGATCAACTTGTCTTTTTCCAGTTTTTCATTCTGCGCGCGGTTATCATCACGGATGCGAATGGACTCGGCAAATACAGCCGCATTGCGCTTGCCAAACTGTATCAGCAACACCATGATTGCCAGAATTGCGACAGTTGCCTCGACATCGGTGGGCTCGGTAAAAAAAGCCAGAAACAGCACCGCCTGACCGAGATTGGTCAGTAGCAGCAATGAGAAACCACGATTGTGAATGGAGGAATTGATGGTGGTGCCAATGGCGTATATCAGTGACAGCAGCGTCAACGCAAAAGCTGAACGATCGGTCCCTGCAATTCCAACCCACCAGAACCCGGATCCGACTGCCAGCGTGCTCAGCAGGGATGTCAGGTATAGCAGCAATTCGTTTTTATATAACACCGGGACCGTGGCACCAGGCAGGATTTTCTCAATGTGCCGGCACACTGCAAAGCGGCAGAAGGCGCACAGAAAAATCAGCCCCATCCAGATCGCCAGACGGAAACCGGGCACCTCATTCCACATCCCGTAGAGATAGACAGAACCTGCGCCCAGCACCAGCCACAAGGCCTTGTGCGACTGATATACCCGAACCCTTTGTGACTCCATGGTCAGACTCAGCAGCTGCGGATGCAGTTCCTGGTCATACCTGGAAAAACCGGCGATGTTGTCAAGCAACTTCATGTCATGACGCCTTGTTGAGCAGTCCGGGCTTCCCTGGCCGGACCGCACGCTTCACCATCCGGGCCGAACGGCTGCATTCTGATCGACCAGTTCCTCCCGGCCATCATGTCAATCCGGACAAAATGTTGCTGCCCCTGATACAGCAGCTCCTGCCGGCCGGAAATCGTGACCGCCGGCTTTTTATCCTGTGCCAGATTCAATTCAAACGCAGAGTCCCAGTCGTAGTCGTTGATATTAGCATTTACAAATGGCATCGGTGCATACAATCCTGAGCAGCACACCTGAGTCACACTGATCTGCTTCTGGCCACACGCCAGTTTCAGTTCAGCAAAACATGAAAAGTGCGGATCTCCCGTCAACCACACAACTCTCTGGCCGGCAGTATTATCGTGCAGCAATTCAATGATATCCCTGAGAAACTGAGGGTATGCCAGCAGACTGTCATTTGTAGTCGCCAGCGCAGGATGCGCCAGCATGGCTCTGCTGAGCGGCGCCAGCGGCGACCCACTGGCCAGCATCAGAACAGGCCGGTCACTGTGACAACGCACCCATCGACGCAGCGCAATTGCCTGTTCCTCATCAAGCAAGCGGGTGTGACCATTGCCGATCAGTTTGCGCTCGAAGCGGGTATCCAATACAAATACCGGGTGACCGCACTGTTCAAAACTATGCCAAAGAGCCGGCCGGTCTCCATTCCAGGCACCAGCCTGATGCATCTGGAACAGCGACGCCATTTTCCTGGCGTAGTGATAACGCTGCCTGGCCGCGGACTCTGTCTGGTTGGCATGACCTTGCCAGTTATTCCGGTACTCATGATCATCAATGGCAAAATACACCGGCAGATGGCTGAACAGATCCCTCGCTGGCTGACTGCCAAAAGCATTGCGGTACGGGTTACGGAAACGCTCATAGTGAACCTTGGGATCAAACAGATCTGCGGTAGCATCAGCATAGATCTGATCACCCAGTAGAATTGCGAAATCGGCCCCCCGGCGCCCATGCCTGTCGTCCAGAATGTGCCTGTGCATGCCACGGAAAATGGACATTGCGAGATCCCGCTCAAACGGCAACCCCGGGTACAGACAGGATCCTGCCAGCAGTGTCAGATCCGCCCCCGCCCGGGGCTCACTACCGCGTTCCGGCCCGCTCACTGACTGGAAAAAACTCCGCTGAAACCAGGGCAGATGCTGCCAATACAGATTCAGACCCTTTGCGTGTTTCGGCAAGGCCGGCGTACCGGCCGCATAATAGTTGACCGCGACTGAAAAATGACTGGCATCCTGCGGTTCAAAATCCAGCTCGGTCCGCCAGAACTCATTCTGGCTGTGTTCCATTTTGACTGCAGCAGATACGCCATGTGTCACACTCAATGCGGACGCTGTCAATGCCACAAAATCCTGTGCTTCCGACCAGACTGTAATCCTGGCTTTGCCATCAGGCATTTTTCTGGGAGCAGAAATGATCGGCCCGGTAACCGGCAAGGGAGATGGCGCGGCATGGCTATTGCTGCCGGCATGGTCAAGAAACTTTCTGCGATTCTTCTCGCCGCTGAAACGACCCGCGTAGTGTTCGGTCATCCTGCCGGCTTCGACAGCGCTGAAAAATTCATGCAGCCTGGGCAATACATCCCGCTGCACGTGTTTGCTGAATATCATGTCCATATGACCATAGTTTTCCAGCACTTCAATCCAGACCTGCTGGCGCGCGTAGTCGGCAGGTGCCAGCGGCTGCTGCGGATAGCTGCCGGTGGCGGCCTGCTGGCGCAGGCGGGTCAGCTGATCTGCTGAATGCCGCGAGGACTCCATATCAAACACTGTATTGCGATTGCCGTGCAAAAACAGCGTTGGAAACGTCCAGTGCTGCTTGAAATTCCTGTCCCTGACATAGGTATTGTTACCGTCATGGTTGGACAGCAAACCCCGGGTAATAGAGAAATATACTTGTTGAATGACACCGATGGGAACCGGCCCTATCATGCCGGCAAACTCATAACGGGTCGCTTTGCTGATATTTTTGTTGTGCCACTGTCGACCCCAGAATATTGTGTAGCGCGTATATATTGCGCGGGCAAAACCTGGCCCCCGCCAATCACGATACTCCTTCCAGCCGTCCCACTGCCGGCGCTCATCCCGGGTGACACCCAGCGCCGCCAACCGGTCATAAAACATTTCCAGCGCACCGGGATTGCGATACGGCAATGGCTCGATAATGCTGATCGGGTCCAGTTCCTTGACAAACGTCCAGAGGTTGGCTCGCGTCCGGTTTTCGCCTGACGCTGTCAGCCAAGGCGTGACTGCGTGCGGCACCAGCGATGCCAGCATGCTGCGTCTGACAAATGAGCCGTCCCGATCCCGGAATTCATAATCCAGATGCCCTCCCAGCACAGCCATGGAGACGGCGCCGGCGCCGATGCAGTGAGCAAAGACGTGCACGCCACGCTCGGTGCCGGGAATCGCCAGGCGGTTGACCTGGCCAAACACGTTGTTCACCGCCCAGGGGATGTCGCTGCGGGCAATGTCATCCCAGGTATGCGTCGGATCAATGTTGCGGATATAGTTGGCACTGGCCCGATGATCGAGAATCCAGACATCATAGTTTTTGTCCAGAAAATACTGCAGATAGTTGCATGCAATCGTGTCAGTCCAGAACACACGACTGCTGTGTGCCAGCCCGTGTACCAGCAGAATCACCGGGCGATCAGCACTGTCCCCTGTCATGGGCTGGTAGCGCACAAGCCGGCTGACAGGTTCAGGCTGACCATTGCGGAACCCCGCCCGTTCATATTTTTCACGCCGTGTACTGTGAAATTTGCCTGAGGGACCGTAATAGATGAATTCGGGTGGTTCGTAGAACCGGCCCTGACGATCGCTGGTCTCAAGCGCTGACTTCTCGGCATACTGCGCATAAGTGGGTGCTGCGAATGACCAGAAGTGCGTTGACATGATCATCCGCAGAAAATACATCCCCAACCCGCCAACTGCCAGCACCGATGCCGGTGTATGGGGAGACCGGGTAATCTGCAGCACTGCAGGTCCTTTGGTGATGCGCTGAACATCCAGCTCCAGTGCAGCCTTCACAGACCGGGAACCGGCCGTGATGTTGACCGGCAGGACGAGCAACGCCTTGAGCAGGTCTGGCTGCCCCAGACCATAACCAAGCGTTTTCCGGCCGGCAATCCTCACACCCGTTGCCGACTGGAACTCGTAAACAAGATATCGTCGTTGCGCCTGCAGTTTGCCAATGCGCCAGAATGTACCCAGCTCTCTGAGTGTCTTGCCGAACCCGTTTCCGGCTGCGCTGACAGCAGGTTGCGGATAGCGAATACGGTAGGTTTTCTGCGGCAGCAGGAATTTTGCAAGTCGCGGCATTCTTACCAGCAGATCAATGCCGCGATAGCGCAGGTAACGCAATACCGCACTGCCTGTCCGGAACAGCTGACGAACCGATGTCTGTAAGGCGCTCACATCCGGCGCTGTCGCGCCCAGATTTACCTGACCACTCAGCTCCATCACTCTGGCCAGATGCTCATCCGGTGTTGTCAGGATACTGCCAACCGGGTCCAGCGACAGCACTGCATGCGCCTCCAGAGGCCGGGCGGGATTCTCCAGCCATTTATCCAGCGAGTTGTCACCGGCAAATTCGAACCGGATATCCAGCACCAGTGATTTAGTGCCATCTGGCACAGTTTGCCCATCCAGTAGCCGGCCCGCCAGCAGCCGGGCGAGTACCGACGGCGCATGCAGCGAGTCGCCACTCCACGGAAAGCGGGAGCGCTTGCGGTCACTCAGATGCAGAACCATCCGTTCACTGAATACCGCCTCTACCGCCAGCTCTTCGTCCGCCGGTATATGATGCAATCCACCGCGCGGAATCTTTCTGAATTCAGGTGCCAGTGGCGGAAAGGATGCCGGCAGTTGCACATCGTCTGACGCACTGATTGTTTTGCGCATTTCCAGACCCAGCGCGTAACTCAGACTGGCAATGGTGAGGAACGGGTTGGTGCCAATGGCGCCCGGAATTATTGCACCATCCAGTACCCGCAGGTTTTCAAAAACTCCCCGGCTGTGCCTGGTAGTAAAAACCTGCCCGCAAGCATTGACCACCCCTTTGCCGGAGTGCTCCGCCATGCAACATCCACCCAGTGGGTGCACGGACAGCAGCTGGCCGCCCAGGGCCTCAGCACCTTCCACGACGCCCGCCAGACCGGGCGGCAGTGGTTGCGAGAGAATGTTCTGAACATACAGACCACCGTCAAACACCCTGCTTTCATCTGCGCGCAGGCGCTGATCCAGCTGCCTGAAATAGCCACCCTCCGCGGGCTGCTGCCAGACTGGCCGGAGTCGGTCATCCTCCCAGGTCAATTCGCCGCAGCTCTCATCCAGCCCCATGATCAGCAAGGTCTGGCTGTGCTCGCCCAGCCGTGATGATCTGGCGAGTGCGTCATGCTCCGGATGCTGCCTGTGCCATGCGCTCTCGCTGCCATCGGCAAACCGGCGCAACAATGCCTGACTGACCAGCAGTTCCTGCCAGATATCCTGCAGCGGGTAGGGAATAACAGCATCTTCCAGCGTAAATGCTGCTGAATCCGCGTCGTCTGACTGCAACGAAACACTGGCCATGCCGGAGATGGTAGGTCCGGGCTGAGTAGACGGTGGATCCTGACCCGGCACCGAAGCAGGTGTGCTGGCCACCGAGTTCTGCCCTATGCCAAAAATCAGCGCATCACCGTTGGTGGAGAAACCCTGACCGAGCGTTGCAGATAGCCCCAGATCGGATTTGTCAGCTGAGCGCTTGAGTATCTCTGTGCTGCCCAGCGTTCCCGCCGCAAGAATGACGTGCCCGGCAATGACAGACAGCCGGTGTCCGGAATTGGCACCGGACTCACAATGCACTTGCCACCGGCCATCAGGGAGCTGCTGCAGATACTTGACCGTGATGCCGGTAAACAGCTCTGCCCCCAGCTGTTTTGCCAATGGCCAGGCGTTCATATTGAGTGAACCCTTGGCACCGGAATGACAACCGATTACGCAGTTACCACAATTATTACAGGGTTTGTGGTCAGCGCTGTGGGCAGTGGGTCCGGCAAAATTGATGGTCAGTGGCGCAGCGGTGACATCCCCGCCCAGTTCTCTGGCGCTATCCGCCAGCGCGCGAAAAGACCTTGAGGTTTGAGTGCCATTGTATTGTGCTACCCCCAGCAACTGTTCCAGCTTTGCATAGTGGGCGCTGAAGCGCTCTGCCCATGTCCCCGATGCCGCCTCGTTACCTGGCCAGTGCTTCAGAATGCCGGCATCCGGCCTGGCCGCCACATTGGCATTCACCAGCGACGTACCACCCAGTCCGCGGCCGCTTATTGTGACAACGTTGTCGCCGGCGCGCAGATCCCACAGGCCACCCGGGTTGACATTGTCGGTACCGGCGTAACCGGGCAGATCGCCCGTGGTTTTGGGAAAATCGTCCGGCACATATTCATGACCCCGCTCAAACACCCAGAGCTTTTGCGGTATCTGTTCACCGGCCAGGTCAGGCTCCAGCAGTGCCAGTGCCGCCATGGCGGCGCCGTAGCCAGAACCCACCACAAGAATATCCGTCGTGAGGCTGAACTGTTGTTGTGCATCGGGTGAGTCGAAGGGATAGTCGTTTTTCAGTAACAGAGTCTCAATCGGCTCGGAAAGCCAACTTGTCACTGTATTGCGGCCTCCTCATAGAAGGCCAGGTGCCCCGGCTGAATACCCAGTTTGGCGGCCGCATATACCGCTTCAGTACGGTTCTGTACCCCAAGAGTGCGAAAGGCTACCGACAAATGCGCTTTGACGGTATGGTCGGAAATCTCCAGCTCCTTGGCGATCATTTTATTGGATTTACCCTGCACCGCTTTCATCAGCACTTCAAACTGACGACGGGACAGGCGGGTAATCATGATGTCTCGAGTGCCGGCACTTTGTTGCAACTGCGCCAGCGCCTGCGTTTGGGTGACCGGCTTTAATGCGTTTTTCGGCAGATAGGTGCCACCAGCAAGCACCAGCCGCAAAGCCGCCACCAGCTCTTCCCGGGACGAGGACTTGGGAATGAACCCGGATGCACCGCTTTCTATGGACTGGCGAATCACCCGCGGATCCTCTTCCCCGGAAACTATCACCAGACTGGCACTTTCAAAATTCTCGCGGCAAACGCCCAGCGCATCAAGTCCGTTGATGCCCGGCATGTAGTAGTCCATCAGAATCAGGTCAAATGGCATCTCGTCGGCCAGCTTCAGGGCTGCATCAATGCTGCCAGCTTCATAATACTGAACCTTGTCATCGAGCACCGGCAACAGATACTTGAGACCCTCGCGAAAGAGATCATGATCGTCGATCAGCAAAATGCGCACTCGCGCTCTCCCTACCTGAATTGCTGTCATGGCTCACACCCTGTACGCGAAGCATACCCTTGTTATTGGATTTTTTGAATCTTTAAGCGACCTATGACTTTCGCACATCTTTGTGTTGTGAACGACTAGCCAAATGGGTAGGTTTTACGGACTTTTCAGGTAAATTAGCGGCAGCTCACATTCCACGCTATAATCGGCGCCATAATTTAACCCCCCAGAGCAGACCAGCCGGGACTCAGAACATGCAGGAACTCGCCCCGAAATGGGTCATTGCCAGTCTTTTTTGCTTATGCACGCTAAGTGCCTGCGGGCAGAAAGGGCCCTTGCAACGACCCGTTGAGACCAACCTGACCGGAACGGACTCTCTGTCGGCGATCACTGAACCAGGAACCCATGACAGTATTTCACTATCAGAATGGCGAACTTTACGCTGAAGATGTGCCCCTCAGCCAGATTGCAGATCAATTCGGTACACCCTGCTATGTCTACTCGCGCGCTGCGCTTGAGCAAAATTTTCAGGCCTACGAGGATGCACTCACCGACCTGCCACACCTGACCTGTTTTGCCGTCAAATCAAACTCCAATCTGGCCGTACTTGACGTACTGGCGCGGCGCGGCGCGGGCTTTGATATTGTATCGGGCGGCGAACTGGCCCGTGTGCTTGCCGCGGGTGGTCAGGCAGAGCGGATCATATTCTCCGGCCTGGGCAAAACTGAACAGGAGATTGCGCAGGCGCTGCAGGCCGGCATACTGTGTTTCAATGTGGAATCCGAGCCTGAACTCGACCGGATTAACACTGTCGGCGCCCGGCTGGGCATGATTGCGCAGATCTCTCTGCGGGTAAATCCGGATGTTGATGCCGGCACCCATCCCTATATTTCCACAGGGCTGAAAGAAAACAAATTTGGTATTGATATCGCACAGGCACTGAGTGTGTATCAGCGCGCCGCCGATATGCCCAACATCCGGATTACCGGCATTGACTGTCATATCGGATCCCAGCTTACCAGCATCGATCCTTATCTGGATGCAGTCGATCGCGTGCTGATGCTGGTAGACCGGCTTGCTGACGCAGGCATAGTCCTTGAACACTTTGATATCGGTGGCGGACTGGGTGTTGTCTACAATAACGAGAACCCGCCGGCACCGCATACCCTGATCAACGCAGTAAAAGCAAAGCTTGCAAACCGGAACCTGACACTGATCCTTGAACCCGGCCGGTCGGTGTCTGCCAATGCAGGCCTGATGCTGACCCGCGTGGAATTCCTGAAGCACACCGCACACAAACACTTTGCAATTGTTGATGGCGCCATGAACGACCTGTTGCGTCCGGCGCTGTATGGTGCATGGCAGGAGATTGTCCCGGTGTCCGTGAACAATCAGGATCACTGTGAGGAACACCTGTATGATGTGGTTGGCCCTGTCTGTGAATCAGGTGATTTTCTGGGCAAAGAGCGCGAACTGCGCATCGCGGCCGGCGACCTGCTGGCAGTCAAGTCTGCCGGCGCTTATGGATTTGTGATGAGTTCAAACTACAACACCCGCAACCGGGCTGCGGAGGTCATGGTGGACGGCAGCCAGACCCGTCTGGTCAGACAGCGGGAAACCATTGATTACCAGCTCAGCCTTGAGCGAACGCTGGCAGACTGATTTTATGAGCCGACACAAAAATTCAGGCGGCCGGCGCTCTCCGTCCGCTCCCAGACGTCAGCCAGCCGATACCGGGGACAACTTCCTGCGCATTCCGTTTACCAAAATGCACGGGCTGGGAAATGATTTTGTTGTACTGGACATGATCTCGAACCCCGTACAGCTGAGCACTGCTCAGATCCGTTCACTGGGAGATCGTCACCGCGGCATCGGTTTTGATCAGTTGCTGGTGATTGATGCGCCACGCCGCCCTGACGCCGATTTTCACTACCGCATCTATAACGCCGATGGCAGCGAAGTGGAACACTGTGGCAATGGAGCCCGCTGTTTCGCCCGGTTCGTTCTGGACCGCGGCCTGATTGCGCGCGGCCCTATCAGGGTTCAGACCCAGAACCGCCTGCTGGCCCTGCACACCCGGGGTGAGAACCTGGTCAGCGTGGACATGGGCGAGCCGGACTTCAATCCGGCAACGCTGCCGTTTGAAGCGGAGCAGGCCAATGAGTATCAGCTGTCCGTCAATAGTCCCGACATTCCGTACAGTCGCGACAACGATCAGACAATCACCACGGCAACTTTTTTTGCGGCATCCATGGGCAATCCTCACATTGTACTGGTCACCGACAACTGCGACACCGCACCCGTTGACAGCCTGGGGGCTCTGCTGTGTACACATCCGGCATTCCCGCGTGGCGTCAACGTTGGCTTCCTGCAGATCATTGATCGGCGCACCGTCAGGCTGAGAGTGCATGAACGCGGCGCTGGCGAAACTGAGGCATGTGGCACCGGCGCCTGCGCAGCAGTAGCCTGCGGCATCAGAGCAGGCCTGCTGGACGAGGATGTGACTGTACAACTTAAAGGTGGCGACCTGCAGATCAGCTGGCAGGGACCGGGACAACCGGTCATCATGACGGGGCCTGCGGAAACCGTCTATGAAGGCACCATTACCCTGGCGCGGGAAGCAGAGACCGGCGCCTCCAACAACTAGCCGAACCGGAACAAACAATGAGCACAGACAAGGCATCAACCAGAAAAACGGAGACATCACAATTGGAAGCTGATGATGTTGCAAGATACCTTAGAGAAAATCCGGATTTTTTTGTTGATCGCGATAGCCTGCTGGCGGACATGACAGTTCCGCATGAAAGCGGACAGGCCATTTCCCTGCTGGAACGCCAGGTTAAAATATTACGCGACCGCAGCATCGAATCACGACATACCCTGAACGGATTGCTGGAGAATGCCAGATACAATGATCAACTGTTCAGTGTAACCCGCAATCTGATACTGATGCTGCTGGAGGAAAACACCCTGAGCCAGCTGGCGATGGTCACTGAATCGAGCCTGGCCACCCAGCCTGGCATTGACGCATGCCACCTGGTCATTCTGGAAAAGCGTGAAACTGCTGCCGAGTTCCAGAGACGCTTTCCTTCAATTTTCCGCAGCAAAAACGTGCTGACCCAGACACTGGACAAGGAAACATCCCGACTGCTGTTCCCCAGTGCCGCGACCCCATTGCGCTCTGTAGCCCTTTGCCCGGTGACTCACAATAACAGCCTGCTTGCTGTGCTTGCCATCGGCAACCACTCGCAGGAATACTTCAATGAAGAACTCGATACGCTGTTCCTGGATTTTATTGCCGAGATCCTGGGTTCACTTGTCAGCCGACTGACCGACTAGCACCATGCCAACTACCCCTCAACATCCGGACAAACATCAGCCGCGCGTATCCATCATCTGCAGAACCATTGGCAGACCCACGCTGGACGCTGCGCTGGACTCCGTCAATGCGCAATCATGGTCAGCCCTTGAACTGGTTCTGGTGGACGCACTCGGCACGCAACTACAATTGTCACCAAAACTCAGAGAAGACCTGCTGGTAAAAATCGTCTGCACGGGACAGCCGCTCAGCCGGCCGGCTGCGGCCAATGCCGGCATTGATGCGGCAACCGGAGATTTCCTGCTGTTTCTGGACGATGACGACTGGATTGCACCGGCGCACATCGAAAAACTGCTGACCGTTATCCGGTCACAATCCGGCATACAGGTGGTTTACAGCGCTACTCAAAAGACCCACGCAGATGGTGCGCTGACCGATGAAATTATTGCGGTACCCTTCGACAGAAATGTGTTGCGGCGTGACAACTTTGTCCCCATTCATGCTGCGCTGTTCAGCCACAAACTGATTGATGCCGGCTGTCGATTTGACACCAGCCTGGATGTTTATGAGGACTGGGATTTCTGGCTGCAGTGCGCCGAACATACCGATTTTTTACTCGCCGGCCACACGGGTGCCTTCTACAGAATGGGCGGCGATTCCCGGACAATGCTGGATCAGTACGTCGAGCGTTATTCAACGGGACACCCCATTGCGGATGCACGCGCACGCCTGTTTGACAAATGGCGTACACGTTGGTCAGGCGCAGACTGGAATGCGGTACTTGGCCTGGTTGATCAGACCCCGTTAGTCCACCAGTTGCATCAGGAACTTGGCGAGGCACACGGCAACCTGAATGCGCGTGACAAGAAGCTCACCAGATCGAAACAGCAAAATACCAGGTTACAAAATCAGCTTAAGGAATTGCACGCCGAGTTTGACACTCTGAAAGCCGGTTTTGACGCCATGCTCGTCGAGTACCGGGATTTGCAGACTTCCCACCTGCGCCTGCAGGATGACTATCAGTCACTGCAATCCGCCAATGAATATCAGCAGAATGCATTGCATGAGTTGCAGGGCGAGTTTGCCAGGCTGGACTCGGCTCACAAACTGCTGCTGTCCGACTATGACACCCTGCAGACCGGTTATGCTGACCTTGCCGGGGCTAATGAGCAACTGACCGAACAGCGAACCCAACTGACCGAGCAACTGGCGCAACGGGATGAACAACTGGCACAACTGAATGAACAACGGGCGCAGTTGCAGTCACAGTATGACAATCTGTACTCAGCACACATAGAACTCAATCTGGCGCACGAAAAACTTGATCAGGGTGTGCGGGAAATACTCGACTCGTTCTCGTGGCGGGTGACCGCACCTTACCGGTTTGTCCGCACACGCATCAATCGTATGTTCGCGTCACTGGCGTCCGGCAAACGCCCTGCACATAAACCGCCGGCCAGCAGTCCGACCCCCGGGACCAGTGATATCCGCTGCGGAATCGTGGTGCCCGGCAATGACAATATCGTATTCACCCATGCAATGACCGTGCAGGGCTGGGCATGGTCATCCACGACAATTGCTTCAGTCGGCATCTACCTGGATGGGGCGCAGATTCACGTCATTGATCCGGTACCGGATCATGACCATCCGGAGGATGCTCAACGCACCGGATTCGCGCGTCTGATTGATGTGTCACAACTTTCGGCCGGCACCCATACCATCAGCGTCAGGGCACAGGCTGACGACGGCACACAGGCAGAAGTCCAGCGCACGTTTGTCTATCAACAGCCTACCCTGCTGTACCGGCGCTGGCTGGCGGCAACCCGTTCCAGTGCAGATAATCAGCCGCCAGCGGCTTCCGGTGCGTCGGTGGACGCAGTCAACGTCATCATCAATCTTGCGTCCCACAGTCTGACTGACTGGCAACTTTTGACAAATACCCTGACCAGTATCCAGCAGCAGTCGTTTGCCAACTGGCACCTGTTCATTCTGCCCGGTGATACTGACCCGCAGGCTCTGACTGACTGCCTTGAAGCGCTGCAAATCCCACAGGATAAAATCAGCCGGATTCAGGCACCGGCACAGGTACCTGCAGACAGGCACCAACTGCTGACCATTCTGGAACCTGGTGAACTGCTGCATGAGCATTGCCTGTTGCGCGCCGCGACCATGTGGCAGCCCGATACACGCCTGTTGTATAGCGACCATGATCTGCTGGATGCCCGGGGTGAGCATCACTCGCCGTGGTTCACGTTCTGCTGGGCACCTGACCTGCTCGCCAGTCAGAACTATATTGGCGATGTCTATTTCATCAGCGCGGCTGAATTTGCGGAACTGATCTCTGACGCTGACAGTAACCTCAATGCGCGCACCGGGTGGCGGTATCTGTTATTACTGCAACTCGCCGACAGCCTGAGCCTGACATCAACTGTGCGGGTTGCCGAAGTCCTGTGGAGCGAGCCGGAAGATCGCAGATCCGGCATCAGACCAAGAGTCGCCTCTTCACTTACAGAAGCGCCACTTACAGAAGCGCCACTTGTCTCCATCATCATACCCACCACGGGCAACCTCCGTTTTCTGAAACCGTGTCTGGATACTCTGGCAGACACCAACTACCCGGCCATGGAGATTGTGATCCTGGACAACAGCCGGGGCAAATTTCCAGAAGGCATTCAGTATGCCCGGGACACTGGTGCCACAGTCATTACCTGCGACGAGTCGTTCAACTGGTCGCGGCTGAACAATATTGGCGTCGATAACAGCAAGGGAGACCTGCTGCTGTTCCTGAATGACGACATAGAAGTGATGCACGATGACTGGCTCACGGAAATGGCGGGACATGCGCTGCGCCCCGACGCGGGGACGGTCGGCTGCATGCTGCTGTATCCCAATGGCGCTATTCAGCACGGTGGTGTGTTTCTGGTTGACCATGGGGGCGGTGCCCGCCATCTGTTCCACAAACAATTGCCGGGAGACGGAATTTACCAGAACCTGGATCAGTGCATTCGCGAAGTGTCTGCCAACACCGGCGCCTGCCTGATGATACGTCGGGAGCTGTTTGAAGAGCTGGGCAGATTTGATGAGAATCTTTCCATTGTTGGCAATGACATTGACTTGTGCCTGCGCTGTCTGGAGGCGGGCCACAGAAACATCTGGACACCCTTCAGTCGCCTGATACACCATGAAAGTGTCAGTCGCCAGAACAAACCCATTGGCAAGGACGAGAAGTCAATGTGGCAACGCTGGGGACATCGATTCAAAGGCGGTGACCCCTACTACAATCCGTCACTGTCACTGGTGCGTGAAGATTTTGCGCTCGCGGAGATCCCGGTTACGGCTGCCAGTGCCGGGCAGGGGCAACCGGCACCTGTATCCGAACCAGCACCCGCACCAGCGCCGCCGGCATCAGCACCGGCACCGGACCAGACAGTCGCGCAAACGCCCGACATGGGTGTCAACCTGATTGCGTATATACGTGCCAGCATGGGCGTAGGTGAAGCGGCGCGAGGCAATGCGGCGGCACTGCAGGCGTCGGGCATACCGTTCGGCATCATCAACTATGAGCGTGGCAACCCATCCAGAATGGACAACCTGCGCTGGCAGCACAAGGAAATCAGCGGCGCCCGGTATCAGATCAATCTGCTGCATATCAATGCCGATCATACCCCTGCTGTTATCAGGGATCTGGGTGCGTCGACATTCAGGAACAGATACAACATTGGTTTCTGGGCCTGGGAAATGCCGGAATTTCCTGACCGATGGCTGGAAAGTTTTGACCTGCTGGATGAAATCTGGGTTCCCTCAACGTACGTCAATCAGGCGATCGCGGCCAAATCTCCGGTACCGGTGGTGACCATACCGCATGTCATCAATGTTGACATGGCCGGTGCAGAAAAATATCCCCGCAGCTGGTTTGGCATTGATGAGCAGGCGTTTGTATTTGTCAGCATGTTTGATATTCACAGTATCGCCCAGCGCAAAAATCCGTTTGGTTCCATACTGGCGTTTCAGAAGGCATTTGCGCCTGACGATGCATCAGTCCAACTGCTGATCAAGATCAATAACGCAGACGAGGCAACCATTAAAGTACTGCGGAGCAGCGTAGCAGACTACACCAACATCCTGCTGCTGGCTCAACATTATGACCGTGCGCAGATAGACTCTCTGATCAACTGTGCTGACTGTTTTGTTTCGCTGCACCACGCCGAAGGTTTTGGTCTGGCGCCTGCGGAAGCGATGGCCATGGGCAAGGTCGCGCTGCTCACCAACTGGTCGGGAAACACCGAATATATGCAGACGGATAATTGTGTGCCCATCCGTTATCAATTAAAGTCACTGGGCAAGGACTATGGCCCCTATGAGGCACATCAGCACTGGGCTGTACCCGACCTGGAACATGCCGCGCAGGAAATGAAGGATCTGGCGGGCAATCCCGGACGCGTCAAAATCCTTGGGCAGAATGGCAAGACAGCTATTGCCCGGGACTTCTCAGCCCGGGCAGTTGGTGAGCGCATGCGCCAGCGTCTGACGAGCATTCAACGAATTCTGAAGAACCAACACAGGTAATACACCATGGCCGTAGACATCGATACTCCCGAAGGATTTCTGAGCGAGGCGCAGATCCGGAAATTCAACGAAGACGGTTACGTGATTGTCGATTTTGAGTTTGGTGATGAACTGATTGATGAACTGGTCAGTACGCTGCACCCCTACTACAATCCGGCCCACCTGCAGGCACCCAGCTTTGGTGCCAGAATTCAGGATGCCTGGAAATTTGTGAAACCTTCACATGCGCTGGCGACCAACCGCAATGTGCTCAGCGCGCTGGCGCAACTTTTCGGGCGTGCACCGCTGCCGTTCCAGACACTCAACTTTCCCGTCGGCACGCAGCAGGCCACACACTCTGACACCATCCATTTCAACAGCCTGCCATCGGGATACATGGCCGGAGTATGGGTTGCACTGGAAGACATTGATGAACATAACGGCCCGCTGAAATATTATCCCGGATCCCACAAACTGCCGGAAATCACCATGCAGGATGCGGGGCTGGAAGCGGGTTATCAGAACTACCCCCAGTACGAAGCCTTTATTGCAAAACATGCCGCCGAAACGGGAATAGAGCCAGCCTATGGGTATATGCCCAAGGGACATGCGCTGATCTGGCATGCCAACCTGCTGCATGGCGGTTCACAGCAACAGGACCATAAACGTACCCGACACTCGCAGGTTACACACTACTTTTTTGAAGATTGTCAGTACTTTACACCGATGCACAGCAAACCGGGCAAACCGGCGCTGCGCAATCCGGAATGGATTGTGCCGGATCAGTGGGTCATGCGCCCGCCGGTCAGCCAGGAGGAAGTTCAGGAGGCGCCTGCACTGCCGCGGAATATTACTCGCCTGAAAAACTGGTTGCGGCGTCGTTCAGGCTGAGCTTCTCTGCAGTCTGCGAAACAGGATGCGCTGCCCCCACAATCCTTTTTCAGGCAGGCTGACTACCTGATCAATACGCGCACGCTGCGCCTGATCCAGTTCATCTGCGTAGCGTGCAGCAAACGCTCTGGCCTGTGCCGCACTGCCTTCAAACAGTGCCTGTGCCTGCGCCGTCGGACGCAGATGTAACAGACGGGCGAGCGTAGTCAGATTAAAACCCGGCCCCTGATGTTCTTTTGCGCCGATAGTATTCAGGCCATGCTGACGGTAGTCCACCTGTGCTGCCCTGATGTAACACAATCGGCCAAAGCAGCTTGCCACCAACGATAACCACCAGTCGTGCATCATGGCCTGCGGCGGCACCGGCAGGGCTTTTTCCAGCAGAGGCCGGTTCATCAGTGTTGTGCAACCGGTCACGGTATTGCTGACAAGCTGTGCCGGAAACGTGCAGCGCTCCGGACTCAGACCCTGAAAACGCATCAGCGAAGGTGCCAGCTCAGCACCATCCCTGTCCACAACCCTGAGGTCACTGTGAACCAGCAAGGGTAACCCGGGCGTTGCTGATTCCTCCCGCAGCAACCGCTGCAGGCAGACGTCGAGTTTTTCCGTTTGCCAGACATCATCCTGGTCCGCCAGGGCAAAATAGACCGGGCTCTGCTCCGGCTGTGCATCAACAGCACTGAGTGCCAGTTGCATTAATAAAGAAAATCCGGCGGCGGCACCCAGATTACCCAGGTCATCGCGGACCATCTGGATCTGCTGCGGATACCTGGCTGCATACTCTGCCAAAATGGCTGACGAGTGGTCTGAAGAGCCGTCATCACGCATCATGATGCGGATATTCTTATGCGTCTGACTCAGAATTGAATTCAATTGTTCGGCAAGAAACTGCTCGCCGTTGTATACCGGAAGCAGAACCAGGATCAGCGGCGACGTCGAGTTCACGCTCACTTTCACAACAGGGTCTCCGCATCACGAATGCCCCGCCTGATCTGCTGCAGGTAGTCGGCACGACGTGAGGTAAACAATACCAGCCACATCGATTTAATGAAAAATCGCACGGCATCGCGAACCTTCCAGTCGGTCGGGGCATAGTCCTGGCGACGCAAATGGAAGCGGTTGCGGGTCGAGTAGTAACTGCGCAGCGGGCTGTGTTCTACCATCAGTCCTGCTTTGACAAACGGGCTGTTGCTGACTTCACCAATCCGGTGATAGAGCACCGCATGATCGGTGCCATACAGTGCAAAACCTTTTGACCTGGCGCGAAAACACCATTCCAGATCAATATTGTCGATAAAGTAGTTCTCTTTCATCAGGCCGGTTTCAGCCAGCGCGGAGACCGACAGCAATGTTCCTGAGGTAATCAGAAAGTCTGTTTCATAAAGTTTTGGTGCCACCGGGGCATCTGTCCGGTAAAGAAACCGGAAACACCTGAAAGGGGTTTTGCGACCGGATGCCGGGTCCAGCAATCGTGGACCAATGGCCGCAACCGGAGAGTTCAGTAACTTCGCCTCGTGCCAGGCTCTGAGCATGCCCCGACAAAAACCGTTCGCCGGATCGCTGTCCTGGTCAAACAACAGGGCAAATCGGTACCCCTGGGCACGCACCATCAGCAATCCGGCGTTCAGGGCGGCAGCCAGCCCCCGGTTTTCCGGCCAGCACTCCAGTGTGACAGACGGCTCGACGAATACCGGCTCCGAACGCAGTGCTGCGACATTCTCCGAGCCGTTGTCGATGACAATGACCGCGCATTGCTGGCTGATCAGTTTCTGAACCAGCGCAGCTACCTGGCTGGTATCAGCCTGCCAGGTGACAATAACCGCGCACACCTCTGCAACGTGAGGCTCAAACCGGGACATCAGCCGGGACCGGCAGGCTGGTGACACCACCCTGCTTCAGTTGCAGCAAATAATAAAAAATGGATGCAACACCAAACATCAGACCAGCGACCACACCCACATCCACGATACTGCGCCAGGGCTGTGGCAGCAATCGCACCAGCAATACAAAACAGACAATCATACTGGTGAGACCAATCGACATGATGCGACGGCGCGGTGTGGCATGTACATAACCCATGCAGAACAGCGGGGCCAGCAGTACGTGCAAAGGCCGGGGATTGTCAGCCAGATATCTGGCCCGAACCACAACCCGCGGCGCAAACGCCTTGTGGAAACCCTTGTACCCTTCTGCCCAGACCATATAGGCAAACCAGGCAACCAGTGTGCCCCACTGCCAGATGCTCAGCGTAAAATCGTTCAGCTCAAGTGCAATGGCACCCAGACGGACAATCGCAAACATCAGCAGGGCGACAATACCACCCACACCCCAGATAAATCCTATCGCTCTCACTGAATAAAATCCTGCCAGCCAGACTGAATGGCTATCATAATGACGAAGGCAGCATTATAGCCAGATTAGCGACCCTGCTGATAGGGAACCTCTGAATAAGTTCCCTGGGTAAGTTGCCGCCGGATCACATCGTTCTGGGACCTTAGCAGCTCGATAATCACGGAACGGGATGTGCCGGACGCCCCAGTGTCCCGCAGGATGGCCCGCAATCTCTGATTGACCGCCTGACAATGCAGCCAGGCGCTGGTATCTGACAGCGGCTCATCACGCACACCATCAACAGCGCTGGTGCCCTGAAGTGGCATGTCATCCAGTACCGCACACAGACTTTCTATCATGTGACCCGCACGACTGACTGGCTGCCAGGCGGCGGCCTGATCCAGCATACGGCACAGACTGCGATGCGCACGTGCCAGTCGCTGGCGCACAGCGGCTTTGTGAAGGAACCCGGGGGTGCGTTCAATCAACGCATAGACCCGCAACAGCATCAGGGAAAGCGACTCTATCTCTGGCACATCCAGCCGGCCGGCTCCTTCACCCAGAATGCTCAGCTCCCGCGACACATCCCTGACCAGCAGGTCCATTTGCCGGTGATCAGCATTGAGTTCGCGCAACCAGCTGACCGGCCGTGGCAGAAGGTGCAACTGTGACGCCAGCGCCACCTGTTCATCATCATTCAGCGCAGGCACCACTGAACACACCTCGTATCTGAGGATGCGATACAGATGCTGATGAGGATTGCCATCATCGGACACAAAACTACGCAGAGCCAGCAGTAGTGGCTGAACCTCCCCGGGCGCCAATGTTTCACGGTAACAAAAACTGACATACAGACTGGACACAGCCGAACACAGCAGCACCGGCGCCGTATCCAGCATGCGCAGATAACATGCCAGCTTGTAGAGGCCGACACTGGCATGGATCGACCGGACACGGCCTTGCAGTGCTGATTCTGTCACCTCACTGACAAGGCGTCTGGTCTCCGGCGTCAGGTGGCATTCCCCGTTCGCAATAGTCACTGGTTCGGCATCACAATTTTGTGCCGGCACCCCTGCAAGCACTCCTGCCGGCACCCCTGCCAGCACCCCTGCCAGCAACCCAGCCAGCTGCCTCAGCCCGTTCTCCGTTCGCAGCGCCGGCATGTGCAACAGCACGGCCACTAGTATGATCCACGGTTCCAGCACACGCCGGGAATAGCGACCGGATTCCGCCAATGCAACCGTCTGCAACGCCAGCCCTGTCCGCAGTATTTCCCTGAGCGCCCGGGTTTGCTCCCCTGCTGACAGTGATTTACGCAGTACCACACACAACAGGCTTCCCAGATACTCAGCACATGCCTGCTCACCCTCTCTTGCGATGCAGGCGGCAGCAGTGGGCCCACTCAGCATGGCGGGGTAAAAAGCCAGCTGGTGCTGAAGCGCCAGCAACTGCGCCAGGAATTTACGGGGAGATTCATTCTGCATCAACACAGATGCCTGCTCACAGGCGCCTGGTAAAAACGCGAGCACGGTCAGTAACGGCTCCAGGCAGCCCTTACCGCGCACGAACCAGTCTTCAATCGCCCGGCTGCTGTCCTCTCTGACCGGACCGGCCAGCGTCACAATCGCGCTTACACATTTATGCAACTCTGCCGCCAGTGCTGCCCTGGCCTCATCAATCGCACCCCTGTCAGTCGTAACCCTGTCAGTCGTAACCCTATCAGTCGTAACCCTATCAGCCGCACCCCTCGCGCCTCCCGAGCCCGGTTCTGCCTGAGCATGACAATCAGGACCGGGGTGCGACGCCGGCGCCTGCGCAGGTTCTGCGACCAGCAACCGGGTAATCTGCAACATCATGGCCGGCAGACCTCTGCGCCGGGTCACAACAGCCTCAATCCCCCGCGCAAGCGCCCACGGCAGATCCGAGCCCTGCTCACGGTCGCTGATCAACACTACCCGGACATGTTCCCTGGCGGCCAGCGCCGCTGCCAGGGTAAAACCGTTTTCACGCCAGCGAACCAGTTCGACCAGACACAATAAAGGTTGTGAACATCTGTCCCGTACGGTTTTCAGAGCGGCACGTGCTTCACCAATATCAACTGCAATGTGCGCCTCATGACCCGCAGAACGTAAGTGCTCACTTAGCTTTTCAGCATTACGAATGCAGTCATCAAGCACCAGTATCATGGCCATCAGACAGCGGTAGCCAGCTCATCGGCAGCCGGCATCGCCAGCAACGCCGCCTGCAGTTCAGCCGTCCTGAACGGTTTGACCAGACAGGCATCAGCCAACACCACTGCGGATGTCACCCTGTCCAGCAGGGTATTGTCATCGGCCAGCAGAATTATCCGCAAATGTCTGAAATCAGGCGACTGGCGCAGCAAACTGCACACCTGGCTGCCAGTCAACCGGGGCAGACTGCAGGCCATCAAAAGAAGATCAGGTCTCCACTCGGGCAGGCGGCACAGGACATCGAATCCGTCACTGGCACAGATAACGTCATACCCCTGATGCCGCAGAACCTGCTCCATGCTGTCCCTGACAGCCGGAGACGACTCGGCCAGCAGTACTTTTAGCGGTTTCTCAGCGCTCGCTGCGTTTCCCATGATGATCCTCCCAGATCAACTGATGCTCTTCAGTAGTTGTAGCAGATGCTGCCGTTTTTCGCCTGCAGATCTGCGTTAACCGACATTGGCTGGCCGGCAATCATGGTATGATGCGTGGCAGTACTTCCAGACCAGAAGAGAGATTCTCCCATGCAGATCAAGCTCGGCATCGTGATGGACCCCATCAGTCAGATCACCTATAAAAAAGATACCAGCCTGGCGATGCTGGTGGCGGCGCAGGAGCGTGGCTGGGAGCTTTATTACATGGAACAGGGAGATCTCTATCTGGCGGGCGACACAGCCATGGGGTATATGCGTCCCATGACCGCAGCTTACGACCCGCATGAGTGGTACACCATGGGAGAGGCTGAGGATCGTCCATTGTCGGACCTGCACGTGATCCTGATGCGCAAGGACCCTCCATTCGACAGCAATTACGTTTACTCCACCTACCTGCTGGAGCGCGCCGAGCAGGCCGGCACACTGGTCGTCAACAGGCCCCAGTCGCTGCGTGACTGCAATGAAAAAATCTACGCCACCCAGTTCCCGCAGTGCTGCCCGCCGTTTCTGGTCAGCAGCCGTTCTGACAAACTGAAATCGTTTCATAAAGAGCACGGCGATGTCATATTCAAACCTCTGGATGGCATGGGTGGCAGTTCCATTTTCCGGCTGAAACCTGACGATTCCAATGTCAGTGTTATTGTCGAGACTCTGACCAGCCATGGCCGCAGCCCCATCATGGCGCAGAAATACATCCCGGAAATCGTCAAAGGCGACAAACGCATTCTGCTGATTGACGGCGAACCGGTGCCTTACGCACTGGCGCGGGTGCCGGCCATCGGTGAAAGTCGCGGCAATCTTGCCGCCGGCGGCAGTGGCATTGCACAACCGCTTTCCGATCGGGACCGCTGGATCTGCGCGCAGGTGAAAGACAGCATCAAAGCGAAGGGGCTGCTGTTTGTTGGTCTGGATGTGATCGGCGACTATCTGACGGAAATAAACGTCACCAGCCCGACCTGTGTGCGCGAGATCAATGCGGCTTATGAGCTGGATATTGCCGGCGATCTGATGGATGTGATTGCCGGCAGACTTGTGCAGGCATAAGCCGGACTTGCCGCACAGTTTTGATATGACCTGTTGTTTGATGTTCAGATTCTTTGTTGTTTTGACCTATGCAAAATGAGCGCTTTGGTTTCACCGTATTCATGTCAGCCTGCCTGCACGTCATCGTGATTGCAGGACTTGGCTTCAGTTTTCTCAGTGAAAGCCCGGCGACGCCTGCGATTGAAATTACGCTGGCTCAATTTCGCAGTGATCAGCGCCCGGAACAGGCTGATTTTATCGCCCAGGAAAATCAGCTGGGCAGCGGTTCCACAGCTGACACCATGGCGCCGGCAACACCGTTTGAATCACCCGTTTATGACGAGACCATACAGGAGGTTCAACCGGTGCCCATGCCAGCGCCGTCTGCTCAACTCCGTGAAGACACCCGCGTCGTCACCAGCACCGATGCCAGCGAACAGTTACGCCAGCAGATTGAATCCCGTGCGGACGACAGCAGTCGAGCACTATCCGAACACTCCAGTCCCCAGGAAATCGCACTGGCAATCGCCAGCCTGCAGGCACAACTCGATCTGCAGCAACAGGCTTATGCCAAACGACCGCGACGCTACACCATTTCATCGGCATCTACCCAGAAACGACATGACGCCCTGTATCTGGACAACTGGCGCAAACGCATTGAGGTCATCGGCAATCAGCACTACCCACCGGAAGCACGTCAGAATGAAATTTTCGGCAGTCTGCGTATGATGGTCTCTCTGCGCCCCGACGGCAGTGTGGCAGAAATCCGCGTATTGCAGGGTTCCGGTCACCAGGTGCTGGATCTGGCGGCGGTGGAAATCGTGCAGCTGGCCGCACCATTCGATCCGTTCCCCGAAGAATTGCGCGGCGAGATTGATATTCTGGAAATCATCCGCACATGGCGTTTCAGACCCGGCAATGCATTCAGCAGCCAATGAAACAGGAGATATAAGCGATGGCGAGCAAAACGCATCCCGTTGAAGAAAACGCCTGCAGTCTGGAACATCATTTCCTGATTGCCATGCCTCAATTGCGTGATCCCAATTTTAATGGTTCCGTTACCTATCTCTGGAAACACGACCAGGAAGGCGCGCTTGGCGTGGTGATTAACCGGCCCGCACAACTGTCGATGACCGATCTGCTGGATGAACTGAAAATCGATATTGACCCGACTGCGGTTGCGCGACTGGAAGGCAAAAAAGTCATGACTGGTGGCCCCGTGGAAACCGGCAAGGGATTCATCCTGCACCCGGCAGGACACGAATGGGACTACACCATGTCAGTCAACGACGATGTCAGCATAACCATGTCACGCGATATCCTGCAGGCCATTGCCTGCGGAGAAGGGCCGGAAAAGTATATTGTGGCGTTGGGCTGTGCCGGTTGGGATTCAGGACAGCTGGACCGGGAAATTGTTGATAATGCCTGGCTGACCGTGCCGGCAGATCCGGCCATACTCTTCTCCAGTGATTATGGGAATATCGCAACGGCGGCGGCAGGCCTTCTGGGGGTCAGTCTCAGTCAGCTGTCTTCATTGACAGGACACTCCTGAACCGGCATGGAAACTTATCCGCAGAAGGTCAGGCAGCCACTCAAGGTACTGGGATTCGACTTCGGCACCAAACGAATTGGTGTTGCTGTCGGTCAGAGCCTGACCGGCACTGCACAGGCACTGGGCCTGATTGCTGCGCGAGACGGCATTCCTGACTGGGCCGCACTGGAAGCACTGGTAACCCGCTGGCAGCCAGACGCATTTGTGATAGGCCTGCCCTACAACATGGATGACAGCGAAAGCGAACTGCTGCTGCGCGCGCGTAAATTTGGTAAACGTCTGGAAGGACGTCTGCACAAACCCTGCTACGGTATTGATGAAAGACTGACCTCGTTCGAAGCACGCGGCGAGATTCTGCGCGGTAATCGCAACGAAGCCGTGGACAGCATCGCCGCCCGCCTGATTGTTGAGAGCTGGCTGGCAGACTTGCCGGCAATCACCTCATAAGCCTGCTATAACTGTACAGGCAGGCTCCGATTCGCTAAACTTGCACAATATATTGTACAAGTAAGGGTCAGCCATGCGAATTGTCACATTTTCAGAAGCACGCAACAGTTTGAAGAGTGTACTGGACAAGGTTGTCGACGATGCGGACGCCACGGTCATCACGCGACGTGATGCACCCGACACGGTGGTGATGTCACTTGATTACTACAATAGCCTGATGGAAACCGTTCACCTGTTACGATCCCCCGCCAATATTGAGCATCTGAACCGATCCATTGCACAGTATCGAGCCGGCAGGATGCGGGAGCAAGCGCTGACCGATGACTGATCGATTGTTGTCATGGACAGACGCAGCATGGCAGGATTATTTATTCTGGCAAGGACAGGACCGCAAAACTCTGCGTCGAATAAACAAGCTGATCAGGGACACGCAAAGAACACCTTTTGCCGGCATTGGCAAACCCGAACCACTCAGAGAGGCCCTGACTGGTTTCTGGTCACGCCGTATCGACGACACCCACCGTCTAGTGTATGCCGTCGATGATAGTACCATTACCATCATCGCCTGCCGATTCCACTACTGAGCGGCTCAGATCATTCTGAAATTCAGCTCTCCCACTCCCTCGATAGACACATCCACCTCATCGCCCCGCTCCACTGCACTGACACCTGCGGGCGTACCCGTAAAAATCACATCGCCCGGCTGCAGCGTAAAATAGGTCGACAGCTCGGCAATGATTTCGTCGACCTTCCAGATCATGTCCGACAGATCACCCTGCTGGCGCTGCTGACCGTTTACAGCCAGGCTGATCGAACCACGGTCCAGCCAGCCGGTTTCGGCAAGCGGCACCAGCGCAGATACCGGGCCTGATGCGTCAAAACCCTTGGAGACGTCCCAGGGACGACCCAGTTTTTTAGCGTCACCCTGCAGATCTCTTCGGGTGAAATCAACACCCACCGCATAACCATAAACTGCCTGCCGGGCCTGCGCCGGCGTCAGATTACTGCCACCACTGTGTAATGCCACGACCAGTTCACCCTCGTGGTGCAGATCAGCGGTGCGTGGCGGATACGGCACACTGCCCTGCGGCACAAAAACCGCGCAGGCAGGCTTACTGAAAAAGAACGGTGCCTCACGGGTGGGATCGGCGCCCATTTCCCTGGCGTGTTCAGCGTAATTTCTGCCCACGCAAAAAACGCGGTTAACCGGAAAACGCACGTCCGACTCTTTAACAGGTAAAGAAGGAGGTGTCAGGTCAAATACATACTTCATCAGGAAGAACCCTTGATCAGTCGAGCACCCAGCATGGCCACCGGCAGTATCAGCAGCAGAAAGCTCAGATGATACCACACCGGCATCAGCGACCAGACACTGGCCTGCACACCAATGCCGGTCAGCACCAGCAGCACGCCCGTGATCAAAACAGCTTGTGCGGCATTCTGTTTGCCCAGCCAGCCTGCGACCATGCCTGCCACCAGAGAGCAGACAATACTTAGCAGCAGGACACCTGCCAGCGTGCCGATCGCAGTGACCGCCTCACCCGCAGCTGACTGCTCAGCGGCTGCACTGAACAGGGTTGCATTCCCACCAAGCCAGATGGCTGTCCAGACTACATATCCTGCCACTACACCCAAAATGGTATGTTTCATGTTGTTTACTCCTTGTGTATGTTTTTATTGTGTTATTGCCCAACCATTTCCTTATTGACCGGGGGCCGGATTATCCTGGCATGAAGAACCCACAACAGACCAATCGCCACCACAGCCAGCACACCCAATCGCACCATCTCAACCTGCTGCCAGGCCAGCCCGGTTGCCTCTGGAAACAACGGCATCAGGATATGGCTGAAAGCAATATTGGACACCCAGTGCAACAACATGGCCGCCAGTACGCTGCCGCCGGCCATGACGACCACAACCAGCATGATTGCTGAAATCAGCACCGTGTCGGCCCAATATACCAACCAGGCCACAGGAGAATCCAGCACCGGTGTTGTCCCGGGTGTCAGCGACAGAGGCAGGTGCCAGAAGCACCAGAGTGTACCGATCAGCGCAGCTGCTTTAGCGGGGGAATACTGCGTCAACAGAAGCGGTTGCAGGTAGCCGCGCCATCCGAGTTCTTCACACAGTGGGCCGGCCAGAAACACAACAAACGCAGCTGGCGGGATCAACATGTACCAGACGGGCAGCACAATGCGGCCCAGCGCATCGCTGAACGCTGAAAACACAGACACGGAAATCAGCGCAACCAGCAAAGGCAGCAGTCCCGCCAGCAACCAGACCCACCAGACGAAGCGGACCCTGAGCACGCGACTGAACAGCAAACGCAACCCCTTGCGACCGTCCGCTGCCAGGGTCAGAACTATCGCGGCAATGCTGGGGCCACCAGCACCCAGATATATCAGCAACACAGCAGAAGGCCGAACAATCAGCTCATCGATGGGAGCCCGGCCAAAAAAGTACAGCAGCACACCCCAGGCAATGCCGGTAATTGCAGCGGTCAGCAGTACAAACAACAGAACTCGCTGTGATGTTGACCTGGATCCGCCCATCTGTATGCTCCGGTGACTGATTAAGGATTTATTCAGAGTCTACCTGATGTATTCTGACCTGAATTATCCTGCATTCAACCTGTTTGCTGGAAATCCATTGAATCAGGTAGCAAAATAATTGACCCTGCATTTTCATAACGAGGTGAGTCCATGAACACAATGAAAAAAACCATGCTCCTCAATCTGGCGGTTTTTGCCCTGCTGCTGATGAATCCGGCAACCGCCGACGTCAGCATCAAGGCGGATGTGGTATACGGCCACAAGGACGGCATGGCGCTGGTCTACGATGTCTTGCAACCTGAGCGTCCCAACGGAGCAGCCATCGCCTACATGGTAAGCGGCGGCTGGGTCTCCCGCTGGGCCGACCCGGAAAGCCGCGTGCGTCAGTTCCGCGACATGCTGGATGCCGGATTTACCGTCATTCCGGTACATCACGGCAGTTCTCCGCGCTACATGGTGCCGGAGGCCTATAGCGACGTCAGCCGTGCCATTCGCCATATCCGTTTGCATGCAGACTCACATGGTATCGACCCTGATCGCATCGGCGTTACCGGTGGCAGTGCCGGAGGCCATCTGTCATTGATGCTGGGACTCGATGCCGACGACGGAGATCCGGGTGCGACTGATCCGGTATTGCAGACCGGCAACCGGGTAGCTACTGTCGTTGCCTATTTCCCGCCGGTGGATCTGCGCAGTATGACCGGCCCCAATGATCGTTTTCCGGCCCTGAATTTCCCCAATGAGCAGGCTGCCGGTATTTCCCCTCTGCTGCACGCGGATCCGGAAGATCCATCAGTTCTGCTGATTCATGGCGATGCCGACGATCTGGTCAATATCAGTCATTCGCAGAATATGTTCGCTGAGCTGCAAACCAGAGGCATCGAGTCCGATTTCATCACCCTGCCAGGGGCAGGGCACGGGTTTCGGGGTGATGATGCCCGAAAGGCCGCAGCTGCACGCCTGGCATGGTTTGAGAAGCATCTGCAATAGGGATCAGAGAGCCATTTCATCCCGGGCGCGCCTGTAGTCATCATAGGATTGCCCGGCGCGCTCCATGCACGCCTGATATAACGAGAAGGGCTGTTTGCCGCATTCAAACCGGTTACTGGCTTGCAGCCCCTCGTAGATGCCTCTGCTTGAACAACTGCTGAATAAAACAATTGTCAGTGTCAGCAACGCTTTTTTCATATTGGCGCCCCCGGCGGCATGGGCAGCGGCGCGCTCAGCAGACTGTCGGCAGCGCCACGATCCAGCCAGTTTTCAATTTCATCCATGGCCAGCTGATAGTGAGCCTGCCAGTTGTTGCGGTCAGAGCCGTCGGCCGCCTCTTCATCCGACAGGTCATCCGACATGTCATCCAGCTGGTCTTCCAGCCAGTCCTCCAGTCGCCGCAACTGCAGATTTACCGCTGCCTTGACCTGATTGTCAACCCGGTCAGATTTCAACAGGTCCAGCATGCGATACAGTACAACATTGTTGACTGAGCGTTGCACTGCACCCTGAGCGCCTGCCTGCTGATCTGAATAGAACGTACTTCCCAGTATCCGCAGCAGAATATCACTGACCGCCGGCAACTCGCTGTCAAGCATGTTCAGATTGTTGATACGTGTCAGTCGTTGCGCCTGCAGCACGCCACTGATTGTATGATCGGCTGCAGTTTCAGCAATGGTGACAAAATCCAGGCCCAGGGCGGTGCGCAGCGGAAAACTTTCAGGATTGCGGCCATACCCCGGAGCACGCGGTGGAATCAGCGCCAGAATCTCCTGTGACAGGGTCAGTACAGCCGGGTTCAGCGTCTGCAGCAGCGCATCGAGCGCACGCAGCTGATCGGCTGCGCTGACCGGTATCACCTGATCAACGCTTGCCGGCTCACCCTCGTATACCGAATACTCATAGAACGTGCCGCCCAGCAATCTGTGGACCGCCTCCACCTGATATCGGTGCAACAGATACAGCGGCACCAGTACGTCTTCCAGCTCTCCGTAAGGCTCGCCAACACGCAGATTGCCGGCACCAAAACGGGTCAGCGCCGCCTGCCGGACATCGAGCAGGCGCTGCAATTCATTGATCGGGTCGGCGCCGTTGTCCCACAGGTGCGACAGCGGATGGGCACCACCCTCTGCGCGGCTGTCCAGGTCTGTGATATACAGTAACCCGGCATCACGATTTTCCTGAAGAATCCCGGCCAGTGCCGCCGCTTCTTCCTGCTGCGACGCATATTGGGAATACCCGTATTTGATAGTCTGGAAATCCCAGGCGCCAAGCCCCACATCATAAGCATCCAGCGCATTCAGTACGCCCTGATCGGTGACATCAAGCAATGGGTGCGGATAGTCCATCACCGACGCCCGGTCATTTACACTGGCGGCAAAATTATGCGCTATCCCCAGCGTGTGACCTACCTCATGTGCTGACAGCTGACGAATCCGTGCCAGTGCCAGTTCCTGAATTGCCTGATCCGAACCCTCTGTTGCCAGCCCGATCAGTGACTGTGCAATCCGGTAGTCCTGGCGCACACGCAGGGAGCCCAGCGTCACTTTACCCTTGATGATCTCACCGGTACGCGGATCGGTTACGCTGGAACCATAGGACCAGCCGCGCGTGGAACGATGCACCCACTGGATAAGGTTGTAACGGATGTCCATGGGATCAGCATCTTCCGGCAACACTTCAACCCGGAAGGCATCGATAAACCCGATCGCTTCAAATGCGGCATTCCACCAGCGTGCACCGTCCAGCAGCGCACTGCGAACCGGCTCTGGCACACCCGGATCCAGGTAATAAATGATGGGTTCCACTGGCTCGCTACGCGCCGCATCCGGATCACGCTTTTCCAGCCGGTGCCGGGAAATGTAGCGCCGGGTCATGTCCTCATTGATGGGCGCCGCAAAATCCATATAACTGCGCGACCAGAAACCTGATGCCGGATGAAAGGCGCGCGGCTGATAGTTGTCATCGGGCAACTGCACAAACGAGTGGTGCTGACGCACCGTGATGGCCTGAGGTGTAGGCGTGACGGAACGCACCCAGGCACCGGGCTGGGTGCCGGTAAAAGTGAGCTGGGCTTCCAGCTCCGTATTCAGCGGAAAATTGCGGGTACGATCCAGATAGATGGCAGAGCGGGATTTATCAACACTGTAGGTGCCCTGCTGGCTGCGCTGCAGTGTGGTAGCGACCCCGTGCGCATCGCTGAGCAAAAAGTCGGTCATATCAATCAGCACCGACTCCCCTTGCGCGGCCAGCACGGTAAACCCGGCCAGGATCGATTCAGCAAACGCCTCCGTCACTGACAGCCGCTCTGCCGCACTGTCCGAATCTGCACGGTAGGCCAGATTGATATGTTTCAGAAAAACCTTGTTGCCATGCCGTTCAAAACGCACCACCCGGCTGCTGCCAACCTGTCCGCGGTCCAGGCCAATGTCGTTGGAGCCAATACCGGTGGACAGCGAGTTAGCATACAAAAAGTCCTCATTCCAGCGCTCCACTGCCAGCAATAGCTGACCGGTATCCGGTTTATAGTAGAAATCAAAATAGCCTGCCTGGTGCGTGGCACCATCTGTCAGCTCAGGCCAACTGGCTTGCGCATGGACTGGCGATGTGACGGCAGACAGAGAAAGCAGCAAAAACAGCAGAAGAAAGCGGGCGCGTGGCGACATGAAAGAGTTCTCCGAGAATTGATAGACAAAGCGTAGCATAGGAAAATTGATTTTCAGATGCTGTTTACGCAAAAGTTGATTTTCAAATTTGCGTCAGGCCAGATATGCCCGCAGTCGCGGATTCACGTCGTGTCGTCTTAACAACTGCTCCAGCGCCCATTCATGCTCGGTCGGCACCTCACGCAGAAAGCGCACCTTGTCACCGTCCAGTATCACAATCGGTACGCCATTTTTATAAAGCACCCGGTTGCGGTTGGTACGGGCCAGTTTCACATCAGGTAAAAACAGCGGCAGATGATTGACCGGGTCAGTGGCGGCCAGACTGACGTAGACGGCGTCACTCCATTGCAGACCCCTGTCAGCATCAGCAGCAGACCCTTCGCGCAGCCTGCGCGCCTGGTCCCTCAGTGGCGCAACGGTATCCGGCAGGGTGAACTGCTCTCCACCAAGACCTTCAATAAAACGACCGCCACGCAACACACCACGCAACTCCTGGCGCCGCAATACAGGCAGCAGATCACGCCAGGCTGGTGCGGCGGTTTCGCGCGCCAGTATCTGCCGGCTGAGGACACCCCAGCGCAGCAGGTACACTTGCACCAGTGCCTCCAGATCATCCTCATGCAAATCGCAGGACTCCGGCTTCTGTAGCAGAGACCAGCGCCCTGCCTCTTCAACGCTGTAACCTTGTTTGCGACTGCGTCCACCCCGCCCCGCTTTGCTACCGTTCAGTGCAGGTTTGCGCGCATCCGGTATAAGCAAGGCGCGCAGGCCGGTAAACCCATCGCTGGTCAACAGCCCGGCCGCCACCAGTTCAGACAATGCCTGCTCCAGCTGCGAGGCGAGCAGGCCGGTGCGTTGGCGCAGCTCGGGAAAAAAGCTGGCACCATGACGTTTAAGGTCGTCAAGTACCCGTTGTGCATTACCGCTGAGATCGGCACGGATATCACTGCTACCGACAGCCAGTTGTTGCCAGATTCCCATCATGACCCGCGAGGACAGAGTAATGGGTGTAGTTTTGATTGGCCCGCCACTACGCTTGCTGCCGGCCCGGACTGCCGCGAGTTGCGCTGGCTGACTGTAGCGCCCCCAGGCCAGACGACCGGTGCTGCACAGACTGTCCAGCCAGGCGGGGTCGTATACACTCATGCGGGCAGGAAATATCTCACCCTCCCAGGCAGAAGCAGGCGCCGTCATGCCATTCAGCCTCTCCACTGTGCGCTCCATGATGGCCTGCGCAACAGGTGCTGACGGCAGCGCCTGGGGTCTGGGTGTCAGGCTTTGCGAACGCAGCTCGTGCAGCTCAAACAGATAACTGGTATAGGCCTGCAGAGAAACCGGTTTGATGGCTTCGCGGTGGGCATCCAGTGTGTAGCGATGAATACGCTGCAGCAGCCGACGCTCACACCATTGCAGGGAACCCTCGTCACTGCGACCAACACTGGTCTGGCTGAATCGTCCCCGGAAAACGAACCCTTCCCGCTCCAGCGCCAGTAGCGCCATGTCAATCTTTTTAACCGAAATGCCACTTCGTTCAGCCATTTGCTGCGCCGTGACGGGTCCCGACACATCCAGGCGCCGCCGCACAAGCACCTGCACCGCCGTTTCCGGACTCACTGCCTGTGCCGTCATCGACGCCGGCAGGTCTGGCTCGGGGGCAGCACTGACTCCTTCAAACACTGCGCGGAATACCGGCAACATTTCTGCTGTAATCAGCAGATCACCGGCAGGCGCCAGCAGCCTGCATACCCGTCCCTGTTGTTGCAGTTTTTCATACAAACCCTCAGCGCCTGCCACCTGCTGCAACTCGGCCGGTGTCATGAAGCCGGCACAGTACAGCGCATCGTGCAGCTCGTCAGCGTCACGCATCAATGGCCAGGCTTCATCGCGTACCCGCTGAATGGCAGCCTCGTCCAGGCGCGAGTAGTCACCGGCCTCCGCCTGATCAACCCAGCTGCGATTGCGGATGGCGTTGGTGCGACGCTCTTCAAAGGGTGCATCATCCAGAAACGCATAGGGCCGGGCATTGATGATCTCCTGGGCAAACGGCGATGGCTCGCGCAGATCCAGCGCTATCAGTTCCAGTTCTTTCGCTTCCATCATGCGCAGCAGGGTCAGCAATCCTTCTATGTCCATGGCTTCAGTCAGACAGTCGTGGATGGTCTGCTGCACCAGAGGGTGATCAGGTATCTCGCGTTTGCCGGTAATGTTTTCCTGACAGGCCAGCTGGTCAGGAAAAACCTGCGCGACCAGATCCTCAGCGTCCATGCGCTGGAACTGCGGCGGCACCCGCTTGCCACTGCGGTTGCGCTGAATGGCCAGCGAACGGGTTGCATTCCAGCGCCAGCGCACCTCAAACATCGGCGAATCCAGCAGTGCCTGCGTCAACACATCGGTCACCGAATTGCTGTGCAGATACTGGAACACTTCTTCCAGGGGAAAACTGTGAACCGAACCCAGCGAGATGACAATGCTGTTTTCATTGGCGGCTGCCTGCAGTTCAAAATTGAATGTCCGGCAGAAGCGTTTGCGCAGCGCCAGGCCCCAGGCCTTGTTCAGACGGCTGCCAAACGGCGCATGTATCACCACATGCATATCGCCCACTTCATCAAAGAAGCGCTCCATGACAATTTTTTCCTGGCTGGGCATCACCTGCAGGGCATTACGCCCGGCCTGCAGGTATTCCAGCAACTGGGCTGCTGCAGACGCTGGCAAACCCAGCTCCGTGGTCAGCCAGGCACCCGTGTCATCCGGGCCATCTGAGGTCGCAGTCCTGTTCAGCAACGTCTCATCAATTGTGGTTCGCAACCGCGACACCGCCTGCGACAGCTCCGCCGTGCGTCCCGGCCCTTCGCCAAACCAGAACGGCACGGTCGGTTTCTGACCATGCGCATCACGCACCCGTACCTTCAGCCCGTCCACTTTCACCAGCTGCCAGGCATGTGTGCCCAGCGTAAAAATATCCCCCGGCAACGTCTCCAGCGCAAAGTCTTCATTCAGGTTGCCCACCACAATATCATCCGGGTCCAGCACCACCTGATAGTCAAACATGTCCGGGATTGCACCACCATTGGTCAGTGCTGTCAGCCGGGCACCACGGCGCGCACTGACCCGGCCATTGATACGGTCAAGGTGCAACCAGGCGCCACGTCGCCCCAGTCTTGTGGAATACCCGTCAGCCAGCATCTGCACCAGCAGATCAAAGTCATGGCGCTGCAGATTGCGGTACGGCCAGGCGCCGGTCATCAGTTCATACAACTCATCGAGTGACTGCGGCACTGTGCTCTCATCCTGCCGCGCGGCAAGCTCCGCGACAATCTGCTGCGAGAGAATATCCAGCGGTTGCTCGGGCATCAGAATCCTGTCCAGTTCACCTCTGTGAATACTGTCCACCAGCGCAGCACATTCCACCAGATCATCCCGGGTCAGCGGAAACAGAATACCCTTGGGCACACCGCCCACCTGGTGACCACTTCGGCCCACCCGTTGCAGAAACGTTGCGATGCTGTTGGGCGATGAGAACTGCACCACCAGATCTACCGCACCGATATCAATACCCAGTTCCATGGAGGCTGTTGCTACCAGGACCTTAAGTTTGCCGGCCTTGAGTTGCTGTTCGGCAAGATGACGCCGCTCCTTGCTCATGCTGCCATGATGCGAACTCACCAGCGCTGCGCCCGCTTCTCCATACAGACTCTCAGCGCCCAGCCGCTCGGACAGGGCCAGCGCCAGCCGTTCGGATAGCCGTCGGGTATTTACAAACACCAGCGTGGTCTGATGTTGCTGAATCAGCTCAACCAGTCTTTCATAAAGCTCACCCCACACCTCATTGCTCATCAGTGCTGACAGCGGCGAGGCAGGCACCTCGATATGGATGTCCAGCTTGCGCCTATGCCCGCTGTCGACAATGGCGCAGTCGTTGGTGTGGCCACCATCCGGCGCGACCCGGTTACCGGTCAGATAGTTGGCCACCAGTTCTATCGGTTTTTGTGTGGCAGACAGCCCGATGCGCTGCAGCGGCTGTCCGGTCAATGCCTGCAGTCGCTCCAGTGACAGGGACAGGTGAGAGCCGCGTTTGTCCCCGAGCATGGCGTGAATTTCGTCGACAATGACGGTGGTGACACTGCGCAACATGTTGCGACCATGAATACTGGTCAGCAACAGGTACACCGACTCCGGCGTTGTCACCAGAATATGTGGCGGGTTTTTGAGCATTTTCTGCCGCTCGGCCGGCGGCGTGTCCCCGCTGCGCACGGCCACCCGAATCCCGGCAGGATGCGCGCCCTGCATGAACAGCTCATCCTCAATGCCAGCCAAAGGCATCTGCAGATTACGTTCAATATCATTGCTCAGGGCTTTCAGCGGGGAGATATACAGTATGCGGGTCCGGGCCGGCAGCGGTGCCTGCTGGGCTTCCTGTACCAGCGAGTCGATCACGGCATAAAATGCCGCCAGGGTTTTACCACTGCCGGTTGGCGCTGCAATCAATGTATTGCGTCCGGCCTTTATCTGCGGCCACGCCTCAGCCTGGGCAGGTGTCGGCTGACCCAGCGTGGTTGCGAACCAGGCGCGGCTGGCAGTATGAAAGCCGTCAAGTGACATTCTGAAATCCGGGACCGTTAACAGCTGTGTATTTATACAGGCCAGTATAACCCTATTCCGCCCGCCTGCAAGCAGCAGTGCGTCTGCATCAGTCCAGCGACCGCTGACTGACGTATAGAAGTCAGTAGCTGCTATCCTGTGCAGTACACATGTCAAAAAGGGGTCTCATCATCGAACAACAGTTGCTGGACTGGCTGGACCAATACCGCGAACAGGCACTGTGGCTGATACCCTTGCTGGCCTTTGCGGAGGCCTGTGTAGGGCTGGGCCTGATTGTATCCGGTGCATTCCTGGTTATTGTTGCGACGACCCTGCTGACTACCGGAACTGCAACTCTGGCGCAAATGGTGCCGCTGGCGTTTGCCGGCGCAATGCTGGGAGACCACATCGGCTTTTTTGTCGGCCGCCGGATAGGGCCAGGGTTTCATCACATGCGGCTGGTCCGCCGTTACCCTGAACAGATCAGGCGCGGCGAGGATCTGATCCGGCGCCATGCCGGCATGACAATTTTTATCGGCCGGTTCATTCCAGCCATTCGCAGCATCATTCCGGCGTTGCTCGGCATCAGCGGTTATCCACGACAGAGATACAGCCTGCTGGATGCGGCAGCCTGTCTGTTATGGTCACTGGCACTGGCCGCGCTGGTCCAGATTGCCAGCACCCTGGTGTAGAATCCCGGCGCTGATTGTCGCTGCCATGAATTCTGCCGCTTAATCCGGGTCGGTTTAACGCAAACTGTTGACCGTGCAGTCATATCGGTCTAACGTTGGACGCTCAGAAGACTTTTTCAGACTCAGGAAACAGCACCGACCGAAATGAAGAGCTATATCTCAATATTCTGGCGCGAAAACAAAAAATTTCTGTTTGTCCTGCTCAGCATTGTGTGCTTTAAAAGCGCCGTCGCCGATCTCAATTCCATATCGGGACGATCCATGCAGCCTACCCTGCTGGATGGCGACAAGGTCTGGGTCAACAAACTGGCTTATGACGTAAAGCTCCCCTTTACTGACATCGCACTGGTATCAGTGGCAGACCCGAATCGCGGCGACATTGTGATTATTGACTCAGACGCGGCCGGCAAAAGGCTGGTCAAGCGGATCATCGGCCTGCCGGGCGATACCGTTTACATGCGCAATAACCTGCTGGTGGTGAATGGAGAAATCGCCGACTTTGACATTCTGACAGAAGACCGGGAAGGCATAGTGATAGCCGAGCACCTGTTTGAACAGACACACCAGGCGCTGCTGTCAAACTCACGTGGCAACCGTGGCACACGCAGCTATGGACCGGCAGAAGTGCCGGCAGATCACTTTTTTGTACTTGGCGATAACCGCGACAACAGCGCAGACAGCCGGCTTTACAGCTTCATCCCCCGCGACCAGCTGGTCGGCCGTTCCAGCTCAGTGGTTTTCTCACTGGACCGGGAGCTCAATTTCAAACCCCGCAGTGGCCGCTTTATGGCACAACTGGATTGACACCGGAGCAATCCAGTCAACAGCCTGTCACGTAACTCCAATACCTGAAACAGCCACTTTCCGAAAACATGGCCGACTCACAAAACGTCGGTCAGACTCGCAGAACGTCTGTTAATAACTGCCGTTAAATCGTAGAATAGACCGCTTTCCGGCATCACCTCGCCAGCACCAGAGGACAATTTTTGTGGGTCAACAGACAGCTCTTTATGCCAGGCATGTGGACGCAGGTGCCAGACTGGTCGACTTTGGCGGCTGGGACATGCCGATTCAATACAAATCAGTCATCGAAGAGCACAACGCAGTGCGCCAGCATGCGGGTGTTTTTGATGTCTCGCATATGACCATAGTGGATATTCAGGGCCCGGATGCCGAAGGCTGGCTGCGGTATCTGCTGGCCAATGATGTCGCCCGGCTCAGGGAAACCGGGCAGGCGCTTTACACCGGCATGCTCAATGAGTCCGGCGGTGTCATTGACGATCTGATTGTCTATCGCATGACCGATGGATTCCGTCTTGTCGTCAACTGCGCCACCCGCGAGAAAGACCTGGCATGGATGCAAAAACAGCAGACCGGCTTTGACGTCTCACTGACCGAGCGCCCTGAACTGGCAATTCTGGCCGTGCAGGGCCCGGCAGCCATGAATATTGTGCTGGATCTGCTGAACAGCCGGGGCGCAACTGCCGAGGCCGCCCGGGTGGGCAGCCTGAAGAATTTCAGCGGCACCGAACTGGGTGGCTCTGAGCAGACCAGCTGGTTTATTGCACGTACCGGCTACACCGGCGAAAACGGCGTGGAAATCATGCTGCCGGACAGCGAGGCACCCGCCCTGTGGGACGAGCTGCTTGCCGCCGGGGTTGCACCGATTGGTCTGGGCGCACGTGACACATTGCGTCTTGAAGCGGGCATGAACCTGTATGGCCACGACATGGACGAGAGTATTTCACCATTGTCCGCCAATATGGGCTGGACCATCGCATGGGAACCCGCAGATCGGGACTTTATTGGCCGACAGGCGCTGGCACAGCACAAACAGGCAGCCACCGATGGCGAGTTGCCAGTGCTGACCGGCCTGGTCATGACTGAGCGTGGCGTCCTGCGCGAAGGCCTGCGGGTGGAGTGTGACATGCCGGACGGCAGCAAACAGGACGGCATCATCACCAGCGGCACATTTTCTCCCACATTGAAGCATGCCATTGCATTGGCTAGAATCCCCAGGGGCACGCAGCAATGTGCCGTTGATATCCGCGGCAAACTGATACCGGTTCGACTTGTCAAACCGGGCTTTGTACGTCACGGCAAAAAAGTGTTCGAATAAACGACTTTCCACTTTCAGGCACGAGGAACGATCAGTGAGCGATTTCCCTGATGATTTAAGATATGCCGCCACTCACGAATGGGTGCGCGTTGAAGAAGATGGCAGTGTAACCGTTGGCATCACTGACCATGCACAGGAACTGCTGGGTGACATCGTATTTATAGAGTTGCCCGAAGAAGGTTCAGTCGTTAGCGCCAAGGACGAGCTGAGTGTGGTTGAGTCTGTCAAAGCAGCATCTGACATCTACGCTCCCGTCTCCGGCGAAATCATTGCCGTCAATGACGACCTGGCTGACGCGCCGGAAACCGTCAACTCGGAGCCGTATGGCGAAGGCTGGATATGCCGGATTCTGCCCAGTAATCCGGAGGAAATAGAAGAGCTGCTGGACGCCAGCGCATACGCCGGAATCTGTGAATGAACATAACAACACCGCTAGGCGCTTTGCAGGACTCCGGATCATTTATTGCCCGACACATCGGCCCTGATGATCAGGACATTGCAGCCATGCTGGCTGATCTGGGTTACGCTTCGCTGGAAGAGCTGATTGCTGCAACAGTGCCGGCGTCCATCGCGCTTGGCCGCTCGCTGGCACTGGATGCACCGAACAGCGAGCAGCAGGCGCTGGCGCGGCTGCAGAACCTGGCGCAGCAGAATCGACTGCACCGCTCCCATATCGGCCTGGGGTATTACGATACCATCACGCCGCCGGTCATTTTGCGTAATGTGCTGGAGAACCCGGGCTGGTATACCGCCTACACGCCCTACCAGCCGGAAATCTCCCAGGGACGTCTGGAAACCCTGCTGGCTTACCAGCAAATGGTTCTGGACATGACAGGCATGGAGCTGGCCAACGCCTCTCTGCTGGACGAAGCGACTGCAGCGGCCGAAGCCATGGCGCTGGCCAAACGTGTCAGCAAGGCAAAAAAGGCTAACGTATTTTTTGTTGATGAAGGCTGCTACCCGCAAACCATTGACGTGATCCGCACCCGCGCCGGCAGTTTTGGTTTTGACATCATTGTTGGCCCACCGGCGGAGGCGGCAGCACATGATGTGTTCGGCGCCATCCTGCAATATCCGGATCGCAATGGTCAGCTGACTGACCTGCAACCGATCATTGCCGCGCTGCAGGCTAAAAATGCCATCGCCTGTGTCGCCGCTGACCTGATGAGCCTGGCGCTGCTGACGCCACCCGGCGAAATGGGTGCCGATGTGGTGCTGGGCAACACGCAGAGATTTGGTGTGCCCATGGGTTTTGGTGGCCCGCACGCTGCCTATTTTGCGACCAAAGATGAATACAAGCGTGCAGTGCCGGGCCGTATAATTGGTGTGTCGGTTGACGCCCGCGGCAAACAGGCCTATCGCATGTCGCTGCAGACGCGTGAACAGCATATCCGCCGCGAAAAAGCCAACAGCAACATCTGCACAGCGCAGGTACTGCTGGCCAATATCGCGGCGCTGTATGCCATGTACCACGGGCATGCAGGTGTCCAGCAGATTGCGCTGCGCATCCACCGGCTGACCCGCATTCTGGCTGCCGGACTGCGCCAGCAGGGACTGAACACCAACAACACATTTTTCGACACCATCACGGTGCCCCTCAGTTCGGAACAGCGAGCCGCTGCATTGACGCGCGCCGCCGCACACGCCATCAATTTACGCGATACCGATCCCGACACGCTGGGCATCAGCCTGGATGAGTGCAGCACGGCAGCCGAGGTGGAAACACTCTGGCAGGTCATACTCGGCGACGCTGCGAGTGTGCTGAGCATTGGCGCCATCGACGCTGAACTGGACGCCGGGATAGATGCTGCCGGCGCTGACACGTCAGTTGCGGGCATTCCGCCCGGTATGCAGCGCAAGTCAGCTTTCCTGCAGCATCCGGTCTTCAATCGTTACCACAACGAAACCGACATGCTGCGTTACATGAAGCGGCTGGAAAACCGCGACCTGTCACTGACGCATGCGATGATCCCGCTCGGCTCCTGCACCATGAAACTCAATGCCACGGCAGAAATGATGCCGGTCACCTGGCCTGAATTCAGCAAGCCGCACCCCTTTGTGCCACGCGAACAGGTCAGCGGATATCTGCAAATGATTTCCCAGCTGGAAGACATGCTTGCCGAGATCTGTGGCTTTGACGCCGTCAGCATGCAGCCCAACTCCGGTGCGCAGGGTGAATACGCGGGCCTGCTGGCTATCCGCCGCTATCTGGACAGCACCGGTCAGCAGCAGCGCAACGTATGCCTGATCCCCAGCTCCGCGCACGGCACCAACCCCGCCAGCGCGCAGATGCTGAGCATGAAAGTTGTGGTGGTTGCCTGTGATGACAAGGGCAATATTGATGTCGCGGATCTGCGCGCCAAGGCCGGACAGTACAAAGAATCTCTGGCGGCACTGATGATTACCTATCCGTCCACTCATGGCGTATTTGAAGAGTCAGTCAAAGAAATCTGCCAGATCATTCACGATCACGGTGGCCAGGTGTACATGGATGGTGCCAACCTGAATGCACAGGTCGGGGTATCACGTCCCGGCGACATCGGCGCAGATGTATCACATGTCAATCTGCACAAGACGTTCTGCATCCCGCATGGTGGTGGCGGCCCCGGCATGGGACCGATCGGCATAAAAAAGCACCTGATACCTTTTGTCGCCAACCATTCTGTTGTCAGGCTGGAAGGCCCGCTGGCAGACAGTGGCGCAGTCTCGGCAGCGCCATGGGGAAGCTCCAGCATTCTGCCTATTTCCTGGATGTACATTGCCATGATGGGCGCATCAGGACTGCTGAAAGCAACCCAGGTTGCGATTCTCAGCGCCAACTACATCGCCAGGCGTCTGGAAGGTCATTTCCCGGTGCTTTATACCGGCAGTAATGGCCGGGTCGCACACGAATGCATTATCGACCTGCGCCCGCTCAAGGCAGCCACCGGCATCACCGAGGAAGACGTTGCCAAACGTCTGATGGATTACGGCTTTCATGCGCCCACCATGTCGTTCCCGGTGCCCGGCACACTGATGATTGAGCCTACCGAAAGTGAACCACGCGAAGAGCTGGATCGCTTTATCGAGGCGATGATCTGTATCCGCCGGGAAATAGCCCGGGTGGAAGCAGGCGAACTGGATGCAGAAAACAACATGCTGTGTCACGCGCCACATACGCTGGCGGACATCATGGACGACAGCTGGGACCGGCCTTACTCCAAACAGGAAGCTGCCTTTCCGGTAGCCTCACTGCAGGACAACAAGTTCTGGCCTTCAGTCAATCGCATCGACAATGTCTATGGTGATCGCAATCTGTTCTGCGCCTGCCCGGCCATCGAAAGTTATACCGGATAATAAAATGGGCCTGTCCTTCCGGCAACGTGTGGCGCAGTGGATCGAAAGCTCACCGATCCAGAACTTCATTATCGGTGTGATCATTTTTAATGCGATCACGCTGGGACTGGAGACCTCCACAACTGTAATGCGGCTCGCCGGCGGGCCGCTCAAGTTGATTGAGCAGATTGTGCTGGCGGTATTTGTTGTCGAGATCCTGATCAAACTCTATGCGCACGGACCACGCTTTTTCCGCAATGGCTGGAACGTGTTTGATTTTGTCATTGTTGGTATTGCACTCATGCCTGCAACCGGCCCCTTTGCCATTTTGCGGGCACTGCGGATTCTGCGAGTGTTGCGCCTGCTGACAAAAATTGACCGGCTGCGGCGGATAATCGAGTCGCTGCTGCGGGCCATCCCCAGCATAGGCTGGATTCTGTTCCTGCTGGCCATGGTGTTTTACATTTTTGGTGTGATGGGAACACAGCTGTTTGCCGCATCTTTTCCGGAGACCTTCGGCACCCTGGGGCGCACCCTCTATACCCTGTTTCAGGTCATGACACTCGAAAGCTGGTCCATGGGCATATCCCGCCCGGTCATGGAAGTATTCCCCTATGCCTGGATCTATTTCATCTTTTTTGTACTGATCACCGCATTTGTTGTGCTGAATCTGTTTATTGGTATTATCGTCAGCACCATGCAGGAGCAACACTACGAAGAGGAAAACATCCGTCGGGACGAGAAGGAAGCACGTGCGCACGCTGAGCGCGAGGAGATGTTGCATCTGATACGCGAGCTCAATGACAAGCTGGACCAGCTCAAATCCGACCAGCGCTGACAACCGCCGCACCCTTAATAGTTCTTTAAGATTCAGTCTGTATGCTGTGCCTTGTGTAACACTCACCCAGGCCAGCCGTCATCATGCCCAACATCGAAGTCTCCGTTGTGATTCCTGCCCAGGATGAGCAGGAAAACATCAGCAAGCTGATCTGCGAAATTCATCAGGCCTTACATGGCCTGTGTGAGTTTGAAATTGTGCTGGTGGACGATGGCAGCCGGGATGACACGCTTGGTGCGGCTGTCGCGGCGGCCCGGTCACGGGGTGTCAAACTTCATACGCTGCGCCATCAGCACAATTCCGGGCAAAGCGCTGCGCTGCAGACAGGCATTCGCAATGCCCGTGGCCGGCTGATCGTGACAATGGATGGGGATGGCCAGAATGACCCTGCCGATATTCCGGTATTACTCGATCTGGTACCAACAATCAGTGCTGTTGATTTTTGTATCGCCGGTTATCGCAAGGCACGCCGTGATACTGCCTGGAAACGTCTGCAGTCCCGGTGGGCAAACCGGATACGCAATGCATTTCTGCATGACGGCGTGCCTGACAGCGGCTGTGGATTAAAGCTTTTCCCCCGCAGCACCTTTCTCAAACTGCCATGGTTCGATCACGGTCACCGCTTTATCCCCGCCCTGGTAAAAGGCATTGATGGCAGAATCCTGGTCGTGGAAACCCGTCATCGCGAACGTACCCGGGGCGTATCCAAGTATACCGCCTGGAACCGCGCCGGAGCCGGGTTATTGGACCTGTTCGGGGTCATGTGGCTTTTGCACCGTTGCCGCACTGCAGAAACCACTGAACATCACGACTACAAGGCACCCCTGCAATAATGGGGCACTGGCTGAAAGTCGGACTGTTTGCGCTCCTCGCGATTGCCGGATACAGCACCATTCAATTTGGCTGGGTTGATATCGCCACCAGTCAGCAGACACTGTCTCAATACGCCCAAGGTCATGACACCCCCGGTCTGATGTTGATCCTGTTGGCGGGCGTTGTGTATTGCGCGCTTGGCGCTCCACGTCAATTGCTGGCGTTTGCGGCCGGTTTTGCACTGGGCCCGGCACAGGGCACAATCGTTTCAACAGCCATTTGCACTGCGGGCGCTGCACTGTGTTATCTCACCACCCGATCCCTGCTACGCCCCATGCTGCTGATGCACATGACATCACAGATCAGCGCCATGCAACGCACCGTACAAAAAAACACCTTCCTGAAAATCATGATCCTGCGGCTGATTCCGGTGGGCAGTAACCTGGTGACCAATATGCTGGCCGGCGCATCTGATATCCGCATGAGCCCTTTTCTTGGCGGCAGTGCACTTGGCTACATTCCCCAGATGCTGGTGTTTTCACTGGCCGGCGCAGGCATCGGTTTTGCCAGTGGCCCCCTGCTGGCAATGGGTGTCTCCATATTCGCAATATCTGCGCTGATCGGCGTCACCCTGTACCGCAGCCAGCGTTGGCACACCATGATGCGTTCAGTTGCGGAAAAGACCTGAGGCCACCAATGCACCTGTTATTGCACCTATCAATGCACCTATCAACACTGCCGGATCGTGCTGTCGCGTGGGCCAATCGACTCTCTGAACGACAGCTTTTCTGGCTGGTCATGGGGCTGGCAGCGCTTGTCATCTTCTGGGGTCTGGGCCTGAGATCACCCTGGCCCGCGGATGAGCCACGGTTCGCCGAAATAGCACGCGAAATGGTCGACAGCGGACAATGGCTGATTCCGCGTCGTGGCGGCGAATTCTACCCCGACAAACCGCCGGTTTTTATGTGGACCATAGCGCTGTTCTACAAAATCACGGGCAACCTGCGCGTGGCGTTCCTGCTCCCCAGTGCGCTCTGCGCGCTGATTACTGCAGCACTGGTATTTGATCTGGGACGCCGGTTTCGCAATGCGCAGACTGGCGCCCTGGCCGTCATACTGCTGTTATTCGCTCCCCAGTTTCTGATTCAGGCCAAGAGCGCCCAGATTGATGCGATGATCGCCTGCTGGGTGACTGTTGGCTGCTACGGACTTTCACGGCATTTTTTTGAGAGACCGAACTGGGGGCTGTATTTTACTGCCTGGGGTTTTATGGGCCTCGGCATCATCACCAAGGGCGTCGGGTTTCTGCCGCTGCTGATGCTGATTCCGATAGGGCTGCTGGCACTGAACAAACGCCACGATTTTGGTCCGTCTCTCAGCTGGCGCTGTGCGGCGGGCCCGCTGGTCATGCTGCTGGTTGTTGCTGCCTGGATAGTGCCGATGTTGATGCATGTCGATCAACTGGACACCGCTGCGGCATATGCATACCGTGACAATATCCTGCTAAAACAGACCGCAGAACGATATACCGATACCTGGACACACCTCAACCCCTGGCACTATTTCGTGTCCAACGTCATCCCGGTGCTGTGGTTTCCCTTGCCCCTGATCGCCATCGCCAGATGGCGTGAAGTGGCAGAAAACCTGAAAACCCGGCCGCTGCTTATGACCTGGTTTGTCTGGGTGGTTCTGGTCATTCTGTTTTTTAGTGCCAGCCCAGGTAAACGCGGTGTCTACATACTTCCCGCACTGCCAGTGTTTGCGCTTGTGCTGGCCACTGCAGTAAGCGACTGGCGCAGCGTGCGCTGGCTGTCGATAGCCCTGACAGCTGTTCATTTGCTGCTGGCCGCAACTCTTGCTGCAGTGATGATCATGGTCTGGCTGGATCACCCGTTACTGATGGACCGGCTGAGTGATTACAACAATGATCCTGACAATCTTTCACTGATCACTGCTTTCATTTTTTCAGCCGCCCTCACCTGGATTGCCAGCCTGATCCTGTTTTGGCGCAGCGCCGCTGATGCCAGACTGTTTGTGGCTCTGATGATCAGTTTTGTTCTGTACTCCAGCCTGGGATACATGGCACTTGAACCGATCAGAACACCCAGGGATGTGCTGGCAAACACGGAAGATTTTTTACCGGTAGATTCACAACTGGGGCTGATTGCTTTCAAGGAACAGTTTATTTTGTTCTCACGGCTGGACGTCACACATTTCAGTTACCTGGCAGATCCTGCCGAGCAGGAACGCAACGCGTGGCGCTGGCAGGAGGAAGGCAGTAATCGGTACCTGCTGGTACCCGACAATCTGGAGCTGACCTGTTTTCGTGCTGATTCCGCGCCGGTCATGGGCGTGGCTCACCGCGCCCGATGGCTGATACTGGGTCGCGAACAGAGGCTTGCGGGATGTGAGGCGCCTATACAAAGACAGCAGTTTACAACGCAGTCTCCGGGCCGCTGGCTGCGCTGATGCAGCCCGACTCCACACCCGGGCCTCACACCCAGACCCAGACCCGCCCTACCCCCGGCCCAGGCCCCGGCTGGCAGAATTGCCAGCCACCGGGCGGTCCAGTCACATCATATAAATGCATCCGGCATCTTGGCTTTCAGGCGCGCATCCTCGCGGGTGACCAACTCGGCCTGCACCAGTTCTTTCAGGTGCTGGTCCAGAGTGCGCATACCGGTATTGGCACCGGTCTGGATGGCAGAGTACATCTGCGCCACCTTGTCTTCACGAATCAGGTTACGAATGGCGGGTGTCCCCATCATGATTTCGTGCGCTGCCACCCTGCCACCTCCCACCTTTTTCAGCAGGGCCTGGGAAATGACCGCCTGCAGGGACTCCGACAGCATGGATCTCACCATACTTTTTTCGCCGGCCGGAAATACGTCAATCATCCGGTCAATGGTCTTGGCTGCCGATGTTGTATGCAACGTCGCAAAGACCAGGTGCCCGGTTTCTGCAGCAGTCAGCGCAAGACGAATGGTCTCCAGATCCCTGAGCTCACCGACCAGGATAATGTCCGGATCTTCACGCAAAGCTGACCGCAGGGCTTCATTGAACCCGAGGGTGTCGCGATGCACTTCGCGCTGGTTCACCAGGCATTTTTTGCTTTGATGAACAAACTCGATCGGGTCCTCAATGGTCAGGATATGCTCGTAGCGTGTTTCGTTGATGAAATCTATCATCGCTGCCAGCGTTGTGCTCTTGCCGGAACCGGTAGGGCCGGTTACCACCACCAGTCCGCGCGGGAATGCTGCTATCGATTCAAACACCTTGCCCATGTTCAACTGTCGCATGGTCAATACTGTGGCCGGAATTGTGCGGAACACTGCAGCAGCGCCGCGGTTCTGATTAAAGGCGTTCACCCGGAATCTGGCCAGCTCACCTATTTCAAACGAGAAGTCTGTTTCCATGAACTCCTCGTAGTCCTTGCGCTGCTTGTCTGACATGATCTCATAGATCAGTCCATGAACCGTTTTGTGATCCATAACCGGCAGATCAATCTTGCGCATGTCCCCGTCGACACGAATCATCGGGGGCATACCCGCGGTCAGATGCAGGTCAGACGCACCGTTTTTTACAGCAAAGGTCAGCAGTTTTGTAATGTCCATGAATCTCGCCCTAAAAGATGGTTTCAGTCAAACAAGTACAACGTTATACTTTTTCCCATGAAGAACGCCAGCATAGCAGAAAACTACCGCACCTTGATCAACCAGATCAATGACGCTGCAATACAATCGGGACGTGAACCACAAAGCGTGCTGTTGCTGTCCGTCAGCAAAACCCATCCATCAGACAGGCTGCGGGAAGCCTACGCTGCAGGGGCCAGGCACTTTGGCGAAAATTATGTGCAGGAGGCGCTGGACAAGATTGCTGAACTTTCCGCGCCCGGCACCAGTACACCGGATATCACCTGGCACTTTATCGGACCCATTCAATCCAACAAGACCCGGGACATTGCCGGTGCCTTTGACTGGGTGCACAGTGTCGACCGGCTCAAAATTGCTCAGCGACTCAATGATCAACGTCCTGACCGGCTGTCGCCTCTGAATGTCTGTGTGCAGGTAAACCTGTCCCATGAGGACACCAAGGCCGGCGTAGACATCAGGGATGCTGAAGCGCTGTGTAGACAAATATCACAACAGATGCCGCACCTTAAGCTCAGAGGCCTGATGGCCATCCCCGCACCCTGTGATGATATCCAGGCTCAACGGGCGACATTCAGACCACTGCACGACCTGTTTGTGCAGCTGCAGGAACAGTTTCCAACCATGGATACACTTTCGATTGGCATGAGTGATGATTTTCCGGCAGCTATCGCCGAGGGTTCAACCATGATCCGGGTGGGGACGGCAATATTCGGCGCCCGGGAGTACCCCCCATCCTCGCATGTGTCACCAGTCTGACCAGATCGATCAGGTCACCCACAGTGTCAATCTGAAAAAGGGCGTGTTCAGGCAACTCAATCCCGAACGTTGTTTCCAGCTCAAATACAATCTGTACCATGCGCAGCGAATCCACCAGCAGATCAGAAATCCGCGTATCGCTGTTGATATCCTGTCTGTGTGGTAAATGGTCAATGCATTCTCCGACGATATGCACCACTACATTGTCCATGTTCGTAATCGTCATCAGTTATTCCCTGCCTCCCTGCAAATCGGAATGTGGTTTATCTGTTTTCAGTTTTTTCCCTCTGACCGGTTGCAACCGGGTCATTATCTCACCGCTGCTGATCAGATCACGACAAAGCGCGCGCTGAATGACCCCCTGATCGGTTACCGGCAGACTGAATGGACGCAACAGCAGTACGCGGATCTTGGCCACGGTCACTAGCTGCCCCAGTTCAGCGATAATGTCCGTCACAACGCCGCTCCAGGCTTCTGCCGGTTTGCGCCATACACACTCTGCCAGCACAACCAGTTCGTCCGCCGGCGCATTGTAGTCTGCCACACAGCGACTGATGCCAAGCCCGCAATAACGCTGCAATATCGCCGCTTCAATAAACTCAGCCTGCACACGACTACCGTTAATATCAAACTGGTTTTCCTGCCTGCCCAGCAGATAAAATTTATCGCCTGATGCACCGGCCAGATCGCCGGTGATCTGCGCCGGAGCCAATTCCAAAGCCCGGGCAGCGGACAACTCGTCATCCTTATGGATGGTGCGCATTATCGTGCCTGCACAATCCGGCGGCAGCAGCACCTCGCCTTCACCACAGACACTGATGCGCCCGGCATCTTCAAGATCCTTCAGATACCCTGCACAGACATACTCAACAGCATTCAGGGTTATTGTTGCCAGACCGCGCACACCGGAAACCAGATAGACAGACCGGTCTGATATGTAATGGCAATACAGCGCCTGTTCAGAAAGCCCACGATGGCGCAGGCTGTCAACAAAACGACGGATTCCGGACGCATTGAACATGCCGCCCCCCACATGAACAATGCGCCAGCAGGACAGATCCGGAATTGACTCATGACCACCGACACGGGCAGCAAAGGATGCCAGGACATAGTCCGGACCTCCGCTGATGGTGCACTGATACCGGTTTATGGCCTTGTACCAGATGGACGGAGTGCGCCGTACCTGTGCCGGGTCCAGCATATAACTCTGGCTCAGGGTATACAGCGGCAACAACATCTGCAGGACCAGCCCTGTCATCGTATCCGCCTCCTGCCAGCCCAGGAATCTGTCACCAGCACCCACGTCCATGTCATCCGCCAGTCGCTGCAGACAATCCAGAATCCGGGCATGAGAAAACCCCACGAATCCGGGCACCTGCGTCTGGGTGTTCTGCCTTGCCAATGCACATGTGTGCGATGTGACAACAGGCCTGGCCCAGACGTTGCTGTCTGGCATGCCGTCCGGCGACATCAGCAACGGCGGCACCGGCAGGGCTGACAACGCCGGACCGGGATAAGCGGACATTTTTTTCACCAGGTCATCCGGACCCAGCACTACCTGAACATCCAGCGCTGCGCAGAGTTCCGGCAATTCTTTCCTGACAACATCCCCCGTCATGCGCAATGGCAGCGGTGTGCAGCCGGCGAGCAGAATACCAAAAAACGCCTTGGTGAAATCTGCCGGGCTGGCGGCGGAATACAGTAGCACTATTGTGCGTTGTTCGCTCAGGGCTGTCTGCAATCCAGCGGCAATTCTGCGGGCATCGGCATGCAGCTGTGCGCAGCTGATCGAATGCGCGTTCATCAGCTTATTATCAAGGAAGTTGTACAGCGGGAACAGCGGTTGCTCAAGTGCCGCTGTTTCAAGCAGTTCAATCAGGTTGTGACAGCTCCGTGTCGGCAACATCGTGGCTCCATTCGAACATTCGTCCTGGTGCTTTTATTTACTGCTTATTCTTCAATCTGTCATATGAGTCTAGTGGAACGGGTTGGGTGCTGCCAATTTTTTTATGTCATAATCGTGAGCGTCTTCTCATTTTTACTGGCATAACCCATGAAAAGAATCCCTGTCAAAAAACTAACGATCACACTGCTGGTGGTTGTTGCCATTGCGTTTGCGGCTGCCAACAATATCACGCCTTCCTACCTGGCCAGTGCGCCCGGGGTCGCGACCGGTATTGGTGCCAAGCTGCTTTGCAGCTCGCGATATGTCAGTGGATTCTCCGATTCCCAGGCCTTTGACGACCTGGTGCAGTATTCGCCCATCCTCGACTATCTCAGCGTTTCCTATGACGACGAACAACGTTCAGTCAGCACCACCTTTTTCGGGATGGCGCCAGCAACTGCCAGTCATGTGGATGGCATCGGCTGTTATGTGGACTACCCCGGACATGAGCAGCGCAGCACATTCTCCGCGTTCCCCATGCCGGTTCTCACAAGCCACTGGCCGCACGGCACGCGGGTAGAAACCATCGACTCCTCACTGCAGTCCTCACTCGATGCAATGGTCCGTGAAGATAATACGGCAGGGCTGAATACCCGCGCGCTGCTGGTTGTGCACAATGGCAGTATCGTTGCCGAAAGTTATGCTCAGGGTGCAGGGCCAGATGTGCCGCTGCTGGGCTGGTCCATGGCAAAAAGCCTGACGGCCGTCATGCTGGGCAACCTTGAATATCGGGGACTGTTGAACACTGCAGAATCACCGGTTTTTGATGCCTGGGCCAATGACGAGCGCGCTGCAATCAGTATTGAACATCTGCTGACCATGACCGACGGACTTGATTTCTCCGAACAGTACAACCCTGGCGACGATGCCACCAGCATGCTGTTCACTGAACCTTCTGCATCCGGCTACGCCATGGACAGACCGTTGCGCAGCACACCCGGCAGCCAGTTCAACTACAGCTCCGGTACCGCCAATCTGCTCGCCAGACTCTACTATGAGCGCACCGGCGGCACCCTGGCCAGCAGCATGGACGACTACCGCCGCCAGATTGCCGTACCTCTGAGCTTTCAACACGCAGTATTTGAACCTGATGCGTCCGGCGTGCTGGTCGGCAGCTCTTATCTTTATGCCTCGGCGCGCGACTGGGCCCGGATCGGCCAAATGATGCTGGACAGGGGTGTACTGAACGGCAAGCGCATCGTCAGTGAAGACTGGGTAGAACGCTCCGTCACGCCCAATCGTTCACGCAACAATCGCGCATATGGTTATCAGTGGTGGCTGAATCAGGGCAACGCAGAACTGCGCTGGCCGGATGTGCCCGTGGATGCCTATGCGGCACAAGGCAACCGGCAGCAATCACTTACCGTCATCCCGTCTGAAGAAACCGTGGTTGTCAGGCTGGGCTGGACATCCGGCGGCTATCCGATCAATGACCGGATAGCGCGGATTCTTGGCTGGCTGTCAGAGTAACGATCAGGGTCAGGCGGCGGCCTGACTCATGCAGAACACGGCCAGCTTGTTGCCGTCCAGGTCACGAAAGTACCCTGCGTAGAAACCGGAATCACCACGCGGGCCGGCAGGCCCTTCGTCCTGGCTGCCCAGTTCCAGCGCCTTTTTATAAACGCGGTCGACGGTGGCCGGACTGTCAGCGGCCAGCGCCACCATAACGCCGTTTCCGACACACGCATCATTGCCGTCAAATGGCATGGCAATTGAGATCATCGGCTGGTTCGGTTGGCTGCCCCAGGCGATAAAACGATCCATCTCCATGAAACGTTTGCCGCCCAGTTCAGCCAGCAGCGCATCGTAAAATTCAGCAGCACGCTGCATGTTGTTGGTACCAAGAGTGACGTATCCAATCATGATTTTTCCCTGTTATAAAATGGTCTGTGGACTCGTTATTGTTCAATATTGGTGTGACGCGCACACGACAGCCCGCAATGCGCACAATCGCGGCGAAACGGGTTGAGGAAGTACTTTTTCACAAAAAACTGTTCATGGCAACGCGGGCAGCGTTTCACTGACATGGCAATACCAAAACCTGCATACAGCGCCATGTAGGCCAGCATCAGCCAGGTTATATCCTGACCATTGCCCAGCAATCGGGTCACTGCAATCACATAAATGGGAAAGGTCAGAAAACAGACCAGCAACCGGTTACGGGCATTGCGGATTTCGCGCAGGCGCAGGACCAGCTGGTCCCCATCAAAAGAGGTCATATAAAACTCACTGCATATTTCCAGAGTTGGTTTCTGTCAAGCCTATCATGCGAAAATTGCTTATGCATGGTCTGCGGTAAAACTGATCACATCAGCAATCCGTGCAGTATTCACGGCCAGCATCATCAGCCGGTCAAATCCCAGTGCCACACCTGCGCAGTCAGGCAAGCCCGATCTCATTGCCGCCAGCAGTCGCTCATCAACCGGATGGACCGGCAACCCGACCCGGGCGCGGCGGACATTGTCTTCGGCAAAACGCCGTGACTGCTCCTGTGCGTCAGTCAGTTCATGATAACCATTGGCAATCTCCATGCCTCTGACAAACAGCTCAAACCGCTGAGCAACGTCAGTGCCTTCGGCATCCGGCACCACACGCGCCAGTGCAGCCTGGCTGGCGGGGAACTGTGTGACAAACACCGGCGACTGCAGCTGCGGCTCTATTGCATGAGACATCAGCAGATCCAGCGCACCGTTTCGCGACAGCTGCATGGCACTGATATTGGCGCCGGCGATCAGGCATGCACGGTGGATCAGTTCATCGCTAGCGGTGACGAAGGGATCCAGATCCAGATACTGCTGAAACAGCTCGCGATAGGTGACGCGAACAAAACGATCTGCCGGCAGTAAATCACCCGGCAAACAGGCGCGCAGCAGGGATTCAACCTCATCCATCAGCTGCACTTCATCCAAGCCCGGGCGATACCACTCCAACATGCTGAACTCCGGATTATGCCGGCTGCCCGATTCATCGCGGCGGAAAGCCTTGCACAGCTGATAGATGGGGCCGCTGCCTGCCGCCAGCAGGCGTTTCATGGCAAATTCCGGCGAGGTCTGCAGAAAGCGTCGCTGGCCCTTCTGGTTCCGGCTCCCCATCTCCACAAGCAGGGAATCCAGATGCAAATCTGTCACTGTTGCCTGACACAGCAGTGGCGTTTCCACCTCAAGCACACCACGTTCGGCAAAAAACGCCCTTACCTGCGCCAGCAGCGATGCACGTTGACGCAAGTTCTCCAGCGGAGCCGATGGCTGCCAATCGGCGCGCATAGAATCAGCGCACCCGGTTCTGATACTCACCCGTGCGGGTGTCAACTCTCAGCACGTCACCAATATTGACAAACAGCGGCACCTTGACCACGGCGCCTGAAGCCAGCGTTGCGGGTTTGCTGCCGCCCTGCGCCGTATCACCTTTCAGGCCCGGATCCGTTTCAGTGACTTCAATCTCCACAAAGTTGGGCGCTGTGACATTGATCGGGCTGCCGTTGTAGAGCGTCACCACATAGGTTTCTTCTTCTTTCAGCCAATTTATCGCATCCGCCATCGCTGCCCGGTCGGCGGCAAACTGCTCAAAGCTGCCGTCGGTTTTCATGAAATGCCAGAACTCACCATCGGTATACAGATAGCTCATGTCAGTTTCCATGACATCCGCTCCCTCCAGGGATTCCCCCGATTTGAAGGTTCGCTCCCAGACCCGGCCGTTCAGCAGATTGCGCATCTTTACCCGGTTGAATGCCTGCCCCTTGCCCGGCTTGACGTAGTCGTTCTCCAGAATGGAGCAGGGTTCGCCGTCCAGCAGCACCTTCAGTCCCGGCTTGAATTCGTTGGTAGAAAAAGTTGCCATGCATTGCCTCTCAATAAATATTGCTTCTGTAAGCTGTCGCCTCCGGTTTACCATGACTGCTTACTGTTTCAAGACCCAAACCCCGGATTGCCGCGCGCCATGTTGATCACCTCTACAGCCGGATCCTGGCAACAACAGCTGTCAGATCTGATTACAGACCCCACCGAACTTCTGCGGATACTCAAACTGGATACCTCACAGTTTGATATTCCTGCGGATGTGCTGAGCAGTTTTCCGCTCAAGGTACCTCGCGCCTTTGTGGCCAGAATGCAGCCGGCAGATCCTGCGGATCCGCTGCTGGCACAGGTATTGCCCATCGGCAGGGAGGTCGATGATACCCCCGGATACTCCCTCGATCCACTTTCGGAGGCCGATTTTAACCCGCAAGCGGGCATTCTTCACAAATACCAGGGGCGGGTGCTGGTGCTGGCCGCCCCGCACTGCGCTGTCCATTGCCGCTACTGCTTTCGCCGTCACTTCCCCTACGATGCCAAGGTGCCGGGCAAAACGAGCTGGGAGCAGAGCCTGCAGTGGCTACAGACACAGCCGCAGATACGCGAAGTCATCTACAGTGGGGGCGATCCCCTGGCGGCCAGCGACAAATATCTGGCCTGGCTGACAAATCGTATTTCAGAAATACCGCACATCGGCCGACTACGTATACATACCCGCACGCCGGTGATGATTCCCGAGCGGGTGGATAATGCCCTGCTGGGCTGGCTGGCGGAAACCCGCCTGCAAAAAGTGATGGTTGTTCACGTCAACCACGCGAATGAGATTGATGAGAAGGTGGTTGCAGCAATGCACAGGCTCAAGGCGGCCAATGTGACGCTGCTGAACCAGAGTGTGTTACTGCGCGGCGTCAACGACAGCGCGGATGCACTGGTCAGTTTAAGTGAGCGGCTGTTTGCTGCAGGTGTACTGCCATACTATCTGCACATGCTGGACAAGGTGCAGGGGGTGGCACATTTTGCAGTATCTGACTCCGCCGCCGGACAATTAATGGATGAAATGCGGGCGCGTGTCCCCGGGTACCTGGTCCCGAAACTGGTCAGGGAAATTCCCGGCGAACCGTCCAAAAGCGGTCTAGAATAAATCTATGAACAATGCACAGTCGTACCAGATACTGGTCAACCACGGCAGCAATGGCAAGATTGAAGCACTGACCGGCCTGTTACGGCGGGCCGGCCTTGATATCAATGCCAGAGAGTTCGAGGGCGATCACCTGCCGGACGAAGTGCCGGGTGGTGAAACCCACGATCTGATCATCCTGTTTGCCGATGCTCCCGGTCAGGCGAACGAAGCATTGCTGCGACAACTGCAGTCGTCCCGACGCGATATCCCCTGCTTGCTGATTTGCCGTGCAACTGCCCGCTGGCTTCCCCTGCTCGGTCTGGGTGCTGCTGCGCTGATCAGCGAGTCACAGCTGGATTCGGCAGCCGGACAGGTGCAATTTGTTTATCAGATAAAACGCGAACTGCTGCAACTGAGTCAGCGACGTGAAGCGCGTCGCGCCGCCGGCAGCGTGCGGGAACTGAATCAACGCCTGCAGCTGTTTGTGGACAACACCACAGATGCCATCGCTACCCTGCAGGACGGACTGCATCAGTACGCCAACCCGGCCTGGCTGGAGTTTTTCGGCTTCCGCGCACTGCCGGACATCTATGCCGTGCCATTTCTGGATCTGGTCGCCGAGGAAGATGCAGACCGCGTGCGTCAGTTTCTGCGCCAGCCGTTCAACAATGGCATACAGCGCTGTGAATTTACCGCTGTCAGGCGGGATGGTACCGACGTCGTTGCAGCCATGGACAGCGCCGCAGTCAGCATCAATGGTGAGCAGAGTCTGCAGTTGATAGTGCAGGCCGCCCATGGCAATGCTGCTCAAAACAACGCTGTGCGTGAGGCTCTGAGCAAGGATCTGCAGAGCGGTCTGTTGAATGAGGCCGGATTTTTCCGTGCGGTCAATCAGGCCATCAGCATCGCCGTCTATCAGCAGCGACCAAGCGCCCTGATCATGCTGAGCTCGCCACAACTGGCAGAAATTGCCGTTGTACTGGGCAAAACCGACATGCATCTGCTGCTACGTGATATTGCAACTGTTCTCAAGGCCAGGTGTCCGCCACAGACTGCTCTGGGTCGACTCGACAGCGGTGATTTTGTAGTACTGCTGCCCGATGCAGACACAGAAAGTTGTCAGACGATGCTCGGCAAACTGGACACGCTGCAAACCGCAATGCAGGCAATGGCGCCGGCCGGCATGTCACTCGGTTTTCAGATTGGTGCCGCCATGATCACAGATGAAGCGCCCGACGCGGACACCATACTGATCCGGGCGCGCCAGCATCAGGCGGTACGCCGCCATCAGAGTGTCAGGCAAAACGGAGACAGCGGGACTGCAACACTGGCCAACTCACTGGAACCGCTGCGTCAGGCATTGAAGGATGAAAATTTGTTGCTGGTCTATCAGCCAACCATCAGCCTCAAGGCGGACATGCGCGAATACTACGAAGTCAGATGCAGGGTACCGGTAGCTGACCGACTGATATATCCGGCCGAATTTCTTGACGCTGCCAATCAGCATGGCCTTGGTGAACGACTGGATCGGTATGTCATTTCTCACGCCCTGCGGGTGCTCACCAGTCAGAACAGGGACGACCTTCGCCTGACCATCAATCTGACCGCCAACTCACTGCTCAGCCAGACCCTGCCGGTCTGGTTGGCCCAGGAGCTTCAGCGCCAGCAGCAAAGTCCGCGGCAGCTCATCATGCAGATCAGTGAAATCGACATCATGAGCGCGCCTGACGAGGCCAGAACATTCTGTCAGAAAATACGGGATCTGGGATTCGTGCTGTCCCTGACCCATTTCGGCTGCAGCCTTGATCCAATCAGGATGCTGGGGCAGTTCCCTGCCGACTTTGTCAAACTGGACCGCTCGCTGATACAACACATCGACCTGGATGTGCAGCAGCGCACCCAATTGCAGGAAGTGGTCAGTTCCCTGCAGGCCCAGGGCGTGCGTGTTATTGCCCCCATGATTGAGGACATAGAGCTGCTGCCTCTGCTGTGGCAGGCCAATGTCAATTTTGTGCAGGGCAACTGTCTGCAGGAGCCCAGTGACCATATGGAGTTCGGGCTGTTTCAGGAGGAAGAAATCAGCCTTGATCTGACCGATCCGCTCGATCAACAGGTTCTACCCGATCAACATTCTGAAACCCTCTAGGCAGCTTGTTGCCCCGGCGCCCCCGATCCCCATGATAGTGCGCCAGATCGCCGGCCTTGAGCGTCAGGTGCCGGCGGCCGGCATAGACCGTTACCGCACCGTCAACCGGCACCACCGCCATGGATACAACAAATTCCAGACGATCCGCAACCCGGCCCGAAGGAATACCAATAATCTTGTTGCCCTTGCCGCGGGCCAGAACCGGCAGCTCAGACACCGGGAAGCATAGCATTCTCCCCTCATTGGTGACCGCCACCAACAGATCAGCCTCCGGGTTCCGGATAAGCACCGGCGGCAGTACTTTGGCGCCTTTCGGCAAACTCAGTACCGTTTTGCCTGCCTTGTTTTTACCCTGCAGATCGCCAACCGAAGCGACAAAGCCATAACCCGCATCACTGGCCATCAATACCGGTTGTTTGTCGTCAGCCAGCAGCACACTCTCAAACACAGCGCCGGACGGAGGCGCCAGACGTCCCGTTAACGGCTCACCCTGCCCCCTGGCCGACGGCAGGGTATGGGTCTGCAAGCTGTAAGCACGCCCGGTCGAATCAATAAACACGGCGGACTGATTGCTCCTGCCCCTGGCGGCAACCCTGAAGCCGTCACCAGACTTGTACTGCAGCGCTTCCGGATCCACATCGTGGCCTTTGGCAGAGCGCACCCAGCCACTCTTTGACAGCACTACTGTCACCGGCTCCGACGAAATCAGTTCAACCTCGCTGAACGCCTGTGCCTCGGTGCGCTGCACCAGCGGGGAGCGCCGGTCATCGCCGTACAGTTCAGCGTCTGCTATCAGCTCTTTCTTGATCAGCGTTTTCAATTTGCGCTCGGACCCGAGCAGCCCTTCCAGTGTTTCGCGCTCTCTGGCCAGCTCGTCCTGCTCACCTCTGATCTTCATCTCTTCCAGTTTGGCCAGATGCCGCAGCTTCAATTCCAGGATGGATTCGGCCTGCACATCGTCCAACCCAAAACGCTCCATCAGCACCGGCTTGGGTTTGTCTTCAGTGCGGATAATGTGGATCACTTCATCAATATTGAGAAAGGCGACCAGCAGACCTTCCAGGATATGCAACCGGTCCAGTACTTTTTGCAGCCGGTACTGCAGCCGGCGCCGCACTGTTTCAGTACGAAAGGTCAACCACTCGGCCAGCAGACTGCGCAGATTTTTCACCTGCGGCCGCCCATTGGTGCCGATCATGTTGAAGTTAACCCGGTAGGACTTCTCCAGATCCGTGGTAGCAAACAGATGCAGCATCAGTTCGTCGGCATCCACCCGATTGGAGCGCGGCACAATAACAATACGGGTCGGGTTCTCGTGATCGGACTCATCACGCAGATCAACCACCATCGGCAGTTTTTTCTTCTGCATCTGCGCAGCAATCTGCTCCAGCACCTTGGCACCGGATACCTGATACGGCAATGCAGTAATCACCACATCGCCATCTTCTTCCCTGTAGATTGCACGCGCCTTCAGTGAACCACGACCGGTCTGGTACATGGTCTCCAGATCAGCCGCCGGCGTGATGATCTCTGCCTCGGTGGGAAAGTCCGGGCCTTTCACATGCAGCATCAGATCTGCCAGCGTGGCTTTGGGCTCCTCCAGCAGATGGACACAGGCACTGACAATTTCGCGCATATTGTGCGGCGGAATATCGGTCGCCATGCCCACCGCAATTCCGCTACCACCATTGAGCAGTACATTCGGCACCCTGGCCGGCAGTATCACGGGTTCATCCATGGTGCCATCAAAATTCGGTCGCCACTCAACCGTGCCCTGCCCCAGCTCGGACAGCAGCAGATCGGCATATTTCTGCAATCGCGACTCGGTATAACGCATTGCCGCAAACGACTTGGGATCATCCGGCGAACCCCAGTTCCCCTGTCCGTCGACCAGCGGATAACGGTAACTGAACGGCTGCGCCATCAGCACCATGGCCTCGTAACAGGCCGAATCGCCATGCGGATGGAATTTACCGATCACATCACCAATGGTACGCGCCGACTTCTTGAATTTTGCCGTCGACTTCAGGCTAAGCTCCGACATCGCGTAAACAATGCGCCGCTGCACGGGCTTCAGGCCGTCGCCGATATGCGGCAGGGCGCGGTCATTAATCACATACATGGAGTAGTTCAGGTAAGCCTGGCGGGTGTAGCTGCTCAGCGCGATCTGCTCGGTGCCGTCAGCATTGATGGTGATGTTCATGGTCATAAGCGGGTCTGCAATCAAAAGAAGTTCAGTGAGCTTTTATAGCATATTCGGGGCCAGGGACTGTACCTTCAAGGCACAACAACTTGTCATCCTCACAGCCAACCCCTACTATACTGTATATACAGACAGCAACAAACCCACTTTGCTCTGGTTTTCCAATTATGCGACTGATCTCCTGGAACGTTAACGGCATCCGCGCCGCAGTAAAAAAAGACTTCATCAACTCGGTACAGCAAATGCGGCCTGATGTGCTCTGCCTGCAGGAAACCAAAGCCCAGGACCATCAGGTACTGGAAGCTGTCGGCGGGCTGGACGGTTACCACATCACCCCCTGCTCGGCGGTGCGGCCGGGTTATTCCGGCACCGCGATTTTCAGTCGTCACTCCCCTGCTTCCATTCAGCTGGGCATCGGTATCGAGGAGCACGATCAGGAAGGACGCGTCATCAGCGCAGAGTTTGACGGCTTCTACCTGGTGACCGTCTATACGCCGAACTCCGGCGCAGGCCTTAAACGGCTGGAATACCGGGAGCGCTGGGACCGGGATTTTCTGGCGCATGTGAAATCACTGGAAAAAACCAAACCGGTCATTATTTGCGGTGATCTGAACGTCTGCCACCGGCCCATCGATATCGCCCGACCGCAGGCGAACTACAACAAAAGCCCCGGCTATACCCAGCGTGAAATCGATGGCCTGGATCGACTGGTCGATGCCGGCTATCTGGATACCTTCCGTCATTTTCACCCTGACACCGTCAAGTACAGCTGGTGGAGCATGCGCGCCGGGGCGCGTGACAGGAACATCGGCTGGCGCCTGGATTATTTTCTGGCATCTGCGTCTCTTGCGTCGCAATTGCAACAGGCTGAAATTCTCAATGAGGTCTACGGTTCGGATCACTGCCCGGTGGTGCTGGAGCTGGCTCCCCCGAACTGACATTTTGGTACTGACTCCCTTTTACCAGCACACCGGCACTAGCAAAAAAAACACCAGTGATACGGCGGCCGGAAGTATGTAATCAGCCGCCCCGCGACAATGATCAGGGTCCAGCACAGCAGTGAGACGCCTGCCATCGTCATGGCATGGCGCGGCGCAGCGCTGTTTGCCGGACAGTTGTACACCTGCGAGGCCGCAAACCTGTAGAACACCAGCACATTTACACCAGCAAGCGCCATGAATAACATTTTTAGCCGGAAAGCCGGATTAAAGAGGTACTGATCCGGCGCTGTAACCAAAAACATCACCCCGGAAAGCGCAGACAATACGAACCCTGCCACACCCACTGGCACCAGCTGATGCAGAGCGGACATCTCAATACCGCGCCCCAGACCCAGCATACGCAGATCAAACAGCCCCACACTGCCGACCAGCAGACACAGTCCGGTAAAATGCACTGACTCAATCAGCGGCCATCCCCACTGCGTGTGCATAAACGCAAAGATGCCGGTGGCGTGAGAAAAGCTCTGCAGCCAGTCAATCATCAGTAGAAACTCGACGCCAGCAGGATGGAGTGGGTATAGGCCAGAAAACGCCCCGCGCCAATCACCAGAGACCAGCACAACAAACCGGCGACAGCCAGGGCGCGGGTCTGCCAGGGCAATGTCTGATACTCCCCTGCCGCTGGCATCATATACCGGCGCGAAAAACCCCAGGTAATTCCCAGCGCTACCAGTAAGACACCAAGCTTCAGGTAGAACACTGCATTGGTCAGACCCTTGGCAGGATAGGCCAGCAGCAACACCAGCCCCGATACAGCAACAATTGCCACCGCTGCCCACATCACCGGCAGATAGCTTGAAAAGCGCGGCAACGGCACACGCCTGGCCAGACCCAGCATTCGCAGGCACAACATGATGTTGATGCCCGCCACAAATGCCATGGATAACGAGTGCAGCGTCAGCGCGGAAAAAAACACGCTGCCAGTTTCACGAATGAAGACGCTCAGCCAGGTCTCTTCCAGTCGCGCCAGCCAGTACAGCATGGCGTCAGTTACCCGCCCCGGGCTGTCGTGCTTCCTTGATCACCACCGACACAGCCTGGTCAGAGGTATTTACTATACGATAGCTATGGGCCGCTGTTACTGCCGCCCAGTCTCCGGGCGCCAGCAATTCGCGCGACATGCCATCCTCGCGGGTCAGTGTCAGCGTGCCGCTGCTTACCTGTACCGCAAACGCCGGATTGACGTGCCGGATCGGCCCGGTTTCAGAGCCGGCAGGCAGGGTCAGCCGCCAGGCACGAAACCAGCTGTTCTCCAGTTCCGCTGGCTGGCTGATACCCTGCGGCAGGTCAGCATTCATGTCCGGGATTGCCGGGCCAAACCCAGCCAGCGCAATAATCCTGAACAGTCCCGGCCCGGGATTGTTGACCCGGTGCGTCAATGGCTCATCCACATAACTGGTGACGCTGGACAGACGACCATTCAGCGGCCCCTGCCCATTGGAAATGAAGGTATACAGGATGGGTGAGTCATGGGTATGCGGCAGCGTGGTATCACCGGGATTGATCTGAACATCAAGCAGCCGGAAATTGTCACCTTTATGGACCGTTCGATGACGCGGCTCATCAAGAATATGGACCACCCGCAAAGGTTCGGTCTGGCCTTCAAACTCCTGTGGTGTACCGGTGCCCGATTGTGCTGCTGCCCATGCCCCGGCAGCGGCCAGGCACACTCCGATCGCAATCCTGAAACCTTTGTTCATCACCAATCCCCTTTTTTTATTGTTTGCCAGGAACTCTTTAGTCGATAGTACACAATTCGGGCATAATGCTCACTCATCTGTTTCTAACGAACTATCACCCCAAAAAGGAAATCAATAATGAAAAAAATATTTCTTGCGTGGCTGGCAGCCCCTCTGCTGCTGGTATCCGGACTGAGCCAGGCGGACGCCGACTACGTCACCGTCAATATGGAAATCGATATTGACCGTTCCGCCGAGCAGGTGTGGGCCAGGGTCGGCGACTACTGCGCCATCAGTGACTGGCTGGGCATTGACTGCAACATCAGCGCCGGCGACGGCGGCATCGGCACCGTACGTGTGCTGGCCGGGGGCCGCATTACCGAAGTGATGGTGGCACAGACACCGCTATCTTACGGATATGCCCAGCCCGCAGTGCAGGGTGAATTCTACAATCTCTACCACGGTTTTATGGAAGCTCGCCCCACCGGAGCAAACAGTTCGAAACTTCTCTATACACTTATACTGGACGTCTCCAATCTGGCTGATCAGGCCGCCAGGGATGCAGATATCACCCGGCGCCGGGCCACATTTGAGCGCGCTCTGGGCAACATGAAAGCGCTGGCAGAGGAGTAGTACGGGTTTTGGGACATATACCGCCGATTTTCGCCGGTCTGTCACAAAGCTGTTGCATCATAAGGTCACTATCAGGAGCAAACTCTCCGGGATCCTGTTATGCGCAATCTGCTACCCATCACAAACACCTTTGCACTGCATGTCCTTCTCCTGTTGACGTGCACACTACCCGCTTCCCAGGCAGCCGGACAACCCGGCTGCGCGGCAACTGACTCGCCTGACGACTGCCTGCGCCTGAACCAGGTGCAGGTGCTGGGCTCACACAACAGCTACAAACGCTGGCCGGCACAGGAGCTGATCGACCTGCTGGATGAATACCGTCCCGGCTGGGCACGGGATATCAGCTACGAACATCGACCGCTGCGGGAGCAACTTGCGTTGCTTGGTCTGCGCCAGTTTGAACTGGATGTCTTCGCCGACCCCGACGGTGGCCTGCACGCAACACCGGCAGGCGGCATGCTGATCAACGACCCGGAAATCGAAGCCGGGCGCGCGGTCATGTCGCAGCCCGGTTTCAAGGTACTTCACTCCCAGGATGTTGACTATCGCACCACCTGCCTGACCCTCCGTGCCTGCCTGACTGAAGTACGCGACTGGTCGCTGGCCAATCCGACCCATCTGCCGGTCATGATCATGCTGGAACTCAAAGATGGCGCCCGTCAGAACTGGGGTCCGCTGGAATACACCGTGCCGGCGAGTTTTACAGAGGAACTGGTGGTGGATGTCGACTCGGACATCTGGGCTGTTTTTGACCGCAACCATGTGCTGACACCCGATGATGTCCGCGGAGAGTCGGCCACGCTGGAAGCGGCGATTCTGACGCAGGGCTGGCCGACGTTGGCACAAAGCCGCGGCAAAATACTGTTTGCCATGGACAACACCGGCAGGCACCGGGACCTGTATCTGCAGCAGTCGCCAAATCTGGAAAATCGTGCCATGTTTGTCAGTATGAACCCCGGTCACCCTGTGGCCGCGTTTATCAAGATGAACAATGCCATTGACGATCACGAACAGATTCGCGCCAATGTCGCTCGAGGTTATCTGGTGCGCACCCGCTCTGATGTGCCTTCTCATGAGGCCCGCACAGGCGACACCACCCGCCGTGAGCTGGGATTTCAGAGTGGCGCACAATATATCAGCACCGACTACGCCGAACCGTCTCCCTTTGGTTCCGGTTATCAGGCACAACTACCGGATGGCCCAGGCAATGCCCGCTGCAACCCCGTGTCGGCACCCACAAACTGCAACGCAGACTGGTTAACTGAAAACGTTCCCGCCGCGCACATCAGCAACCAGTGTGGCACCAGCAATCCACACAGTGAAACGGCGCGTGGCCGCGTGTATCTGGATGAAAACAATAACGGCCGGCCGGATGCCGGCGAACCAGGCATTCCCGATGTCAGAGTAAGCAATGGCTGCGAGGTTGTGCAGACCAACGCGCAGGGGGAATATGAAATTCAACTGGCACCTGCAGACATTCTGTTTATCAGTCAACCGAGTGGATTCAGGGCCCCGGTTGATGAACACAACATCCCGAAGTTCTTCTACCTGCACTATCCGGATGGCACACCGACAGACATCGCCGGTACTGCGATTGACTGGCAATGGGAAGTGATAGCACCCACCGGACCATTACCGGCAGCGATCAATTTTGCACTGATCTCCACGCCCGACACCGGCATTCAGTTTGACGCCCACGCCTTTGCAGATACCCAGGCTCGCACCGACCTGGACCAGGACAAACTGCGCGAAGACCTGATCAATCCATTGATCGGCAACCCCCATGACGTGGAGTTCGGCATCACTGTAGGCGATGTGGTCTACGACAACCTGGACCTTTATGATCGCCACAAAGCCATGATGGCATTGATGGGCATTCCCCAGTGGTATCTGCCGGGCAATCACGATATTAATTTCGAATCACCTGATGCCCACTTTGCCAACGAAACCTACAAACGGCATTTTGGTCCCACCTACTATTCATTCAGTGTGGGCAATGTCCATTTTGTAGCGCTGAATAATGTCGAGTATGCCGGTGCCGACAACACTCTGCCCGAAGGCGGCCGCTACCGCGGTTACATTTCTGAAAATCAGCTTTACTGGTTGCAACGGGATCTGGCAACAGTCGACCGCAACAAACTGATCGTCATCGCCACCCATATACCCTTGATATCAGAAGCAATCGATGACAGCGGCAGCGAACCGGCTACAGGTCCGTCAACCGTCAATTTTGATCAATTGATCCAGTTATTGCTGCCCTTCGAAAATGTCTACGCAATGGCGGGGCACGATACCAGCAACAGCTGGAAAGTGGAGATCAATCACACTCACGACTGGCAGGGCCAACCCTGGATTGCTCACACACTTGCGGAAGTCCGCGGCAACGGCTGGCAGACCGGGCCGGAGGATCTGCGTGGCGTGAATGATGCCATGATGCAGGATGGCAATCCGAACGGCTACTATGTGCTGCACTTTGATGATACTGAAGTAGTACCTGAATTCATTCCCTTCCCGACCGGCCCCGACGCCGGACAACGCATGCGCATCACCATTGATCCACCGCTGAGCAATGCCGACGGTGACAGCCTGAACCGTGGCATCATCAGTGCCGGCAGCAAAGTTGTAGTAAATCTGTTTGATGGTGGCGTGCGGGATCAGGTCTGGTTATCACTGAATGGTCAGACCGCTTTGCCCATGCGCTACACCGTACGCACTGATCCCTATGTGGAACGCGCCCAGGCCCGCCTGCAGGGCACTCCGCAGGCAATGGGCACACCACAACGCTCGGCTCATATCTGGGAACTGGAACTGCCCGACGATCTGCCAGTCGGTGTTCATAGACTGACCGTCAACAGTGTGGATGAGTTTGGGCAACGCCATGAATCCCATCTCAGTTTTGAGGTGCAGAGGGATTGAGATTCCGGGTTTGTAAGCGCCGGGGCGCGTGTCCGGAAACCGCCCTGAATCGCTTTCGGTTTGATCCTGTTCATTGACAAAAATCAAGTCAGTTCAAATTTAAGTGTGGTCTTATATTCTTGTAAGGCTATGACTATTGCATGCCTTACATATCAATTACCTAGTCTTACTGAGGCATGGCCATGACCAATCTGTTCGCGTCGATCTCTTGCCGGGCTCAAATCAAACCGGCTGCAATACGCACGTCAGTTCCAAGCGCGTTTTTGTTGTCTATGCTCTTGATGCTGTTTTCAGTACCTGAAACAAATGCAGCTGAACCAGAGCAGATCCAGGGCTTCCACACCGAGGAAGAGTCCCGACGGATAAATCCTGTTATTCGTATTTCGGCCGATGGACGAAAGATGGTCTACGTTGTCAGGGAACGCAATTTCGATACAAGTCTTGAGGGGTGGTTAAATCCTCTCAAGGAAGACTGGAGTGTAAACGATGCTTCCAGGGTATATCTGTACGATCTTGGCACTGGCGAACGCACGCTCCTTTACACGGGTCAATTTTCAACGGCCTCGGTTAATAACGCCACAGTGCTGCAAAGTCTGGAAGGTGGTTTCTCGCTCGATATCAATCGCGATGGCAGCCGGGTGGCGCTTGCCTACACGTCAACCAGCATGAACCAGGCACGAGACAGATTGTCGAATACTCTGAAAATAGCCGTTATCAATACTGCAACGTTATCGGTGTCCGATATTGTGTCGGTTTCGCTGCCTGGTTACTCGGCAACGGCCGTACCGCTAAAAATGAGTACTGACGGCAGCCGGGCGGTGTTTGCATTTGAACCTGCCATGGAAACTACCGCTACCGTGTACGGCGTGGAATGGCAGGAGGCATCCAACAAACCAAAGCTGGTGAGCGTTAAATTGCAGCCGGGCAGTCAGCCCATAGAGTTGAGTGATCCGGACTGGGGAGAAACAGGCTCCGAAACCTCCCTCATAGGTTCGATTGGTTCTGCCTACACCGGTTTTTTTGATATCAGCGCCAATGGCAATCAGGTCGTGTTGCACAACACCGGCACCGGCATACTGTATGCGGTACCAGCTGATGGGGGTACACTCCGTGTGCTTGCCGAACTACCTCCGGGACGCAGCGGCTATGTTGCCATCTCCGGTGACGGGGCACGAGTAGCCTTTGCGGACAGGACAGACTTTACTGAAACGGTGCTGTACCAGATACCCTATGCGGGCGGCGAGCGCGTTGAGATTACACGCAGCAATACCTATTTTGCAGGCAACCTGAAACTCAATGCCAATGGATCACATTTGCTGTATCAGGATACGCTTGCCGACCCGGGTGGTTCGTTTGGTTATCCGGGCACATCCCGGATAGTTTCAATTGATGGCAACACGTCAGTGTCTGTCGGCAAGGATATTGCCGATGCAAGCGAAAACCTGAACATGGTAATCACAACTGTCTCGGGGTGGCAAGGTGAGCTTTCCGTATTCAAGGCGGCAGTCACACAGTTCAACCCGGACATTCCGGATGACATTTATATCGGGGCATTCAATGGCACAAAACCTGATCCGTCGTTGTCCATTCCGCTTAATAATATAGGTGTGATCAGGACTCAGAACTGGCGTATTTATTCATGTATTCGCGTGCTTCAGAATGGCGAGCCTGCCATGTATGAAGGTATGGATCGTCTGGATCTGACCCTGGAAATTACTTCCATGGACGCGGGCGCAGTCAGAGTGCTTGCTGCGCGCCAGTTCAACGCCAATGGTGAACATAATGCGGACGGCGTGCTGCCCGATTGCAGCGGCAGTTTTGATCTCGCGACCAACCAGTATGTTGACATCATCAAGCTGGACAACGAGACCTATCAAACCATGTTTGAATTGATAAACGGTGATACGCTGGAGCTGGTACTCCGCTCGGCAGAACTGATGTAGTCCGTCAGTCTGCCGGCTCAACCGAAAAACGAATACCGGCAAACGCCTCTAGCCGCGGAATCAGCGGCTCGGCCAGCGCTGATGCAGGTGTCCAGAAACCGCCCGGTTTGTCGTCTTTGCTGACATCGTCACGCAGACAGAGCGCCGCCTGACCCAGCATTCGGGCGGTTGCTCCATACCCCGGATCGCGTTCACCATAAAGCGTGGTGCGCACGGTCCGGTTATCGCTGGTGTGTCCCACAAACACCAGGTCAAAAAAACCGGTACGCTGCATCTCCGCGCTCGGGCCTTCGCCGGGTTTGGGCAGAAATCGACTCATCAACCAGCGCGTGGGCGGCACAGCAAACCCCAGCATCATCAGCGTCTGACCAAGCGCAGTGCGTTTGGCACGGCTGCGCCCCCTGTCATCACTGCCGGTCATGACCGCTTCATCATAAAGAAAGTTCTGACCCCACGGATAACCCAGCACGGCATTGGAACGGTGGACTACACGGGTATTGATTGCTTCCATGACAAACGGTGCAATCCAGCTTTTTACATCATCATCCATGCCTGCGGTAATTTTATACTGACGAACCAGAGGTCTGTTGTCGGCCGGACAGAGGGAATAGGGGTCAGCCATCTCGCGTCGCAGTGCCGGATCCCGCGCCGCTTCTTTGGCCACATTCATCATGCTGGCCACCGTGCCACCGGAAAAACCACCCTTGAATTTTCGTACCCGCATTTTTACATGCCGGCAGTAGGTACCCAGTTGCTGCTGCGCCTGCTGCTGCAGAAACCACACTCCCAGGTCCGAGGGAATGGAATCAAAGCCGCAACAGTTTACGATACGTGCGCCGCTTTCGCGGGCTTTTGTTTCGTATCGGTCAATCATGCGCCGGATCCATTGCGTTTCACCGGTCAGGTCACAATAATCAGTGCCGGTCTCCGCACAAACCCTGACCAGCGTCTCGCCAAACAAGGCATAGGGTCCGACGGTAGAAATGATGACACCCGCCTCGTCGCACAATGCCCGCAATTGAGTTTCATTGGCCGCATCGGCCAGACGGTATTCGGGGACGTGAGGTCCGCCCAGTTCCTGTTGGAGTCGCTTGAGTTTTTCCTCGGAGCGCGCAGCCATGAGCCAGTTCAGCGAACCACCCTGCGCCTGCTCGTTCAGATTCAGCTCATGCAGATAGCGACAGAGGATCTGCCCGACAAAACTGGTGGCTCCAAAAACAATCAGCGGTTTATTCATTGCAGACTCCGAGCTCATGACAACATGGCTCTATTATCAATGCGTTGGTGATATGATGCCAGCAAAGCATGAATCAGTTGCCAAGCCAGCACATGAATAAACTCAACTATCATCATCTGTTCTACTTCTGGCAGGTTGCCCGCAACGGTAATCTGACCCGTACCGCAGAACAGTTGCATGTCGCCCAGTCAGCACTCTCTTCCCAGATCCGGCAACTTGAGCACAGCATGGGCAACGAGCTGTTTCGTCGCGAAGGTCGCCGGTTGCTGCTGACAGAAAGCGGACACCAGGCCTTCCGCTACGCCGAGGAAATATTCAGACGCGGCAATGAGCTGGAAACCCTGCTCACTGAGGGGCGTCAGCCAGAACACGCGACTATCCGCATCGGCACACTGGCCACCATGTCGCGCAACTTTATTGAAAGTTTTATCAGCCCCCTGCTCAACCACGACGATTGTCGTTATTCGCTGGCGTCGATGAGCCAGACGTCCCTGCTGAACGCGCTGGCAGATCATCAACTGGATCTGGCGCTGACCAATATTGAAGTACAGGGCAGCGGTCAGCAAATCTGGCAGTGCCAGCTGCTTGCCAGCCAGCCGGTGGCAATCATTGGCCCGCCCGGCAGGGATCTGCCTGACCGGCTGGACGCCGCCTATGCGGGCCAGCACTGGGTACTGCCGCCCACGCAAAGCCCCCTGCGGGCGGCGTTTGATGCCCTCGCGGCACAGCACCAGCTTCAACCGGAAGTGATTGCCGAGGCTGATGACATGGCCATGCTGCGCCTGCTGGCCAGAGACAGCGGTGCGCTGGCCGTCATCCCGCAGGTGGTTGTCAAAGATGAGCTGGCCAGTGGCGCACTACACCAGTATTTGACGCTACCCAGAGTTTTCGAGAATTTCTATGCTGTCAGCGTCCAGCGTCAACTGATTCATCCCCGCATTCACATGCTGCTGTCTTACTACTCTGGTCAGGACTAGCCCGGCCTTATGTTCTTTTATATAGAACATTAAATGCTTTTATATCTATTTTACTAATCTATTCTGGTTGATCAGAATACGCCCCACTGGAACTGGCGGTATGAAGCTGGCGAGGTGCAACTGATGAGGTGTAAATAATGATGGACGGGCTGGAACTATTCAGAATCACAGGTCTCTCGCTGACCGTGCTGATATTGATCGGTTTTATCGGACTTGTGGTACTGCGCTATGCGCTCGGCAATTTTCATGGCGACCCGGACCGCAACCGCTTTATTCGCCATTACCTGCTGACGCTGCTGGCCGTGGGCGTGACGGTCACCAGCAACCACCTGATCATCTTTGCTGCCGGCTGGGTGGCCATCAGCCTGAGCCTGCACCAGTTGCTGCTGTTTTATCCGGATCGCCCGCGCGCCGCCCTGGCCGCCCACAAAAAATTCCTCTTTGCCCGTCTGGCTGAAGTTCTCCTGATAACCGCGTTTGTACTGCTCTACCTGCAGCACCAGACCTTGAACATTCAGACCCTGCTCGAGCATTACAAGCAGACCGGCACAGTGACTGCTCTGGATCATCTGATCGCCTGCCTGCTGGCCTCGGTAGCACTGATCAAATGTGCCCAACTGCCGCTGCATGGCTGGCTGATCCAGGTGGTTGAGTCACCCACTCCCGTGTCCGCCTTGCTGCATGCGGGCATCGTCAATCTGGGTGGATTTCTGCTGCTGTTGTTTGCCCCGTTGTTCAGCCTGTCGCCAATTGCCCAATGGCTGGTGCTGATTGTCGCCGGGTTAAGCTGCGTGCTGGCTGCACTGGTCATGATGACCCGCATCAGCATCAAGGTGCGGCTGGCCTGGTCTACCATCGCACAAATGGGGCTGATGCTGGTGGAGTGTGCACTGGGGTTGTACGAACTGGCATTGCTGCATCTGGTCGCGCACTCCTGCTACAAGGCACATGCGTTTCTGGCGTCAGGCGAAGCCGTCAATCACTATCTGCGCGGCGAAGTCGCCAACGCACCACTGCCCACGCGCCGACACTGGGCCATCGCTGCCACCGTGGTGATACTCCCTGCTGCACTGGCATTTGCCGCGGGCCATTTGACGACACCTTTGAGCCCCTGGATACTTGTCGGCATCGCCTGTTGCACCCTGCTGGCCTTCCACTTCAGCGCGCGGCGCCGCTCTGTGGTCAGAGGCCTGATCATGTCGGGGGCAGGTGTAATCGCTTACTTGCTGGCAACCGCTCTGGTCGGCCTGATAACAGAAAATCTGTCACATCAGACATCGATGATCGCTGATGCCTGGATCAGCTCGCTCTTTATGCTCCAGTTTGGCCTGTTTCTGATTCTGCTCTATGTACCGCAATGGAGTTGGTCACAGCGCTGCTTCATCGCCATGAATGCCGGCTTCTATCTTGACGAATGGGCCAGCCGCCTGACCCTGTGGATATGGCCGCTTGAATTGCCGCCATCGTTGTCCAGAAAACAGGTGCAGCTTAGTGAGCACAATTTGCTGACAGACCTGCAAACCGACTTGCAAGCCGGCACTATGGGAGAAACACCATGAGTGATGTCACACAGTCAAAATCTGCCACACCAGAAACTTATCCCGATGCGGTTCGCGACGGGTGCTCCCGCATTGCCCCTGCGTGGCCATTGGACACAGCCATTGCAGTCAATCCCTGGTGGCCCCTGCGTCATCGACCTTTCAGCGAGGTCGCCGCCCGGCTGGAAACACTGGGTCAGGCAAAGTGCCTGATGTCCCGTGAAGAGTACAAGAAGTACTGGCAATCGGATATTCATGCCTCCCACCTTGCCAGGGCAATCAGGGAAGCGGAACCCGAATCCGGTCGGACCGACAGTGTTGAGCAGCTGGTCGCGTGGCTGGATATGCCAGAGGATTCACTGCCGCACTGGCACCATCTGAGCGAATTACTGGATGGCCTGCCGGAGCGGCAACGCAAGATGCGCTGGCACGATGAAATTGTGCAGCAGATCAGTCAGTTCTGCGGCCTGTTTTTTCAACACACCATTCATGTTCCCGGGCAAAGTCCCGGATCGGAAACATATGGAACTGCCATGTATCGCAGTTGGCTGCGGATCACCCGACGGGACAAAGGTATTGAGGTGCTGACTGGCGAACGTGGCCTGCACCACCAGTTTGATGCGCTGCCGGAGTGCCCCAGGGAACTGTGTCAGGTTGCAATGGAAACTTTCGGGGATCCTGCGCATTTCAGTGACTATGTCCATGCGCTTCTGCTTGATGTGAATGGCTGGGCCTCATGGATGGCGTACCAGCGCTGGCAGGACAATTTTACCGGCACACAGAACGACCGGGTTGAACAGCTTCTGGCAATCCGACTGGCCTGGGAACTCGCGCTCTGGCGTCATACTGTAGCGCAAGCGCCGGACGCGTACCAGATGGTACGTCGCCGGTTCATTGCGCAGTTTGAGCAGCTGCCGCAGATGCAAAACCTTCACCTGCAACATCAGGCGCGGTTGTGGATCTGGCAGCGGGCACTGGAATTGTCCTATCAAAGTACGCTGCAGCAGAAACTGCTGACTGCACCTGTCTCCAGTCAGGTTCACTCTCCGCAGTTGCAGGCCGCGTTCTGCATTGACGTGCGCTCGGAACCCATGCGGCGTGCGCTGGAATCGCAGCATCCGGAGATACAGACCATTGGGTTTGCCGGTTTTTTCGGATTGCCCATTGAGTATGAATCCGCCACACACAAATCCGGCGCCTGCAAACCCTCAACCGGCGCCTACCGCCGGCCGCAGCTGCCCGGTTTACTGGCACCACAGATTGTCGCGCGACAGGAAAACGGCGATCCCGGCAATCAGGGCGCACATCTGGATCACTCCGCCTTTGACACGCCGCCCGCCAGTTTCGGACTGGTGGAGATGCTTGGCGCATTCAAGTCCCTGTCACTGCTCAGAAACAGCTTCCGGCCAGCCGCAGTAAAACATCCGGTCAACCAGCTATGTGACAACCGACCCTTTGTGCTAAGCCGGCAAGGCCACTCGCTGACAGCCGAAGAGCAGGCAGAACTGGCATACACGGTACTCATGCACATGGGACTGAGGCAGCATTTCGCGCCCGTGGTACTGTTGCTGGGACACGGCAGCGCAACGACCAACAACCCACAGGCTGCCAGCCTGGATTGTGGCGCCTGCGGTGGTCAGACCGGCGAAGTCAACGTAAAAGTACTGGCGCAACTGCTCAACAACAACGATATCCGTCTGGCATTGGTTAAACGCGACATTCATATACCTGATTCCACCCGGTTTGTCGCCGGACTACACAATACAACAACGGAGGATATTGTTCTGTATGGCGTCAGTACTCACAACGATGCCTGGCAGCAGTGGTTACAGCAGGCCAGTGAACTGGCGCGAACACAGCGTGACTGTGCCACTCACCATAACATTACCGACTCCGGATTCCAGAAACGCAGCCGTGACTGGTCAGAAATCCGTCCGGAATGGGGGCTTGCAAACAACGCAGCTTTTATCGTCGCGCCACGTCATTTGACCCGGGGCGTCGACCTGCAGGGACGTACCTTTCTGCACGACTATGACTGGCGTCAGGATCAGGACTTCAAAACACTGGAACTGATCATGACGGCACCCATGATCGTCACCAACTGGATCAACCTGCAGTACTACGCCTCCACGGCGGACAACCGGCTGTACGGCAGCGGTAACAAACTGCTGCACAATGTGGTGGGAGAACACATTGGTGTGTTCGAAGGCAATGGGGGCGACCTGCGTATTGGCCTTGCCCGGCAGTCACTGCACGATGGCACCCGCTGGCGGCATCAACCGCTGCGTTTGAGTGTATATATTGCCGCGCCGCGTGACGCCATTCTCACCATAGTAAAAAAGCATACAGCCGTCGCGGAGTTAATTGACAATGACTGGCTCACTGTTTTTCAATGGGACGCTGAGCAACAGAGCATCGCCCGTTTATACAAGACCAACTGGACTGAACAGGAAATCTGCATATGATCGATCCCGGCAATCTGCTTAACCAATTTATGGGTGGAAACAATGGCGCAATGCCCGGAGGCAGTCCCGGCAATGCAGGTGGAGGCGGTCGCGGTGACCTGATGAAAGGGGCCGCAGTCGGCGGCATTCTGGGGCTGCTGGTCGGTAACAAAAAGGCCCGCAAAATGGCGGGCGGACTGGTTGGATACGGCGGCGCGGCAGCAGCCGGTGCGCTGGCATTCAAAGCCTACCAGAACTGGCAACAGGGCAAACAGGCGGCAACAGCCCCGGTGGCAACCGCCGCTGATGTGAACAATGTCGACCCTCGCTTTCTGCCCGCCAGCATCGACAACAGCGGTCAGAATTTTTCACTGACGCTGATGACCGCCATGATCTCCGCAGCTAAAGCCGATGGCCACATTGATGCTACGGAGCAGGCCGCAATCTTTGAACACGTCGACAAGCTGTCTCTGGATGCCGAAAACAAGGCCGCCGTATTTGATCTGCTGCGCCAGCCCGTGAATATTGACGCCCTGGTCAACTCCGTCAAAGGTGTAGAACAGGCATCCGAGGTATATCTGGTCTCACGCATGGCCATTGATGTTGACCATCCGGCAGAACGCGCATATCTTGAGGCACTGGCGCACCGCCTGCAGCTGCCCGCTGAGCTGGTCGCGCATCTGGATCATCAAGTGGAGGGATAGTCACATCAATCAATATGAGCTGAAACTCAACCCGCTATCATTGATTCTCCTGCTGAGCCTGATCGCGGGTACACTGCTGCTGATACATATTTCGCTGACCATCTATCACTATCAGGTCAGCGAAATCCCGTGGCTGGTGCGCCAGCTGTTTGATGTGGATGAGGAATACAATATTCCCACCTGGTTTTCGTCGGCCAACCTCCTCCTGGCAGCTACTCTCACACTGGTTCTGGCCCGCAAAAAATGGCTGGAACGCGACAAATGGCGCGTCCACTGGATGCTGCTTGGCTGGGGCTTTCTGCTGCTTTCACTGGATGAAATGGCCGGCCTGCATGAAAGCTTCAATATCGTCACCGAGGCGTCCTGGGCAGTATATGCGCTGCCGCTGATCGTCGTGCTGGTTCTGGTGTTTATGCGTTTTCTGTATTACCTGCCGGTTCGCACGGCGGCATTGCTGGTGTTGTCGGGACTGATTTTCCTGGGCGGCGCGGTCGGCGTTGAACTTGCCACTGAACCATTTCTGTACAATGATGAGCTGGACACACTGGCCTACAACCTTTGGACCCCGGTTGAAGAAGGCATGGAGATGTTCGGTGTCATTCTGTTTCAATACACCATTCTGGACTATATGGGGTCTGGCAAGGGGTTTAGCTGCAAGGTTGAGTTCAGCAAATAACTGAGCAGGTTTCAGCTGTAAAACAAGGGAGAGTCACATGCTAAGGGAACATCGGCGTTGGTTTACTGTTGCGCTTTTGGCGTCGCTCACACTGTCCTGGGGAACAGGCTCACAGGCACAGCCAGCCGGTACGGCCCGGATAACTGGCGAGCTGCCCATCGATGCAGTCACTGTCTATAGCGGGTTAGCCAGCGTCACGCGCTCGGGCGAGATCGACATTCCGGCCGGCACCAGCACGCTGGTGCTGGAGAACCTGCCCGCAGGCCTGAACCCGGCGATGCTGCAATTGGCCATTAACGACACCAGCGTGCAATTCAGCAATCTGCGCATTCAGGAGAACTTTCCGGATAACAGTGAGGGGAACGCCGGCAACACCCGGGAGAGTGAGCTGCGCGACCAGCTACAGACTCTTCAGGACCAACGCCTGGTCATTGTGGACCACATCGCAACCGCACAATCCGGGCTCCGACTGCTGGACAGCCTGACTGGCGGTGACGCTGGTTCCCGCACTGCCGTCAATGCGGACGAACTTGCCACATTGATCAGCGTGATGTCAGAAAATTCCGCCCTGGCCCGGGAACGCATCCGCAGCGCCAATATTGAACTGCGTACCCTGGACCAGCAGATTAACGAAGTACAGTTTCAACTGGATCAGGTGGCCAGCAATCAGCGCATCACCAGCCGGGTCAGCATCAACCTGCAAAGCAGCAATGCAGTCAGCACCCATGTTTCACTGACCTACCCACAAGGTGATGTGTCGTGGACCTGGCTTTACGAGGCACGACTGGACACACTGTCCCGCAGTCTGCGGCTGTTTCGTCAGGCCGCTATCAGCCAGGGTACTGGTGAGGACTGGCAGAACGTTTCACTGACACTCAGCACCGCCACACCCTCCGCCAACCCGACTACACCCGAACTTCAACCATTGTTTGTGGATACGCAGCGACGACGGCCGGTTGCCCAACAACGCGCCGATGGTATCGAAGAAGTTGTCGCAACAGGCTCCTTTATTCGCAGACCAGCAAGTCCCGGCTTTAATGCCGCCACCACCATCGACACCCGCTACCAGGTGGACTACCTCATTCCCGGCCGGATCAGTCTGACGGCTGATCGCCAGCAACAGATCTTTCCCGTAGATCGCATCGAAACCAATGTCACACTGGTATCGCGCGCAGTGCCTTCACGAATCGCGCAGGCTTATCTGGAAGCCCGCTTCGACTATACCGGCGAGTCACCAATACAGAACGCCCGCATGCAACTGTACCGTGACAACGCATTCATCGGCAGCGCTCCGGTACAGCAGATGTTGCCCGGGCAGTCCGTGCGCATTCCCTTTGGAGTAGATGAGCGTCTGGAGGTTGCACGGTTTGATGAACAGCAGGAGTCCGGCAGCACCGGCATTTTCAACCGCGCCGATGTGCGCGAAGAACGCATCCGCTACGAAATCACCAGTCGCCACCCCGACTCCGTGCAAGTTGAGGTGCTGGATCAGATTCCGGTGTCTCGCAATGAAGATATCACTGTGCAGATTCCCCGGGAGGCAACTGACGCAGACGAAGCGGATGTTGGCGGTGAGGCAGGCCTGATGCTGTGGCGGGTAAATCTGCTGCCGCAGGGAACCGCGACTGTCCGGCACTACTACGACATCCGCTATCCGCAGGGAACTGAAATTTTTGTGTCGCCGTAACGGTGGGGTTTGCTACCCGACCAGGATCGGCACAAAAATAATCATTTACGCGCTAATAACCCTGATATATCATTGTTTTTAAATATTTTTATAGAATAGAATATCGGCAATAATATCGGCATAAATATCGGCGAAAGGATAGCCGCATGTCAAGAGAAGACAAAGCCTCCATGGAGCCTCTGATGCCCGCATCGGGAAGCAGGGTCCTGGAAGACCTGTCGATGGAGCTTGCGCAAAAGGGCGCCGCTCTGGCGGGCACATTGAACCCGATTGTACGCGAATCCATCGGCCATCTGGTGCGCTCGATGAATTGCTACTACAGCAACCTCATTGAAGGCCACCACACACATCCCCGTGACATCGACAAGGCGTTAGGCGGAGACTTTGAAAGCGACCCGGTAAAACGCCAGCTCCAACTGGAAGCTGTTGCCCATATCGAAGTCCAGCGCATGATCGACACAGGGGCATCCCCTGCTGTTAAACCCACATTGGAGTTTTTGTGTTGGGCACATCGTGAGTTTTGCTCGCGCCTGCCGGATGAACTATTGCAGGCAACACACGCCGACAGCGGCAAGATCATACCCGTAGTACCTGGCGAGCTTCGCGCAGAAGAGGTCATTGCAGGCAACCACCTGCCGCCTCCCCCACACACACTGACACGTTTTATCGCACGTTTTGAGCAGGCGTATGACCCCGAACGACTTTCTCGCGTGGACCGCGTGATTGCCGCGGCCGCATCACATCATCGGCTGTTATGGATACATCCGTTTCTGGACGGCAATGGCCGGGTGGCCCGCCTGTTCTCCCATGCCTGGCTGGCTCAAATGGGAATCGGCAGCACCCTGTGGTCGGTATCCAGGGGACTGGCCCGCCGCGCGAACGACTATAAGGCAGCGCTGATGGCAGCGGATATGCCACGTCAGGGTGACCTCGATGGACGCGGCAATCTGAGCGACAAGAACCTGACTGCTTTTTGCGTATTTTTCCTTCAGACTGCCATTGATCAGGTTGAGTTTATGTCGGCGCTGCTGGACACACGCAAGATACTGACACGAATGGAACTTCACGTGCGGGAACAGATCGCGGACGGCGAGCTGCCCAAAGGGTCTTATGAATTACTGCGCGAAGCCTGGTTAATGGGCGAGTACAAACGGGGCCAGGCTGCGGGGATCACAGGATACAAGGCGCGTGCCGCACGGGAGGTTTTATCTATACTGGTCAGAAAAGGTTATCTGGGTTCGGACACTGAAAAAGGACCGGTACGTCTGCTTTTCCCGGCCAGGGCAGTCGAGCGGTGGCTGCCAATGCTATATCCCGAGAGTGATTAGACGCAAAACGCAGATAAATATTGCCTGTGTGCAACCAGTCACGCATAAGGACTCCAATGTTGAATATTTTCAGGAACAGAAAACTCAGGGAACTCCGGGACGCGTGGGAATCTCCGCAAAAACAGGACAGGGATTTTTCGTCAATCAGAACTCTTTTTGAATTGACGACGCCGGCGCAGGGACAGAATCTTATAGACGACAAAACGTGGAATGATCTGGATATGAATTCCGTGTTCCGCAAGATAGATACCACGTTGACCAGTGTCGGCCAGCAGTATTTGTACAAGAAATTTCGCTTGCTGGCACGCCCGGACAGTTCACTGAAAGATGACTACCACGTTGCAAACCTGTTGCGTGAAGACAGGGAATCGCGCGAGCAATTACAGCTCAACCTGAAACTGGTCACCGCAGATGATGCCCGATCTGTCACCAGAATGTTGTTCGGAGAATTCCCCGTCGTCAATTTCCCCAGGCTTGCCCTGGCCGGATGGACTGTTCTATCGCTGGCAACAATAGTCTATGCACTGGTGACAGGCGGAATCTATTCGTTCCTGATCATACCGATACTGATAGCGAACTTTGTGCTGTCGCGTTACTTCGAAAACGCCACCGATCAGATCACCTACGTTTTATACTATCTTTACAACCTGGCAACTGTCTCACAACGAATTGCGAAACAGGATCTCAAGTTTGCGCTGCCGGCACGCAGGGAACTGCAGGACAATATCGACTCGATACGGCAGGTCAGACGCGCCTTAAAACTTGCATCCTTCAGTCAGAACCACGACAACATCCTGATAAACAATTTGATGTACCTGATAAATCTGGTCGTGCTTTACGACTTCTTTGTTTATTCATTCTCCATAAAATCAATTCTTGGCAGGATGGAAACGTTAAGGCGTTGCTACCTCGCTATTGGCTCCATCGATGCCAGCATAGCGACAGCCGCCTATATTCAGCGGTACTCTCAACACTCTCAACACTCTCAACACTCTCCACACACGCCACACACGCCACACACGCCACACACGCCACATACGCCACACGCACAGCTGTGTAACCCGGAGTTCACCGATGCGTCCAGACTGGATTTTGAGGACGTCTATCACCCACTTCTTGAAAACTATGTAGCCAACTCATACAGCACAACAGGCCCCTCCGCTCTCATAACCGGTTCGAACATGGCCGGGAAAACAACCTTTATCAAGACCATCGGCGTCAATTACATTCTGGCGCGGACGTTGTGGCTGTGCCATGCCAGTAGCGCCAGACTGCCAGTTATTGGTTTGCTCTCCTCAATCAAGACTGAGGACGGACTTGAAGCCGGCAAGAGTTTCTATTTTTCCGAACTGGAAAGACTCAAGGAATTTCTTGTCATAACCGAAAAAGGTGGTGGCTGCCTGCTACTGATCGACGAGATCTACCGGGGCACCAATACCGTGGAAAGAATCGCGGGTGCAGCAGCCGTTCTTCAGGAACTGGCAGGTAAAAATCTCGTACTGGTGACCACCCATGATATTGAACTTACCCGCTATCTCGGCAACCAGTTTGACATGTGGTATTTTGAGGAAACCGGCAGCACAGATCGGCCATTCGACTATAAATTACGGTCGGGCGTTTGTGAAACCCGCAATGCAATCAGGTTGATGGCCAATATGGGATATCCGGAACACATTACTGAACGTGCCAGGTCTATTGCCAAAGATATGGAGGCTGAAGACTGAACCAATAACCGTTAATCAAAGTCATACATTCTATCGATAATACAGCTAGACAGGGCTATAATACTGTATGCATATACAGCTTAAATCCTTCCAGAAAGGAGCCCAACAATGAACCACATTCACACCAATACAGGCACCCAAATCACTGCCCGGATCAGCACCCGGAGCTGCGCAGAAATCCCCGCTGACAATGACGCCCTGATCGCTGCGATAACCACTCTGGCCGGCCACATCAATGCCGCCCAACATCGCTTTCTGAAACTGCTGGCTGCGCTTGTCGAGCGCGAGGCCTGGGGTGATGGCGGTGGTATCAAGTCGCCGGCGCACTGGCTCAATTATTATTGCGGTATCGATCTGGGCGCCGCGCGGGAGAAGGTGCGAGTCGCAAAATGTCTGGCGGAATTGCCACAAATTGATGAGGCATTCGCAAGCGGTGCGATCAGCTATTCCAAAGTACGTGCCATGACCCGCAGCGCTACGCCGGAAAATGAATCCTACCTGTTGAACATTGCCCGTCACGGCACCGCTCAGCACATGGAAATGCTGGTACGCAAGTATCAGCGTGTGCAAAGACAGTCGCAGAACAATCGACAGGATCAGGAAGGAAACATGGATGCGGATGTGGCGGCAGCCCAGTTCGCCGGACGTGAACTGCACTGGCATTATGACGATGATGGCATGCTGGTGATTCGCGGACGGCTCACGCCCGAGGATGGTGCGATGTTTATCAAAGCTATCGACGGCGCATTCGCGCAGCTTGATCAGGCGCCGGAACCCCAACAAAACGTTTCCGCGGAAACGCCTGCAGATTGTCCGGAACAACATACAGACACCTTTCCCCAGAAGCGGGCGGATGCACTGATGCTGTTAGCTGAACAGAGCTTCATGCACAATGCAGATGACCTGACACCACTGTCACCACCACAACGACATCAACTGGTCATTCATATCGAAAAGGATGCGCTCACACAAGGCGCAACACACCAGTGCAGCATCGAACATGGACCATTTCTGTCACCGGCCAGCGCCCGTCGATTGGCTTGCGATACCGCACTACTGACGGTACTTGAGGACGGCGAAGGCAATGTACTGAACGTGGGCCGCAAGACGCGCAGTATCTCCCCTGCGATGCGACGAGCGCTCACCATCCGTGATCACGGCTGTCGTTTCCCCGGCTGCACCCAGACGCGATTTGTCGACGCCCACCACATCCATCACTGGTGCGATGGTGGCGAGACCAGTCTGGACAATCTGGTGCTGCTTTGCCGGCGTCACCACCGTCTGGTACACGAACAGAATGTTGAATTGATCAATCATGGCTCGGGAAACATTGAGTTTCGCCGCCCGGATCAACAGGTTTTACCGGGGGCACTGTATCCCCAGTTCAGCGATCAGGCCGCCGCTGTCGAACAACTGGCAATCGAACACCAGCATCAACACATGGGCATGGATATCGATGAATTCACTGGCATCACCAAATGGCAGGGAGAACGGATGGATTATTCCCTGGCGGTGGCGGGGATGCAGGATCTGGCCACCGCCAGTGAACGTCGGCAGTCGCTGTAAGCGCTAAAGCTTGCGTCCCAGCTTGCGCTCGGCCAGCCTTCGCTCCCATCCCGGGCTCATAAAACTGACCACTTCAAAAGCGATCAGCCCCTGGACAATGAGCCCGACACCCAGACCGCCGAAAATAATGTAGACCACCGGCTCGCCGTGCAAGACGACCAGAAACACGGCTGCCAACACCACGTAGGTGATCAGAAATTCATAAAACTCCTTCATGCGTTTGGCATACAGGAGCGCCCTTTGTTCGTCCGCCTTTAACTCGGTTTCATTCTGCATTTGCTCATCCTCTGGTTGTAAAAGAGACAGATCCACCTCAAACACAGAAGCAAGCGCCTTGCACGTTTCCATACTGGCCCGATGGCCTTGTTCAATACGCTGAATGGTTCGGGTGGTCACGCCGGCCATTTCTGCCAACTGGCTCTGAGACCAACCCTTCTTCAATCGCAATTTCCTGACAATCATGGCTTCACCCTTGCTGCTTGAGGTGAGGCAAGTCTTGACCATTCAGAATTAAAGTAAAACGACACAAACACGAAATTCAAACGAAATCCTTATGACAGTTCAATAAAATCAGTATGTTGCATACGATCGCCAGCCTAATTAAAAACGGAAGGTGTAGTTTACCTTCACCGCACCACCTCTGGACAGTGTCGAAAAACGGCTGTCGCGCAGCGGTCCATCGTCATACAACCAGTTGTTGCTCCAGACCAGGAATACGTCATTGCCCGGCTGGATTATCCAGCGCAGACGCGCGTAAACGCCGACCACATTTGAGAGATCATCATACTGCACATTGCCAGTGATGGCGGTCCAGGGACTCAGGTTCCAGGCCCAGCTTAGACGCAGCAGATTGGTATCAAAATCGCCCTGTGGCAGAGTTACCTCGTTGTGCTGATAACTGGCGGATAGCGATACACCCATGCGCGGGCGAATGGTGCCGGAAAGATCAATGCTGTTGCGCTCACCTCCCCAGAAGTCAGAATGCTCAAAATTCATACTGCCGGACAGCATGCGGCGGCCGGCTGTGCTGAAGCTGGCAGACCATTTATCCGAATGGTACTCGCCGGGCTGAATCCGGATGGCATCCTCACCACTGCCATAGATCGTGAACACCCTGTCGAGACTTTCAAAATTGCGCCCGACTTCAAAACCCATGCGGTCACCGCTTTCAAAATTCACCTGCAGCGGCGTGATATTGATATTGCGTGTCAGCAGGTTATTGTCCAGGTCAGTCAGGTGTTCGTAGTAAATCTGGTGTTCAGTCTGACGTATCGATTCCCAGCGCTGCGGCCGTGGCGCAATCGTCAATGTTGGCTGATGACGGCGGAAGCCGCGACGGTCCGCAAAACCCACCGCCGGATCCCATTCCTCACCAAATTCGCGATGTGATGAATGCAGTCGGATCAGATCATTCGGCAGAGACCAGCGCACACCACGGGAACGCCGGCTGGAGGACGTCATGTCACCGCCATTAACCGGGTCGGTATGGTAAAGCATGAAGCCTTCAATCTGGGCGTTGTACTGACCGAGAAACTGCGATGTGAAAAAGTTAAAGTCGGCACCTACCGTGTGGCGGTCCTCCAACATTTCAACACCGGTGATACCGTCCGAGGCTCTTCGGGTATAGATCATACCGACGTGTGACTGTCGAAACAGACGGCGCTTCACACGTGCCACAGTGAAATCCTCAGCAGCCCACGGACGCGCCGTTCCGTCACGGTTTTCCAGCATCGTGTCGTCGGTACGCACCTGATACACGCCAAGTTCGTAGTCACCCACCTGGCCACCCAGACGGGCACCAAAGCTGATCGGCACTTCCTGACCCTCAACCAGACCAATCCGGCGACTGAAAAATGGATCAGCCCAGTTGAATGAGAACACACCGGAGCCTTCAAGAAAGAACTCGCGCTGCTCAGGAAAGCGCAGCGGGAAACGGGTGAGATTTACCTGACGGTTATCGACTTCCACTTCGGCAAAATCCGTGTTCAGCGTCAGTGCACCTCGCAGTGATGGCGTAAGCGAATAGGTGATATCAATGCCTGCCTTGGCGTCACTGCCGCTGTTGGCACCCGCAGCAGGGCCTCGATTGGTAGAGGCATTCACAAAGGGTTTCAGCTCAATGCCCCGCCCCTGGCTGAGGCCACTCAGGCCAAGCAGTTGCCCGGTATGAATGGGACGGAACAGCCCTTCGACGCGACGCCAGCCATTCCAGAGAATCTCTTCATTATGGCGCCGTATGGTGCGCTGGAAATTGATCCCCCAGGCATTTAGCGAGGGATCAAAATTGAGTGTTGAAAAAGGAATGCGTACTTCCACAGACCAGCCATCGGACTGAATGGCGGTCCTGATATTCCAGATGCCATTCCAGCGCTTGTTGAAACCACCGCCACCCTCAATCAGGCCATCTCCCAGCAGACCCGCCGGGTTGGTTTCAAAAAAATAACCAGTCCGGTTGTCATCAAAAGTGCTGATGATCCACATAAAACGGTCATCGGTACCAAGCCCTGCATCACGTTGCAGCTGGTATGCAAGGATGCCGTCAGGATCGGAATCGTACATCATCGCGCCAATGTACAGGGCCTGGTCGTCGTAGAGTATGCGGATTTCGGTCGGCTCACTGGGCTCGCCACCTTCGACTGGCTCCTGCTGGCGGAATTCCGTGATGGGCTGCGCCATACCCCAGACTTCTTCGTCAAGAAAGCCGTCAAGCCGGACGTCCATGTCCGCGGGTATCCGGAATGCCTCTATGCCGGGTCGGGAGCCGGTGGTGATATTATTGTCTTGTGCAACGCTGGATGACGACATGAGTGCTGCTGTCAGCAGCGTCAGCACAAACAATAATGGCATACCTCGACTCACCGATTACGGTAAGTTCTGGTCGGCGGCAATTGCGCCCCGGACAGATCGGCCGGCACACTCTGCTCACGCACCACGCGGTGCGTCAGGGTGCCAATCCCTTCAATGGTCGCATTGATGGTCTCGCCATCGACCAGATAGCCGGAGCCTGTCGCACGCTCCACCCGGCCTGAACCGGTGCCGCCGGAAGTACCACTCTGCAGCACATCGCCCGGGAACAGAGTGATCAGTGACGAGGCGTACTCGATCAACTCCGGGATATTGTGGATCATGTCACCGGCCTTGGCCTCCTGAACGGTGACACCATCAACCACGGTGATCTGGTGCAGGCGTTCCATGGGGTCGCCGTAGAATTCCTTTGGCACAATCCAGGGACCATGCGGCGCAAAGGTGTCATGACCCTTGCCAACGAACCAGTCCTGACCGGAGCTGAATCCCCCCGGCGGACGACCACCGCGATCGGAGATATCCATCGCCACCATGTAACCAAAAACGTGGTCATAGGCACGTGCGGAGGAGATGTACTTTCCGGAACGACCAAATACAATGGCCATCTCGACCTCGTATTCAATCTGATCGCGGCCATAAGGCATGATTACGTCGTCACCATCACCGATGACTGCACCGCGGGTCGGCTTCAGAAACAGATACGGGACCCCACGGTTTTCCTGGCGCTCGCGGGTACGCTGAGCCAGTTGTTCCTCTGTGCAGCCTTCACAGGCATGGGTGTAGAAGTTGACCGCTGCATTCATGATCTTGCTGGGGTACTGGACCGGTGCACGGATATCAACATCCGCAACCGGATGGATATACCCGGGACGGCCACTGCCGCTCAACAGCCCATCCTCAACCAGCCAGTTGACTATTTCATAGACCCGGTATTTCAGGCCGTACTCGTAACCTTCAATCAGGCCAAGTACATCGCCGGGCATGTTGACGCCAACATACTGCGGCATCAGCTCCAACGCCTTGTTGGCTTCCACCAGATTCACAATCAGCGAGTCATCGCGCATGACCAGGCCGGCAAACTGTTCGTTGCCTACAGCAAATGTGCCGACCTTGAATGGCTCAGCGGGTTCAATATCCGGCTGGGCCAGCACCATGGCCGGCGTGGCAAGCAGCGACAGCATCGCCACCAATGCCAGGGTAAACAGGGATCTTCTTTTCATTATCCTACTCCCTAAAAGCACTTCATTGTTGTGTTGACTGCAGGGGCAACATTAACGCTAATCGGGGATTCTGTCCAATGGCAGAACCGGCGCCCGCATCTGTCAGTCTTGCGCAGAACGCGGCGGGCGGGCACTGTCAGGTAGCGGCTCAGGAGGACTCGGCATTCCGTCCGGCTTCGACACTTCAGCCATGCGCTGATACGCCGGGCGGGCCTCTACCCGCTGCATCCATTCGTTGATGTTGGGGAATCGACTCCTGTCCACCACATTAATCAGGAAACTGTAATTGATCGGAAAATGCATCATGATATCTGCGGCGGTAAATTCCGAGCCGCCGAAGTAGGGATTGCGCCCAAGAAAGTCCTCGGCAAACTGCATTGTGTCCTGAATATTGCGCAGCGGTGAGCGCTGCGTCGGCGGTTGCAGCTGCCAGACACGGTAATCAATGCCCATGCGCGCAGCAAGCGATCCTTCCGCGTAGTGCATCCAGATCTGATGATAGGGGTAATCCGGACTATGCAGGGACGGCTGAAGCCTGTCCGGCGCGTGGCGATTAAGTATCACATCAATAATGGCACCCGACTCAACCAGAATCTGATCACCATAAATTACCGTGGGTGCCACCGGCATTTCCGGGTTAGCCTGACGGATGGACATCAGCGATGCACCCAGGTTACCGCGCACAAACTTCAACTCGTACGGGAAACCCAGTTCTTCCATCAACCAGACGATGCGTTCCGAGCGACGCGCTTCCAGGTGGTAGATAGTGATGGGCGGCAGCGGCACAGCCTCACGCCCGTTTGCTGCAGCTGTTTCGCCTGATTGCGCAGATACAGTGCCTGCAAGCAGTAGTACAAAAAATCCCATCGCCAGATGACGCATGCCTATTCTCCTGTTAGTGGTGTACGGTAGTCCTGACCCATCAGCATGTCGGAAGTTTAGGAGATCGTGCCGGAGATGTCACTTTAGACCAGCGTGCGATTCATTCTATATGTCGCTTTTTAACTAAATGCTCATGCAACGGCAGACTTGCAACCAGCGTCATATAAATCCAGCCAGCCAGAACAATCCATGTGCCCGGCGCCAGCAGCGCAATTAACATACCTGTCAGGCCGGTCAGTGCAGGAATCAGCCAGGATTCGATTTCCGCACGGGTTTCTATGACTTCAGCCCTGCTCAGCTGCAGCCACTCACGTTTACGGTAGGCGTGAATATACAGCGCACTTATCAGCAGACACATGACAAAAAAACCGAAACCGTAGATAGCAAACACGGCACGCATCTGCGGCCATCCCAGCGGGAAAGGCAACGGTAAAATTCCGTTGGAGAAATAAGCAAATGCCGAGGCAAACAGCACTCGCAGCGGATACACCACAATCAGGATGCCACAAACCAGCGTCAGCGACAGAAACAATGCCATGCCATCTTCGAGGCCGTACCGGCGACTCCAGGCCCGATGGCCAAGCCAGAACATGATCACCTGGAAAAAGCTGGCAATAAACGCCGGCGCGTTGAGCAGCGCCTGAACAAACTCATCATAGTTCTGCGGCACATCATCGACGGATATCACCAGCATGGTGACTGAAAAGGCAAACGCCGCATCAACAAAGGTCTCCAGCCGGCTCATGGCCTCGCCACGCAGACGGAAGTGACCGTGGTGATTGAGCGTGCTCAGGCGCTGTTCGGTCCAGGCGTTTGTATTGGACATTGATATTGTCCCGGTACGTGAGTGTGTTATGTGCGTCGTTGCAGAAAAACCCACTCTGCAATAACCAGATTAGGCACCCAGGCAAGCCAGGCAATCGCCGGGTAGGCCTGATCAAAGGGTATACCCATCGTCAAAAACAGAGGCAGCCAGATCCGCAGCGTCACAGCACCCAGTGTCATGGCGTAGCTGCGGATCATCCACTGCTGATGTACCACGATATTGCGCCGCAGGATATGCCAGAAAGCCAGACTGGTCGACAGCAGCCAGAGCACGGCCAGCAGGCCAAAACCGAAACGGGCTGCCAGGCCACCCGATGCATAAAAGGCCAGATAGAGACCGGCAATTCCACCAATCAGCACCCCGCCAACGTACACCCTGCCCAACCAGCGATGCAAATGCGGATACCGGGTTCGCCAGCCCTTGTGAAACTGACTGGCTCCGGACAGCAGCACAATGCCACCGCCCAGAAAGTGAAGCAGTGCTGCGCCAGGCGCATTCAGCACCATGTTCTCCACAAAACCGCCACGCGTGGCAGGCGCAAACCCCATTGATAGCGCATAGGCGCTCACACCAATGACGGCAAACAGCATCAGATACCAGCCAGCACTTTTTATTCCGGAATTTATGATCATCGCCGCCTCAAGTGGGTTTGTTTACCTTCCTCAAGCTAAAACAGGCATGTCCGTGAACACAGTGCTGAAAGTCAGCAAAGCGCAAAGCGTGGTTCGGCGGTCATTCATTTTTTATACCGCTCGTATTGAGAGCGCGGCCAGTAGCGAACCGGATCAATACCGTCGGTCTGGACAAGATCCTGCCTGATGCGATCGTAATCGTAGCAGTTCAGCTCAAAATTATTGCCCCAGGGGTCAGTGAAATTGTAGCCCCAGCAAAGATCAAAATCGACAATCTCATGGATTTCAAGCGGCTCCCCGGACGGACTGTTGATGCCATTGGGGAGTGAGCGGGCAAAATTTACGAAGCTGTCCGCATCAACACTGAACGCGATTCCGGTTGTTTGCGGCACCATGGGATGCCCGCTGCTGGCCTCGAACAGCGCAAGCATGGTCTTGCCCCCATCCGCTGAAATCTGCAGCGGACCGCCTTCGACTTCTGTCGCCCAGAATGCATACTTCTCGACGGCTTCAAAGCCCAGGTATTCAGAATACCACTGCGCCGCCAGCGCGCGGTCGGGTACACGAATATGAACGTGGTCAAGTCGACCCATACGAAATTTTATCTGATCCATACAAAATTAAACTATCGAAGACCAGCCAGCAATGACTGGAGAGCCAGGAGCCGAAGGAAAACGGTTCTGACGCGGTTGATTGAGTGCATGGCGTTCCTTCACTTTGTTTTTGTGTTCTGGAGCGTAGCACGGTCGGATTCAGGGGTAAATTGAAAGGGCTCTGGCAAATCTGGTATGACTAACGATCCGCGGGAGTCCCGGTCACCAGAGTGGACATCAAGCCGAGCAGGGTATACGCTTCACTTGTTGGCGTGGGAATTTTTCCCAGTTTTCGATGACAACCCCAAGTGCCGGCTCCAGGAGCCAGCTCCAGAGGACGGACCCATGAAATCTGCAAAACACGTATATATAGCCTTCCTGCTGATCGGCCTGATGCTGCGCACAAGTGATGCGGCGGAGGTAACAGAGGTCTTTCAGGCGAACGATTTTTGGCCGGACTCCAATGTATATGCAGGCTCTATGGCGCTGGATAGCAAGAGTAATCTGTTCTTTGTCGCCAGTGGTCATGCCATCCTGAGATTGCGACCGGTCGGTTCAGTGGATGTGTTTACACCGCTGATCATCACTGGAAATCAGTACCTCTACAGCATCAGGTTCCTGACCATAGACCAAGACGACAATCTTTATATCGGCGGGGAGCTTTCCAAAACCGTCGTCACCGACCCCGTAGTTTATGCGGCCTTCAAAATTACGCCAACCGGCGATGTTCAACAGATCTTCCACCAGCAGGCAGCTGCCAGAGGCTCCGACCCCGGCCTTCTCGCCATATCAGACAGCGTCGTTGATCAGGCCGGCAACCTGTACATCAGCGGTTACGTCACCGATAACGTCCTGAGGGTCGATGCAGCCGGCGGTATCACCGAGTTAATGAGAGGACCAGAGCTGCCTGGCGGGCTGCCTTTCGAACGGCCCAGAAGCATGCGCATTGACGACGGGAACAATCTGTATGTCGCGGCGTCCCGAAGCGCCAATATCATCAGACTTTCTCCCGCCGGCGAGATCCAGAAGGTGTATGACGGGGGAGACCCGCGGGATCCTGCAAACCAGCTGATGTCACCCAACCCCATGTCCATCAATGCTGCAGGTGAGATTTTTGCCGGATCATCAAGCGTGGACGGCAAAGCTATACTGATTTCTCCCGATGGACAGGTGTCACAGGTCATGGATCAATCAGGAGATGGTACCGGCGTTATCACGGCTGGCAGTGGCTTTGGACACTGGCAGGATCTCGAGTTTACCGGTGAGCCACTGTTAGGTGTGGGCAGAACGGCGGCCGGACCCGATGGCAGCTTTTACATCACCGGCGGATATACTGACAATCTGTTCCGTATCGATAGAGAGGGGAAAGTTGTTGCCCTGCTCGGACGAACAGCCACGCCCGACGTCAATTTCAGCAGTCCACGCGACGTTCTGGTCAGCCCCTTTAATGAAATCTATGTAAGTGCAAGCGGCAGCCGAAACATCCTGAAAATAGAACTTGAGAACACCACCGCCCCTGCCGTGACCATAACCGACACCTACAATGACTTTGCCGTTAATGCGACAAACCCGGTATTCCGCTTTTACAATACGCGTGACAACGCGTTTTTCTACACCAGCAACGCGGAAGAGGCCAACACGATCATCTCCAACAGCTCTCCGGCAATCCCGGGAGAGGATCGCTGGCCCTACGCCTTTCAAGGCTCCACCTTCAGCTCCGCCAAAACTTACCCCGGCGCGGTTCCCCTGCACCGATTTTATAATACTCAGACAGGTCATCATTTTTTCACCGTCAGCCAGGACGAGCGCGATAACGTTATGCGCCAGATACGCGATGCCGGCTGGGCATTCAATTATGAAGGGGATGCCTATCGTGTTTATCCGGGCGATCCAACTTCTGATTACCAGGGCAAGGAAGTACCCGTGTTCCGGTTTTACAGCCCGACGTTCAACCGCCACTTTTTTACGGCAGACAATGCCGAAGCCGTATCACTGCTTAATGACGATGACTGGCACTATGAGGGCATAGCATTCTATGGCGAGTTTCACTGAATAGTTCATTAGCCGAAAATGCGCCGTTCGGACCGTTGATCAGATCTCCAAACCAAACTTGCTGCGCAACCGGTCAGTCGTCAGATGTTTGGCCACATCAAACGGCTCGCACTGCCCGCTGCCGGAGGTGAACTCTATCGGACCCACCGCCGTTGCGACACTCAATGCCGCCTCATTCAGCACGGCGCTGCGCTTACCTATGCCCATCAGCGCCAGGCCCATCGACATTCGCACACCCTCCGGTTCATCTGCCATAGTCTGGGCAATGCGGCGAATATGCTCAAGAAAATACGCCTCATCAGGTGCCTTTCTGCCAGAGAATTTCGACACTTCATACAGCAAACCATAGCCACACCGGCGGCGCACCGGATCATCACTGTGCATCCATTCATCAGCAAGCTCCACCACAAACGGCGTTTTCGCCAGTGTCGCGTCACAGGACGCAAATACATGCGCCAGCATCCCTCCTGTCAATTGCCCGACCTGCTGTTCGGCCTGCTCCCGTGTTATTTTGCCAGGCTCATCCAGCATCAGCGCAATAACCCTGGCGTCGTAAACATCGGTGTCCCATAACGCCAGTGCCAGCGCCCTGTCACGCCCAATCTGTCTGGCCAGTTTGCGAAGCCGGGTCAACCCGACTCCATAACTTCGCATACCACCGGTGTTCAACCCGGAACTCTGCCAATGACGGATACCCCGCTCATCGCGCTCGGCTTCCAGCAATGTAAGAACTTCGGACACGGTCATGGTGGATTCTCTGATTATTGGGGGGGGGGGCAAACCCAGATAGCAATGCTGTTGATTGCGCGTTATGAGTTACCTATATTTCCAGTACCTATATTTCGAACACCTATATTTTTTCTTAGAATGGTTTGCGCATACAGCACCAACATCCCAAAACTGAAAAAGGCAAACCCAAAGCCCATGCGAAACCAGGTTGACAATGTTATTCCCGGCACCAGTATACTTTCAGTCACTTGACCGGGCATATAGTAAACACGTACATATTTACCCTTCGGATAATTTTCGACAATTCGTTCAGCATGTGCAGGGTTGTCCTTTCCCAACGTGCCATATTCAATTCTATCTCCGCTATAAGATGTCCCCTGCACAGAATATTGGTAGATAACTTTCGGATAATAAATGATTGATGTCCTGCCTGTACCAGGTCTGACTCTACTTCTATGCTGGCGCCGCTCAACGCCTGAATCAAGCACCAACCCTGTCACATACGGCCATTCTGTACTCGCTCCAGCTCTGATGACATCTCTGGCACCGACAGCTATGAAGCGTGCCCCAACGGTCATGAATATAGCTACAAATACAATGCTGACTGATATTTTCATATTGGCCGATACTCAGTATCAGGTAGCCAGCCTTATCCTGATCGGCCAGGTGCCATCTTCGAATAGCGCATGTGCCGGGATGGCAAGGGCGTACTTCGGTTTATTGGAGCCTGGCTTCGACCCGGTCAGGTAGAAGTGCATGCCGTAAAGAGTTCCGTCTGACCCGATTAGCGGTGATCCGCTATCGCCGCCGAGGGTTGCCGCTCTGGACATGATCACGTGTTTAAGTTTCACCCAGGCTCCACAACGAAACTGTACTGAGTGGTCGAACTGTTCGCCGACAAACTCAGCGGGCAGAGGTTTACGCGGAGTATATATTTTGTAGTTGTGCGGCACGTATCCCGGTCCGGCAACCTGTGTAGGATGTTTGCCCTGCACCATCGGTGAGATGAGATCCCGACGTGATACCACCGCCAATGCCGCATCAAGACCGTATCCCGACCTCGGAACCAGCAGCTTGTAGAAAAGCAGGTCCGCAATCTTCTGCGCCGCTTTCCGACCGGGTCCGTTTGCACGAAAGACATCAGTGGCGAGGGTCGGACGACACCCCGCTCCCGGTAACGCGAGCACGTGGTTGCAGCTATACTCAATTTCCTGCATAAGCTGTCAGATTCTCCAGATTCTCAAGGTTCTCCAGCAACCAATAGTGCGTATCCGCATGCAGAACAAAAAGATAGAACAGTACGGCATTGCTCAGGGTGAGAAACAAAATCCAGGGCAAGGATTTCAGCAGAAAGATCACCGGACTTTGCGAATCACCTTTGTCGGCCAGATGGCGGCGCGAATAGATGGCAATCACCATTATTGCCAGAACCGAATGGAACACCGCTATTACAAGAGGGGGCTGGATGTCGAACCAGCGCAGACCCGGCAGTGCATTTGGAACAAACAGGACCAGGCTGAGCAGCCACACAACCGCCATGGTTTGCGCCAGTTTTGGTGCCTCTCTCAACAGACTGCCCGCGCCAGGCCGTAACATAACCGCGACGGCAGCCAGGTATTGAATCAGCAAAGTCGCCAGGGCCATAACGATGGAGGCGGAGACGCTTTCAAACCCGAAACTGGCAGACCTGCACAATATTAACAGGAAGCTGTTGCTGCCAAGCAATACAGAGATCTGCAAAAAAGAACCTGGCGGCTGAGTCCAGTACTGAACGTTGGTATCGGCTAGTTGCTTCAGAAAATTCATAATTGGCTAGGATCCTTTGACAATTTCCACACTTCTTGGCACCAGTCCGACGCCAATTGGTGTATTTAGCTCAATCACAGTAATCCTCAATCGCTCAAACGCATTGGCAACCCCAACGTTAAAGGGAATCAAAGTTTCCCCGTCACCGACGCCTTTGTAATGGAACAGGTAAGCACGGTGTATGGTCTGGCCTTCATAGTTGTCGTTGAATATAAAGCTGTTCCGGCGCGGAGTTGGTGCATCAGTGCGATCCGCTTCGGTAATGACAGTATGGAACTCATTACGCAGAAAAGAATTGCCGACCTCATTCAGATGAAATCTGTCATACAGGGGACGATATACATCCCCATTCGGCAAAGGTTGAGACCGGGGAAATTTGTTGCGTGTCAGATACGTTCTTTCCCGCATTGCCGAAATGATACCCGAGTCCGGCTCGTACTTTCTGACCACCTGAATCAGGATGGCACCGGGCCCCCTGTCTTCGGGCCGCTCACGGACAAGTCGATATTCAAATTCGAGCATATTGGAAGTGGAGAACGAAATCTCGCTTCCGTCAGCCGCAGGCTGCCACTCATCTGTCGAGGGATTGCGCACCTGAAGCCATTCGGCAGCACCTGCCAACGAAGACGCCAGGGTGAATATCGCTGCCAGGACAATAATGCAGGAGCTTTTCATAGGACCCTCATAGTGTTTGATATCGGTTTTTTTTTGCGCAACTATATTACCAATCCGATTGCACCTTTGATTATTCCGTATGCTTTGTTAAACGCTTTCACTCGTGCCGAGTGAGAACTAACTGCCTGAGTTGCGAGTTGAATGCTATCCTCCAACTCCTGAATTTCAGGAAGACTGATACTCTGCATCTTCCCGGCGATATCTGAAACAGACATACCATGAATCGCTATTTTCAATCTGCTGACATCAACAAGTTTGAATGTCCTCTCAGGCTCGTCCAGTTTATCGGCTGCCTTTAGTAGTTCCGAAATCCTGTCTGAAAGCTCTTGTTTGGTCATGACAAGCCTCCGTTATATTCCATCCAGCAAGGTTGAAAGATCTGAAAGCCCGTTCTGCAACCTGGGGGTTAAATCGTTTATCTGAGCCAGCAATGTGTTTACTGACGGCTGATTCAGCACATCATTGATGACCGCTTCACCAGCTTTTTCCGATTGCACATACGAGTCCATTGCTATATGTATCTCTTTCATTTTTATCAGGTATGCATTAATTTCCCGTGTTTTTACCCGGATCGCAGCAAGGTCGCCGTCAAGCTGATTTTTGGATGCTACTGACTGAACTGATAAATCAGCTATTTGAGTAGTCAGGGTTGTCGCCTGACTTTGATCCAGGCCTCCCGTCTGTATTAATGCCGTCAATCTCGATCTTGCTTGCTGCTCCTCTGCATCTATGCGTGCTTTTGCCTCCGTCACCAGTTTTTCGGTAGCCATAATCAATGCTTCTGACTGCGTGGAAACAGCGGAAATTGCAGAATCGAAGTACTCCATTTGTTTTATGGAAAGCTGTTTAACTTCCGGTGGGGTAGCACAACCAGACACAAGGAGCAGGAAAACCATTGGTAGCAATCTACGTGTTGTCACATCTTTCTCCTTGCCTTAAACCTGAACCAGTTTTTTTGGCGCGGAACTATCACAGCGTTCCAGAACACGATATGACCAGATTAATCTGAACGTTGCAATTAGCCGAATGGCTAAGCCGGGGGCAGGCCTGCCGGGATACCTACATCCCGTACAGAGCCTTCAGGTGCGCCATAAAATCCGGGCGATTGCTGGCGGCATCTGCCCGAACCTTTTTAACGTGTGGTCGCTCTTCCATGCGCGCGCAGTAGGCATCCAGCCCCGGCACTTCTGACAGCGGATCTCCGCCCAGAAACGCCTTACCGACGTTGCGGACAATCGGGAGGTTCAGAATCGCCGCGATATCTGCCAGCGTGAATTGGTCTCCATAAGCAAATGTCGCAAAATTCGACAGTTTGGGCAGGGCCGCGACCGCTTTCTCAAGCCCCTTGCTGACCTCTTTCAGCACGGCAGGATCCGGTGTTGTACCCAGCAGGAGATTCGGAATCAGACGGCGGGCGACCAGCTCAAAATAAAGCTCGATAAACTGAGACAACTCCTGAACCTTGGCAGTGCCAAACGGCGTCGCGGGCAGCAGCGAGGGCGTCGGGTAGGTGCGCTCGATATAGTCCAGAATGGCCCGTGATTCGCTGATAAACCCTTCTGGTGTTTCAAGTGCCGGCACCTTGCCCAGCGGGCTTTTGTCAAGATACTCGGGCTTGTACCTGGGGCCCGCACCGGCATACGCCAGAACCTCTTCAAATTCGATGCCCTTTTCCAGCAGCGCGAGTTTGGGGACATTGTAATAGTTGCTGGCAGCGAAGCCGTGTAATCTGATCATTGTTTGTTCCTGTTAATTAATTGTGAGTTAATCCTGGCTGGATCGGCTGGCATCTCATGCACAAGGCCGCCGGAAATATTGGACATGTCTTTAACCTCTCATTGCCGCAATGTGCCCAGCAGCTGCTCAACCCGCGCGGTCTGTTCCTCCAGGCCTGGCATGTCACGTGTAAATGCCAGCCACTCCTCATAGTACCCGGTCGCGACAGGAATCTCATCAACCCGCTGATGCAGCTGACCCAGCGAAAGCAGCGCACGCGCGTTGACATCAGGACGCAGGTCCTCCACTGTCAGCATCAGAGTAAAAACGGATATGGACTCCTGCCACATCTGCAGACGAATCAACGTGTTGGTGTAGAAGTTAAGAAGCGTAGACTGCTCAAACGGATTCATCGAATCAAAATCCAGATAAAGTGCGTTGAGCTCAGCGAGAGACTCCTCCCACTCACCTGCCTGCTGTCTCTTCTGCGCCTCATCAATGACATAATATACACGTTCGCTCAGAACCGGCGCGGGTGTGTCTGAATCTGAGTCTGTGTCTGCGCCTGTGCCTGCCGGTTGTGCTGATACTCCCGGGCTCCGCTGTGTGCTGCGCGCTGTGTCCATTTGCTCAGCAGCAGGCTCCGTGTTGCCGGCGTTAACCGGACCGGATGCAGTCTGCCCGACAGCGGCTTGTCCTGACGTGCCGGAACTGTCTCCGGCACTTGTTTCAGCAATACTTTCCACGGCCGCTGTGCCTGGATCGTCCGGATTCTGATAAACGTCGTCACTGGTAGTCGTGGAAACGGGGGGGCTGTTCTCCTGGCTGCCGGGATAATTCAACATCAGGATTAAGGTCGCAATCACAATGAGTGCGGGAAGCAGCAAGCGTCGAGCGGTGATCATTGGCAACTCCAGTTTTATTATTGTTGGTAGCGTGATGCGGAAACACAATTCGGCAACGTGCGCATGTCAGCCAGGCTAAAGCTGGAAAATCGACCCAATTCGCTTGTAACCCAGTTTTTCATAATAAAGGTCTTCGTCTGACAATACATAAACATCCTGGTCGGGATGTTCCTGTTTAATCCTGACCAGAAGCGCCGACCCAAAACCGCTTTTTCTGTACTGTGGCGCGACATACAACTCACTGACGTATATTCCAAAGCCATCAATCAAGGCCCGGAGATATCCGCAGATACTACCCTGGCTTTCGCATACAAAGGTTTCATCCTCAAGCAATGCATGCCTGAACGTATCAATTGCATCGTCGCTCAAAAACGAGCTCCAGTCGGGTTCCGCGGCCAGGAGCGCCAACAACTCAGGTTCGTGTGCCTTTTCATATCTCAATATATTACTCATAGTGCAAGTTTCGCCTGGTTAACTTTTCGCGGCAGTGGTTAACGCACATATTAACGACTGTTGCTTCCGGGCCGTCCTTGGGTAACACTTGTCAGCAGGGTCACTATAAAACACGAGCTTCCGCCATGTACACAAGAACCAGGTACGCAAGAAAAAGCTACGCAAGAACAAGCGTTCAGTTCAGATCGACTGCTTTAAAGATCAGGCTTCGACTCCATTTGCTGTTCGGACTGGCCTGCCTTTTTTCAATGGCGGCCGTTCACGGTCAAACGCCGATTCCGCAGGCAACAGGTCCACTGCCAGTGTCGGCGGCCTCATACCCCTTCGGCGCGGCGGATCACACCTTACAGCCCCAGGATCTTTCGACCTACGGCTACCTTGAAGAAGAGTTCTTTATCAGCGGCGATGCCAACGTTTACGAGTGGCCGGCACGGGGACAACTGTCCGTGCGAACCGCAGATGCGCCTTATACAACACGGGTATTGGTCCGACGCCCCGCCAACAGGGCAGACTTCAGCGGCAATGTGGTGGTCGAACTCCTCAACCCCTCCAACCTGTTTGACCTGAACATTGGCTGGGCCATTTCCCATGAGCAGATGCTGCGCAATGGTGATGCCTGGGTCGGCATCACGGCCAAACCAATCTCGGTGGTCACGCTCAAGCAATTCGATGCCGACCGCTACAGCGCCCTGTCCTGGGACAATCCCCTGCCCATTGACCATCCCGATAACTGTGAGGTGACGCGAGATACCGTTCAAACCACCGAAAATGGCCTGGTGTGGGATATCTACTCCCAGGTAGCCGCCTGGTTGCGTAGCGCCGCGCCCACCAACCCGTTTCTGTACGCAGAGACGGCCAGCGCCGCAGAATATTTGTACGGCTGGGGCTTCTCTCAGACCGGCAGCTTCCTCTACACCTACATCAATGCCGTGCATCCGGAAGTCGTCGAAGAAAATGGCCATTCCCTGTTCGATGGTTATATTGTTGCCGTCTCCGGTCGCCCGGCACCGATCAACCAGTGCGCGCCGCGCTTTGGTGCGGATGATCCGCGCATCCCCATTCAGAATGCCGGCGTCCCCGTTGTCCACATCATGAGCCAATCGGATTATCTCTCGGGCATTGCCAGCCGGCAGCCCGACAGCGACGAGCCGGGCAATCGGTTCAGGCACTATGAAATCGCCGGCTCCGGGCACGCCAGCCCCGATGAACTGTATTGGGGACCTGCGCCAGCTGACCTGATCAAAGCCGGGCGGGACGTGCCGCCGCTGAGCTGCAATGAAGGCCCGCGCAGCCGCTTCCCCAACAAACTGCTGTTCAACGCCGCGCTGGTGGGACTGGATCAATGGGTGCGGCACGATATCAGTCCGCCCAGAGCCGCTGTCATACAAGTGGAAGACGGCAAAGCCATTCTGGACGAGCACGGCAACGTGATCGGCGGCGTCCGTTCACCCTACGTGGATGTACCCGCCAGCACCTGGAACGGCAATTCCACTGGCGAGTCATTTTGCCGCATTGCCGGTCACGAAATACCGTTCAACAATACAAAACTAAAAACGCTGTACGGTTCCCACAGTCGCTATGTGGAAGCCGTAACAGAAAACGTCAACGAGCTGGTTGCAGCGGGCTTTATTGTCAAAGAGGACGGTGAGCAGGTGATTCAGGAAGCCGAACTAATGCAGGATCGGTTTGAGTAGCCGCGCTAGTAGGCGATTAGTCACTTTTGTTGAGGTGAATCAGTACAACAGCTGACCAAGGACATAGTGACGTTAGAACCTCTGCAAAAACCGCTGTAAATTGAGTGGAATTGAATTGTAGGTTCGACCGTTCGAGCTGACCCTGAGTATATTGCAGGTGTTATCCAGAACAATGATCAACGTGTCCGAAGCCAGATCCCGATGCAGGTAGGTAGCGAAGCCTTGCCACCCACCTGCATGCTCCATGGCGCCTTCACCCTTGATGGACCAGCCGAAACCGTAGCCTGTCTCTGTGCCGTCATTCAGCACAGCGGATCTGTACGCTTCATCAAGTTCGCTGACGGGCAGCACCCTACCCGACAGCAGCGCCTGATGCCAAATCAAAAGGTCCTCAGCAGATGCATAGATACCGCCGTCACCCGCCACACCATCAAACCGGTTCAGGTCGCACAGCTTTTTCCTGCCAAACAGGAAGAACTGCCGCTTGAAGCCGAAAACACGATTCTCGGGCTCCTCCCCGGACAGCAGGTTGAACACCCTGGAATGTTTCATGCCAAGTGGGTGAAAAAAGGATTCGAACATATAATCGGCAAATGACTTGCCACTGACCCTGGCGATAATCTCGGCCAACAACACATACCCCATGTTGTTGTACTCGAATTTTTCTCCGGGGGTGAACCTGACTTTCGGCTGCTGTTCTCCATAGAGCCTGATCAATTTCTCCGTGGTCACCGTTTCGTTTTTGTCCAGGCCAGCCATGGCGATAGCAAAGTAATCCGGTAGCCCGGAGGTATGGGTCAACAGATGGCGGATGCTTATGCCGCGATAGCAGGAAAGCTCCGGAATGACCCTCTGCAGCTCATCCGCGTAGGACAGTTTGCCCTGATGTTTGAGAAGCATGATACCCGCGGCAGTAAACTGCTTGGATACCGATGCGAGATTGAACGACGACATTGTGGTCAGCGGCTGCTTGTGTTGACTGTCGGCACACCCGTACCCTTTGCCAAAAACTGTTTGGCCATTTTTTGCCAGCAGCACTACCCCTTGAAACGTGCCTCGCGCGTGCAGACGTTCCAGCCAATTTTCCAGCTGTTGCAGTTTGCTCTGCCGGCTTGCCTGCTCAGACACGGGCAATGCCGGAATACCGAGTGCCACTGCCACAATAACCAGCATAGCGGCGAAAATTGTGAGTAATGCGATCAGGTACATGCCAGGCCTCCACTTGCAGGACTTGATCTGGCCTTCCAGGCTCCATGACCGGCCAAGCCGATATCCTGAATCAGTCTATGCCGAATGCGCCCCGCCCGAAACCTAACCACGCTCACCACTGGTGAGCGCCTGCAACTCCAGCAGCGAATACTTCAGCGCATCGCGGGTTTCAGCTGGCAAATTTTTCTTGTCCTTGATTGCCGCCAGCACGAAGTAGCCGGTGCGGGCTACCTGTCGCCAGCGTGGACGTTTGGGAAAACTTTCCTCACTGAGATAGCGATCAAGTGTACGCGTGCGCAGCCGGCCATTGTCGATAACAATAGCCCACAGTTTGCTCTCCTGGGCGAGCTCTACCTTGGTATTGCCGGTATACATTTCCCAGCATTCAACGGCCAGGCACATTGTCTCGATCAGGCGCGCCTTCAGTGAGCCACTGGGCTGGGCATCTGCCGGATGACCGGTCAGTGAGCTCAATTTGTCATAAACATCCTGCAGTTGTCGTCGTGCTTCCGGTGCTGCGTCGATCAGAAGCGGCTCCAGCGACTGCAGCTGCTTGGACATGGAACCCAGTTTATCTCTGGCTTTGGCCATCATCCGGAAGGCCTGCAACGGATCCTGCAGACTGTCGTCAACTGCCGGATCGCTTAACACCAGCAGATAAAAAGCATCCTCCACCCCAATCTGTGCCAACCGACCTCGGGTCAAAATTTCCCTGCCGCTGCCTTTCAGGCAGAGGTTGTCAACGCTAACGGCGTGATCTTCGTCATCGTCCTGGCTGGCCAGACTGTTAAGCTCGAATGGCGCTTCTTCACGAGTGTGCGACACCAGCTTGTTGAAATCGATGTCCTGCAACTCAACCTTGCTGAAACCCAGCATATTGCAGAAGCCCTCAGAGGCAAAGGTGATATAGCCGGCCTCGTTCAGAGCGACCAGCCTGAGGTCGCTGTGCTCGAGGATCTGTTGCAGGCGGGTCTGGGACAGCTTCAACTGCTGCTCTGCCTGCTGGAACTGCTGAATCTCGGATTCCAGGCGCGCTGTCTCCTGCAGGGCCTTCTCCTTTTCACTTTCCAGCAACTTGACGCGCCAGGCCAGGGCGAAGGAGAACAGCACGGTTTCTGCCACCAGGCCAATGAACGTGGCATTATCATTGAACCAGTTGTGCGGAAACCAGCCCAGCACCAGCGTACCAAAGCCAATAATCAGCCCGATCTCACCGACCAGCGTCACCAGCAGATAGAGTTTGGCCAGCGCATGCCCCCGCACAACTCCATCCACCATGGCATAGATAATTGCTGCAAATGCAAAAAAGCTGAAGATCATTGAGCTGACCTGAAACAGACCAAAATCCTCCGGCAGAATGGCCAGTAACAGCAATATGACCGCACCGGCAATCAGCAGGTCAAAGACCCTGGCAAGCACCCGGTGGTAGGTATTGATACCCAGGAAGGAGCGCGTGAACAGTAGCCGGGTGAGACTCATCAATGCCACCGACGCACCACTAAGATGACGCATGAAATAGTTGTCGTTCAGATCCAGAAACACCATGTGGCCGTTGATGCCCAGATATACCAGCAAAACGGCGGTTGCATAGGCTACATAGTAGAGGTAGTTGCGGTCCCGCACGGTCAGAAACAGGAACAGATTATAGAGAATCATGACCCCGATGGTGCCGTAAAACAGCCCCATGATCAGGATTCCCCATGCTTCGTCACGTTTGAAAGCGGATTCCGACCACAGCGTCAACGGTACATGGAAGTTGCGAAAGGACGTCGCACGAATATAAATAGTGCTGTCGGTTTCCGGAAACAGTCGCACCACAAAGCCGCCAGGCAGCGTCCGCACCTCCCTGGGATGAAACCGGGTCTGGTTGTTGTGCATGTGCAGACTTTCCAGCACATCGCCATCGCCATCGAGCACCCAGACAAATACATCATTGGTCGGTTTGGGCGGCCCTATTTCCAGTAAGAAGGGTAGGCCGGCATCCAGCAAATCAGGCGCCCAGTCCAGATCCAGCCTGAACCACAGCGCGGAATCGGTATAACCAAAATCCAGATCAGGGGGCAAATCGCTGCCAAAGCCGGCCATCGACCTGGCACCGAAAACCTCCTCAAACGTCAGCGTGGCGGACGTGTCTTCCAGCAGCTGCACGTGGTCCGCCAACGAAAGCGATTCGACCCCTGCATCAATTCTGATCGATTCGGACCAGGCTTTTGGAAATGCAAAGGCCAGTAGAAGGCTGGCAATCCATGTAAGGGTGCGCACGCACGAGCTTGGGGAGTGGGTCAACAATCGATCCTATTTCTTCATTAAATACATATTGTTACTGCTTCTTTGGCCCAATTTTAGCCCTATTTAATCGGCTTGGCCAGCCAACTTGTACATAGATTGCTGACATACTCCGACCAGTACAAAACCCTAACAAGTGTCAACAGGAAAAAGCCGTGCCCCCCAAGCAATTCAAACGTCTTGAACTGGCGGTCGCCATTTGCGCCGCCAGTCTGACCATGCACGCCAGCCGCGCCCAGGATCTGCCCCAGGGTGCCGATGTCAGCCACGGCAACGTCAGCATTGATGTGCAGGGACAGCACATGGCGATCCAGCAGGACAGCCAGTACGGTATCGTCAACTGGGACAGCTTCAGCATCGGTGCCGGTTATCACGTCGATTTCGACAATGGCAGCGGGGCCACGCTCAACCGTGTCACCGGCATCGACGTTTCCAGCATCTACGGCGAGCTCACCGCCAGCGGCAGTGTCTTTCTGCTAAACAGCAACGGCATCGTCATCGGAGAAGGTGGCCGTGTGTTGACCGGTGGCCATTTTATAGGCTCAACGCTCGACATCACCGACACCGACTTCCTGGATGGTGGCGGCTTCACGTTGTCTGGCGAATCCCTGAGTGGCGTCACCAACCTGGGCAGGATCTCATCCTCCGGCGGCAATGTCCTGCTGGCCGGCTACACCGTGGACAATCGCGGCGACATCAGCGCCCCGCAGGGCCATGCAGGCCTGGCGGCCGGCACCCGCGTGGATGTACTGACCGACACCAGCTGGGCGGGTGGTGCGTTTGCCGTCAAACTCGGCGATCGTGACAGTAATGTCACCAATGAGGGCCGGATCAGCGCCATGGTGGCGGAACTGCGTACTCACAACGGCAATATTTACGCGCTGGCCGGCAATAACAGCGGCCTGATCCAGGCCACAGGGGTTCGCAGCGAAGGTGGCAAGGTGTTCCTGACGGCTGACAACGGCGGGGTTCAGAGCAGCGGCGCCATTGCCGCTGTAAATGCCGACGGCAGCGGCGGCGATATCGAGATCGATGCCCAGCTTATCGAAAATTACGGCGGCCTGCAGGACGTCAGCGGCACCTCAGGTGGCCGCATAACCCTGACCGCAGACGCCATCATCAGCGATACTGACATGCGCGCCGACGGCACGGACAGTGACGGCGGCGTTATAACGCTGGAAGCAGAGGACCAGGTGCTGCTGACTTCCGCCGGCAGCATCAGCTCACAGGGGGCAGCATCGGGCGGCGAAGTTGCCGTGGATGGCGGCAGTGGCAAAACCATTCTGTCCGGCACCATCAATGCTTCCGGCAGCCTGCAGGGCGGTCGCGTCAGTCTCTGGGGTCACAGTGTGTCGATGTTTGGCGGCAACATAGCGGCTGAGGGTGGCGCGCTCGGCGGCCAGGTATACCTGGGCGGCGGCTGGCAGGGTCAGGATATCTGGCAGGGAAACCCGCTACTGGAGACAAGCAACTCACAATCCACCTACCTCAGCGAGACCAGTCATATCAGTGTTGATGCCAGACAGCTGGGCAAAGGCGGTACTGTCGCGGCCTGGTCTGATGGCGTCACGCAGTTTGCCGGCAACATCACTGCCCGCGGCGGCATTCTGGGCGGCGATGGCGGCATGGTTGAAACATCCGGGCTGGACGGCCTTGGCGTGTCCGGCGATGTTGACGCCGGCGCACGAGCCCCTTACGGCACCAACGGTGCCTGGCTGCTGGATCCGAAAAATATCACCATTATCGAAACTGCCGCACCCCTCGAAGAGTTCAGGCGGGTTCTTAACGAACCCGGTGCCCGGGCCGCCTCTTACACTACCTGGAATTTTGGTCAGGATGTGGATGTCAGTGGCAATACCTTCATCGTCTCGACCAGAGAGAGCACGGCGCAGGGCAGATCTGCCGGCGGTGTGTATGTGTTTGAGGACGGCAGGTTCTCAGCCTTGTTGACCAGCGGATTGTCCAGCACAGTGGATTTTGGCAAGACGATAGCCATTGCCGGCGATTTTATTGCCGCGTCTGCGCCCGGCGACCGCAAAACAATTGAAGGTACCATCTCTCAGTATCGGGGCTCGATCTCGTTCTTTCACCGGGGGGATGGCTGGAAAAACGGCACCCAAAGCCTGGTTACCAAGCAGTACAACCCTTACTCCAAGCAGACTAATGATTTCTCGAGTGATGATTGGGGCGCTGCACTGGTCGCCGGCGAGCGTTCCGGCAACACCTATTTTTACATCAGTAATCCATTGGCAGATCTGCATTCAGTCAATGGCCAGGACGCCGGCACGGTGCTGGTCTACAACTGTTACTCCCCCACACTCTGCGGATCCGCCGGGGAACTCACGGCGGAAACCAAAGTCGCCGATCAGCGCTATGGTACAAGTCTGGCGGCGGATGGCGATGTCGTCGCGATAGGCAGCACAAAATCATACCACCCTACGCTCGCCCAGAATCAGTTGGATGTATTTGTTGGCTTCAACCGACTCAACCTGACCATCGAGGGTTTCGGCAGTACCAGCGGTTTTGATGTTGATGACAGAACTCTGGTAGTCAACTCGGGAGACTCGTTCCGCCAATTTGATTTATCTATAGGCGACAGTGGGACACAGGCCCAGCAAATCGCGGCCTGGACCATAGCTAAACCCGCCACTCTCTGGGGCGCAAATCGGATCGCAGTCTCTGGCGACACCCTGATGGTTGAAAATGCCTACACCAGCAGCAGTACAAGACATGCGATCTACCAGCGACCGTCTGCAGGATGGGCCAGCTGCCCGGATTCCGGCTGTGCATACAGTCTGAACATCACGCTCAGTGGTGCCCGGGCGAATTCATTCGCTCTGGACGGAGACCTCGCTGTCATCGGACAGCAAGATTGGGCCAGCGGTATAGACCAGGATGGCCGCGTCAACATCTTTACTCGTCACAATGGCACCTGGGGGTACGGCGAGACTCTGGGTTCCACCCAGCTTGACTACACAACGGAATTTGGTGACGCCGTTGCCATCGACGGTGATACCTGGGTCGTTGGCGACTCATCGGTAGCCTTCAACGCCACCAACGAAGGCGCTGCCTACATATTCGAGAATGGCAGCCTGGCCGCCAGACTGGGCCGTCGCTATCCGCGTTTCATCAGTGGCAGCGCCTATGGTTTCGGTCTGGACGTCGGCATCAATGGCTCGACAGTGGCCGTCATCAGTCCGGGCGACGCATACATTTTTGAAAAAGGCGCTGGCTGGAAGAACGGCAACACCAACCTGACCGGCTACAAATTCTTTGGCAGCAACACGGTCAACAGTCTGTCGCTGGACAATAACCTCCTGGCCGTTGGTTTTACCCATCAGAGCAAGTCCACACCGGGTCAGGTGAATCTGTTCCAGAACAGTGGCGCCGGATGGCAGAGCGCCCTCGATAACGCCATTGCCAGCCTGACGCCCAGTACCTCCCAGAACAGCGACGGCTTTGGCATCGACGTGGCGCTGGACGGCAACACGCTGCTGGTTGGGCAAGCCTCGACTGACAACAGCATCACGCAGCGTGCGTTCATATTTGAAAACACCGCCAATGACTGGTCCACTGCGGTAGAGACCATTCTGAACCGCGGCCCCGGCGCTTCCAACGACCTCGCGTCTGGCCTGTTTGGCGGCTCCGTCGCACTGGACGGCGACCTCGCAGTGGTCGGCTTCGGGACACAATTTGGCAACATTCAGCAATCCAGCGCCACAGGCGCCTATGTATTCGAGAAACAGGGCAGCTGGGCAGCGTCCAGCCAGCCGGCGGCGCGTTTGCAGGTCAATCACACTGGCTTTGGTGCCGCAGTGGCGGTAGACAATGGCCTGGTCGGGGTCAGTGCCTTTCCGGGCACCAGCAGCGTCGGTGGCGCGGTTTATCTGTTTGATAAACAGGGCGGCTGGCAGGACGGCAGCAACAACATGATCGCAACCCTGGCTGCGGCCAATGGGGGTGGCAGCGACAGTTCCAGCATTGGTTTCAGCCTGGCTATTTCTGGCGACAGAGTCGTCTCCGGTGGCACACCAGCGTCAATCTCCAGCAGCACGCCCTGGCGAGCCGCCTACCTGTATCAAGGCCCGTTCCAGTTCGGCCGCCGGTTCGCCTTCGGCAACCTGCCCGGCGACACACTCAGCCTGAAGGCCAGCTCGCTGGCCGGGGCGCTGTCTTTGGGCACCGATGTCACGCTGCAGGCCAACAATGACATCAATGTTGTTGACGCCATCACGGTGAACAACCCGGATGGTGATGGCGGCAAACTGACACTGGAAGCCGGCCGCTCCATCCTGGTAAACGCTTCCATCACTACCGACAATGGCGACCTGCATTTGCTGGCCGGCTCGCCCAGCGCCAACGCCACCTATCGGGACAGCGGCGAGGCGCGTGTGCTGGTAGGCACAGACTCCGGCAATAATTCCGCCATACTCAACATGGGCACCGGTAATCTGCTGATTAATGCACCAGACCGCTTCGAGAACCGTGCACTGACCAATAATATTTTCCGTTTCGCGGACACCAACCCGGGCGTATTCCGCGTATTTTCAAAAACACCTGACAATACAGGTGCCATCTCACCCAGTAATCTTCGCAATGATCTCGATATCACTGGTCGTGACTTCGTTCACTACAACCGTGCGTTTGATTTCTCCAACCCGATACCTGGTGACCTGCCCGAGGGCAGCGGCTTTTTTTACACCGTGCGACCCTCCGTGCGGGTCTCGGTAGGTGATGCCACTATCACCTTCGGCGATGAAGCCGACACCACGCTTAACCTGGAGTCCGCCACGCTGGATGGCAATAACATCGACGCCGCATCGTGGGGAATCACTCCGGCCAGTCTTGCCGGTGTGGTGCTGGCCGGCCCTGCCGCCAGTGTCCGCAAGACAGCCGGCGGCTTTGCCGAAGTGGGCAGCTACGCGAACGGTCTGGTGGCCACGGTCAGACAGAACGTGACCACCGGCAGCCTGTTTGGCGTGGACGTGACCGCCGGCGATGCCGGCAACCTGACCGTGACTAAAAAAACCATACGTGTCATCGTCGACAACGTCACTCGCGAATATGGCACCGTCAATCCCACGTACACTTTCACCTTCAGGAACCTGCTGAATGATGCCGATGGCCTGGTGGCGGGTGATACTGCCGACGTCTTCGACACACTCCCCACCGTTACCACAGACGCGGTGTTGAATACGGACGTGCGTACCCAACCATACGATCTGGTGGTCAGTGGCGGCCTGGATAACAACTATAACGTCACGCCGGTCAATGGTTTGCTGACGATCGTACCGAAACAGCTGCAGGTAAGTGGCCTCAATATTCTGGACAAGGTCTATGATGCCACTGCCAATGCCACACTCGCCGGCAGTGCGAGCATTTCGCCCCTGAGCGATGACGATGTCTCCATTGGAGGAACACTCACGGCCAGCGCCCGCTTTGCCGACAAACGAGTCGGCAATAACAAGCCGGTCTCCGTTAGCGGTCTGCAAATCAATGGTGCTGACGCAGCCAACTATACCCTGGTGGTTCCCGAGCTGACCGCCAGCATCACAGCCCTGGCGCTGAACCCCATGGGTCTGACGGCGGCCGACCGCATCTACGACGGCACCACGCAGGCCAGCCTCAGCGGCAACGCCACCATTAAAGGTCTGAACGGGGATGAGCTTAGTCTGACCGGGACGGTCAGTGGCAGTTTCGGCGACAAACATGCGGGCAGCAACAAAGCAGTCGTACTTGGCGGCTTGTCACTCGGTGGGGCAGACGCGGCAAATTACACGCTGAACCTGTCCGGCTCCGTGTTCGCCAGCATCAACCGCCGCGATTTACTGGTAACCGGACTCACTGCCGCCGACAAAGTCTATGACGGTTCTGACACAGCCACAGCCACGGGAACTGCGGCCATTTCACCACTGGGCGGTGACGCGGTGCAATTGGCAGGTGCAGGTCTGTTCCGGTTTAACGATCGACATGCAGGTGCTGGCAAGATTGTCTCAGCGAGCGGTTACTCGCTGTCCGGTGCCGATGCAGGAAACTATGCCCTGATACAACCAACCGGCCTGACTGCCAGCATCACTTCGAAGGATCTGTTGATCACCGGACTGAGTGTCATGAACCGGACGTATGACGGCACCACAGGCGCACAGCTTGGTGGCAGCGCACTGATCAACGTGCTGAGCCAGGACGATGTTATCCTCCAGGGCAGTGGTTCAGCCTTGTTCGCCGACAAGAACACCGGCACCAACAAAGACGTCCGCGTCAGTGGTTTTACCCTGGGCGGCGCCCAGGCCGGCAATTACCGCTTGCTGCAACCCACCGGACTGAGCGCTGACATTCTGGCACGGCCATTGACCGTCTCCGGCCTCACCCTGAACAACCGCGTCTATGACGGAACAACTGCCGCTTCAGCCAGCGGCAATGCGGTGTTCGGCGGCGCAGTGAACGGTGACGACCTGGTGATCGACAGCAGCGCTTTTACGCTGAACTTCCTGGATAAAAATGTAGGGTCCAACAAGAAGGTTGATATCGGCGGGATTAAGCTCGGTGGTGCTGATGCCCGCAACTACGACGTGACCGACGCCGGACTGGTTGCCTCTATCGGTCCGCGTCTGCTGGACCTGCTTGATGTAAACGTGGCTGACAAGGTGTATGACAGCACAACCACTGCGCTAGTTACTGGTGGACGTATCACTGGCGTTCTGGACGGCGACAGTGTCGATCTGGACTTAAGTGGGCGATTTGGCACTTTCGAGAATAAACACGCAGGTCAGAATAAGACAGTTTCTGTCGAGGGTTATTCGCTGGCCGGTCCCGATGCCGCCAACTATGGCATCAACTTCCTGAACCTGAACGCCAGTATCACACCTTTTGCGCTCAATATAGCCGGGCTTAACGGCGACAAGATCTACGACGGAATTGTCTCCACCACTTTGCAATACAGCGGGCTGGATACCATTTTTGCCGGTGATGATGTCACGCTGGATGATTCAGCCGTGTCCGCCAGCTTTGCCGACAAGCATGCCGGCACAGACAAGGCCATCAATCTGACCGGCAGTTTCAGTCTCAATGGTGCTGACGCTGGCAACTACACCCTGAACCTGCCAGGTGCCATTACAGGCACCGTCAATAAACGTAACATCACGGTAAACAATCTGACCATTGCCGACAAAACATACGATGGTACCACTGTTGCGGAAATCTCCGGTACTGGCACATTCGGCGGCGCGATTGATGGTGATGATCTGTCCATTAACGTCGGTGAAGTTGATCTGCAGTTCGCTGACAAACATGCCGGCATTGACAAACCGGTTGCCATGTCAGGGGTCACCCTTAGTGGTGCTGACGCAGATAACTATTCAGCGGCAACACCGACTGGCCTGACCGCCTCCATTACACCTATGGTGCTCAGCGTGACGGGTATCGGTGCCAGCGACAAGACATACGATCTCACCACCACTGCTACCCTGACAGGTACCGGTGTGCTGGGCGAACACATCAACGGTGACCAGGTTTCTCTGGATGAATCATCTCGCAGTGGCAGCTTTGCCGACCGGCATGTGGCCGAGGACAAAGCCGTCAGCGTTTCCGGTCTCACGCTTGTTGGTACTGACAGCAACAACTATGTCCTCTCGCCAATCAGCGACATTACTGCGTCAATTGCTCCAGCGGATGTTTTGCTTACCGGACTCAGCGCTGTGGATCGCGCCTACGACGGTACTACGCAGGTCAATCTCACTGGTCAGAGCATGCTGGATTTTGGCACGCTGGGCAGCTTGAATGCCATTCAGGATGATCTGACATTGCAGGGCACGCCGATTGCCAATATGGCAGACAGGCATGTTGGTGATGACAAAGCACTCACTCTCGGCGGCATAAACCTTAGTGGTCAAGACGCCGGCAATTTCAATCTGGTTCTGCCTACACATCTCACTGCCTCCATCACACCGCTGGATGTAAGGGTGACCGGAATCAGCGCACTGGATAAAATTTACGATGCGAGCAATCTGGCGACTCTGGCCGGCACTCCCAGTGCTGCTTTCATGCCCGGCGACGCAATCTCGATAGATGGGTCACCAACGGCCACGTTCAGCAGCAAGAATGTGGGTAATCACTCTGTCTCTGTCAGCGGCTACACACTGTCAGGCAGCGACGCCCACAACTATATTCTGCAACAGCCTGATCCACTTAATGCCACAATCTCTCCTTTCGAACTGGTACTTCAGGGCGTGATAGCCAACGATAAAGTCTATGACGGCACAACAGTTGCTCCGCTCAGTGGCAGCCTTGCCATCTCGGCTCTGGGGGAAGATTCGGTGTTTGTCAGTGGACAACCGACAGCCAGCTTTGCCAGCAAGAACGCAGGAAACTCCCTGACCGTTACCTTGAACGGAGTCAGTCTGAGCGGAGCGGACAGCAGTAACTATCTGTTCCGCATACCGGATCTTCAGGCATCCATTACCCCGCGAATTCTGACCATCACAGGTATCAGCGCACAGGACAGGGTCTATGATGGAACCAGCATCGCCTCGTTCAATGGCAGTGCAACACTGGCCAATCTGGTGCCTGGCGATACCGTAGGCTTTGATGCGTCGTTGATCGTTGGCCGTTTCCGCGACAAGAATGTTGCTGAAGACAAACTGGTCAGTATCGAAGGAGGCCGTATCAGCGGCACCGATGCTGAAAACTACATGCTGCAGTTACCCGGTGATCTGACCGCCACAATCACGCCCAGGTCACTCGACATTACCGGCATCTCAGCCGAGGACCGGGAGTATGACGGGAGCACGTCGGTGCGCATATCAGGCGGAGCACTTGAAGGAGTCATTACGGGGGACACCGTGCAGCTTTCAACCGAAGGGCTCACCGGCACCCTGGCAGCCCCGGATGCGGGTACCAACAAGCCGGTCAGCGTCAGTGGGTTCTCCCTGTCCGGTGCCGATTTCTCCAACTACACGCTGACGCCACCTCAGGATGTCACCGTGAACATTCTGCAGCGCCTGTTGCAAATCTCCGGCGTCCAGGTCGCGGACAAATTTTTTGACGGCAATACGTCTGCTACCGTTAGCGGTGGCAACCTTCAGGGCGTCCTCAGCGGCGACGATGTAGGCTTGATCGGTTCACAAATCAGCGGCCAGTTTCTGGATCCCGACGTCGGTGACGACAAACCGGTGATTCTCGAGGGCTTTGACCTGACCGGAAATGACTCAGCCAACTACACGCTGGATGACGTGCCTACCGCTTCCGGCAACATCAAACGCGAATTGCAATTGATCACCGACGTCGTGCCGCCGGAAGTGCTGCGCGCCCAGGCCGATGCCAATCTGGAGTCACAGCGCGAGACCCTCACCGCACTGGCCAATGCCCAGGCAGATGCGGTAGCTGTGGTGGAGTACGAGGCTGCCGCTGCCAGCGTGTTTCAGAGTGTGGCAACTGCCCCGGTGAACAATAGCATCCTCACCACGCCCCCAGAGCAACGCGACAGCTTCACCCAGGCGTACGTTGCCGCCGCCCAGACCATGCAACAACAACAACAGGAATACGTGCAGCTGGAGGCTGGCTATCGCAGCGAGGCCCGCTATCTGAAATCGCTGACCCAGAATTACAACCAGGCGCAACGTGACATTCAGGTGGCCAGCGCCCTGATACCCGCTATCGAGTCATCACTCGCCGGCGCCAGTGCCGCGCTGGCCGACCTTGACGCGAACCTGGCAGAAATCCAGGAAGCCAGGGAACGACTGGCGGAGTACACCCGCCTGGAGGAAGAAGCGTTGAACACCGGTCGGGGTGCCGAAGCAGCACAATACCGAGAGATGCAGGACGGTCTGCAAGAGTTGATTGACCAGGAGGACGCGATTTTGCAGCAAAGAGCTGCAACCGAACAACTGGTCACCGCACAGCAGCAGGAGCTTGAGGCAACCCGCCAGAGTGTTGCCGAACTGGAAGCGCAAAGTGAAATCCTCAGTCAGGAGATGAACGATACCGCCATCGAAGTGGAATTGGCGGCCCAACGCGCCAGCGCGCTTCGCGAAGGTATTGCGGAAGCCAGTGAGGAAATGGAATCGGCCCGCGCTGCCGGGGCGGCTGCCTATGAACAGCGCGCCGCGAACCTGGCACAGTCGCGGCAGGAGGCCGAGAGCAAACTCAACAGCCTGCAGGCTGTGGCGTCATCAGATCTGGCACAACGCACGGCCGCCAGCCTGGTCGATACCGATCCGGCGGTGGTTGCCACGCTGGCCGGGCGCGAACAGGCGACTGCCGCCAAGAACGCCGTGGGCGAGACCATTTCCCAGACCCTGGGCGCCGGCGCACTGAACTATGCCGAGCAACTGGCGCAGCAGGCCAGCTCCGGACAGGGACTGGGCGTCAATCCGCAACAATTGCGCGATGGCCTGGTCAGCAGCGTGCCCGAACTCAACCAACTGCAGAACCAGTATCAAAGCGCGATGGCGTCACAGCAATCTGCGCTGAGCAGTATCGAAGACCTTTTTGTTGCTGGCCCCCGCGCCATGGTACAGACCTTTGGCGCAGACGCCGGCGCGGCGGACAGCGCGCCCATCGTCGTCGCCGCCCGGCAGCGCATGAACAACCGCATCGCTCAGCTGGCCGGAGTCGATCTCAGCACCGTGCCCGAGGTGGACGCCAGCGGTAATGTGCTGCCATTGGTGGAGCGCATTGCGTTGGGCATGCTCGCCACCCAGGGTGCGACCAATCTTGCCGCTGCTGTGAATCCGGGCTCGGCGGCTGCAGGTTACCAGGCACGCATTGACGCCGCCGTAGGTCGCGAGTTCGGAATCACACCGACCCAGGCCCTGAATGATCCCAACGCCGCAATCGGCGCTGCGGCAGATCTGATCCCCACCGATCGTGGCAGCGCCATCGACCTCGCCGAGCAGATGGCCGTGGCCCGGGTCCGGCTGGACGGCGCCCTGCAGGATGCCGCCATGCAGGAAGCCGCTGCGCAGGATCCTACCGGCACCCTGGTGCAGGTTAACAACATTGAAGCCGCTGCCGAGCAGGCCTTCGCCGACACCTATGGCCAGACCCCGGAAGAGATGCTGATCAGCTACATCAACGGTCAGGCCGATGCTGCCCGTGCGGCGGATACACCCGAGGAAATGCTGGAACTCTACCTGCAGACCAATATGCCGCAGGCCGCACTGGCCCGCGATGTCATCACCGGCATGCAGGAAGGTCGCTCGCCGGAAGAACTGCTGGCCATGGTGGCAAGCGGTTCCACCAGCGGCCGCAACAACCCATTGGCCATCAACAATACGGGCGATGCCGCAGCGGCCGGCCGGACCGGACTGGCGATGCAGGATGCTGCCATTACCCAGGCCGAAGTGGCTGACCGCACCGGCACCCTGCGCGCGGTCAATGATGTGCGTGGGGCTGTGGATGCAGAATTCGCGGCAGTGTTTGGTGGCAGCCCGCAAGAGCTGGCACTCAATGCCCTGGAAGATCCGGAAGCCGCGGCAGGCCAGTTGCTGGAGCTGGGTGAGGACCTGTTCTCCAACCCGGAGGGCGCCACCCTGGAGGCCGTCAACATTGTCGGCTCCGGCGCAGTCAGCGCCGCCAACAGCGCACTCAGCACGGCGCGCAACCAGCTCGAAGTACTGGCCGGACCCTTGGGCGGTGTCGGCGAAGCCATGACCACTATTGCCAGTTGGGGCGGAGATATTGTCGGCGGCGCCATCAACTTTGCCGGCGACCTGTTCGGGTTCGGCGGCGGCGGTCCCTCCGACGCAGAAATCGCGGCGGCGCAGGCCTTCGTCGCACAGCAGGCCCAGGTTGCGGCCTTGGAACAGCAACAGGCTGAAGACCAGGCCATCATGGCCTATCTGCAGCAGGCACAGGCAGTGGCAGAATCCAAGTATCGCCTGGCTATTGGTGTAGAAAAGGCCAAGGATCAGGTCAGCCAGTACGTGCTCAACGCCAAGGTGGAGTCGAGTCGTCAGCAGGAATATGAGGTAACCCGACAGGCCAGTAGCGAAGTGATACGTGAGTATGTACAGAACAATCTGGAGCAGGAGGCCGGTGCCGCCCAGCGTCAGGTACAAGCGCTGTCGGGTGGGCCGGAAGAGCTGGCGGCGCGCGCCAATGCCTGGAGGGCAGGAACATGAACAGGTTATTTTATCCCGCCGCCGGCCTTGTAGTGCTGATGGCCGCCATGCCGGCGTTTGCCCAGTCCCAGGCCCCGTCTCAGGCCCAGGCCCAAACCCAGGAGCAGTCGCCCGGCGTGCAGGTCATCGGCCCACAATCCACGGTGGAAAGCTACAACGCCCCGGTACTGCCAGCAGGTTCCGCCGACGGCATGATCGACTTTCCTTCCCTGATCAGTGCGCCCGGCGCCGACGACGGCATTCAGATCATACCCGCCTTCGACGCCATGACCATCGAGCTGCTGGACACCGGGGACACGCGCAATGACGGCGAGTTCGTAGACTTTGTCGGTCGCAGCCGGGTAGACGGAGCCGAGCGCGAAGCCCTTTACGCGGCCATTCGTGATGCGCTGTCGGTCTACCAGGGGCTGCCACTGACCCTGGGCGATGTCCGTTTCCTGCAGCGGGACATCACGGATGCCTACCGCGCCAACGGTTATCCCCTGCTTTCAGTTATCGTGCCGCCCCAGGAAATCGCGGATAACCGCCTGCTTGTGCAGGTCAATGAGTTTCGCCTGGCCGATGTTCGCGTCAGTTTTGGGCGCGGTGATGGCAGCTACCGTGCAGACGACCCATTGTGGACTGATCCCGACAGTATCAACGCGCGCTTTCAGCCGATTCTTGAAGAGCCGATATTGCGCCAGCAGTCACTGGATGACGCGGTGGAACAGCTGAATCGCAGCCCATTCCGCAGCGCCCGTGTGGTGTTTGAGCCGGGGGCGCAACTGGGACAGAGTATCGCCAACATCCAGATTGACGAGCAGCGCCCGTGGAGCCTGCAGACCGGCTATAACAACCACGCCACCGAAAGTTCCGGCACCGACCGCTACTCGCTCAGCGCCAACCTGGGCAATGTCCTGGGCGAGAACAACCAGTTGTCACTGAACGCCACCGTCGGCAATCGTATTGATGAATTCAGCAACTATTCAGCCGTGCTGACCATACCCAATCGCTGGGGTCACACACTCACCCTCAATGCCAACTATTCGGACACCTCATCCAGTACCATCCCCGGCATTGATTCGGCCAGCACATCGCTGCAGCTCACCACCGACTATCGGCTACCGCTTCGCAGCGGCGACAGCTGGGAATTACTGGGCAACGTGGCACTGTCTCTCAAGCAATTCGAACGGGCGAGTCTGTTTGGTGGTACCGAGGTGGGAGGCGCCGCCTATGATGGCGTTCAGTTATCCACCGGGCTGACACTGAATCTGCAACGCGACCTGAGCTCCAATCAGATTACCGCCACCGTCTTCAACAGCCTGGCGGGACTGACTGACCTCAATGATACAGAGAACTTCCGGCGCTTCTACAACAGTGTATCTGGCGAGCCGGAATACTCACACCTGAGCCTGAGCTTCGCCCACATGCAGCAACTGGCCATTTTCGGCGAACGCTGGCAGAACTGGCGCACCGAAACCCAGATTTCCGCGCAATACGCCGCCACCGAACTGGCCGGCAGTGACAATTTCGCGCTGGGCGGACCGGGCATTTTGCGCGCCTACCAGTCCAGCGAAGGCGCCGGCGACCGAGGCTGGTTCCTCAATCAGACGCTTCACCTGCCTCCCCTGAACCAGCCGGTACTGTATGGTCTTATCCAGAGCATCCAGTGGTCAACATTTGTGGAGACCGGTACTGCCTACTACGAGAATGGCGGCAGCGAGACGCTGTGGGATGCAGGTCTGGGTTTTACGCTGCAACTGCCGGGCAACTCGCGCTGCAGCTTTACCCTGGCAGTTGCAGGTAAAGACACACGACAGACGGCATCGGGAGACACCCGGTTGTTTGCGGGCTGTAATTACGCGTATTAGGTGATGGGCAGTGGGCACAAATTTAATATTAGTTGCAATAGGGCACTCTTAACGTAAATGTACTGCCTTCTCCCGGCTGGCTCTGCACAGTCAGGCCGCCCCCATGGGCAATCGCGATACGCTTGCATAAGTACAATCCCAGACCCAGTCCCTTTGTACTTCGCTCATCAATTGAGTCGCTGGTGGTAAAGGGCTCAAACAGCTCGGCCAAATATTCTTCCTGTATACCACTTCCCTGATCCTTTACCGATATTGAAACAAGTGAGCCATGGGCATCCGGTTCTATCAGGATACTGACGTTGCCGTCAGAGTGTGTCAGCGCATTTTTAATCAGGTTGCGCAGTACAAACTTGATGCGACCGCCATCCATGCTCACTGCTATTTCCGGCACATCACCAATGACTGCAACTCGTTCATGGGACTTATGCTCATCAATCACTTCGCTGATAAATCGCGGTAAAAAGTATGTATCAATATGCAGCGCTTTTTCCGGGTGCTGCAAGCGCTCGCTTTCCAGCAACTGGTCTATAATCAGGTCCATCTGTTTGACATCTTCATCCAGTTTTTGCACTGTCTCATTTTTTTCCAATAACGCAAAAGACACCTTCATACGTGCCATTGGTGAACGCAGTTCATGACTGACGGCAAGCAGCAAATCATCCTTGGCGGTAAACAGCTTTTTCAGTTCACCGGCCATTTTATTTAACCCATGAGTCAGTTCGGCCAGATCGTTTTTCGGATGATCTGTGATTCTGTAATCAAAGTTTCCCTGGCTGATCTGCTTTGCGCTATATACCGCCAACTTTATCGGCTTTAGCTGACTGATCAGCAATCTGTAGCTGATAATGATGACCAGCAACACGACAAACCAGGGCCAATACACCAGCCATCCAGGGTAAATGAGCAGATTGGCGATTTGCGAGGTAACAATTATCCAGGTGCCGTCATTCTCAGCCAGCAAGTAATATTTCGAACCATGCCTGGCAAAATACAGGCTACCCAATTTCTCTGCCGTCGTAAGCAACTCATCCTGATGTGGCAGCGATTCAGAGGTCTGCCAGGTTTGTTCGCCATCACTAATTTGAATCTGAACTCTGTTGTTACTGGCTTCAGACCTCAGGTTTTCAATATCAACCGGGGGGCTCGCGACATCCATCATTATTTCAGAGAGTTGAGAATGCCTTTCCAGCACTATCTGTCTGGCCTGTTCTTCAGAGAGCGCAATAGACCCCAGAAGGATAAAGACAACCAGTAAAAGCGTGGTCACCGTGAAGAGCAGAAAAAACCGGGTGTAGAGGCCTAAATGCTGAATGCTCATTGTGGTCTCGCTATAAAGGTATAACCTACATTTCTCAGGGTCTTGATAAACCGTGGGTTTTGCGGATCATCGCCGAGTTTTTGCCTTAGTCGGCTCAACAGAATATCAACCGAGCGACTGTACAATTCAACTTCCACACCTTTGAGTTCGCTGATCACTTTATCCCTGTTGTAAACCTTGCCAATATTGGTGCTTAGTACGACCAATAGCATAAACTCCATGCCGGTCAATTTGACTTCCTGCCCGTCCACCTCTACCCGGTGTTGTTGCAAGTCTATCGTCATTCCCTCGAACGTCAGTTTTTCCGGCTTGCTGATGTCTTCCAGTGAATCGGTCAAGTCCGAAGACCGCCTCAACAGAACTTGCACCCGGGCAACAAGTTCTCTGGGCTCAAAGGGCTTTGCCATATAGTCGTCAGCACCAATTTCCAATCCATGAACCTTGTCATTTAATTGCCCGCGCGCTGTTAACATAATGATAGGCAGCTTGTGATGACGCCTGATTTTCCTGCACAAGGTAAAGCCATCCATCTCCGGCATCATCACATCCAGTAACAGGAGTTTCGGAGACTGTGTATCCAACATAAGCAAACCGTCAGAGGGCGTGTTTGCCTGTAACAGCTCAAGATCGAATTTCCTGAAATACTGAGCAAGCCTGTCACACAGGCTGCGATCATCGTCAATGATTAGAATCTTTGTCATAAAAACCCTTGTTGCCTGCCAGCCCTTGTTGTTTGCCGGCAGCTCACAATGTACATCAGGCCTGCTCAACCGATAATAGCAGCTGAACAACAGCGCACCTGACATTGTTACACTTCGTTACCCAGACAGCATCGGGCAAACAATATACTGCCGTTACTGACATCAACGGCGATAAATCCGATGGCGAATAATACTACACCTGTGCAAAGCGACAATCAGTTAAAACAGAAGGCTTCACTTATCGGAAGTTTGATGCTGGCACAAATGGGGCTGGGGATTTTCCTGAATTTTTTCCTTCTCAAGCCAATATTGATGCTGGATGTCGACAACGTCTCTGCTGGCATACCCTGGCTGATTGGTTTCAGCACCCTGGCAGCGCTGGTAGTGAGCATTATCAATATTTTTTATGCGCAGCTATTGCCACGAAATGTTGTTTCTGCATTCCAGAATACCACTACCCTGATTATTGTTTTTGCTGCTGCCGGCCTGGCGCTTTGTACCGTTGAGTACGTAAATCTCACTGAGTATGCAATCTATGCAGGTGAGATGTTTAAGCAGTTTGGCCAGGACCTGTCGCCGACCCAGGAGCTTTTAAGAAAGACCTTTGCAACCGGTCGCAACAAGGCACACTTCCTGTCAATGATACTTTCAAGCCTGAGTTTGTTGTTGTTCTACATCGTCATGTTCCGTAGTCACTTAATAGCTAAGCAACTGGGCGCATTCGCGATTTTTTCCTGCGCGCTGCAGCTCGTTGCAGTGGGACACACCTTATTTGACTTCGCTATCCCTGCACTGATGCAACTTCCTCTGTTCATCACCCAGATTGTGATACCGATCTACCTGATAACCAGAGGCTTTAATCGCCAGCAGCAACATTAAACAATCACCCTATTCATGCTTTTAACCCTATTCATTATTATCAAGAGCCCGGACATGCTAACCATTTTAATCGTCTTACATATAATATCTGGCGCCATCGGATTACTGGCGGGCTTTCTCACCATCCTGTTGCCAAAAGGGGATCAGCAACATAAGCGCACAGGCAACATCTACATCTGGGCTATGCTGTCCCTGGGCATAACCGGGGCCGTTGTTGCCTTTGTTCGGGACATTCCACTGTCCATGATGAATGGTCTTGTTATCTGCTATTTTGTATTGACATCTCTGTCGACAATACGAAACCCATTACACAGTACGACTGTCTTCGACAAGGTACTCATGGTAAGTGCCTGGTTCATCACAGCAGGGTTTGTGTATTTTGTCGTTCAGGTAACAGGAACGGAAACGGGTCAGCTGGGCGGGTTTGGTCCTGGCGCTTACGTTGTTTTTGGCAGCGTGATGTTATTCTCTGCCATCGCTGATACCCGATACCTGGTGAAGTCAGGCCTATCCAGAAAACAGCAACTCGTCAGGCATTTGTGGCGAATGCTCTTTCCCCTGTTTATGGCGTCAGCGGCCTTTTTCCTGGGGCAGGCAACGTTGTTCCCGCAAAGCCTTCAGGCTATTGAGATATTAATCATCCCTGTTGTTTTTGTTATTCTCTCGCTGCTCTACTGGACGGTGAAGGTAAACCTGAGGTTTTACGAGAGAAAACCTGTTATTTCCAGTTAGTTTGCCAATTGCCAAACTCAGCCGGTCTGATCCTGTAGCGTGCCATATTGCCCTCGTGCAGGCTCATAAGCTCGGTCTCAACCACTTCCACAAAGCGCGCCCGATCTGCCTGATCCAACCTTTCATCAGCCATCGTGCGCACAAGAGTCAGCGCTTGTTGCCTGGGCATAGTGCCACTTACAACCATCCTGACAGCCTCGGCAATCACGTCCCGATATCGCTGCCGGAACGGGTCCGGTTCTCCCAGAGAGCGCTGCACTGCCGCATAGCGGGCACAGGACCGTTCATAGGCCCACACAAATACATCTCGCAGCAACTCGATACGATTTAATTCGTACACCCCCAGCAGCCCATCGATATAAATCTGCGGAGGCACATCCACAAACGACAAAGGCGACAGGTTGTGATGTATCAGTGGAATATTGGCAGCAAGGCGTGATACCCGCTTATTCACATCTTCAAATGGTTGCAGATAAGGTATATGCACGCTGACAAAAAATGCCTGTTCAAAGGGATCTTTAATCGCCGCAGCGGTATCCAGTATCTGATCAAGATACTCATCAATCAGTTGCGGCACCTCCAGAGGGTGATACACCGACCCTCCAACGGCGACTGGTATCTGTCGTACCCGCCCCATTGCCACCGGATCATCCAACAGGTTTTCCGCCAGCAGGGCATGCAAATTCTGAATAGTGTAACGGTTAAAACCAGTCTCCCCAGCCTGCTCTACCAACAGCCCGATAGCCGACTTGTGATTCAGAATCATCTGCGCTTCTTTGGCATTTTTACCCGTGGCGGCCTCCCCTGAGTGCAGAAGTCGCTCCGTCTCCAGCAGTGAGTAAGTGTTGCCTTCCAGCCGGCTGGAGTTCCAGGACAGATCGATCAGCAAGCGATTCCAGATTTTTTTCGCATAGGTACCTGCTGGTTGAGCTGTCTTCACTGAATGGCCCAGTTCGAATAGCCGTTGCCGCAATTCTGCAGACAGATAAAAACTTTGATTGGGTCGATACTGCTCAAGAAACTGGTTGTTGTATCCAACCGGATTGCGGTTCTGTGCAGGTGCACGCACCCGCTTAAGAATTTCTTTGCCACCGGCAGAGACGGGCAGTTGAGCGTCAGTCTGATCGCTCATGTTCATAACTTCAGTAGCAGAGGCCTCAGGCAAGCGGTAACGGCTGGCTCTGGCCCGGCCCTCTTTCAATAACCGCCCCTGCTCAACCAGCACTGCCACACGGCGCTGTAACGTGCGGCGTGGCATATCCAACTGCAGTGACGCTGCAATCTCATCAAGGGACGCGGCCGTTCCCTGCATGGCAACAGCCTCAATAATAGACTCAAGCTCTTTTTCAGAAACCTGCCTGGCCATTTGGTCCTCTTACTGGCGTGATACGCTCTATTGCGCCACATTATCTCATATAATGGCGCAATTCAATTATTGCGCCACATAAGATCAACTTAGTGGCGCGATATGTATGGAGCGCTGCATTTCAGAGGGTATGTCAGTGGTTGGTGGGCGGGACTGCTATTCAAAAGACTCAGACAGCGCCTGCAGGAATTCGTACTCGTTCAGCCCGGCACGGTAAAGCGGTTTGGGTTGTGCACTCCACATCGCGACCACCAGGTTTTTGTCAGGATCCACAAAAACATACTGACCAAATATCCCCTCCGCTGCATAACTTCTGCCGTGCATGGGCCACAGCATATAACCATAAGGTACTGTTTCACCGCCCACCACTTTTGGCGTGCTGGCCGTCTCCATCCAGCCCTCGGGTAGTACCCGTTCGCCATCGACCACACCGTCATTCAGCAGAAACAAACCAAAGCGCGCGTAATCGCGCAGGGTTGCGGACAGGCCACTGCCGCCCACCTCCAGGCCATCGGGGGATTGCAGCCACCAGTTGGCGTCGGCTTCCATCCCCATCTTCGTCCAGATTTTTTCCGACAGGTACTCGGCCACCGGCTTACCGGTTGCTGCCTGCACCAACGCGCCGGCCAATTGGGTTTCGCCCGTGCTGTAGTTCCACACGGTGCCCGGCTCGGCGGCCCGCGGCAAGGATGCCATCAGGTCCAGCACGGCACCGGGTTGCCCGCTGATCTGCGCCTCCAGCATGCGTCGACGGTCTGATGTCGGATCGGTATAGGTCTCGTTCCACGCCACGCCCGAGCTCATCTGCAGCAGATGCCTGACCGTGACACCGTCGTAAGCGGTGCCGTTAAAACGCGGCAGATAGTTAACGATGGGATCGTCGATACTGTTGATATAACCATCCTGTATGGCGGCGCCAATCAGGGTTGACGTCATCGACTTGACCACTGACATGGACATCCATCGGGTGTCCTCGGTATTGCCCAGCAGATACTTCTCGAACAGAATCTCACCGTTGCGGATAATAACCATGCCGCTGACCCGGTTCATGGCCAGCACGTCGTACAGGTCGTATGTCTGATCATCAATGCGATAGGAAAAATCTGTCAAAGGCTGATCGCTGATCGGCAAGACACTGGCGGTCTCGCCTCGTGCGACGGTGCGCGTGGGGAACAGCCGGTCAATATTACGGAAGGTGTTGACCTGAATGTCCGGATACAGTTTGCCATCATAGACCTGACGCACCGTGCCGATGGGTTCATCCGCGTGGGGATACGGCATCTCTGCAGCGCTGGCGATGCTGGCAATGCTGAAAACACTGGTCAGTGCCAGCATCATGACGAACGTGGACGCTGTTTTGACGCGGGAAGTGATCATTTAACCGGTGTCCTCGCTGGTGGCAATAAAAAAATGGCTGGCTGCGGCAATGGTAGCAATGATTCTGTCTCGTGTCCGAGCGTTTTCAGTGCTACACACCTACATCTTTTTCCATGACCAGAACATCAACGCCCTTATTATTAATCTGTTCAGTCGGCCTCCAACCAAGGGAAGTATAGATGCCGCCATCGAGCTGCTCTGTTTGTAAATGGAGCTGACTGATTCCAAGCTCATGAGCCAGTTGGACGGCTTGCTGCACAAGCTGCTTTCCAATTCCAGAGCCACGATATTCCCGGGTCACATACAGACCACCAAGCCAATGCTCCTTGTCCGGATAGATTTTCATTTCCCTGTATTTCAATTCCACAGCACCCACAACAACGTTCTGATCTATTGCCAGCAGAATGAGCGGGACCTTGTCTCTGTTCATACTCAATGAAAGTTTTTGTGTGAGCCCCTCAATAGTAGTTTCCGGGTTCAACCTGCCCCATTCGTCGTAGTACCAACGAGAGACTAGCTCAAGTGCTTCAGGTCTATCTGCTAAAAATACAAAATTCATGGTGGTTGATAATCCTCACTCGTCTCAAGCACATAGTACTTGCCATCTTCACTGACTCCCTCCCCAACCTTTTTCCAGCCCTTGGCCTGGTAGAAAGATATCGCTCTGGTGTTTTCTGCCACGCACTTCAGCCGCGCCGGGCTGCCGACACTTGCCAGCGCAGTTGCCAATAGTTGGGAGCCAACTCCGTGACCCAGCCACCTGGTTAAAACAAACAGATTGTGGATGAAGTTATCCTCAGCATCGACGGACACGAATCCGACTAATGACCCATCCCGCTCCGCCACCCAGATAGCTTCGCCCCTTGTATCTCTGTCGAAGTCGGACAAACGCAGGGACGCGGGATCCAACCACGTAAAGGTATGTTGCCTCGATTCAAGATAGACCTGTCTCAATGCGTCTCTGTCGTTTTCCATGAATGGGCGAACTGCCTTAGCAGGTCGGTATGCCTTGCCTGACATCAAGTTCGCTTTTTGAGAGACGAATAAACCTTGCTCTTCTCGCGTTTGCCAACAGCAAGCACGTATATAAACAACTCATCGTCGACAACCTCGTATGCCAGCCAGTACCCAGCGGATCGAAGTTTGATTTTATAAACCGAATCGTAGCCGCTTAACTTGTCTGCAGGCACTCTGGGGTTCTCCAGTCGCTCGGCTAATTTTTTCTTGAACTGGCTTCTGATGGGAGCCTCAAGCTTTTCCCATTCCTTCATAGCGGCTGGAATAAATCGCAGTTTATAAGTCATCCAATGAAACCGTTATCGCCTGGTCCTTGTCACCACGCCGTTCCTCAACGAGCCTGGAAAGTTCGTAGTCTTCGATCGTCTCAATCAGCGCTTCATAGGTTTCTGCGGGAATCAGGTAGGCAGCTGGTTTGTTGTGGTTCAACACTGCTATCGGCGAACCACTGGCCTGGACAAGCAAAGCCGATGGATTTTTCTTCAATTCTGAGATGCTTACAGAAAAATCTGCTAATACTTGGCGCATAAAGACCTCTATTAAGAGCTATATTCAGGTCATATATTAGCTCATATTCCCACCATGCGCTATGCGCATGTAGGCACAATATGGTTGTGGCACCATTCAGTCGCGTGAAACTCCCCGGAAAGACGTTTCCGCGGAAACGTTTTTTTGGCTCCTGATCAACTCATTGAAACCGGCTTTTCAAGCTGTAGAAGCAGGTCTGATATCTCTGACACCTTCTCCGTGATCAATGTCTCGGCATCATACAGCCCCCGATTATAGAAGAAACCGCCCATTTCCCGGGCAAAGAAATCAATCAGGAATTCCGCTTCAAAGCTACCGATGTCCTGGTTCATTTCATCGCGAAAATACACCTTGACCTTCTGGGCCATCAGCTCCTTTTCCTGCGGGGTAAATTCGATCTTGTCCATCGTGGGTTCCTTAAGTGACAGCATTTTGAGTGGCAGATATATGTGCAACTTCCCGCCAGCATAGACAATCGTCAGCGAGTCAGGCACTCGGGACCAAGAGGCTATTCGCCTGGCCGCGAAGCTGTCAACTCCTGGGTATCGTCTCAGGACGTATATATGGAAACATGTGCGCTACGTAGTCAGCTTTCCCAAGTTCGATCTTCTGGCTGCGCAATATTGAATAGGCGGTCATGAGATGAAAATAGAACTGGCCCAGCGTCCAATCGCGTGCATATTGCTCGGCGGTCAAATCCAGAATCATACCGTTCGGAAGTTCGTGCGCAAGTGGCTCATCCGCCTTTGCATCCAGCGCGTCGGGGGTGAGGCCGTCCAGCAAGGCGATGGTTTGGTCAATCCGGGTTGGGCATCAGCCAGCGAGCCGGGCCGCTCGCCTGCATGTCGTCCTTCTTCAAGCAGCTCATTGATGGATTCCGGGAAAGGCTTTCCTTGCAGCCGGAATACTGCCTCCTGAGCCTGCACGCAGGCAAACCGGATCTGAGTCGACAGAGGAAACATGTCCGGCGCCAGGCGCGCGGATAACAGCGCTTCCGCATCTGCTTCCGGTATCTGAGCCTGTGCCTTCTTCAACCACTCTGAGAGCGCTCGAAGCATTTGCGTATAGGTGGGGACGAGTAGCCTGGTTAGTGACATGGATTTCCTTCCTTGTGATTTGATAGCCTGGACCGGATCCGGGAAGCGGATTGGACTTCCCTCACTGCAATCGATTTTTATGTATGTTATGAAACGAATTATACAGGGCGCACTAAAATAAGGTCCCTTTGTGGATCACTACCAACCGAAAATATGTGATCCCCTACTTCTTTGAAATTAAATTTTCTATAGAATGCTATAGCTCTTGAATTTCTCTCCCACACTCCCAACCAGGCAACATCAGTATTACGCTCTTTAAGTACACTCAGGCATTCAGACATTAATGTATGGGCAAGCCCGTTACCATGAAAATTCTTATCCACGTACAACCGTTGAATTTCTCCAGGAGAATTAGCTGATACACATTCCGGTGCTTCACCCCACCTTAACTGTGCGTATGCCACTAAATGTTCATCTATTTCAGCAACGATTGTGACATATTCCGGGTCGGATATTTCTCGAGCCTGGATCTCTTCTCCATAACTTGCCTGACAATGAGCATTCATGTCTTCTGACGTGTTCTCCTCAGAAAACGTATCTCTAAAAGTTGCTTCAGCCAACACAGCTAATTGTTTGGCATCTGCCAAATTTGCAGCTCTGATGATACTCATTCATTTCTCCACTGATGCTGGGCCTGCCCGACTTACAATCCTGCCCCAGGTAAAAAATTTTCGCTACCTGGTGAATTCCTATAGACTCAAAGACAAACAAGAAGCCCAGAATCAGGAGAACACCGTGCCGCAACCCCTCCAAGCCCGACTGTTAATCAACAAGCACGAGCTGTCGCAGATGCACATCGAGGAACTGTCGCCGCCCGCTGCACCAGCGCCGGGTGAAGTACTTCTGGCGCCGGACCTGTTTTCGCTGACCACCAATAATGTGACCTATGCCGCCTATGGTGTGGCCATGCGCTACTGGGAATTCTTCCCCACCGGGGATGCGGGCTGGGGACAGGTGCCGGTGTGGGGTTTTGCCAATGTGGTGGCCTCGGCGGTCGATGATATCAGTGAGGGTGAGCGCTTTTACGGTTATTTTCCGCCGGCGAGTGTGTTGCGTGTACAGGCCGCGAACGTGGGCAAGCGTGGTTTTCGCGACAGTACGGCGCATCGTCAGGCCTTGCCGGCGGCTTACAATCAGTACCTGCGCTGCGCTGTTGATCCACTGTACACCGCAGACACCGAGGCATTTCAGGCGATCTACAGGCCGCTGTTTATCACCTCGTTTACGCTGGCTGACTTTCTGGCCGACAACAACTGGTTTGGCGCCGAGCGGGTAGTGATCTCCAGCGCATCCAGCAAGACCGCTTATGGCACGGGTTTTTGTATTGGCGATGCCGTGGAAACCATAGGGCTGACCTCGGAACGTAATCGTGACTTCGTGGCCGGCTCTGGCTGCTACCGGCACACCCTGACCTACTCGGAACTGGACACGCTGGATGCTCAGGTGCCCACGCTGTATGTAGATTTCTCCGGTGATCGCGAACTGCGCAGCGCCATTCACCATCATTGCCGTGAGCTGAAATACAGTTGCGTGGTGGGATCAGCGCAGACGGTGGCCTTACCGAAAAAGCAGACGCTTCCGGGGCCGGCACCGACGTTTTTCTTTGCGCCCGAACAGATAATCAAACGCACGGCCGAGTGGGGTGCGCAGACTTTCGGTGAGCAGCTGGGCAATGCCTGGTCGCGTTTTGGCGCTCACGTCAATGATCCACAGCGTGAGTTGCTCAGGATCGTTGAGGGGCACGGCCTTGACGCGGCGCAGCAGGTTTTTGCGCAATTACTGGCGGGTGGTGTGACGCCGCAGGAAGGACATGTGATACGCCTGTAATACGAATCTGGCGTGCGCGAAACTGGACAATCTGCCGGTGCGCAGATACCTTTCGTGCTCTTCATAGTCAGGAAGTTGCTTATGAAATTGCTGCGCAGCCTTCGCGTTGTGATGGCCGCGATTCTGTTGAGCCTCAACTCGATCATTCACGTCACGCCGTTGTTGCTGGTGGCGCTGATCAAAGCCGTCATTCGTGTGAGACCTGTGCAATCGGCGTGTGACCGGGTGCTGATGGCGATTGCCGCGAGCTGGATCGACGTAAACAGCTGGATGTTCGATCACCTGACCGACGCAGAGATTGTGGTGACCGGTTTGCCCGATGCCATGCCCGAGGGCCATTTTCTGCTGCTCTGCAATCACCAGTCCTGGGTGGATATTCCGGTCCTGCAGAAACTGTTCAACCGGCGCCTGCCCATGTTGCGCTTTTTCCTGAAAAGCCAGCTGATCTGGGTGCCGGTGTTGGGACTTGCCTGGTGGGCGTTGGACTTTCCGTTCATGAAACGCTATTCGCGTCAGCAGATTGAAAAGCGTCCCGATCTGGCAGGCAAGGACGTCGCGGCAACACGAGAGGCCTGTGAAAAATTCCGTCGTATACCGGTGTCCATCGTCAATTTTGCCGAGGGTACGCGTTTTCGCACCAGCAAACATGCACAACAACAATCGCCGTTTCGGCATCTGCTCAAACCCAAAGCTGGCGGTACCGCGCTGGTGCTGGATGCCATGAGTGAGTCGCTGGATACCCTGGTGGATGTCACCATCACCTATCCCGACGGCGTGGGTGAACTCGGCGATCTGTTTGCCAATCGCATCGGGCGCATCGTGGTTGACGTCCAGATCCAGCCCATACCGGCCGAACTGCGGGGTGGCGACTATCAGAACGATGAGGCGCATCGAGCGCGCATGCAGGCGTGGGTCAATGAGCGCTGGCAGACCAAGGACAACACCATTGATCGTCTGCTGGGGTAGCAGGGGTTAAAAGAGAGAAACGCTGAGTTTTGGCAATCACACTCACTATTTGGGCTATTCCGCCATATCCTATGTGGCAACCCCAAAAAAATTGGTTTAAAAACAGGTAATTACTTAGTGGTATGATTTTTGCTGCTTTCTAAAACAAGGACAAACCAGCCATATCCACATCAGGATTTTCAGGAGAACGCATGCGCACAATCGGCAATATCATCTGGTTACTCTGCGGGGGTCTTGTCATGGGACTGATCTGGTGGCTGGTCGGTCTGATTGCGTTCGTAACCATCATCGGCATTCCCTGGGGCAGGGCCTGCTTTGTCATCGGGGAGTTTTCGTTCTTTCCGTTTGGCCGGGAAGCCATCTCGCGCGCCGAGCTGGAGCAGTATGGTGTCGGCACCGGCGTGTTGGGCGTGCTTGGCAATGTCATCTGGTTTTTGATCGCTGGATTATGGCTTGCGCTCGGGCACCTGTTGATGGCCATCGTCTGTTTTATTCTGATCATTGGCATTCCATTCGGCCTCCAGCATCTCAAACTGGCGAAGCTGGCGCTGGCCCCCATCGGCAAGACCATCATCGATTCCGATTATGCCGAGGCAGTGCGGGAAGGGGCAGTATAAGTTCGCGCCACACTCGGGAGCCTGAAGGTCACCTCAGTTTCAGCGAGGGCTGGCCTGCATCATAATCCTGTGTGTTACGATGTTTATTCCTGAGTCACACGTGGCAACGCCATGTCACTAATCCCTCTGCTCGACATTCTGATTCGCATGATGGTGCTGGGCCAGTTGCTGCTATTGGCAGTGCTGCTGGCTCGCGAACCGGCCTCCACCATCAAATACCTGATGCTCGCCATTGGACTGAGCGTTGCCGGCCTGGTGATGCTGACAGCGCCCGTTCCCGATGAACAGTACGGACTGCTGCGCAACGTCCTGCTGTTGCTGACCGATGCCTTCGCCTTCCTCTTCTGGCTGCTGATTCGTTACTTGTTTGACGACGATTTTAATCCGGCGCGGTGGCCGCGTGCGGGGAAACTGATGTTGGGCCTGGTGACGCTGGTCTACATCTACGCACTGGGTGTGCAGGCGGGGAACTCGCCCCTGCACGACATCATCCATGCAGTGGGACTGCTATTGATACTGCATGCCGGCTACATTGCCTTTCGCGGCTTTGCTGACGACCTGCTCGACAGCCGGCGCCGAGCCCGGATCATGCTCATTCTGGGGATCAGTCTGTACAGCACGGTGCTGGTGGTTTTTGAACTGGTTGATGAGCGCTATCGCAACGCCGAGGTGTTTGGCCTGATCAACGCCAGCATCCTGCTGCTGGCCATCACTGTCGCGGCGGGCCGATTGTTCCGCTTGCGCTATGATCCGGTCACACACAAAGTCCCGGACGGCCCGGCGGCAACACAAACCTTTACGGCCCCGATTGACGAACTGCCCGGGACGCCGACGCTGTCACCCGCCGAGCTGGCATTGGCGCAAGCGCTGGATGGGTTCATCGGGCAAAAGGGCTATCAGCAGAATTCACTGACCATTACCACGCTGGCGGCGCAACTGGATTGCCCCGAGCACCGACTGCGAAGGCTGATTAATCAGACCCGCGGTTATCGCAACTTCAACAGCCTGCTGAACGATCTGCGCATTGACGATGCCATGGAACGGCTGGCCGACCCGGCGTATGACAGCACACCGATCCTGAGTATCGCGCTGGGCCTAGGTTATGATTCCATCGGGCCCTTCAACCGTGCGTTTAAGACCAAAACCGGCCAGACCCCCAGTGAATTCAGGCGCAGCGTTCAGAATCAGCGCTAGTTTTTTAAAATCGGCGAGACCGTTTTAACGCTCGCCGGGCAAACTTCACGTAATTAAATTTGCCCGGGAGCTTAACTGTCATGCCTTTCTATCCAACCACCCATCCAAACCCCCATCCAATCACCCGCTCAATCATCATGTCTGTCACAATTATTATGCTTGCTGGCGTGGCTTACCTGTTTTGGCCAATGTACGGTTTCATCGCCGAATCCAACGCTTCACTGCGCAAACCCTGGGCCTGGACAGAGGTACCTGCGGCCGACATCTGTCACTCCTCACCCATTGATGCTGCGTGGAGATCAACGGCAGACCGGGCCTGTGCCTTGCTGCTCGAACATCAGGCCATGATTCATGCTCCCTCACTGTCTGCCGCCGTCGCCGTTGATGGCAAGCTGGTATGGAGCGCCGCTGTCGGCTGGTCTGACCTGGCCGCGATGAAACCGGCGACGCCGGAGACGCTCTACCGCATCGGTTCCACGTCCAAACCTGTCACTGGCACCCTGTTGGCACGTCTGGTGGATGCCGGTCTGGTGACGCTTGATGAGCCAATTGGCAACCATGATGACGCATTGCCCAACCCGGACTGGAACGCGTTGACGCTGCGACAATTGGCCTCGCACACTGCCGGCCTGCCTGAATATGAAACCAATCGGGACTGGCGCGGCGTCTACCATTCCATGGCCCTGCAGCAGCCGCATGCCAATGTACGGCAGGGCCTGGCGCTGTTTGATGGCAATCCGCTGCGCTATACGCCCGGCAGCGACTTCGAGTATTCCTCGTTTGGAACCCTGCTGATCGCATCAGTGCTGCAAAACGTCGGCGGGCAGCCGTTTGAGTCACTCATCCAGGAGTGGGCGCTGGCACCACTGGCGCTGGACTCGCCCAGAGCCGATCAAGCGGCACCCGACCGTGCCCGCTTCTACCAACTTGATGGCAGCCGGGCGCAACCATGGCGATCCGTGGATCTGAGCAACAAACTGCCTGGCGGTGGCTTCATGTCACGGCCACGGGACCTGGTGCGGCTGGGTTCAGCCTGGCTGGACCCGACGTTCATCGGCACACAGACCCGCGAACGATTCTGGACCCCGCAGAGGCTCAACAATGGCGAGATCAACGAGCAGGGTTATGCCCTGACCTGGCGCTGGAACAATGCCAGCAAATACGCACATCACGGTGGCGTATCCAAAGGCGCAATGGCCTGGCTGGCGGTGTACCCCGAGCAGTCACTGGTCATTGCGCTGAGTATCAATACCACGCTTGCCGAATTCGCCCGGTTTTCCCAGGTGCAGACCGCGTTGGTGGCGTTGTTTACCGGGGAGCAGCGCTCATAAACTGGCGAATCAGCAATGCAATCTCCGGAAAAACGTTTCCGCGGAAACGTGTTTGGGCTGGCAGGGGCAACTACGGTGGCAAAGTTGATTTGATCCCAACGAGACGCTACCATTAAATACCTAATATTGGTACACGAGGAGCCAACATGGCCAAAAACACCAGCATATCTCTCGGAGCGCATTTCGACGAGTTCATCGCTGGCCAGCTCAAGAGTGGCCGATACGGATCTGCCAGCGAAGTAGTTCGCGCGGGCCTGCGAGTGCTTGAGGAGGCGGAGACCAAACGTGAACACCTTCGTAAGTTGCTGATTGAAGGCGAGCGCAGCGGCTTTGCCGATTACAGCTATACTAAACTTATGGATGAACTGGATAGCGATTCTGTTTGATGCTCTCTTTTAAGCTCACCAATAAAGCCAAGGAAGACTTGATTGGTATTGCCCGCTACACCGAAATAGTCTGGGGGCGGGACCAGCGAAGAGTTTACCTGAAGCAGCTTGATGAGGCGTTCCACGCAGTCGCCGAAAACCCTGAGCTTGGCCGTAGCTGCAACGAGATCAGGCAAGGTTACTTCAAGTATCGAAAAGACAGCCATGTTATTTTTTATCGGCTGGGCGTGGAATCAACTGTGGAGATTATTCGGGTGCTGCACAAGCGCATGGACACGGCGCTGCACTTTTAGGGCAATTCAATCTTGTCCATGGTGAAATCCTTGCCTCACATTCTGTTGTATTGTGCATAATTCAGCCGACGTCAGCGCTCTGCTCTGTCCTTGCTCAAGACCGTCCAGAACAATAGCTCCCACAGAAACCCTGTGCAGCGCCAGCACTTCATTCTGAAAAAAACCAAACATGCGTTTGACCTGGTGATACCTGCCTTCGGTCAGCGTCAGCCTGGCGGTATGGTCCGACAGTATTTCCAGACGCGCTGGCCGGGTGGTAATGTTCTCATATTGCAAATAGATTCCTTGCCGAAAAACATCAACATACGCTTGCGTCACAGGCTCGGACAGAGTCACCTCATAGGTCTTTGCCAGGCCGGTTTCAGGCGAACTCAGCCGACGCGACCACGCGCCATCATTGGTCAACAACACCACACCGGTGGTATTAAAATCCAGCCTCCCGACAATGTGGAGTTCGTTCTTGCGCGGGTGCTGAACAAGATCCAGCACCGTGGTGTGTGTCAGATCCTTGGTAGCGCTGACGACGCCCCGGGGTTTGTTAAGCATGAGGTAAACCGGCTGATTGTCCTGCAGGCAATCACTATCAAGCACGACATGGGTGAAGCGTGTCACCTTTTGATGAATGGCGTGCGCTTCGACCCCATCAAGCAGAATCCGTTTTTGAGCCAGCAGCATGCGCGTGTCAGCAAGTGAGTACACCGTGTTCTGACTGATAAAGCGGTCCAGCCTTTGAGTCCTGTTCACCTAATCCCCATTTAACCGTGCTTTCCTGTATTGATTGGGCGTGATCTGCGTTTCCTTTTTGAAGGCAGTATAGAACGAAGACTTGGCATTAAAGCCGACATTCATAGCGATATCCAGCACCGTATCGTCTGTGTTTTGTAGTTGTTCTTTGGCGGCATTGACCCGGTAACGATTCACGTAATCAAAAAAGTTTACTCCCATCGTTTCATTCAAGGTTTGCGAGATATGGTATGCGGAACGTGAAATATGTTTTGCAAGCCTGGGTAACGAGAGTGAAGCATCCAGAAAGAGTCGATCGTGTTCCATGGCATGATTCAGTTTGTTCACAATGCTGTCGGCCAATTGTTCATTTAAAGCAGAGCGCTGATACTTATTTTCCGTGATCGATTTAAGCGCTTCCTGCTCCTCTTTACCATTTTGATACAGCTCTTCAAAGCCTGGCTTTTGCCTCAATCCCCATATCGCAACGCTCCAGATCATGATCAGAATCACCAGATTCCCGATCACAGCATCTGTCTGCACCGAGGCAACCAGGTTGTCGTACAGCAGGGTGCCCGCAGCAAACAGCCAGACACCGCCTACAGCCAGCAGGATCCACAGGATCCAGCGCCCTTCCTGCGCCTCGGTGCTGGCGAACAATTCCCTCAGTTGAGCGCGATAGTTATGCAGGCGACGGAACACGGCATGAACATAAAATCCAGCCTGCACAACCCAGCCCAGCACCATGACAAAGGTGATGATCACAAGGCCATAAACAATGTAACGAACCATACCCGATGTTGATGTCAGCGTGGCGTCGTCCCCCTCAACCAGGATCGCATGGCGTAATTCACCGGGCAGCAGCAACGCACAAATAACGATGAATAGCCCAACCCCACCGGGTGCAAAATGTTTGAGATGGGTGCGGTTCGGTCGCCACCGTGTACTACTGGTGATGCCTTGCACGTAAAGCCAGAAACACGGTGGGATGAGGTACAACGCAGGGAGCGCAAGCAGCAGAAACAATACTTGCAGATTGGGTGACAGCTCCCTTACCACGGGCTGACAAATCAACACGGCAATCGCCGCCAGGCAGCCTGCCAACGGCAAATACACAGGCTGTCTATTCGATCGCAAAAGCAATAGATGGACGCTAAATCCAATGATGGCCAGCGAAATACACGTCAAAAAGTAGGCAACAGCGCTATCCGACACGGCGATCTTCCATTTAAAAAGGTACGAGCCCTTGGATCCGGACGACGATTTCCACGGCCTGGCGCAACATATGAAGCATCTTAACCAAACAGACAGAAGAGACCAACAGATGACCTCCATCAGTACGCATAAATTCGACCATTCACCTGCCGCGATAAAATATGACTGGCCACTGGTAAGCACGTTATTTGTGTTATTCGCTATCCCCGGGATTCCGGCCATTTTTATCGTACTGGGGGTATTACTGGGCCCAGTGGATTCCTCATTTTTTATGTCCTTTGTTAATGCTCGCTACTTTGAATCGCCGCTGGCAATCCTGGTTCACGGCACCAGTGGTATCGGCTTTTTCCTGACAGTCCCGTTGCAGTTCTCGCCAGCATTTCGGCAAAAACATCCGCAGTGGCATCGCGTCAGCGGGCGAATCGCACTGCTCAGCGCCTATATCATGGCCGCGTCAGGTATCTGGATGCATCACATGTTAACGCCGGAAGAAACCGGCATGCGATACATTGGCCTGATCATCGTGAGCCTCGGTATAGTCGTGGCCTTCACACTGGCGTTTTATCATGTGCTCAAGCGCCAAATCACGGCGCATAGACGCTGGATGTACAGGGCGGTGGCTATCAGCCTGGCAGTGGTGACACCTTTGTTTATCGAAGTCCTTGCTGTGCTAACGCTTGGACAAGTAGAAACCTTCAGGCCGCTCCTGGTTCAACTGTTTCATGATTACGGCAGACTCATTGGATTGGCCATCAATCTACTAATTGCCGAGTGGCTGCTACGAACAAAGGAATCAGCTGTCTAAATCATTAGAGTGCTGCACAGGCGCATGGACACGGGACTGCACTTGTAGCCAGCTCGAAATGGTTGAACGGTCAATTCAATCTCCCGGGTTTGTCATATCAATTCTCCTGTTATTAACTTCACCGTTGAGGCGTTTCATTTTCTTCAAGTCAGATCCAGCTCATTAATCAATGTCGCGAGTCGCTGACGCCCCTCTCCACTCAATGCTTTGAGCGGCAGTGGCAAACACGGATGCTCAACAAGTTGCAGCAATTCAGCAGCGGCCGCAACAACTCGCAAGCTCCCTCCATGCTCAGTGAAAAGCGCCCACAGTGGCTGTAATCGTTCCGACAAACGTGTCGCTTCTTTCGCACGCCCGGCCTGCGCAGCGCGGGTAATGGCAAGTGCGGTGGCAGGAAACAATCCCCCGATCACCGAATACCACACATCACAGCCAGCATTCAGGCCGTTCGCAGCGGCGGCATCGCCGCTGACGCCCACCGTGACGTGCGCGGGGATCTGTGCGCGAAGGCGTTCAACCCGGGCTCTTGCCTCAACAGCATTTTCAGGCACGCCGGGAATCTTGATGGAGGCCACGTTCGGAAGCTGCGCAATCCGGCCATGAAGCTCGTCACTGAACACAAACTGCGTGGTGCGAGGGTTATCGTAAACACAAAGCGGTACTGACAGTGCTTGTGTGACTGTCTCATAGAGCCCGAACACTTCGTCCGCAGACAGGGGCTGGTAGGACATTGGTGCCAACAGCACACCGCTTGCGCCAGCAGACTGTGCATAATCAGCCAGTATTAGTACATCACGTGTACGCAGCGCGCCAATGCCCACCATCACCGGGATGTTGCCGGCGTGTTCCACTGCCAGCTGAACTGCACGCGCACGCTCCGCCATGGTCAGATAGGCGTAGTTACCGGTCGAGCCCAGCACGCCTATTGAATCGACATTGGCAGTGACCAGACGCCCAATCAGGCGAACAAATGCCGACTCATCCAGACCGCGCTCATTCATCGGGGTCAAGGGAAATGCGCTTAGACCGGAAAACATGCTGGATACTCCGAGGGCCTGACGCCGATTGATCTGTTTGTTAGTGCGTTATTACACTGAGCAAGAGGTACCAAATGCACGCGGATCACTCCTCAACATCGTCCGCACGGATCACCCGGAACAGTATCGGGTCGGCATCTGTCAGCAACACCATCTCCACATCAAAATAGACCATGTCGTCGGGGAATACAAAATAGCCCAGGCGCGGTATCTGCAGAATCAGACTTTGCACATCATACATGGCGGCCGGTTCGCGATTGAACTCATCAACAATGGAGACCAGCTCAAGAATCAATTCATGCTTGTCGACAACCCGGAAACTGACCTGATAAGTCTGGCCTTCCACATCCACAGACGAGATGAGCAACTGTCCATAACGGAAATCCACCGCGTCCGAACTGAGCAGGGCCTGCGAGCCACCGGTTCTGACCGGGTTTTTCACCAGCCAGGTGCCCATGCCTCGGTATTGAGAGCTGCCAAAGGACGTCAGCCAGAAGCTGCCTGTCATGCCGAAAATGCCGGTGGTGCCATTCTGCTGCCGGACATCTATCACAACTGTTTGGGCGCCAGGCTCAGGCACGTCTGCCACCATGCCCTGGGCATAACGTGTCGTGCCGCCGATATGATCGCCGGCCAGAGTCTCGCCAATCAGATCCAGCAAAGTGCCAGTGACGCCGTGCAGCACTTTGTCGCCGACAAACAGTGCGTAATCGGGATAGTCCAGTCGTGACGCATGGATGTGATTGAGGAGCAGCGTTCTGACTTCTTCGGCACTCGCAACGGAATAGCCTTCAAAGCGCCCGCCACTTCTGGTTTCTTCTACCACCTGGGAGAGTGACATGCCCTGGCTTGCCGACAATGGCATCCAGTGCTTGCCGGTATTGGGGTCAAGCACAACGGAGCGAAGCGGAGGATTACTGCCGGAAATTAACGCCAGTGGTTCGCGCTCGGGGATGGCCGGATACACGGCAGGCGTGAGGCCGCCTTCGGGATGGGTGACGTTGATATAGATGTCATCTGCGTATATGTATGCCGTGCGGCCCAGGCTATCCGCGACGACGGCATGGGGGCCCTTGATGTACAGATTGCCGGAGAACAGGTAACCACCCTTAAAGTAAAGCTGCCGGAACAGCAGATCAATGCTGTCGCCACGACTGAGCGGGAAGCGGCCGTTGTACAGGCATTTGAAGCGGCAGAAAACGTGGTTAAAGGAATTGGAATGACTGCCCAAATGACGAGCCGCACCCAGTAGACGATGTTCTGCAATAGGTTCATTACCCAGATTGTGCAAGGTGCCTGACACCTCGACATGGCTACCGGCACGTACCGAAGCCGGATACTCCAATACCAGCGTGGCCCTGATATCTGCCGATCCGGCTTTGGGATTGGTGGTATCAAACGCGCCCAGCTCACCGCTGTTACCCTGCCCCTGAGGCGCAACAATCGCCACGAAGTCGCGCTGCAGGTGCACGTCATTGATGCTCCGGTTCTCGGGACCGGTGAATTTCAGATGGAGATCGGAGATCCTGAAAACACGGCCAGCAGGCGCATCGGCGGTCACCTGAAACGAAAACCAATAGAACTGCGCAGAGGTGCCAGGACGCAGCGGGAAACCCTGTGACGGATTGACCGGACATAATGGCTGGGCACAATAGTTGTTCATGCCCAGTTTCGCGTATGGTTCAACCAGGGCGTGATCATAGCTGTAACCGCCGTTTCCATGGCGCTCGACAGATATCCCCGAATCCGCGGGATTGGTAATTTCAACCACCAGCGTGACTTCCCCGCCGGGGCTGACAAAGCTGCGGTCGGTGACAAGATCAGCAGTAATGGGGCTCTGAGCAGCCGCCTGAAGTGACAGGAGAGCAAGGAATAGCAGAGAGGCAATACGAGTGCATGTGAATGAGTGCATGGGTTCCGTCCCTATGATCTTTGTATGAGTGAGCCTAACACGGTGGTTTAAGCGGGGCAAACTGGCAGCCGGACGCGCCTGCCCTATCCTGACAGTTTTATATCAAACCTCTTAACGTTGCAGATAACCATGGAGAAATCACGATTACAAACAGAGCCAGAACAAACAGATTGCCTTTTCTTACGTCAAATACCTGAACAATCTCACGCCATGGTTTGCCAGCAAAATAATGGCCAAACAGAAATTCAAACGAAAGCGTCAGCACCAGCCAGACAACCCCAATGGTGATATAACCGCTAATTTCCGTTGAGCCAAAATAGGGTATTGATATAAACGCGATCAGGAAAATGATCACAGACAAAAGCAGCCCGCTGGCGGGCAGCGCAAGGCCGGGACCGATGGTGGGCGCCAGCAGTTTTTCACGAACGGCAGCATTGGCAATGGCCATTGTGAGTATCACCAGCCAGACAGCTACCGCATTTAATAACAAACCAGTCATTTTCCCTCCTGCATGTGCTCGTTCCCACGCCACCGCACATGCTAAGCTTTAGAGGCTTGCCCAGGTTGAGCAGAGACTAATTTATACCCACGGGAGAAGCATGACAAGAATGTCTCCTGACAGAAACGGCCATCATCATGAAAATCGAGGCGACGTGCTCATTCGTCTTTTAATCCGTGGTGACAGTCACTACCTCTCATTAACCAGCAGTTCAATACTGGATATTCCATACACAAGCTGCGCAGAAAAGGTTACATAGAGACAGCACAGCTTGCCGCGACAATAGTAATTGTCCATCGGGGTTGCCGCACCACCAATGCGAATGCGCCTCATATTCTCGGAATTTGCATAAGTTAATCGCCTAAAAACGTTTCCGCGGAAACGTTTTTAGGCCAGCTACAAGTTTAGTCACTGCGCAGTTCCTTTACCATCGGCTGCACCGTGAGGGAAGAGCCCGACCTTAGCTCCTCAACGGGGCCACTCGGTGCGAATCCGTATGACACATACAAACCAACAGCCGCATCATTGTTTGTTGTTACCGAAAGAGCCAGCCGCTCACAGCCTCTGGATAATGCCCACTGCCTGATCTCGTTGAGAAGAAACTTGCCTACGCCTTTTCCTCTCTGGTCCGGTGACACCCACATCTGGTAAACGTGGGCAATGTGTAAATCAGGTGCGTGTATCAAACCCCATGCCAGGCCCACTGCGTCCCTGCCTGTTTCAGCAATCAGGGGGAGCGCGTTTGCGGCACGAACATCCGGATCAAGACGGGACTTCCACTCCGAATCCGGAAACTCTGCTTCTCTTGCATAAGTTGATCCAAAGGCGTCCGGGGAGTCCTTGAGTGAGGTTAGCCGGATGTCTTTGTAGAGCTGCCAATCCTGCGGGCCCGGGATTTTGATTTCAATTTTACTCATGTCTTAAATCACGGTCTGTTGGCGGAAGCAGCAGCTGTCAACCAATAGTTGACAACTCACACGATCAGAAAAAATACAGCAAAACAGAGGAATACAAAATTCCGTCACTAACAACCTGCTCTGAACTACCCCAGCCTCTTTGGATTAATCCTGCAAATTTAAGGGTCAACCCTGGCTGCTGCAACATAGCAGCGACCGTTTACCATACCGACCGGAACGCTACTCGCTGTAATTACATTGAGAGCATCAGGGTCAACAACAAAATGGACGGTTAGCAGCTTGGTTGGGACAAGGCTCATTCTGTATTTAACGCCGCCTCTCTCGTACTCCGTTCTGAAGTCGACCGGAAAATCTCCTATTTCGGCTCGACTTATGGCATGACCAAAGTACAGGTTTAGAATCCGTTTCAATGAGTTGAGGCGGGTCTCATCCACTCCTTCCAGGTAATAATTGTCCATAAACCATTCTAGATTGCCACTGGACAAAGCCGTGCTGTAATCATCCGCAAAGCGCTGATCACAATCCATCGCCCCAACTTCATTACAGGAGGCGAGGAAAATCATCGACGCGCCAAGAAAATATTTCATGACTACTCCTCAATATAATCAGCACGGATAACCCGAAACAGTATCGGGTCGGCATCGGTGGGCAACACCATCCCCAGGGTCCGGTCTGAGCTGTTAACAAGGTCAGGTCAGGCCTGCTGACAGGCGCGCCCGCTCAATTGCCTCAATCTCAATCTTGCCCATCGTCATCATCGCCTCAAACACACGTTGTGCCACGGCAGGGTCCGGGTCGGACAATGCCTGGGTCAGGACGATCGGTGTGATCTGCCAGGAGACACCCCATTTGTCCTTGCACCAGCCGCAGGCACTTTCCTGGCCGCCGTTGTCCACAATGGCGTGCCAGTATCTGTCCGTCTCCTCCTGATCGACTGTGGCAATCTGAAAGGAAAACGCCTCATTGTGCTGAAACGCCGGGCCGCCGTTCAGGCCCAGACACGGGGTTCCCATCACTGTGAACTCCACCGTCAGCACATCGCCCTGTTTGCCCGAGGGATAGTCAGTCGGCGCGCGCATGATGTTGGCAACCGATGAATCAGGAAAGGTATTGGCGTAGAACCGGGCGGCCTCTTCGGCATCGCGGTCGTACCAGAGGCAGATAGTGACTTTTGCCGGGTTTGTCATATCAATTCTCCTGTTATTTGATCAGCGTTAGTTTCAATCGCAATATTCATCGTTGCTCCTGAAAAATAGTGAAACTTGTGTAATCAGTCGAACGAGATGACTGGTATTCGACACTGCTGCCCAGAGAACTAATCGTATCGCGATTTCAGCAAGACCGGCAACGTCCAACATAGCCAGGACTAGACACACTTTACTCGCAGGCGATTGAGGATCTATGATGGAGCAGGAGGTTAAAAAAGTGAAGAAATTACGGCGCACATGGACGATGCTGGCACTGCTGGTGGTTGCAACACTATTGAGTTTGCCATCAACTGTCATTTCTCAAACGCCAACTACGCCGAACAGCGTCGTTACGGCGACGGTCGACTATCCATCTCAGGTGAAGGCAGGTGAAAATTTCACATTGACTGCCTCGCTGGTCAATACCAGCAGCATGCCTATGCTGGCATACGTACATTGGGCTTTGCGTCGAAATACGATCAGCGGCAACCACGCAGCTTCATACAGGATTTTTTCGCACCCGGTGATGGAAGCTACACCCTCCACGCGAATAGTTCTGGAGCCTGGAATTCCCCGCGTCATTTCATTGCGCGAATTTTACTACGAAGGGGATGAACTTTTTAGCGGGGAGATCATAGTGGGGAAATCCGAAATTTGGATTTCCGATACCAACTGGGACCGTGCAACAATACCTCTCGAGCCCATACGTATTGAAGTGATACATGAGGGACCGGTATCACCTGCAGTCGTTCAGCACATACCTGAGCGATTACCTCTGGAGCGCCGAGCTATCGGCGATGACAGCGATGACTCATGGGTTGTTTATGACCCAAACACCGGCCTGGAGTGGTTGCCGCTTTCCCGAACTCATGACCGACCGTTGCTGTCAGTGATGGAGAATCTGATGCCAGGCGCCGAGTTTGAAGGCTTCCGCATTGCCAATCTTGCTGAGGTACAAACGTTGCTCCTGAATGCGATCCATGCGGCCGGCGTCCACTATCCGCAGTACGCCCTGTTTGCAGCAAACGAATACGAGGATGTTGATGCGGAAGAGGTTGAAGAACTATATCCAATTGCCCGAATGCTGCAGGATGAGTTTGGTGTTACCCACTCGGTACGCATGCCAGAGCATGAGTCAGATACCACAGCAGGTATCCTGGTCGGAACAAATGAGGTTCCGAATGCAGTGCTTGAGGCAACAGTGTCGGCTTTAGGGCAACCCGGTCAGGGCCGGTTCTTCCTGGGCACTGCCTCTGAAATGCGGGTCAGCTTTATCAATACCTACGCAGGCGTCTGGTTACTTCGGGAGAGCGAAAAGTGAGCGGCTTTTATGCAGCGACGCTTATCAAAAGCATAGGTGCTTTCGTTTATATTTCGCTTTTGCTGATTGCATCAAATGCTGATTCGGCGGAACGCATTCAGGCGGATGTTGTAACAGACATTGATTTCATATCACCTGGCGAAACGGCAGCCCTCCAGGTTCGCCTGGAGAATCCTCAAGATTCTGAGACAGTGATAACCAGCGCCCACTTTACGTTTCAGCGAGCCGAGCTCGAGTTGATCAGAGAGTTTCCTTTTTTGGACATTATAGATTCAACAGGTTGCTCACTGGCGCAGACCAGTGCAAATCTGGGTCACAATCGAGCCTGTGAGACCAAGAGCAATGATGTTTTTCCTGTGAACCCAGGTGATAGCGTTTTGCTGACCTACCGAGTCTTGGCTCTGTCGGACAACGCGCCACCGGGGTTCATCATACATTTGAAGAACATAAAACTTTCAATGTTTGATGCCAATGACCGTTATCTTCCCGATCTGCATGTGCAGCGGGATATTGTTCGCGTTGTGGCCGATCCCGGCGGGCGCCAGGAATTGCCCAAATTAGCCACGGCTAATCCAATGGCGGGATCAGCCGATGTGAACATGACGCTATCACTTTCGTACCCCGACCTGGTTGATGCGGGCGATCCTTTTACTATTGGCGCCACGCTAGAAAACCACAGCGTTGAGCCGTTCACAGTTCAGTCTTCGTCACGTATCAGATTCATTACCCGAGAATATCAGGTACGCCCCTGCGCCGGAGTTACGCCTTGCGAGGATTGGCAATTCACGATTGGAGCGAATGAATTATTGACAGGAATCAAATTCGCGGTCGAACATGAATCGCCTCTGTTCCAACCAGGCGCATTGCAGGATCCAAACCCTCATCTGCTGGTCACCGACAGCATAGGGAGAGAAGCGCGTGTGTATACTGATCCGGTGCAGATCATTGTCACTCATCATACGCATTTGCCAACCCTGGCGCCGTTACCGTCACGAGACTGACAGCCACCATTGGCGCCTCGACTCACGATGATTTTAATGGACCAAAACCGGTTTCCCGGAAAGGGCTGAGCACGTTTCCTCACTGTGGATGACACGTTAAAGGCTTCTGGCTAGCCCCGCGCTCTGACATTATTCTATGGGACTCATCCCGCCCAGCGACATCTGGACGTGTGTTTCATTTTCTTCAAGTCGGGTCCAACTCATTAATCAAAGTCGCGAGTCGCTGACGCCCTTCTCCACTCAAGGCTTTGAGCGGCGGCATTGGCAATGGCCATTGTGAGTATCACCAGCCAGACAGCTACCGCTTTTAATAACAAACCAGTCATTTTTCCTCCTGCATATACTAACCACAGGCGCGCGGGAATCAGAAGTGGCAATCACGTATAGTGACTACGTTCCAGAATAATCGATATTTGTGGGTAGTTTAGCAGATCAACTGTTTGAGGTCGCAACTGAAATCAGCAACCTTGGTCCCTCCAGGTGTCGTCATTTTTTGCGTGCATTACACCAGGTTATTTTGTGACGATAGCATATGGCGTCGCACAGTTCGATGGCGGCCCAGTAGCCCGGTTATTTTTTCAGTTATGACCGCATGTGGAGAGAGCTTGTGCAGCACGGACATGCCCTGTTCGCTGATATCCTGAAGCGATTCCGCTCCGGTATCACCGGTGATTATCAGGGCTGGGATTTCTTCATTAAACTCTTCCCGCAGACAGAGTATGGCCTGCACACCGGTCTTTTTGTCCCGCAACCGGTAATCAGAAATAATCAGGTCAGGTATAAGATCGACACGTGTCAATGCATCCAGTGCCTGTGTCAGACTGTCGGCCACGATCACCTGATACCCAAGATGTTCCAGCATGATCATCATTGCCTGCCGGGTGTGCTCCTCATCATCAATAAACAGAATGTTCGCTGCGCCAAACGCTGCCGCATCAGTAGCATGCTCGACCTGTTTAGTGTTGTCCTCATTGAGCGCCTGTTCATCGATGCTGACAGTTGGCAAGGTAATACTGAAACAAGATCCGTTACCGGGACTGGACTGCACTGCCACTGCCATCCCTGTCAGATCACTCAGGCGCTTGACAATAGCCAGTCCCAACCCCAGGCCACGGTTGCGGTCGCGTTCCGGGTTACCAACCTGGTAGAACTCGTCAAAAATATGCGACAGCTCCTCTGCCTTCATGCCCGGCCCGGTATCAGTAATCGAGATACGTGCACACTGCGCTGCATCTGATTCAACAGCCAGGGTAATAGAGCCGACACTGGTGTACTTCAGCGCGTTATGCAACAGATTACGGAGTACCCGTTGCACCACAGTTGGGTCGGCCAGAACAATACAGGAACTGATACTCGTTTTGAGCGTGAGCCCCTTGCTGCGAACCTGAGGCTCAAACTCCATGGTCAATTGTTCCAGTATATGCGCCACGTCGTGCTGTCGATTTTCTACTTCGACGATGCCGGCATCGAGTTTTGAGATATCCAGCAGAGAGATAAACAGTTCCGACATGTTGTCAGCACAAAGAGTGGCCTTGTGAATGAGGCTTTGCTGGGAATCGGAGGTCATTTCCTGCCCCAGGGCAGCCAGGAATAATTTCAGTGAATGCAGTGGTTGTGCAAGATCATGCGAGGCAGAGGCGAGAAAAACCGACTTGGAACGATTCGCCTCGTCTGCTTCATCCATGGCAGCTTGTATAAGTTGATTTTGTTGCTGCAGCTCAGACTGCTGCTCTTCAAGTTGAGAAATCAGGGACTCGTTCTCGAACTTGGTAAGGATGTTATCCAGATTGGCGTTGTAGATATTGCGGGCAAAACCATTGTTCATAAAGAAAAACAGCGTCACCATGCTCGCTATCAACCACTGATCTATCCAGAACAGCGCAAGCACAAAGGGAAACAGCATTGCGACGGAGTATGCCAGATAGCAGCGATGCATCACGGCCAGCGCGCCCACTGCGCCTGACGACAACCCGGCCAGCAGGGCCACCACAATCCAGAAATTGATGCCGTCTGCCGACAGGATCATGCCGGCCGACATCAGGCCCCAGACCAGCCCGGGCAAAAACAGAATGGCTGGGGCTGACGCCGCCCACCTGGCAACCCTGGCACTATCATCCAGAGATGGTTTGATCTGCAGATAGGCATAAAGACGGATCAGCGTGACCAGAAGGTATATTACTGTCCACAGAATCAGCGTTGCTTCAGGTAGCCGGTTAAAGGCCAGCACAAGGAAACACAGCGCCACGCCTGTGCCACCGATCAGAGACTGAGGTACTTGCCTGTGCAACAGCCGCGCCTGTGCAGCCAGCACATTGTCAGGCAGGGTGCCGGACAGGCTGCTACTCCCCAATGTTGATTAATCCGAGCTGAGCGGCCCTGGCAATGCAGGACGTCCGGCTTTTGACTGACAACAGTTCGAAAAGCTGTGAAACATGCCACTTGACCGTCGCTTCAGTGATCGACAACAGCTCTGCAATCAACTTGTTCGAATGCCCTTTCGCCACCTGTTGCAGCACCTCCAGGGTCCGTGGAGGAATGTTGAAAACATTTCCAGAAAGCTCGTTCAAGGCAGCATGGGCAATATTGGGAAAATGCGGGTCGTGGAAATGACCGCCTTTGATCACCTGCTTTACCGCGTCAAGAATGACATGCGCAGGTGAAATTTTGGAAACAAACCCTCTGGCACCTTTGCTGATCGCCTTTTGCAGTACGCCAATATCCTGCGTGGCAGACACTATCAGTATGCGTATGTCAGGGTTGTGCGCTACCGCCTTGTCAATGATCGACATGCCATCGACTCCGGGCATTTGCAGGTCAACCACAACCAGATCGTACTGCTGCTGATGATCCAGCTGCCTGACAAAGTGTGCCGGGTCCGTGATCAAGTGAATGTTGGCGGCATCTGTCAGGCTCGACAGTATTGCCTTGATGCCCTCTGCAAACAGCAAATGGTCATCAATGATCAGGATTCTGGGTTTTGTGGTGAATGCCGACATCCGCTTACCCCTGTGATTTCAAGTTTTTTGCATCGCGGCATTACCATCCGGATATCTTACTGTAAACACTATGACAGGTACGAAACTGAGCATACTCTCTATGCGTCACAATCAGGGTTCATGCGCAAAAGGATCAAGCCTGATTAACCGGTATTATGCACGATTGTTCGCCCCGGTATACTAATTGCCTTGCACAGCCTTACTTATTTGGCAGCTGATGCGGCGGGTCCTTCCATACAAATGCCGTCATTGTGGAAGATGGGCTGAAAAGGCCGGTGTTTCACAGATGTTTTCAGCCCATCCTCAGGTCATCAGCTACCCGCATAGGCAACAGCAATCGCTGCAGTCAAATCGCCCAGATGTTTCACTGTATCTGAAGCCTCAGTACAGACACCGGTACTGTCAGAAATAATATCGAAACTTATGCTGTGATCTGACTCAATATTCAACTTCATGCTCATTTCACAGGGGGTATTCAGCTCTCCGCCTCGCACCAGCGCTACAGGGCTACCTACTACATCATGACTGCCCCAACCCTTGCTTACGCGTAAACAGCGGTGCTGCACACCGTTAGGTGAACAATCCACTATCGCGAGCCGGAATGCTTTGGACTTGTGCGAGACTTTCAAAAACGTGTCCGAGGCTGCCGTAGCATTGTACCAGGGTACAGCAAACCCTTTGGACTCCATGAAACCTTTGCCGCAGAACTTGATGGCAGAGGTGTGGTTGAAGGTTTCTTTCCAGCCATTTTCACAGTTGGCACCGTGAAACGATATGCCATCACCATGGGCGCCCTCTGTTTTACTGACGTAGTACACACCGTAGGTGTGATTTTTCCACTCATTGATATACAGCTGGAATGCACTTGCCGAAACAGAAGTGAAGATAAGGCCTGCGGAAACAACAAGTTTTACGATTACGTTTTTCATGTTTTGCTCCTGGTTAGTGGTACTGACGATTCATCATGTTGTTGCGATCATTCGGGTATCTGCTGGTTTATCAATTCGGGTCATTATCAGTATCTGTGGTTGCTGTTGAAGACATGGATGAAGCCGATGGACAACTTTCTCCCACACAGGCAGGTGTCGCACTGAACCCGCTGGTGCCCGTATTGGTGTCAGCACTAAGCACAGCCTGAAGGATGTCGAGGTTTTTCAGATACAGCACCTGGGCCTCTGCCTTTGTCAGTTTATGATTGATACTGAACTCGCAGGCACGGTAGAAAAATTCCCGAGCCACCAACACGCCTGAACTTCTTCCGCCAAGCGCTACCACACCGGTGGAATTGCCTTCGCTCACCCCTTCTGAATGCGAGGGAACCGCGAGCTCCATTGACAAGCCGCTGCTGCCATAAGCCACAGCATCTGGTGTGGGTGAGAGGCAGAATTGGCGGGAAGCATCGGTGTCCAGGACAAAGACAAAGCCTTTTTCACCATCATCTGCATAGATCTGTACACCATTTAGCACTGACACGGCTGACGATGAATTCAGGCTGGAACAGCCCGTGACGGCAAACAGCCCACACAGGATTGACAGATATCGGATTGATCCAAGCATGACTGTTGAGTGTCCAATGGCTATTCCATGAACACATATTCGCTGTCGGCACCGAAAAAATCACCCCGCCAAAAGTCGGGGCGACTATCGAACCACTCCCGTCAGGTACTGGCCACGCTGATCCGGCTGCTGGGTGATTTTGAAATGGCAGAGGAAGCCATTCAACTGGCCAGCAATATCCCGCCGGCCCGCCTGGGCAGCGTTGAGCTGCGGCCAATCCGGGAATTGCCGCCGAAAAAATAAATCAGGACAGAATCTGACCGCATTATGTATTACGCTAGCCCAAGCCAACGGAAACCACATAAGAGGAAAAGGAATGCCGGACGAAACCATCATCAGCGTCAAAGGCCTGAGCAAAGTTTACCCCTCGGGTTTCCGGGCGCTGGACAACGTCGACCTGACCATCAAGCGTGGGGAGATCTTCGCGCTGCTCGGCCCCAACGGCGCCGGCAAAACAACACTGATCAGCATTTTGTGCGGGCTGGTCAATCCCGGTGACGGCGAACTTCGTGTCGATGGTCTTGATGTCATCAGGGACTACCGCGCCGTGCGCAAAAAAATAGGCCTGGTGCCGCAAGAGCTGGCGGTCAGCATGTTCGAAACTGTGTGGGACACGGTGACGCTGACCCGAGGCCTGTATGGTCGCAAACCTGACGCGGTGTACCTGGAGAAGTTGCTGCGTAGTCTGACGCTGTGGGACAAGAAAGACAGCAAAATCATGGCGCTGTCGGGCGGCATGAAACGTCGTGTGCTGATCGCCAAGGCGCTGTCACACCAGCCACAGATCCTGTTCCTCGACGAACCCACCGCGGGTGTGGATGTCGAGCTGCGCCGCGACATGTGGCAGATGATCCGCAAGTTGCGCGAAGAAGGCGTCACCATCATTCTGACCACACACTATATTGAAGAAGCCGAAGACATGGCGGATCGTATCGGTGTTATCAACAAGGGCCAGATTGTACTGGTGGAAGAAAAGGCCGAGCTGATGAAAAAGCTTGGTAAACGGGAAATGGTGATGGAATTGCCGGAGCCGCTTTCAGCACTGCCCGCCGGGCTCAGTATAGACGGTTTGGTGCTGAGCGATGACGGCAGCAAACTGGTGTACATCTATGATACCCGCAGCGACTATGGCGAGATAGGACGCGTGGTCCGCACGCTGTACGATCACGGCATCGAGTTCCGCGATCTGCAGACATCACAGAGTTCACTGGAAGACATATTTGTCAGCCTGGTGTCGGATGACGATGCCAGAGCGCGATCGGAAGGAGCCAGCAAATGAACTACCAGGCGATAAAAGCAATCTACCGGTTTGAAATGAATCGCACCTTCCGTACGCTGATGCAAAGCATCGCATCGCCGGTGTTAACCACGTCGCTGTATTTTATTGTGTTTGGTTCCGCCATCGGTTCACGCATGACAGAGATAGACGGCATCAGCTATGCCGCCTTTATTGTGCCGGGTCTGATTCTTCTGACGGTGCTGGTGGAAAGCATCAACAATTCCGCGTTTGGCATTTACATGCCGAAGTTTACCGGCACCATCTACGAAGTACTGGCAGCACCCATTTCGGCGTTTGAGATTGTACTGGGTTATGTCGGTGCCGCTGCAACCAAATCAGTGCTGCTGGGATTGATCATTTTGCTGACAGCGCGTTTCTTTGTCGACTTCACAATTGTATACCCACTGTGGATGCTGGCCTTTCTGGTACTCATCTCCGTTACATTCTGTCTGTTCGGATTTATTCTGGGAGTGTGGGCCGATGGCTTCGAGCGCTTGCAGATTGTGCCAATGATGATTGTCATGCCACTAACCTTTCTGGGTGGCAGTTTTTATTCCATCAGCATGTTGCCGCCAGTGTGGCAGACCATCACACTGTTCAACCCGGTGGTGTATCTGGTGAATGGATTCCGCTGGAGTTTTTATGGCGTGTCGGATGTCAATGCCGCCTTCAGCCTCAGCATGATTGTGCTTTTCATGCTGACCTGTCTGGGCATTATCTGGTGGATATTCCGCACCGGTTACAAAATAAAGGTGTAACTGCCGGATTACTCCCCGGCGGCGTCCAGTAGACGTTGGGCCTGGTCTTTTAATGCCTGCCTGAGTTCCGGCGGACTTTGCACGGCAAACGGAAACGGCATATGCGACAGCCACCAGGCAAACCACTGGTAGCTGTCAGTATGTGTATTAAGCAGCAGACCGTCCTTGCGTTGCTGGAACAGATCCACCGTGCCCGGATGAAATCCGAACATTTTGGCAGCGGTATCCGCGTCGGTTTGCAGCAGCACAGACACCGGGAACGAGCGCGGCATATTCCGGAGACTTTGGCTCAAGTGCTCGGCTGCATCAAAGCGCTCCGGTCGTTTGAAACCATGCGCCAGCGCTTTCACACTGCTGATTCGATCCAGCCGGAATGAACGCAACTCCGCACGGAGATGGCAGTAGCCACCGACATACCAACGGCCACGACGGAACACCAAGCCGTAGGGGTCCATCTCACGCTGCATCACCTCATCCTGAGGGGAGCGGTAGACAAAACTGACGCGGCGTTCAGACTGAATGGCCGTGGTCAGCGTGAGCAGGGTGCGGTTGTCGTAGCTCGGCTCCACCCGTGGCAGTATCAGACGCGTGGTATCGCTGACTGCGCGCACGCGTTTTTTGAGGTTGGCGGGCATCACCCGCTCAAGTTTGGCCTGCACGCTGGCGATAGCGGGAGTGGATTCCGCCAGTCCCAATTGCTGGGCGGCCAGCAGCCCCAGCGATACGGCCAGCGTCTCTTCATCGGTGAACATCATTGGCGGCAACTTGAAACCGGCCACCAGCATGTATCCGCCATAGCGGCCATGCTCTGTCGTCACCGGAATGCCAAGGTCTTCCAATACCGTGATATAGCGGCGGATGGTACGCCGGTCAACGCCCAACCGCTCCGCCAGGTCGCTGCCACTGAGCAGACCATGGGTTTGCAGCAGTTCCAGCAAGGCGAGAACGCGGGTAGTCGGGCCTGACATGAGCTGCGCTCCGCAATCTTTGAAAGAATACCGATTTTGCCAAACTATAAGGACACAATCTGTCCTAATACGGTTTTATTATGCCATTCGTTCGCTAATTTTGTGAATCATAAAAACCATCAAGGAGAAATGGCATGACTAATCTAACCCTTTATACCCACCCCTACTCCCGTGGCCGTATTGTGCGGTGGATGCTCGAAGAACTGGGCGTGCCCTATGATGTGCAACTGCTCGAATACGGCAGCACCATGAAGGCGCCCGAGTACCTGGCCATCAACCCCATGGGCAAAGTGCCCGCAATCAAACATGGCGACACTGTGGTGACAGAGGTCGCTGCCATCTGCGCCTACCTGGCCGATGCGTTTCCGGAGAAAAAGCTGGCGCCACCTTCCGGCAGCGAGCAGCGCGGATGTTATTACCGTTGGATGTTTTTTGTCGCCGGGCCGCTGGAAATGGCAGCCACTGCAAGAGCGTATGACTGGAAGATAGACGATGAAAATGCTGTTTCGATCGGTTGTGGCCAGTACCAGGATGTTATCAATGCATTGGTTGGCGCCCTGGAAAAAGGCCCGTTCATTTGCGGCGATCAGTTCACGGCAGCTGACGTGCTGACCGGCAGTTTTATCGGCTGGGGTATCATGCAAAAAACCATGGATCCGCTGCCAGTGTTCACTGCCTACGTTGAGCGGTTAAACAAGCGCGAGGCTGCCGTTCGTGCCAATGCGTTGGATGATGCATTGATCAAACAGGGGTGACGTAGCTGAAGCCGGATGGTTCACATTGCCGGGCACCGTTGTGGTTTCGCTGCCCGGTATGTCCCGTGCGCACGGACAGGCGATTACCCGACTGACCTGATCAGCAGAACTCAATCTGACAGGTAATACTCAACCGACACCACCACACGCACATTCTTGATATGCGGATTATTGCGATCCCGGTCGCTGATGCTGAACTGACCCTGCGATGCATTCCGAATCTTGCTCAACTCACTGTTGGAATCATCGGCAAATTTGATGGCAGCCGCCCGCGCTTCCCGGGTCGCCTCTTCAATCATCGCCGGCTTGATCTCGTTCAGGCGGGTGAACAGGTATTCCGGTTGCAGGTTATACTCGGCACCGGAAAACACGATGCCTTCGCGGCCCAGGTCCGACATCGAACTCATCAGTCCGCGCACCAGGGCAATATCCGACGAATACACTGTCAGCGCCTGGCTCGCGGTATAACGAAATTCAGCACGCGAACCATCGCCATAGGACTGCGCCAGGCGGTCAGTAATCGCCGGCGGCGCCAAGGTGATCGCCGTTACGGGCAGGCCATTGTTTTCCAGAAAATCGCGGATACTGATGTTGTTGCTGTCTATGGTGGCGTACAGGGCGCCCAGATCGTTGTCGGCCGCTGTGTACTGAATCGGCCAGATCACAATATCGGCCTCGTGTTCCTGTTCCGCCAGACCCTTGACCGTCACGGTGCGTTCATACTCCTTGACAGTGACGGCAAAACTGCCCAACAGGTAACCCAGGCTGCTAAGGCCCAGAACAAGTGACAAACCCAGAACGATGGCGCTGGTGGGGGAAACTGATCTCACAGGAATATCCTTGACGGTAAATGATTGCTGACAAGGATAACCGATGCTGGCTGACTGCCAGCTGAACAGCGGTTATCTTGCAATTGGCTGGTTCAGCCCACCTCGTTAGATTGAGGTGTCAACTATCTTGAAAAACACCGCACCGTGCCACGTTACACTTGGAACTGGTGATATGATGAATCACTTAGTTAACACAGATTTTTGAACACCCTCAGTCAAGTGAAAAATGTCATTGCACACATTGGTGAATATAACTCTTCTTACGATCTTTTCCTGTTATGTAAATCCTATTAACCAACAGCTATGAGACACTTCCTTCTGAATGGTCAGCATTGTGAAAGGTATTAATCTTTATCGAACCATTGTGATCTGTAAATGTAGAAATGAATCCTCTTGATTTGAGCAGCTCTGCCAACTTAGAGTTTACTGCAGTTTTTGCGAATTTCGGACGCTTGCCATAAGCCGCAATTTCAGAATATGGAGATGGTAAAGTGGTGATGACTGCCATAAAGTCACCCTCATTCAGGCGGGGGATAATTTTGTTCAATAATCGAATCGAGTTTTCAGTACTTTGTGCTCCCTTTATAAGCGCAATCATTACTTCGCTATCAATTTTTGTACAACTAATATCGTCTGAAGCTAAGTATTCAGCCAAATCTTTTGCGAGAACCCTGTTAGAAATGACTCCAGAAAGTGTTACATCGTGGCAAATCTCGGTCTTTCTATCTGCAGACAGGTCACTTCGAAGAAGCAGACCTCTTATGTCGTCGTTTATTGGGTATTCGTCTTTTGAGGCGAAATAAGTAGCCGCCCCCTTTTCAATCAGAAGGGCGCAAAGATCCTCGTCAATCTCCAAGGCAGTAAGGAAGGAACTTTTCGTTAATCTAACTCTCTCGCTTCGTGCAAGCGACATCATTTTATCTATCGTCACCTCTGGAAAATCATGATACCAGTAAGGCAAATCCTCGACGAGCAATGAGTAAGCATCGTCACTAAGATCATCATTCTCGTAAATAAATCTAGACAACGATTTCCTACGATCACCATCCTCTAAAACATTAGACATAGACTCGGCAGTCAAGCGTTCGATCCATTCGGCACTCTGAATTTTCGCGGCGACCAACTCTGTATTGGCGTCATCAAGAAAAAATAAATCAGAAACAGAACGCCAAGAAGGAACTATCTTATTCTCTTTAACCAGATGGCTCCAAAACTCTTTTGGAATTCTATTAAAATCAGAAAAAACAAACTCTTGTTCTGAAATAATAGAATATTTAATATCATTGTCGAGAGATGGATTATTCAACAACGATTTTATCGCGTCGCCATTTTCCTTGGTATTCTCAGACAATGTTGAGAATACCTTTTCGATGTACTCTGATATATTGCCATCGACATACTCTTTGATTTTCTCACAGCCTGGTGCTGACAGTATCGAGTAATTGGAATACAGATACCGATCGACATCTTCGTCGCCTGCATATCTTTTCATTAAGAATAATATATTATCTTTATTTATCATATACATATTGTTATCGCATGCGAAATCAAGGTACTTATCCAAATCCTCTAGTGAGGAGAGATTGGTGAACTTTGTGTTCAGGTTTAGCAAGACTTGTAAATCGGAGTGTGAATACAGGTCCGACATAAAAACCATATATCCATATTCCGAAAGATAGTCAGTTAAGACATTGCCAGCATTCATTTTTTCTATTATGGTTTTACTATCGTTATGACTCAGTATCAGGGCTATGTGACTCGAAGCATTTGCTGACTTTAATGAGGTTGACGCATACTCTGGCCAATGTTCGGACAAAGCGCGAGTAAACTCCGGGACGTTCTTGCCCATCTCCCAATACGATGCAAAAAACTCCTCTGAATCTTTGAAATTCGCGGCCACATAATCAATTGCAGCACTAATTCGTCGAGCACCGATTCCATCGTCAGTGAGTAAGTAGTCAATCAGAGTAACGTTTAGAACATATTTATAACCGAAGTCTTGCTCTCGCATGTTATTACAAACTTCTTCGGGTGTATCAAGAACCCGATTCGGGTCTGGACATCTAAAGTCTCGGATTGAAAGAAGGAAGTTCCTGTCATTTTTAGTCAAACGACCTTCGTGGAAATTGGACGTGTAAAAGTGGTATGTTTCGTCAATATACCCATTCGCTATTAAGTAGATAAAAAGGCTAGAATTCTCCAGATCGTTTTCTTCGATCACAGAGCCAATGACAGCCATATTCTCTTGTAGCAACTGGTTCAATGGGAGCTGGGTTACAGTTTTTCTTTCTTTCTCAAGTTGACGACGTCTTTCTTCGAGCTCAACGCGTTTCTTATGAGCCCTATTCTCAATGTAGCTCTTACGCTTGAGAATCGGTTCGTTCGGGCTTATTTCTGAAAGAATTTGCGAAACTGTTACTCCAAGCGGAAATCGGCCGCCTCGGATATTGACTAACTCAACGTTGGATATGCCCAGCACTTTTTCGAAAGTCTCCCAGTTCAGTAGCTGCGAAAAACTGAGTGTTTCTCCATTAACATACATAGTGGAAGAAGGTTGTGGAGTGATAGCGGCAATATGGCCGATGAAACATTTTATTAGTTCTTCTGAATTTCTGGCAGCCTCGCGATCTGATTTCTTGATTTCATCTTGGATCTGTAGAATTTGATCGGATATATTTTGTTTCGTAATAGACATCAATTCGTTCATTTTTTGACTTACAGAATAGAGCGCGCCTTTCCCATTGTGAAGCAACTCAAAATCTCCAGGGTAAACATTCTTGTAAATCATCATCGCCAAAAGTTTAGTGGCATTTAGGTGATCGCTTTTAAGCCTCTCGTTGTATATTATAAACTCGTTAAAGATATTGTGAATAAGGCGAAGGTCATCTACGTACCATGATACCTCTCGTACAAACTGAGACTCTATTTTATCTTCGATATCTTCTCCTACAATCCTCTCTTGCATTTTGTCCATAGAGTTTGAACTGTTAATAATTGGAACTATAGGAATAATAAAATCAAAGAATTTTGCCCTATTTTTATTGGCAAACATGTCGTCTTTCAATGCATAAAGGAACTTGATATTGCCGCTTGTCTTTTCATTGCCGTTTACAAGCTTATTAATCTCTCTAAGCTTCACGAATATTTCAGGCGTTCCAAATCTATCCAGATCTTCAATCACGACAATGTCATAGCTTGTTGATTGAAAAAAATAGATTATTTCATCCAAGTATCTGTTAAGTATCGAATTCTCCAGGACATCCCCCGTCTCTATTTCGGCATTCCTTAGAGAAATTTTCTTAAAGGAAATCCCAAAAGAAATCTTGTAAATATCCGACAAAAGGACGACCGGAATTGACAAAGAAAAAGAAAGTAAGAAGATCAGCCAAAAATATTCGCGAGTGTATACCCCAGAATCTAATAATTGATTGCTATAACTAAAGAGATAGACTACTGATACTGCCCAGAACACTAAAACAAATGCCTTGATAAGCGAATTATCCGGCGTTGAAATTCGCTTAAAGCGCGAATAGGGCAATCTATTGGCGTCTGCACCATAAAGCATTTGTTGCAGAATGCTCTGTTCTATTAGTGTATTCTTTACATCATCCTTTCCTGAGTCGCCATCGCTTTCCTTGAACGAAGCTAAAGAGATATGAAGAAACTTGAATGCATTTCTTTTTTCGAACGTTCTGATTATGCTGCTCTTCCCGGAACCATACGGCCCAGTGATAGCAAAATTCTTTATTCGATCATTACTCATAGCAAATGTAAGCGCTTTAGAGTAGCTTCCGTCAGGGTCAGCATTGTCAACAGGTGCCAAGTCAACAAATCGAAAAATAGACTTTTTGATGCGATCGATACTCACAGAAAAATAGTAATCTCGCAGCCTTAGCTTAAAGTTCATTCCCCTTGTCCTATGAAATTAATAAAGTTGAACGGCGTAACTGAATACTAATACATAGATATTCGTATATTAACTACGCTAACGTCTGCTAGCTGAGACTGGTATCGCGGAGTGATGGGAAGGATTCACATATTGCGACGATTCGCCTTGGGAAGAGACCAACAGAGGCGCCTCGTCAGACGCCCCTTCACAACCAATCAATCAACCTCAGCCAAATTCCCATACTCCTCCAACCAACTCTTCCGATCCCCCGCCCGCTTCTTCGCCAGCAGCATATCCAGCGCCTCATCCGTGGCACTGTTGCCGGCAACCACATCATCATCCGGCAACGTCAGCTGCACCAGCCGGCGGGTATCACGGCTCATGGTGGTTTCACGCAGCTGCAGGGGGTTCATTTCGCCCAGGCCCTTGAAGCGCTGGACGTTGGGTTTGACGTTTTTCTTTTCGGCGGCGATGCGGTCGAGGATGCCGATGCGTTCGTCTTCGTCCAGGGCGTAGTAGACTTCTTTGCCGGCGTCTATGCGGTACAGGGGGGGCATGGCGACGTAGATGCGACCGGCGGCGACCAGGGGTTTGAAGTGTTTTACGAACAGGGCGCACAGCAGGGTGGCGATGTGCAGGCCGTCGGAGTCGGCGTCGGCCAGGATGCAGATTTTGCCGTAGCGCAGGCCGGCGATGTCGTCGGAGCCGGGGTCGACACCCAGGGCGACGGAGATGTCGTGGACTTCCTGGGAGGCGAGGATTTCGTTGGAGTCGACTTCCCAGGTGTTGAGGATCTTGCCTCTTAAGGGCATGATGGCCTGGGTTTCGCGGTCGCGGGCCTGTTTGGCGGAGCCGCCGGCGGAGTCACCTTCTACCAGAAACAGTTCACCGGCCATGACGTCCTGGGTGGAGCAGTCGGCGAGTTTGCCGGGCAGTGCGGGGCCGCTGGTGATGCGTTTGCGTTCAACCTTTTTGCTGGCGCGCATGCGGCCCTGGGCGTTGCTGATGCACATTTCGGCGAGCAATTCGGCATCGGCGGTGTGCTGGTTCAGCCACAGGCTGAAGGCGTCCTTGACCACGCCGCTGACAAATGCGGCGCTCTGGCGCGATGACAGGCGCTCTTTGGTCTGACCGGAGAACTGGGGGTCTTTCATTTTGGTGGAGACGACGTAACTGCAGCGCTCCCAGATGTCTTCGGGGGTCAGTTTGATGCCGCGTGGTATCAGGTTGCGGAATTCGCAGAACTCGCGCATGGCGTCGAGCAGGCCGGTGCGCAGGCCGTTGACGTGGGTGCCGCCCTGGGCAGTGGGGATCAGGTTGACGTAGCTCTCCTGCAGCAGTTCGCCGCCTTCGGGCAGCCACAGAACCGCCCATTCCACAGCTTCGTCGTTGCCTTTCATGTCGCCGGCAAACGGTTCCACCGGCAGGGTGATGTAGTCACCGGTGCCCTGCAGCAGGTAATCGATCAGTCCGTCCTGATACAGCCATTCTTCGCTCTGGGCCTTGTCTTCATCAACGGTGTTGTCGATAAAAATCACCCGCAGGCCGGAACACAGCACGGCCTTGGCGCGCAGTACGTGTTTCAGGCGGGCAATGGAGACTTTGGGGGAATCAAAATATTTTTCGTCGGGCAGAAAGCGCAGCGTGGTGCCGGTCTGGCGTTTGGCGACGGTGCCGATTTCCTTGAGCTCGGTGGCTTTTTCGCCATCGTGAAAACGCATCTGATAGACGGCGCCGTTGCGCCGCACGGTGACCTCGACATAGTGCGACAGGGCGTTGACCACGGACACACCCACACCGTGCAGACCACCGGAAAAGTTGTAGTTCTTGTCGGAGAATTTACCGCCGGCATGCAACCGCGTCATGATCAGCTCGATGCCGGACACCTTTTCTTCCTGATGGATATCCACCGGCATGCCGCGGCCGTCGTCTTCCACCTCGATGGAGCCGTCCCTGTGCATGGTCAGGGTGATGGTTTTGGCGTGACCTGCCAGCGCTTCGTCGACGCTGTTGTCCAGTACTTCCTGTACCAGGTGGTTGGGCCGGGTGGTGTCGGTGTACATGCCGGGCCGCTTGCGCACCGGATCCAGACCGGTGAGGACCTCGATGGCATCAGCATTATAGTTACTGCTCATAGAATAGATGTTCTCTTGTTTTTTATAGAATGCTCAGTAGCCCTCAGCAGTTTCATCCACATTGACCTCATAATCGGTCAGACGTTGCACGCTGCTGGTCAACTGACCATCGTGTTGCAGTTCGAATTTGCGATAGGCGGGCGCCTGCAGGTCAAGGGTAAATTCCTCGACACCCGGCTTGAATTGAATACAGGTGGACGGCGTGCAGATATAGCGGATGCCGTCGCGCACAAAATCCAGTTCCTGGTGAATATGTCCGTACACCACGGCGCGCACCGAGCTGTAGCGGGCAATCAGTTCACGGAACTGTTGTGCATTGTGCAGGCCGATATCTTCCATCCAGCCAGCGGTGCCATCTACGGGATTGTGATGCAGGCAGACCAGCGAGTGTTCCAGTGCTGCATCCTGTTCCGCCTGCTGCAGGCATTGCTGCAGGTGGGCCAGTTCCTGCTCTGCCAGAAAACCATGCACCTCGCCCGGCACACTGGTATCCAGCATGATCAGTTGCCAGTTGCCCAGTCTGATCTGCCGGTTGGTTTCCAGCCGGTTCGTTTTTTGCCCGTTTTGTGCCTGTTGGGTCTGTGCCTGTTGGGTCAGCGCCTGCCGCGCGTTCTCCACAGCCTGCATGATGTCGACCCGGTCGTGGTTGCCTGGTATCCAGTAATACGGCACCTCCAGTGTGTCCAGCGTATCGGCAAACCGCTGGTAGGCTTCTGTTGAGGCATCCTGGGCGATGTCGCCGGTTGCGATGATCAACTCCGGTGTCAGGGGATCAGCAGTGATCTGGCTGATAATCCGCTCAAAGCTGTCCTGCGAATTGAGCCCCAGCAGCAATGCTTCAGGGTTCCTGAACAGGTGGGTATCGGTAATCTGGATAATGTGATGAGTTCGGCTCACAGGCATATATCAGTCAATACACAAAATATCCGAGGATCGGATACCGACGCCGGACACCAGACATAGCTGCAGCCATTCCGCAAGAAACTCATTGACCTGCCTCTTCTCGTCCTGATGATACATATCAGCGTTGGGCACGTCGCTGCGCGCCGGTATCCGCCGATGTCCCTGATAGCTGACCGGTTCTGCAGTGGCCGCATCGTGATACATTCTTACTTCTACGACCGGTGATGTCAGGCCTGCGTGCCACTCCGGAAACCCGTTCTGTGTGCTGATCCGCAAGGTCGTTGTATACGGAAATGACTCCAGCAGACTGATTCGCACACGCATCGCGCTTCGCGCTATCGGGAACTCCCAACTGGCCCCACTGTCAGGTGCCGTTCTGCCCGATTCTAGAGCAGGGATCAGTTTTAGTAAACGACTATAGTTCTGATCACAGACCCGCATGTAGCCGTCAAGATCGACCCTGTATCTAGCTGTCATTGGCATGATGCAACTGTAACCACTGCAATGCAATAATCGCCATTGCGTTGTTGATTTTACCCCGGGCAATTGCCGCCACTGCATCTGCGACCGGCATCACAATCACCTTTATGTCCTCGTGCTCTTCTGCCAGCCCGTGGATGCCACCGGCCAGCGATGCGTCCACCTGGCCGTAGTATACGCTGATGCGTTCGTCGCTGCCGCCGGGGCTGTTGTAGTATTCGCAGATGAACTGCAGATTGGTCACTGTCAGTCCGGTTTCTTCGTGAATCTCCCGCATTGCCATCGCTTCGGGACTTTCGTCACCATCCAGCATGCCGGCGACCAGTTCCAGTGCCCAGGGGCTCTGTGCGGGATCATCCAGCAGGCCAACACGAAACTGCTCCACCATCACCACCTGCCCGCGTGCGGGGTCGTGCAGCAGAGCGCCGGCGGCCTGGCCGCGGCAGAACAGTTCACGGGTAAACGGTTGGCTCCATCCGCCCTGATACAGACGATGTTTCACGACCAGACGATCCAGCGAAAAAAAGCCCTTGAAGGCGGTTTCGCGGCTGATCAGCTCGACATCGTTGTGGTTGAACTCGGGGGCATACATGAAACCCGGTGCTCCTGTTTATTACGCAACTGAGTTATTACACAACTGCGGGGAAACGGCATTATGCCGCAGCAGGCAGCGTCCTGCTACCTTGCCGTCCTTTCATCTTTATGGAGGTATAGCCATCTTTATGGGGTATAGCACAATCCGGGGCCGGGCGCCCCGAATTATCGATTGAAGCCGGACAGACGATACTGGACAAACGGCTCCAGCAATCGATACCAGATAGAGCTGGGTCTTACCGGCTGCTCCAGGCTGACCAGACAGATGCAGTCGGTATCCAGTGTTGCGGTGGGCTGGTGGCGCTCGCCGGCATGGCGCACGACAAAATCACCGCGCACGTATTTGCCCTCGGCGTCCGAAAAGCTGCCTTTGAGCAGGACAGTTATCTCCTCGCCACGATGTTCGTGTTCAGGCATGCGGCCGCCGGCCTTGATGTCATAGATCGAGGTTTCGCGGTTGCCTTTGCCAATGTTTACCGGTGCAATGCGCAGCGATTTGCCCAGCTGTACCCAGTCAAGGTCCTGCAGCGAACCCTGTGCAAGCTTTTGCACCACGCGCGGCAGAAAAGACGGTGCCGCCGATTGCGGGGTACTGTCCGCGGCCGGTTCTGCGCTGGCCACGTCTGCAGGGTTCAGGGCATCTGCATCAATCTTTTGCATCAACTGATCAAACCCCTCATCTGCCGGCTGCTCTGTCTGTACCGGCTCAAGCCGGGCCATGATCTGGGCGCCCAGGTCACTGAGTTGCTGCACGTGGGAGCGGCATTTGGCGCAAAACTCCAGGTGCGCTGCCACACATACCGCTTCGGACAGAGGCAGGCTGCCGGCAGCAAAGTCGGTCAGGAATTTTGAGTCTGGATGAAATGAAACCATAGTTACACCTGAAAAATTAAAACCGCTGTTATCGGTCAATCAGAATTTGCATTTTGCTGAGCGCCAGCCGGATCCGTGATTTCACGGTACCCAACGGCAATCCCAGCTCTTCCGCCACCTCGTTGTGTGACTTGCCTTCCATAAAGGCTTTGTGCAGCACCTGCACCTGCTCATCGGGCAGGGTTGCCATCGCCTGCCTTATTACCTGCTCGGTGCGGCGCTGCTGAAGATCCACCAGAGGCTCCGGTGATTCAGCCTCATGCCAGATGTCTTCTATCTCAATCTTGCGATCTTTACGCTCGTTGCGGCGAATAAAGTCGATCCGCGTGTTCCGGGCAATCGTAAATATCCATGTATTCACGCTGGCCTTGGCCGAATTGAACGATTCTGCCTTGTTCCACACCTTGATCAGCACTTCCTGGGTGATTTCCTCGGCTTCGGAGCGGTCTGCACCGGCGCCCATGCTTTTCAGCAGGAAAGCTCTGATCATGGGTGTGTAATGCCGGTAGAGCTGCTGGAATGCGGCCCTGTCGCGGTGTTTGGCGACCTGTCGGACAATGTCTGCCCACGGGTCCGGCACGGTACTCCGGTTTGGCTGCGATTTGGCTAAATTGTCCATATCGTCGTTGTTGTCCACTTGTATTCCTGTTAACTGGTGTATGTCTTACGCGCGTGTCAAAGAGTCGGATCACCGGACGGCAGACTAAAACTGGCTGTAAACCATCACTCATGATCTGCACGAATGATCCGTGATGGTGCGGCCAGCGTAAAATCGCAAACAGCTTACGCCAACATGAGAATTTATACACATGGCAAGTGAAATGAATTCCGTCAGCAATACCCTGCAAATGGCGCTTATTAACGACTTCAAGAGTTTCTTCCGCAAACCCGATCTGGCCAGCCTGGACACTCTGGAGCGCATCTATACGCAGGATATCGAGTTTCACGATCCGCTGCACGCGCTGCACGGACGTCTGGCGGTGAAAAACTACCTGCGCGGCCTGTACGCCGGCACGCCGGATATCAGTTTCAACTATCTGGAAGAGCAGATTGGCGAAAACAGTGCCACTATCGTGTGGAACATGGGTTTCTGTCATCCGCGCCTGAGTGGTGGCAAGCCCCTGCAACTGCGGGGCGTGACGTTGATCCGGTTTACTGAGAAGATCTACTATCAGGAAGATTTCTACGATCTGGGCGCCATGCTCTACCAGCACATACCGGTGCTGGGTACGGCTGTACGTTTTGTCAATAACAGGCTGACAGCATGAACATATGGATCACCGGAGCCGGCTCGGGCATCGGGCGTGAACTGGCCCTGAGATATGCGCGCGAGGGTCACACCGTCATTATCAGCGGCCGGACACTGGAAACGCTGGCGGCCGTCAGCAGTGAAACACAGGCGTTGCCGGGCACGATAATCCCCCTGCCGTTTGACGTCACCAACAGCCATGCAGTCAGTCTGGTCACCGAACAGCTGACCGCACTGTGCAGCCACCTGGACATTGTCATCCTGAACGCGGGCACCTGTGAGTACATCAGCAAACAGACACTGGATCCCGAGCTGTTCCGCCGGGTGATGGACACCAATGTGTTCGGGCAGATCAACGCCCTGAACGCTGCTCTGCCACTGCTGCGCAATGCACCTGAGCGACCATTGCTGGCGGGCATCTGCAGTCTGGCTGCATTTATCGGCTTTCCCAAAGCAGAGGCCTACGGTGCTTCCAAGGCAGCGGCGCGCTACTTTCTGCACTCGGTGCGCACCGACTTTGCGGATGTCATGGATGTAACGGTGGTCAATCCCGGTTTTGTGACAACACCCATGACCGCGCAGAACCGGTTCCCCATGCCATTTGTGATGGACGCCGCCACTGCCGCTGACCGTATCGTGTCTGCATTACGCCGCCGGCCGCTGGAATACAACTTTCCACGGCGCCTGACACTTGCCTTGCGTGTGGCACAGCTGTTCAGCGGCATCTGGTACCGCCGCATGAGCATCCGGCGCGTGGACGGTCAGGTCTGACATGGAAAGCTGTATCTACACCGGGATTGTCAGACACCGGCGCCTGGGCCCGGTACTGCACCATTTTTCCTACCGGGTGTTTATGATGTACCTTGATCTGGATGAACTGGAGCAGGTGTTCCGGAAAAACCGGTTGTGGTCGGCCCGCCGCCCGGCGCTGGCCTGGTTCCGCCGCAAGGACTATCTGGCACCTCCTCTGGCACCTCTGGACAAACCGCTCAAACAGGCAGTGTATGATCAGGTTGAGAACGCAACCGGCGTGCGACCCGACGGCCCCGTCCGGGTGCTGACCAACCTGCGTTATTTTGGTTACCTGATCAATCCGATCACCTGTTATTACGTTTTTGACAACAGCAATGTGCTGCAGCACATCGTTGCGGAAGTTACCAACACACCGTGGGGTGAGGCGACCTGTTATGTGATTCCCTGCCGGACTCTTCCCTTACGGAACCAGCCCTCCGGTGAACACACATTCCCCAAACAGATGCACGTGTCGCCTTTTATGCCCATGGACATGGACTATCACTGGCGCTCGTCCACGCCGGGTGAGCGACTCAATATCAATCTGCAGAACTGGCAGGCCGGCAGGCAGGCCTTTAACGCCAGCCTGTCATTGCAGCGCCGTGAAGCCAGCCAGGGGAATCTGAACCGCATACTGCTCCGGCATCCATGCATGACCGCCAAAACGGCGCTGGGCATTTACTGGCAGGCGATTCGACTATTTGTAAAAAAAGTTCCTTTTGTTGCACATCCCAGGCAGCAGACTATCAGGAGAACATGACCAACATGAAATCACCGGGAAATCAGCAGACCGGCAGCGTCCAGACGGGCGCGCTGGTACAGGGCAAGAGTCCGGGCAAAAACCTGGACATAAACCCGAGCAAAAACCAGAGCAAAAACCAGAACAAAAACAAGAGCATCGATCAGAGCGCGGCAGGCAGCCAGGCCGGCGCACTGCTCAGCAGGGCTACCAGTGCCCAGCGTCTGGCGCGGGGCCTGTTGTTTCGCCAGCTGGAAAAAATTACCCGTGGCACCCTTGTGATTGACGAAGGAGACCAGGTGCTGCGTTTTGGCGAAACCGCTCCCGATGCCCTGACAGCGCATGTGGTGGTCAGCGACCCAGCGTTTTATCAGGCGGTTGCATTTAATGGCAGCATTGGTGGCGGCGAATCCTACATGCAGCAGCAGTGGCACTCACCGGACCTGGTGGCACTGGTGCGCATCATGGTGTCAAATCTGGACGTCGTGCAGGGCATGGACAGCGACAAGTCCTGGCTGGCCGTGCTGATGAACAAGCTGCGCCATCTGCGCAACCGCAACACCCTGGACCGGGCGCGCAGAAACATTGCTGCGCACTACGATCTGAGTAATGAGTTTTTCGCCAGCTTTCTGGATCCGAGCATGATGTATTCGTCAGCCATTTTCAAGGACGATTCACAGTCGCTGCACGAAGCCTCGCTGAACAAACTGACGCACATCTGCGAACGACTGCAGCTTAAGCCCGGCGATCACCTGCTTGAGATCGGCACCGGCTGGGGCGCCATGGCCATCCACGCCGCCAAACACTTTGGTTGCAAAGTCACCACCACAACCATCTCCCGGGAACAGTATCAGTTTGCCAGTCAGCGGGTCGCCGACGAGGGACTGCAGGACCGGGTGACGCTGCTGCTGAGTGACTATCGCGATCTGCAAGGCACGTTCGACAAACTGGTGTCTATTGAAATGATTGAAGCGGTGGGTCATGAGTACTTTGCCAATTATTTTGCCAAATGCTCATCACTGCTGAAGCCGGACGGACTGATGCTGATTCAGGCCATCACGATTTCTGACCAGCGTTACCAGCAATCCCTGCGCGAAGTGGACTTTATCCAGCGTTACATATTCCCCGGCGGATGCCTGCCGTGTAACAGTGCGATTGCCAGCCACATCGCCCGGGTTACCGATCTGCAGATTGTCGGGCTGGAAGACATCACCCGCGACTATGCCATCACCCTGGCACACTGGCGCAAAACGTTTCTGGCCAGGGCACGTGATATTCAGGCCATGGGTTTTGGCACTGACTTCATTCGTATGTGGGATTATTACCTGGCCTACTGCCAGGGCGGGTTCATGGAGCGGGTCATCCACACCGCACAATTCCTGATGGCCAAACCTGACTGCAGACTTGAACCCCTGCATGCCAGAATCCCGACCGGACGGTAGGAGTACATGATGATTCTGAGACAATTATTCATCACGGGTGTCACGCTGGGCATGGTGTTGCTGGCAGCGCCGGCACAGGCAGAAAGCCGGGAGCAGGCGGATACGCTTTGGGCTATCGGCACTGCCTGGTCACACGACCAGCAGGCAGTTCTGTATCAGGAAATTCACTTTACCAACAATGCTGAACTGGATCTCACCACGCGGGTTGAGTACCGGCGCCCCGATGGCGAGCTGTTTGCGGAAAAACACATCGACTATTCAGACTCGCTGATTGCACCGGCCATATCCCAGCGCGACTTCCGCAACGACGCCCGCGTCACCACAGAACACGAGCAGGTGCGTGCAGCACAGATCATCCGGCTGGGTTTCCGTCCGCATGACAGCAATGAACTCAGGGAAGATGAATTTACGCTGCGGGACTCGCTGATTTTTGATGCCGGGTTCGATCCCTATGTCCGCCTGAACTGGGACGACCTGGTCAGCGGGCGGCGCATCACCACGGACTTTCTGGTGCCGGCACGCATGGATACTGTCAGGATCAGCGTGACACAGGTGGACAGCTCACAGTGCCGGGCTGACACGGACAACATTTACTGCTTTGTCATCCGCCCGGCCGGGCTGTTGCGCGTGGTCGGCTGGCTGGTTGATCCCATCTATATTGGTTACCACCGGGAGACTCGCCGACTGATGTCATTTGACGGTATCAGCAACTTCCGGGATGACGCCGGAAATACGCGTAATGTACTGATAAAGTTTGAATATTTCTGATTCGAACGAATGCCCGATAATTGCTGTATAATCCTGCGCCCTAAGCGGAGGATTATTCATGCCATTACCGACGCCGGTCAATCGCCAGCACATTCATACACGTCAGATCAACTTTACCGGATTCGAGCGCGAAGACGGTCTTTTTGATATTGAAGCACATCTGACTGATACCAAAACCTATGAGTTCAGCAATAACTGGCGCGGATCCATCAAACCGGGTGAGGCACTGCATGAAATGTGGCTGCGTGTCACCGTCAATGACCGTTTTGTGATTCAGGCGGTTGAAGCGGCAACGGATAACAGCCCTTTTTCCATCTGCCCGGATATCACCCCGGTCTACCAATCCCTGGTCGGACTGACCATGGGGCCGGGCTGGCGACAGTCGGTGCGCAAGAAGGTGGGTGGCGTTCAGGGCTGTACGCATCTGACGGAGTTGCTGTTTCCAATGGCAACTGTGGCCATTCAGACCATCCGGCCACTGCAGAATCATCGCCGGCAGCTTGCTGACTCTGACAGCCGGCGCCACGTGGGCAAACCCTTTGTGCTCAATACCTGTCATGCCTGGGACCAGCACTCCCCGGTGGTCCGGGAAAATGCGCCCGACTATTACATTCCGCCGGAGCAGGCACAGCCGGATCTGATTGCCTCCAGCGCCACGCGCGACGAGGCTGCGCCTGTAGAACAGACTCCGTCAAAACTTATTCCTGTAACAGAGGAATGACCAGGGTGACTGCCACCCCCTCATAGTCGGTGATGTTTTCAGCGCGTATCTGCCCCTGATGAAACTCCGCTATCAGACGGGCAATGTGCAGCCCCATACCCAGGTGCGGTTCTTTCTGTTTTTCCTGCGGCCGCACCGAAATCATGGAATCAAACAGCCGGCCTTTCATCTCTTCCGGCAGGTACGGACCGTAGTTGGTGACACTGACCACGGCCCGGCCCTTGATGGCCCGACAATACACTGTGATCGGTTTTCGGTAGTAACTGAACTCAACCGCATTGGCAATCAGCTTGTCCATTAACTGTGCAATATATTCGGGCACACCGCTGATCATGACCGACCCTTCAATATCAGACTCAATCACGGCATCCGGGTACGCCAGGCGGTAACCTTCAACACAGCCTGCAATCACTTTGGCCAGATCGATTTTTTCTTTTTCCGAGGTCTGCAGCATCTGCTCCAGCCGCGTTGCCTCACTCATATTGGTCAGAATCAGGTTCAGGCGGCTGATGCCCTCTTCCGCACGCTGGATATAAATGGATGACTCCTTGTCCTGCACCGTCATGCCCAGGTTTTCCAGTGACGACCTGACCACCGTCACCGGGGTGCGGAGCTCATGCGACAATCGCGACGACATATTCTCCAGATAATTGGTGTACTGCCCCAGACGCTCCACCATGTTGTAGAAGCTTCGCGACAGATCCCCGATCTCATCCGAGTTGCGACTGGCAACAATGGTATTTTTCAACCGCCCGGTATCGTCAATTATTTTCTCCGCCTGGTTACGCAATGCGCGTATGCGCGACGATATCCGGGATGCAAAAAAGAACAGCCCGAACGCCACCAGCAGCATCACACCCAGTATGGTATTGAACAGTGTCTCCAGCGCCTGATTGCGGAAGGTGCGCAGGCCGTTCATGTTCTGATCAACAACCACCGCACCCATCACCTCACCATCGGCGAATATCGGATAGGCGGCTTCCAGCATCCGGGTCTGGATGGCATCAATGGTGCGGAACTGTGTCTGCGCCTGCCCGGCGAGCGCCGCACTGAGATGCGCGCCTTCCAGTGTGCTGCCCACATACAGGTCGTCAATAAAGTCATTGGAAGGTTTGGTTAATACCTGGTAATAAATCGGATGCAGGATATTGTCTTCGATATACCGCCAGTATTTATTGGCAGTATCCTGAGCCGGTTCGTTGACCAGCGACAGACCGGTGGCGGACTGGATATCGCCGACACTGAGCAACACCCGGCTGCCCCGGTCGACCACCTGAATCCGCGAATTGGTATGTCCCATGCCCTCAACAATCTTGTCGATCTCCGGCGTGGGACGCAGCAGTGTGCCCAGCCGCTCCTTGTTGTTGACGTTGGACGTTGCCACCACAGAGGACACACTTCTGACCTCAGGATCATCCACATCGTAGATGGCAAAACCGAGCTTGTCGCCCAGCATGGTCAGGGGCATGCGCAACTCAACCACATAACCATCACTGGTTTCATACCACTGTCCGCTGATGCGGTCTTCATGCGACAGCGCGCCGATATCACGCAGATCGTCCCCGATTTCATAGGCGTAGATGAACTCCGGCCCGCGCGGGGATATCACGTACCTGCGCAGGGTATTGTCACGCGACACCATGGAGATCTGCAGAAAATCGCTGCGATGAATACTCAGGCTGTCCGGCGAGCGGTACACAATATTGTTGTCCACCGCCTTGATATAGGCGTACAGAAACCGGTTGTGTTCGCCCAGCAGAAGTTTGAAATTCAGTGATTCATCATTGTGATAGTAGCGGGAAAATTCGCTTTGCGGATTCAGTTCGGTGGCGATGGTATTGGCACGACCGTAAGGCAACTCGTAGCGCTGGTAGTCACGCCAGTCAATCAGCGAACTGTCGTCCAGTGACAGCGGATAATAGATGGGATACACATACAGGTTGTCCGAATACCGGGATGCCGGACTGAAAGCGCCTTCGTCAAACAGTTCCGGACGCTCGTTCAGGGCGGTGGCCAGCGCCCGCGCCGTCCCCAGCACCACCTGCTCCTGGCCACGACGCAGATAGTCTTCCATCTCCAGAATATACTGGTATCCCAGCCAGGGAATGACCAGCAAAAAACTGGACAGAAACACCAGTTTGAATCGAATACCGAATGGATGTTTTAGCGCGCGGGCCATGGCAGGTCCTGGGTTGGATAATCGCGGGTCAGGAAGTGACGCTCATCTGTGTATTCCAGCGATAACCCATACCGTAAACTGTTTCAATACAATCAAACTCCGGGTCCATCTGTACAAATTTTCTGCGTATGCGTTTGACGTGCGAGGTGATTGTGCTGCCGTCGACAAATATCTTTGACTCCTGCATCAGCACCTGGCGGCTTTTCACATGACCGGGAAACTTCACCAATGCATGCACCATCCAGAATTCAGTTACCGTCAGCGGCACAGCTATGCCATCCCACTGCACGGTCAACCGGCCGATATCCAGCACCAGCTTTTCCCGCTGCAACAGATTTTCGGGAGACGTCGGCTGGTTCAGTGCATCCTGTCGCCGGAACAGGGCTGCAATGCGCGCCGACAGATGCGGCAGACTGATGTCCTTGGTCAGATAGTCATCTGCGCCCATGCGCAGTCCACTGACGGTATCAAAGTCATTGTCCCGGGCCGTCAGAAAAATAATCGGCAGCGTTTCCGACATCGAGCGCAGGCTCTGACACAGGGTAAATCCACCGTCGATTTCATTCTCCAGACCGATATCAATGATCGCCAGATTGGGCAGGCGCAGATCAAACGCCTTCATCGCCTCACGACGATTGGCAAATGTCTGAACCTCATACCCCTGTTTACGCAACACGTCGGCGTAATTTTCACGGATAGCGGACTCATCCTCAACAATAGCGATCCGTCTGGCCATAAACTGTCTTCCCACCTTAAAGCAGCGACTATACCGTATTTGACGCATCATTTAAGCAGACGGTTTCAGCCTCACAGCAGTTGTCAGCATTTTGCCACATTTAGTCAGCACAAAGCCTTTGTTTCTGCCGAACACCGCAACAAATGTCGTGTCTAATCGGTTGGCAGCACAAGAGGAGCCTTCTGCACATGAGCACCATCAAACTCGTCATCGGCAACAAGAACTTTTCATCCTGGTCCATGCGACCGTGGCTATTGCTGAAAAACTTCAATATTGCCTTTGACGAGGTGCCGGTGGCGCTGTATCAGCGTAATACTGCAGAAAAACTTGGCCCCCTGTCACCATCACTGAAAGTACCGGCCCTGCTGCACCAGGAAACTACAGTGTGGGATTCCATGGCCATCTGCGAGTATATTTCCGAAGCACTGCTGGAGGGCAGAGGCTGGCCGGCCAGCCCGCGCAAACGTGCAACGGCACGATCAGTCTGCGCAGAAATTCACTCGGAGTTTCCAAATCTGAAACGGGACTGGCCGATGAACTGTAAAGCATCGGTGCAGATGTTTGCCTCAGAAGAGATCGCCAATGAAATAGCCAGGATTGATGCTATCTGGAGTTGTTGCCGCCGCAAACACGGCGCTGGCGGCGAATATCTGTTCGGTCGCTTTTCCATTGCTGACTGCATGTATGCGCCGGTTGCCATTGCCTTTAACGCCTATGGCGCGGAATTGAGCGCCCAGGCCCGCAGGTATGCTGATACGCTGCTCGCCAACCCCTGGGTGCAGGCATGGATTGAGCAGGGCAGGGCCGAACATGATGCCAATCCGGCGCTTGGCATTGTCAGCAGCATGTAGCTGGGGCCATAATGCCGGACTGACAAAACGTTCATCCGGCAAAGCAGAGTCCGCCCGTGATTTTAAAAACGCTACAAGCTTCTCTGCACTATCTTGTTCGACAGCAATCCCGCTACGGCGCTGACCTGACGGCCATCACCTTGCAGAGACTGGTCTACCTGGCCGTCCTGGCAGTGCCGGTGTCGGCTCTGCACATCCTGTTTTTTGCCCAGTTTGAAGCAAATTCTGACGCTGAGGATCTCTGGCGCACATCAATCATGGCCGTGCATACAGGCCTGATAATCGTCATTGCGGCGCTGGGATTTTCCGCCTTCAGACTTCTGAAAGCGCCAGACAGCAATGCAGCCGGACTTGTCGTACTCCTGTCGCTGGCTGCCGTACTCAGCATGGGAATATCGCTGACTGCCTTTGACCAGCTTGTTACACCTGCTGTGACGCCTTTTCTGGTCGTGTGTACCATTGTCGGAGCGGTGTTTTTGTTGTCACCCTTCGCCTCCCTGATTTTTTTCCCCGCAGCGTTTATCGCATTTTATCTGGCGCTGGGGCAAACGCAGCCGGATGCCACCATATTGCTGTCCAACCGGGTCAACGGCATGACTGCAACCGGCATTGGACTGGGGCTGTCGCTGATGCTCTGGCATACCAAAATCACGCATTTGCAGCAGGCGCGCAAAATTGCCAGTCAGAAAAAGGCGCTGGAACTGTCCAATCATAAACTCAGAGAGCTGGCCACACATGATGAACTGACCGGCCTGGCCAATCGCCGCTCGTTTGACACGCTGATCCGGGATGAAATTGCCCTGATGAAGCGCAATAGTTCCGAGGCCTGTCTGCTGATGCTGGATCTGGATCATTTTAAACAGGTGAATGACATTCATGGCCATCTGGCCGGTGATGAACTGCTCAAGGAGCTGGCTGCACTGCTGACTGCGTCGGTTCGTGCAACTGACCTGGTAGGCCGCTGGGGCGGCGAGGAATTTGTCATTCTGCTGCGGGATACCGGCGAGGCCGGGGCACGCGAGGTTGCCGAGAACCTGCGCAGAAAAGTGGCTGAGCACGCGTTTGCGGTTACCGGCAAAGCTGGTTCTGACACAGCTGCGTCTGACGAACCACTGAAACTCACCGCCAGCATCGGGATTGCATCGCTGGACCCGTCGTCACCCGACGCAATCCAGCTCGCTTACAGCCAGGCCGACCGGGCCATGTATGCAGCCAAGGCGGCCGGTCGCAATACTGTTATCTCCGAAACCATTGCCACCGAATCAGGGCGCTGACCTTGCCGGCAGCACATCCCTGAGCTTGCCTGCCATCTCGCGAATGCTGCGCTCTGTTTCTGCCCAGTCGATACAGGCATCAGTGACTGACACACCATACTGCAGTTCCGCCAGGTCCTTCGGAATCTTCTGGTTGCCAAAGTTGATGTTGCTTTCCAGCATCACACCAATAATGGTCTGATTACCTTCAAGTATCTGATGAGTCACATCCTTCAGCACCAGCGACTGGATGGACGGATCCTTGTTGGAGTTGGCATGACTGCAGTCAATCATGATGTTGGTGCTGACACCACCCTTGCGCAGTTCTTCCTCGGTCTGCGCCACATGCACTGTGTCGTAGTTGGGGCCGGCACTGCCGCCACGCAATACAACGTGCGCGTAGGGGTTACCCTTGGTGCGCACCACAGCAACCTGACCGCTTTTGCTGATACCCAGAAAACGGTGCGGGCTGCTGACTGACTGCATGGCATTGACCGCCACCATCAGACCACCGTCCGTGCCGTTCTTGAAACCCACCGCAGAAGACAGGCCACTGGACATTTCCCGGTGAGTCTGCGATTCAGTGGTGCGTGCACCAATCGCTGACCAGGAAATCATGTCCTGCAGATATTGCGGGGAGATCGGATCCAGCGCCTCTGTGGATGCCGGCAGACCCAGGCTGACAATATCCAGCAGCAGTTTGCGACCCAGCCGCAGACCTTCCTCAATCTGGAAGGTGTCATCCATGAACGGATCGTTGATCAGACCCTTCCAGCCCACAGATGTGCGCGGCTTCTCAAAATAGACGCGCATCACCAGGTACAGCGTGTCCTTGACCTCGTCGGCCAGCACTTTCAGCTTGTGCGCATAGTCCATGGCCGCTTTTGGGTCGTGAATCGAGCAGGGACCAACCACTACAAACAGCCGCGGATCCTTGCGATCCAGGATATTGAAGATGGTCTGCCGGGCAGCCCGGACGGACTCCAGCGCATCGCCTTCCAGCGGCAGCTCGTCCTTCAACTGTTGCGGCGTCATCAGTGTCTCAATCGATTCGATGTTCAGGTCATCAGCTTTTAATACCGTCATTCTGCAAACTCTTTCTCAAAATATGATGTTCATTACCTGCCGGGCGCCATACGTTACAGCCTTATACCTTATGGTAAAGCTGACGACCGGTCGTATTGTACTGTTCTGCCATTTGCTCCATGCCTTCCTGCGCCGCTTTCTCAAGCTCTTCAGCATCCTGCGCAGCCGCATAGTCACGCACTTCCTGACTGATCTTCATGGAGCAGAACTTGGGTCCGCACATGGAACAGAAGTGCGCGACTTTACCCGATTCCTTGGGCAATGTCTCATCGTGATAGGCACGGGCGGTGTCCGGGTCCAGCCCCAGATTGAACTGGTCTTCCCAGCGGAACTCGAATCTGGCCTTGGACAGCGCATTGTCACGCAGTTGCGCACCGGGATGCCCCTTGGCCAGATCTGCGGCGTGCGCGGCAATTTTGTAGGCCATCAGTCCCTCTTTCACGTCCTGCTTGTCCGGCAGCCCCAGATGCTCCTTGGGTGTGACGTAACACAGCATGGCGCAGCCGAACCAGCCAATCATGGCGGCACCAATCCCTGATGTAATATGGTCGTAACCCGGCGCGATGTCCGTGGTCAACGGCCCCAGCGTATAAAACGGGGCTTCGTCGCACACAGCCAGCTGCTTGTCCATGTTTTCCTTGATCATGTGCATGGGCACGTGGCCGGGACCTTCAATCATGCACTGAACATCGTGCTTCCAGGCAACCTTGGTCAGTTCACCCAGGGTTTCCAGTTCGGCAAACTGTGCCGCATCATTGGCATCGGCTATCGAGCCCGGACGCAGGCCATCGCCCAGCGAAAACGACACATCATAGGCTTTCATGATTTCGCAGATGTCTTCAAAGTGCGTGTAGAGGAAACTTTCCTTGTGGTGCGACAGACACCACTTGGCCATGATGGAACCACCGCGCGAAACAATACCCGTGACGCGTTTTGCGGTCAGCGGCACATACCGCAGCAGGACGCCGGCATGAATTGTAAAATAATCAACGCCCTGCTCGGCCTGCTCGATTAACGTGTCGCGGAAGATTTCCCAGGTCAGGTCTTCAGCCACGCCACCAACCTTTTCCAGCGCCTGATAAATCGGCACGGTGCCAATGGGCAGCATGGAGTTGCGGATAATCCACTCACGGGTTTCGTGAATGTTTTTGCCGGTGGACAGGTCCATCACGGTGTCGGCACCCCAGCGCGCAGACCAGGCCAGCTTCTCGACTTCTTCCTCAATGGAGGAGGTCACTGCCGAATTGCCGATGTTAGCGTTTACTTTCACCAGAAAGTTCCGCCCGATGATCATCGGTTCAATTTCCGGGTGGTTGATATTGGCCGGAATGATGGCCCGGCCACGCGCCACCTCATCACGCACAAACTCCGGCGTGATCTCCTTGGGAATGGCGGCACCAAATGACTGACCCGGATGCTGGAACCCCAGCTCATGGGTTTCACCCGTCAGCACCAGCTGCTGTTCACGCAGCTGGGCAATACTCATGTTCTCGCGGATGGCGATGAATTCCATCTCCGGGGTGATGATGCCCTGGCGCGCATAGTGCAGCTGCGTCACATTGGCACCGGCCCTGGCGCGGCGCGGCTGCCGGATGTGCTCAAAGCGCAGGTGGGCGGTCTGGACATCTGCCTGACGCTGACGTCCAAAGTCCGAGCTGACGCCGGTCAGCAGTTCGGTATCACCACGCTCATCAATCCACGGCGCACGAATGGCCGGCAGGCCCTCGCGCAGGTCAATGCTGACCGCCGGATCAGAATAGGTGCCGGAGGTGTCATACACGCGCAGTGGCGGATTTTTCTCCCGGCCCTTTTCAGTCAGCGTGTCTGCCAGCGTGATTTCACGCATGGGTACACGGATATCAGGTCGGCTTCCCTGCACATACACTTTTTGCGATCCGCTGAACTCGTATTGGGTTCTGTCGTCCAGTTCGGTAATCCTGTCGAGAAAGTGTTCAGGCTTGGCGCTCATTGGTCTATCCTGCTTTAAATTAAAGGCATTAATAACGGCCGGCTATTATGCCTTAATCGTGAACGAAGTGTTACCGCAACCCTGTGGCAATTCCGTGCACAAGGGGAATTTGTCCCCTGACGGCACCTGAATTTGCTGTACAGGCTGGTCTGTCATTTGGATAGTTTCGTAACACTGTGTAGAATACCCCCAGCTCTGCAGGCCTTAACAGTGACTGGAACAGACACTGACCGCTTCAGTCAACGATTGATCTGACAGGATTTCTATTTATGCAACGTTTTATCCGCACAACTGTACTCGCGGCTGGATTGCTTGTATCTGCACAAACCACGTTCGCAGACGATCTGGTTACCATTCTTGAACTGGCCATGCGCAATGACCCGCAATTGCGTCAGGCACAGGCACAGCTGCGCTCCGGGCAGCAACAACTGACACTGGCGCGCTCCAGCCTGCTGCCCCAGGCCAACGCGTCAGCATCCGAGCAGCGACAGTCGACCGGTCCGGCTGGTGAAATCAGCTACACCAGTCTGGATGCCAGCGCTCGTCGTTACAGCCTCAACTTTTCGCAGGCCCTGCTCAATATGGCCAACTGGTACAACTACCAGGGCGCCAAGGAAGCTGACAAGGCCCGGATGTACAACTTCCAGGCCCAGGAACAGGATCTGATCATCCGCGTCGCCACGGCGTATTTCAACGTGCTGCGGGCAATTGACGACCTGAGCACACGCCAGCAGGAAGAAGAAGCCGCGCAGCGCCAGTTTGAACGCACCCGCCAGCGTGAAGAAGTCGGCCTGGTAGCCATTACCGAAGTGTACGAAGCACAGGCGGTTTATGACCTGGCGCGCAATAACACAATTCTGGCTGAAGACACCCTTGCCAGTCGTTACGAGGCACTGGAAGCCATCACCGGCCAGCCACATCCGAATATCGACATATTGCGTGAAGATTTTCCGGTTGTTGATGCCGAAGGCGACATGGCGGAGTGGGTACAGGAAGCGATGAACAGCAATCCACAGCTGCTGGCAGCACGCGCCAACGTCGAAGCACAATCCAGTGTTGCCCGGGCCCGCCGCTCTGATCGTTTGCCTACCATCAGCCTGCAGGGTGGTTATTCGCATACCGACTCCAACTCCGGCCAGAGCGCTGACGGTGGGGTGCGCTCCATCGGGGCAATCGAGGGTGTGAGTGTGGCGGTGTCCATCAGTGTGCCGCTGTTTTCAGGCTATGCCGTGACCGCCCGACGTGAGCAGGCCGAGTACGATCTGATTGCCCAGCAGGAAGCCGCCAATCTGGCGCGACGCCAGATCACCCAGGACATCCGTAACTCATACCGACGGGTCAATACCGATGCACTGGTCATTGCACAGCGCCAGCAGGCGATTGTGTCTGCACAGGCTGCACTGAACGCCATTGAGGCAGGTTACGAAGTGGGTACGCGCAACATTGTGGATGTACTGCAGTCCCGCCAGCAATTGTTCGGGGCATTGCGCAACTATTCTGATGCCCGTTACAACTACGTAATTGATACCCTGCAGCTGAAGCGCACAGCAGGTGTGCTGACGCCGCAGGACATTATTGATCTGAACGAGTGGCTTGCCAGCGAACCGGTAGCTGCCCAGTAACTGTCCAGTAGCTGTCCGGTACAAACCGGACAGCTGGCAATCGCCAGCGTGGTTAGCGTTCCGCGCCTGTTTCCCGGGCGCGGCGCAACCGGTCCTGCAGCGACCCGCTCTGGCCGGCCGCACTGGTGGCCTTCCAGCCCGCAAGATTTTCCTCAATCAGCGCTACCAGTGCCTCGATATGCTCGGGCCGGTCGTTCAGTGCAGTAATGTACTCATAACGCTCACCACCGGCATGTTCAAAATACTCCCGGTTCTCCTCACCAATTTCCTCGATGGTCTCCAGGCAGTCTGCCGAAAATCCCGGACAGAACACCTGCACCGATTTGACGCCCTGCCCCGGCAATGCCTTCAGCGTCTCATCGGTATAAGGCGTCAGCCATTCCTCTCTGCCAAACCGAGACTGGAATGTGGTCATGTGTTCGTCCGCTTTCAATGCCAGCGCTTCAGCAATCAGGCGCGAGGTCTTGTGGCATTCACAATGGTACGGGTCACCATTGAGCAGGTATTTTTTGGGTACACCGTGGTAGGAGAACAATAACTTGTCGGCGCGCCCGTGCTCATCCCAGTGCGCCCGTATGCGGGTCGCTGCCGCCTGAATAAACGGGTCATAGTCATGATAATGCGTGACAAAGCGCAGATCCGGCATCCAGCGACGACGGGTAAAATCTGCACTGATGGCATCAAAGGTGGATGCCGTGGTTGATGCCGAATACTGCGGATACAACGGCACCACCAATAATTTACGGACCCCCTGATCCAGCATTTTCTGTAATACCGAATGAATTGAAGGGTTGCCGTAGCGCATGGCAAAATCCACCACCAGCCCTTCATGCCCGCGGCCATCCAGCGCCGCCTGCAACGCTTCTGACTGATGCCGGGTGTGAAACAGCAGCGGTGATCCCTCATCGGTAAAGACCGTGGCGTAAGACTTTGCCGAGCGTGACGGCCGTATATTGAGGATGACACCGTTCAGAATGAGCCACCACAGCGGCCGGGGCAACTCAACAACCCGCGGATCCCACAGAAACTGCTTCAGGTACCGGCGCAACGCTGGCCGGGTCGGTGCGTCCGGTGTGCCCAGATTGGTGACCAGCACACCGATACGGTCTGCCTGTTGATGGGTAAATGTGGGACTGCCCTGAAACGTCATAATGAATCCGAATTTGAATGTGAATTTGTCTCTGTCCGGCCTTCAACTGAATGACTCTCACTTGAACGGCTGGCAACTGAACGGTTGACGACACTGGTGACATACGCGGCAACCGCGAACTGTGGTATCGACAGTACTGTTACGTAGGCCATCGCAACCGGGACCATTGCGCCATTGCCATACAGGATGGACGCAAAGATCTGACCAAGCATCATGCTCAGCGGCCAGCGCCAGCTGCGATCAGGAAATTGCCGTGTCAGCAGGTAAATGGCCGCACACATCAGTGGCCAGCCCAGCCAGAAATAAACGGGGGTTGACCAGGCCACAGGAACCGAGCTGACATTGACAACCAGGATATAAATCAGACATCCGGCCACGGCTGCCATGATATGCGCTGCACCCTGCCTGCCGGCCACGCCGGCAGTCATAAGGCTTTGCGCAGACTGATCGCACCGCGAATCTGGCCAGCCGTGTAACCGGTGGCAGTATCAGCCGGATAATGCTGGCTGAGTGCTGCACTCACATCGGCACTGATTTCTGTGCCGTGACAGGTCAGGCACAGCGGCCCGGCCGGCTGCGCCTGCATGTAGCGAAACTCGCCATCCACAACGGCCGCGGCATTGATTTGTGCCGCTGCTTCGCCGGCCAGCTGGCGCTGATCAAACTCGCTCAAAATGGCAGACTCCCAGGCATCGGGAATGGCCATTTCCTGATTGCGCGCCTTCAGGCTGACCCGCCGCACACCCCAGCCGGACTCCTCACTCAGGTCAGCCGCAATTTGTGGTGCAGCCACAGAGCAGACCTCAATGCCCTGCACCGGGCCCCCCTGCTGCATGGCGGCCTGCAGCGTCGGCAGCAGCGTGCCGACAAACTGACCGCTCAGCGCCTGCGCCTGAGTCACCATCTCTGCCGGCGGTTCGGAGACTGCCACAGTAGCGTCAGTCTCCGGCTGACAGCCGGCCATGGCAAACATACCGGTGACCAGCAACAGGGCCCGCGTGCGCCGTCCGGCAAGCGCGCCGATGGACCCTGTGAACCCTGTTGCGATAGCGATTTTCATTCCGGTCACGCAATTCATAGCTGCACACCTCATCCGTCACACGTTACCTGTCAGACACCTGCCAGGGCCTGCTCAATGTCGGCAATGATATCATCTATGTGCTCGATACCCACGGACAGACGCACAAGATCTTCACTGACACCGGCACGGGCCAGTTCTTCCGGATTCAACTGACGGTGCGTTGTGGTGGCCGGATGACAGGCCAGTGATTTGGCGTCACCAATATTGACCAGCCGCAGAATCATCTGCAGCGCATCAATAAATCTGGCACCCGATTCCAGACCACCTTTGATACCAAAACTCAGAATGCCGGAGGCCCGTCCCCCACAGATTTTGTGACAGACGCCCTGATACGGGCTGTCCGGCAACGCTGCATAGTTGACCCAGCTGACCTTGGGATGCTCCTGCAGGTAACTGGCAACCGCCAGGGCGTTCTCGCAGTGCCGGTCTATTCGCAGCCCCAGCGTCTCCAGACCCTGCATGATCAAAAACGCACTGTGCGGCGACAGCGCAGCACCGGTATTGCGCAGCGGTACCACACGGCAGCGGCCGATGTAGGCTGCCGGCCCCAGCGCCTCGGTGTACACAACGCCATGGTAGGACGGATCCGGCTCGTTGAGCATGGGGAAGCGCGCCTTGTTGGCGACCCAGTCAAACTTGCCCGAATCAATGATCACACCGCCCACTGTTGTGCCGTGGCCACCTATGTATTTGGTCAGCGAGTGCACAATGATGTCCGCGCCATGATCAAAGGCCCGGCACAGATAGGGTGTTGCAACCGTGTTATCAACGATCAGCGGCACGCCATGGCGATGGGCAATTTCACTGAGACGCTGCAGATCAACAACATTGCCGGCCGGGTTGCCGATCGATTCGCAGAACACCGCCCTGGTTTTGTCGTCTATCAGTTTCTCCAGCGCCTCGAAGTCGTCAAACGACGCCATGCGTACGTCCACACCCTGGGTCGGCAGTGTGTGCGCAAACAGGTTATACGTGCCCCCATACAGCTGACTGGTACTGACGATATTGTCGCCGGCACGGGTAATGCACTGAATGGCATAGGTGATGGCTGCCATGCCGGACGCCAGGGCCAGCGCTGCAATGCCGCCCTCCATCTCGGCCAGACGTTTCTCCAGCACATCATTGGTGGGATTCATGATCCGACTATAAATATTACCTGGCACCTTCAGATCGAACAGATCAGCGCCATGCTGGGTATTGTCAAAGGTATACGAGGTTGTCTGATAAATCGGCACCGCAGCAGCCTTGGTGGTCGGTTCGGATGTGTAGCCGTGGTGCAGAGCCAGTGATTCCAGCTTCATGATAATCTCCCTTCTGTTGTAAAAATGTTTAATGTTGTTGGTTAAACCCGTAGTCTCAGCTAAACAGCCGGTTTACGCCGACGCCGACCAGCCAGGACAGCACCATTACCAGCGCTGCGATGCTCAGATGTTCCGTAATGACGCCCCAGGGGGCGAGTTGCTGCTGGCGGGCAATAAACACACTCAGCACGCTCAGTACAACAATGCCCCAGATCAGGCAGGCAACCACCGCCTGATCCAGTGGCAATATCAGCAGAGGCACCACAAAGGTGACCGCCATCATGAACTTGGTCACAAAGGTAGCGCCAGTTGCCACCCATACACCACGCTGGGTGCTGTCCGGGCGCGACTCCTCTGACAAGTGGATACCAAACGCATCGGACATCGAATCCGACACCGCGATGACCAGTATCCCGCCCATCACCGCCGCAATGGATTCTGTGCCGGCAAACAGTCCGACTATCAACCCCAGCGTGGTGATGACGCCGGAGCCGGTGCCAAAAAAGACGCCGGTCAGAAAACTCCTTTCCTGGCTTGTGCTCTCAGTATTCATTTAATTATCTCTTTCAGCTAACAGCGAATCTATGTGTCCCGCAAGTGCGTCGATGGCCGGCTGCCGGCCCGCATCACCCAGCAGACCAGCGCCGGGCTGCGCCCATTCCGGGCGGGAGCGGGCTTCACGCAACTGGCCGGGCAGTTGTCCGTCGCTGAACAGCAGCGACGCCTGATTGTCCGCCAGACTGCCCTGCGCCAGCTTGTGTTGTGCCGCATGCCCGCGTCGCTCCAGCGCAGTCAGCAACTGCACCTGACGGGTAGCCAGCGCATTTACAATGGTATCGTCAATGCGCAGATTTTTCTCGCCGGTTATTTTGCCCAGCAGACTGCTGCCATAATGGCGCAGGGTCTGCAGTCCGCCACCCAGTAAAGCGCCGGTGGCGGCAGCTGCGCCCAATGTCATGCCCCCGACCATCAGATCAATACCCAGGCCAGCTGCCGCACCGGCTGCCGCACCGCCGCCCAGCTTGATCCCCATCGACTGCAATGTGTAAGGATCAAACAGGTCCTGCTCCCAGCGGCCGTCGACCAGGGGTAGCGCGGCGGTCTCAATGTCATCCGGATAAAAGCGGTACAGACTCAGCAATTGCTCAACGCAGCGTTGCTCGCGGCTTTTCACGTCCTCATTTAAACGTGCGATTCCGCGCGCCAGATCATCGGCATCCGTTGCCGGTACACGCATACGTAGCGCCGCTGTTTCAATCAACAGGGTGGCAATGGATTCCAGTGCCGAACTGTGTCGTTGACGGGCATCTTCCTGGTGGCTTCGCAACAGGTCATGCAGGGTCTGGCTGTGGCTGTCCAGCAGACTGGCCAGCTTGGTGTACAGCAGCTGCTCGCCATCCTGTGCCGGCGTCACTGTGTCAAAGCGGACGATTGCGTGCAGGCCCAGGCCCGCCAGCATATCGCGCCATGCAGCCTCGTTGGTGGTGCCAGCGGATACAAAATTCAGCAACGGCAACAGGGGCACGCCGCACATGCGCAGAATTTCCAGTTCATCCCGGTGTTTGGCAAGCACCGGATCACGGGCATCAATCACATACAACGCAGCATCGCTACGCAGGAGTTGCCGCAAAACCTTGGCTTCCTGCTCAAACCGGTGTGCGGCCAGTTCAGAGGTCAGAAAACGGTTGATGCGCGTCGGGCCATCTTCCCGGGCGCCACGGCTACCCGCCACCTCTGCGGCCTGATCATCCAGCGCCTCCAGCAGGTCAATTGACTCTTCAATTCCCGGCGTGTCATACAGTTCCAGCAAGACCTTGCCGTCAACCAGCAGTCGGGCAGCCTCCACATGACGGGTGGTGCCGGAGCGGGCGGACACGTCACCGAAGCGCGCATCGCGCGTCAGCGTTCGTAGCAGCGAGGTTTTGCCGGTATTGGTATGTCCGGCCACTGATATCTTAAGGGGTGCGCTCATGATTTATGCTCCAGCCACTGCAGGGCATGCGCAGCCGACAGGTCGATTGCCGACGCCGGCAGACCAATGTCCTGCAGGCTTTGCTGCCAGACAGCGATGCGCTCCTGACCCGCCGGCTCCGTATTCAACAGGCAGACCCTGACACTTCCGGCCAGGCTGCCGGCGGCTGCCAGCCAGTGCATGGTCCCGCGATCCGGTGACAGAGTGGCATCACATAGCAGCAACAATCTGGCCGGCTTGTGGGATGCCAGTTCGCCCAGCAGTTGCTGCCGCTCCTGGCGCGTATCCACGCGAAATGACAGCGACTCTGCTGACAGCCCGGCAGGTGGCCAGACAACCGAAGCAGACAACTCAAAACCGACCGCCGCCGGCGATCCCGTCGTTGCATAATCCGGTGCACGAAGCAGGGCTGCGGGAACGCTGGCGGGTGCCGGATCGGTCACGCCAGCCGGCTCGCTTTGCGGGACCAGTCGCTGCACCAGCATCGTCCATTCAGAACCTTTTACATTCAGGCGGACCCGCTTTATGCCCCACATGATGCGCGATATACACAACAGAGCCAGCAGAGCGCGGGGGGCAATACCGTAGACCAGCAATGCCCCGCTGAGCCAGCCGGCCCAGGCACGACGGATATTGTCCGGCTGCAGGACGCCGGCGTCACTGATGATAGATGCTTCTCCGATAGTAGAAGCATCAGGCACTGCCAGTCCCAGCCAGTCCGGCACCACCGAGAGCAGGTAGACAATCTGCGCAAACACACTTTCCGGCAGGATGGTGGTTTCCCAGACAAACACGTAACTGCGCAGCGCCAGCGCAAACAGCAGCCCCGCCAGCGCCCCGGTGAGCGCGGCCAGCCACACCAGATGACTGATCAGACTCAGCCACCACCGGGTCAGTCCGGCGCGAGCATTGAGGGCAACAAAGGCCTGTACCAGCGCGCCTGCATGGCGCGTCTTTATCCGCGTCGCCAGCCAGAACCCCAGCCGCCCCAGCAACGCACCGTCGGAGCGTGCCAGCATGCCCAGCAGCCATAACACCAGCATAAACAGATGCAGACCCAGCAGGGCACCAAGCGCCCACAGAATATTGACAGCACGACTGCCATCGCCCAGCACCGCCACCGCCGTGGCAAATCCGCCCGCCAGCGCCAGTCCCGCAATGATCAGCACAATCAACCACGCGCGACGTCGCCACATCACGATTTCATCAGCCAGACCGCTTGCGGTGCCAATCTGCCCGGCCCACACCAGTATCCGGTGCTCAGCACTGCCGCCTGCTGCCCGGGCTTTCTGTTCAGCAACCGGATTGTCCGTCCGGGTGTTTATCCCGGCGCCTGACGGCTCTCCACTGAGCCGCACGGCCTCTGCCAGCCAGCGCTTACCGAATGTTGCTTTAGCGTCGTCCAATACCGATCTCTCCTGCCTGCCGTTCTCTGCCATTCTAGCTGATACTCCCTGACGGAAGCACCCCGATTACGTTAGACTGGTTTTTAATGACAGATAACGGAGTCAGCGTGGCAGCCAATGATCAGACAACATCAGCGCGGGCACAGCAACTGATCCGTGCACTTCCCTGGCTGGTGGTCTATTGCCTGGTCTGGGCGTTGCTGAGCCGCAATCAGGGCTGGGGTGTCGGGCTGCTGTTCATTTCGCTGGCAACCTGGCTCAGTTACCGGCTGGCAATACCCGTGTTGCGTATCAATCCCCGTCAGCTGCCGGGCTTCTGCGTTTATTTTCTCCGCAAACTGCTAGCCGGTGGCATTGATGTTGCGTTGCGCACTATCCGGACACAACCGGCAATCCGGGCTGACTGGGTAAATTACCCGTTGAAATCAGAGTCGGCCAGAGTGCACCTGGTTCTGTCTGCACTTATTGGACTGCTGCCCGGCACGTTTGCCGCCCGCATAGAAGACCGGCAATTGCTGATTCACACGCTGGACACCGACACTGACTGGGAAAATGGGGTGGCTGAACTCGAATCACGCCTGCACAGCCTGCTTGTTTACGGGGACGAAACATCCGGGGAAAAAACATCGTGATTTACCTGTTCAGTTTCATCCTGCTGACCGGCGGTGCCGGTTTATGGCGAATTGGCCATGCCGCCACAACAGCCGATCGTCTGCTGGGCATCCAGATGCTTGGCAGCACCGGCATCGCCGCACTGATTATTCTGGCGCAGTGGCAGCACACTCCCATCTGGCGTGATGTGGCGCTGGTGCTTGCTCTGCTGGCAGCAGTCATCGCCGCTGCGCTGGTGCAGTTGCTGCGCAATAATACACCGGAGGAAAACATCGATGGTTGACCTCTTATTGTCAGTCATGGCCTGGCTGTTGATGATCAGCGGCGCGGTTTTTTTTGCCAGCGGGGCCCTCGGCCTGCTGCGCTTTCCTGACATCTTTACGCGGCTGCACGCTGTGACCAAAACCGACACGCTGGGCCTGGGATTGCTGAGCATGGGGCTGGCGATCCAGTCAGCATCATGGCTGGTAGGCGTCCAGTTATTGCTGATCTGGCTGCTTGCGATGGCGTCAGCGGCAGTCAATGGCCAGTTGCTGGCCCGCTACAGCCGGGAACAGGAGCCCGATTCTGTCAATGCCGACTGATCTGCTACCGGATATTGTACTGGCAACACTGCTGCTGCTCCTGGCCTGGGGCGCGCTGCATGCACCCTCCAGGCGTGATGCCATGGCCCTGTTTATTGGCTTTGGCCTGGTAGTCGCACTGATATGGGCAAGGCTCGATGCACCCGATCTTGCGCTCGCAGAAGCGGCGATCGGCGCCGGACTGACCGGCACACTTTTCCTCAATGCGGCGCGCCTGTTACCGGCGGAGCATCAGCGCCCGATCCGGTTGCTTGCCCGATTGCCGGCTATTCTGTTTGTCGGATTCAGTGTGGCACTGTTCACTCTGATGTTGCTGGATCCCTCCCAACCGGTGTTTCCAGTGCCCGATTCAGGCAGCCGCATAACTGCAGAAAACATCAACAACAGCGGCGTCGATCATCCGGTTACCGCCGTCCTGCTCAACTTCCGCGCCTGGGACACATTGCTGGAGCTGGTGGTGCTGTTGCTGGCACTGAGCGGACTGCGCCAGCTGTTCCCCTCGTCAGGCCAGATTCTGCAACCGGCCCGGCCCTGGCAGCTGCTGCTGTCGTGGACGCGGATACTGGTGCCGCTGCTGGTGGTGGTTGGCGGGTACCTGCTCTGGAACGGCGCAAGCGCACCCGGCGGGGCATTTCAGGCCGGTGCGATGCTCGCCGCCGGCGCGGTCATGCTGCGCATCGTCGGCATTCTGCCACCACTGCGCTGGTCATTCTGGTGGTTGCGACTAAGTGTGACAGGCGGCGCTCTGCTGTTCCTGTCTGTCGCCATTCTAACCGCCTGGACTGGACAAGGCTGGCTGGTATATCCCATTCCGATTGCCGGATGGCTGATCCTGCTGATTGAGCTGTTTGCGACAGTATCCATCGCCGTTACGCTGACCCTGCTGGTGGTGGGTGACAGGGAGGATCTGCGCACATGATCTTCAACAGCATCAACATGGTTACCTGCTATCTGGCACTGGGCATTGCACTGATATCACTGGGACTGCACGGCCTGATCAGCCTGCATGACCCGATACGACGACTCATCGCCGTCAACATCATGGGCTCTGGCACATTTCTGATCATGGTTGCACTGGCCCGACGCGAAGAGACGCCGGACCCGCTGCTGCATGCACTGGTTGTCACCGGACTGGTCGTTGCCATCAGTGCCACTGCGTTTGCACTGCGTCTGATCACGGCAGGCACACAAGACGAAATCGTTAGCTCCGATAAAAGTGATACCTGACATGAACGGCGCACTCATCAGTCTTGCCACTCCATTACTCTGCGCTCTGATGCTGGTGCTGGCCGGCCCCAACGTGTCGTTCAACCGCGCAGGACTGATTACCATCACCGGCAGCGTCATCAGTCTGATTGCGGCCGCGGTTGCGCTGACGTCAGTAGCAGGTGAAATGCCGGCGCTGCTGAACATTGGTAACTGGCAGGTTGGTCTGGCAATCCGTCTGCGGCTGTCACCGCTGAGTGCGCTGCTGCTGGTATTTACCGCATTCATGCATCTGCTGATCGGACTTTATGCCCGGTTCAGTGTGCAACGCGCCAGCAACGATTTCTGGGCACTGAGCTGTTTTCTGCATGCATCGCTGGCCGCACTCTGGCTGTCAGCGGATCTGTTCAATCTGTATATCACACTGGAATTACTGGGCCTTGCCGCTGTAGCCATGGTGGCGCTGAGCGGTCCCAAAGCCTACCGGGCAGCTGCCAATTATCTGATTCTGTCACTGGCAGCGTCGCTGTTTTATTTGCTGGGCATCGTTTTTCTTTACGGTCAGTACAACACGCTGGACATCGTACAACTGGGCTCGCTGGCGCAGAATAACAACATCACCCGCCTGGCGCTGGTGCTGATGACCGTAGCGCTCATGATCAAAGGCGCCTTGTGGCCCATGCACCTGTGGTTGCCGGCCGCACACAGCAATGCACCAACAGCCGTCAGTGCGCTGCTGTCAGGGCTTGTGGTAAAAGGTCCCCTGTTTATTCTGTGGCTGGTGTGGACAGAAATTGCACCGCCGGAGCTTGCACAGAAAATCGGGCCGGCCATGGCAGCCGCAGGCATGCTTGCGCTGCTTGTCGGTGGCTGGTCGGCCATGCGCAGCCCCTACATCAAAACCCTGGTTGCCCATTCCACTGTCGCGCAGCTCGGTTATGCGCTGATGGCGTTGGGTCTGCTGATGACCTGGCAGATGCCACAGATGCATATCGCCCTGTGGTTGTTTGTCATTGCTCACGGGCTGGCCAAGGCGTCGCTGTTTCTGGCCGCCGGCGAGATGCAATCCACGCTGGGCACCAAACGGGTCAGCGGGCTGCGCGGTGCCACACAGACTGTTCCTGTCGCGATGTTTGCATTTGCGGTGGCCGGTGGCAGCCTGATTGGACTACCGCCAAGCGGAGGATTTCTGGCCAAGTGGGTACTGCTGGAACCGTTGCTCAGTCAACCGGAGTACTGGCCATGGGCAATCGGTGTACTGATCGGTACACTTGTCTCGGCGGCCTATGTGTTTCGTGTGGTTGCAACCGCCTTCGATCGCGCCCGCATCAACCCGCCGGACACAAAACCTCATCGTCTGGGACACTGGCTGGCGCTGATTCCTGCGCTGGTTGTCTGGGGTATGGCACTGATCGGTGAGTGGTTGATCCGCTTGCTGGCCGGAGGTGGCATATGATGCAGTCCGGATTACTGACCTGGACCAGCTTACTGCCGGTGCTGATTATTTTCAGCTCCATGATTCCCGGATTGTTGATTTTTGCGACACCCGAGAAAGCCGTGAAACGACGCACGGCACTTAATCTGGGCGGCATCACCATCAAGCTGTGTCTGGTGGCGCTGATGCTGGCCGGTGTGAGTCAGGGGCTGGAGTTTCGTTTTGTCCTGACATTTCTGCCCGGTGCCGATCTGGTCCTGCAAGGTGACGCATTGTCACTGCAGTTCATCACGCTGTCCTCTGTGCTGTGGCTGGCCACAACTGTCTATGCCATTGGTTATCTTGAAGGGTCACCACTACGCTCACGGTTCTTTGGTTACTTCAGCCTCTGCGTCAGCGCAACAGTGGGCATTGCGCTGGCCGGCAACCTGATCACGTTTCTGCTTTTTTATGAACTGCTCACCCTCGCCACCTTCCCACTGGTGGTTCACCGGGGCACACCGCAGGCACTGAGCGCCGGGCGGATTTACCTCGCATACACGCTGGGTGGCGGAACGCTGGTATTGATGGGTGTGGCATTACTGCACTCACAGATTGGCACTCCTGAATTCACACCCGGCGGATATCTGGGAGGTTTCTCGCCGGACATGACTGTCAGCCTGGTGGTGGCCTTTGTGCTGCTGATAGCCGGGCTGGGCGTCAAGGCTGCTCTCATGCCGCTGCACAGCTGGCTACCCAAAGCGATGGTTGCACCTGCACCGGTCAGTGCCCTGCTGCACGCCGTGGCGGTTGTCAAAGCCGGGGCGTTTGGCATTATCCGTGTGGTGTATGATGTTTATGGCATTGAGGCCAGCCAGTCACTGGGGCTGACCCAGCCACTGCTCTGGTTGGCATCGGCCACAATCATCTATGGCTCGGTGCAGGCACTGCGGCAACGCGAAATCAAACGCCGATTGGCATTCTCCACCATCAGCCAGGTCTCTTACATTACGCTTGGCGTGGCAATGGCCGGTCCGATTGCAGCCGTCGGTGCAATTGTGCATCTGGTGCACCAGGGACTGATGAAGATCACTCTGTTTTTTTGCGCCGGCAATTTTGCGGAAACGCTGGGCATTCACACTGTCCAGGAAATGGACGGTGTGGGTCGGCGCATGCCCTGGACGATGGCCACATTTACTGTTGGTGCGCTGGGAATGATCGGCATTCCGCCGGTGGCCGGATTTATCAGCAAGTGGTATCTGGGGATGGGCGCGATGGAGTCCGGCAACGACTGGGTGCTGCTGATTCTGATTGGCTCCTCCCTGCTCAACGCGGCCTACTTCCTGCCACTGCTTTACCGGGGCTGGTTTGCTGCCGCGCCCCACGGCGGCTGGGCTGAAAATAATTTCACCAACCGACGCCTGGAAACGCACTGGATGTTGTTGCTGCCGCCACTGCTCACTGCGCTGCTTTCTCTGCTGGCAGGCATCTTCGCGGGCAGTGTTATCAGTCCGCTGGGCTGGACTGAGTTTATTGTCAGCCGGGAGTTTTCTCCATGAATGGATTAGTCACCAACAGCATACTGTGGCCCGGCGCGTTGTGGGGCAATCTCTCTGACCTGGAGTCGGCATGGCTGATATTTACTGTCATCCTCTGGGCTGTCGCATCTGTGTTTGCATACGCCACGCTGGCGAATAACGGCAGGTTGCTGCGTTTCTGGGTGTTCTGGGTGTTGTCGATGACCGGCAATATAGTACTGATCATTGCCCAGGATGCGCTTGGTTTTTATATTGGGTTCTCCATGATGAGTCTGTCCGCCTATGGACTTATTGTGCATGATCAGTCCCCACAGGCACGCCGGGCTGGCAGACTCTATCTGCAGCTTGCTATTGTGGGCGAAATGGCGCTATTTGCGGCACTACTGCTCATGGCCTATGCCAACGATGGTTCAACCAGTCTGACAGACTGGCAGACGGGTGTCGGTATTACCCCGGTCGCCGCTGCCCTGCTGCTGGTCGGCCTGGGCCTGAAGGCCGGTTTCTGGCCGCTGCATGTCTGGCTGCCGCTGGCACACCCGGCGGCCCCTGCCGCAGCCAGCGCAGTGCTGTCCGGCGCCATGATCAAGGCAGGCATACTGGGGTTGTGGAAGATCATGCCGCTCTCCGGGCTGAGCCAGCAATGGGCGCCGGTGATCATGGCAATCGCACTGTTCAGTGCGTTCTACGGCGTGCTGATGGGACTGGCCCGTAGCGAGATAAAACAGGTACTGGCATATTCATCAGTCAGCCAGATCGGTTATCTGCTGTTTCTGGTCGCACTGAGCTGGCAGTTGCCGGCACAACGCGATGTCATTGCCGTGGCGCTGGCTGTGTATGCATTCCACCATGCGCTTATCAAGGGTGCACTGTTTATGGCAGCACCCTTGCTGAAACAGTATCAGCCCGACCCGCGACTGCGTTATGCCATGTGGGCCATGCTGATTGTTGCAGCGCTGTCCATTGCCGGATTGCCGCTGACCAGCGGTGCTGCCGCCAAAGTCGGCCTGAAGTCATTGCTCGGGTCCCCCGAGCTTGCCGGCTGGCGTTACCTGGTCTTGGCCGGCGCGGTCAGCACCAGCCTGATCGTTGGCAGGGTATTATGGCTCGCGCACAGGCTTGTCCGTAAAACACAGCAAGAACACACTGCCGCCGTTAGCCAGAATCCGCTGGCACTTGGCGTGTGGCTGGCCCTGGGCAGCAGCGCAATCATTGTCCCCTGGTTGTGGCAACCCATGCGAGCCGCGCTGCTTTACAGTGTGGTGCCTTACAATCTGTGGATGTCGGCGTGGCCTGTCGCCTGCGGCATGGCAGTCACCTGCTGGGCCATACGCCGGCACTGGCGTGTGCCGGGCGCACTTCAGCATCTGCCACCGGTGGCATTGCTGATCTCGTTGTCAATAAAACACCGATCCAATCAAGTTGCCCGCCCATTAAAAATGCCAGAATTTGATACAACCCGACTCAGGTCTCTGGAAAGACGCTGGAACCGGATCACCCGGTTCAATCCGGTCAACCTGAGTGCAACACTGCTGCTTGTAATCGTGTTAATGGCAGGCATACTGATCAACTACTGACGATAATTCAACAGACGATTAACCCAAGAAGCGGACAATAATTATGGCCAGACTGACTTTTTACGGCGCGGCGCAGGAAGTAACCGGCTCGTGCCACCTTATCGAATCACCGGCAACAGGCCGGATCCTGTTCGACTGCGGCATGCATCAGGGCGGTGATGCCGTGGACCGTGTGCAGGACGAAAAATTTGAATTCAATCCCGCCAGTATTGATGCGGTGGTTCTGTCGCATGGACACCTGGATCACTCCGGCATGTTGCCCAAACTCGTCAATCAGGGGTTTGACGGCCCCATCTATTGCACCCAGGCTACCCGGCAACTGCTGCGCATTCTTCTGGAAGACGCCTGGGGTATTTACGAGCGTGATCTGGAGCGGGAGAATCTGCGCCGGCAACGCAGCGGGCGCAACCCGGTATCACCAATCTATACTGAGCATGATGTGGAAAAAACGCTGCGCCTGTGCGAGGGACAGCCCTACCACAAATCCTTTGACGTAGGCCCGCAGGCCAGTGTGCGTTTTATGGATGCTGGCCATATACTCGGCTCAGCCATTGTTGAGCTGACACTGAGTGAAAAGGGCGAGGAAAAGATTCTGGTATTCTCCGGCGACCTTGGTAACAGGAACTCGGCGCTGATGAATGACCCGGAGTTACCCTCCAGGGCTGATGTGGTCATGATGGAAGGCACCTACGGCAACCGTAACCATCGCTCTCATCAGGAAACGCTGGATGAGTTTCGCACCGTCCTGCATGAAACCTGGGAGGCCGGCGGCAATCTGATGATTCCGGCATTTGCCATCGGCCGGACCCAGGAACTGATATTCCACCTGGGCTGCCTGTTTAATGATGGTGAGCTGGACGACTGGCAGGTATTTCTTGACAGTCCGATGGCCATCTCTGTGACCGAGGTCTATGACCGCTGGCTGCACATCATGGACGATGAGGATATCCGCCAGCTGACAGACGCCAACCGGGAGTCATTACAAAAGTTTTTGCCGATGCTCAAGCTGTGCAGAACGGCAGAGGAGTCGATGGAAATCAACAAGGTCAAACAGGGCGCCATCATCATTGCCGGTAGTGGCATGTGCACCGGTGGACGTATCCGGCACCACTTCAAACACCGCATCTGGAAGCCGGAAAACACCGTCATGTTTATTGGTTTTCAGGCACAGGGTACGCTGGGCAGACTGCTGGTGGACGGTAAAAAGGACATCCGCATGTTTGGTGATGAATTCAACGTCAAGGCACGTATTGCAACAATTGGCGGGCTGTCCGCGCACGCGGGCCAGGACTGTCTGCTGGAGTGGGCCGGCAATTTTGAAAGTAACCCGCGGCTGATGCTGGTGCACGGCGAAGCCGGCGCGCTGGACGAATTGTCCCAGAAGCTGTGGCTGGACAAGGGAATTCGCAGCGAGATTCCTGCGCGTGGTGACTGCATAGCGTTCTGACGCTCGTCCGGTCAGATGGGCAAGGGACTACAGTATTTTCTGTAGCCCCTCTATCACCTTTAGCCCTTCTGTCACCTTTAGCCCTTCTATCAACAGAGGAGCCAGATCTATCTGATTGCTGCTGTCGGCTATACTGTTACAGGTAACCACCGTCAGTCCGGCCGACTGCATCTCCTGCGCAGCCCCCGGCGCAAAGATCCCGTGCACTGCCAGACAGATTGCCGGTCGCATGCCGGCCGCCTGCAGGTGCGCGGAAGCCTGCAGCATGGTTTTTCCCGTGCTGATAATATCGTCCACCAGCACCGGGGTGTAATCGCCGTATTTTTCAACATGCGGCAGTGAAATCTTTACATCACGATCGCCCAGCCGCTGTTTCTCCAGCACTTCCCATGGGCACCCGGCTGCCTGTGCCACGTTGGCCGCCCATTGCTCTGACTCACTGTCCGGGCCAATTACCAGTGGTTTCTCCACATACCGGCGAATCCAGTCCGCCATGGGCGCCACGGCTGTCATGGCATGCGCAGGAATACGATACACCTCGTTCAGATTGTGTATGCGATGCAGATGCGGATCAACCGTCAGCAGCCAGTCAAGATGATTGCCTAACAGTTTTGCATAGTAGTGAGAACTGACACCTTCACCATCCTTAAAGCGTTTGTCCTGACGCATATAGGCCAGATAGGGTGCGATCAATCCGACCCGCCGCGCACCAAGATCCCGCAGCGTCTCCGCCAGCAACAACAGCGTCAGCGTTTTTTCGTCCGGGTGATGCAGTTGACACAGAATCACCGCATCACGATCGCTGACATCATCCTCTACACGAATGTACGTTTCTCCATCAGGAAATTTACGCAGCTCCATTCCGCCTTCATGCCAGCCGGTCAGTGCCAGCAGCTGATGCGCAAGCGCGTCCTGGCCAGGCATACAATAAAGTATCGGGTTCATACCACGTCTTCCTCAAGGTGCAATGCGTCAGGGTGAGACTGATAGAAGTCCAGCGCGTACTCCAGCTCGCCGGTGGATTCGGAGTGCAGTGTCATCAGTGGCTGGCCCAGCTCAACCGTATCGCCCAGTCTGACGTGCATGTACAGTCCTGCCGCCGGGTCGGTAGGCGCGCCGGTCAGACTGGCCAGCCGGGAGATAACACGATTGTTCATCAATGCAATCACCCCCGGCTTTTCAGCAACAATTGTGTGCTGAAAAGCGGCGACCGGCGGCTCGCGCAGACCGCCCTGCGCCTCACAGATTGCCTGAAATTTTTTCCAGGCCTTGCCGCTGTCCAGGGTTTTTTCTGCGAGCGCCAGCCCCTCGCGATTGGCACAGACGCCGCCCAGCTCCAGAAGCGCTGCCGCCACAGCCAGCGACCGATTGCGCAGATCAGCCGGCGCCTGCGGATTATTTTGCAACACTGCAAGTACGTCCATTGCCTCAAGCGCCGGACCAATACCCCGACCGACCGGCTGAGTACCATCACTGAACACTGTTTTGATCTGCAGTCCCAGCGCCGTGCCGGTTTTGGTCAACGCATCAGCCAGATGCTCTGCCAACTCTGTGCTTCTGACTTTTGCTGTTGGCCCCACCGGGATATCAATCAGCACGTGCGTTGAACCGGCCGCCACTTTTTTGGAAATGACCGAGGCCACCATCTGTCCCTCGCTGTCCAGATCCAGGGCGCGCTCAACCCGGATGATGATGTCGTCGGTCGGACTCAGTGAAACCGATCCCCCCCACGCCAGGCAGGCGCCTTCCTGCTCTACCACGGCGCGCATTTTTTCAAAACTCAAGGTCACCTTGGTCAATGTCTCCATGGTGTCCGCAGTACCCGCCGGCGAGGTGATAGCCCGCGAGGAAGTCTTGGGCATGGTCAGACCATTGGCCGCCGCTATCGCTACCACGATGGGTGTGGTGCGGTTACCGGGAAGGCCGCCTACACAATGTTTGTCGACAACTATCCGGTCCTTGCCCCAGTCGAACTGGCGCCCGGCATCCACCATTGCACGTGTGATAAAAATGGTTTCGTCAATACTCAGATTATTGGCGGCGCAGGCGGTCACATAAGCGGACAGCTGGATGTCGGAATACCGGCGCGCATTGATGTCGTTGATGATGTCGTTGGCAGCCTGTTGTGTGAATGGTTTGCCATAAAGTTTGCCCCGGATATGCGCCATGGACTCAACCGGTGCGGCATGACGGAAGGTGGCCTGCTCCCCCTCCTTTGCACCCAGCAATTTCCACGCGGCGTCACTTAAACCAGCCTTCTGATGACTGAGCAGATCACTGGTGATTATCACCAGCGTTGCAATGATTGAGTGACGACTGGTGCAAACCTGCACGCGACCCTGTGCATTAAAGCCTTCGGAGCGACAGACATGACAGTCGTCGCGCATAAAGACAACCGGCTCCTGGTGCGTATCAATGCCCAGGCGCGTCAGATAAAGAAAGTTTTCAGCCATGCTGTCTCGCAAGCGCGCGATTTCCGCGTTGTGTTATCTCAGCACATCGGGGTCGCCACGACCAGTGACAGCCTGATACTCGGTATCACTCAGGAATGCTGGATCGTTTCCCGCCACCAGCATATCGTGGCCGGCCTTGACGATGTGCGCCCAGGTTTGCTGGTTGGCGTACTGCATGCCAAATACATCCAACGCACCACCGTGGTTACGATAACCCAGAAAGCGGGTATTTGCAGCCCCTCTGTCCAGCGGTCGCAATACACCGGTCATGATCTCCGCGCAGGTGTGTGTCACGATGATGCGTGTCGCCACTTCCGGTATCAGCGCACTGATTTTTTCCGCACTGTGAACGTAGGCTGCCTCGTGTGCATCACGCGGCATCCGAAACCGCCCCGGCTCAATCAGCGCTACCACCGAACAGGCCACACCATTGGCGCGAAGACGTTGCGCCGCCCGCTGCACGGACTGCAACTGGTAAGCGCCGACCGCAATCAACTGCAAGCTGGCATCGTCATCGTGACTGAGCACCAAAAGACCTTCATCCGCGCCCAGCCATGCCTGATTCTCGTCGGTCACCACTGGCAGCGGCAGCCTGGGGACAACCACCACCGCAACACTGCCGCGTTGCCCGTACAGTCGCTCCAGCGTTGTGACCGTTGTGGCCGCATCACAGGGAAACAGCACAGGTGCCACATCTGACATTTCCTCAAGCCATGCCGTGGGCAATGCACAATGCTGCCCGCCACCACCGTCCAGCCCGTTTTCCCAGGTATGGGAGGTCACTACCACGGGCACACTCAGCCAGACAGCCTCTCTGCCAGACTCACGCAGCTGTCGTGAAAACATGATTTCCTGTCGCATCGGACACAGCATCTTGATAGCCGGCGCCTCGTTGCAGATAACCAGATTGACGCCCTGCTTGTTCGCCAGCGCGGCAGCGACTACCGCTTCCTCATTGGAGGCCGTAATGATCCCGCCGTTGAGCGATTCGGCCGCTGTTTCGTCCGGCCGGGTGACACGATGTTTCAGAATGTCAGTCGTCCTGGTTAATCGATTGTTGCGCAGTCCGCCGGGGTCAGCTACTCGAAAACGGTGAAAAGGATTGTTCTGCACCAGCACACTGAACCAGTCATCAATCGCTTCCATTGCCGAAAAATCGCTGTTCAGTGGCAGCGTCTCAGGCATTGGCAGCATCGGGAGATCAACTCGCAGACGTCGTAACCAGTGGTCTTTGGCCGGTTGCCGCTGATCTTTTTTATGGCTCATCAACACACCCGCACACAATTGCAGCAGGTCCGGCGCGACATATAATCGCTTCAATTCGTTTGTCAGTTGCTCGCGCACTGCGCTGTCCAGTGCCGGATTACCGGTCGGCGGCACGCCCGGATCGTCAGTTGACGAGGCCAGCGCGCAAGGCATCCGCACCGGGTACCCGCAAACACCAGTCACAACCAGCCGGTGTTCTTCCTGAAGGTCCGCCGCCATGGTGATGATGGCCCAGGCAATTGCCGCCGGATCGTGAGCATCCACATTGCGCGGGCTGAAACCATTGCGGCTCAATTGCTCCTCATACCTTGCCGCCTCTGCCTGGTTGCGCCCGGTCAGCATGATCGGCAGCACCAGACCACTGTCCTCACCGCGCCACCATTGTGGCGCCCAGTCAGCACTGGTCTGAGACTGGAAAGCGGACGTGCTCAGCAGCGCCACCAGCTCCTGACCCGGCAACGGCATATGCACATATTGCAGATCCGCATTACCCGGGCACCCTCCGGGGCTTGCATTGCCTGCAGTCAGTGCGCTCAGCCGACTGCCTGCCGATGCGACCGGCCGGCCATCAGGTGCAACTGCAAAACTGGAATAGTCACAGCAAAGCTGCGTCAGCCCCGCTTCAGTTAACGGGTAACGCAGCAATTGCTCTTCATCAAGATTACGGGTCAATACGTTGATGGCATCAATCGCGGCACCGCAGTGTGCAACCCCTGACAGCCAGCCGCGGGTTTTACCGCTGAGTGCGTTGGCCAGCAGATAACCCACATAAACCGGCACCATTGCCAGCGCTTCTTCAGCATACGCTGCGGGCACAGATTTGAAGTCTTCGGGGCCCGGCGGTCGCCCGTCCAGATTCACGCGGCGGGCATAGATCATGTGCAGCGTCAGCCACAAGCCCATGTTGCACAGCCGATCGGCGGCCGCCAGCATATCCGGCACCTCGGACCTGCCCTGTTCTTCAAGTGATGAAACGAGTTCATGTACACGCCTGGCCGAGTCGCTGCAGTGCCGGACAACACCATAACCCTCGGCCCATTGTTGATACGCCGCAATCAACGGGAGTCTCCTTTGCATCATGCAAAGTCATTCACGAAGGCATAATAGTGCCTGAGCTGCGGGACTCATTTATTGACAGGCGTCAAATACTGACTGATTGGTAACAATATGTGTCAGTCGCCAATGCGGCGCCAGGTCAGGGTGCCGGTAGTGCGGCCGTTTTCGTCACGGATGGACAGCTTCAGTAAACCATCATCGGTAAATTCGTAGTAACGGATATTATCTTCACCCACCCAGCTGCCACGTGTAGGTGAACCCTGCACATGGTGCGTCACTTTATTCTGAGACACATCCCAGGTGACCGGGCCCCAGTAGGCAAAGCCGCCACGCACCAGTTCAGTTGTCCGGGCAGCACGTGCTGGCAGATCCTTTGGCATCCCCTGCGCCGACATCTGGTCATTTTCATCGTACATGATGCGACCGATGTAGTTGTTGTCTACCTCGCCGCCTTCGGCCGGAAAACTGATAAAACTGACAAGCTCATAATGCCCTACAAACTGCTGTTTCACGGCGGCCAGGCGGTCATTGTCAGCGGCATTGGCCGGTACCTGCAGCCAGGTGACGGTTGCCAGCGCAGCAGTGGACAGAATTGTTGCCGCCATCAGTTTCTTGAGCATGTTGATCTCCTTTTGTTGTTTTTGTCGGGTGTAGCGCTGATCATACGCTGCACCCGGCTATCGGTAAAGATGTCGGCGATTCGGCCGGAAAATGCTACACTTCCCCGCAACCACAAAGCAATCATCAAGCTATTACAACCCCGGGCAGGCCACTATGAACTCGCAGGACAACGATCAATTACTACAGGTCATGAATCATCTGGAGCTGGAGAAACTGGACGAGAATCTCTATCGCTCCGGCAGTGCCAATGAAGGCTGGTTCCGCGTGTACGGTGGTCAGGTGCTGGCCCAGGCCCTGCTCAGCGCCACGCACACTGTCCCTGATGATCGCCATGTGCATTCCCTGCATGCCTATTTTTTACGCCCCGGCGACCTGAAACATCCCATCATTTATCAGGTTGACCGTATCCGCGATGGCAGGAGCTTTACCACCCGTCGTATTGTGGCAATCCAGCATGGCAAGGCCATTCTCAACATGTCAGCCTCGTTTCAGGTGCCGGAGGAAGGCCTGTCGCACCAGATTGACATGCCGGATGTGCCCCCACCGGAAGACTGTGCCGACCGCAAACAGATGGCCGAACGCTTCCGCGGCAAGATCAGCGAGGATCTGCTGGAGCGTTTTTCCCGGCAGTTTGCTGTTGATCTGCGTCATGTGGATATCAACAGCCTGTTTGATAACACGCCCAAGGAGCCGCGCACCAGCGTCTGGTTCCGTCTGAATACCGAATTGCCTGCCGACTTCTCGATGCACTCTCACCTGCTGGCCTACGCGTCCGACATGACGCTGCTGCAGACCAGCCTGCGCCCGCATGGCCAGAGTCTGTTTGACCCCAAACTGCAGGTGGCCAGTCTGGATCACACCATGTGGTTTCATCGTCCGTTCCGCATCGATCAGTGGCTGCTCTACTCACAGGACAGCCCTTCATCGTCGCAGGCGCGCGGCTTCAACCGCGGCAATATCTTTACCCGCGAAGGTCTGCTGGTCGCATCAGTTTGTCAGGAAGGTCTGATTCGGGTGCATGACAAGAGCAAAGAGTGACATGACCGGGGCGTCAGGCGCGCAGTTGTCGCGGGAGAACTATTCCAGCATCAACGGCAACTGCAGGTCTTCCCGGGAACCGGTGATGTCCGATTGCGGCTTCAGCCTCACGCCCAGCCCAATCAGCCGGACCGGTCGTTGATGGCGCTGCCATGCCTGTGCCATCAACGCCGGAAACACACGCATATCCATGTCTGCGCCAGCCTGTTCAGCGGTTGTCGAAACAAAATTGTTGAACTTTAATTTAACAAAACACCCGGCCACCCGGTACCGGGTGGCAAGATTCTGCCAGCGTGCCAGCATCTGCTCATGCAAACCGCCAATCTGCGTCAGGCAGGCCTCCAGATCCGGCAAATCTTCGGCAAAGGTATTTTCCACACTCAGCGATTTGCGCTGCCGCTCAACCTTGACCTCACGCTCATCAATACCTCGCGCCAGTTCGTATAACCGGGTACCAAAACTGCCAAACTGGGTTAGCAGCGCAGCTTCACTGTAAGGTCGCAGGTCCTCACACACATTGATGCCCATGGCATGCAGACGTGCCGCAGTCACCTTGCCAACACCAAACAGCTTTTTCACCGGCAATGCACACACAAAGGCATCCACATCCTGCGGCCGGATGACATACTGCCCGTCAGGCTTGTTCCAGTCGCTGGCTATTTTGGCGAGAAATTTGTTCGGCGCCACGCCCGCTGAAATGGTTATCCCCAGCGTGTCACGAACCCGCGTGCGGATTTCCTCTGCCATCAGGGTTGCGCTGCCCTTGCACAGCTGAACAGCGCTGACATCCAGAAATGCCTCATCCAGTGACAACGGCTCAATAATTTCCGTGTAGTGACGAAAAATCGCCTGCACCTGTCTGGACACCTGGCGGTACGTTTCCATGCGCGGGGAAACCACAATCAGCTGCGGACAGCGCCGCAACGCCGACGCAGTCGGCATGGCAGAATGAATACCAAAGCGGCGCGCCTCATAGTTGCAGGTGGCCACAACACCGCGGCGCTCACTGGCGCCGCCCACGGCCAGTGGTTTGCCGCGCAGCTCCGGGTTGTCTCGCATCTCGATGGCGGCGTAGAAACAGTCGCAATCACAATGGATTATTTTACGGTGCATGTTACCGTGCAAAGGCTTAGTCATAGTCTGTTGTTGTTGCCGGATTCGGCGTATTATCACACACCATGAGTACTGAAGAATTATTTGCTGATCACATCACCGCTCTGACCAGAGAATATATTGCCGCGTTGCAGGCTGCCGGTGTCGCCGGACAGTCCGTGCTGATCCACAGCGGGTGCGCACATGACTACTACGCTGATGATCATGCCGTGCCTTTTCGTGCCTGGGGGCACTATCTGCGCTGGGTACCGGTAGACCGTCCGGACCAGTTTGTGCTGCTACGGCCGGGTCATAAACCGCTGTTTTTTGCCGTCATTCCGCAGGACTTCTGGCACGACCCGAATCTGGACATGCCTGCCTGGTGGGCGGACCAGTTTGACATCGTCATACTTGGCGACAGATCACAGCTGGCCCGGGAGCTCGACACCCTCGGGGCTGAGCGCAGTCAGTTGTCATTTCTGGGAGAAGATACTGCCTTTGCAGCAGCGCTGGGCATTGCCCCTGCCGCCATCAATCCTGCACCACTGCTGAGCCACCTGGATTACCAGCGCGCCTTTAAGACCGCCTATGAAGTGCAGCGGATTTCTGAAGCGAACGCACACGCCCTGACCGGCCACCAGGCTGCGCAGGAAGCTTTTCTGGCCGGCGGCGCAGAATACGATATCCATATGGCGTATCTGCAGGCCTGCCGCGTGCTGGATAACGAGTTGCCCTACCCGAATATTGTGGCGCTCAATCAGCACGCAGCGACGCTGCACTACCAGCACAAGGCTCGCAGCAACCCGACACCCAGCCAGATTCTGCTGATTGATGCCGGATGCCGCAGCCATGGCTACTGCTCGGACATTACGCGAACCTGGGCCCGGCCCGGCACCAATGCAGTCTTTGTTGAGCTGCTGGCAGGCATGCAGAAACTGCAGCGCGCAGTCATCGCGTCCATCAGTCCAGACCTGCCCTATGCGGACCTGCATTTAAGCGCGCACCGGATGCTGGCTCAATTACTGGCTGACACATCAATCTGCCGTGGTACGGTGGACGAACTGATTGAAGAGCAGATCACCGCTACCTTTATGCCACATGGCCTGGGGCATTTTCTGGGTCTGCAGGTGCACGATGTTGGCGGCAGAATGGCAGGGCCGGACGGCTCGGTTCAGCCGCCACCGGCTCAATTCCCCGCGTTACGCACGACCCGGGTGATCGAAAATCATATGGTGTTCACCATTGAACCCGGTGTCTATTTTATCCCCATGTTGCTCGACCCGCTGCGCACCGGTCCGCGCTCTGCGCTGCTGAACTGGAAGCTGATTGACACGTTGCTGCCACTGGGCGGCATCCGCATTGAAGATAATATCTGGATGCATGACAATCAGGCTCATAACCTGACGCTGCGCCCGCTGAAATGATGTGCGCTGCTGATTTACCCGGCGGGTAAACGCGCCACCACCAGTTCAAATATGCGCTCCAGCGCGCCATGATTGGCTGCCACCGCCGCCTTGCCGGCGGTTCCCATGGCTGCCTGTTTGTCCTCATCCTGCAACAGCTCGATCACCTTTTCTGCCAGCGCCCGTTCATCAGGGACGGTTTTCAGCGCGCCGCTGTTTTCCAGTTGCTCACAGATCGCCTGAAAATTGTACTGTGACGGCCCGGCAATGACAGGCAACCCCAGCGCAGCCGGCTCCAGCACATTCTGACAGCCGGTATCAACCAGACTGCCACCGATGAAAGCCACCCTTGCCAGACTGAGATAAACCAGCAACTCACCCATGGAGTCGCCCAGAAACACTGACGTTTTCAGGTCCACTGGTTTGGCGCTGCTACGCCTCACCACTTTGAACCCGGCGGCTTCAAACAGTCTGGCTGCCGAATTGAAGCGCTCGGGGTGCCGGGGCACCAGAATCAACAGTACATCGGGGATGGCTTTTTGAACCAGTTTGAATGCCCTGAGAATCTTTTCGTCCTCACCTTCCCGGGTGCTGGCGGCAATCCAGACGGGCCGGCTACCTGCCAGGCACTGTCGCATCCGGGCGACGTTTTCGGGCAGATCCTCAGGCAGACCTATGTCAAACTTGATGCTGCCGGTGACCCGCAATGCGCTGTCCGGCACACCCAGCTTCCTGAATCGTTCCGCATCGCTTTCTGCCTGAGCCGCTATCACATCAATCTGCTGCAGCATGGGTTTGCCCAGCGATGCAAATTTCTGGTACCCACGATAGGACTTCTCTGACAGACGGGCATTGGCAACCATCACGGTGGCGCCGCTCAGCTTGGTATAGTGGACAAGATTCGGCCACAGTTCGGTTTCCACCAGAATGACCAGCTCCGGCTTGAAGGTGGCAAGAAAGCGCTTGACCGCTCCGCCGTAGTCATACGGCGCATAGACATGGCACACATCATTGGCAAACAGTTCATTGATCCGCATGGAACCAGTCGGGGTCATGGTGGTCACCACAATGCCCCATTCCGGCTTTTCACGGCGCAGTTTCAATACCAGCGGCGAAATGGCAACAGCTTCGCCAACTGATGCCGCATGTACCCAGATCCACTTCTGTTCCGGGCGCCCCTCAATGGCTTTGTCGACAAACCCGAGCCGCTCACCCCAGCGTCTGGCATACGCCGGTGCCGGCAGAAACAACGCGCGCCATAGCAGGCGCAGCACAATCACCGGCAACAGCAGATAAAACGCAAAATTATAAACAGACCTGTTCACTGGAATTCCCTTGCCGGTTCGGCATTGCACGGGCGTGTGACACGCCTGACACGGTCAGGGACAGGCGTGATACCATGGCCCCTGAACTGGCGGGAATGATTGCAGGATTCGCCGTCGGGTGCAAACCCCACATATCAGGGATAGTCCGTCACTATGGCCAAGACTCATCACGCTCGTCGCTCGTCCAGGCTGATCAAAAAGCGCGGCAAAAAGCTTGGTGCTGCGCCGGGTACGCTGGTGCACGTTGGTGATATCCAGAACAGCGATACACAAATCACGCTGATGCGTTATGACTCGCAATCCCTGCATGAGCAGGCCCTGGCGCAGGCAACCGACTGCGAACAGTCCGCTGAAAACCGCGAAACTGCATGGTTCAACATTGACGGACTGCACAACCCGGAAGTTGTGCGACAGATAGGCGCCCGCTTTGAACTGCATCCGCTGGTCATGGAAGACATCCTGAATTCTGATCACCGGCCCAAAATTGAAGTGCATGATGACTATTTGTATATCGTCATTAAAATGCTGCAGTTTGATGATGCGTTGAACACCGTAAAATTCGAGCAGGTCAGTCTGATTGTAGGTGACAACTATGTGCTTTCCTTTCAGGAGAAGCCGGGCGATGTATTTGATGGTGTCCGCCTGCGTCTCAGACAGGGCAGGCGCATCAGGGGGCTGGGGCCGGACTACCTGACCTATGCATTGATCGATGCCATCGTCGACAATTATTTTGTGCTGCTGGAAAAACTGGGCGATGCCATTGAGGATCTGGAAGATGACCTGCTGGTCAATCCCACACCTGAATCGTTAGGGCGGATTCATCACTTCAAGCGTGAAATGCTGCTGCTGCGAAAAGCCGTGTGGCCACTGCGCGAAGTCCTCAGCAGCCTGAGTCGCGATGAGAGTGTTATTCTGAGCAGCGACATCAGAGTGTACCTGCGTGATGTTTACGACCACACCATACATATCATCGACAATATCGAAACCCTGCGTGATCTGCTGGGCAGCATGCTGGATCTTTATCTGTCCAGTGTCAGCCAGCGGATGAACGAGATCATGAAAGTCCTGACCATTTTTGCCAGCGTATTTATGCCGCTGACGTTTATCGCCGGCATTTATGGCATGAACTTCGAGTTTATGCCCGAGCTGCGCTGGAGCTGGGGTTATCCTCTGGTTCTGGCAACGATGGCGGTCATGGGTGGCGGTCTGCTGATGTATTTCAAATGGCGAAAATGGCTGTAGCACAATGAACACTGCATCCGTACAAATTGCCATCGTGGGCGGCGGCATCGCAGGGCTGTGGACACTCAACCGCTTAAGTGAAGCGGGATACAATGCTGTGCTGCTGGAAAAGTCAGCACTGGGCGACGGTCAGACGCTGGCCTCACAGGGTATCATTCATGGCGGACTCAAATACGCCCTGAACGGCACCCTGAGTCCGGCCAGCAGTGCCATTGCCGGAATGCCTGCGCGCTGGCGTGCCTGTCTGGACGGCAGCGGAGAAACAGACCTGCGTTCGGTGCGGGTGCTCTCTCCGCATTATTATATGTGGTCAGGCGGATCAGTCCGTTCGCGGCTGAAAACATTTCTGGGCAGCAAGGCGCTGCGGGGGCGAATTGATGCACTGACTGCGCACGAGTATCCGGCATTTTTTTCTGCTGCCCGTTCTTTGTCTGCCAGTTCTGTACCCACTAGTTCTGTACCTGCCAATTCAGTTTCCAGAGGTGGATTAGCCGGCGGCACGCTGTATCAACTCACCGATTTTGTGATCGACACGCCCTCCCTGCTGCGTACGCTGGCTTCGCGCTGGCAGGATCGTATTTTTCAGAGCCCGCAGATTCAGCTTTCAGAGCACGGCATGACGCTGACCAATAACACCACGCGTATTGCGCTGCACGCCGACCGGGTGATTCTGTGCGCCGGCGCGGGTAACGAGGCACTGCTGGCCGGGCAGCAATTTTCCGGACTGACGTCAGGGCCTGCCATGCAACGCCGGCCGCTGCACATGGTAGCCGTTCGCGTGAGTCACCCGGCACCTCCGTATGTGCATTGTATCGGTGACAGTTTTGGCATGACGCCGCGCCTGACAATTACTGCGCACCCCTGCCGTGATGAAGCTGCCGGCGAGTGGATCTGGTATCTGGGCGGCGAACTGGCAGAAAGCGGCGTCAACGTCAGCGCCCGGGAGCAATGCAGACGTGCTGAAACCGAACTTGTTTCACTGTTCCCCTGGATTGATTTTGCGGCCGCCCGGTGGCACAGTTTTTACATTGACCGTGCTGAACCAGAAGCCCCGGACATGAGCCGACCGGACAATGCGTTTGTTGCGGAGAACGGCAAGTTCCTGACCTGCTGGCCGACCAAACTCACGCTGTGTCCCAATCTGGGCGACACGGCACTCAGACTTGTTGCTGCCTCACTTGCACCCGCAGGTAATATCCATGCTGGTGGTTCGGTTTCGGGTTCTGACACGCCGTTGCAGAACCTGCTGCCGACAGCCGGGATTGCTGACACGCCATGGGAGTCGCTACGCTGATGACCGTTTCATCACTGCCACAACGCGCACTGGGCGATACAGGAATGCAGGTATCAACGCTGGGGCTGGGGACCGTCAAGATCGGCCGCAATCAGGGCGTCAAATATCCGGATGCGTTTGAGTTGCCTGATGATGATACCGTAACGCGCCTGCTGGATCTGGCCAGAGAACTTGGCATCAATCTGCTGGATACCGCTCCCGCTTATGGTTGCTCGGAAGAGCGCCTGGGCGGCCTGTTGAAAAACCGTCAGGACTGGCTGCTCTGCACAAAAACGGGCGAGGAGTTCAGTGGTGGCAAGTCCCGTTTTGACTTCAGCGCTCAACACACCCGTCACAGCGTTGAACGCAGCCTGCAAAGATTACGCACCGACTACCTGGACATTGTTCTGGTGCACTCTGACGGCAATGATCTGGATGTTATCAATCACTCTGATTGCCTGGAGACGCTGATGCGCATAAAACAGGAGGGCCTGATCCGCAGTATCGGATTCTCCGGCAAAACACCTGAAGGCGGTCTGCTGGCACTGCAGTATTCAGACGTCGTGATGGTGACCTTTAATCCCCAGCACACGAGTGAGCGCGAAGTCATCAGCCGGGCGCATCAACTGAACAAAGGTGTGCTGATCAAAAAAGCCCTGGCCAGCGGGCATGCCGCAGGAGATGCGGCGGCAGGCGGCACTGCGAACAGCCTGCAGTTTTGTCTCTCAGAGCCGGGTGTGAGTTCGGTGGTGGTGGGTACGATAGACGCTGAGCACTTGCGGGCTAATGCAAAAATGGGGACGGAGGAAATAAGAAAGGGGACGGAGGATATTTAATTTGGGCACGGGGGAGTTTTTTTGCGGAGCAAAAATTACTCCGCCGGCCCAAATTAAATATCCTCCGTCCCCTTTCTTATTTCCTCCGTCCCCTTTTTATCAGATCGAGTAACCCCGCTCGTCGTGGCTCGTAATATCCAGCCCCGTCAGTTCCTGCTCCGGCGTGACGCGGTTACCGGCGGTCAGCAGACCCACCAGCTTCATCAGAATGATCGTTACCACTGCGGTATACACGCCGGTTGCCAGCACGCCCACTACCTGCACACCAAACTGGGATGCCATGGTCATGCCTTCGGCGTAGCCGTTGCCGCTGAACACACCCAGATCAGTCGACACCAGCACCGCTGCCATCAGAGTACCCAGAATGCCGCCAACGCCGTGCACCGGGAACACATCCAGAGAATCATCTATCTTGACCCGGTGCTTCAGGAAGTTGGTTGCGGCAAAACACAGTGCGCCGCCCATGATGCCGAGCAGCATGCCACCGGCAGGTCCTACGGAACCCGCTGCGGGCGTGACCGTGGCCAGACCTGCGACCATGCCCGTCACAGCACCCAGACCGCTGGGTTTGCCGTGACGTACCCACTCAATGCCCATCCAGGTCAGTGCGCCAGCGGATGCTGACATGTGTGTGGCCAGCAGCGCCATACTCGCACTGCCATTGGCACCCAGCGCGCTGCCGGCATTAAACCCGTACCAGCCTACCCACAACATGCCGGCGCCGGTAAAAGTCATGGTCAGATTGTGTGGCATCAGCGGCGCAGTGAGAAATCCACGACGCTTGCCCAGCATGATGGCCATCACCGCAGCTGCAACACCCGCGGTGACGTGGACCACCGTGCCGCCGGCAAAGTCAATCAGCCCCATCTGGAATAACCAGCCATTACTGTTCCAGACCCAGTGGCAAACCGGAAAATAAACCAGCGTTGCCCACAGAATGACAAACACAATCAATGAAGAAAACTTCATGCGCTCGGCAAATGCACCCACAATCAATGCCGGGGTAATGATGGCAAAGGTCATCTGAAAGGCGATAAACAGCGGTTCGGGAATATCTCCCCACACCGAATCAACTGTCACACCGCTCAGGAATACCTTGTCCAGACCACCCCACCAGCCGCCGTCAGCGGGCCCGAAGGCGATACTGTAGCCGTAAATCAACCAGATGACTGAAATTACCGCAGCGATGGAAAAACACTGCATCAGTACCGACAATACGTTTTTACTGCGCACCAGTCCGGCGTAGAACAACGACAGGCCCGGCACCGTCATGAACAGCACCAATGCCGTTGCAGTGAGAATCCACGCGGTATTGGCACCATTGATTTCATCCTGCGCCAACGCCAGCGATGGTAGTACCGCCATCAACGCAACACAGGTGGCCATTGCCTGTTTCAAATTTATTTTTAACATGCTGTTTTCCCCTGTCAGACGGCAGACTCGCCAGTTTCGCCGGTACGAATCCGTACAACCTGTTCCAACGGCAACACAAACAGTTTGCCGTCCCCTATTTTCCCGGTTGAAGCCGCTTTGCTTATCGCGTCCAGGGCCTGCTCCGCCAGCTCATCGGTGACTGCAACTTCGATTTTTGTTTTGGGCAGAAAATCCACGACATATTCAGCGCCGCGATAAAGCTCGGTATGCCCTTTCTGGCGTCCGAACCCTTTCACCTCGGTCACGGTCATACCGGTGACGCCCAGCTCGCTCAACGCTTCACGGACCTCCTCGGCCTTGAACGGCTTTACAATAGCTATGATCAATTTCATTGCCTGTTCTCCCACAGATACTTGCGCACACATTTCGTGAGGCAGCCCTGCTGTTGTTTTTTACGTGATTTACGTTTTTTACCACCGTTTCTGGATGTGGTGCACAACCACACTCATGCGCACCACCTTGGTGATACAAGCCATACCACATTCAGATTTCTCACAAAAAACGCACAACTAAAGTGCATACCTTCCACGTATGCATTTATTTGGTGCGTAAATGCGCTGAAAACACCGCTCAGTGACTACTTTTTGTATCAATGGAAGCAATAAGCAAAAATCAGACCTGTTTGACGACGCACCAGAATTGAGCGTCGATTTGCACATGCCAGCCAACCAGTCAGCCGGTCAGCCGGTCAGCCAGCTAATTGCTGCAGAGGGTTTTGTCAGATGCCGTCACGGATGATGCTGAAGCGTTGCTGCTGATACGCCTCAACATCAGCCGTCAGTTGCATCAGTGCCGTAGAATAGTGTTGTACCAGCAGGGATTCCAGACGCTGCCGGTCCTCATCCAGCACCGCCAGCATGTCCTGCCGCATGTCCTCACGATTGATGGCCTGATCCACCTCGTTGATCGCCAGATCAGTTGCTATCCAGGCGCCAGCGGCCAGCAACGGCGCACACACCAACACCAGCGGACCACAGAAAGCACCGCTCGCCCCGGCGGCAGAGCTTGTCACCAGCCGGCCGGACAGACGCCCGAATGCGCCGGATACCACACGTCTGGACGCCGTCTTGCCGACCACACGTGTACCCATTCGCATGCTGGCGCGTGCCACCAGAATGCCCGCACCCGAGCCGGCACCGACCGGCGACTTGTGCATATGCTCCTGCAGCGACAATGTGGAAGCGGGCAGCTCCAGACAATCCACAGAGCCTGCCAGTTGTTCAACCAGGGCGGTCTGGCGACTCAGCAATTGCTGCGCCTGATTCTGATACTCGACTTGCAGCACCTGCTCAGCCTCGCGAATCTGAGGATTCAGCTGCGCGCCGACCAGCTCATCCATTTTGTCGGCGATAAAACCCGAGAATGTGGTTTCTCCCACCGCCGATGCACCCATATAGGCCAGCTGAGCATATTGCCCACGCAGGCTGAAATTCCAGTCCAGAAACGCATCCACGCCTGCCCCGGCGTTCACATACGCGGCGTCTACATGGCGGCTGATCTGTGTGAGCATTTGCTGACGAGCCCGTTCCTGCTCAGCGGTCAGAGCCTGACCGGATACGGCCAGCAGGTTCTGCTGCTCGGTTATCGCGTTGTTTCTGCAGGGATCTGACAGGGTCACACTCGCCGCCACACGAGCCAGCCGTTCCCTGGCCGTCACTGCCGGGCCATCAAGGTACTGTCCGATATTGACCTGTGTCAGCAGCAGATACATCCCAAAAAGGATCAGCATGCTGACACTGAATGCCCGGCCGAAACGTGACTGCCCAAGCATCGCCACCCTGTTGCGCAACTGACCGTCAACCAGTATCAGCACGCCACCACAGACCGTCCAGAGTACACCGGCCTTGACGGCATTAAAGGTCAGAAAACTTATCCAGGCCAGAATCTTCAACCCGCTACCGGCTGATTCAGAGGCAGCGGCCACCTGCATCAGATGCCAGGTGGCATCGTTCAGCGCCGCACTGATGCCCAGCAGCCAGCCGATTTCAGTCATTGCGGCACTGTCTGCGCCTGCCGCAAAAGCCTGTTGCGTAACATCGAATAACAACAGCTGGCGGGTGTCGGCAACATCCGCCCACACCAGATTCAGCACAACCATGGCCACTGCCATGACGGCAACCAGCAGCCAATGTGTAATGCGCACAGTATAAGGGAACTGATACTGGTCACTGGACTGCGTACCCACCAGCGTTTGCGCCAACCGGAACAGTGCTGCATACAAGGGCACACCGGCCAGCATCAGCCACCACTCAGCCATGCTGAACCCGGCAACCAGTGTCAGCACCAGCAGGGCAAGTACCAGCGCGCTCAAAGCCAGAGTGAATTTCAGCAGAAAACTGTTCCACAGCCAGCGCCGGATCAGGCTCTGTTCTGCGGTAACGTGAGATAAAAGTGCGTGCCGGCGGATAAACCGCAGCGGCGCATTGAAGTGATAGATCAGCCAGGCCAGCAGCACCGTTGCGACCAGAGCGCCAGCCAGATTCATCTGTGCCAGCGAATAGAATCGCAGCAGCGCCAGCACCGCCACCATGGATGGCAATGCCAGCAACCAGAGTCGCCGCGATGTGTTGGCCGGGCGCCTGTCAGAGTCTTGCATGATGAGGTCCGGAACCTGTGTCAGTGCCTGTTAACAGTCTGTTAGACGCAGGTCACTGACATTAAGTTCGCAACCGGGCCGTCCCGGCGCTGGTTCCAGATGCTACTGAACCGACAGACAGGACTCACAGACAGCCAGTGTCCGCAGCTGGGCTGGTGTCATGCCCGAGGACAGCACCAGATCGACCAGCGACTGCAACCGCTGCCGCTGTTCGGCTGGCAGCGCTGGCAGAATCCGGCCGACACCGCCCAGTCCGGTCCAGCTCTGGCTGCGCCCGGTAATGGAGGCCAGCGCCTGAGCGCCACCCCAGTTTTCCATCATCTGCACCAGAAACTGCTCACCCGCGCTGAGTGGACGTTCCAGATATACCCGTTGATATTCTTCCAGCCCTGCCAGACTTGCCGCGGCACTCAATGCGTCGTCCAGGTCGCCCAGCGAATCCACCAGCCCCAGTGACAGGGCCTGTTCACCGCTCCAGACACGACCGCCGGCAATCTGATCCACCTCATCCACGGTCATATCACGACCGTCAGCAACCAGTCGCAGGAACCGCTGATAGGTATCCTCGGTACTGGTCTGGTAAATCCGGCCGATCTGCTCATCCAGTCCGCTGAACGGATCGCCGACGCGCGACAGCGCCGTGGTGCCGACCCCGTCTACGCCGACCCCCAGTTCACCCAAGGCATCCTCGAACGTCGGAATAATGCCGATCACACCGATGGAGCCGGTCACCGTGGAGGGTGATGCCCAGATTTCATCGGCGTTGGCCGAAATCCAGTAACCGCCGGACGCGGCTGTGCCCGCCATGGACACGACCAGTGGCTTGCCTGACGCCTGCAATTGCACCAGGGCCGCCCGGATCTCTTCCGACGCCATGGCGGAACCACCGGGCGAGTCCACTCGCAGCACCACGGCCTTGATGGCGGGGTCACGCTGTGCACGACGAATCAGTTCACTCAGCGTGTCCGCGCCAATCATGCCCAGCGGTTGCTCGCCCGGCATGATCGTGCCCTGCGCCACAATAATGCCCACCTGACTGGCGCCCGGAATCTGGATCGCCCGGGTGGCTGACAGATAGTCACGATAGCCAATCTGATTAAAACTGCCGTTACTGGTGCCCGCAACGGCCGCCACCTCGCGACGGAAACTGTCAACGCCGGCCAGATTGTCAACCAGTCCCTGCTCAAAGGCGACCCGGCTCATGTCGCCACCGGCCGCTTCCAGCAGTTGCGCGTAATTATCCGCATAGGCCTGTAATTGCTGCGGCTGCAGATCCCGATTAGCCGACACGCGGTCCAGATAACGTGCCCACAGATTATCCACCAGTGTCTGGCTGTCCGAGCGGGCTTCAGGCGACATGTCCATGCGTGTGAACGGCTCTGCCGCTGACTTGAACTCACCTACCCGGAAAATATGCACATTGACGCGCAGTTTCTCCAGCAAATCCCGGAAAAACAACTGGTTGCCGCCAAAACCACTGATCAGCAGATTGCCCATCGGGTGCAGGGTAATATGGTCAGCATAGGATGCCAGCGCATACTGCGCCTGAGTGTAATACTCACCATAGGAATAGATGGGTTTGCCGGTATCGGCAAACTGCTGCAGGGCATTGCCCAGCGTTTCCAGATGTGCCGGACTGACAGACAGCAGTTCACTGACGTCTATCACCAGCGCGGTAACGCGTGAGTCATCCGCCGCCAGGGCCAGTGAGTCCAGCAGGTCCTGCAGCAAACTGTTGACGGGCAGACCCGTGCCAAACAGCAGGTCAGCAGGTGTTGCCCCACTGCTGCGCTCCATCACGACGCCCGAAGGCGACCAGACCAGCGCTGTGCTTGACGGCACACTGACTGTAGGAGGGCTGGAAAACAGGAGAAACAGTATCAGCCCTGCAACCAGCAGGAAAAATATACGCCCCAAAAAGGTGCGCAGGGTATCGATGATGCGCCCAAGCGCGGAAAAAAATCTTTTCATAAATCACTCCAGAAAGTCCTTTTATATTTAAAAATTCGATGCTTTGACCAGAAAAACTGCATCATTCATCGAATTGATTCCATATATCCTGTTCACTACTATCTAACAGGAGGAATCACTCATGACACGCGTTCTTGTGCTTTACCATTCCATGTACGGGCATATCGAAACCATGGCCAATGCCGTTGCAGAGGGTGCCGCGCGCGTTGACGGCGTCGAGGTTACCATTAAACGGGTGCCGGAAACCATGCCCGAACACGCCTTCGCGGCAGCCGGTGGCAAAACGGATCAGGCAGCAGATATCGCGTCACCCGCGGAACTGGCAGACTATGACGCCATCATTCTGGGTGTGCCGACACGGTTTGGGAACATGTCCGGTCAGATGCGCAATTTTCTGGATCAGACTGGCGGACTGTGGGCCAAGGGCGCGCTGGCTGGTAAGGTTGCCAGTGTTTTTGCCTCCACCGGAACCGGGGGCGGGCAGGAGATGACCATCACGTCTACCTGGACGACACTGGCGCACCACGGCATGCTGCTGGTGCCGTTGGGCTACACCACACCGGAGATGTTTGATATTTCCAATGTCAGCGGCGGCACGCCTTATGGTGCCACCACAATTGCCGGTGGAGATGGCTCACGCCAGCCCGATGAGCGCGAGCTGGCGATTGCCCGTCATCAGGGCAAGCTGGTTGCCGGCATTGCGGTCAAATTGACTGCCTGAGTAACTGGCGCAGTGACAGATAGTCCGCGTGGAATTTACGGATGCCATCCGACAGTTTGTCCGTTGCCATGGCATCCTGATTCAACTGCCACCGGAACGCCGCCTCCGGCAGACTGATACGCCCGTCGTCACTGGCCTGCGACGGATCAAGCTGACGGATCAGCTCGCCCTCGTCTGCCGCCAGCTTTTCCAGCAACGCGGGGGAAATGGTCAGCCGGTCGCAGCCGGACAGTGCTTCAATTTCCCCGGTGTTGCGGAAACTGGCTCCCATGACAATGGTGGGGTAGCCGTTTGATTTATAGTACCGGTAAATACGGCGCACCGAGACAACCCCCGGATCCTCTTCCGCAGTGTATTCCTTGCCGGTGCTGGCTTTGTACCAGTCCAGTATGCGCCCGACAAACGGCGAGACCAGAAATACGCCTGCTTCGGCACAGGCTATGGCCTGATTAAAACCAAACAGCAAAGTCAGGTTGCACTTGATGCCCTGTTTCTCCAGCTGCTTTGCGGCCTGGATTCCCTCCCAGGTTGCAGCAATCTTGATCAGAATGCGCGAGGTGTCGACGCCTGCCAGACTGTACAACTCCAGCAGACCGTGAGCCTTGCGGATGGTGCCCTCGGCATCAAAGGACAGACAGGCATCGGCTTCGGTAGAGACGTAGCCGGGGACTGTCTCGGCTATCCGCTGACCAAAATTCACCGCCAGCTTGTCCATGGCCGCATCCAGCTGCGATTCCTGACCGGCACCGGTGCGCTGACCATGGGCAATGGCATCATCAACCAGCTCCTTATATTGCGTCTGCTGCGCCGCATTCAGCAGCAACGACGGGTTGGTGGTGGCATCCTGTGGCGTGAACCGGCGAATGGTCTCAAAATCACCGGTATCGGCCACCACGGTGGTCATTTGTTTCAGCGCGTCCAGCTTGTTCATGTTTGTTTCCTGTCATTGATCCGCGATTATTCCTCTGCTTTTTAAGCTAGACCATTGTGCCCCCGGGCGTCAACGGTCAGGAAAACCACTACTTGTCCAGCCGTGTAAACTTTGAACCCTCCAACGTCAGGTTGTACATCAGCCCGGCGTTGGTGAGTACAAATCCGACCACCGGATCCTGCAGATTATTAGTATCCAGTGAAGCGCCGGCGCCCAGTTTGATCAGATTGATGGAACCATCCACACCCGCACGCCAGCCTGCCGTGTTTCTGAACGACTCTAGTGCCTGATCATCCATAAACAGCACAAACACCGCTTTTGACTGCGCTCCGAACTGAAAACCCACCGAAGCTGCTGCTGTACTGTAATAGTCCACCGTGGTCCCGTTGATTCGCAGTGCACCTTCGCCATACTCCGCACCAACGCCAAAGCCGGCTTTGAGTACGCCCGGAAATACCATGATTCCCGCCGCTGCCTGCAGAAATCTGTCGCCGCCCTGCACTTCCGCACGGAAGCGCTCCAGTGCTGCATCCACCTTGATATCGATTTCCTGCGCCGAGTCTGCACTGGCCGCCTGAACAAACAGGGTCATGATGGTCATTACGCCAACAATATATGTTATAAGTCTGTTTTTCATCGACACTCCCGTTGGTAGAAATTGTCCGGATGTACTTGAATGCAAGCAGTTTAACAGCTATCAGCCTGAACACAGCCCTCTAATTCTGGTATAAACATGAAAACACTTTGCCTATTTCTGCTCATGACTTTGACTTCAAACGTATTCGCCCAGGCCAACCGGATTGACATAGTTCGTCCCGATGCGCCCGAACTTGCTGCCATGGGGCCGCATGCTGTCGGTGTGCGCACCCTGGAATTAAGCGACCCCAACCGCCCCGATATTCTGAATACACGCCAGGGCGAAGAAACGCCGCTCTATACGCGCACGCTGACGGTTGAAGTGTGGTACCCGGCAGCACTGACAGCAGGCCAGGCACCCGGCACACAATACACCACCATTACCCGCAATCCGGGCATCATGGCGACCCTCAGCGGCAGCGCGGTCAGAGATGCCAGCGCCAGCGATGCCGGCCCATTCCCTCTGGTCATCATATCCCACGGCCACCCCGGCAACCGTTACCTGCTTGGGCACCTGGGTGAAAATCTGGCCAGCAAGGGGTACGTGGCTGTCTCTATCGACCACAAGGACAGCACTTACAATGATCAGCAGGGTTTTAACAGCACACTCTACAACCGCGCCTTTGATCAGCGTTTTGTTCTCAATGCCATGGCCGCGCTGAATGAGCAGGCCGGCCACTTTCAGGGTGTTGTTGACGCTGACAACACCGCCATCATTGGTTACTCCATGGGTGGTTATGGCGCTGTCAACAATCTTGGCGCCGGCTACAGCGATGCCGGTGTGGGATTTATCGGCGCACCTCCGAATCGCCTCCTGCAGGCGCTGGCGGCCAGCAACCCTGACTTCCGTCAATCACTGGACCCGCGCATCAAGGCAGGCATTCCCATCGCGCCCTGGGGCATGCAGGTGGGATTCTGGGATGCTGAGGGTCTGGCAGGCCTGACCGTGCCGGCGCTGTTTGTGGCCGGCGATGCTGACGCGACATCAGGATATGAGAATGGCGTCAAGGCGTTGTATGACGGCGCCATCAACAGCGACCGCTACCTGCTGGTGTTCAAAAATGCCAGCCATAGTGTCGCCGCACCCATTCCGTTACCGGTTGAATTTCTGGCGACTGAAAATGCCCAGGGCGCCGCACACTACACTGATCCGGTCTGGGATAATGTGCGCATGAATAATATTTTGCAGCACTTTGCCACTGCATTTCTGGATCTGCACTTAAAAGGTGATGAAGAAAAACGCAGCTACCTGGACCTGCCGGAAGACGGCGCTGCGCCCGGCGAGGATGGCTGGAAGGGATTCGGCATCCGCGATGCAGTTGGGCTGAAACTGTTTCACAACTGAGGTGAGATTTGTTTGAGGTGACGTTTTTTGAGGCGGGGTTGTTTTAGGCGGCGCTGCTCAGCCTCTGAGCTTTGCCACTGCCCGGCGCAACCCACTGCGCACACCGGTATTCAATGCACTGCCGGTGTAGCGTCCCTTGGCCACGTGTCTGATACGAAAGACACCGGGTACATCAACGGGTTCGCCCTGGGTGCGCAACAACCAGCGAAACGCCCGGTCCTCATATGCCTTGCACCAGGTGGCTGAGGGACGCTGGTAATACGGCAGACTCTCACAATACCCGACTGCGCGGGCAATATCCCCGTGCGTAATCTGCAGAGGACCGGTAGCGCGGTCCTTGTCAAAACGACTGAACAGCGCCACATCAACATCCACTACCTCCGGTGGTGACAGCGGCGGTGCCAGTAGCGCCGCATCAGGCGGCAGCAAACCTGTGCAGTATTCGGATGCCGGAAATACCAGACTATTTTGCCGGCCCTGCAGCGCTGCGGCCAGTGCATCCAGACAATTGTCCCGGAATAGCAGATCACAGTCGGTGAACCACACCCAGTCAGCACGGGTCTGTCTGGCCGCCAGATTGCGGCCGATGGCGCGCCGGAACAATGCCTGTCTGGGCAACTGCTGCCAGTTCCAGGTGACACCGGGCACTTTCTGTTCAGCAAAAAAATCCAGCAATGCCACTGTCTGCAGATCCTCTGCGCCGTAGAACACTGTCATGGTGATATCAACATCGCGGGGTGCAAACAGGACCAGCGAACTGAGCTGATAAGCCTGCATGTGGGCGTAGTTCCAGCAGTGGCTGACAATCTCGATATGCAGCCGTCCGGTTTTTGCAGTCAGTGCTGCACGCTCAGGCAGATCCGGCAGAAACCAGCGTGCCGGCACCAGACCGCCGGCAGCCAGGCGCAGGAAACGCCCCTGAATGCCATCGTACCAATGCGGTTCAGGTATCGGATATTGGTTCATGCAAGGCCACTTTTTCCAAAAAACGCTATGTTAGCGGAAAAATGCACGGTAATCTTCTGCCGAAACTGCACGCTTGGCGATTGTCATCGACCTGACCCTGGCATTTTGCAAGAATGGACACATGCACTACAAACAGACCCGACAGGGTAGAACAGCAACATTGATCAATCAGGATGTACTGGATACACCTGATGCGCTGCTGTTTGAGGGCGGGCCCCAGCCCGCTTCTGCCAGTGACAGTACGCAGGGGCGCGGCACCGTGCGTTTTTTTAAACATCAGGGCCTGTCTCTGGTCCAAAAAAAATATCATCGCGGCGGTTTTTTCGGCCGCCTGATCAAAGACTCATATGTATACACCGGCATTGAAAGCAGCCGCATGTGGCGCGAATTTCTGCTACTGGGACAAATGCTTGAGCTGGGATTACCCGTACCCCGACCCGTTGCTGCCCGTTGCGTGCGCGGCACCCTGCTGACTTATCAGGGCGACCTGATCACTGAACGCATCAGCAATTCAGAAACCCTGGCCGACCTGCTATGCAGACAGGCCTTGCCCGAAAGCACCTGGCAGGCACTGGGACAGACCATCAGCCGCTTTCATCAGCAGCGCATCGACCACACCGATCTGAACGCCGCCAATATTCTGCTGACTGACTCCGATCAGATTTATCTGATCGATTTTGACAAATGCGCCATGCGCCCGGCAGGCGACGACCGCTGGTGCGACGCCAATCTGGGCCGCCTGCACCGGTCACTGCTCAAGTGGCAAAAACGCGACCCCGCATTTCACTTTGAACCGCACTGTTGGCAGGCCCTGCTGAGCGGCTACCATCAGCCGAACTCCAATACCCCGTCTTCCAGCGAGTCCCGTTTGAGCAATTTCTGATCTCTGCCGTAATCCTGCGTATTGACCCAGGGTTCACGATCCCCCTGTTTCGGGAAGCGATGCATCATACGTTGCATGTAACCGGCCGAAAAATCATCAATAAACGGCCGTGGCACCATGTCCCTGTCTGATTCACGCAGCATCGGCCGACACCAGCGGGTGCCGGTCTGATCCATATGATTGATCAGGCGGCAGAAAAATTCCGCAGTCAGATCGGCACGCAGCGTCCAGGACGCATTGATGTAACCAAAGGTGAATACCAGATTGGGCACGCCCGAATACATAAGACCCTTGTACGACCAGGTGTCGGCAAAATCGAGCGGCTTGCCGTTCATACTGAATTGCACACCCCCGAGCACCTTCATATTGAGGCCGGTCGCGGTGACAATGATGTCAGCACTCAGCTCCTGGCCGTTTTTTAATAGCACACCGTGCTCGGTAAACCGGTCAATGTGCTCGGTCACCATCTCGGTTTTGCCGGACCTGATGGATTTGAACAGATCCGCATTCGGCACCAGACAAAGCCGCTGATCCCAGGGGTTGTACGCGGGGGTAAAATGCTTGTCCACGTCGTAGTCCGGCCCCAGTTCCTTGCGCACCATGTGTATCAGTTTGGCTTTCAGTTCCGCCGGCTTCCTGCGTGAGCGACGGTAGATAATCTGCTGCAGCAGTACATTTTTCCAGCGGGTGATGGCATAGGCCCAGGACTCAGGCAGCACCTTGCGCATGGCATTGGCCACTGCATCCCGATCCGGCCGGGACACGACATAGGTGGGTGAGCGCTGCAGCATGGTGACGTGCGCGGCCTTCTCCGCCATGGAGGGTGCCAGCGTCATGGCAGTGGCACCCGAACCAATGATCAGTACGCGCTTGTTGGCATAGTCCAGATCTTCCGGCCAGTGCTGCGGATGGATGACCGGCCCGCTGAAGGCCTGCTGATCGGGGAATTCCGGTGCATAACCCTGCTCATAGCTGTAGTAACCGGAGCACATCAGCAGCATCCGGCAGCGCATCTGCTTCTGTTGCGTCGGCAGGGCAATGGTCAGTGTCCAGCATGCCTCCTCATCCGACCAGTCGGCGGCGCTGAGCTGATGTTCGTAACAGATATTGGGGTCGATCTGGTTTTCCGCTGCGGTTTCTTTTACATACTCAAGAATGGACGGACCGTCCGCGATCGCCCTGGCTGCCTTCCAGGGTTTGAACCGGTAGCCCAGGGTATGCATGTCACTGTCAGAGCGGATGCCAGGGTAACGGAACAGATCCCAGGTGCCGCCCATGGCTTTGCGTGCCTCCAGAATCCGGTAGGATTTGCCCGGACAATGCTTTTGCAGATGCACCGCTGCACCTATGCCGGACAGTCCGGCGCCCACGATGATTACATCCAGTACATCTGTATCTGCTTTCATGCATTGTTCCTGATTTTATTGGTCGGGATCGCGAGTATAAATGTGAATGCGTTCAGTGTAAAAATTGATACTTGCAGTCAGCGGCATTCAGGCATAACCTCCCGAGCAGGGACTGGGCCGCGCGTGGTCATGGCCCCGGCATAATAAAAATCAGGAGTCCAACAATGAAAATAAAAACCCCGGTTGATAAATTCCGGTTTGCGGGCGTTCTCGCCCTGAGCCTCGGCCTTGGCGCACATGGCCAGCTGTCAGCTCAACAGGAAACCGTAGAATGGGTAACCCTGGGCGGTGATCACGCTCACACCCGCTATACCCCCGCAACACAGATCAACGCTGACAACTTCACCCAGCTGCAGACCGCCTGGGTCTGGGATGGTGCCAGCTTCAACGCCAGCAGTGGCCGCTCCACTCCCAGCTATGTGGATGGCAAACTCTTTACCGTGGCCGGTGACCGTCGTCACGTCATCGCCATCGACCCGGAAACCGGTGAGACCATCTGGTCCTACCGCGAACCTCACACCTTCCGTCACGAATATTCCATGCGCAAAGACTACGGTAAGGGTGTGGCGTACGGCGAGGTAGACGGCAGGGGTGTCATCTATATCATCAGCCCGGCCTTTTTCCTGACAGCACTGGATGCAGAAACCGGCGCGCCGCTGAAGGGTTTTGGCGGACCGGTAGGGCTTGAAGGTTTCCCGGAAACCGGCGTGGTGGATATGCAACGCATTATCGCCGAGTACATGGGATACGACTTTGACCCCTATTTTGGCATTCCCATTGAAGAAGGATACATCACGGCCTCCTCGCCCCCCATTGTGGTCAACAATACTGTGGTTGTGGGCAACTCTGCCGAGCAGGGATACAACCAGACCCGTATTGAAAACATCCCCGGCGACATTCTGGCATTTGATACCAAAACCGGTGAATTCAAGTGGAAGTTCAATGTCATCCCCGAGGCTGGCGAGTTCGGCATCGAAACCTGGGAGGGCGTGCCCAATCCGCGCGAGCTGACCGGTGAAGTATCTCCCTGGGCCCCGCTGTCTGCTGACGTGGAAGCCGGCATTGTGTATGCCGTCACCAATCCGCCGACCATTGATTACTATGGCGGTCACGCGCCGGGCGACAATCTGTTTGGCACCAGCATCATCGCGATGGATGCCGAAACCGGTGAACGCGTCTGGCATTTCCAGTTTGTGCATCACGATGTGTGGAACTACGACACACCCACCGCACCGGTACTTCTGGATGTGGAAATCAATGGCCGCACAGTACCGGCGATTGCACAGGCCACCAAACAGGCCTTTGTTTATGCCTTCAACCGTCTGACCGGTGAGCCGCTCTGGCCGATCGAAGAACGACCGGTACCGCAGTCGCGTATCCCCGGCGAGCAGCTGGCTGCCACACAGCCATTTCCGACCAAACCGGCGCCGTTTGATATGCAGGGCCTGACCCCCGACAATCTGATCGATTTCACGCCGGCACTGCGCCAGCAGGCACTCGAGGCGATTGCAGATTATGAGATCGGCCCGTTGTTCAATCCACCGCTGCACCGCGACAATGACATCGGTAAAGTGGCCGCCTTGTGGTGCCCTGGCGATGGCGGCGGCGCGAACATCCCCGGCCCGGCAGTTGCCGATCCGACTCAGGGCATACTTTACGTCACCTCGCGCAGCGCCTGTTCTTCAAGGATGGTCACCGCGGCACAGGAACGTGACTCCATGATTGAATTGCCCACCGGCACCACGTTCTCACGTTTTGCTTCGCTGCGGGCATTGCCGGTGCGTGGTCCACAGGGCCTGCCACTGTTCAAGCCGCCTTACAGCCGTATTACGGCAATTGACATGAACACCGGCGAGCACCTGTGGATGATCCCTGTGGGCGACACCCCTGACCGTATCCGGAACCACCCGGCACTGGCCGGCGTTGATGTCGGACACACCGGCACCGGCGCGCTGGCACCGATGACAGTGACTGCCAACATGCTGCTGTATGCCAGCACCGGCAGTGACGAAACTCCCTACCTGTTTGCGGTAGACAAGCGCACTGGCCAGGAACTGGCCCGTGTCGAAGTCCCCGATACCAGCAACTTCGGTATGTCCAGCTTTGTGCACAAGGGCAAGCAGTACGTCATGCTGCAGACCGGCAGCAAACTGACAGCGGTGGCGCTGCCTGATTGACAGGTACTAGCACCGGCACACCAGCGGGCGGACGGTTTCAGACCTTCCGCCCGTTTTTTTTGGCCATGATCAGGCATCCAGTTTGCCGGACGGGTGTGATAGGATTTTGTATCAGCAATGTATCTGAATAGAGGGTATGCATTTTGAAAACGCGTTTTTTCAACACGGGAAGCATCTCCAGAGCCCTGCTGCTTCTGATTGTTGCCGGGCTTGTCGTCAGTGCCTGGCTGTTCCGAACACCCTCAGTATCTGATCAGGCCATTCCTACCGGCGCCGAGGCTATCGACCGTGGCCGCTACCTGGTGCAGGCCGGCGGTTGCATCAGTTGCCATGAAGATGACAATGGCACACTGAGCGGCGGCATGGGCATCGACTCGCCATTCGGAACTTTCTACGCGTCAAATATTACACCTGACCCGCAAACCGGTATCGGTGGCTGGCAGGGCAGTGATTTTCTGCGCGCGCTCAAACACGGACGCGCCCCGAACGGCAGCTTTTATTTTCCGGCTTTCCCGTACCGCGCATACGCTGGCATCAGGGATGAAGACGTACTGGATATAGCCGCTTACCTGATGTCACTGGAGCCGGTTGCCGCACAACCACCCGCGCACGAATTGCCGGGATGGGTTGGGCGCTGGCAGATGGCCGGCTGGAACCTGCTGGCCGATATGGCGGCACCGGAATCCGCGCAATACGATGACCCGCAGCTTGAGCGCGGTGCATACCTGACGCGCAGTCTGGGGCACTGCAGCGAATGCCATACGCCACGCAATGCGCTGGGCATCTCCCGGTCTGATCAGGAATTTGCCGGTGGTGACATGCCCGACGGGCATGTTGAAGCCATTGACACAGAAGCACTGGCCAACTGGTCGGAGGAAGATCTGGCACTGTTTCTGTTTATCGGATTAAAACCCGACGGTGAGTACGTTGGTGGCAAAATGGAGCCCGTGATTGAGCACAATACCGGTCAGCTGACCGATGAAGACCGGGCGGCGATGGCGGCGTTTTTTAAGCGGGGGTTGTAACAATCGTCGCACCCCAGCGTCAAAGATTTCTGCCCCACACCAGGCTTACACGGCATGTGTACTTTAACCCTGCACAGAAGTGCACAAAAAACCATCGTCACCATGAATCGTGACGAGTTGAGAGCGCGACCCGAGGGAACCACCCGTCAGGCTATCTCACCGCATGGCATTGAATACCTGTTTCCGTCAGACATATTTTCCGGAGGAACCTGGCTGGGGATCAATGCCCGCGGTGTTGGTGGCTGTCTGCTCAATCGTTATGGTGACACGCATCTCCACGACACCAGTGAAATCGTCAGCCGAGGCACGATCATCCCCGGTCTGCTGGCGTGCAGAAATCTTCAAGAGGCTTACAGACTGGTTGACCAGTTACCCCTGCATCGTTACCGAAATTTTGATCTGCTACTGTTTGACGACAGTATCACCTTGCACTTTACACATGAAAACGGCACAGGCAGCGTTCAACGCAGAACGGACGACTGGCTGATGCTGACCTCATCATCATGGAACAAAACCGCTGTACTGGAATACCGCCAGCGCAAATTCGATGAATACGTCAGCAACAGCGTTTCCTGTCCTGATATTGCGGCGTCAGTACTGCGTGATTTCCATATGGCGGATGCAGATGACAGCCGGTTCGCCGTATTGCTGCGCCGCGCGGAATCACACACTAAAAGCATCAGTCAGATACTTCTGGATCGCAACTCTGTCAGCCTGCGTTATCTTGATGAGAAAATCCTGCTGGCATCCAGCTCCGGGAAATTGGCGGGACGATTCAACTGCCAGTCGTATTCGATAAAGCGGACAGTCGGCTCCTCCGGCAGCGATGCTGCAACCCGCTCAGACGCATACTGCCTGACAAAATCCAGAACATCACCTGAGGCGCCCGCAAAATCCCCGGCATACCAGTCAAAAAGACTGCTCAAATATACCGTCCCGCCTTCGATCCTCAGGTGATAAGGCGTATCAAACGCCAGCCGGGCATTCTGTGTCAACTGATCATCAAGCTGCCCGGCGCGGTATATCTTGCTTCGCAATGGCGGACAGCCAACCGACGCGCAATTGACCGCAAAATGCACTCTTGCATCGAACCAGCCCCTGCTGGCAAACTCAGGACCAAGCAGTATCCCCTTTTCCATGGTATCCAGACTGTACAAACGCCCACCCACATCAAATGCGTCACGCGTGAAAACACTGTCGCGGAAGGGGTTGTAACGGCCACCATAATCCCATACCGAATCAACCAGTTTGCCACCAGGCCGCTCCTCCAGAATCTGGGCCAGCATAAAAAAATTGTAGCCGTTGATCCAGAACGCCACTGCCGTTTCCCGACTGTCAAGCTGGTTAATATCAAATTGACTCAACCGGTTTTTTTGCTGGGTGATCTGCTGCTGAGTGCCTGCCGATGCCAACGCCTGTTCATAATCAAACGCCGAGATCAGACCGCCCTCCGCCGTTCGCTGCTCAATGAGGTGGTCATTCAGCAGCATGGCAAAGTCTGCGTAAATCTCCTCCATCATGTCTGCTGATGCGGCTTCTTCTGATTCAAGTGAACCCCGCCAGGCTGCAAGGGCTTCACCAATCGCATGTGGATTGTCTTCCTGCACAAAATGTCGGCCAGCGCCAATATTGACCACGGTTAAATTACTCAGATTCTCCTGCAACCAGACCACATCCTGCTGCGTAATCAGCGCGCCGGGGGTTGCTGCAAGCAGCAATTTTGGCAATGGCGTTTCAGTTAACCATTGCTGATAGGCATTGACCGCCGCCACCACGTCTGCCGGCTCTCCGTCCAGCGGCAGCTGTCGGGGCCACTGAAGAATTGGTGTGCGACTGGCCGGATCAACAAAGGGAGCCCGATAATAATCCATTTCCACGTCTGTCAGACCTCTGACCACCGATCCGGGAAGCACCTGCTCGACAAACAGATTCTGATTTACCAGCAGTTCTTCACCAATGCCCGGCGTGCGAAACCGTTCAAAGAGCTCGCCCATGCCTTCGCGCTCGCGGTAAATCGCCTCCATAAAGGCCAGCGCCCTGACATTGTCCGGATGGCGGCTAGCATAATGGAAACCCAGACCGGAACCCCAGTCATGGACAACCAGCGTTATATCCGTCAGGCCCATTGCCTGTATAAAGCCGTCAACGTAACGTGCATGATCAAAAAACGTATAGTCAATATCCGGTTTGTCAGATTTGCCCATACCAATCAGATCAACAGCAACTGCCCGATAATTTCCGGAGACATAAGGAATGATATTTCGCCAAAGATAGGACGAGGTCGGATTACCATGCAGAAACAGAACAACATCTCCCTGCCCCTCATCAATGTAGTGCATACGCGAGCCGAGCACTTCAACGTAGTGTTCCTGAAATGGAAAATCGGTGCTGATCTGCAATTGCTGTCCTTGTGCAGACTGCGCCTGGGCAGTTAAAGAAAACAGCATACCCAGACACAACAGGTGCAGGCAGGACAGGAATCGGATCAGTGGGTCAGTCATTGTGGTCTACCTCAACATGAATTTAATTCAGCAGTGCGCGTCGACGAAAACTCCGCGTTGCCGCTGCAACACCGGCCTGGTCATCCAGACTTATACCACGACTGGCAGCAATAGAAACGATGAAGGCCGTGTGGTGAATCGTATGCTCTATCACATGGAGCATTTCACGCAGTAGGCTACTGGAAAATTCACCGATTGACTGCGACACGCTGCCGTACTCGGCCAACACCTGCACCGGCTTTTCATCAATCTGTTCTGTTCGCAGCCAGACCAGCAAATTGGCTATATCCGATAACGCGGACGCTGCGCTGCGTTCTACCGCTCCGCCACGACGGCGCACGTTGTAATCAATCACACCCGTGCTGGCTCCAACTTTTAAAGCATGGTAGTAATCCAGGCTGTGCCTGACATGAGGCCCAATCGCCGCAAAACAACTTTCGTCATCGCTGAAGGCAATCCGGACAACACAATCTGACAGCTCGAGCAACGACTCGATAACTGGTTTCTGTAACAATGACCAACTTGCTGATCGGGGCATATTAATTTTGCGCTTGATGGATTGCATGGAATTGCTTAAGGGTCCTTTTGCTCAAACCGGCGATGTCAACGCTTAGCAACAAACCCGGTGTTCCTGCAAAATTGAGATCAACGCCCATCGTGTAAAATCTTGCGCCCATTTTTGCATAGTGCCTGAGCAGCACCGGTAGCCCCTTGCCATCCGGCTCCAGTTGACGGACCAGCCAGTCAAGTTGCGAAATGGACGGCAAACCGTTTTTCAGGTAATCGGTCATCTCGGAAGGGACCGGCACAGCAAGCTCTTTTCGGGCAACAACCTGCTGTGTTGATTGCACGAGCGCTTCCCGAATAAGCAGGGTACTCAACATTGAATACTGTCGGCTGATGGAGACGGTGCCATACAATGTCTGATAATGAGGAAACTGCCTGATAAACCCGCCAATTCCCTTGAACAAAAGCAGCAGAGCCTGGTAACTGCGTTGAAACTCTGGCGTGATAAATGACCGGCCCATTTCAAGACAGGGGCGGTTCATGTTGATGAAATCCGGACTGAACGCAAACATTTGACCAAGGTACAGTGAACTCTCACCCCCTGTCTGCAATAGCATGTCTGTTCTGCCAAGCCGACAGGCACCAATTATCCCTTGCGTCTGGTTGTTATACAGAAAAACATGTACGTAAGTTTTGTCAAACTCATCACCATCAGATGACTGACCACTGCCTTCGTCCAGATCGCGAAACACCGACTCACGTAAACGCTGTATTTCACTCACGATGGCGGGTGTCTGTTGCATCGAGCTGTAATACACATGGATCAATCCGGTGCTGTCCAGGCATTGGGCGGCGGGCAGAGCTGCAACCTCCGCTGCCAGTACGTTTTTGGCTACCGCTGGTGCCAGCGGGTCAGGAGTGCCGGTATCCTGCAGTGGCTCCTCGCGCTTCAATTCAGGATTCTGAAGACAGGTCAGCAATCGCAGGCTGGCAATCTGCCCACTAATACTGGTGTCGGAACCGCGGACGTCCGCAGGGATGTCAACCATGGGTTTGCCCGGAAAAAATCCCAGAGCCTTGCCTTCTGCGCGCAACATTTCCCGCATCAGCGTCATCATTCTCAACTGCGGATGCAGTCTGCCCAACCGGTAGAACAAGGGGCTGTTACGACCCTCAATAAAAACCGGCAGCGTCACCAGACCAGCGATTTTCAGAAGACTTTTAATTGACCGATGCCAGGGATAATCCTGCAACTCCTCACTGTGTGACCGCCTGGTCGCAACACGCCCGGCCGGGAACACGATCAGCAAACCGCCCTGTGACAGATGCTGGTGACACGCACGCAACGAGGAGAGATTGCCCTGGGCACCCCGTTTCAGTGGCTCGGTAAAAATGAACCAGGACGACAACTCGGAAAAAACCTGCAGCCGACGATTGGCAAGTATTTTGACATCGGCCCGACGCCTGGACAGTATCCAGGCCAGAGCCACCCCTTCAATGGCCCCCAGTGGATGGTTGGCAACCAGCAAACACGGTCCTGTCGCCGGCACTGACGCCAGCAACCCATCGGTGTTATGCAGTCTGATATCAAGCACTCGCAACAGTCGCTCCGCAAATGCTGTCGCTTCCAGATTCTCAAACCTGTGTACCCTGTAAAGCTCATCGAGTTTCCGAAAACCGGTCAGCCAGTCAATCATTGGCACTAGTACGCGCAGCCACCAACTCTCAGTGAACACACTGCTGGTTCTGGAAACTGTGATAGCGGGACGTTGGCTCATAACCTGTTTGACTGCGATCAAACAGATTTGTTACAGGCAACAGCCAGCGGGCGCTGTTGTAACAATGCGGCTCTCAGCGCGTCATGAGTAACCACATACTCAAAACAAGAGAACTTCGCCAATCATGCGCAAAACCATTCTGCTCGCCCGCCCTCATCCATTTATTGTAAACGAAATGAAACCCTTGTTACTTCAGGCTGGTTTTGATGTAAAAGGCGTCAGTAGTGACTCAGCCCTGACGGAAAGCAGACCTTCCAGCTACCCGGCGGCGGTTATTTCGCTGGCAGTGGTTTCCCCGGTTAGTCAAAGCCCGCAACAAGTGCTTGCCTGGCTTAAGACGCAGCAGTTCAGCGGGAAATTCATCTTTGCCGGCCTGATACCCTTTGAGCGGGTGGAGAACAACCTGAAGCAGTTTCTGACCGAAACCGGATGGAACGCAGAAGTCCAGGCGCTGTCATCACCAACGGCGCAGCACAGCCCCGGTATATACATACAACAAAGCGATCTGGCGCCCGGTCAGGCGCAGGCAAGCCGCGACTTCCTGACTGCCTGGATTTGAACGATGGGAACGAAAGCAACTGCACGAGTGCACCGATACTGCCGGTGTTTTTTTTCGGCAACAACATCACTCACGGCATTCCGGGTTGCCCTGGTGGTTGGCACCGTTCTTAACGTGATCAATCAGGGCAATGCACTCTGGGGAAGCGCAGCACTGAGCCTGCCTCATCTGGCACTGAATTTCCTGGTCCCCTATCTGGTGTCATCGCACAGTATTGTCAAAACGCTGAACCCGGATTGACACCGAAGTAGCGCTTGAATGCACGCGAAAAAGCGGCCGAAGACTGGTAGCCCACAAGCGAAGGAATCTCTGACAGTCGAGTGCCTTCCTCCAGATGTTTCCATGCCAGTTGCATGCGCCACCAACTGACATATTCCATCACCGTCCAGTCACTCAGAGCTTTGAACGTCGCCGCAAACGAGGTTCTGGACTGCGCTGCCTTCCGGGCAAGCAGATCCAGTGTCCAGGGGAAGTCAGGCTGTTCGTGGATGGCATCAATAGCGCGCCCGATTCGCGGGTGGGAATATAACGCCAGAATACTCCGGTCTGACGACCGGATCACATTGCTACTGGCCAGCGTATAGGCAAACAGAAGCTCCGCCAGCTTCTCCAGAATCGCCTGGCTGGCGCCACCCGGGCTTAGACTTTCGTCAAGAATTAGTGTTGTCAACGGCCTCAACCAGGGCGTTTCAGCAGCCAGCAGAACGGTGACATCAGGCAAGGCACGCAACAATAACTCACTGGCCGGGTGCCGGAAACTGACAGATGCACACAGCAGCCCTGTCCCCTCCCTGCCAACGGCCTGCGGAAACGGCACGTGTTCCTGCGGTCCGGTCAACGCATGTGTCGGGGTCATACTGTGAGGCAGTTCTACCGGAAACAGTATCAAATCGCCCGGATGCAGAGTTGTGGAAACCCTGTCCGGCATGTCCAGTCTGCAGTCACCGTCAGTGACCACATGAAAGCAGGTCAGCGGTGGTTTGTGTTCGGAGATCTGCCATTGCCCGCACACTTTTGCGTTGTGGAAGATATTTACCCTGGTACTGAGCAGACGCAACAAGTCTGAGACGGCACGTTGACTGGCTAGATCTGACATATCGGCAGGTTCCTGACTGCTGGCAAAAATCTGTACGCTGGAGCATAAAAACCGGACTTCATGATACCAGCATTCTCTTCATCCACCAGTACTATACGTTGAAGCCGTTCATGGAGGAGATAATTTTATGCCCGATCACGAATTCAAACGCTATACCACTGACACCGCCCCCGAAGGCAGTTGCGAACTGATGAAGGGTATCCAGGGTTCCTACGGCTTCATGCCGGAGCTTTTTGCCTACATGGCCGAGTCCCCCGAAGTACTTGAAGCGTATGTGACAGTCAACCGACTGATGTCAAAAACGTCACTGACCCCCGCGCAGCAGCAATTGGTGCTGCTGGCAATCAGCCGGAAAAACGAATGCGATTTCTGCCAGGTGGCGCACGAAGCCATGAGCATGAAGAACGGCCTCGACAAAAACACATTGTCGGCGCTAAAAGCAGGCACTGCCATCGCCGATGGCAAGGATGCGGCACTGGTCAGACTGTCCCAGACAATTGTGGAGAAAAGAGGCTGGCTGGAGAACGATGATCTGGCTGCATTTTACGATGCAGGCTTTGGCCCCAAACAGGTGATGGAGGTGATTCTGGGTGTCAGCCTGAAAACACTGTCCAACTACACCAATCATCTGACACACCCGGAACCCAATCCGGAGTTGTTGAAGATGCTTGACTCCTGAGTCGGAGACCGGGAAACATGGCATCCTCACTACCTGATCTGCAAAAACTACAACAACAGGATCACGCCGCGTTCAAATCGCTTGTGATGCGGTATCATCCGCGACTGGTAATGGTGGCAAGAGCCATTGTCGGGGACACCTGGGCGGAAGAGGTCGTGCAGGACACCTGGCTGGCAGCGTACAAGGCGCTGCCTGATTTCCAGGGCCGCTCGGCAATTTCAACCTGGCTGATTACTATCGTCAAGAATACGGCAACAACCCGTTTGCGCAAGGAAAGCCGCCTGGTGTCCATGGACACCGGTTTCGGCACCGGCGCTGATGACGAGGGTTTCCTCGACGCCGACCGCTTTACCCCTGCGGGGAAGTGGGCAAACCAGTTGAGCGACTGGGGCACTGACAGCGCATCAGCCTTGTTGGAGCAACAGGAACTCAAGCACTGCGTTGACACTGCAATTGCAAGAATGCCGGTGCAGCAACGCTCTATCCTGATGCTGCGTGATGCCCAGCAACTTGAGGTCGCAGATATTTGTAACATTCTTGATATCAGTCACTCCAATGCACGGGTACTGCTGCATCGTGCCCGGCTCAAACTGTTTGAGACAATAAACACCTATCTGGAGACAGGTGAATGCTGAAGTGTCGTGAAGTTGCCGAACTGGCCAACGAATATATTGATAAGGAACTGCCGTGGCATAAAACCATAGCGATGGGCTTTCACCTGTCCATGTGTAAACACTGCTCAGGGTTTGTGCAGAAACTCAGACTGGTCGTCACTCTGGTCAAGGAACAGCCTCCGGAAACCCTCTGTGATCAAGATGCTGAGGATATCGTCAAGACCGTGCTTGCTCTGGAAAACAAATCGAGGTAACTGACCATGGAAAACCAACGCATCGCCACCGCGCTCCTGCGCCTGGGTGTTAAATAGGCTTCGAGACTAATCCATCAATCCTGAGCAGCCTGTCAACAGACCAGCTGCCTGGCCCGATAGCAAGAATAGCCAATAGTGATATCGCCCACCAGGCAGCCGGATTCCACCAGTGATCCCAGCCCGGAAATACAGCCAGCTGAATAAACAGTGTCATTGCCAGAAGACCCAGGGCGGCAAATCGTGAAAACAGTCCGATAATCAGTAATGTTGGCAGTATTACTTCCAGCACTCCGGCAGTTATCGCAAAGAGCTTTACGACCGACACGGTCATTGAACCCTCTACATAATCCAGTGTATCCGGACTGCAAAGTTGCAGTGCGCCAGGCCGGACAGGGTCCGGACAGAAAAATTCATAAAGGAAAAGGTCGTATTTTTCCGTGTTGAACTGAAATAACCCGTCCCATTTCGTCAGCCCGGACATAAGGAATACGCGGGCAACAACCAGTCTCAGTAATAACAGTGATACTGATTCCAGGCAGGATGACAACGCAAGGCTGATCGATTGATATTTGTTTCCTATTAAATTGAATACTGCTGACATTTCTGTTTTTTCCTGGATTCAAATCGCATTTACATTCAACGTTTCGAGAGAAGACCTGCCGCTATCAGGCTGGAGAAGAATGAACCAATGTCAAAATCAGGATATTCCTGAATGACATTTCCGGCAGCTTCTTCAATACTCAAACCGTCATGCATGCCGGAGAAAAATACGCCTTCGGTCGCTGGCAATGCACGAATCTGCACGACAGGTCCGGCGCGCCATAAAAGTGTCTGTTCCGGTTTTCTGTCCAGTTTGACCATTTTGTCAAGATGACCGTTATCTTTTAACTGCTGCCAGACATCAGACATCGGGTAGTTTGAGAAAACAATTGCCGATGCCGGTATTAGTCGAATATCCTGAGAACCTGACTCACCTGACTCATTGATCAGTGCTGTGACACCTGCCGGCGTCAACGGTTCGGAATCAGCAGCGAAGTATACCTCCAGCCACGCCCGATCCATTCTCGCCATATCTGACAGATAAGGCAGCTCAGCACCAATACCGATGTTGTCCAGAAACATGGCGAATTCACCACCATATCCAACCAGCGAACCAGCTGTGGGTGGAAAATCCGAGACAAATTGTCTTGAGAGATGCCGGAACGTCTCATCACCGAGCAGGGCATAAACTGTCGGATAGTTGGAGACCAGGCAATCAATCACAGAGCGCAGATAACCATTGCGGTAAATATTGAACAGCTCGGCATCGACGCCAGGTTCGCAGTAGTCTCTCAGTTTTCCGATCCGGCCAGTTTCGATGAATCTGACGAACTCGGTTGTGAAATCACTAAGCGCAGATTGCATGCGACCTGCTACCTTGCCTGACCAGCATATCGTGCGCGATCTGTCGTTCCTGCATCAGAACATTGAACGCAGGGACGTCAGCATCCCGCTCCAGTAAAACTGGTGTCGGTCCCAGCTGATCCAGCGCGAACGCCAGCAGCCGCCAAACTGAATCATCGACCGCTGCTGCATGGCTGTCAATCAACAGCTGATTGCCATATTTTTTATCCGGACTGAATCCTGCCACATGGATCTCTCCTACCAGCCCCGCTGGCAAAGATCGAATATACCCGCAGGCATCAAGCCCACAATTGTGTGCACTGAGGTACAGATTATTTACGTCCAGCAGAAGTCCGCAGCCTGTCCGCTCGCACACTTCCAGCAGAAACTCCGCTTCATCCATCTCACTTTTGATTGACAAATAGTTGGTTGGGTTTTCAATCAGAATTGTTCGGCCAATGGCGTCCTGATAGCAGCCCACGCCGTCTATCAATCGTTGTAGCGCATCCCTCGTACGAGGTATTGGCAGTAACTCGGCAAAGTAGTGCGAACCGGATCGGCTCCAGACTGCATGCTCTGATACCAGCGTGGGTTGCAGCTGATCCACCAGTCGTCTGACTTTCGCCAAATGCTCACGATCCGGCAAAGAGGGCCCTCCCAGTGACGCACCGACACCATGCATGCTGACCGGAAATTTTTCCCTGACCTGTCTCAGGTAGCTGAGTCGCTGACCGCCGTCAATAAAATAGTTTTCAGTATGAACCTCGAACCATAACCCCGCAGCCTCACTCGCCAGTGCTTGCTCATAATGAGCAGGCTTTAATCCAACGCCGGCGGTAATCCGGTTTTCAGGCAATGTCTGGTTCGCGTTCATCAGCGTGATCGTCCCGGGTAAGCTTCAGGACTCGATTGGCTCGAGAGACGCAGCTCCGTTTGGCGTTACGATAAATTCGCAGCTGCCCCGTGGTGCATACGTCCAGGCATTCCCCTGGAAATCAACCGTAGAACTGCCTTCACAGCTGGTGCCCCGGCCTGCCTTGCAATCGTTTTCGCCCGCCAGGGCTATGCCATAGCACTTATCTTTGCGTCCACTCGGAGCATTGCCATCTGCAATCCAGGATTGCACAGTTGCACGAATCTGTTCGGGAGCGTTTTCTGCAACCTTGAGTTGATCGTTTGGTTTTGCAAATGTTTGAGTGCTGATCAACGCCATTGCTGCGCCTGTCAGAAGAGCCTTACTGATATTGAATTTTGATTTCATTATATTTTACCTTCCGTTTTGTTGAGGATGTGCCTTATTAGATGCCTGGCACTGGAATATGTTACAAAACGGACGGATGAATCCGGATAATGTCACGGCTTTCGCTACACGCTGGCCATGTCCTGAAGGGTCAGGCAGCGAATCAACCGAGCTCAATAACGGACCCGCCACTGGCAGCGGCATCGTCGGCATCATGGGTGACCAGAATGGTCGGTAAACCTGCATCGCGGAGCGTCTGAAACACATGTTGGCGGATCTCCTGACGCAGGTGTGCATCAAGGCGTGAAAACGGCTCATCCAACAGTACGGCCCTGGGTTGTGACAGCAACAATCGTTGCAACGCTACCCTCGCCTTCTGCCCCCCCGACAAGGTTGCCGGGTCGCGCTGACCAAAACCTTCCAGGCTGACCGCCCGCAATGCCTGCTCCACCAGCGCCTGGCGATCACGGGCACGGCCGGGCAATGCAAAGCTCAGATTCTGGGCAACAGACATGTGTGGAAATAGCAGCGGATCCTGAAACAGCAAGCCAATGTGACGCTGCTCGGCGGGTAACGTATTCAGACAGCGATCGTTCAGATAGATCTCACCACTGGCATCAAATTCCGGTGCCAGGAAACCGGCAATGTAAGCCAGCAACGAAGACTTGCCGACGCCCGAAGGACCCATGACCGTCAGTGTCGCTCCGGGTTCAATGACAGTATCCAGTTGCAGCAGAATTTTCCCATGCAGTCGGATATCGATATTTCTTAATGTCAGTCGCGATGCGGTCATGTCAGCTGTCCTCGCATATCACGTCGGTGGCGCCACCAGAATCGGGGCAAGGTTATGGCCAATGCAAAACCCAGCATGGGAATGGCTGCCTGCAGCAATGCCCACACTGCAATCGTGCCACGTGTACCACCTGAAGCCAGCGCCACCGCTTCGGTGGTCAGTGTGCTGACCCGCCCCGCGCCCGTCAACAATGTTGCCAGATACTGTCCGATACTCACCGCCAGACCCACAGCACATGCGGTTGCGATGGGCGCCATGAGTAACGGCAGTTTTATGCGCCACCAGGTACGATTGGCACTGGCGCCGAGCGTGGCGGACAGTTGTTGCCAGCGTGGATCCAGGCGCCGATAGGGTTCAGCCAGCGACAGATACACATAGGGCACCACAAACAGGCTGTGCGCAAACCCGACCATGACCAGACCCGGCAACCAGCGTAGCTGCTCCAGCAACAGGGTCAGGCCATACAGAAACGCCACCTGGGGTACCAGTAATGGCATGTAGATAGCCCACAACAACCGGGTCGGCGCCTGGGCCTGACGGCTTTCATGCTCCAGCGCAGCAACCACCAGCACCACAGCCAGCAGTGTCGACACCAGAGCCAGCAACAGCGTATTACGCAAGGGTGTCAATAACACCGGCCCCACTGATTGCCAGTGCTGTGTGGTCCAGGCATCCGGCAGATTGGCCGGAAAACGCCAGGGTCCGGCGAATGCGTAAACGACCAGCAACAGCAGACTCAGCAGCAGTGATCCCAGCGTGATAACCAGCAGGCTTTTGCCAGCCACATCCAACAGTCCATGGCCGGTTTGCCGGATGCCACTCAGCAGCAGCCTGCGATACAGTCGGCCAACGACTTTTTCTGCGGCAATCCACAGTCCGATGGCGGACAGGGTAATGATCAGTTGCAGCAGCGCCGCCGCCGAGGCCAGCAAGCGTTGATTAAGATCGGGATCGCTGAACCAGCCGATGATCCGGACACTCAGCGTTGGCGGCAGAGTCGGGCCAAGAATCAGCGCCACGTCGACCGTGGCCGAGGCAAAGGCAATCACGGCAAACAGCGGCAGCCGCAACAGCGGATACAGAGCCGGTGCCACCGTCCACAGCCAGGCCAGAATGGGCCGGTAACCCAATGTGCGTGCCATCGCTACACGCTGGTCGGGATTCAGCTGAGGCAGCGCTGCCAGCGCCATGAGCAGCAGAAACGGTATCTCCTTGAGCACCAGCCCCAGCATCATGGTCAGACCCAGGGGGTCATTGAGTATCAACAGGTCGGGGGGACGTTGCCAGCCACTAAGCTCAGGGGACACCAGACGCAGTGCAAACCCTGAAGGCGCAATCAGGAAAGCCAGACCAAAGGCTGCTGCGGCGTGCGGTACTGCCAGCAGCGGCGCCACCAGCCGACGCATGGCGTGCGCCCAGCGGGTACCGCTGACACTGGCCAGAAACAGCAACACAAGCATCAACGACAGCAGCGGTGTCAGCAGGCCTGCCGCCAGGCTGAGCATGGCACTGCGAGCAATGCCCGGGGTGTTGAACAGATCGGCCCACACCGCCAGTCCGGGCTCGGTGTGCTGCAGGGCCGGCAAGTAACCAAACGCAGGCGGGACGATAGCAAACAGACCGGCCAGTACCGGCGCGATCAATACACCAATCATCAACCAGGGAGCTGCTTTCAACATGTCAGTGTACTACCTGCAATCCGGTTTCAGCGGCTGCCATATCGAACAATCCAGGCAGTCTCCAATGCCGCCATCCAGCTGGGGTGCGGTTCCTGAAGCTGCCCGTTCTCGCTCATCAGCGATGGCGCAGCCGGATGCTCCTGGCGCATGGCAGCAAACTGTTGCTGATCCGCTGCGGATAGCACCGCGATGTCAATGACCGGGGTGCTGCCAAGGTGCCGGGGATCCTGCGCCCGCAGTTGTGCCTCGACTGACAGCAGAAAATTGGCGGTGACCATGGCCGGCGCTTTATGGCTGGCATTAAACGGGATGGCAACAAAACTGACATTGGCCAGGGTGCCACGATCAGGCACGGTTGTCCGCACGCTGTCAGGCAGCTCGTTGCGGATGACACTGTTAACCGCCTCTGTCGGGTTGAAAGACATGGCCAGCGCGGTCTCGCCGTCAGCCATCAGCCGGCGCAGCTCCGCGCCGCTGGTCGGAAAGGTGCGCCCCTGACGTAACAGCAGCGGATGCAGAGCATCCAGAAATGCCCACAACGGTGCTGTCAGTGTCTCAAAATCACTCTCGTCAACAGGCCGGTACAGCGGCTCTGGATCGTCTATCAGTTCCAGCAGAGCCTGTTTCAGAAACGTTGTTGCCAGAAAGTTCGGGGGTCGGGGATAGGTGAATTCGCCCGGATGCTGACGTGCCCAGTCCAGCAACGCGGCCATATTACGCGGCGCACTGTCCACATAGGCGCTGTCGTAGTAGAACACCAGGTGGGCACGCAGCCAGGGCGATTCATACCCCTCAACGGGTACCGTGAAGTCAGCACGCACGTCCGGGTTAGCGTCGGCGTTGACCAGGGCAAAGTTGGGCAGTTGTTCCGCCCAGGGGCCAAACAGCAGGTCATTCTGCTTAAGGCTGGCAAAGTTTTCGCCGTTCAGCCATAACAGATCGACGGCACCACCTTGCATCGTGCCAGCCTGCCGTTCGGCAAGTATGCGCGAAACTGCATCGGCGGTGTCACTGAGGCGCACATGGGTCATGCGTATGCCGTGCAGCTCATTCACGCGCCGACTCACCCAGGCCAGATAATCATTGATCTGCGGATCGCCGCCCCAGGCATAAAAAAACAGGTCCTGGTCGTCGGCAGCCTGCACAACAGCGGCCCAGTCCGAGGCATCCGGTGATTGCGCCGACAGCGTACTGGCAGCGCCGGATGTTAATACCACGCCAAGCGCCAGCAAGCAGATACGAATGTGACTAAATACAGAACACACCCTGGACGTCCGGCTCATGACGTCTGACGCGCGGGTATCAGATTAACCCGGCGTTTGAGGCGCTGCCGGTGCAAGTCTGCCAGCACCGGGCCCAGGTGATCGCGAAAGAAACTGTCGCAGCCAATGCAGATATTGCTGTAGCGACTCCCGTCCGGGGTGGTGGTGTGGCAGGCATCAAGAAACCTTGGTACTGACTGAGCCATGTTCAACCCCATACGCTCCGGTTTACCCGCGTTGATAGCCTCGAACACCGGATGCCCAGCCAGGCTGTCAAGAATATCCAGCAATGGCTCTTCAGTGAGATTGCCCAGCGGTCGCGCAGTTTTCAGGCAACAGGGATAGACATTGCCGTCAGGGTCAATGGATACCTCGGAGCCGCTGTAACCATGCTCCAGAAAGCCCAGTCCGCCTGACCAGGCATTGCAGAAGTTGTCCTGCATGGTGGCCTTGGACAGATTATTGCGCCAGGCACGCCCGCGTGGCCAGATCTTGCCGATCCAGGCATCGTCGGTGGCGCCAAACAGGCTGTATACCGGGGGACCGCCCTGGTCCAGATCCCGACGCTCATCGTGATCAGCAACGCTGATCATGCCCGCCGCTTCAAACATTTTTTTCAGTCGCTCGGCCAACTCGTACTTTTTCTCGCCCTGCATGCCGACGTGATAATCATCAATGCCGGCCGCCGAGACTGACCAGACGTCTCGACTTAGCAGTTCATCCAGTATCTGTTCGGTGAGCAGGTCACCGGTGGTCTGCACAATGACCTTGACGCCGCCCTGGTCGCGGTATTTGTCACGGATCGCTTCCAGTGCCGGGTACAACACCCGTTCACGCACCGGCTCGGTCAGCACATCGCCGCCGGAAATGATGATACGGCCGGTTCGTTGTCGATAACCGCCCGGGCTATCCGGGTCCGGCGTGTTGCGGTCCAGATACTGCATTGATGCCGGCAGATTGCCAATAATGGCGGGTGCGCTATCGGCAGCCTCACTGACCACGGACTCCAGTTCGTCGCGAACATAAGGGCGGAAGCGTTCATCGTAGCAATGCTTGCAGCGCCGATGGCAATGCCAGCAAAGCACGTAGTATATGGATTCCATCAACAACTCCATCCGGTAACCGGCAAAAATCTAAATCTGTGTTGCCCAGTCCGGCAGAATGCCCAGCGCCCAGGTCTCCAGCACCTTGTCCACGCCGGTCAGCACCATGGCCCCGAGCGCAATCAATAACCAGCCCAGCAGCTGTTTGGCACGCGCACCTTTGCTGAGCACACCTGGCCGCACCCGGTTCAGCACTGATCCCGATACCAGGCCGGCGACTACCAGCACGGAAGCGGTGCCAACGCCGAACACAAACATGACCACAAAGGCCATCATCATATCCTGACCCAGTGATGCCAGTGCGATGGCCGCGCCCAGAGTAGGCCCGACACAGGGCAACCACACCAGTCCTACCAGGGCGCCGACACCAAACTGTCCGACCGCACTGCTGCCGCCGGTGCCTGAGTGTAGATTAAGGTGTGATGTCATGCGTGACAACTGCATCGTGACAAAATCGCCAGCAGGCCGGTACACCAGGGGCACACCTACCAACAGCAACATCACTGCCGCAACGTAACGAAAGGCGTCAGGATTGAGCCCGGCGTTGAGCAACAGCAAAGTAATAAGGGTTCCTGCCACCGCAAACGAGACACTAAGCCCCAGCGCCAGAAACAGGGGCCCGCTGCGACCGCTGGTGGCTGCTGATGACATCATCACCGGCACCAGAGGCCAGACACAGGGGGACAGGATACTCAACATGCCGGCGAACAGCGCCAGCGGCAGCGAGGCCAGCTCCAGCGCCATTAGCGCGCAGCGGCCATAACGGCTTTATCGATTTCAGCCGCAATCACCTCAGGCCGGGTTTCCGCGACGCTGTACCAGAACTGCTCTTCACCGGCATACAGGAGGATGGTGGACTGGCGTGGTGCACGAAAGTGCCTGACCCATTCCTTCTGGGAATCAAAATCAACTTCCAGAATATGGAAAACCTTGTCCGGATTGTTGGCCCGGTATTCGGCAATGACTTCCTGCTGACGGGCACAAGTGGGGCACCAGGTCGCAAAAATGTCGACCATGATGACCGCGCCTTCCTGCTGCAGCGCCTCAAAGCGCTCCATGGTGAATTTTTCTTTTTCCAGCGCCATGGCCGGAACACTGAGAATAAACAGCATGACCGTGGCAAACAGCGTGCGTGCGAGATGTTTCATGGACCAGCTCCTGAGTTATTGATAAGGACAACAGACCGACCAGCTGTTAGCAGTTCCGGCCAGACACAGGTAGACGCACCAGTTGCGTGGTTGTTACACCCGGCTCATCGATAACACAGATTGGTCATGGCTGCTGCCGTACTGCCCCCCTTTCGGTATACAACACACCGTCTGGATGGAAGGCAAAAAACGCAAACGCAAAGGTTATAACATGCGGGACATCCTCGCCACGGCGCTGGACCAGCACACTGCCGACATCGGCGCCGCGTGATATCTGCCGGTGCCCCAGCGCCGTACGCTGACCGGCCGACCAGCGGATGGAGAGGCCGTCATGTTCCAGCGCCTCGTCACGCTGCAGCAACGGCAGCGCAAACGCAATGTCTTCAATCGCTATGACGCGCAGCATCGGCGACACCCCGCGCGGCACTTTACCACGGAACAACATGGGCGATGCCGCCCGGTCGTAGCCCACATAGGGATTGGCGCTGTAGTCACGGAACCGGGGATTGTTGGGAACCAGTACCTGCCCTTGCGGCGCACGTTCAGCAAATTCAGCCAGCGATTCAAGACGTGATGCCAGTATGGTCAGCTCGTCGCCGGCATAACGCCCGACAATGCCCTGCCCACCGTATTGCTGCCACCAGCTTTCACTTTGTCGGTCGTACATGATCAGATCAGAATGCCGGAGATTTCCGGTGGTACCAAAGTCCAGTATCCGGCCGTCAAACCGTCGATCGAATACCACGGACGTGTTGCACAGCGGACAATAGGTAACGGCGATCGGCACTCCGGCCAACACATCATTGACGATTTCGTGCCAGATCATCACACGCAGGGGATATGCCCTGAATGCTCCATTGAGCTCTACGCCAACAACCGGCTCCATGGGGTCGATGCCTTCGTAAGACTGATACTCTGACACCAGGACAAACTGCGGGCTGTCTATCGACGGAATCGCATCTCTCCCGACGCCACCGGACATAACCTCTGCCAGATCAATCGTGGATCGGGAAAAATCCGTGTCGGGCCAGCTATCGGCATCAAATGAGATACGGCCATTCTGTGCCTGTCCGGCATTCCCACATCCGACCAGCAGCATCAATGCCATGAGCAGCCATCCTGACAGTGTTCCTGGCGCTACTATCGATCCGGACATTATTGTACTCCACTGATTTCTGTTTGCTGACCCGGATGTGACGCGGAACCATGACATATGTTACGTCCCCGGAATACGACCAGGAAACGGCTTCGAATTATTTTTTTACCCAGCGTAACAATTTACAAACCTCTCAGTCTGATATCTACAGAGACACTCATCAGGTAATTTCTGACAGCACTCCTGACAATCATAATAGACTGGGAGATTTACAATGAAGAACAAATTTAGACGATCAGCAATGTACGTCGGACTGATACTTTCCGGCGTATCAGCGGGCGCGTCAGCCCAATCGCAATCAGGGCCGGATATAGAGGAAGTTGTTGTCACCGGATCTTACATTCGCGGCACACCGCTTGATGCACCATCCCCTGTACAGGTCGTGGATCGGACCAGTATCGAAGCACAAGGCGCCGCAGTTATCTGGGACGTCGTCAAAAACCTGGAAGTAAATTCCGGATCGTTTACCAATCCGGGATCAGGTGAAGCAAGTCAAACCGAGGGAACGTCTCAGGTCAATCTCAGAAATCTGGGTGAAAATTCCACACTGACACTAATCAACGGAAAACGTGTGGCACCTGCCGCTGCAACAACCACCAGCGGCGGCGAGTTTGTAGACCTCAACACCATCCCCCTGGTAATGACAGAACGCCTGGAGATACTGACTGATGGAGGTTCAGCACTTTACGGCGCAGACGCAGTCGCAGGCGTAGTAAATATCATCATGCGCACCGAGTTTGAAGGAATGGAGCTCTATGGTGACATTCAGGCAATAGATGCTGCCAGTGACAAGTTTGACGCAACCGTAAGCGGCATATGGGGATGGGCCAGCGACAGCGGAAACACCCACCTGGTACTCTCGGCAGAACGGTTTGAACGCGATGAAGTAAGTGTCAAATACGGCAACTATTTTGACGAAAATTCGGAGTTCTTTGGCACGGTATCTGCCATTGGCGGTGCAGTGGCACCCGTCACCTTTGGTGCAAACATAAACCCCGCATACATCAACCAGTCCATCATGGCAGCGAATGTTGCTGAAGGTGGCACAGGTGCTGTGGTGTACAGTGACCCGCTGTGCGGATCCGACGCCATAACATCAATTGACGGCACACCCTTTTTTCTTGGTTCCCGGCGGGAGACCAGGGGCGAAAGAACTGGCACCTGCCGCGAAGACAACTCGGAATGGAACTATATAGCGCAGGCGAGTGAACGCAACAGTGTTGCTGGGTCTTTCAACCATACGTTCGATGACAGCGCCGATTTCTACTCGTTCTTCAGTTATTCAGACAGCGACACATTGAGAGCCGATGATGGACACAACCAGGCACGGGGGCCAACAGTGTTTCTGGCACAACCGGGCGCCTATACGCGCAACCCGGCATTTGGCAATAACGCGATCGGGCAAACCATGGAGCTGGGCTTCTTTGCGCCGTCAATCGGACTGTCACGGCCGACCGCCAGCGACATTCCCAACGCCCCGGTCGATATCCGCAATGGCGGCATCAATACCGCATTCTGGGCAAATCCGCGTGTCGGCGTCCCGCGACAGGGTGATGATTCAAATCTCACGAGCACCCAGGCCAGCAATATACAGTTGGGCATGAAAGGTGATTTCACCGTATCGGATCGAAACTTCAATTACGATATCAGTTACTCCTGGAGCGACAGCAGCCTTGAGCAGTCCTATCGCACGTTTAATCGCCAGCGCGTGGAAATGGCAGCCAACGGTCTGGGCGGCCCCAACTGCGTCCCCAACGGAGTGCCGGACTTTGATTTCGCCGGTCAGCCCGGGCCGTTCGGCGGTGCAGTGCCGCAAGCCTGGGACTTTTTTGACAGCGCCCTGACGCAGACTTTCTTTCCCGGTTTTGTGTTTACCACACGTGAATCCCTGTCCTACGCATTGACCAGCAACAATCAGGGCCAGGGAGGTTGTCAATTCTTTAATCCCCTGCTTACACAGTTCACGAATCCGGAACTGGCAAACAGTCAGGAGCTGATTGACTGGGTAAACCCTACCGTACTACGAGCCGACAAACGGAACCGCCTTGGCGTGCTGGACGCTGTCATCGCGGGCGAACTGTTCGAGCTGAACGGCGGCACCGCCCAGTTTGCTGCAGGCGCACAGTATCGGGACAGAAACACCAGCTCGATTGCCCCGACTCTCAATGATCCGGGGCTCCCGGACTCGATATTGTCGTTTGATGCCAATGGCAATCCCGATCAGCGTCACGATGTCAGCAACAACTTTGAATGCTCCAACTGCATCTTCAATTACGAGCATGACCGGCGGGTTAAAGCCGTTTTTGCCGAGCTATCCCTGCCTTTGTGGAACAACTTTGAAAGTCAGATTGCATTCCGCTGGGAAGATTACGGCGGCAATATCGGATCCGAAGTTTCACCCAAGATCGCAATGAGCTGGCGTCCCGTTGAAGACCTGTTGCTGCGAGGATCTTTCTCGCAGTCATTCCGTGCACCCAATATCGCCATCATTGAGCAAGGTTTCGAGGCAGGCAGTATCGTCTTCCGCGACCCGTTGTCCAACCAGGCGGTCAGAGCAGGCCTGGCCTCTCCTACTAATGAAAATGCTGAGGCCGAGCAGACATTTACACTGGGAGGCCCGGCACCAGATGTCGGCAATGAGTCCGCTGACACGTACAGCATGGGTTTTATCTGGACGCCGGGCGGCCGCCTGGAAGGTGCCAGTATTCAGGCTGACTTCTGGCGCTTCGAAGTTGAGGACAGAGTACTTCCGGAACCGGGCATCTCAGCCTTGCAACCTGAGCTTGCAGCCTTTCGACAGGCTGTGCAGAACCCTGACAACTTTGTACTCAATTCCAGTATCCCGGCGGATTCTGCCAATCTGTTTGAATCCTGCGACCCTGCTGCACTGGAAGCACAGTTCGGGCGCGATTCTGAACAGCGACTCGATTGTGTTGTTGACCCAAGAACCTATGTTGTGCCGGGAATACAACGCGCCGCGAATTCCGAAACTGCCAATCTGATTACGCTGACCCTCAGGGCTATCAATGCCGGTACTATCGTCTCGGATGGTGTTGACCTGAAGCTCGGTTATAACTGGGCTACCGACTGGGGCGACTTCCGCGTCAGCATGGACTACACACATGTTCGTCAGTACACCATCAGTGATGTCCCCGGACTCGAACTGGGCCTGCTGGACACCGGTGTGCTTGATGCAGCAGGCACCACAGGCGACGGCACTATTGTACGCTCCTTACCCGACAACAAGGGGAATATCACCCTGAATTGGGGCCGGGGAAATCACGGCATTACCCTTATCAATCGCCATATCGGCTCGTATCGTGATCTGGCGTTTGAAACAACATTCCAGTTTGGCAATGACCTGGTCCGAAGTCTGGTAAAGGAAACGATCGACAGCTACCAGACCTGGGATGTCCAGTATCGTTACAACCATGCATGGTCCAACAGCGCACTGGGAAGTACGACATTTACCCTGGGCGTGCTGGATATGTTTGACCAGCGACTACCCTTTAGAGAGTCAAGCGCACTGAATTTTGATTCTACTGTTTTTGATGGTCGGGGCCGTCGGCTTTACGCCCGGGCGCTCTGGCAATTCTGACCGCTCCCCCGCGGTGACCCTGCCGCGTTTTGCACAGGGAGGAGGTTTTTCTCCTCCCTTTTTTTTCTTCCTGCAACGATTAACAAAGATAATACACACCTCTCCTGTAACACCGGCTCGCTATCACCGTCTCATTACTGAGTTCACCTCATTTTCCACCGGATCACGCTGCAATGCGCAAACATACCCCACGCAACATCAGTAAGATGGCGATTCTGTCGGTACTGATGTTGTACGCCATTCCGGGACTACACCCACTGCTGATGCCAGTGACCGGCGTCACCTCCCACCTGCTATGGTGGACGCATGTCGCACCTGTATCACTTGTTGCCTATTTCTTCGGGGTTCGCGGGGGCATGGCGGCTACTGCGGTAAGTACTCTATTATTGGTAGCCGGCGAAAGATTTTTTGGCAACGGCTATGGTGAGCCTGCCACCTGGGAAACTGCATGGTCTCTCGCTGTTGCGCTGGCCATGACCAACCTGCTGGTCGCCATGCTGGCGATTACTGCAGGACGCGCAGCACGAACCCTCAGTCGTGCCGCCTATACGCATTCCCTGACCGGACTGCCTAACCGACAGTATCTGGAGTCATTGCTGGCTCAAAAACAGTCAAAGTCAAACCAGCAGGCGCTGGTGTTTGTCGATCTGGACGACTTTGACACCATCAACTATAGCCTGGGGCATGACGCCGGTGACCATGTGCTGATTGCACTGTCCAGGCGTTTCCGCGCATGTCTGGAAAATGAACAGGTACTGGCGCATTGGGCAGGAGACAAATTTGTTGTTTACGCTCCCTCTGGCTCAATGCAAGAGATAGATACATTGGTCCACAGGCTCCAGCGTTCGCTTTCACAACCACTTGAAATTGGCACTCTGTGTCTGCGATCGTTAACTGCCGGTTTTGGTATTGCCTGCCAGGAGTATGGCAACAATACCAACGACCTGGCACGCAACGCTGATACGGCACTTAGCCGCGCCAAGCAACAGGGTTCATCCGGTCGCTGTGTGTTTGAGCAGTCCATGCAGGATAATGCCAGCTACCGCCTGTCGATTCTCAATGATCTGAGTCATGCCATAACACATGGCAAGTTGATGAATTATTACCAGCCAATTCATCATGCTGCATCCAAAGCATTAGTCGGTCTGGAGACACTGGTACGATGGCCGCATCCTGATAAAGGCATGATCGCACCTGACGAATTCATCCCCATGGCGGAACATGCAGGACTCATTGCCCAATTGGGTGAGGTGGTGCTGGAACAGGCACTGCTAGACTTTCAGTATTGGAGAAAACAGGGTCTGTGTGAACCGGACATGTTTCTGAACATTAATATTTCTCCACTCCAGCTGGTTGAACACGGATTTACTGATCTTTTGTCATCAGCGGTAAAAGTTCATGAGATACCGCCGCATTTACTGGTGCTTGAAATTACCGAAACAGCCATGATGCAATCGGAAACGGTCAGCCTCAGGATTCTGCACGATCTGCGCAGTCGGGGTTTCCGGATAGCCATCGACGACTTTGGCAGCGGTTACTCGTCCCTGAACTATCTGCACAAACTTCCAGTGCAGATTCTCAAAATCGATCGGGCACTGATTGAGCAGATGGAAAATTCACAACAGGCACCGCTGGTCAAACCAATTGTAGAAATTGCCCGTGCACTCGGCTTACAGGTAATCGCTGAAGGCGTTGAAACTGCGACACAGGCAGCACAACTGGCCGAACTGGACGTCGACTTTCTGCAGGGATATTACCTCTCGAGACCCATGCCACAGGAAGATCTCTATCCATTGGTGCGACCGGTATCAGTCCGGTAATTATGTCGCTTGACAAAATACCAGCCGACATGGGGAAGCATTGCGGAATTCATTCTGCTTGCCACCTGATCTTCAGTAAAGAACTGTCAGGGTCGGCCGATTAGATATCGACTAACAGATCTTTCATGAATCAGGAGTTTGACTGGCATGTTTACTACACTTAGCAGGTACCGCGAACTACAGGAAAAATGCGAGTCACTGGAAAGTGTAATTCGGGAACATCAGATTGAACTGGATCGCCGCCAGAGCAGAGTGGCAGAGCTGGAACAGGAGTTGGCGGCGTACTCAAGGGAGTACGAGGATATCGGCGTCATGCGACTGGCGATAGACGGGCTAAAACCCCTGAATGACATCCGGGGAAGAATTGCAAAACTGGCTAATCATCTGCTGAAGGAAAAAGACAGTATTATCCAATCGGCGAGTATTTATGACCAGTCATCGGACAATATGGTGTCCTTGATGACCGGGCTCAACAAGGTAAACCATGAGGTTGAGCAAACGTACAACGGCGTCTCACGGCTACGGGGATCCGCCAATGAGATTACAAAATTTGTCAGCATTATTAACAACATCTCAGAACAAACCAATTTGCTTGCATTAAACGCGGCAATCGAGGCCGCCAGAGCCGGTGAGCAGGGCCGCGGATTTGCCGTGGTTGCCGATGAAGTAAGAACGCTGGCCCAGCGGGCAGGTGAGGCGAGTGCCGAGATCTCAAAACTGGTCGCCGAAATAGACAGTAGTACGCAGGAAGCTGATCACAACATGTCCTCAACCCTGGGGCACTGTACGGTAATGCTTGAAAATGCGTCCAGCACGTCCGATTCCCTGAACCGGCTTATCGAACACTCACGATCAATGCATGACACCATTACTGGCGAGGCAATGGCCAGTTTCATCGAAACCGTAAAACTGGATCACATGGCCTGGAAACAGGTTATTTACACCAGGTGGCTGAGTGGCCAGCCCGCCAACGAAGAAATCTCGGATCATCATCAATGCAGACTGGGAAAATGGTACTACCAGGGACAGGGGGCAGCTGACTTCAGTCATCTGGGGATATATTCCAGCCTGGAAACGCCGCATGCCGGCGTCCACAGAGGCGGCCGCGAGGCACTGGAACTGCGCAGCAATGGCGATCTCCCCGGCTCAATCGAAGCCATTGTCCGAATGGAAAAAGCCAGCGATGAAACGATTGCCATTTTGAGCCGGCTGGCTGAGCAAATCTGATCAACGGCTGTACCTGAGGCCGATTGTTATGTCTGCTCTTCAGTTGATTTCTATTCTGGTGCAGAATTTAAAACGAACAGCATTGCAACAGAAAGAAATAATAGTAGAAGTATCAATATTAGATACCCGACTAGAATGTGCCGACTGTATTTTCCCGTTCCCCACGCCATGCTTTCCTGTGAAAAAAGGCTCTCATCCGGAAAATGTCTCCCTTTTTCATATACACCCAGCGCTCTTTCAATTCTTACTATCATCCGCGCATTTGCCAAATACTCACTATAATGGAAGTATATTGAATATATGGTCCCTAATGCCAACCAAAGATAGAATGCTGAAATGAGGTATAGCACCTCTCGTGACACCGTCAATCCATTTGTTACAAACCAGCTATTTGTTGCCAGAAATACAGCGCCACACCAGACAAAACTTTTCTGAAGCCGCTCTCTCAGAAATTGATTCTGGGAATACAGTCTTTCGTAGATTGTCTGTACTGACTCACTAGTCATATAGAATTTACCTTCCGCATCAATAAAGAATTACGAGTACAAACAGCCCTGCTCTTAATAACTATCAATGACAGACTACTGAGTGAATGTTCGCCTATCAATTCCTGGTGTCGGGAATACAATTTGGCGCTCGACATTCGCACTCCCTGACGAAGGCATCCTTGCCACTGACATACGCCTCCATATTGTCTGGACTCTCCCGTGCGAAATCCATCACCGGAGCTGCGCGGATACTGAAAAGCGAGCACTGAAGCTTCAGGAAACGCCTGTCAAACCCCTCTATCGAACAGAACAGGTTCCTTTTGTGTGCTTCGAATAACAACAGTTCCTGCCAGCTTGTCGTGCCAGCCCTGTTTTCTCCTATCGATTCCAACCCAGATTAAACCTAGAAAGAGTGGGATGGTGGCGACATAGTACCCGAAGTAGCGCCCAATCAATCTGCCAGTCGATACTTTCTCCCCTGTATCAGCGTCCACAATTTTGAGGCGAAAGGCCATCTTGCCTGGTGTGGCTGCCCGATAGACCCAAAACAGAATAACTGCAACTGCCGGCAAAATCATGTTGAATACAAAATCCCAGACGCCGACGAAAAATGAGTCACTCACCCAATACTCACTTCCATAGATGAAAGTCAAAACGGGGAAAACAATAATCATCATCAATACAGTATCTATCAAAGATGCACCAACTCTCACCCAAAAACCTGCGTATTCCGTATTGTTCATTTTCTTCATCCCTAATTTTTAGGTCACTTTCGCGGCCGTTTTATGATGGCATTGTTTTGCCGATATATTTGATGCGATTTCAGGCACAAAAATCTTCCTCCTGTACCTGCTACCGTTACTCTCTCAGTACGCCAGCTCTCCTTAGTCTGTCATATAACGCGTCATGATCTTTTCTGTGTTGAGCGACCTGACTCATTGAGCTCATTCCGATGATTCCAAAAATAAAACCCATGGTCCCCATGGACATTCCGATTACCCCAAACGCTTCCATTGAATTAGCCCCTCCCAACTTTGTTTACAACTCACCGCAAGTATCTTTAGTGCTGGAACCTTCGTCAATTAGCCAGATGTACAACGCCATTCCCTGCTGCCCGAATGTTGATTACACTGGTTCCTCACCAGAGACCAACAATAACGACATGAGAACCCTGCCATGACAAGACACAAACTCAGCACATTCATGCTTCTTTGCTGCCTGTGGATCAGCCCCACCGCACTGTTTGCACAGGTGGCTACTACGGATGAGCAGGCACAGGCGATTGCCGGTGCAATGGCCGCACTGGATGATTTTATGCGCACCTTCAACAACCGGGACATGCCGGCCTGGGCTGCCACCCTGAATTACCCGCATGTACGTTTTGCCAGTGGTACCGTCACTGTCTGGCAGAGTGCAGAGGAGTTCGCCCGACAATCCACCTTCGCGAATCTGGCTGCCATCGGCTGGGATCACTCACACTGGCTGAGCCGCGAGGCAGTGCTGGTGTCGGCAGGGAAAGTGCACATAAATACCGTATTTCAACGTTTCAACAGCCAGAATGAATCGATAGGCACCTATGAATCACTGTACATCGTGACGCGTGATGCCCAAGGCAAGTGGGGCACGCAGGCACGTTCCAGTCTGGCGCCCTGAGGACATTTCGGCAGTCACTGCTGGACAAATCCGCAGGCCGGGATGCACAATCCGTTTCAGCGCGTCGCTTGCGAAGAATGAATAGAAAATGGCACCCGGATCAGCGTACAGGCCTCACGTCAGAAGCAGCATGCTGTTGTTGCTGGGCTGTCTGCTATTGCCTGTCGCACTGCAGGCAGATACGGAAAGCTCACTGACGCTCTCCCTGCGCCACCATAGCAATATCCCCAATGCACCCGACTCTGCGAATCGTTTGGGAGACAGGCTGTTCAGCGCCGACTATCAACGTACCCGCATTTTTGTCACCGAACCGGGTGCCTGGTTCAGCCTGGGTTTGGCCGCTGGCGTCACTGCCCTTCAGCACACCACCGGCATGAACCATATTCAGGCCGGCGTGACGGCCGGATACAGTCGCAGACTGGGTCTGGGTGCATATGCCCCGCGACTGTTTGTGGATACCCGGTTAATGCGGGAACACTGGGACGGGTCTGTGCGCAGCCGCTGGTCTGGCCAGATTGAGACCACACTCACAAAACGACTTTCACCGGCGTGGATGTTGAGTGGCAGCCTTGCCGTTCACAGGCAGGACGCCAGTCGGCGTTACGCATTGCAACCCAACCCGGCATTTGATGTGGATGTATTTGATCAGCGCCGGCACCAGCTTGTTCTGCGCGCTGATCATGTACTGGAGAACGGCCAGGCCATCTCCATGCAATACCGTTATCTTGATGGTGACCTGGACGCCAGTGCCCGCCCCGGCACGCCGCTGCTGAATGTGACTGATGCCATCGTTCGCGACAATGGTATCAACAAAGGGTATCTGGCATACCGGATAGACGCCCGCAGTCACGAGCTGGGTGTGCAATGGAACACGCCGCTTGGGGACAACAGCAGTGTCAGTCTGGGCGCCGGGCAGCAGCGTGCCAGCGCCGCGCGGGGACTGAGATATCGCAGCAACATTGTTCACATTGACTACCATGTAAGGTTTTGACCATGGCTCACTGCATTCACTTTGCACGGAAGATTGCCCGTTGGCTGCTGCCACTCGCCGGCTGCTGGTGCGTGACCCTGTCAGCAGCAGAACTGCAGGTGCGCGTGATGACACCCGATGGAAACCCGGTAGAACATGCCGTAGTGGAAATACTGACGCAGCCACCGGGGCCAACACCATCCGGCTCACCCGCCAACGCCATCATGGATCAGATCAACAAGGAGTTTGTCGGGCCCGTGCTTGCCGTCGCAGCCGGCACCCTGGTCGAGTTTCCCAACAGCGACGACGTCCACCATCATGTCTATTCATTCTCTGACGCCAAGCGGTTTGAGCTGCCGCTGTACACGGGGAACATTGCAGCGCCTGTGCTGTTTGACACGCCCGGCGTTGTGACGCTGGGGTGCAATATTCATGACTGGATGGTTGGTTATATCTATGTGGCCGGCAGCAGCCGGTTTGGTCTGACCGATGCCAACGGCATGGTAGTCCTGGTGGATATCAATCCCGGCGAGCACCGGCTGACCATCTGGCACAACAGTCTGCCTGCGGGTCAGGCATTACCTGAACATGCAGTCAGTGTCAGTGCCACGGGCACTACCGGCATGGAGCTGACACTTGAGACCCGCACCCTGCGAACGATCCGGCGCGCCCCATTGCCGGGTACGCGCGCTTACTGACGACACAACAGTCAGTTTACTGTCTGTCAGATATCGCAGATTGCCACTGCCTGTGCCAGCGAGGCGATACGCTCCTCGTTGCTGCGCACGCCATTAGGTCCTTGCCGGCGCGGAATAAACTCCTGCGCAACGTACCCGGTAAACCCGGTTTCCAGAATGGCACGCATGATGGCCGGATAGTGCAACTCCTGACTGTCATCAATTTCATTGCGCCCGGGCACACCGGCAGTGTGGTAGTGGCCGAACCATTGGTGGTGATCCCGTATGGTATGAATGATATCGCCTTCTTGAACCTGCATGTGATAGATATCATAAAGCAGTCTGAAATTGGGTGACCCGATACGTTCACACAACTCAATGCCCCATGCAGAACTGTCGCACATGTAATCAGGGTGATCGATTTTGCTGTTGAACAGTTCCATCTGCACAATGATATTGTGACGCTCGGCCAGACTCATGATCTGCCTGAGTCCATTGGCACAGTTCTGCAGCCCGGTTTCATCGTCCATGCCACCGCGATTACCACTGAAACAGATCAGGTTGGTATAACCCGCCTGCGCCATCAGTTCGATATGGGAGCGATAATTGTCGATCAGTGTGCTGTGCAGATCCGGGCGATTCCAGCCTTCTTCAAGACTGATTTCCGCGCCATTGCACATGGAGCAATCAATGCCATGATTCTTGAGTATTTGCCACTGCTCAGGCCCGATCAGATCAATGGCCGCAAAGCCGATTCCGTTGACAACCTCACATAGTTCCTCCAGCGTCAGAAAACCATAGGTCCACTGTGCAACCGAATGACGGATATTGCCGCGCGCCTGAAACTGACCGCGCACATCTGTACCGGATTGTGTCAGGGCACCTGCACTGCCCCCGGCCGCGCCCAGCGCAAGACCGGTCGCAATGGCGCGTTTTACCAGCTCACGCCGGCTGATCGACTGTGGCATGATTCTGCTCCCGCCTGAATGTCATTGCAAAGAAGATCAGGATGATTGCCGCCAGCACCGCCGGCATGATCCAGAAACCGAAGGCACCCTGCTGCCACCCGGCCTGCGAAGAACCATCCAGCGCAATGCTGTCACCCCACCAGCCCAGCATGTAGTTGCCAACCAGCATGCCTGCACCGTAGGTCAGCAGCGCAAACAGACCCTGGGCACTGGCCCGGATGGACACAGGGGCTTTGCGGTCCACATATAACTGACCGGTGACAAAAAAGAAGTCGTAACAGATACCGTGCAGGGCAATACCAAAAACCAGCAGCGCAACCGACTCGGGAAAACTGGCAAACACAAAGTAACGCAGCGCCCAGGCACCCATGGCAACAATCAGCATCCACTTGACACCAAAGCGGATCAGGAAAAACGGTACCAGCAACATGAACACCACTTCACTCATCTGCCCGATGGCCATAAAGGAAGCAGACTGTTCACCAAACGCCATGGCCGCCACAAAATCATTGGTGCGCGCGTAATAAAATGCCAGTGGTATGCTTATCAGAAAACTGCTCAGGGCAAAAATCAGAAAATTGCGCTCCTTCAGCAGATTCAGCGCATCCAGGCCAAACGCTTTGCCCAGACTGAACTGCTGTCCTTTGGCCTGTGGCGGTGTGGCAGGCAGGGTCAGACTGTATACACCATAGAGCACGGACAGCACCGCCGCCATTTGCAGCGGCACGCTGGTGGCCTGCGCATTGGTGACACCGGTCAGCAGATTCAGCAAGGGAATATTCACCCAGCCAAGAATGGTTTGCGCCACCACAAAACCGGCCACGATCCAGCCGATAGTGCCCCACACGCGAATGGCCGGAAACTGTTTGTCCGGATTTTCAATATTGGAAAATGCAATGGTGTTGACCAGCGCCAGCGTGGGCATATACAGCATGAAGTAGGCAAACATCACCGCAATAAAGACACCCGGTTCTGTTACCGATGCCGCGTACCACAATAGTGCGCCACCGACGATCTGGCAGACCGCATTGAGCCGCTCGGCATTGAACACCCGGTCGGCCAGCAGGCCGACAAAAACCGGCGCCAGTAATGCAGCCCAGTTATGAGTGGCATAAGCCTGGCCTATAATACTGTTGATGCCCTGCTCGTCCTGAAACACTTCCAGCAGATAACTGCCCATGGTGACAAAAAACGCACCCCAGACAAAAAACTGCAGAAACATCATGATACTGAGACGGGTAATCAGATAAGGCTGCACAGTCATATTCAGTCCTTGTCGGTTATTGTTGTTTTTAACGCAGTGATAGCCTTAGACTCTAATAAATTAAAACACAATTTGGAATTGTTATTTCACAGGATATGAACAAAATAAGACTGGGCATGATCGGTGGTGGCAGCGGATCGTTTATCGGCGCCGTGCATCGCAAGGCGGCAGCACTGGATGGGTGTTATGAACTGGTGTGCGGCGCATTCAGCAGCCAGCCCGATATTTCCCGCAAGACCGGTGATGAACTGGGACTGGAAGCATCACGCAGCTATGCCAGCTGGTCTGACATGCTCACCCGGGAGGCAGCCAGACCGGCTGCAGATCGCATGCAGGCAGTCGCCATTGTAACGCCCAACCATCTGCATGCAGCACAAGCCATTGCGACGCTGAAGCACGGCTTCCATGTCATTCTGGACAAACCCATGGCCATGTCCGTCGCAGAGGCGCGTGCTATTGCGTCAGCCGCACAGGCATCGGGCTGCAGACTGGCGCTGACCCATACTTACGCCGGTTATCCGATGGTCAAGGAAGCGCGCCAGTGGGTGCGTCAGGGCAAACTGGGCAGCATTCGCAAAGTGCTGGTGGAGTATCCCCAGGGCTGGCTCGCCACCGCGCTGGAGCAGCAGGGGCAGAAGCAGGCCGCCTGGCGTACGGACCCTGCCCTTGCCGGTGCGGGCGCGACGGGTGATATTGGCACCCACGCCGCACATCTGGCCGAATACGTCAGTGGCCTGCAGATCAGCGCAGTCTGTGCGGAGCTCAACTCGGTTGTCGCCGGCCGCCAGATTGATGACGATGCAGCTGCGCTGCTGCGTTTTGACAGCGGGACCGATACGGATCGGGCCAGCGGCGTCCTGATAGCCACGCAGGTGGCAGCGGGCGAAGAGAACAACGTGAGAATCCGGGTGTATGGTGACCTTGGCGGACTGGACTGGTGCCACGCCGATGCCAGCTCACTCAGATGGGTAAGCGGCGGCCAGCCAGTGCAGATTTATCGCGCCGGGGAAGCCTACCTGTCTGCTGCAGCCGCCAATAACACGCGACTACCCTCAGGACATCCGGAGGGTTTTATTGAAGCCTTTGCCAATATCTACCGTGCGTTTGCACTGACCCTGCAGCAAGTCACAGCACCCACCGCAGAGGAAGTTGACAGCAACGGGTATGATTACCCTACCATCGCTGAAGGCCTGCGTGGCATGGCATTCATAGAGGCCATGCAGACCTCCGCCCAATCCACCCAAAAATGGACACCGGTCACGCTATGAGTACTATGAAAACCATCAAGGGCCCCGGTATTTTTCTGGCACAGTTTGTTGATGACAAGGCCCCGTTCGACAATATTGACAACATCTGTCGCTGGGCCGCATCACAGGGCTACAAAGGCATTCAGATCCCGACCTGGGAAACACGGCTGATCAACCTTCAACAGCTGGCTGAAAGCGAAACCTACGCGCAGGAGTATCAGGGCCGGATTGCCGAGCACGGGCTGGCGATCACCGAGCTCAGTACCCATTTGCAGGGTCAGCTGGTCGCAGTGCATCCTGCCTATGATGAGCTGTTTGACGGCTTTGCGCCGGAAGCCCTGCGCGGCAAGCCGGCCGCCCGCACCGAATGGGCCGTGGATCAGTTAAAAATGGCCGCCAAAGCCAGCCGTCACCTGGGCATCAACGTGCACGCCAGCTTCCCCGGCGCCCTGATGTGGCACACGGTGTATCCGTGGCCGCAGCGACCGGCAGGTCTGGTGGAGCAGGGATTTGCCGAACTGGCGCGGCGCTGGGTGCCGATTCTGGATGTGTTTGACGATCATGGCGTGGATGTATGCTACGAGATTCATGCCGGCGAGGATCTGCATGACGGCGTCAGCTACGAGCGCTTTCTGGCGGCCAGCGGCAACCACCCGCGGGCGCGTATTCTGTTTGACCCCAGCCACTTTGTGCTGCAACAGATGGACTATCTGCAGTTCATTGACATCTATCACGAAAAAATCGGCATGTTCCATGTCAAGGATGCCGAGTTCAATCCATCCGGCCGCAGCGGTGTATATGGCGGATATCAGGACTGGATTGACCGTCCGGGTCGCTTCAGGTCCCTGGGCGATGGCCAGGTCGACTTTGTAGGTATATTCAGTAAACTCAGCCAGTACGGTTATGACGGCTGGGCAGTTCTGGAATGGGAATGCTGCATCAAACACCCGGAACAGGGTGCCGCTGAAGGCGCCCCCTTTATCCAGAGCCATATCATTGACGTCACTGACAAGGCGTTTGACGATTTTGCCGGACAGGAAGCCGATGCGGCATTAAACCGCCGCATTCTTGGACTGGAGCCCTGAAAACATGTTAGCGCACTGCCAAACCCAAAAAATTCACCATGAGGATTGTTGCCATGAAAAGTGCACACCTGTCCCAAACACTGCTCAGCCTGCTCACTGCCGTAACACTGATGACTGCAATCACTAACAGTTTTGCTGCAGACAATAGCGAATGGCGGGTGCTGTTTGACGGTACCTCCACCGACGAGTGGCGTGGTTACAACAGCAATAGCCTGCCAACCGCCTGGAAGGTAGAAGGGGACGAACTGGTTCTGCGCCCCGGCAGCGGCGAGGCCGGCGATATCATGAGCAAACGGATCTTCGGCGACTTTGAACTGCATATGCAGTGGATGGTGGAAGAAGGCGGCAACAGTGGTATTTTTTATCACGTGCTTGAACAACCAGACCAGTCCATCTACTGGTCGGGACTGGAGATGCAGATACTGGATGATGAAAATCATCCGGACAGTTTTCGCGGCGTGGATGGCAACCGCCAGGCCGGCTCCCTTTATGACCTGCTACCCATCCAACCCAAGACTGCCAACCCGCATGGTCAGTGGAATGACATTCGTATCATCTCCCGCGGACCGATGGTGGAGCACTGGCTGAATGGCGAAATGGTGCTTCGCTACGAGCGCTGGACAGTGGAGTGGTTTGCCATGCTACGCAACAGCAAGTTCCGCGAGCACAATGAATTCGGCGCCATGCAGCAGGGTCACATCGGACTGCAGGATCACGGTGATGTAGTGCGCTTCCGTAACATCCGCATCCGTGAACTGTGACAATCAGCCAAAGCGGAACTGCTGCATGTAGGCTGCGTTGTCGCGACTGCTGTCCAGCGGCGTAGTGCCAGCGTAGGATTCCTGCTCAACCATGAACCAGCGCATGCCGAGTTCATAGGCAATGGGCAGAATTGACGGATAGTCGATGATGCCACGCCCCAGTGTTGTGGTCGCCGAGAACGAATCCGACGGCATGTCCGCCAGCCGGTCCTTGACATGGGAAAACGGGAAACGCCCCGGATACCTGCGCAGCCAGGTAATCGGATCCTCACCTGCCGCCACCAGCCAGAACATGTCCAGCTCGAAGTCCACCAGCGCCGGATCGGTGTTCTGCATCAGGATATCGTGCGGCTTGGCATTTTCCACATCAAAGAACGTATAGTGATGATTGTGGTAGGCAAAGCGCAGACCGTTGGCCCGACAGATTTCGCCACAGCGATTGAAGGTATCGGCAAAGCGCCGGTAATCGTCCAGGGTCGGTTGCGGGCCTATCATCGGACAGATCAGATACTGCATGCCGGCCTCGGCAGCCTGACCCGCTTTGCGTTCAAATTCGCCTTCGATACTGCAGTGGCTTGCCACCATGTCCATGCCAAGCTCGCGCACAAACGCAGCAAAGGCAGCCGGTGACTTTCCCCAGAACATTCCCTGTGGCCCTTCATAACTTTCTACTTGTGTGTAACCGAACCGGGCCAGTTGCCGCAACACCCCTTCCGGATCTGTGGGCATATCATCGCGCAAGGTATACAGCTGAATACCAAACGGATAATGACTCTGCGCTGCCGAACCAGTCCGGCCCAACAGGCCGAGCGCACCGGCGCCAGCTACGACACTACTGCTTTTGAGAAACGCTCTTCGGTTCATTACCACTTTATTACTCCGTATTGGTATTCAGGTTATCAGATGGCCCAGGCGGTTTCGCCCTGCTCATAGGGATAGCAGCCGTCAAATCGACCGGGTATCGGTACATGACGCAGAACCTGCGTCTGCACCAGCTCCGACGTGAAGTAGGAGAACAGGGTCAACTGCTTGATCATGGTAAAATAATGCGCACTGCCCCCTTCCGGCCGCTGGTAATTGCGCGCTGTGTTGTCCAGCTCTGTCAAAAATGCTGTGCGCTGGTCAGCCGACAGGGTTTCAAACGCAGCACCGAAGCGCGACTGACAGTCATCCCGGAAGGTCTGCAGGCCGTTGTGAAATGTCATCTGGTCTGCATCCGAATAGCAGTCATCAACAATTCTGGTCATGAACGGCGCCACACCGGCATCCCTGGCACCCGGGGTATCTGTACGCGGCACAATGGTTTCGGCAATGTCAGCAAGCAGCGCCACATCGGTCGTCGAAAACCTGTTGCTGGCACTGACACAGCCACTGAGCAGCACCGGGCTGCCGATCATGGCGTAGCCAGTTGCAAGGCTTATCATTTTGAGCAGTTCACGTCGGTTCATATCAGAGATTCCCCCGCTTGAGTTCCTGAACAGCATACTCTGCCGCCCGTGCTGTCAGCGCCATATAGGTTAATGACGGATTGACGCATGAAGCCGATGTCATGCAGGCGCCATCTGTCACAAATACATTCAGGGCATCCCAGACCTGGTTGTAGGCATTGAGTACCGAGGTGCGCGGATCACGTCCCATGCGCGCTGTACCCATTTCGTGGATACCCATGCCGGGTGAGTAGCCGGCATCACGCGGCGCCACATCCTTTACACCAGCGGCTTCGAGCATTTCAGCTGCATCTGCCATCATGTCCTTGCGCATCTTCAGTTCGTTGTCCTTGATACTGACGTCAAACGCCAGTATCGGCAACCCCCATTTGTCAGTGCGCTGGCGATTCAGGAAGATACGATTTTCATGATACGGCAGCATTTCTCCAAACGCGGTCATGCCGATAGTCCAGTCTCCCGGCGTGCTCAGGGCATGCTTGAGATCGGCACCAATATTCAGTTCACTGATATTGCGGCTCCAGCCACTGCGGCTGGCCGAGCCCTGATAACCGAAACCACGCAGATAGTCGCGCTGATCGTTACCGATGTTGCGGAAGCGCGGCACATAAAAACCATTAGGGCGCCGACCGTAAATATACTTGTCGTCATATCCCTCAACACGGCCTGCCGCACCCAGCCGGAAATGATGATCCATGACATTATGACCCAGTTCTCCGCTGGCACTGCCAAGGCCTCCCGGCCAGACATCAGTGGCGGAGTTCATCAGGATCCAGGTTGAATTAAAGGTGGACGCATTCAGGAAAATGACCTTTGCCCTGTATTCAATTACCTCGTGGGTTTCAGCATCGATTACCTCAACCCCGGTCGCTTTTTGTGTGTCCTTGTCGTACAGCACCCGCGTCACAATGGAAAACGGACGCAGGGTCAGATTGCCGGTCGCCATGGCCGCCGGCAATGTAGTTGACTGGGTGCTGAAAAAAGCACCAAAGGAACAGCCACGCCAGCAGCGGTTGCGATACTGGCACTGTACCCGGTTCTGTTCCGGACGCGATTCTGTGATATTTGCCACCCTGCCAATAAACAGATGACGATCACCGTTGTAGTGCGCCTTGATACGTGCAGCAACATCCTTCTCTACACAGTTCAGATCCATAGGCGGCAGGAAATTTCCATCGGGCAGCACGTCCAGCCCTTCCTTCGAACCGCTGATCCCGGCAAACCCTTCAACATAGTCATACCAGGGCGCCAGGTCGTCGTAACGGATGGGCCAGTCTACAGCGATGCCTTCTTTGGCATTGGCTTCAAAATCCATCCTGTTCCAGCGATAACTCTGACGCCCCCACAGCAGCGAACGCCCACCTACCTGATATGAACGGTACCAGTCGAAGCGCTGTATTTCCTCATAGGGCGAATCCTGCTCATTGGTCCAGCTGCCCAGCGTCTGTTCATTCAGCGGGTAGTCGCGGCGCAGCACCGGGTAGTTCTCCACCATCTCCCGCGTGCGCTGGTCACGGTGCGGAAACTCCCAGATCTCTTTGTGTTCGTTGACATAGTCCTTGACGTGTTCCAGGCTGCGGCCGCGCTCCAGCATGATCACTTTCAGCCCCTTTTCAGTCAGCTCCTTGGCAGCCCAGCCACCACTGATACCGGAGCCCACCACGATGGCATCATATTCATTCTCATTCATAAACGTCTGTTCCTGTTGTTATTGTCAGGCAGGCATCGGTGGCAATGACCAGCCACTGCGATACTGCGTACGAATAAGGCCTTCGGCAAATGCCTGTGCGTTAATGGGATCTGTGCGCGGCCGCGAGAACGAAGGACGGCCATCGGTGATACTGAAGCCCTCCTCCATGATGATGGTCAGTTCTTCATCTGCCGAGATATTGGTAAAGCGCATGTTTGCACCATCCCAGTGCAACTCCTTGTTCAGTGCCTGCAGTCTGACTGCCAGTACACCCATGACAACCGTTTCGTTAAACGGGCCGGCCTCATGAAAGGCGGATTTGGTTTCGGTACGACTGTCAGGGCTCTCCTTGCACGCCCGGATCCAGTCCACCTGATGGCTGGTAGCGACGCGGCGCTCACGCTGCGGCACAGTCGGCACGCGGCCGGACAGCAACCAGGGATCGGCACCATAACAACCGCACACCAGCGTGTCCTTTGTGCCGTGGAACAGCACGCCGCCACCGCGGTGGTTCATGTTGCGCCCCGCAGGCCAGCCGGCCGGGCGCAGCGGTTGCAGCCCTCCATCGTACCAGTCCAGTTTTACGGCAGGCAGGCGACCGAAGCTGCTGTCGCGCTCCGGATAAAACAGCGCGACCTTTTGCGCCATCGGGGCGCTGTCCTGCAGCAGCAGTGTTGAGCTGCCCTGCACCCGCTCGGGATAACCCAGCTCCAGCGCCTTGAAGGCCGGGTGCACAATATGGCAGGCCATATCCCCCAGCGCACCAGTACCGAAGTCCCAGAAACCACGGAAGTTCCATGGCGTATAGATCTCGTGATAGGGGCGCATGCGTGCCGGGCCAATGAACAGATCCCAGTTCATGGTATCCGGTACCGGCATGGCGTCTTTGGGCGTGTTTATCCCCTGTGGCCAGATGGGACGGTCGGTGAAGGCCTCGACATGGGTGACTTCGCCGATCTCACCGTTGCGTATCCATTCAACCATCAGGTTCACACCTTCATCCGACGCGCCCTGATTGCCCATCTGCGTGGCTACACGGTACTCGGCAGCCAGACGGGTGAGCAGACGGGATTCGTAGACGGTATGTGTCAGTGGCTTTTCCACATAGACATGTTTGCCCAGACTCATTGCATAGGCTGCCACGGCGGCATGCGTGTGGTCGGAAGTCGCCACCACAACGGCATCGATGTCGTTGAGCATTTCCTCGTACATCACACGCCAGTCCCAGTACTTCTGCGCATTGGGGAAGTGATCAAAACAACGCTGGGCATAACGCCAGTCCACGTCACACAGGGCAACAATATTGGCATCATTCTCCATGGCCTGCAGCACCGAAAATCCGCGCCCGCCGACACCAACACCGGCAATGTTCAGCCGGTCGCTGGGCGCCGTGTGGCCAAGACCACTGACCACAAAACTGGGAACGATCAGAATGCCTGCACTGGCGGTTGCGGACTGCCTGAGAAAGTTGCGACGTGTCAGACCGCCTTTTTGCTCACTGCGATCTGACGCTGAACCTGAATCGCCACCGAATAGATCTGAGTTATTGTGACTATCAGTCTTATTCATAATAGAGCTCATAATTGAGACCTGTTGTTATTTTTTTAACCGGCACACTTGAGCATAAACTTCCAGTTCGCGTTCGTCTACCTTAAACATTGTGTGCTAATGTTGGTTGAAACATGCAGCTGCGGAGAACAAACAACATGCGCACGGATCAGATGAGAGCCATCGTGTCACTTCTTAACATCACTGGCCTGTGCATCCTCAGCCTGTATCTCACTGGCTGCGCATCGCAGAGCCAATCAGCTGCGGCCGACGACGACCGGCTGCCCAATTTCATTGTCATCATGGCTGACGACCTGGGTTACGGGGACATCGGTGTATATGGCGCCTCTCTGATTAATACACCACATCTGGACCGGATGAGCCGGGAAGGCATCAGGCTTGACAGTTTTTATGCCAGCGCCAACGTCTGCACTCCTTCGCGCGGCGGCCTGCTGACGGGGCGCTATCCTATCCGGCTGGACCTTGTCTCTGACGTCGCAAGACCAACGAACAATATTGGCCTGTCGCCCGATGAGATCACCATCGGCGGTGCGTTGCAGTCACTGGGATACCGCACTGCACTAATTGGCAAGTGGCACCTGGGACATCAGCCGGAACGCTCACCACTGCGCAATGGTTTTAACGAGTTCTATGGTCTGTTGCACAGCAATGACATGCACCCACTGGAGCTCTATGACAATGAAGTTGTTATTGAAGACCCGGTCAATCAGGCAACGCTAACCGAACGTTACACAGCCAAAGCGGTGCGTTTTATAGAAGAGAATCAGCAACAGCCGTTTTTCCTGTATCTGCCTCACACCATGCCGCACACGCCGCTGTTTGTATCCGATCGATTTGAAGGGCAGTCACAGGCGGGCCTTTATGGCGATGTGGTGGAAACCCTGGACTGGAGTACTGGCGAGATTCTGAACACGCTGGAACGACTGGGGCTGGATGAAGACACCCTGGTTATCTTCACCTCAGATAATGGCCCCTGGTTTGAAGGCAGTTCCGGTGGACTTCGGGACCGTAAAGGCGTCGCCTGGGAAGGTGGTTCGCGGGTGCCGTTTATTGCCAGATGGCCTTCGGTAATTCCACCCGGGCAGGTCAGCGACGAACCGACCATGAATATTGACCTGTTCCCGACGCTGGTCGGATTGGCAGGTGGAGAGCTGCCAAACGACCGCGTCATAGATGGACACAACATCATGCCGGTGCTGCGAGATGGTGCCCCGTCCCCCCACGAAGCACTGTTCATGTTTCAGAATGACCGCATAGCCGGGGTACGCAGTGGCCAATGGAAGCTGGTTGTCGAATCCAACTACCTGAGTGCAGTCACCAGTTTTGATAACCCGGATTCCTACTACGGCCCCGAGGGGCTGCTGTTTGACCTGCAACGCGATCCGTCAGAAACCTACAGCTATACCCGCGAATACCCTGAGATTGTAGCCCGGCTGCGCGGCTACCTTGAGCAGGCGCAGCGTAATCTGGAATCGTCGGTACTGGAGGCAATGTGGAACAGGCCGTGAAGCGGACCTAGTCTACCCGGTACTCGCGGTGGCAGTTTCCGCAGGTTGAACCAAACGCCCGAATCGCGGCGATGGTTGAATTGCGATCACCGCCGGCGGCAACATCAGCAAAGGTATTGGCGGCCGCCTGAAGATCCATGGCTTTCTGGTTAAAGTCCATCATGTTGTCCCAGATGAGCGGCAGTGCTTCGGTGTCCACTGCAAACTCCCGTGTGTCACGCGCGGCAAACACCTCCGGAATCATCGGTGCCAGTGCGGCGATTCTGCGGGCATTGCGCTCGGCTACGCCGGCATCAAATTCCGCACCGCGCGCCATACCACTGATTGGCGCCATGTTAAAACCAAGCAACTTGAATACTGCCTGGCGGGTTTCAGTCGATGCTGCTGCCAGTTCTGCAGGCGTTGGTGGGGCATCGTCCTGGGCAGTGGCTGTAAAAATGACGGTTGTGGTCAGCGCCAGGGCGCTTGCACTGAGTATTCTCTTTAACATACTTCTTACTCCAATTATGTTTTTTGAATAATAAAATCAGATGCTTCCTGTCAAAACTGCTACAGCCCGGAGTATACATGAATACTGTGACAGTACCTGCTCCGACCCGGCAATTTCAGCTGTGCTTCATTTTTTCTACGATGGCAGAGGTGGAACAGTTGTCAAGGAATGCCAATACGCGCACTTCTCCGCCGTATTCCCTGACAAAATCTGCACCCACAACCTGTGATTCGGTGTAATCCCCACCCTTTGCCAACACATCCGGGCGAATACGTGCCAGCAGACTCTCCGGCGTGTCATCAGCAAAACTGACCACCCAGTCTACCGCCTCGAGACCTGCCAGCACCGCCATACGGCGCTCAACCGGATTTATTGGCCGACTGGCGCCCTTCAGGCGCCGCACCGAGTCATCATCATTGATCGCAACAATCAGACGGTCACCCAGTTTTCGTGCTTCAGCCAGGTAGCCAACGTGGCCGGCATGCACAATGTCAAAGCAGCCATTGGTAAATACTACTTTTTCACCGGCTGCGCGTGCATCCTCGACCACCTGGATCAGCTGATCAGCAGTCATCACGCCGCGCCCGCTCCCCTGCATGGCCTGCAGCGCCCGGCGCAGTTCCGGCCCACTGATGGCAGCTGTACCCAGTTTGGCGACTACCAGCCCTGCTGCCAGATTGGCCAGCACAACCGCGTTCTCCATGCTCTGGCCGGCGGCCAGGGATGCGGCAAGCACCGACACCACGGTATCGCCTGCGCCAGTAACGTCAAACACTTCCCGCGCCCGGGCTGGCAGGTGGTATGCCGGACGGGCTGCCTGCAACAGGGTCATTCCCTGTTCGCCACGGGTAATCACCAGGGCATCCAGCGCGAGCTGCTCGCGCAATGCCTGCCCACGGGTAAATAACTCGTCTTCGGTGCTGCAATGACCCACCACAGCTTCAAATTCTGCCAGATTGGGCGTCATGACGGTTGCACCATGGTACTTGCCAAAGTCCGTGCCCTTGGGGTCGACCACCACCGGCACACAGCGTTCCCGGGCCGCCTGAATCAGCGTGCGGGTTGCATTCAAAGAGCCTTTGCCATAATCGGACAGCACCAGGATCTGTGTGTCTGCCAGCGCCTCGATGGCAGCTGACGTCATTGCCTCGACGTCCGCAGGCAGGAACGGCTCTTCAAAATCGACACGCAGCAATTGCTGCTGCTGACTGACAATTCTCAATTTGGTAATCGTGGGTGTCTGCTCAGCCACCGAAAACAGGCATAACACCCCGGCAGCACGCAATTTGCCGGACAGCTGATCGGCTGCTTCGTCCCGGCCGGTTATGCCCGCCACGGAGGTTGCAGCACCCAGTGCGGCGATATTGAGCGCCACATTGGCTGCCCCGCCCGGCCGGTCTTCACTGTTGCCGATTTTGACAACCGGCACCGGCGCCTCAGGTGATATCCGGCCGGCCTTGCCGCGCCAGTACCGGTCCAGCATGACATCCCCCACAACCAGTATTTTCGCCTGTTGAAATGGCGGCAGTTCCAGCTTCATGATCAGTCCCTGAGGTAATATTGACGATAAGGTGATCATATCACAGGCTTTCAAAGCGACACGCGCCTGTCGGGGTCTGCTACAATTCAGCCGCGCAATCAAAAACAAGCAGAGGCAACGTGAGCACAAACGAAAAGCCGGCCAGCCGCAAATTGAGCAGTTTTTTGGGACCCCGGTTCTGGCCAACCTGGCTCGGCTATGGATTCATATGGCTTGTCGCTCACCTGCCCTACCGTGTGCAAGTTGTGATTGGCGAATCACTGGGCCAGCTCATGTACTACCTGGCCCGCAGTCGACGTCGGGTATGTGAGCGCAATATTGAGTTGTGTTTTCCCGAGCTCGACGCCGCCGGCCAGCACAAACTGGTCAGGGACACTTTCCGGTCCAACGGTATAGGCGTGATGGAAATTGGCCTTTCCTGGTGCCGGGAGCCTGAGGATTTTCGTCACATGGTGCAGGCTACCGGCCTGGAGAATCTGGCCAAAGCCCACGAATCCGGCAGGGGCGTCCTGCTGGTCAGCGCCCATTTCTCCACCATTGAGTTTGTCGGCAGCCTGCTCTCATTGCTGTATCCGTTTGATGTCACCTATCGCGCCCACAAAAATCCGCTGTTCGACACCCTGATGAAACGAGGTCGGGAACGACGATATGGCGCGGTAATCGAGCGCAAGGAAGTACGCAGGGTATTGCGCCGGCTGCAGCAGGGAAACGTGGTCTGGTACGCAGCAGATCAGGACTATGGCCCCAGGCACTCAATTTTTGTTGATTTTTTTGGCATACCCGCCGCCAGCATTACCGCCACCAGCAAATTTGCCGGCTTCAACAAGTCGCCGGTCGTGTTTCTGTCACATTATCGCAACCCCGACAACAACGGCTATCATCTTTACTTCAGCGAGCCGCTGGAAGGGTATCCAACGGGAGATGATCATTCAGACGTCAAACGCATCAACACACTGATTGAAGCCGCCATCCGGCATGCGCCGGAACAATACATCTGGCTGCACCGACGCTTTAAAACCCGTCCGCCAGGCAGCGCCGACCTTTACAAGAGCAGCGCGGATCTCTATAAAAACAGTACGCATGGTGAGCACAAACAATGAGCCCGATCTCCCAGCAGCAGTTGCCTCGCCTGACCCTGATCCGGGTGTTGACCGTTCTGATCAGCCTGCTGCTGTCCTGGCTGGCAGTTACACTGGACAGCCTGCCCAACGACGATACGTACACATACCTGCGCGCTGCAGAGTCAGTGCTGCAAAACGGGATACCTGCCGCCTATCAGCATCACCAGTGGGCCAATATGTCGGTGCTGATGGCGGCCATTCACAGTGTCACCGGTTTGTCACTGCTCCAGTCTGCCTACTTCATCAGCGCAGCCATGTTTGCCCTGCTGAGCCTGGGATTTGTCAATCTGGTCGCAGCCATAGCGCCGTCGCGCCGGGTCGTCTGGCTGGCCATGCTGGTTATTTTCAGTTATCCGCAAATCAATGAGTTTCGTGCCTATATCATACGTGATATCGGGTTTCTGGCCTTCTCGGTGACGGCAATTGTGCAGCTGATCCATTACAACCGCACACTGTTGATGCGACACAGTGTGTTGTTTATTGCGAGCTGCTTTGCAGCAGCACTGTTCCGGCCGGAAGCCCTGCTGTTCATGTTTATTGCACCTGTCGGTCTGCTGATGAATGCCGGGCTGAGCGAAAACAACCGTCGCCGGGGGTTTATCAGGCTTGAACTGGTGTCCATGCTGGTGATTGTCGCAGTGCTGGCGGTCTTTGCCGGCAGCCGGATTGAGCTCAACCAGCAACTGCTTACCTATCTTGAAATCTACCAGCCTTTTGTGGGCAACCTGCGCGACCTGTTTACCGGCAATGATGCTATCGCCAGAGCTGTGCTGGGCGAGTACGCCGCCCAGTATGTTGGTGACTATACCGGCATCTTTTTGCTGACCGGACTGTTGAGTCTGCTGGCAGCCTGCATCATCGACAGCCTGGGACTGGTGGTTGCACCTCTGCTGGCCTACGGTTATCTGAAAGGGTTGATTCGTATTGAGCGCCCGGCACTGCAGTTGATTCTGATCTGGGCCGTCACCGCACTTTTTATTCTTCTGGCGTTTACGCTGATCACCCGTTTTATTACTACTCGCTACACGCTGTTACTGACCACAGTGTTGCTGATCTTTGTACCCTTTATTGTGGATCGTGCCTGGAGCATCGCGCGCGCCAATGGCCACAGCAAGCGGTTTGGCGCACTGATGATGTTTCTGCTGCTGTTTGGTTTTATCGATTCACACTTCTCATTTGGTGCATCCAAATCACACTTGCAGGATGGCGCAACCTGGATCGCAGGTCACACCCGATCGAATGCTCCCCTGTTGACCAACCAGATTTATCTGGCATACAGCAGCGGGCGGGTCAGCGACTATGAGCTGGTACGCAGGGATCTGGAGCCGGGCATGATCCGGCGGGCGACACCTGGCACCATTGTTGCGGTATCACCAAGGTCCGGTTTTGTATCTGAGCTTGAATCGGAAATAGCGCGGGGTGCACTGCGGCTGATCCACACCGTGCCGGCGGAGCGTGGTGCGGACCTGCTGATCTTTGAGAAGGAGCTCGACTAGCAAAGTGCGCTACCAGCCCTGTACTTCGCCATCGGATTTGGTAACCAGCACATCCTGCATAATCAGATACTCCAGATCCGAACCATGAAACATCTCCAGTGCATCTTCCGGTGAACAGATCATTGCCTCACCCGGACGGTTCAGGGAGGTATTAAGCACAATGCCATATCCGGTGAGTTTTTCCACGGCACGCAGTAGTTCATGAAAGCGTGGACTGGTGGATTTGCTTACAACGTGTGCACGTGTTGTCCCATCCTTGTACACGACCGCAGGGAAAAGCTCCCGCCACCTGGGTTCGACATCAAATGCAATGGTCATGTACTCCGCCGGGTGGTCTGAGCCAATCATCTCGCTGGCCAGTGATGGCAGCATACTGGGCGAAAACGAGCGCCATTTTTCCCGAAACTTGACCTTCTGATTGATCTCTTCAACACTGTCTGAATGCTTCGGGTTACCCAGAATACTCCGGTTACCCAGCGCCCGCGGTCCAAACTCCATGCGTCCCTGAAACCAGCCTACCAGGTGACCCTGTGATAACAGTTCGGCGGCTTTTTCTGCCGGGTTTGACAGAATTTCATGTCTGGGCCTATCACGATGCGCCTGACAGGCGCGCACACATCTGTCGGTTGTATAGCGCGGTCCCAGAAACGTATGTCGCAATTTGCGAACCGGCACATTCTGCTTTGCGATTGCATAGGCAGCAGCGCCAATGGCAGTACCCGCGTCACCGGCCACCGGTTGCACAAAGAGTTCTTCCACCCACGGCAGTGCCAGCAATCGCTGATTGAGTTTGACATTCAGCGCGCCGGTTCCGGCCACCACCAGACGTCCGTTCTCCTTGATAACATCCGACAGGTAGTGCGTTGTCAGACCCGTTACAATCTTTTCATACAGTTTCTGGATACTGGCCGCATAGTGCACATAGGGATCCTGAAATATGTCGCCGGCACGACGCGGCCCCAGTCTGTCAATCAGTTCTTCACTGAAGGCGTGGCCAACACTGCGCTTCTTGTAGCGACGCAATCCAACCGTGCAGATCATCTGTGTATTAACGCGAAAATCCCTGCCACTGTAGTCGGCCAGAAACGACAGATCATACTTGTCGGGATTGCCATGGGTTGCTATCCCCATCACCTTTGACTCGCCGTCCAGCATGTCATATCCCAGATAGTCACAGACCGACGCATACATCCCACTGAGTGAGTCAGGTTCGTAAAGCTCCTTGATCTTGTGAATCCTGCCGTTCTCACCATAACCAAAAAATGTGGTCGCATACTCCCCGCGCAGATCAATGCTCAGGATGGCAGTCTTTTTCTTGAATCCACTCAGATAGTACGCACTGGCGGCATGCGCGAGTTGATGTGGCACAGGTACAAACCTGACCCGCTCCCAGGGGATGGCGAGCTCGGCCAACATCGCCTGGACCTTCCGCACATAACGACGATAGCGGCGATTACCATTAAAGAGTGCATCCAGTGCGCGATCCGGGGCATACCAGAGTCGGGATGCATAGTGCCAGCGCGCGGCTCCGAATATCGATACCGGGGCAAATGAAATGGCGACCTGATCTATCTGTCGTGGCCTCAGTTTGGCCGAGCGCAGACAATAACGAACGGACTCAACCGGCATCATGCCTTTGGCGTGTTTACGCCGGACCAGCCGTTCTTCCTCAACGGCAGCAACAATCTCGCCGTCAATAAACAGTGCTGCTGCAGCATCGTGTCCAAGCTCACCCGAAAGTCCAAGTGTAATCAATGGCATATCAATCGGCCTTGTGTTCTGACTTGTGTAACAAAACGGAAGTGCCCAGACACTGGCGTACCAGGTTCAGACCCGCCGGATCCTCCCGCCAGTTGGCAAGAAAACGGTTTACGTCTCTTAGAAAATATTTTCTGAATCGTCTCCGGCTCCGCACCTGGCGGGTTGCGTCCAGATCCAGCACTGTCAGCCTGGCTGATCCGTCGTCTGACCGGTCGGCCGGCAGGTACAAAAAATTGCTTGCCTTCATATCACCGTGAACCAGCTGATACCGTCGCATGACGGTAAACAGTTGCCGAAAGCACAGCAGTATCTGCGGCCAGGGCATCTGCCGCGCAGACCTGTCTGTCAACAATGAGAGTACATCATCACCTGCACTCCATTCTGTCACAAAATAGGCGACCCGTCGCAGCGGTCCCCAGCGCTGTTCGAGCAGCAGCACCGGCCGTGGGGTCTGGACGCCGACAGCTGTCAGCAGATGCGCGTTGTACCAGCAGTGCCATGCACGGCTGGGTCGGAACAGACGCCGCAGAACGTACCAGAAATTGCGCAGATTATACCTTTTTACCACGCATTGCCTGCCATCAAGTTCCAGTGCCACCACCGTGGTGGAATCACCGTCCTTGAGCATGTGTGCATCAGCCATGAACGTATCGGGATGGCGGATAAAAGCCTGCAACTGTGGGCCATCATCTGCCTTGTCAAACACGGCCACACGGTCAAACTGTTGCTGGCGGGCTCGCGCCGGACTGCTGGTATACAGATCACGCAGCAGGGGTCGCAGCGCCTTCTGTCTGTCGCGCATGGCAATCCTGTCCGCCTTGTCAGCAACCCGCTGCCAGAAAGCGTACTGTTGCTCCAGCGCGGCGCGCAGTGAAAGACCGGTATATGCTTTGACAAACCTGTACAGGTCGGTTCGGGTCAGACCAATATCTGCGCTTGAATACAGCAATCCGGCAATGTCCTTGATGACCCAGCGTTGCGCAAGCCTGTCGCTGACAATGGCGCGGTGCAGGTCTATGACGGCCAGCGATGGTGGGGCAGTCTGATCAACGCAGCCCCCGGGCGCGCAGCTTAGCAGGAAGTGACACAAATAAAAGTCACGATGACAGACCCCGTGTTGATGCATGCCCGCCGCAATGCGGGCGAGCTCATTGATCAGTTGCAGTTTGAAAACAAATGCCGGACGTTGCTCCGGCCACTTTGCACAATATGTTTCCAGACTGATGGTTGGTTCCAGTGCTTCGGTTATCAGAAAGGAATGACGCCGTGCCGGATTTAGTCCGCGCTCGCCATACGCCGCTATGGTCATGGTAGGTATACCGATATCGCCGAGTTGCTTGATGGCCTGCCATTCGGTACGGGCGCTCAGAATCGGACGCCGCAGGGTGAACAGGTTTTTGAAAATTTCCTGCCAGCCCACACCATGATGAACCTTGGCAAAATAGGTTTGCGAGCCGAACTCAAAACGCAGTGTACGGCGGCCGGGCGCCTGCCGATAAACCTCACCCTTTAGCCGCTCTGTTTCCATAAACGGATCTGCCCCCTGCCAGGCAGTCGCGAACCGGCTTTGCAGATTAAGCGTCTCAGGCATCAGGTGCCAACCTTCAGCATTGGTGACAACCGCTGATCTTTTTGGACTGCAACCTCCTCAAGCACAGCGAGGACTGTGTCTGCCATGCCACTCAGGTCAATTTTTTCCGCGTAGCCAAGGCCATTACGTTGCCAGTTGGCCCGATCCGAGGAAATCAGCATCTCATGTAACCGTGAATTCAGATCTTTTTGCCTGAAAGGTGACGGACAGACCTGCCCGGCCCCTGCCTTGCTGACATGAAACGCGTAACCACAGGTGTCTGTGGTCAACACCGGCAAACCATTTATCACCGCTTCCAGCAGTGTATACCCGGCACTTTCATGATGCGCCGGATGCAACAGCAGATCACTGCCAAGCATGAAGCGGGGCACATCGTCCCGGCCGCCCAGAAACTGACACTGCGCTGCCACACCCAGCCGCCTGGCCAATCGTTCGTACTTCGCAGCCCTGCCCTGACCAACAATCAAAAAACGGGTCTTGCGCCGTACCTTTTCTGGCAGTTTCGCCAGCGCCCGGATCGCGCGATCCAGGCCCTTGACCCGAAACCCTGAACCGACCTGCAGAACAGCATGTTCATCGTCCGCCAGGTTGAACTCCTCACGAAACTGCCGACGAATTTCCTGTGCATCCGGGCCTGGCAAACGGTCAAGACTGATACCCGGCGGCAGCAGTTGCAGGCGCGATTCACAGCCCGGGTAGAAGCGGCTGAAATCATTGATCTGCTGCGGCGACAACACCATGACCCGGGTTGTGCTGTTCTCGTCAAACACGCTGGCCTCGTATCGGGCAAAATGCTGATAGCGCGGCAACAGTCTTGTCAGCCGACGTTTCTCCCGATGCATCCGCGCCGCAAAACAGGGGTCAGCCGCATAGTAGACGTCCAGCCCGGGCATCTTGCTGAACCCAAGCACCAGGTCCACCGGATCACGTCGCAATGCAGCAGTCACCCATTCGTTATACCGTTGATACACGACATGACTTGCCAGCGCACTCACGGGCACCAGATGCACATCGGTCCCCTCAGGGACGTCACCCTGCCACTTCAGACAGTACACATCAACCTGATGCCCCGCCGCCAGACAACGCTGCAGAATCCGCAGAAAGTCGCGCTGCTGCCCGCCATAGGGAAAGTACTGATAGATCAGCATGGCGATTCTCACAGTATCGCCTCCGGCACCTTCGGAGCCTTGCGAGTTTCAATCATACGAGTCAGATGTCCCATGACTTCCGATGGTGGCATTGAGCGGTAGCAGGGCGGCTCAACAATAAAGTCCTGGCGGTCGCGAGTCTGATCTCTCATTGCCTGACCCCGGTACTGACACGCGCGGCTCAGACAGGGAGAGCAGGCCAGATCCGATTTCAGTTGCAACTGATTATGACCAAAGGTGCCCGACAATGCCGGATTGGTCGCACCATAGAGGGATACGGTTGGCAGGCCAAGCGCGGCCGCCAGATGCCCCAGACCCGTATCCACAGCCACCACTCCGACACTTTGCTGAAGCCTGCCAAGCAGAGACGTCAGTGACAGTTTCTCCAGCACACTGGCGTGCTCTATGCCATGCGCCAGTCGCATGGCCCGTTCCTGCTCCTGCAAATCACCCCAGGGCAGACAGACCTGGTAACCCGCACTGACTGCCAGTTGCATCAACTCTCGCCAGTAGGGTTCCGGCCAGTGTTTACTGGCCCAGGTAGTGCCGTGCAGAAATATCAGTTGCGGCCGGGAAGAAGACGATGGCTCTGTCCCGGGTAACGCAAGTCCGTAATCGATCTGTCCGGGGTCATAGTGATAACCAAGTGATTTCGCAAACAGTTGACGCACTCGCTGAACAGCATGCTCGGCTTTTGAAACCTCATGCGCGTGCTGATAAAAACGGCTGCTTAAAGGTTCCCGGATACTGTTTTTGTCCAGTCCGTTGCGTGGACCGTGCGCCTGCCAGCTGATCAATGCGCTTTTCATCAGTCCCTGAGCATCAATCACCGCATCGTAGCGCCTGGCTTTGAGCATGCGGCGAAAATGAGAGATTTCACAACCACGCAGACTGCGCATCCAGTTCTTGCGCCAGCGCCTTATTGCCACAGGAATCACCTCGGCAACAGCGGGGTGCCAGGCGGGCACTTCGGCAAAACTTTCCTCCACAACCCAGTCTGCGGTTAATCCGGGAACAGCATTGACCGCGTCGGTGAGTGCCGGCAGGGTGTGAATCACATCGCCCAGCGATGAGGTTTTCACGATCAGGATTCGCAAGGCTGCGTCTCCCCGGCCAGCGCGGGACCGTCCAGCCGCTGCAGTGCTGAGAGAACCCGGGCCGGCAGCAATTCAGTTAAACAACGCTTATGTCGCAGCGGACACTGACGCGCAAAACAGGGTCGGCACTCAATATCCAGTGACACCAATTCAACACGGTCCGTCAGTGGTGGTGTAAAGTCCGCTGACGTGGATCCGTAAATTGCAACCAGGGGGCGATGCAGTGCCGCTGCGATGTGCATCAATCCGGAATCGTTGCTCACCACTGCGTCAGCCATGTCCAGCAGATCGATCGCCTGGGACAGCGAGGTCTCACCTGCCAGATTCAGACAGTAGTCCGGATCGGCCTGATCCAGTATGGCATCGGTTACCTGGCGATCATTTTCTGACCCCAACAAAACAACCTGCCATCCCTGCTCAATCCGGGCGTTGGCAACGTCGGCAAAATAGTCTGCCGGCCATTGTTTGGCATCACCAAACTCGGCACCCGGACACAACGCCAGGATACGCCGGCTGCTATCCATGCCAAACATTTCCCTGGTGCTGGCAACCCCATCTTTATCCGACCGCAATCGTGGCACCGGCATAGGGTCTGGCAACTGCTCAGGCAATATCGCATCTGCCGGCAATGCCAGCGCAATGAACCGTTGCACCATCAGTGGCAACTGGTTTTTATCCAGCACACGGCAGTCATTGAGAATGCGGCTGCGCTTTTCTCCGCGCCAGCCAGTCCGACGTTCAATGCCGGCAAACCAGGGAATCAGCGCTGACTTGAACGAATTTGGCAATACAATCGCCTGATCGTAAGCCGCTTTGTGCAACTGCATGCCCAGCGCCCGTCGCCGGACAAGACCAAGCTCGCCATGCTCAAAGGGTAAGTCAATAGCCTGGTTCACCTCTGGCATACGCTCCAGCAGCGGACGCGTCCATTCCGGCGCAAGGACATCGATCACAACATCCGGATTCCGGTACTTCAGTTCCATAAACAGAGCCTGCGCCATGACCATGTCACCAACCCAGGAAGGTCCCACAACAAGGATTCGTGCTGATCCGCTCATGACGCCACCTCCTGGTATTGTGCAAACACCTTATCCCAGAGTTCACCCACCCGGGCCCGGACAGGTGCCAGCGGATCCATCACTGCCCGGCTTTGATCTTCGGTCATCTGCTGATCTTCGGAATACTGCAGAGCATATTCATGCAGGGTGCTGCGCAGCGCCAGATAGGACTGCGTCAGACTGTTGATGTGGGCTGTAGAGAGCAACTCACAGCGCAGTGCCTGTTCCAGTATTCTGATGTTGTCCGAATACCGGGTAAGTGGTGCGCACTGACCTGACTGTGACAGCACCAGAAATTGAACGATAAACTCAATATCAACAATGCCACCTTCACCCTGTTTGATGACAAAAGTGGGCTGTTTTGACTTGCGTCCTGCCTTACGGGTTAATTCTTCACGCATCCGTTTACGCATCGCAATGACATCGTTAGCCAGTTTGTTGACATCTCGCGGCGCGGCAAGGATATGCGCCCTCAAGGTTTCGAACTGCTTCCCCATGCTTTCTGATCCGGCCACCGCGCGCGACCGCACCAGCGCCTGATGCTCCCAGGTCCATGCCTCATCAGTCTGATACTTTTCGAAAGCAGGCAATGTGGTTACCAACAGTCCCGACTCACCGGATGGCCGCAAACGCATATCAACTTCGTAGAGTTTGCCTGACATGGTGTGCGTGCCCAGCATGGTAATCACACGCTGGGCAAGTCGTGTGTAAAACTCACGACTGTTTATGGATTTCTGCCCTTCACTTGTCTGCGTGTCATGTTCCAGCGAACCGTCATGAACAAACACCACATCAAGGTCGGACAGGTAACTCAGCTCAATGCCCCCGAGCTTGCCGTATCCGATCACAACAAAATCCATTACGCCATGCTCGCCACGACTGTTAATCGGGAAACCATGTTTGCGTGTCATGTGATGCCAGCACAGTGCCAGCACCTGTTCCAGAATTGCCTCGGCGGTAAATGTCAGATAATCACTCACCTTCATGACAGTCATGGTGCCGGTTATCTGCGCTGATGCGACCTGCAGGGTGTGACTCTGCTTAAAGTAGCGAAGGTATTCCATCTGCTCTTCAAAGCTGTCTTCATGGATGCGTAACAGACCCTGGGCCAGCTCTTCCTGCAATGCCGATTTTTCGGGTGGTTTGCGCAATACAGAAAGCAATTCGTCCAGCAATACAGGGTGTTTACTCAGAAACTCCGCGACAAAAGGACTGGCCGTACACAATTGCACAAATTGACGCATCGCCGGTGGATTTTCTGACAGAAGCACCAGGTAGGCGGTCCGGCGCGCAACGGCATCCACCAGTTTCATCACCCGCTCAAAACCCAGACTGGGTGTTTTCTCCTGCACCAGCGTCGCCAACATCAATGGCATAAACCGGGCAAAGCGGTGTCGACTCTCGGCAGGCAGGGTGCGATACACACGATCTTGCTTGAAGTCAGACAGCAGTTGCCAGCTCCTTTCCGGGTCCTCAAAACCCAGGCTTCGCAATATCTCTACCGCGGTGCCATCGTCGGATTCCTCCAGCCACAGTGCCTGCAACCCGGCGTCATCCACATCATGATGGGCCGCATCATCATCTTCCTCTATATGGATAACCTCACTGAAATGCTGGCGCACAATCTGACGGTGCTGATCCAGTATCTCCATCAACTGCTGCCAGCTGGCACCTCTCACATCAGGAACACCCATGGCAACGGCAACACGCAGCTGCTCCTGTGGCGATGCCGGCAACGATTGAGTCTGCTTATTGGCAAAACCCTGCAGTTTGTGTTCCAGATCGCGCAGAAAATTATACGCATTACGCAATGCCTGAACGGTATCTGCCGGCAGATACTCTCCGGACTGCAACACATCCATGGCCCTGTATAATGACTCCTGCTGCAAGCGTTTGTCGCGACCACCGTGAACCATCTGCATGGCCTGAATGACAAACTCGACTTCACGAATGCCGCCGGCACCCAGTTTGACATCCTGACTCATGCCCTTCTTGCGCACCTGTTTGTTGATCTGCAGCTTCATGCTACGCAACGATTCAAAGGCAGAAAAATCAAGATAACGGCGATAACTGAACGGTCTCAGGCGTGCCAGCAACCCGGCACCGGCGTGACAGTCACCGGCAACCGCTCTGGCCTTGATCATGGCGTACCGCTCCCAGTCGCGACCCTGTGACTGATAATAGTTTTCCATGGCATCAAAACTGCAAACCAGTACGCCTTCGCTGCCATAGGGGCGCAGACGCATGTCAACGCGAAATACAAAACCGTCTGCGGTGACTGTATCCAGCGAATCTATCAACTGCTGTCCCAGTTTGATAAAAAACTGCTGACAGGTGACGCCCTGGTCGGTTTCCCCCGCCTCGGGATAGACAAACATAAGGTCGATGTCCGAGGACAAATTGAGTTCACCCGCACCCAGTTTTCCCATGCCCAGCACCACCATGCGCTGCGGCTGGCCACATTGTTCACCAACTGGCACGCCATGCTCTGCCACCGCTTTTGTGTAAAGAACCTCCAGGGTGACTTCCAGCGCAGCCTCGGCCAGCGCCGATACTTCCGCTGCAGTTTCGCGGACAGACACCTGATGGGTGACATCGCGCCAGATCAGCCGCAGCATCTGCTGCTGATGGAACAGCCGAAGACGCTTTTTCAATTCGTTAACAAAGGAGCCGGCTGATGCGTCCGCCAACCCTCCCAGGCACTCTGTCAACCTGGCGTGATATCGGTCGGCCATCGGCTGCAACAGGTCACCTGTTGCCAGCAGATCTTCAAGCAGCGAAGGATTCTGTATGCAAATACTGGCAGCGTAGTCACTGCTTGCCCACACCAGGGTCAACTGACGGGCCAGTTCAGGCTGTTGCGTCAGCCGCTCGTGCAGCAGGCCGGTCGGGTGTTGCTCCTGAAATCGCTGCCAGTAGCGATCAATGACCGGTTTCAGCGATTCAGGCAGGTGTTCTGTTGTCAGCACGGTTATCCCTGTAGTTATCCTTGTAGTTTTCCCTGGCGGAGGCATCAAACGGCGGGAAGCACAATCCTCACCACGGCTTGACTGTCATCTGCAAGCAGTTAAGTTTATACTGCAGCGCCTCAAATACAAGCAAGCTCTGGCTCTGGCGCGACTGTCCCGCTCCCGGCCCGGAGCCCAGCCCGGAAGACATCAGGAAATACCCGCATATGTTGCTGTTCAGACTCAACAACCTGTCGCTCGCCTTTGGCGACAACCCCTTGCTCGACGAGGTCTCGTTGACCATTCACAAGGGCGAACGCATCGGTATTCTGGGTCAGAACGGTGCCGGCAAGTCCACGTTCATGAAGGTATTGCTGGGTCAGATCCTGCCGGACAGCGGTGAACTGTGGCGCGCAGACAATATCAAGGTGGCCTATCTGGATCAGAATCTGCCCGAGCAGGATGACCAGACCATCTACGATTACATTGCCAATGGACTGGAAGGACTGGGTGAGCTGCTGCGCAAATACCATGCCCTGACGCGCGATGAGCAGCTGGACTGGACTGACGACAGGAACATGCGTGAGCTTGAATCCCTGCAGAAGCAGATAGAACAGCGTGACGGCTGGGCATTTGAGCACAAGATCGAGGGAATGCTGGATCTGCTCAATCTGCCGGCTGATGCCCCCATGAAAACCCTGTCAGGCGGCAGCCGGCGTCGTGCTGCGCTGGGCCGGGCACTGATCAGTGATCCGGACCTGCTGATGCTGGATGAGCCAACCAATCACCTTGACATACCCACCATCGAATGGCTGGAAAAGGCAATCAAGGAGTTTCGTGGCGCCGTGTTAGTGATTACTCACGATCGTCACTTTCTGCAACAGATCAGCAACCGTATTATTGAACTGGACCGGGGACACCTGCGCAGCTGGGATTATGGCTATGAGCGCTTTCTGGAATTCCGCGACCAGCAACTGGATGCCGAAGCCAAGGCCAATTCCGAATTCGACAAACGCCTTGCCGAGGAAGAGAAGTGGATCCGGCAGGGCATCAAGGCGCGCCGCACGCGTAATGAGGGCCGGGTACGCGCACTGGAAAAAATGCGCCAGGAGCGCAGCCAGCGCCGCGAACTGACCGGCAAGGCCAAATTCAGCCTGGAACAGGCTGGCAGCTCGGGCAAGATTGTTATCGAAGCCAATAATCTGACTCACAGCTTTGGCGATACGCCCATTCTGCGGAACTTTTCTACCAAGATTCTGCGCGGCGACCGGGTGGGTTTCATTGGCGCCAATGGCAGTGGAAAAACCACGTTGCTGCGCATCCTGCTGGGTGAACTGCAGCCCGACGAGGGTGAGGTAAAACTCGGCACCAATCTCGATATCCTGTATTTTGACCAGTTGCGCAACAAGCTGGATCCGGAAGCGACCGTAATTGACAATCTGGCAGAAGGCCGCGAATTTATCGAAATTAACGGCAAAAACAAACACGTTATCAGCTATTTGCAGGAGTTTCTGTTTCCACCCAAGCGCACCCGTCAGCCGGTAAAGTCCCTGTCAGGCGGCGAGCAGAACCGATTGATTCTGGCCAAACTGTTCAGCAAACCCGCCAACCTGATCGTACTGGATGAACCAACCAACGACCTGGACATGGAAACGCTGGAACTGCTGGAAGAATTGCTGCTTGAGTTCACCGGCACCCTGCTGGTGGTGAGTCACGACCGGAAGTTCCTGGACAACGTGATCACCAACTGTATCGTGTTTGAGTCGCCCGGCGTCGTCAACGAGTATGTTGGCGGGTATCAGGACTGGCTGAATCAGGGCGGTACCATGATGAGTTTTGAAGACGCGCCGTCTGAGGCCAAGGCCGCCGCCGCCAAAACCGGCACCCAGAAAGCGGCTCCTGCACCCGAACCAGTTAAGGCAGCCGTGCCCAAAACCGCTGCACCCAAAGCAAAACCCAGCCAGAAAGTGCAACGGGAACTGGACCAGCTTACCAGACAGATAGAAAAAACCGAGGCAGAGATCGCGGAACTGGGCCAGCAGATGGCAGTGCCCGGTTTTTACGAACGCCCGCAAACCGAGGTGCAAGCCACCCTGGATAAAATGGCCGCACTGCAAACCAGTGTGGATACACTGTTTGAACGCTGGGAAGAACTGGCTGATGAGTAACAAGACCGCAACTGATTTCGCGACACTGCCACTCAAACCCGAGTTGCTCAGCAATCTGGCGTCCATGGCCTATCACCACATGACACCCATTCAGGCCCTCAGCCTGCCCCCGGTGCTGGAGGGGCGCGATGTCATCGCACGGGGCCGAACCGGCTCCGGCAAGACAGCGGCGTTTGGTCTGGGCCTGTTGCAGAAGCTTGATGTCAAACGCTTTCGCATTCAGACACTGGTGCTGTGTCCGACCCGGGAACTGGCTGATCAGGTAGCCGTGGAAATACGCAAACTGGGCCGCGCGATGCACAATATTAAAGTACTGACCCTTTGCGGTGGCGCAGCAATCGGCCCGCAAATTGGCTCGCTGGAGCATGGGGCACACATCATCGTAGGGACGCCCGGCCGCATTGAAGATCACCTTCGCAAGAACACTCTCAACCTTGAGGACGTTGATACGCTGGTACTTGATGAGGCTGACCGCATGCTGGAGATGGGTTTTCAGGAATCACTGGAAACCATCGTTGCCCGGATTCCCGAACAGCGACAGACACTGCTGTTCAGCGCTACGTTCGCCGATGAAATTCAGCGTATCGCACGGCGCATGATGCGCGACCCGGTCATGATCGAGGTCAGCGACGAGGAGAATCTGTCCAGCATAGATCAGCGCTTCTACAGGTTGAACAGCACTGACCGTTTTACCGCACTCTGTCTGGTCCTGCAGGAAGTACGTCCGGCGTCGGCACTGGTTTTCTGCACCACCAAACGCGATGTGGATGATGTGTGCCAGCAACTCCAGCGCAAGGATTTCAGTGCGCTGGCGCTGCACGGGGACATGGAGCAACGTGACCGCGATCAGACGCTGATTCGTTTCAGCAATAACAGTGTGTCCATTCTGGTGGCGACCGATGTTGCCGCCCGCGGGCTGGATATCGACGCTCTGGACCTGGTGGTCAATTATCACCCCGCACGTGACAGCGAAACCCACACCCATCGAATCGGTCGTACCGGCCGCGCCGGCAGCCGGGGACTGGCCTGCACGCTGTTTGATGACAGCGATGCACACAAGATTGCCCGGCTTGCGATAGACGGGGATCCGCTGAAAAACCCGCAACCGCTGCCACCACTGGGCCTGCTGGATAAAAAAACACCCTACCCGGCCATGGTCACACTGCAGATTGATGGCGGTAAAAAACAGAAACTGCGCCCGGGCGATATCGTGGGTGCCCTGACCAGCGATGGCGGTATCAGTTTTGAGCAGATCGGCAAGATCAGTGTGACCGACAACAGTGCCTATGTCGCCGTGCGCCAGGATGCACTGCGAACCGCCCAGCAAAAACTTGCGCAGGGCAAACTCAAGGGGCGATCATTCAGGGTGCGGCAGCTGTAACCAACAACCCTGCCCAGGCGATGATGGCAAAACCGATATGCGCGGAGGCATGCGCCAGCATTGCAGCTTCCAGATGGTAGCGGCAGAACAGATACCCAAACAGCAGCCCCCCCAACGCATTCAATCCAATTGTGCGCAAAACCAGCACCGCATCTAGTGGTGCCAATGTTGCGACTGCGGGTAAGTGCCCGGCACCGAAGAGTAATGCCGCCACAACAATTGCCACCCACAATACTGCTCCTGAAGGAGGACCTTCTGCACGCTGTCCCAGTCTCCACACAATCCAGGCAACAAGAGAAAGCATTCCCCACCGCAGCATGAGCTCCTCTGTGATGCCCCCATAGAGGAGCCCGGCGATAAGCGGCCCCGCGCCGCCTGGCTCACCAGCCTCCCCTGCCGCTTCCAGCCACTCAACGGAAAACAATGGCTCAAGGAATGCGTCCAATAGCACTGTTGCCAGTGCAAACGCCACACCCAGCAGAATTGCTCTGGGCGCCACAGAACGCAAATGTGGCCAAACAGAATCACCATTGATTCGCCAATTGACTATCAGCGAGAACAACCCAAGCCGGGGAGTCAACCAGGCTCCCAGCGCAACCCCGACAGTCAGGAACAAAACCGGATTGATCAAGGAGAGACTGACCAGCACAGGCAGTGATAAATCCGGCAACCCCTCAGAAATCGTGCCGGCGCTAATCATCGGCATGATGATCAGTGGTAGCGTGGCCACACCAAGCAGACCAATCAGGAACAGGGGCCAGAATCGTTGGCCAAACCGACCCGTTGACAAGGAAACCTGCGGCTGTCTGGTGCGCAAAGATAGTCTCACTGTGATCCACCTGGCATATCAACGCCATTGTCCCCGCCCTGGGTAGCAGACATATCCTCCAGCACAACAGCGGTGCCATAGACCAGAATTTCCGCCGCACCGGTCATGATGTAGCTGGTTGAAAAACGTACATCAATGACTGCATTGGCGCCCATTTTTTGCGCCTCCGCCGTCATCCTGTCCAGTGACTGCTCACGCGACTCTGCCATCATCTTGGTGTAATCCTCTATCTCGCCACCAATCAGCATTTTCAGGCTGGCCAATATGTCGCGACCAACATGACGCGCCCGGATGGTATTGCCACGCGCAATACCCAGTGTTTTGACTATGCGTTTTCCTGCAACTGCAGAAGATGTAATAAGCATCATCGCTGAATATCCCTGTAACGTTCGTTTTTGTGTAAATACAGCTTCTCCCGGATCACCGACACCAGCAGAATAATTCCACCCGTCACCAGACACACACCGGCGGCACGCATCCAGACAGGTATGGAGTCATCCGTGATCCACTCACTGCCCGCCTCCCAGGCGCCAGCCAGCATCAGCACCACTGCGCCCAGGGAAAACAGTATCCAGCCGAGACCGCGTTCGGCACGGCGATAGACCCCTTGCCAATAACTTTCCCAAAGCTCATCGCCCGGCTCTGTCAATGTCTGCTTCATGGTCATGTCCCTCATGTGTGTCATTGTCTCAAATTCGCGTTTCAGCTCAGGATCTGCTGCAAGCCAGAGATTGACCTCTTGCGTCTGTTCGGCGCTCGCCTCGCCGTCAATCATGGCCATCATCCATTGCCGGATTGTGTGCCGGTCGGGTTTCTCAGTGTTCATAACCAATCTCCTCCATCAACTGCCGGAATCGCTGACGTGCTGCATGCAGCCGCGACATGGCTGTACCCTGCGGAATAGCCAGCAGGTTTGCTATTTCTTTATAGGTAAAATCGTGCAGATCCTTGAGACATATTATTTCTCTGTCCTCAATGCACAGTGCCGATAGCGCCTGTTTAACCTGAGAACGTTCCTGCCGCATCTGATGCTGACGTTCCGGCTGCATTTCTTCGGCTCCAGCCTCCAGCTCAAGCCAGTCCCCGACTTCTTCGGGTCTGCGCTTTTTTGAACGTAGCGCGTTTAATGACAGATTGCGCAGAATTGTGTAGAACCACGGATAAAACGCCTGCGTGTGGTCATACTTGTCCATGGATTGCCAGAGCCTGAAAAAGGCCTCCTGCGAAACCTCCCGGGCATCGTCAGGGTTGCCCAACAGTGACAGGGCCTGAAAATATGCGGGCCGCATCAGTTGATCTACGAGTTTACGGAACGCAGCCTTGTCGCGCTGCCGACAACGCTCAATCAGCTCCCTGGCTACTTCCTGCACATCGCCCATATCTAATTGCTCCTCCTGTTGAATATTACACCGCAGCGGGATTTTTATTCGTCAGACTTGTGATAAATTGATGACAAAACAGAACTGGATGCACTGTGCGGGCGTAGAACAACCAGAGCAATGCTTTCCCGGAGAATTTCATGAGCCAGACTGACAACAATAAAACCAATCACGGCAAACTGGTCAGTGCAATCCTGATCGCCATACTGATCGCTACACTGATTACCCTGGCAGGCAGTCAGGGCGGTGCTCAATTCACACTGGCCGGTATACAGTTGCCGGTGCTTGCCTGGTGCGCATTGCTGTCGTTTGCCATCAACTGGGTAATTTTTCTGCCCTCCTGGCTGGCGCAGACCGAACACTACTTTGACCTCACCGGCAGCCTCTGTTTTATTGCGCTGGCTCTGATAGCGCTGACGCTGTCTCCCGACCAGGACCTGCGCGCCCTGCTGCTTACTCTGCTGATCTGTATCTGGGCAGCCCGACTGGGCAGTTTTCTGTTTCTGAGAGTCAGGAAAGATGGCTCCGACGGGCGTTTTGATCCAATCAAACCGCTTTTTACCCGCTTTTTGCTCACCTGGACGCTCCAGGCTTTGTGGGTGCTGGTCACCAGTGCTGCGGCACTGACGGCAATCACCAGCAGCCAGCGGATAGCCCTTGATCCGCTGGCATGGACAGGACTGGCGCTCTGGGTGACAGGTTTTATGATAGAAAGTGTCGCTGATCGTCAGAAGCGCCACTTCCGCCACAACCCGAAAAATGCGGGCCGGTTTATTCAGAGTGGCCTGTGGTCATGGTCACGCCACCCGAATTATTTCGGCGAAATCCTGCTCTGGCTGGGCATCGCGATGATTGCGGCACCCGCGCTCAGCGGCTGGCAACTGGTTACGCTGATATCACCTGTGTTTGTCATATTGCTGCTCACCCGCGTCAGCGGCATTCCCATGCTGGAAGCCCGCGCCGACAAACGCTGGGGTGATGAGCCGACTTACCAGGCTTACAAGGCACGCACCTCAGTGTTGATTCCCCGCCCGCCCAGAGCCTGATAGCGTTCCGGCCCCTGATGCCGTTATACAGCATGCCGGGCTCGCTCAGGACAAGGTAGGTAACTGCAAATGAAACGGTCCATAAAAATAAAACTGGCGCTGATAGTGGCTGTTGCCGCAGCGGGCGGAATCATTGAATTAGGCAGGGAGATGAGGAGCCCGGCAGTTGTGGTGCCTGTTATTGCGGATCCTGTTATTGCGGATCCTGATGATGCGACTCCTGCCGATGCTGTGGGCACTACCGGCAGAGCGGAACTCTGGCCTGCCGGTCAGCCAATCCTTGAGTAATAATGGCGATGCATCAGCCCGGCAGGCAGTTCAGTCACCTTTGATCCGGAGTGCTTTTTTATCTATCTTGCCCACGGGCGTCAATGGTATCTGCGGCACAATGTGGATGTGTTTTGGCACTTTGTACGGCGCCAGTTTTTCCCGGCAAAAATCCAGAATCCGCTCGCGTATTGTTTCTTCACCGTGTGCCTGACCCGCTGTTGACAGCTGCACAAACAGATTCACGACATCGTTGCCGGGACGCTTCTCATCCGGCGTGCCTATCAGTGCTGACAATTCAACTTCGGGCATTTCCTTGAGTTTGTTTTCCACCTCAACCGAGAACACCTTGTAACCCCCAACGATCAGCATGTCCTTGGCGCGGTCACAGATGCGGATGTATCCCTGCGCGTCCCTGGCAGCAATATCCCCGGTATAGAAGTAGGTTTCGCCGTCGAATTCCCGCAACGCCTTTGTAGTTTCTTCCGGCAACCCCAGATAACCACGGAACACCTGGGGACCCCGGGCGATCAGTTCACCTGGTTCGTCCAGCGGCATTTCCCGGGTGCCGGTTTCCGCGTCCACAATCCGGATATCTGTCTCCGGCATCGGGTGACCGATGGTGCCGGGGCGGGCACTGCCCAGACGATTCAGGGTCAGTACCGGGCTGGTTTCAGTCAGCCCGTAAGCCTCGCAGTACTTGCCTTCACCCACCACCTTCTCAACCCGTCTGATCAGTTCCGCCGGCGCCGGTGCGGCGCCGGAGAATGCCATTTTTAATCCCGAAAAATCGATTTTATGGAACTCCGGTTCATCCAGAAGCATCTGATACAGCGCCGGCACATTCGAGAGCAATGACGGCGGGTACTTCTGCATCAACTGCGCAAACATTTTTACGTCTCGCGGATTTGGCACCATCAGTATCCGCCCACGATGGCGCAAACCGATCAATAAATTGCACAACCCGGCGATATGAAAATAGGGAAATGCCGAGGCGAACGTTTCCTTGCCCAGTTCGCAATGCACCACGGCAACATTCTGTTCAACGTTGCTCAGCACATTACGCCCCGTCAATTCCGCACCTTTGGGACGTCCGGTGGTACCGCCGGTGTACTGGATCATCATGACCTCATCCAGTCCTGCCGGGTCAAAAACACGTGCATTTGACGCGTTCCTCACCGTAGGCCAGAAATTCACAACCTTCACTTGTTTGAGTGCCGGCAATTCCACCCGGGGCACTTTGCCCAGCAAGCGAGCGAGGGTCTTTTTCCATGCCGGCAGGAAATCGACGGGACCCGTGACAATCGCCGCTTCCAGTCCCGGCAGTTTGCCGTCCAGGGCTTCAGCCACCGGTGCGAAAAGGCTGTCCAGTGTGAACAGGAAACGAATGCCGGCATTCTCTATCTGGTAGGCCAGCTCATCCGCTTTGAGGAGTGGAGAGACGCCGGACGCAGGACAACCCAGCCTGGAAGCTGCCAACAGACCTATAATGTACTGCGGAGTATTCGGCAGGTGCAGTCCTATGGCATCTCCGCGCCTGATGCCAAGTGATTTGAGCATATTGGCAAAACGATTGGACCACTCGCTCAGTTGACCATAGGTCATGGAAATGCCGAGATATTCCAGACAGGGAGTATCTGGCGCTTCACTGGCATGCCGTTCAATCATCTCGGCAATTGAACCTTCCGTCAGTTCCGGCAGGCTCTCTAGTACAAAGCTATCCGAAGACATGCTGCTTACCTCAGGGTACGTATTGTTTCTTGATCAGATGCCGGGGGTCTGCATCAGCACGCGGCACCAGTTTTTGGGGTCGGGCATACTGATTGTCGGTACCATACAGATTGCCATGGTCGTCAACCGCAAAGGAATGCATTTCCAGCCAGGCAGTAGGCCCTTCACCCGGCAGCAACCAGGTATAGACATGATTGCCCTGCTGGTCAAACTGCAGAATCTTTGGCGGGCGAATATCAGTTACCCACACGTATTCATCACTGACAATAATATCCAGCGGGAAATTTGGCCCCATCCAGCGTGCCTCAAACTCGAATTGCGGCACCTCGTCCGGGCGGCTGTGATTCGTGTGCCTGAACACCTGGATATTCATGGCATCGCGATCCACCACATAGAGTTTGTTATCAGGACCCAGGGCGATACCGTGAACGCTTTGAAACTGACCGGGTGCCTCGCCGCGCGAGCCGAACTCACCGACATATTCACCATCGTTATTCAGAATCACAATGCGTGCATTCTCCAGCCCGTCGGCGACCAGTACATGACCGGAGGGCAGAAACGTCACATCCTGCGGTTTACCAAAACGGGTACGATCGGAGCCGGAGACATTCTTTTCACCCAGCATTCTGATCAGGTGCTGACCATCCTGCGAAAAAATATAAATAACGTGTCCGGTCTCTTCAACCACCCAGACTCTGCGCTCAGGATCATAGGGGCTGACCCGAAGGCGATGCGGGCCAGGCCCGTCAGTACCTTTCCAGAGATGGTCCCACTGGGTCCACACTTCCTGAACCTCGCCCTGGCTGTTCATCACGTAGAGCAGATTCTGCCAGGTTCGGCCACGGCCCTGGATCACATTCCAGCCCATTGAGCCGGGGAAATTGGTGTACTCGGGTGGGATGGGGTTGGGTAATTCCGTTTCACCGCGCTGCACGATCAGAATCCGGTCATCCGATTCAATGTGAAGACCGGAGTTGCCCCCCCACGAATAACCACGCTCAGCAAACGGTTCTGCCCAGCTCTCCACGATGTCATAGGGCATGGGGCCGGTAGGCTCAAGGGTCTGGGCAAACAGCCCCGACGACAGGGAACTGACTGCAACAGCGAACGACAATACTGCAATGGCTTTACGCATAGGGGCTACCTGTTATTGTGATTATCACGCCCTCCCTGGCCATTGTCCCTGAGGTTAGCACAATCGCTGCTGTCGTCGCCAACGTTTTGAATTACAGGTACAAACTGCTGCTACTCCGCACTTTGAGCCACTTTGACACGCTCTATCCAACGCATCACACGTGCCTCCAGTACCGGCAGAGGCAATGCCCCACCTCCAAGCACGGTGTCATGAAAACCACGATAGTCAAACCCGTCACCGAGCTCTGCCATGGCAACATCACGCAACTCCTGTATTTTCAACATACCGATCTTGTACGCAGTTGCCTGCCCCGGATTGGTCAAATAGCGCTGAATCTCGGAACGTATCGCCGATTCCGGTTGCGGCGAGTTTTCGAGGAAGTACTGAACAGCCTGTTCTTCACCCCACTGCCGGGCATGCATGCCGGTGTCTACCACCAGACGAATTGCACGCCAGATTTCACCGGCCAGCCGGCCGAAGTCCGAGTAAGGATCCTGATAAAAACCCATATCCTTGCCAAGGGCCTCGGAATACAGACCCCAGCCTTCAGAAAACGCTGTATAGCCATACTGGGTTCGGAAACGGGGAATATCAGTCAACTCCTGCTGAATGGAAATCTGCATGTGATGTCCGGGGCTTCCCTCATGGTAGGAAATATTTTCCAGCTGGTAATGTGGCATGGCCCGCATATCGGACAGATGCGCATAAAAAATGCCGGGGCGTGAACCATCCGGGGTGCCACGTGCATAGTGTTGCGCGGCACCGTCCTGTTCACGGAATGCCTCCACCCTGCGCACCTCCAGACCGGCCTTGGGGAGAATGCCGAAGTACTCGGGCAGCTTTTCGTTCATACCGCCCAGAAATTTGTTGGCCAGATCCAGATAGGCCTGACGACCCTCATCAGTATTCGGGAAATAGAACTGGTCGTCTTCGCGGATAAACACAAAGAACTCTGCCAGCGTGCCATCAAATTCTACCTGCTCCTTGATGGCTTCCATCTCGGCGCGCAGGCGCGCTACTTCGGACAAACCAATTTCGTGAATCTCATCAGCCGTCAGGTTCAGGGTAGTATTCAGGTACAGTCGGGTATCATAAAACGCACCACCATTGGGTAGAGCCCAGACTCCGTATGCATCTTCAGTCGCATTTTGGCGGTCTGCAAACAACCAGTTGCTTAAGGACTCGTAAGCAGGTTGCAACTGCTCAACAAACACCGCTTTTGCATCTTCCAGCAAGCCTTGCGCAGTTGCCTGATCTATCTGGTCATTCTCCACCAGCGCATTGATTTTTATTTCAACATCGTTCCATAACGGAGAAATACCATCTTCGTCAAATGGCTCGCCACTGGTAATTCTGGAGATCTCCGCCAGCGCATAGTCGTAGTTGAATCGTGGTTGCCGGATGCCTGCCTCAATCGCTCGCAGCGCGCGTTGCTGATACTGCCCAAGCACCTCGTCCAGCTGATCCAGCCGCGCTATGTATGCCTGCATATCTGACAGCTCATCTACTTTATGATAGTTGATCATGAAGTTGGGCAGGGAAGCATGCGGACCACCACGACCAAATAAGTAGGCATGACGACGATAAGGTTCAGCGCGCTCTTCCCGTTCCAAAGTATATATCCAGGTGTCCCACGATGTTTTTGCGTCTTCATCCAGGGCATTGTAGTCAAACATCGACTGCATCTGCGCAACGCTGTTGCGCCGCCACTCCAGTTGTCGGGCGGCGGCCTCTTCGGAAGCATCGTTCAGTTTGTCGTAGTCGCTTTTGTCGCCCAGCTGGGTTTTCCACTGTGGATTAAACTCCAGTTGTTCCGCAAACTGCTCATCCAGCCAGATGGTCAGGCGCCGGGATTCGCTGAGCTGATCTGCCGTTTCCTCAACTGCAGCGGCGACCGATTGCTCAGCGCTGCCTGCCAGCGTCTGTACGGGCGCCTCCGGATCACTACACCCCATCACCAGCAGCACGGCTGCGGATACCAGAACCTTTTTCATGCTATCAATCCTTTCACTTAAACGAACAATCAAAAACCTGACATTACACAGGTTGTCGGAAATTTTTTACCGGGCACCCGCAAGACGCTCGACAATCTGGTAGTGCGCACGCACAAACCGGTACAGTTCACTCTCAATGATCCGCTCCTGATCGCTGTGTGCACCAAACCCCAGAGGTCCGTCTTCGGCATCAATTGCCGGACCGATGCCGTAACACTGAATACCTCTGGCACGAAGATACGCCATATCGGTAGCGCCAGTGCTCATGGTAGGAATGACTGTGGCCTGATAGACCTCCTGCATCACACTCTCGATAACGCGAAATGCATCAGTATCCAGACGGGTGGAGGCACCGGGCCGCCAGTTACGCGAACTGAAATCAACATTGACGGCCGGATTGTCAATCACCTCGCGCAGCATCTGCAGAAAGGCATCGGGATCTTCCTCAGGCAGCATGCGCACATCAAGTGTCGCTGTTGCATCGGACGGTATGACATTGGACCGGTAACCACCATTGATGATAGTGGGAGATATGCCACTGAACAGCACCGCAGCGTTGCGTGGCTCGTTGGCCTTCAACCACGCCAGCGCTGCCTGGCCCGCTGCCGAACCCGGGTTCAGGACTGCCCGGTAGCGCGCAGCCGCCTCCGGAGAGGAAACTGATGCCATACGTGAGAAGTAGGTACTTGTGGCGTCGCTCAGGCGTACCGGTGGCTGCCAGTCAGCGGCGGCGGCTACTGCCCTCGACAATGCAGCAACGGCATTGTTCTCCAGGGGTACGGATCCATGACCGGCAACACCAGTTGCCGTCAGTGTGATACCACGAGGCAGCTTCTCGACTGTCTGTACGCCAGCGTAATGTACCTGCCCGCCCTGCCTGACCACGCTGCCGCCTTCCGCAATACAATGCTCGGCATCAATGGCATCAAAATGATTATTCACCATGTATTCAATACCAATGCGGGTAGCGCCTTCCTCACCTGACTCAGCCAGGAAAATAACGTCCCGGTCCAGCTCGACATTCTGGCGCTTCAGCAACAGCAAGGTCATCAGTGCAGCCGTGACGTTGTCCTTGTCATCAACTGTACCGCGACCATAAATCCACCCGCCATCACGTTCTGCGCTGAAAGGCGGAAACACCCATTTGGCAGGATCCACGTTGACAGTATCCTGGTGCGCCATCAACAGCAGCGGGCGCTTGCTGCCGTTGCCTCGCAGCCTTGCCACCACATTGGGTCGCTCGGCTTCCAGTGCGTAGACGTCCACCTCAATGCCTTCACTTTGCAGCACCGACACAAGGTATTCGGTCAGCTCAATCTCCCGGCCGGGCGGGTCGGTTGTGTCCATACGGATCATGTTCTGAAAGTGGCGCAGTGTTTCGTCGTCTATTTCAGCCCAGTCCAGCTGTTGGGCCGTCAGGCAGGGTGGCAGGACCAGGCCGGCAGCAACAGCCAGCGCCAGCGACAGTTTTTTGAATGAGTACACGGGCAGTCTCCCTGAAAAGGTACCGGATTGGCGTTCTTTGGCGTTCTTTGGCGTTCTTTGATGCTGTAACGAAAGCACATCGGAGCGTACACCGCGTGACAGGGGCTGTCCAGCCATCCTCGCAGCCCCACAGCCCCACAGCCCCTCACCCCTCATGCTCAGGGTTTTCTGTAGGCCCGCGGATTCACCATGTTTTCCGGTTTGAGGATATCCAGCAATAACTCTTCCTCGATCAGGCCTTCCTCCCGGACCAGTTCCAGCACACCACGTCCGGACTCAAGTGCCAGCGCTGCGATACGGGTAGCGTTTTCGTAACCTATGTAGGGGTTAAGTGCGGTAATCAGTCCTATTGAGTTATCCACCAGTTGGCGGCAGTGTTCACGGTTGGCTGTAATTCCAACGATACAGCGCTCGCGCAGCATGTCCATGGCCCTGCGCAACAGGCGCATTGACTCCAGAATTTTGTAGGCTATCAGCGGTTCCATCACGTTCAGTTGTAACTGCCCGTTTTCTGCGGCCATGGTGATAGCCATATCATTGCCCACCACCTGATAGGCCACCTGATTGACCGCCTCCGGAATAACCGGGTTCACTTTCCCCGGCATGATTGAGGAGCCAGGTTGCTGTGGTGGCAGATTGATTTCGAACAGGCCGGTCCTCGGTCCACTGGACAACAGACGCAGGTCGTTGCAGATTTTTGATAGCTTGATGGCGAGCCGTTTGGTCATACCAGAAAAAAGGACAAATGCCCCCATATCAGAAGTTGCCTCAATAAGATCAGAAGCAAGCCTGATCGGATAACCTGCTATTCTTGCCAGATGATCGACCGCCAGCACAGCGTAACGCGGATCCGCATTGATGCCGGTACCAATTGCGGTACCGCCAAGATTCACTTCCAGCAACAGATCATACATGCCGCCTATGCGATCAATATCCTCTCCCAGCGTCGTGGCATATGCGCCAAACTCCTGGCCCAGTGTCATCGGCACTGCATCCTGCAGTTGCGTTCTCCCCATCTTGATAACGTCACTGAATTCATCGCGCTTGGCAGCAAATGCCTGCTGCAGCAACGCCAGGCTGTCTACCAGTTCTGCATGCGAAAGTTGCAGCCCTACTCGTATTGCGGTTGGATAGGCGTCATTGGTAGACTGCGACATGTTCACATCGTTATTGGGGTGCAGCTTGCTGTACTCGCCCTTTTTGTGCCCCAGAAACTCCAGCGCCACATTGGCAATCACTTCATTGGCATTCATGTTGGTCGACGTGCCCGCACCACCCTGAATCATGTCCACTACAAACTGATCATGAAACTCACCGTCAATCAGTCTGTCACAGGCATGATTGATGGCTTCGAATTTGGTTTCATCCAGCTGACCGATATCCCGGTTTGCTGCAGCAGCGGCTTTCTTGACCATGGCCAGGCCAATGATCAATTTTGGGAAGTGCGCAATTGGCACGCCGGTCAGTTTGAAATTCTCAAGTGCACGCTGAGTCTGCACGCCATAATAGACCTCTTCCGGCACTGCCAGCGGGCCTAGCAGGTCTTTCTCGATTCGGTGCGGCGCACCAAGAACATCTTCCTGACGTGGAACTGGAATCATGACTCACCTTTGACTTTGTAGAACATGGGATAATTGGAAATGCTGCTTATCAATACTGATACAGGCCGGTTGCGTTCAGTTTATCCGAGCAGACCGATCTCGGCCAGTCGCTGCAACAGGTAATCGTTGGCAGTAATTGGCTCAGGATAAAGATCCGGACGCGCGGCATTAATGCACGATGGCAGTGTTTTAATCAGAAAATCCGGATTTGGATGCATGAAGAATGGAATCGAGTACCGGGGTAGCTTTGCATCCGCACCCGCGGGGTTCACCACCCGGTGCGTGGTCGATGGCAGCACATGGTTGCTCAGGCGCTGCAACATATCCCCGATATTGACAACGATGGTTCCTTCCTGCGTTGCGACCGGCAGCCAGGAGCCGTCGGGACGCAGTATTTGCAGGCCTGCCTCATTGGAACCAATCAGCAATGTGATCAGATTGATATCTTCGTGCTGCCCGGAGCGGATGGATGCTGTTGACGTGTTTGCGGCCAACACGGCGTTATCAACAGGTGGGTAATGGATAGGCCGCAGAATCGAATTCCCATAGTTCACCTTGTCTGCAAAATAGCCACGATCCAGCTGCAGATACATCGCTATCGCCTCAAGCACCCGGACACCCAGATTCTGCAATGCCCGGTACAACTCGAGCGTCGCATCGCGAAAACCTGGCACCTCATCAGGCCACACGTTCGGATACAGGCAGGGGTGTGGTGCCTGACCATCAAGCTCCAGGCCGACATGCCAGAATTCCTTCAGGTCCGGGTGACGGCTGTCCCGCGCCTTTTCGACACCAAAACCGGTGTATCCGCGCGCACCCCCCTGCCCGGGTTGGTGGTACTGCTGTTTGACACTCCCGGGCAAGGCAAAAAATTGTTTCACTACCTCATAGCAGTTGCTGATGGTGCTGTCGCTGATGCCATGGCCCGTGATTCCACAGAATCCGAATTGCACATACGCACTGCCAATTTCTTTAACAAACGCATGTGCATCTGTATTCATACGACCGATATCAAGAGTCGGAACCGTAACTGACATGTCAAGTTATCTCAGGTTAATGTAAAAAAGAATCCGGCGATGGTGGCGCTCATCAGGTTGGCCAGAGTAGCCGCCAGCAACGCTTTCATGCCCAGCCGGGCAATATCACTGCGACGGCCGGGTGCCATGCCGCCAAGTCCGCCCAGGAGAATGGCGATTGACGAAAAGTTGGCGAATCCACACAGGGCGACGGTGATAATGACCTGTGAGTGTGCGCTGAGCTGATCCTGTACCGACACGTAGTCCAGATAGGCCACAAACTCATTGATTACCAGTTTCTGACCGATAAAACTGCCTGCCAGTCTGGCTTCGTCCCAGGACACACCCAGCACAAATGCCAGCGGCTGGAACAGATAACCAAAAATAAGTTGCAGCGTCAGTTCCTCAAATCCGAAGAATCCGCCTATGCCACCGATGATGCCATTGACCAGTGCAATCAGACCGACAAAGGCCAGAATCATTGCACCCACATTCAACGCCAGTTGCATCCCGCTGGAAGCACCTGCCGCGGCGGCATCGATGACATTGATATGCGGCTCCACATTAACGATTTCGGTCAGGTCATTTTTGGCTATTTCGGTTTCCGGCAGAATCATTTTAGCCATCAGAAACCCACCGGGCGCAGCCATAAAACTGGCGGCAATCAGATATTTCAGCTCCACACCCAGACCGGCATAGCCTGCCAGCACGGAGCCTGCAACCGAGGCCAGACCGCCGACCATGACAGCAAACAGCTCTGAACGGGTCATGGTGGGAATGAAGGGTTTGACGACCAGGGGGGCCTCCGTCTGACCTACAAAAATGTTGGCAGCAGCAGACATTGACTCCGGGCGGCTGGTGCCCAGCAGCTTCTGCAGGCCACCACCTATCAGGCGAATCACCCAGGTCATGATACCCAGATGATAAAGAACGGCTATCAGTGACGAAAAGAACACAATCACCGTCAACACATGCACCGCGAAGATGAACCCCTGGGAAAAATTACCAATTTCGCCAAAAACAAACACAATGCCATCGTTGGCGTAAGCAATCACATTGGCAACAACCTGGGTGACCTGATAGAGCACCTGCTGACCGAAAGGAATGTAAAAAACAAACGCTCCAAGGAAAATCTGGATACCGAAAGCGCCGCCAACAGTGCGCCAGTTTATGTGTTTTCTGTCAGATGACGCTGCGTACGCAATCAACAACAACAGAACTATGCCAACCAGCCCCATCATAATGTACTACCTGTAGTTCACTCAGCCATCAACTGGTGGATTCTGGCTTTGATCAGATCAATGGCAATCTGGTTCTGACCACCACGGGTCACGACCAGATCGGCGTATTGTCTGGACGGTTCAATAAATTCAAAAAATGCCGGCCTGACTGTTGTCTCATACTGCCCAATGACCGACTCCAGACTACGGCCGCGCTCTTCCATGTCGCGCTGTATGCGCCGCAGCAGGCACACATCCAGCGGCGCATCCATAAAAACACTGATATCAAAATTGGCACGCAATCTGGCATCGGTCAGCAACAGGATTCCTTCCACCAGAATCACCCGCGCCGCAGGTATTCTGATGGTTGCATCAAGGCGGGTGTGTAATTTGTAGCTGTATTGCGGCATCTCGATTGCCACACCGTTGCGCAGTGCCTGCAGATGCGTGGCAAGCAGACTGTGCTCAAACGCGGCGGGATGGTCATAATTGGTCAGCAGTCGCTGCTCAAACGGCAGATGACTCTGGTCCCGGTAGTAGGCATCTTCAGGGATAATTGCAATATGCGCGTCGCCCAGTTCTGCCACCAGCTCCTGGTAGACCGTGGACGCAAACAGGCTTTTACCGGACGCAGACGCGCCCGCAATAGCGATTACGGTATTCCCTGCAGAAGCCTCACTGCGCACTCATGCACCTGTATGATTGGATAAAAGCGCAATTATGGCCAATTTGTCGCAATGAAGATATGACCTTTTTGTGACAGCACTTGCCCTCAGTCGGACGAGCCTCGCACTACCACCACATGACGATACAGATGCCAGGTGGCATGGCCAAGAACGGGCACCACCACTGCCAGCCCAAGAAACAGAGGCAGCGCACCCAGAATCATCAATCCGGCAACCAGCAGATACCAGACCGTCATGGCCTTCCAGTTCGCCAGCACAGCCTTGATTGACACACCCACAGCCTGGGCAAGGGAAACCTTGCGATCAATCAGCAATGGCAAACCAACCACTGTCGCAGCAAACACCACCACGCTGTATACAAAACCTATCGCGCAGCCGCTGACGATCAATTGCCATCCGGCAGGAGTAGTCAGCACGTTGACTGCCAGTGCCTGCAATGATCCAGGCTGGATATCGCCAAAATAGGCTCCGTATAAAGCAAGCGCGGTCATCATCCAGGCAACAAACAGTACCGCAAGGATCACAGCCATCGCCGCGATTGCCCAGCGTGATGGCGCTGTAAACACGTCAAACACATGCCACAGGCTGTAGTTCTGGCCTGCTTCCCGGCGACGACTTAACACATACAGGCCGCAGGCAGCCAACGGCCCCAGCAATGCTACACCCGATATCAGGGGAAACAGCAACGGAAGCAGATTTTCACCCAATCCGGCAACCGCCGTAAAAACGGCGACCAACAGATAAAAAAACGTCAAAAATACGCCATAGGTAGGCCTGGCAAAAAAATCATCCCGACCACGGTAAAATATCGTTCGCAGATCATTGATGGTGATGGAACGGACAGTCAATTCAGGTCGGACTATTGTGTCAGTTGATACTGTGGTTTGCGCACTCATCGGGCACTCTCCCTTATTATCCAGACACTAAAGTAGACCACAAACAGAGACAATTTGTTCCCATTACTGAAATCATCAAAATTAAGGGACGTTTATTCTAAAGTTTTTGTGGCAGGTGTCGATTCTTTGATATGGGAACGTGTCGCAACTCAGGGTTGAATTTCGTGCGCTTCCACACCCTATTCAACAGACATAGAGATTGATCATGGAAATACTTACTTTTACACCTTCAGTACGACGCCTGTTCGCAGTCGGATTCATTTCAATTTTCTGTGCCGGTTCAGCACTGGCGCAACAGGGCACGATTTCAGGAGAAAACGGCGGTGGTGATGCGATCGCACGCTTTCTGATGAATTTTGGCCGCTTTATCGACTGGCCGGAAACAGCATTTACCGGCGCCGACAGCGAGCTGAACGTTTGTGTGCTGGGCGAGAACCAGCTGGGGCGCTCGCTGGATCAGATCATCAATGGCAAGCGTGCCGGTGATCGCACCATGACGGTAAAAGAGCTACCCGGCAGCGATGTCGCCGGCGCCAAAAGCTGCCATATAGTCTGGGTCAGTGCCAGTGAGACTGGCCGTGCCGGCGAGGTGACCAGCGCACTTGAAGGCACCACCACGCTGACCGTCAGCGAAATAGACAAATTTCCGGAAAGTGGCGGCATGATCGGCCTGGCCGGTGAACGGGGCGACAAGATTGCCATCCGCATGAACCGTGCAAAAATCGAAAGCGCTGGACTCAACGTTCGTGAGCAGCTGATGCGGGCTATTCAATAAACCCGATTTACCGCGCCTGAACACCGCGAACGGAGGATAACATTGTGTTAAATATCAACTGGACATTAAAGTGGAAGGTGTTAACCGGTGTGACGCTGACCAGTGCGCTTGCGGTGGTCGTGTCAACTGCGATTTTTGTGGCCATGGAATTACGACGCCTGGATCAGACCATTAATACCCAGGCGTTGACCACAGCCAGACTGATCGGAGCAAACACCACAGGCGCGCTGGCTTTTTTTGACGATGCGTCCGCCACAGAGACACTGGGAGCACTCGAACTGAACAGCGGCATCATGGCAGCGGTGCTGTTTGATGACTCAGGCTCGAGCTTTGCGCAATTCACCTCCTCGGATACCGGCGGTCCATTACCCGTGCGACCGGGCCGGCGGGAAGTGGTCCATCTGCCCGAGAATGGCTATGTGGAACTGTTTGAACCAGTCACGATGGATGGGGACACCATAGGGACTTTATACCTGCGGGTGAGTCTTGCGGAGCGCGAGCAGGTGGTCAGCACTTATCTTCTGACGTTCATCTTGATAGCCCTCGGTGTCACCGCCATGGCTCTGGCGATGTCGTTTCTGATTCAGCGCTCAATTGTCACACCCGTCAATGAAGTTGTGGCCGCTCTCAAGGATATGGCTGAAGGTGATGGCGATCTGACCCAGCGCATTCATATAAACAGCAAGGACGAGGTAGGTGAGCTGGCTCACTGGTTCAATGTTTTTGCTGAACGTATTCAGCAGGTTGTCGGGCGCTTCAAGGACTCGGCTGAGAATCTGACGGTCGCCGCGGGTCAGCTATCCACGACCATCAACCGTACCTCGGAAGGCGCCCTGCGCCAGCAAAGCGAACTGGAGCACGTCGCCAAAGCGATGTCGGAAATGGCCGGCACGGTTGAAGAAGTTGCCCGCAACGTCAGTCTGTCTGCCGAGGACGCACAGCGCGCTGATGTCGAATCCAGCAACGGTGCCGATGTGGTCACGCAGACCATGACATCCATCAATGCACTGGCCCGCGACATTGACCAGGCATCTGATGTGATCTCCAACCTGCAGCAGGAGTCGGACAGTATCGGCTCGGTGCTGGATGTAATCCGGGGAATTGCCGAACAGACCAACCTGCTGGCTCTCAACGCCGCCATTGAGGCCGCGCGCGCAGGTGAGCAGGGTCGTGGGTTCGCAGTGGTTGCTGACGAGGTACGTACGCTGGCAAGTCGCACCCAGGCTTCAACTGAAGAAATCCAGAATATGATCCATAAACTGCAGACCGGCGCCAATCAGGCTGTACAGGTCATGGTGAAAGGCCGCGAACAGGCAGCCTCCAGCGTTGATCATGCGAGCCGTGCGGGCGAATCACTGCAGGCCATTACCAAGGCAGTATCCGTCATCAAGGACATGAGCAACCAGATTGCCAGTGCCTCCGAAGAGCAGTCTGCTGTCAGCCTGGAGATTAACCGGAACATTAACAATATCTCCGAAGTTGCCAATGAGACTGCCACCGGTTCACGCGAAATCAGCAAGGGTGCCAGCGAGCTAGCTCGTCTGGCTACCGACCTGCAATCACTTGTCGGTCAGTTCAAGTGCGCATGACATAACGGGTTTGCCGGCACAGCAATATTCAGCTGTGCCGGTTGTACCTGATCAGGGCTGTTCAGCTCTGCTTTACTGCCTGTCCCCTGTTGTTACTTTCCGCTCTGAGTGCCGGTTCGCAAATCACTGACGCGCGTTCCGTAGACCTCAACCAACGCCTCATGCTCCTCATCCAGCCAGGGTTCCAGCAAGGACTCTCGTTCCCACTGCTGCATGCTCTCCAGTGCCAGCAGGGTTCCGGCATACTCTTGCGCCGGGCCGCTCAGTGGCAGACCATATGTCTGAATACGAAAGGCCACGGGCGCAAAAAAAGCATCGACATTGGTGAATTTGCTACCCGCCAGAAACGGCCCGCCGAATCGTGTCAGGCCTTCTGTCCACAATTCATCCAGCCTGTGCAGATCCCTTTGCAGTGCGGCGGACATGTCGTGCAAGCGGATACGCAGCCCGACGTTCATGCTGCAGACGTCACGCAATGTACCAAAACCGGCGTGCATTTCCGCCGCGGCACAACGTGCCCAGGCGCGGGCAGCGGCATCGGCAGGCCACACCTGCGGATGTTGCTCGGCCAGGTACTCGGCGATACCCATGGAATCCCATAACGTCGTATCACCATCTGCCAGGCAGGGTACTTTGCCGCTGGGACTGAAAGTCCGGAAGGTATCCCAGCTTGAGCCCTCCTCAAAAGGAAACAGTTTTTCCTCAAACGCAATGTTCAGTTCACGCATCAGAACCCATGGGCGCAGAGACCAGGACGAATAGTTTTTGTTGGCGATATAGAGTGTCATCATGGCGTTAACGTCCCTGGAGTGCCGCTGTCAGCGCATTGGTATACGTGGCAAGATCAAAATAGTCACGCCACACTTTAATTTTGCCATCCTGCAATTCAAAATATCCGAAACACGGCAGATCCACTGAAGTACCCGCCACCATTGTGCGGTCAAGGCGCTCCACCATCACAACATCGCCATCGGCAAGCAGGCTGATGATCTCCCAGTCGGTTTGCTGCCAGGGCCGGATAAAACCGGCAATAAACTGTTCGATTTCCGGGCGACCGGTCACTGGCTGCGAGGGCATGTTATGGTACACGCCGCCGTCGCTGAAATAGTCTGCCAGCTCGGAAGCATTGAGCCTTGACCAGGCAGCGATAAAGTCTCGCACAATTTTTTCATTATTGTTCATGTACTCTCCGTTTTACACACGCCAACCAAACACGTCCGGCGAAAGCAAGATGGCACTTTGCGGGTCTCCCATCGTGGTAAGATCTGATTCACAACTCTTCAACCCGGTCATAGTGCGGTTTCATGCCAACACTGCTGTACTCAGTAATATCATATCAACATACCCTGAAACCTGCGATTGGCTTGTTCTGTCTGTTGCTGCTTGCCCCAGCGGTGTTGACCCTGGCGGTGTGGGCCCCTGAAGTCTGGGCACAAGCGCCACACTACGGCACCAACATCACCGAACAGCGCAGCCTCTACCTGCAGGCGCAGGATGCCCTGGCACAAGGGCAAAACCGCAACTACCGGGCATTACGCGCCCGCCTGAATGATTATCCACTGGCGCAATACCTGGACTACGCCGACATCAGTCAGCGCCTGGCCAATCTGCCGTTTGCAGACATTGACGCGTTTCTCCGGGATAACGCCGGCTCCTATCTCGCCGCCCGACTTGAGCGCGAATGGCTGTCTGTGCTGGCCAGCGAAGAGCGCTGGGAAGCCGTGGTGCAGTACCACAACCCGCAAAACAGTCACACAACCCTGACCTGTCAGGCGCACCGGGCCAGGCTGGCGCTTGGCGATACCAGTCAGTTACATGAGGTCGGTGATTTGTGGAATGTCGCGAGATCCCAGCCCAATGATTGTGATCCGGTGTTTGCGGCCTGGATTGCCGCCGGGCAGTTGACGCCGGATATCGCCTGGCAGCGATTCAGCAAAAACATTCAGGCGCGCAACCGGTCTCTGGCCCGTTACATCATGACGCTGATGCCTGAGCGAGAGCAGGTACTGGCTGAACTCTACCTGCGAGTTGACAGCCAGCCGGAACTGCTGCGCAATCTGGACGGATTCAGCGCCAGTGAACCGGAGATGCCGGAAATCATTCTGCACGGGGTGCGCCGACTTGCCAATATCGATGCACCCCAGGCCATGCTGAGGCTCCACAGCCATCACCAGCAGCACAACTTCAGCGCGCAGGACATGCTCGATGCCCAGCGCTATATCGCCATGCGACTGCTGGTGCAGGGTTTTGATGATGAGACAGAGTCGCTGTTGCGCAATACGCCGGAACTTGCCACCGAGTCCCTGGTCAGCTGGTTGCTGCGCGATGCACTGCGGAATCAGGACTGGCCCAGATTGCTGCGTCTGATTGACCAGTTGCCGGCGGGTGATCAGCAATCGGAACGCTGGCAGTACTGGCGTGCCCGCGCCTTGACGCAACGTCCTGGCGGTGAAAATAGCGAACTGGCCAATACAATTTATCAGACACTGTCGCTCAACCGCAGCTTCTACGGCTTTCTGGCCGCTGACCTGCTGGGCAAACCTTACAATATGATTGATCTGCCGGTAGATGTGTCATCGGATGAAACCGATGCGCTGTACAACACCCCTGCGATTGTCCGTGCTCACGAACTTTTTCATATAGGTGATGAAATCAACGCCCGCAACGAGTGGCAGCACGCCAACGTCGCCATGACACCGCGCCAGGTCGCGGCCAGTGGCCAGCTTGCGTACAACTGGGGCTGGCACCGCAACACCATCCAGGCCATGATCCGGTTGCAGCACTGGGATGATCTTTCCCTGCGTTTTCCGCTGGCTTATGGCGACCTTTTTTCCTCGGCTGCCTCACAGTTGCAAATACCAACGCAACTGCTGTACGCCATGACACGGCAGGAAAGCGCTTTTATGCAGGACGTGGTTTCGCCAGCCGGCGCCAGGGGACTTATGCAGCTGATGCCGGCCACGGCCCGTGAAGTTGCCCGGGGAGTCGGTCTGCGAATCAGCAATCAGGACCTGTTTACACCGGAGATCAATATTTCACTGGGCAGTCAGTATCTGGCGCGTTTGCTGGAGGAGTTTGACGGCAACCGCATACTGGCCATTGCGGCATACAACGCCGGGCCAAACCGCGTGAATCAATGGTTACTGCGATCCGTGGACAGCCCGCTGCCGCCGGATATCTGGATTGAAACCATTCCATTTGCCGAGACCCGCGGCTATGTGCAGAATGTGCTGGTTTATGCCGTCATTTATGGTCATCGCATGAACCAGCCAACGGCGTTCCTCAGCCCTGCCGAGGCCGCACGCCAGCTGTAATCCCTGCTGCAATCCTGACTTACCCGCGCGCTGCCGGCGAGGCCTACTCCAGCGCGTATACGACCAATGCCGCCCCCTGGTTGCGCAGCTGACCCATGGGACCCGCCGGCCCGCCGGTCATTGCCGTCACCGCACCCATAAAGGTACCCGCATGAATGGTTGGCTGCCCGATAACAACCGCCACATGCTGTTTACCATCGGCCATGTAGGTGATGGGGAAGGATGCAGGAATGTCTCCGGTGCTGGTCTGCCAAAGCACTTTGCCGCTGCGCTGGTCAATGGCCTTGAACTGGTGATCCAGTGTACCGCCAAATATCACGTCTCCCGCTGTCGCCACAATGGCTGTGGTGGGTGGCGCCATCTCCCGGAAATCCCACAATAGCTCGCGGGTTTTCAGATCAACCGCCTGCAGTCGTCCGAATTCACCTTCACGGCCTGGCACCGGCGTCGGATCCAGCGGCACGCCGGTAGACATGATGCTTTGACCACCGGTGGGACCACCATTCATGCACATCTGGGTAATGGGCATAAACATGATTCCGGTATCCGGATTGATGGAGCTGACCTGCCAGTTCCGCCCACCTGCGGCAAACGGGCATACAAGTTGCGCTATTTCCCCACTCGGTGTCGCGTTGGGGTTCATGGTTTTTGCGCCGGTCACCGGATCAATAGACGCCACCAGATTCTGCAAGCCCATATCCATGGAATACAGATACTGGCCTGTGGCAGCATCCAGCACATCAAACAGGGCCATCTTGCCAGCCGTTATGACTGCCTTGCGCATCACGCCATTGACCGGGACATTGACCACCTGCCGTTCGTATACCCAGTCAAGATCCCACTGATCATTGGCAATGTGCTGATAGTGCCAGGCAAGCTCACCCGTCCTGGGTCGCAGTGCCAGGGTTGAGTTGGTATACAGGGCATCAGCATTGATGCCCTGTTCATTGACGGGGAACAACAGCGGCGCGGTGTCATAGGTTGGCGCAATGCCAAAATAGACCAGATCCAGCTCAGGGTCATAACTGGGTGGCATCCAGACCGAACCGCCACTGCGGTTGCTCAGATCCAGGCCATTCCAGGTGTTGTCACCGTATTCGCCAGGCCTTGGAATTGTATGAAAGCGCCATGTCTCTTCACCAGTCTCGAGATCCAGACCCAGAATCATGCCCCCTTCCGGCACCATGGTGGCATTGACACCCTGAATCACCATGCCATTGGCCACGATTGGCGCAGCGCGCAGGGTATGGCCCCGGCGACCAGTGCGGATGTCAGCGACCTCATGATCCCAGATAACCTCACCGGTTTTGGTATTCAGCGCCAGCACATGCATGTCGTTGGTCGGCATGATTACCTTGTCACCGTGCAAGGCAATGCCGAGTTTTGAACTGGGCATTGCCCCATCGGCAAGCTTGTGCTGATAGTGCCACAAGGTTTCACCGCTGCTGCCATCCAGTGCAAACAACGTGTTATTGGCATCGAGCAGAAACAGCACGCCATCATGTACCAGTGGCGTCGGCGTGCTCGAACCGGGCTCTAGCGACACACGGAAAGCCTCACCCAGTCCGGCCACATTGTCAGTATTAATCTGATCCAGCGGACTGAAACCATAGGCATCCCAGGTTCGTCGCCACATCAACCAGTCTTCAGCAGGTGGATTCTGCAGCATCGCATCGGTGACCGGCGTCAGGCTGTCCAGCAATGCCTGACCCTCTGATTGCGCCAGCGCGCTTTGCTGGCTCAGGCCAGCCACGCAGATCAAAGCCCCCAACAGTGTTCTTCGTTTTCCACTCGTCATCTCTTGAACCCTTCCCGGTCTCTTTGTTATTTTTGGTACTGCCGATTCAATACTGCCACATCCCCGGCTGTCAACGCTAATTGTGCTTTGGCATCACCATATGTGTACCAACCTGTCTGATCAATTTACCCTCTGAATTCCAGATCAGCAGCGTTCTGGCCAGAATATTCACGAGATGCCCATCGCGATGCTGCATCATGAATTCCGTTTCAACCCAATGTTCACCGGCCCCGATCGCTTTCTCAACGCTCATTTGAAGATGTTGCCACTGGTCAGAAGGTGTGAATTTTCTGGCCAGTCCGCGGGCATTGGCAAGCTCGTGGTTCCTGTAACCGAGTAATCGCTTCCAGGCCGGCGAGTAATAGATTTCGCCCGTTTCCATATCCAGATCCCACAACCCCTGCCTGGACGCCTGCATGGCAAGACTGAGGCGCTGCTCGGCCAGCATGACCGCGCTGACATCGCGCAGCGTGATGAGGCAGCCACTGGTGCCATCACCGGATGCGGTTTTTATCGGCGTCACCCGCAGATCCATGTCCCGCGGCTGCCCGCCCTGAAACAGGCGCACCTGACAATCAACGCCCAGTGACACGTCTGTCATCGTCAAATGCCGAAGAATTTCCGGTGCAATCTGCGATACTTCCTGCCCCCTGAGTTCGGCCAGAGAAATATCAAAAAATCGTTCAGCACTGCGGCTGGCCACCAGTATCCGCGACTCGTCATCCAGCACCAGCATGACGTCTTCCATGTTATTGACAAACGTGCTGGTGGCCTGTCGGATAACATCAAAATAGTTCATTTTCACAATGACTATTGTTATCAGTAAAATACTGGCAAGGATGGAAAGTGGTGTCGGGTCAATTGGTAATATCCGGTTGTCCAGCACCAGATAGGCCAGATTGGCAGCAAACGGCGCCAGGGCAGACAGCGCTATCAGGATGAATTGCAACGGCCGGCGCTGCCGATTGATCAGGGCATGGCGCATCAACAAAAACACACCGCCAAGAATGAAAAAATAGGAATAGGTGGTATGGAACCAGAAATATGGGCCAAGAGTTGCTGTCAACACCCGCATTGAGCCGACATCCGTCAGCTGCACAGACGTGCGAAACAAGTCATGTAACGGATTGGTCCACAGCACCAGCAGGCTGACAGCGGGTATTAGCAACAGGGAAATCCACAAGCGGGCGGACAGCCGCATTTCCGGCCGGCTGACGGACAGCGCTACCATGAAATAGGCGATCGGCACACTTACAATGCCAAAGTACTGGAAGTTTGCCCAGAACACTTTCCAGTCGAGCGTTTGTGCCCACAACTCGGCCGTACTTCCCAGTAGCCACAGAATCACTGGCGCAGAAAGCGCCAGCATAGGTTTTGCGCCGGGCGCCCGCCGGTAGCTCCAGACTGTCACTGCGAGCCCGGTGGCGACCAGCACCCCCGCGCAAAGAATGAGTGTCGTCAGCACAAAAAGGTTCACGATGCCGTCCGATGACCCCTGTAGTCAAAATGTGAGACTGAAACTGTCTGTCAGGCAAGCCGATGCAGGGCGCAGATCTTGTTGCCTGACGGGTCACGCAAATAGGCAAGATACAGCTTGCCGTTGGCACCTTCACGAATTCCGGGCGGATCTTCACAGGCAACCCCGCCATTGGCAAGACCGGCCTTGTGCCAGGCATCTGCCGCCGCAGGACTCTCGGCAGCAAACCCTATCGTGCTGCCGTTGCCATTGCAGGCAGGTTCCCCGTCTATTGGCTTGCTGAGGGCAAAAACTCCGCTTTTGCTGAAGTAAAAACAGCGTCCTTTTTCATCCATAACACCGGGTTTGCAACCCAGCACCCCCAGTGTTGCGTCATAAAACGTCTTTGATGCCGCAACATCATTTGCACCCAGCATAATGTGACTGAACATAACTTCTCTCCTCGTTGAAATTATGCCGATACTACAGGGAATTGATGTCAATGAGCCAGAGGTGGAGAAAATAACGCCACTTTACATTGTTGTCTTGCAGCGATACATTCGGCTTTACCCGTATACGCAGTTCTCCGGGACATAATAATTAACAAAAGCCTGCATTCAGGGCCTGCGTTCAGGAGCCACGACATGCGCCACACCCGTTTTTCTCTGACCGCCTGCAATATCGCTGGCCTGTCACTCGTCATCTGCAGCGTGCCCGCCTGGGCGCAGACAGCCGAACGGCCCGATCTCGGCGGCCTGTGGACCAATGCAGCACTGACCCGCCTCACGCGCCCGCAAAATGTGGACCCCCTTATCGTTACCGCAGCCCAGGCACAGCAGATCGCAGCCAACACCAGCATTGCAGGCTTGCCTGCAGGTGAGTTTGAAGTGCCTGACAGTGCAAATACAACTGCAGTGCCTGCTGCCGGCAGTGACGACTTTGGACTTCGCGCCTACAATGACTTCTGGATTGATCCGGGCTCGTCACTGGCAAGGGTCAAGGGAGAATTTCGTAGCTCCTATATTATCGACCCGGAAAACGGCCAGATCCCCCACCTTGAGACACCACGGGCAGATTTTCAACGCCGCAACTTCGGCGTTCGCTACGCCACTGGCGTTGGCGATATGTCGGGCCCGGAAGCCATGCCGCTTGCTGAACGCTGCCTGATCGGTTTTGGCAATACGGCTGGTCCGGGCATGATGGGCACACTGTACAACAGCACGTACCGGTTTGTGCAGACCGATGATTATGTCGTGATCGAAGTGGAAATGGTGCACGATGCCCGCATCATTCCCATCTATCCTGATGCCGGAACCGCACGTGCAAATCTGCGCCCGGCAGCCTGGCAGCAATGGTTTGGCGATTCGCGCGGCTGGTATGAAGGCGATACGCTGATAGTGGAAACTGTCAACATTAACCCGAAGCAGATGGAACAAAGCGCTGTGCCTATCACCGCCGATGGCAAAATTATTGAACGTTTCAGTCGCTACTCCGACACTGAAGTGGTTTATCAGTTTACGGTGGATGATAACAATCTCTATTCCCAGCCGTGGACTGCCGAGTTGAGCTTCCACGCGACAGAAGGCCCGATGTACGAATATGCCTGTCACGAAGGCAACTACGCTATGCCCGGCATTCTGGCAGGGGCCCGCCGACAGGAAGCTGAGGATGCCGCCCGCCAGTGAGCTCAGGCGAGAATACAACGGGCGCTATATTTTCAGCCGATTGTTAATGTCCCGGCTGCTTTTAATCAACTCATTATCGTCCCGCTGTGCGCCAGATTTAACCAGCCGGTCGTACAGCACAACATTGACAGTTGCTGCCAGATTCATGCAGCCGATCGTAGGCACAAAGACCACGCTGCCAGCCTTATCAATCAGATCCTGCGCAATGGAGCCATCTTCCGGACCAAAAATGTATAACGCACGTTGCGGATGGACAAAGGATGGCAGCGGCACCGCGCCTTCAACAAACTCCACACAGACCACCTCAACGTCAACCGGCAAATCATCCAGAAGATTATTCATGTGCGTGAGAGGCACTCTGCTTTTTACGTCTTTTGTGTCGGTGTTGTATTTGGCCGCCCGACCAAACCTTTCACCGCTGTACCGCACCGCCGTAGCCTGATAGCAACCGGCGGCGCGCATCACGGCCCCTACATTCAGGGGGCTTTTAGGATTAATCAGTCCAATAATCACGGGTTTTTGCAGATTCATCGCCACAATGATACTGGCAAGCGATTACAGGGGCAACGCAAAGTACCTGTTGAAGCCTGAACCGCCTGTAGAGCCCGCATCAAACACGAATCCGTATACCGGACTACCGGACGCATCATGGTGAACCGAACCGCGCACCCATGAACCCTGGATATTTTCAATTACGGGTTGGGGTTGAGACCATACGCCTGGCTGGCTGGAGCTGATGTGGAAAATTGACCGCGACTGCACATCTATGAACAGCAGATGTAGACTGGCGCCGTGCAGAATCAGATCCGCGCCGACCTGCTCCGAGTCTACTGCATCGGTAACTACCGGCAATTGCGTTACCACAACCGGTGCGGTCAGTTGTTCATTGCGCGAAAAACGCCGCTCGCGCAGCAGACCATCCTGCTCCCGATAGACCATCACCGTTGTACCCGATTCAGGTAATACGACCAGCGGCACAATCGCTCCGTTTTCAGAATCCGCCGAGCCCAGATTTGATGAAAACAGCTGCCGTTCTGACAACGTACCGTCCGGGCGCAGGTGGCGGACAAACCCGCTACCGTCACGCCCGGTATAGGCCAATGTGACCGTGTCGTCAGGACCTGCTGCCAGCACCGGGCCGGACAACTCGGGCCCGGATCCCGTGTCTATCTCCAGGGGTTCTCCCCAGACGCCTTGCGGGGATCGAATCTGCAGAAACAGCCGCCGAGAGCCACCGTATAAAGTCACCAGACTGCCGTCACTGCGCGCGACCACATCTGCATACTGGGTTGCGGGCTCCTCCGGTGTGGCAATGCTCTGACTGTCTACCAGCCAGACACCCTCACCAGACTCGGGACTGCCCAATGCAAACGCGTGATAGAACACTTCCCTGCTCACCTGATGAATCAGGTGAATGGTGGAACCCGTTCTGACAGACGCAACACCTTCCAGATCGTCAGCCACCGGTCGTCCTGCACCATCCACTTCACGCCAGGTGTTTCCGAAGTCGTCCGACCTGACTGCCATGAAACGATTGTCGGTTTCTGATGGCTCCATAAAGAAATACAGATGACCCTGTTCTGACTGATAGGGGCCAATACGACCGGGCGTTTCGATAAAGGTTCCACCCAGGTGTCCGGGCACGGCGCTCAGACGAAGCTCTGCGGGACGCTGGCCGGCCAGCGGCTGACCGCGTCCGTTCACTATACGCAATTCGAACACACTGCCATCATCTGCAAACGTTGGGCCATCGGAAAATCGTCGAATGACCAGCGGCCACTCCCATTCCAGGGTATCACCAGTTGTGCGCCATACCGGCGTTGAGGCGACAGCATTCAAACCGGCGCCATCATCCCAATCCATGTCCGGTTGGCCCAGCAGTCGCCCGGTTTCGGCACCATGCGGATATGCACTGGTCGCGATGACCGACAGTACAGGCGTTGCAAAGCTTGGGTAAGGAAATTCAGAGACACCCACAGGCAACCATGTTCCTCCCTGCCGGCGGTATTGCAGACGCAGCAGATGCCCCTCAGGTGGCGCCATTGACGCTCTGACCTGAATCCTCAGACGGAAGGGCTGGTCGTAGTAAAGCTGCGCCACGGAATTTTCTGCGGCCGCCCAGCCAGTATCGGCATTGAGATCGACGGTCGCATCATTGCGCACGCGATACGCCAGCCATTCGAGATTTGCGGCCACTGCAGAGTCATTTGCGCTGTCAGGGTTTGCCAAACAGCCATAAGTGGTCAGCAGCAATGCTGCCAGGAAAGTGTTTTTGAGAATTCGGGGAGACACGTTGCATCGATTCCAGGCGGGAGTGAAAATTTTTTGCAGACAAGCTCTGCGCACGGCCTATGATAATAAAACATCACATATGACGTATGTGTGACATCAGGCATTCACCAGGTTCGAACTTGCCTGCCCCGTTCAGGAATCCGCCGGTTTGCGACGCACATCCCAGCGCTCGTCTGCACACAAGACGCAGTCATTCCCTTCAAACAGGCGCGCGGCCTGACTGTCGTCCAACAGTTTCCAGCGCAACCACGCTGTCATGGGTCCGCGATAACTGCCGCCGGTACTCATGGGAGCCATGTGTGTGGCACCGCGCAGTGTTAGCCAGGTGACCGGGACGTTGGCGCTGTCAAATACCGGCTGCTGATTGGTGGACGGACTGGCGGTCATGTCATCTGCACCGGACAGTAACAGTATGGGGCCATGCTGGCTGGCCGAAGCGCCAGGATTGTGGCTTAACCCAAGTACATAGGGCTGAATGGCGATTACTGTGCTGATGCGCAGGTCCCGGCCCAGCATCAGCGCACCGCCACCACCCTGGGAGTGACCGGCCACGCCAATGCGCGCTGTATCCAGTTTGTTCTGAAACGGACTGTCAGCATTGCGGTTTTGTTCAATGGCAAGGTTCAGGCAGTCACGCATTTCAACGCCACGTCCGGCGTTGGGCGCCATGGCGGCCACCACCACCAGACCGTGACTGGCCCAGTGCTCCAGAAGGTCGCGGTAGGATGCCGGGCTTGCGTGAGTGCCATTACCCCAGATGACAACGGGATGTCTGCCGTCATCCATGTTGCCCGGGTGAAATACCCGACAGTGCAGGCCGAGGCGGGTTTCGGTGATGCCGGCATAAATGCCGGCCCGGAAAAAGGACTGCAGTAACGCCTGACCATCCAGGCGCGGGGCAGGCGCAGCCATGCAGGATGTCAGTGCGGCTGCCCATGGCAAAAGCCGCAGTGCTGACAAAAAGGTCCTGAGTGTATCTTTCCTCACCCTGTATTGCCGGGGCAGGAAAAACTGCATCCTGTAGCGTTGTGCCATGTATCAACACCCTGCAGCAGTACCTGATTAAAAGTGCGCTGCGCTCAACTCCACATCGGCGTCACTCCAGGCACGTGCCTGTCGTTCACGCATGGCGGCCGCTGACGCATCATCGCCCAGCCCGTCCAGTGCCTGTGCCATGCCATGCAAGGCCCAGCCGTTTTCATTCAGCAGCAGCAGGTCTCGCTCGAACACGGCTATTGCATCGGCATAACGCTCTGCATTGATCAATGCCTGACCCAGGAACAGACGGGTGGATTGCAGCCAGTCCGGCGGCTCCATATAACGCAGTTGGTCCTGCAGAGTTACGGCCTGTTCAAAATGTGCAATGGCATTGTCGTAATCCTGTTGGGCGTTGGCAATTTCACCGGCCAGCATGTGCTCGGCAACTTCCAGCAGATCTGCTGCTGTATTGGTATTGGCCCGCATGGTGCTCAGCTCCGGTGTGTTCTGGCGTATGGCCTGCAGCGCCTGCAGCTCTTGCTGCGCCATGGGCACATGTCCCTTGCTGGCATGGGCGGCACCTTGCAGCCAGTGCAGCATGCCGGTCAGGTAGGGTTGCCCCGGCGCCGGATTTTCAAGTGCCAGCAATTCGTCAAACTTGCCGAACGCTTTTAATGTCATCCAGTGCGCAACCGGCGTACGCAGGCCGGCACCACGTCCCAGCGCCTCTGCATTGGCCATCATGACCATGGGCGCAGAAACGCTGGTGGCCCGTTCGAAACTGCCCTGTAGAATTCCCGCCCAGTGAATAAACATACGTGAGTGTCCACCATGGTTGGTGGCCGATACAAAATAGGTACCCGTGCGGGGCAGTGGACGGTCGCCCCAGGCCTGCATCACAAATTCATCAGCTGCCAGCGAGCGCTCATTGGTGGTGATGGCATCATCATACCTACCCAGTCGCATATAGATGTGACCGGGCATATGCACCATGTGACCGGCCATGGGTGCCAGTGACTCAAGCCTGTCTGCGGAGGCTTCTGCGCTGGCGGGCTCAAATGAGGCTTCCAGAAGATGGACATGCAGGTGGGTCAGGCCTGGGTGCCCGGGATTCTGCTCCATGCCTGCCTCCAGCACTTCGCGGGCGCGCTCGACCTTGGGCAGCGGACTGCCGTCAATGTAGGAGTAGTACGTCCACGGAGTAGACATCATGATGCCGTGCGCCACCAGAAAGGCCGCTTCCATATCACTGCCATAAGCCTCATAGCCAGCTTCAGCGGCTTCTATAAACGCTTCCGTTCGCGCGGCCTGATCAGGGTAGTTCTCGGTGTCATAAAGCACTGCTACGGCATCAATCAACGCCCGTTCAGGCGCAGGCATGGTGTCTCTGAGCGCAACAGCCCGCTCGATTGTTGCCTTGCCGGCGCCGACCGGATCATCCGGTGCACTGCCATAACGGCTGTTGGGATTTGGTCCGATGGCGAGCGCTTTGCCCCAGTGGATCATGGCGTTGTTAGGCTCAAAACACAGCGCTGCGTCAAACGAGGCAATTGCCTCCGGAAAATAGTAACCATACGTCAGACGCAGTCCCTGATCAAAGTAGGCCTGAGCCATTTCCATGCCGGCACCAATACGCCGGCTGAAAGTGCCGGTGTTGTCAATAAGAGGCGCCAGCGCATCTGCGCATGCGGCCATGTCCTGCAGCGACGCCTGACTGATCGCCGGAATCGGTGCGCGGGTTTCAGCTGGCTCTGCCGGCGGGGATTGCTGATCCTGCCCGCAGGCGGCAAGCATCGTGATGATGACGGTGAGCGGGAGCTGTTTTAGCAGAAACTGCGACTTCATGAGGTTTGCACCTTTATCGTTATTATGATGATGCGACTATACGCTTTCTGAGGTTTGTCGCCAACCCGATAGCGGTGCCTGTCCCGGTACAGGGGCGGCGCCCGTCCCGGAGCGGTGGTGGTGTCCGTCCCGGAACGGGTGACGTTAAGCGCGCCCGGGCCACTTCAGCCAGGCGTTTTCCCGGCGCTGCGAAACTCGCCCGGGCAAGCCCGGGCTCAGACAGTCCTTATATCTCTCTTTTGCTACACTGGTTTAGCTAGCCAATGTAGCAAAGCGTC
>CAXBER010000002.1:0-451180 GCA_963974875.1 uncultured Pseudohongiella sp. | reverse complement strand
GCTGAGCGCCTCCAGCTCAAACCAGCTTGCGAGCCATGTGTACAACCAGCCTGGCGCGTATGAGGCTCAGTGTACTGTGCATTGTCCGACGGTGGTGTTTGCGCAGACGGCGACGGTGGGGGTGGCGGGTCCCAGCTTGGATATTGTTACGACACCACAGATATATTTTATCCATGAAAACATCACGATGCCTGAAGTGACTTTTGAGGCAGAGTTGTCCAACAGTAACGTGTCTGTATCCGAAATAACCTTTCATTGGCGTGCAGAACTACGCATGACTGAATTTCTGAGAAACGATTTACTGAACATACCGCAAAGCGGTACTGTGAACATCACCGGAAGCAGCAACTGGAATGTGGATTGGGGAAACTCCATAGCCGGGGGAAATGATCTGACAGTCCATGTGTCGGCCAGCCACAACGGTCAGGTGTTGGCCAGCACATCAATGTTGGGGTTCCAGATATACGGCAGAAACGCTGGGTATTCATCAGTGTTTTCGTATGCAGGCGCGGAGTCGATGAGCCAAAAAGGTGAATTGCCCTGGTTCCTCAATCGGTTGATTGCACAGGAGTCCTGGGTAACGCAGTTCGGCGATGCCCCAAGTGCAACACAGGGACTCCCGACAGCGGGTGCGAACAATCCATCCAATCCGACAGCTTATGGTTTTGGACTGATGCAGCTTGACAACCCGCCTGCGACATCAAGGCATATATGGCACTGGCAGGATAATCTGGATGAAGGAATTGAGCGGTTATTCCATATGAGAGACAGAACCGGCACGGGAAGCGGAGCGGGAGCCTTGCAGTTTTGGGGACAACAGGTCCAACAGTGGGACGATTACAATGACGCCCAAGCGGCGCAAGGCTTCCCGACAGTCCCGCCTCCTGATGACGTGATCTATTGCCCTGTTCCGGGTGATACGAATTGCGCAAACCCGATGGTATTTAGCTTTAACCCCTCCGGGGACCAGAAGACAATGTCGGACGGCCTGTGGATCAAAATGTACAATGGAGCAGAAGCGCATTGGATGAACTGGAATAATACAGACCCAGATCTCCAGGTTCCTCCCTATTGGAGCTATCGACCAGACCCCAATGACTATGTCAGGAAAGTCTCGACACAAAATATGAGTATCTATCAAGAGGGGGATGATTGATGAAAGCGAGATCTATATATTCGTCTATCCTTGCTCTTGCCATAGCGGTTGCGTCAGTAATATACGTCGTGGCGGGTAGGGAAACTAGCAATGATAAGGGCTCACAATCACTCTATCTGATTTCTGGAGAAGTCCTGGATAACTTGATTCGCGCTGATTCACCAGTACGTTTTCACAAACTGCATGAGAACGGACTAGTCAATCTTGGGGATCTCCCGATTACCGGAGACAGGGCTTTTATACGTCCTTACCACGACTATGGGTTGGTTCTTTTTGGCAGTAATCTGGGAGCAGGTGAGGGCGTCCACCTTGATATTATCGACATGCGTTCGGTGTGGGAGCCTCGCAGTTTGTACTATCCGCTCTGTGATAATTGTGGTGTTTCAGTTTCGGGGATGCACTTCTTGGCAAGAGAGGATAAGACTTTACAGATACTATTTAATAGCTCAATGCAATCTGATTTAGATCTGGAAACTGGATTGAGGAGGAGAGTATTTCAGACAATGAATTTATCCACGGGAGAAGTCAAGGATTCTCACCGAGGCGACCAGAGATATGTTGCTTCTTACGGAATGGCAGGTGCGAGAGCGACAGGAACTGGAGATTCAACAACGCTTGTACGCAACCATTTTGATGGGACGAATGAAGCTGTTGTAGCGCGGGATATGCCGCTTGGTTGGGATGTTCCTGCCTGGTTTGTCGAGAACCCGCTGGAGAGCATCATGCGGGTGATTGAGAACCAGAGTATTCGAGTGCTGACCAGTGCGGGTTTCAGCCGTGCTGGAGATCCGGGAACTTCCCGTTATTATTTTTACAACAAGCTCGACGATAACTGGCATATCCATGCATTTGACGGCAATGGCAGCTGGGCTATTCGAGGATTTGGAGAATGGGTTGTAACAGAGGAAGTTCATAGGATTCCGGATACTGAGGTGCCAGAGGCCAGAGCAGAATTTCACGCAAGATGGCGCAGTGGCGTTAGCGACAACGAATATCTTGACGCCACATCAAGATTTTTGCATTTCGAAGTACGCCCCACTGGCCGACTCCTTATATACAACGTTTTTGAAAGAAAAGAATTTGTCATTGAAACTGGTGAGCCGGACAGTGAGGTACTGTTGGTGGAGAATAATCAGGTTTATTACCGGGTTGATGACAGTATTTATCGTGAAGAGATCGATCTTCGTCGAGAGCAGTTGACGAACACCACCTTGCTGGTATCCGCCCCGGAAGTTCGTCACATGCACTGGGCATTTTTGGGTCCACCTCCACCAGAGAAATGGGAGCCGCCGCTGTTCAAAGATTGAAGCGGGGATTACCGGCGCACGCTGCACACGTTTAATGTCATCGACGACTGCAACCGCGAGTGTTTGGCCATCGATGTGGATTTATCCATGCCCAGTGCTCGCGTGGTGCGCTCTCTGGGCTCCTCTCTAGTTGTTTGGCGATAACTATGAGAACCTGAAATGGCTGACATTTAAAGCTGTTTAGAAAGTGCTACGGTCCAGAATACATTTCGCAAACACTGACCGATTGGGCCAGCCAGAAGCAGATAACCCTGATGTATATCCAGCCTGGAAAACCAACCCAGAATGCATACATCGAAAGGTTCAATCGCACGGTGCATCATGAATGGCTTGATCTGCATCTGTTCCACGCTGTCGAGCAGGCACAGGAGCTAGCGACCGAGTGGTTATGGATCTACAATAATGAGCGGTCTAACACGGCAATTGGTGGTGTGCCACCGAGGCAGTTGGTGATGGTTGCATAAAGTTTCTACGAATAAGTGCCCCTTAAAATGGGAGGATTACACGCATGATCTCTGCGGTGGCAGCGCATGAACGTGGCCACGGACGCAATGGAAACACAGCATTCAATGTATGAAGATGCCCACGGTGGCGACACGCTGACAAAGCTTCAATGGGACAGCATGCGCTAACAAGTGGAACAAGGAGAAAGTCATGAGCGTTATCGCTATGAATAGAGGGATCGTCGGCCTCGCTCTACTTGTAATTACGGCGCAGCTACTTTCCTGCGGCGGCAGCACGGAGAATATCGACTTCGAAGCTGAGTTTTCCGAACTGGAGCAACTCCTGAGTCAAACCACGGCACCCGACGAGAAGTTGTCGCTATTTCGTGAGTTGTTCGACTTTCTTGATACGCCTAGCGGCTATAACTCATATGTCAGAACTCGCGCAAGCAGCCTATTGGTAAGGGAGTATATGGACTCAGAATATTTGGACGATCCAGACAGAAATGTACGAAGAACGCTTTTTCGGGCGTTCTTTGCGCACAAAGGGCTTATGTTGAGCGACGCAGACATCGATGAACCGGCCCGACGCGTTCTGCAAACCATTAGCGATCGATCTGACCAGAGACCAACTGAAATGGACATTCTGTTGCTGGGTGTTTATGAAATTGAGGGGTACGAGGACATTGTTGAATCGGTACTTGTAGGCGTTGATGTTGATGAATTGATTCAGGACAGAGTACAAAGTGAAGCTGGGGCGTGGTTGGAAACGGATCGGTTTTCGGCGCTATTGATGAAGGCCCGGCATGGTGATCAGAGCGCACTGAACTCCTTGTTGTCATACTATGAGGCATTACATTCTTCTGGTAGAGGTGCACAGTTCTACTGGCTGAGGTTGGCGAATCGCCCCGAGGTACTGCATTATCTCTTGAGCTACGCTTTCTCAGATGAGATTACAGAAGGGCGTCCTGCGTACTACTTCGCACCGTCGGCCATTGAAACGCTGACTTACATATACACCGAGTACCCTTTCCCAAACTTCTATTCCGAAGTGGGCTACTCGTCCAGAGACATGATGGAGCTGGGTCGACAATGGATTCTCGACACTATCGATCCCACTTTGCTGGGAGAGGCCGGTGTTTTATAGCAGGCAAGGCCATGGTTATCGAGGCGGTTGAATTGTCTCTGCACGATCTCATAGAGGCCGATTATCGCTTGGGTGTAGAGACAGCGTTTGAGCGCATTTAAACGAGTGATGCCCCGGGCTCGGTGGCATACGTCATATTTGAAGTATGGGAGAAAATCAGGGATATTCTCAACGGAGAATACGATGGGGCAGCAAGTGGCCAGGTGTTTGACGCGCAGAACAGCCAGGTTATTATCTCCAGCGGCGGCACAGAAGGAGCAGGCACGCCAGGCAATCCGGTCATGACCGGCACATCCGTCACCCTGGAGTGCGAAGCGGTGCAGCAGCCGTGGGTGTATTCAGGGTTTTGTCCCGATCCGCTGTACAGTTGGGTATTTGGCGATGGCACCGGGCTGAGCGCCTCCAGCTCAAACCAGCTTGTGAGCCATGTGTACAACCAGCCTGGTTCGTATGAGGCTCAGTGTACCGTGCAGTGTCCGACGGTGGTGTTTACGCAGACGGCAGGCGTGGGGGTGCAGGCACAGCCACCCAATGCACAGTTTGCGGTATATTCGGGATCACAGTACGGTACGGATTTCACCGTGGCAGGCCCGAAATGGAAGGCCCTGAAACGAGGCGATTCTGACGGAATCAGGGTCCACACATTTGGGGCCAATGTCGATGTGCAGCTCGACATCGCGAGCAGCAATACTTCGATTCAGGTGACGCCGTCAGCTTTTCAGGTGGTAACGGGCGAAAGCCCTGATCATGATTCCGCGGATACAATCGTTTCTGGCTCAGCCAGCCAGGTATTCAGTGCGGCGCAGCTTACCCTGGCGCACAATGCAACCACATTGGATACATTGAACGTCAATGCCTACGAGGAACGGGTGTACCGGGTGGCATACCGTCGGGTGGACTCGCAGTCCGGATACACAAGCACGGATATCGCTTCACCGTCGACCTGGGAGAATGAAGTCAACAAGATATGGAATCAGGCCGTCGTGGATATAGCGCGTGGGTAATGATCTGTTTGTATTTCTCAACCAGACCGGGCAAGGCACTGCCCATGAAACCGCTGCGCATGAGATAGGGCATGTGGTCTACCAAAATGTTAGCTTGGGATGCGATGGGGGGAAACATCACTGCACGAATGGGAATCTGATGTACGAATCCCGCTCGGGCGTTCATCTTGATGTCGGACAATGGAATGACATCGACCGCATACCACCAATACCTTAAGCAGGACGTTTACTATGAAAATTGCAAAGGGTGTAAGAGTACGCTTGTTGTCACTCTCAATATTGGTGGCAATACTATTCATTTCTTGTGGCAAGGATGACGCTGTCACACCTGCCGACAGCGTCGCAGTATCGGAAGATCCCACCTCCGCTTCGGTGGAGGCAGTACCATCAGTTGAAACCAGAGATCTTACCGATGTTTCTCTTCCGGAATTGTTTGCCGTCGATCTGCAGCAGGGATTCAGCCTGCTGAGAGAGCGATTGGCCGAGGCTGAAGATTCCAGAGCACGTAACGTTGTGTATCGGGATCTGCTCAGATATTTGTCCAGCCCTGAAGGGCAGTTGCCACACATTCGCGCACAGGTTATGAATCTTCTGGTTCCTGAGCATGTTTCCTGGAGGTTGGCGGGTTCAGGACTTGTCAGTGATACTGAATTCTTTGCGTTGGCCATGCACGAAGTGTCATTGGATGAGTCGGCGAAGGCCGCATTGATGGAACTGTATACGTTGCCGCCTGAGCGTTTGCTGGGTTTCGATATAGTGATGCTGGGCGCCCATGAGGTCGGGGATTTTATGCAAGTCGCAGATGCAATACTGGCGCCGGTCGATCTTGATCGTTTGCTGCGTGAGCATGACAGTGGCCAATCACAGAGGGGAATGACCTCATGGTTACAAGGGGGGCAGATGCATGCGCTGGCAATCAAGGCCAGGCGTGGAGACCGTCAGGCGATAGATCACTTGCTTGCCTATTACAGTAGAGCGTATCCTCCTGGCTATCATGCGAGTATTTATCACTACCTGGAGCTCGTCAATCAACCCGAGATCCAGATATTTCTTGCAGAACGAGCCTTTTCGGATGTGGAGGTACGTACATCCGAGCGATTCAGAGGTGTACCACTGGGTTATTACGCCGGTGGCACTCTGATCCGCTTGCTGACAGAATTTCCCTACCCTGACTACCTTGATCAGATCGAAACAGCTGGCCCACATATGGATGAGGCGGTGGCTACTATCCGTCAATGGGTCCTGGACAATGTGGATGAGGAAATTCTCTCTGCGGCTGGTGTTCGGTGAGTGGTTCTCACATAGTGATCCCTGCTGATAGATGGTGTGGTTTAAATAGGAACGACAACGTTTACGGGCAAGGAATCCAGCTGTGCTCCACATCCAACTCATATCGCTAGAACTAAAATTTGTGACTTCAATGCTGACAGCATTCCGGACCTGATGATCAAGGTACTGGAGAATGCAGCCCTGAGGCGGTTTGATACCCTTGGCTATTAACCTGGCGCCAGATTCGTCTTCTTACCGCACTGACATGCGACTATCCCGATGGTTTCGGTTCCCCCGCGCAGTTCGAGTTGAAGATAATTGAGTTTGGCAATTGCGGCGGCCTTTCTTCAGGCATACCATCCTCAGAAAGTATCTTCATGAACAATATTGTTTACGTTCAGGATTCAATCACCTATCCAGACATGGATGGCTATGATCACGATGCATTGTTTACTCTGTACTCGCTGCTTGACGGTGATTTTCTGGATGCGGCGCAGCGGCTTTTTGATCTGCTCTCGGTCGAGGTTTTCGGGGGTATTCTTGCCAGTGGCGGCCCTGTCAATGAGAATGATCAGTTCATGAGTTGCTCATCAGTCCCCGGACCTGCCATTCTAGAAACAACGAGACGTTGTTGCAGGGGATGATCATAACTCGAAGCCAAAAATCATAAAAATCCCGAACCTCAGGGTCTGGCGGGCGAGTTTCCTGGAGTTTGCACCGTCATCAACACCTTATCGGATTTGCCCTCGCCGCAATAGGCAACTCCTGAAGGCATAGGCTATACTTGGTGCATGGGAGAGTGAGATTAGGGAGCCGGAGCGATGAATAATCGCATATTCATAACATGCTTTTTAGCGGGCATCAGTTTTCCTGTATCGGCAGCTTTGCCGAATGAGGAAAAGTCCCTCTTCCTGATTGTAGCTGAGCCATTCCACAGGCAACTTGACCTCTCATCGCCGGTTTTCATCTACGAAATGCGTCGTAACTTTCCTTTTTCAGCAGGAAAGATACAATCACCTGTTGATTTTGTCCGAGTCTACCACGAGTACGAACTGGCGCTGTTCGGCAGTAAGCAGGAACACGGAGTAACTGTTACCGTGATTCATGCCGGATCACCCTATGATAGCTCGATACTGCACATGGATTATTGCGGTCGCTGCCTGTCGGATCCAGAGATTTATTTCCTTGGGGAAACTGAAGAGCCCACCCTGTTGTTTACGTTTCAGGATCCTGATATCGACGCAACGCTGTTTTGGAAGCTTGGTCTTCTAACGGGCGCGATCGAGGAAGGCAGCCCACAGGACTACCTGCTCGTGCATTCCGCTGGCATGCCCGGGGGGCTGGTCTCCGGAGGAGACTCTCTGACAGTGTACCGCGATCCGGAAAGCCGACAGGTCGTGTCTGAGAATAATACGTTCTTGGGCTGGGATTTACCGGAAGGTTACGAACCAGGGCCAGAAGAGTCCATTGCACAACTAGTCAACAATGCCGAGATCCGCGTTATTGGAAGTGAGAGTCTGAACAGCGCAAGTGGACGCTCCTACTACATTCAGAACAAGCGCTCAGGTGCCTGGCACCGGCATGAATTCTCCGGCAGTGGCACAAGGGCATTGAGGGCATTTGGTCGTTGGATAGCGGTTGAGGAGGCGCATTCAGCCCCCCAAACTGGTTCGCTTTCGCGCTATCTGGTTGACGTCGACCCTTCAAATGAGCGCTTCATGCACCCATGGGCACGACACGAGTATTTCGGTATACGTCCTGCCGGGAGGTTGTTTCTGTACGATACGTTTAACAAAGTACAGATAGATATTGACGTAAGAGGGCGCTATTTCAGATCTGTCGACAGTGAGGTCTTGCTTGTCGCCGACGAGCATGTGTATTTTCACGAGGAAAACACGATATTCCGGGCTAGACTTGATGTGGGCTCCGGTCAAATTACTGAGCGAAAACAGCTAGGCGGTAAGCCACAATCTCACTGGGCATTCGCCGGAGAACCAGGCACCTGGCGCGATACCTACCCGGTAAGGGCCTCTGTATGGGAAGCCCTGAACAGCGATCTGGTCACGGGGATCGCATTCCTTGACGAAGAATTTACAGAAGCTTCACAGGATGATCAGCGTGAATTGTTAAGTGGCTTGATGGAGTATTTTACGGATTATCCCGACATCCCTGAAGTTAGAAGTCAGATTGTGAGTTTTCTGGTTCGGCACTATGCAAATCGTGACCTCCCTGATGCGTACCATCGCCCGCGCTACTTTACACTCGTAATGGAGAGACAAAACCTGTATGCGACCGTCATAAACGACGCGGCTAAAGAGGCATTGAGTGGGCGTCTCGTCAGGGCAACTGATCGACTGACAGGAGAGGATTTGCTATTGATGGGAATTCATGAAATTGACGGGATAGGCACGTTGGTCAATGTCATCATAGAAAACTTTGTGCTTCCCGAAGCGATGGATAATGAACGTTACAGGCATGCGTCAGGACGCGAAATTCAGGGCCTGTTCTACGGCAATGAACTACATGCATTTATCGTGGCGGCGAGGGCGGGCGATTCTCATGCATCGCAAATACTACTCAGGCACTATGATAGCCTGGACGGTATTGCAAGGGCTATGAATTTGCACTGGTTGTCGCTGGTGCGCCAGCCGGCGGTTATCAATTACCTGTTGAACAACGTCTTCTCGGATGAGTGGTTGCCCCAAAGCGGCGTGTACGCGCCAGTTGCCGTAAAATCCGCAGAAGCCCTGGCACTAATGTTTGGTGGCTACCCCTATCCCGACTTTGCCAGGGAGGCACGGTACGATATCCGTCAGGCGCCACTTCTTGCCAGACAATGGGTTGTGGACAATATCGACGCAAGACTACTTGAGCAGGCAGGTGTTATGCCGGACGCAGGGGAGAATCCGTGAAACGGACAATAATTTTAGTAATTACAGTTGCCACCTTTGTCATGGCGGCCGAGTCGTTTGCATGTTCTCTCTCTCCACAGGCTTCGCTTCAGTTCCTGGAACAAAGTTATGCTTTTCATGGCCGTGTCACAGGGTTTGAAGAGGATGCGCTGCGGCCTTTTGGTGGTCGCGCTTTGCCGACGGCCCCGGCGGAACGCCCTCGTGCAGGCGCCGTTACAGTTGAGGTCCTTGCGTCTGTCCAACTGCCCCACCCGGCAGCTCACTATGCTGTTTTTCCTGTTGGTCTGGCGGCTGATTGCGGTGTGATTTTCAATTCTCTGTTGGCGATCTCAGAAGACTATTCCATTGGTGATGAAGTTATTGTGGTAGCCAGAGCCTTGTCCGGAGAGTCACAAACTGAGAACTTCCCGCTGATATTGTCAAATCCTTCCATTATGGTACGAGTAGAGGATATGGAGGTGTTGGGATTTTCCTCGTCGCCGTGGCCACCCATGATCGGGAACGAGTTCGCGCTGAATGTGGAAGCGTTACGATTGGATCAAAACTATCCACGGCCTTTGGATCTTTTGCGTCAGGATCATGATCTTCCTGTATTAGATGCGCAGGCAAGATGGCAGAGCAGGCCTCGTCTGATTTATGAGCTGGTTTCAGATATTGCGGAATTGAGAGGTTCAGGCGAAGACGTGGACGTTGTCAGGCGTCTGTTCAAAATATACATGTATACCTCGGAGCTTCTCGCACAGTGCGACTATAGTGCCCTGGTAGAACAGTATCTGCCAGATAAGGATCTACAGGATGAGCTCGCAATGCTGCTGCTGCAATGGAGTGCTCGATGGGGGCTGTTTTCACCATGTCAATGATCAGATGTATACCACGCTCAATACTGAGAGTGGGTGTCATTCTGACAGGAATGTCAATGTCGTTTTCGCTCATTGGTAACGAGCCCGGTCCGACCCAGCTACAATCACTGTACCTGATTGTAGCTGAACCATTCGGACAGAAACTTGGGTTGCAAACAAATGCCATTCTGCTTGAGGTCCGGGAGGGTGAACTTGTCCAGATAAAGAACTTTTCAACGCCGATAGACTTCGTTCGAACCTACCATAGCCACGGACTTGCGATTCTTGGACGCAATGAGCGTGAAGGCATGACGCTGGAGGTCATACCTATGGAGGCTCCGCTACTCATGCGTCAGTACTATTACGAGTATTGTGAGGATTGTGCGTCCAGCCCATTGGTACATTTTCTGGGGGGGAGTGACGAGCCAGCACTTATGTTTACCATAGGGCGCAGCAGTGGTGAACTTGTCGACTTCGGTAGTATCGGGCTTCTCTCGGGACGGACAAGGTCCCTCGCACGTGATGACTACGCGCTCGTTCATTCCTACGGAATATCAGGAGCGCGGGTATCGGGCGGTGATCACTTGTATGTCGTCAGGGATTATTTCGAGGATACCGATCAGGCTATAGTCGGGCCGGGTATCGAACTGGGTTGGACCGTTCCCCACTGGTACTCGGGTCGTCACCCGGAACGGATCAGGCAGGTTGTCAATAATCATCACATTCGCGTTATTACCAGCGATACGCTAGGCTCCGTCGATGGACGTAATCGACATTTCTTTTTCCAGAACAAGCTTTCCGGCGAGTGGCATTCGCATGGCTTTCCCGGATCCGCGTCAGCAATCAGAGGATTTGATGAATGGGTCGCGCTTGAGCATGTGACACAGCCATTCAGGGCGGGCTCGCCAGATTTGCGCCTGATATCCGGGCCATCAATTGGCGGGGTGAATTATTTGAACAGTCGGATGCGGATGTTGCTCTTCAAGCTTAATCCAACTGGTCATATGTATCTGTATAACGCGCATGAAAGATACGAAATCGCGATTGATGTTTCTGGCGACGCCGGATCTTTTCCAGACTGCGAAATCCTGCTGGTGCAGGAAGAAATGGTGTATTACCGTGTGGGTCAATCGATATACAAGGCTCGGATTGACAGATCAACAAACGGAGTAAACGATGTGACTCTCGTGGTAGAGCACCCTTACGTATCGCATGCACACTGGGCGTTCCTGGGTATGCAGGCTGATTCGGCTTTGGTCGATACCTTTAGCGACTGAGTTCGGGGCTGTGGGTAATTGGTTTCAGCTGGCCATAGAGGACTGTGCGCGAGAATATAGTCTTCAAGGGTGCGCGGGGTAGTGAAAGAGCCGGCTCCAGACCAGAGTGCGACCGACATTAACCATTCGGGTACTGTTGTCTGTCACGAAACTGTGGGACGATGAGTGACGGAGAAAAACAAAGGTCCGGTAACTCATATGCAACCCTTGGCGCCATTGACAGGTCCTGCTGCCAGGCACAGACGCAGCCGGTCCCGACTGCAGTCGCGGGCGTGGCGCATTGCCGGTATCTACGCAATTATCTCGACCTTGTGGATCGTCTTCTCCGATCAGGTACTTGGGTTCTTTGTTTCAGATCCGGCCCAGCTGGTGCGCTGGAGTGTTTACAAAGGTATGGGTTTTGTGGCCTTCACGTCGCTGTTGCTGCTGCTCATGATGCAGCGCACGTACGGTGCCATAGAAGCCGGATATGCCAGTCTGAAGGCCCACAAAGGCGAGATTGAGCGGGGCAACCACCTGTACGACGCGCTCAGCCACATCAATCAGTCCATTGTCACTGCAACCGATCGTGGCGAACTGTTCCAGCTGGTCACTCAGGCACTGGTGAACCATGGCGATTTCCGCATGGCCTGGGTCGGCTGGCACACGGCTGATCAGCCCACCCTGCAGCCCTTGGCGTCGTTCGGCAACGGCACCCACTACATCGACCATATCATTCAGCAGACAGAAGGTGAAGCGCGTGGCCACGGCATTTGGGACGCCGTCCTCAGGGACGGTGTCCCGTATATCTGTAATGATGTGCTCTTCGACCCCCTGTCCCAGGGTTGGCGGCATGAAGCCATCAAGCAGGATCTACAGTCGTTTGCCGTGTTGCCCCTGCGTATTGCCGGCAAAGTGTGTGGCGTTTTGAGTGTCTACGCCACCGAACCAGACTTTTTTCGCCGCAAGGAGATTGGTCTGCTGGAAGAGGCTGCCCGGGATGTTTCGTTCGCGCTGGACAACTTTGTCCTGATTGAGGAGCGCCAGGAGGCGGAGGCTGTAGCCCGTGAGGAGAGCCAGTTCACGCAGGCCATGATCAACAGCATGCCCGGCGCCGTCTACTTCTACGACCGTCACGGGCAATTCCTGCGATGGAACGATAACTTCGTCAGAGTGACGGGTTACAGCAATGCAGAAATAGCAAAAATGCATCCGCTGCAGTTTTTTGCTGACGAAGAAAAGTCTTTGTTAAATGACAGTATTACCCGGGTGTTTGCCTGCGGGGAAGCGACCGTTGAAGCGCACTTTATGAACAGGGATGGTAAAAAAACGCCCTACTTTTTTACGGGTCGCAGTGTGGAATACGATGGTGAGACCTGTCTGATCGGCGTTGGCATTGATATTTCGGACCGAAAGAAAGCCGAAAACGCCTTGCGTGAACTGAATGAAAACCTGGAGCAACTGGTGGCGGAGCGTACAACAGAACTTCAGGCGGCAGTGATCCGGGCGGAGGCTGCTGATCGTATAAAGTCGGCGTTCCTGGCTACCATGTCACATGAACTGCGTACGCCGCTGAATTCGATTATCGGGTTCACCGGCATCGTGCTTCAGGGATTGGCCGGGCCGCTGAACGTCGAACAAAGCAAGCAACTGGGCATGGTGCAGGGCAGTGCCCGCCATTTGCTGGAGTTGATTAATGATGTACTGGATTTGTCCAAAATCGAGGCGGGCCAGCTTGAGGTTCGCTCCGAAGCGTTTGATCTTGAGACATCGGTGTCGCGCGTGATGGAATCTGTAGCGCCACTGGCGGATAACAAATCCTTGTCACTGGTTTGCAACATACCCCCTGATTTGCCGCAACAGGTGCTTGGCGACAAACGTCGCACGGAACAGATTCTGCTGAATCTGCTGAATAATGCGATCAAGTTTACTGACAGTGGCAGTGTCACACTGGATGTGTCTGTGTTGGCCGATGCCGACCTTGACGATGGCCGTGGACCCCAGACTGCGGTAAGTATCAGTGTTTCCGATACCGGTATTGGTATAAAGCCCGAGGATTTGTCCAATCTGTTCCAGCCGTTCCAGCAAGTCGATTCGGGCCTGACTCGCCAGCACGATGGCACCGGTCTTGGGCTTGCCATCTGCCGACGGTTAACCGATCTGATGGGTGGCAGGATTACCGGCACCAGTGAATGGACTGTGGGTAGCCGCTTTACTGTCATTCTGCCACTCGCGACTCCGGACGTCTCATGAACAAAACTGTACTGCTGATCGAGGACAATGAACAGAATCGATACCTGACCACGTTTCTGCTGGAGCGCCATGGTTATACCGTCATTTCAGCGCCTGATGGTTTGCGTGGTATCGAGTTGGCGCGCAGTAGCCAGCCGGATATCATCCTGCTGGATATCCAGTTGCCGACAATGGACGGTTATGCCGTAGCACAGGCGTTGCGTGCATCAGAGCACCTGAGCAGGGTGCCGATTGTGGCCGTGACCTCCTACGCGATGGTTGGCGATCGGGAAAAAACACTGGCCGCCGGCTGCAATGGCTATATTGAGAAACCCATTAATCCTGATACGTTTGTCGGAGAAATAGAGCAGTATTTATCCGGTGAGCACGAAGCAAAGAACGTTTCATAAGGATGCCATGAAACACATACTGCTGGTTGATGACAACGAAGACAATCTGTACTACCTGGAGTCCCTGCTTGGGGGGCACGGGTATCAGACCATGACAGCGCGCCACGGTGCAGAAGCACTGGTCAAGGCACGCAAGCGGGCGCCGGATCTGCTGATTTCGGATCTGCTGATGCCGGTGATGGATGGTTATACGCTGCTGCGTCACTGGAAACATGACCCGGCATTGCAAGGAATCCCGTTTGTTGTCTACACGGCAACCTATACCGAACCGGAGGATGAGGAGTTGGCCATCAGCCTGGGAGCCGACGCATTTATTCTGAAGCCCCAGGAGCCTGAGAACTTTATGGCCAGGCTGAAGGCTGTTGAGCAACGTGTTGCGGATGACTGTCTGAACACCCCGGCACAACCTGCGGGAGACCAGCACGAACTGCTCAAGGTATACAGCGAAGCGCTGATCCGCAAACTGGAAGAAAAAATGCTGCAGCTCGAAGAAGCCAACCGGGAGTTGCAGCTAGACATTGCGCGACGCAAGGAAGCAGAAGACAAAATTGAGCAACTTGCTTTTTATGATCCCCTGACCGGCCTGCCCAACCGACGCCTGATGCAGGATCGACTGCAGCACAGTATCGCCGCCAGTTCACGACTGCAACGCTACGGTGCCCTGCTCTTTATTGATCTGGACAATTTCAAGACGCTCAATGACACCAAGGGTCACAACGTCGGCGATCAGTTACTCATGATGGCTGCCCAGCGCCTTGACAGTTGTGTGCGTGAAGGCGATACCGTTGCCCGGTTTGGGGGCGATGAGTTTGTGGTGATCCTGGAGGCGCTGAGTGAAAACCTGGACCAGGCGGCCACCAAAGCCGAGATTGCAGGTGAGAAAATTCTGCGGTCCATGAGTAATCCATACCAGTTGCAGGGTGAGGGTTATCACGGCAGCGCCAGTGTTGGTGTCAGCATGTTTCGCGACCGGGATATCAGTGCTGAAGAATTGATAAGACGTGCCGATACTGCCATGTATCAGGCCAAACGCAGTGGCCGCAATACCTTGTATTTCTACGATCCTGCCATGCAGGCGGCACTGGAAGCCCGGTTGCAGATGGAAGCGGATCTGCGTCTGGCTCTGCAAGAAGAGCAGTTCTGTCTGCACTACCAGCCCCAGGTGGACAATACCGGCAAGGTTGTTGGTGCTGAGGCATTGATCCGCTGGATCTCACCGCAGAGGGGGCTGGTCTCCCCATGCCAGTTCATTCCGCTGGCCGAGGAGACTGGTCTGATTGTGCCCATCGGTAACTGGGTTCTCAATGCCGCCTGCCGCAAGCTCAAGGCGTGGGAAAACAATGCCCGGACGGCCGGTCTGCAACTTGCCATCAATGTCAGCGCCAGACAGTTTCACCAGGACGACTTTGTTGACCAGGTGCTCAGTGTGGTCAGCGCTGGCAAAATTCGTCCGGGCAGCCTGAAACTGGAACTGACCGAGAGTCTTATTCTGGACAATATCGACTCGGCCGTCGACAAAATGAATGCCCTGAAAGATGCCGGCCTGCGCTTCTCCATGGATGACTTTGGCACCGGCTACTCTTCACTGTCCTATCTGACCCAGCTGCCTTTGCATCAATTGAAAATTGACCAGTCGTTCGTTCACAAGATGCACGACAAACCGGTTAACGCGGTTATCGTGCAGACCATTATCGGCATGGCTGAGAACCTGGATATTGAGGTTATCGCCGAAGGGGTGGAAACGGCTGAGCAGTTCCGGTTTCTGAAAGACCATGGCTGTCCGTTGTTCCAGGGGTATCATTTTGGTAAACCGGTTGCCGAAGACGATTTTGAACAGCTGCTGGACTCCATCGCTAAAGCGTTGCAGCCGACGTCGAAGGCGTCACTGGCTGACGACGTGTCATATAGCGACGATTGAGCCAGAAGCCGGCCAGGATGCCTGCCGTCAACGGGCCGAACCAGGCCAGGTGCTGGACAGCTGAAAAACCCAGTTCCGGTACCAGGCGCATCAGCCCGATCTGCAGAAAGGCGATGTGCGTTGCCACGCCGTTGCCGATCATTGCGCCATAGTGCTCCTTGAGCCACCATTTTGGACTGGACGGTCCCTTGCGGATCAGCTGCAGGGCGCCCCATCCGGTGACCGGCCCGATCAGACCAAACATGATCAGCAGCCATGCCCCGAATTGCACGCCTATTATGACAACAACAATACCGCTGAGCGAGAGCAGTCCGGCGCTGATCCGGGAACCCGTGCCGGTGTAACGCGCGAAGTCCCGTTTGTAGCGTATCGCCAGCCAGGCCGAGCGACAGGCATGGCTTACCAGAATCACCAGGTAGGCGAGAAACGTTGCACCAACCCACTGTCCCTGGAGTGCCTGCGACAGAATCAGTGGCAATGCGGTGAGCACAATGGCGATCATTGCAATCATGTAGATCTTCCCGGCTCGTTTGTGCAGCGGCGATCCCTTTTTTGCCCAGCCGGCTGTCCAGAACGTGACCAGCGCAACGGTGCCGACCAGCGCGTGCGGCAGTGCAAAGCCTGAAAGCACTTCAATGAATGTCATTGCGGTATCTCCTGTGTTGACTGTGAGTAAAGATTAGTCCTGAGCGCGATGCCTTTCAGGTGCCGGAAGTCAACAAGACCGGGTGCCGAAAGTCATGACTTGCCAGCTGGCGCTTGTGGTTGCACGCAAGGGCGGTTATACAGACGACATGGTTATGAACTGGAAACAAATTAGCTGGAAGCAGGCGGCACACGCCTTAACGGCAAGTACGCTCGCCTGGGCGTCTTATCTGGCATGGGCGGCAGTCTGGCTGGCAGCGGTGACGATGTTCGACCGGCCTGCCACAGGTCTGCTCACCCTGGCAGACATCGTGATGTTTGGTTTTTTGCTGTGCTGGATGGTCTGTCTGCTGGACGAACTTGTCCCACAGCTTGTCTATGATGCGTCTCTGCTGGCGCTGGTGTTGCTGACCCTGTTGGCATTGTGGTTCATTCCTGGCGGGGCTACGCCAATTCTGTTGATCCTGGTGGCCAGCCAGCTTACCGTCCGGCTTACCGTACCGCAGCTTGTGCTGGCTCTGGTGAGTATAAATATTTACTTTGTGCTGGTGATGCTGGGGCCCTGGGGTGAGGGGCCTGTCGGCACCGGACTGACCGCGCTGGGTTTTGGCGGTTTTCAGATTTTTGCGGTACAGGTCATTCGCAATGCCGGACGGGCCGAACGCCTGGCTGCAGATCTGCAATCGGTTAATGCCCGTTTGCTGGCCACACGTTCGCTGCTGGCCGAAACCGCCCGTGACCAGGAACGGCTGCGTCTGTCCCGTGAGCTACACGATGTTGCCGGGCACAAGCTGACCGCTCTCAAGCTGAACCTGCGTGGACTGACGCGGCGGCTGGATGACGAGGCGGCCAGAGAGGTTGCCGTGGCAACTGAGTTGGCGGATGAGTTGCTGCAGGACCTGAGACTGGTGGTTCGCCACTTGCGCGAGACTGACGGAATTGATCTGGCAAAAAGCCTGCGCGAGATGGCGCGCTCCCTGCCAAGACCAGGACTTGAATTGCATCTTGACGACTCGGTTCGTGTGCCGCGGGCTGATCAGGCCGAAGCACTGCTGCGCATCGTGCAGGAGGCGTTGACCAACGCGGCCCGGCACGGTCCGGCCAGTACCCTGCATGTTCGTATTGAGCGCCAGGCGCAGTGCCTGGTGCTGACCGCAGAGGACGATGGACGCGTTGCCGGCAATGTCCGTCCCGGTACTGGTCTGACCGGTATGCGCGAGCGTCTGGCAGAACTGGACGGTACACTGGAAATCACGCAATCTGACCTGGGCGGTCTCAAACTGACTGCCTCCCTGCCACTGGAGCCATCCTGATGACAATTCGCATTGCACTGGCCGACGACCAGACGCTTGTTCGCGAAGGGCTGAAGTCGGTGATAAACGATTTGCCTGGTCTTGCCGTGGTGGTTGAGGCGGCTTCAGGTGAACCGTTGCTCCGGGCACTGGAAGAACAGCGTGTGGACCTGGTGGTTTCCGATATCCGGATGCCGGGGATAGATGGTATTGAGCTGTGCAGACGGCTAAAGGGTCAGGACAATGCGCCGCCGGTGCTGCTGTTGACCACATTTGATGACAGCCAGCTGATGCTCACGGCTGTTGAGGCGGGCGCCCAGGGGTTTGCACTCAAGGACATTTCACCCGAAGACCTGGCTGGTCTGATTGCGGCCATTGTTCGCGGCGAAGGCTGGTTACAGCCGGTCAGCACTGAAGGGGTGGCTGAGCGCTATCCTTACCGGGACGACTCGCCGCGTGTTGAGAATTTCAACGAGCGCGAAGTGGAAATCCTGCGTCTTATCGCAGGTGGCTATTCCAATCGGGAAATTGCGCGCACCATTCATCTTGCCGAAGGGACAGTCAAAAACTATGTCTCTACAATTCTGGATAAACTCAATACCCGGGACAGAACGCGGGCGGTACTAAAAGCCATTACCCTGCGGATTATCTAGAGGCTCCATAGGAAACCATCAATCGCATCCAGCACTTCCTGCGCATGCGACACAAAAATCCAGTGATCGGCGTTCTGGATTGCGAGTACTTCCGACGCCGGCACTTCGCGGTTAAAGCGCGCCATTTGTGCTGCTTTCCGTTGCTGCTCCATATGAAACAGCTCGGTTACAGTTTGTTGAATTAGCGGATCGTTGTTGTCATACCAGGCTTCCATCAACGCGTCAGGAGAGCCGGGCACGGCATAGATGGCCAGCGCCGGCACGTTGATGTGCTGATAGTCGGGGGCCTGCAATCCCATAAGGATGGCGTCCAGATACAGGGAGTCATGTTTGATTGTGCCGGTGCTGAGATCGTAACTGGCCAGAATCTCTCCTTCAGGCGGCATCCTGCTGTCGCCGCGGGTGCGTTGCGCGTACTGTTGCAGCGCCTGGTAGGAGGTCGACTCCGACGGGCGGACAGGCGGTTGCGCCGGCAGCCGCGAATTCAGTGCACGGAATCTTTTGGGATCATAGGTCGCATCAGCAGTCACCCGGTCATAGGCTGCGTCCAAATATATCAGACCGCTGAATCGCCCGGGGTGGTTGGCGCCGAGATATGTCAATTCCTCGCCGGCAATGGAGTGGCCAACCAGAATGACTGACTCAAGCGACAGAGTATCCAGGACCTGCAGCACATCCTGGCTAAGCCGGGCGATATCGTATCCCCGCCCAGGCCGGCTTGAGTCACCTGTGCCGCGCCGGGTCATGCCCACCACGTTGTAACGCTGTGACAAATCGCGTGCGATGTCATCATAAGAGTGCGCCGTGGCGCCCAGTCCGGGCAAAAGGAACAGAGTGGGCGCATCACTATGCTCACCGCTGCGCCAGTCCAGCACTTCCACTCGCACATCGCGCTCCACCGCGACAGAACTGATCTGGTGTGGCGAATCATCACGCCAGCTGGCTTCGGCCAGAACCGACATGGGTTCGTCGCCGGGTAGCGGGCAAATGTCGGTGGTATCGCCAAACAGACCTGGCGACACCAGCTGTTTAGTAATGATGTTTTTTACCTGATAGGCCGAGATCAGGATGGAAGAGCTGTCGACCAGATTGGCGGTTTGCAAGGTGAGTTCATAGTGCTGCAAACCAAGCGCAGCAATCGGGCGGACAATAAATCCTGCTTTACTGGCGCTGTCTACCCGGCTATCCGTCAGGCCCACCAGTTCAGCGGAGACCAGCGCGGGTCGCTTGCCGCGCTTGGTGCACTCCACGTCAATGACCTGGTTGTTGTTGTCCAGGTCCGCTTTGCAGCTGCCCAGTTCCGGAAACTCGCGACGCTGACCGTCACTGGGCAACTCGTAGGTCGTGGGTGATAACAGTGCCAGGTCATAGGTGAGGGTCAACCGGGCGGACGCATCACCAGCAAGGGTGTCCATGGCTGAACCGGGGATCAGCCAGTAATCGGTGTCCGTGCTGTCGATGGCAGCAAAGCGATTGACGGCTGTGGGTGATCGGGACAGCTCGATATCACTGTCCAGTGAGTCGGCCGAGAGCCGGGCTTGAGCGCGAATACGGTCGATGCGCCAGTCGACTTTGATTTCTCGCATAAGCGTTGAGGGCGTCACCCATTCTGTGGGCACGTTACGTACGCCGATTGCGGTGGCAAACGTCACTGCCTGAGAGCCAGCGCTGGCCAGCATCTGTTCGGGCCAGGCGGCCTGCATCAGCAATGCATCCTGTTGCTGGCTGACAAAGGCTCGGTCCACGGTGGCGGCGGGGTAGCAGGCCTGTACTGGTTCCAGTAGAACGCCATCGGTCAAGTCTTTGTTATCGGTGTCGCTGTTATAAAGCCATTGATGAATGGTGATGGCGCGATCCCAATTATATAGCCAGGACGGCGGATACACGGTAAAGAACACTACCACAATGCTGGCCCAGAACACGCGGTGCGCCGCTTTGTGCTTGCGTCGGCAATACAGCAGCCAGTAGCAACACAGTGTGCCGGACAGGCCTGCAAGCACCATCGGCAGCGCCTGCAGCCACATCATACCGTCAAATTCAGCGCCCAGTTCAACGCCCAGCATGCTCAGCAGGGGGCGGGTAACACTCCATGCCGGTAGCAGGAAAACCAGGAACACCAGCACCAGCAGGAAAATGGTTTTACGCAGGTTGGGTGCCAGCAATGCAGCGGCAATTAACAGCGGCACGGGCAGCACTGCAGGCAGCTTGTTGATGGCCAGAGCGTAGGACAGTGAGGACACAATGCTGTAGTCCTGACTCAGGTTGATGATAAAACGCGCCAGTACCACCGGCAGGGCAATCGTCAGCAGCATAAACAGCAGTTTTGCCAGCAACCAGTCTGTTCTTGCGATGGGTCGGGTAAGCCAGTCGTGGGTCAGGCTGTCGGCCGGGTCCTGTTGCAGTACCGAAATCATCAGGAGCACGCCCAGGCCATAACCCAGCCAGTAAAAATTGGCCTGCGCAACGGCCCAGAACTCGACATCTCCGGCGATAGCCAGAACATCTAGATTGGCAATCAGGGGCTGGATAAAAAACACCACATTGGCCAGCAGAATCAATGGCAACAATCCCTGGACATCTTTTTTCACCATGGCGACGATGGTCTGTAGATGTTGACTCATGCGGCGGCCTCCCTGTCCGGCAATTGTGTGGCAGCGTCCCGGGAACTTTTGATCAGCGCTTTGCTTATCTCGCGCAGGCTCATAAAGTCCGCCTCCACCTGCACGGCACCAAAATATTCGTTCAGGCGTTGGCGTGTTTTTTCCATGTCGACAAAATCAGATTCCACAAAACGCAGTGTGTGGCCGCTGATCTGAGGGAATAGCCAACTTCCAGGACAGCTGGCAGGCAGCGTTTTCTGTGCGGACAAAGTGACATGTATCTCGCGAAACCGGTCGCGCAAGGCATCAATGGACTCCTGAAAGTGCAGGGTGCCTTTGTCCATAAAAGCAATGTGACTGGTGAAATTCTCGATCTCGGCCAACTCGTGCGACGAAATCAGTATCGTGGTTTCATCGGCCTGCTCCAGCAGACCTTCGATGACTTCGTCCCGCGTCAGTGTGTCCATGCCGCTAAGCGGTTCGTCCAGTACCAGTAGTTTGGGGCGAAATGCCAGGCCGGCCACAAGTACGGTTTTCATGCGCATGCCGTGCGACAGTTTGCTCAGACCGCGATCAGGTGGCAGTTCCATCTTGCGGCGCATGGTCTTTTCCAGCCCGATGTCCCAATTGGGATACAGCGCACGCAAGTAGGCGAAATACTGCGCGATGGTCAGCCGCTCGGGCAGCACCTGATTCTCTGATACATAGCCAATTTGCATAAAATCACGAGGCTTCAGTTCTCGGCTGTTTGTCCCAAGTACAGTGGCACTGCCGGAGTCGGGCTGCAGGATATTCATCAGTATGCGCATGGTGGTGGTCTTGCCGGCGCCGTTGGTGCCGACCAGGGCGAAAGCTGAGCCCTCGGGCACCTGCAGGTTCAGATCGCGCAATACATCAACGCCGCCGTAACGCTTGCCAAGATGTTGTGTCTCAATGATCATTGTCCACAACCTTCAGGGTGTTAAAGCTGTGCCAGTGTGACTCCACCGACTCTATCACTTCATCCAGACCAGCACCGACGCGGCGCGCTTCCACCACGAGCTGTTCAACTTCGTCACTCAGTAATCGTTGCCGGTCGCCGCTTCGGGCCTTGGGCGGCGTCGCTACTGTGGTGCCGCGTCCGGGACTGGCTGCCAGCCAGCGCTCCTGAATCAGGTGCTGGATCACCTTGTGCGCGGTGTTGGGGTGAATTTTCAGATCCCTGGCCAGTGCGCGCACTGACGGGAAAGGATCGCCGGGTTTCAGAGCGCCACCCAGAATGGCCTTGGTTGCTGCGAACACAACCTGGTCAAAAATGGATTGGCTTGAGTCGAGTTTGATTTTGAATGGTGTCATATCTGTAGTGTGACAGGCAGAACGCGTTTGTCAACAGAATATTTCACGGCCGCGCTGGTCTGTGGAGACCGGCAACTAAACTTGTACCGACGATGTCTAACGTAGATATTGGTTTTCTGGAGTAGATCATGGCAGGCGGTTGGTCGCGGGACGGTGCGGTACAGGATCAGATTTACGCAAGCGTTGAAGAAGCTGTCGAGCGCGCTCGTCTGGGACTGACCAGCGGGAAAAGCGCCAAAGTCTGCGAGGAGTGTGGCAAAACAATCCCGGAGGCAAGGCGCAATGCCATCCCCGGTGTGCGACTGTGTATAAGTTGCCAGTCGCAGGTGGAAGAGGATGCATCGCATGCTCCGGGCATCAATCGGCGGGGTAGTAAAGACAGTCAGCTTAGATGACAGATATACTCCACAGAACACGTCAAAAAATTTCACAATTCCCAAAAATTGGTGAATCTCGCCAGCTGGTAATCAGCGAAAACTCGTAAGGCAATGATATTAAAAGGTAAAATATTCTGGCGCGGAAATTGCTGTTTTTGCAGTGGGGCCTGGCAGTGTGTGGGCGTCATGGTGGATGGAATCTGAGCAGCAGTAGTCGATGGTGCTAAAATATTAGCATAATTACTTGAGCTCACTCCAAAATTGAACTATCGTGAACGATCTGTGTCTGAATCGATCAGCACAGACAAAAATAAAAATGGATATTTTTTATGGCTATGGACAGGACCATAGAGAAAAAGAGCAGGCCATTGTGGCAGTGGCTTGTGGCGCTGCTGGTAATTGGCGCTCTGGTCTGGTTTGGATACCGGACTGTGTCGGATGCCTCGATCCGGACGGCGCGTGTGCCTCTCAATCAGCTGATTATTGGCAATGTCCAGATGGGCACGCTGGAGGATGTGGTGTCCGTCAGGGGAACCGTTCAGCCATTGAACAGCGTGTTCCTGGATGCCGTCAACGGCGGTGTTGTGGAACGTATCTTTGCTGAGGAGGGCGCCTTTGTTGAAGCCGGTCAGCCCTTGCTCCAGTTGAGCAACACCTCCCTGCGCCTGGATGTCGCCCGCAATGATACCGCGATCACCGAACAGCTTAACAACCTCACCAATATCGCCAACGGCCTGGAAACCACCCAGCTCAACACCGAGCGCGAAATCATCAATCTTGAATACCGCATTATCACGCTTGAGCGACAAATGCGGCGGCAGCAGGAACTGGTCAACGATCGCCTGATCTCCCAGGAAGATTTTGATGCCATCGTTGATGAACTTGAGTACCAGCATCTCATGCTTGCCAATACCCGTGCCAGGCAGAGACTGGAGGACCGTATTCGGGAAGACCGTCAGTTGCAGATTGCCCAGCAGATCGAGAAGCTGGAAGAAAATCTGAGCCTGTCCCAGAGCAGTTTTGAAAGTCTGTTGGTACGTGCCCCAATCACCGGGCAATTGACCTCATTGCCCATTCAGATTGGTGAAAGTAAAAGCAATGGTGAGCGTCTCGGTCAAATTGATGTGGTAAACCAGTACAAGATTGCAGCGCAGGTTGACGAGTTCTATGTCTCCCGCGTGGCGCCGGGACAGGAAGCACGTTTTTCTCTGAGCGGAAACAACTATGGTGTACTGATTGACAAAGTCTACCCGGAGATTACCAGCGGCCTGTTTACCATCGATCTTATTTTCCCGTCAGCCGTGCCCGAAAATCTGCGGCGTGGTCAAACCCTGCAACTGGAACTGGTGCTGGGCAGCCCTCAGGAAACATTGTTATTGCCGGTCGGCAGTTTTGTGCAGGAAACGGGAGGCAACTGGGTGTTTGTGCTGGACGAGTCCGGCGAAATTGCTCACCGGCGCGAAATCAGCGTGGGTCGGCGTAATAACCGGTTTATCGAGGTAAGGGGCGGCCTGACGGCGGGGGAGCGGGTGATTACCTCCGGGTATGGTGCCATTGCTGATGCCGACCGTGTTCAGTTAACTCAATAAAATAGTGTCACACCAGGGAACGCAGACGATGATAAAACTCGAGAAAATTTGCAAGGTACACAGAACCGAAGAGCTGGAAACCGCGGCACTGGATGACATCAATCTGACAGTGGAAAAAGGAGAATTTGTCTCCATCATGGGGCCGTCGGGTTGTGGCAAGTCAACTTTGCTGAATGTGCTAGGTTTGCTGGATACCCCCAGCAGTGGTCACTACTATTTTAACGGCGAAGATCTGGCCGGTTACAATGAATCGCAACGAGCCAGTATTCGCAAAGCCAATATCGGCGTGATATTTCAGAGTTTCAACCTGATTGATGAACTGACGGTGGAACAAAATGTAGACCTGGCGCTTCTGTATCAGAAAGTGCCGGCTGCTGAACGCAGGACCCGGGTAGAAACGGTGCTCAAACGTGTCGCCATCGATCACCGCAGTAAACATTATCCTCAGCAGCTTTCCGGCGGCCAGCAGCAACGGGTCGCCATTGCCCGTGCCATAGTCAGCAACCCCAAAGTGCTGCTGGCGGACGAACCGACGGGTAACCTGGATACCAAAAATGGCGACGAGGTCATGGCCCTGCTCAAGGAGCTGAACCAGGAGGGCGCCACGGTGATCATGGTGACGCACTCGGAACACTATGCGGCTTATGGTACTCGCGTGGTACGCCTGCTCGACGGCCAGATTGTTGACGCCAATGCCAAAGCGGATGCAGACGCCGTTCTGTAATTTGCTGGTCCCATTTTATTAGCGGGGGAATTCACCGTGTTCCTGAATTATTTGATCGTCGCGCTTCGCAATCTTCGCAAACAGCCGGGTTTTACTGCCATCAAGGTGTTGAGTCTGAGCCTGGGGCTTATCTGCAGCATTCTGGTGCTGATGCATGTGCAGTACACCAACAGTTATGACAAACATTTTGAAAACCACGAGAATATCTATCGGGTGGTGACCAGCATCACGACTGATCAGCGCATTGATGGCATGTTGATTGCCGAGGGTATCTATAATCCTTTGCTGCAGGATTACGGGCAAATTGAGTTGGCCGCCAAAATTAATCCGGGTACCGGACTGTTTGCCTACGGAGATATTTCGGCACCAAACGACTATATGTGGGTCGAGCCCGCTTTTCTGGAAATATTTTCCTTCGAGTTTTTGCAGGGTGATGCCAGTACTGCACTGGCGGATCCCAACACAGTTGTTCTGACTGAAACGGCAGCGTTTAAATACTTCGGTCAGGAAGACCCCATGGGGAAAAATCTGACACTGGAGAATCGCACCGACCTCCGTGTGACGGGTGTGATCCGCGATCTGCCACCCAATACGCATCTGGATATCGAGATCATGATCGGTGTTGCGACGGGTCGTCAGATTGTTGGTGAAGCGTTTATGAATAGCCCCGCCTGGGCCGGCTATGGCGGGACAATGCTGTATCTGGTTATTCCGGATCGTGCGTCTGCAGAAGCTTTGCGTGCTGACTTCCCCAATTTTATTGATCGCAATGTGCCGGATGCGCAGCGCGAGTTTGTCCAGCGCGTAAATACAACGCTGGATCTGGAGTTGCTGGAAGATATTTATCTGTCACCGCGACAAGGGTTTGCTGCGGCTGACTACAGCCGGCGGCTGGTGTTGGGAGGACTGGTCAGTTTTGCAGTGCTTATTCTGCTGAGCTCCTGCATCAATTTTGCCAACCTGTCCCTGGCGCAGATGCAACAACGGGGCAAGGAAACGGGTGTGCGTAAAACCCTGGGTGCAACCCGGACAGATCTTTTGACACAGTTCCTGGTGGAATCCATGTTCCTCACCTTGTTGGCGCTGCTAGTGGCGCTACCTGTCGTCTATCTGGCTATTGGTCCCTATACTGCGCTGACCGGCACTGCGTTCACTTTTTCTACCATGTTTGGTTCATCGCAGGTGTTTGTCATCGTGCTGTTTGTGCTGCTTACCGGCTTTCTGTCCGGCCTGGTTCCGGCCATGCGCATGTCGCGGTTTGCACCCACGGCTGCGATCAGCGGCAAGCGCGACGGCGGCAAATCCAGCAGGCTGGTGCGATCGGCTTTGACAGTAGTCCAGTTTACCTTTGCGGTGGTGCTGGTCATTCTGGCGATCGGTATCAGCCTGCAGGTCAGGTATCTGAACGAAGTCGATATAGGTTTTAATCGCAACAATCTGGTTGTGCTGGACAGTATGTACAACCCGCGCAATCCGGAGCAGTTCAGCTACGACGCTATGGTTGATGAACTACGTCAGCATCCCGGTATAGTGAGTATCGGCAAATCCCAGACACCTCCACCCAACAATGGCGGCTACAACCCCTGGCGTCACTCAAGCTGGGCCGAAGATGATGTCCGGGCAATCAGCCACCTGGGTGTGGATGAAAATTACGTCGACGCCATGCAGCTGCAGTTGTTGGCAGGCCGCAATTTTTCGCAGGACTTTCCCGCAGATTTTATGCCGGCCGGTCAGCCTGATGAAAATCAGACCTTCGGTATACTGATTACGCCGGCCGCTGTGAGAAACTTCGAGCTTGGCAGCAACGAAGATGCCATTGATGAAATTCTGATGATAGGAACCCTCAGCTTCCGTGTAGTCGGGGTGGTCAACGATTTCCGGCTCTCCGGTGGCCTGGAGGATACCTTGCGGTCGACATCAGTATTGCGCGCCACAAGCCAGCCCATGCGGACCCTGCTTATAAGAATCGACCCGCTGCAACGCGCCAGCGCGCTTAACCACATTGATACGGTATGGGCCAGGCACCGCCCTGATGCGCCCATCAATCGTGAATTTTATGAGCAGACCTTCAGTCAGCAGATTTATGAGCAGACCAACGGTATCAATCGCGCTGCGCAATTTGCGGCGTTTATCACGATTGTCATTGCGGCGCTCGGTCTGTACGCGCTGGCGTACTATTCAACCGAGCGGCGTACCAAGGAGATTGGTGTGCGCAAGGTGTTGGGTGCGACTGCACGCTCCATTGTTGAACTGCTGAGTCTGGATTTTATCAAACCGGTTCTGCTTGCCTGCGTGCTGGCCAGCGGTCTGGCGTATCTGGTCACCTCGTACTACTTTCAACAGTTTTCAGCGCAGGCAAGTATGTCACCCCTGGTTTTTGTAGTGGTGATCGCTGGAATTATTGTGCTGTCACTGCTGACTGTTGCGGCGCAGTGCATCAAGACGGCCAGGTCCGATCCGGTCAGGTCGTTGCGTTCCGAATGAGCGCGGGATTGGAGGCAAGGATTGAAAACCATCCTTGACTTTGGTATATATTTAGAAGATTATCTAAATGTCTAATTTAAGAACGGTTACATTTTATGTCCATGCAACAGATTCTCGAGGCTATTTCCGATCCCACGCGGCGCAAGATACTGGATTTGCTCAAAGAGGGTGAGATGTCTGCTGGGGACCTGGGGAAACACTTCGATATCAGCGGACCTTCCATGTCTCATCACCTCAGTAAATTGAAGACGGCCGGTTTGGTTATAACCACGCGGCGCGGCCAGAGTATCTGTTACAGCATTAATACCAGCGTGTTTGAGGATGCGGCCCAGTTTGTCATTGATTTCTTCCAGGACAGGAGAAAAACCGAATGAAACTGTTACGAAACAACCTTCTGAGTCTTGTTACTCTGGCAGCCATGGGGCTGCTGAGTGTGATTGTCTACAGCGACCTGCCGTCGGAGCTGCCATCCAGTTTCTCCTGGTCAGGCGAAATCAGGGGAACGCTGCCCAAAGCGATAGTGGCCGCCCTCACCCCAGCGATATATCTGGCGATTATTTTTGTCATGAATTTTCTGATCAGGATTTCGCCCCGTAAATTCTCCATGCCCAACAGCAAACACGCCATGGATATCATTGTCTTTGGCGTCGGAGTGATGCTGGCTTTTTTGCACTACAGTCTGTTGATGGGAGCCGGTGATTTTGAATTCTTTTCCCGGTATTTCTCCTGGGGCATGGCAGCATTTCTGCTAATTGTTGGAAATATCTTCGGCAAGACGGAGCGTAATTTTTTCCTGGGCCTGCGAACGCCCTGGACTCTGGCTTCCAACGCCAACTGGAAGGCGACCCACCGCCTGGCAGGTAAATTGATGGTGGCATGCGGCACCGTGCTTGTGGTCACCACCATCTTTTGGCCAAGCATTCCAGCCATGCTGGCGCTTACCATTGTACCTCTTGCCATCCCCGCGCTGTTCTCGGTTTACTATTACTGGGTAAGGGAAAAGGAAGAGGAAGAAGCGATCAGCGATGATGGGAATACAGACTGAACCGTACTGGATCAGAACCGCTCAACCCCAGATCCGTGCTACAATCCCCGGCTTTTTGAGAAGCCTGATTCATGTCTGTTACCGCTAATCGACCGCCCATACTCCTGCTTGTCCCCATCAGCATGCTCTGCACGCTGGTTGCTGTGGTGTTCGGCCGCCTGGCTTATGGCCTGGTGCTGCCGGTCATGCGCGAGACATTGGGGCTGAGTTATTCGCAGGCTGCGAATCTGGGTACATTGACTGCGTTGGGTTACCTGGTACTGCTTTTATATGCGGGCGTATTTGCCGGCAGGCATGGCGGCAAGAAGGCGATATTGCTGGGTTTGTCACTGGGCGCTGCGGGTTACGCCGGGCTGAGTCAGTTCTCCGCCTACCCGCTGTTGATGCTGTGCATGATATTAATGGGCTTTGGCACGGCGTTTACGTTCACACCGTTGGTCTCATTACTGGGGGCATGGTATCCGGAACGTCGCGGCATGGTGATAGGATTTGCCGGCAGCGGCGTGGGCATTGGCATGCTGCTCACCGGTTCTCTGGTACCAGTTATCACACAATCAGGTGATGAAGCATCATGGCGGATGATCTGGGGTATCTTCGCCGGTATTGCCGCGTTCGTGACTGTGCTGGTGGCGATTTTCCTGCGCGAACCGCCGCAATACGAAGAGCCGGTATCCATGCGGCAGGGCCTGAAAACTGTCTACCAGAATCCGCATGTTGTGCGCATGGCGCTGATCTATGGGGTGGTTGGCCTGACGTACATTGTCCAGGTGTTGTTCATGTACAGCTTTGCACTGGACTCAGGCGTTGCGCCGCAGATCGCCGGGCGACTGGTGGCCGTTATGGGGTTTGTGTCAATTTTTTCCGGCCCCATCTGGGGCTGGCTGGCCGACAAAGTGGGTCACGGTCGCGCACTGACCTTTTGCATGACCGTGGCGATCTTCGCCACCTTGTTGCCGGTGATCTGGCCGGTGACGCTGGCGTTCACTGTACATTTTTTGCTGGTTGGATTATCAGTCACCGGACTGTTCACTTCGGTGCTGGCCGCTGCCACCAGTACTGTGAAACCGCAACACGCCGCAATGGCGGTCAGTTTTGTTACCGTATTCTTTGCCCTTGGACAATTGATCGGTCCCGCACTGGCCGGACTGCTGATCGACTGGCAGCACGATTTCCGGTTAACCTTCGCACTGAGTGCGGCGCTGATGCTGGTTGGGGCTGTGGCCAGTTATGGCAGCACGGCGGTGGCTAAAGCCTGATTCTTTACCATTTGCGGGAGTTTCAGTATCGCCCGGGCTGTATCAACAGCTTTCTCGGCCTGAGGACAATGGCCAGCTCGCTCATGTTAACCAGGTCAGATCTAGAGTGTGTAAAGCAGGAGTATGTTGAATGAATGGGGAAAGCCGGGATCCGATTGTCATCTATGAGGATGGGGGCAACACAGTTGAGGTTCGGCTGGATGCTGAGCAGTCAACTGTCTGGCTAAGTCAGCGGCAACTGGCTGAGGTTTTTGATACCTCTAGCGACAACGTGGGTTTGCACTTAAAGAATATATACAAGGATGGTGAGCTTGATGAATTGGCAACTACCGAGGATTCCTCGGTAGTTCGACAAGAGGGAAATCGTCAAGTTTCCAGGCGTATCAAGCACTACAATTTGGATGCAATCATTTCCGTAGGATACAGAGTAAGCTCACTCCGGGCAGTCCGCTTCCGTCAATGGGCCACCCGCATCCTGCGCGAACATCTCACACAGGGCTGGACCCTGAATCGTCAGCGATTCGAAGCTAATGCCCTCGAGTTGGAAGCCGCATTAGCGCTGGTGCGCAAGGCTGCACAAAGCCCTGCACTGGATATTCGGGCTGGTCGTGGCTTATTGGACATTGTCAGTCGCTATGCGCAAACCTTCCTGCTGTTGCAGCGCTATGATGAGGGCCTCCTTACAGATCCACAAGCGCAGCCCGGTGGCTCTATGGCTACTCCCATCGAGGCTCGTTCGGCGCTGGACAGCCTCAAAGCGGAGCTGATTGCTCGCGGTGAAGCCACAGACCTGTTTGCACGTGATCACAGTGATGGCTTGGCGTCATTGCTGGGCAACCTGGATCAAACTGTGTTTGGAAAACCTGCTTACCCCAGTGTGGAGGCAAAAGCCGCGCATTTATTGTATTTTGTCATCAAGAACCATCCGTTCGCAGATGGCAACAAACGTAGTGCAGCTTTTCTGTTTGTGGACTTTCTGCATCGCAATGACCGATTGATGAGTGAAACAGATGAACCAATTATTAATGATGTCGGGCTGGCCGCTTTAACGCTGCTGGTGGCAGAATCCGATCCGGCCAACAAGGAAACGATGATCCGTCTGATAATGAATATGTTGGCCAGGGAATGACCACAGCGGACTAACCAATATATACAGAGGTTCTCCGCAAGTAGGGCGTCAATGCCAACGCTTCCAGCCCGTCAATCAGCCGGGGGCCGGCCCGGCTGAAATGCGCATTACCATCACCAACAATGACGCTTCCTTCGCGCACCGCTCGCAGCGATAGCCATCGGTCGTCGTCCGCCAGCAGTTCAAGCGCCTGGCCGGATTCTGCCCTGGAGTAACCGCAGCAACCCACCACAATGATGTCCGGATCACACGCCGCAATCGCGTCCCAGCTCAAGGTGCCCGAACGTTGGCCGGACTCAACCAGGCAGCTTTTACCTCCCAGTATGTGAATCAGGTCGGGTATCCAGTGACCGCCGCTGAACGGTGGATCCAGCCATTCCAGGAACAGGACTTTCTCCCCATTCAGCACGTTCTGCTGTTCCACGGCTTCCGCCCGCGCGCGTAGTTGAGAGACCAGCGTCTGCGCCTCGCTGCGGGCGTCCACGGCATCGCCGACTCTAATGATATCGCCGTAGACATCTTCCAGGTTGGAAGGCGCCAGTTCGACGAGTTTGCAGTTGCCCGGCAGTGATGCCACGGCCTGATAAACATCGCCTGACGACACAGCGCAGACATCGCACAGGGTTTGCGTGACAATCACGTCAGCCTTCAGCTTCTCCAGCAGTTCCAGATTCAGGGCATAGAGCCCGCGACTGGCGGCCAGTTCCTGGCGCACAAACTGATCAATGTCGAGCTGACTTTTGTGCACCGGAACCCGTGTACTGGTGAGGACAGGATGGGAACAAATTTCAGGCGGATAGTCGCAGCTGTGTGAGATACCTACCAGCTGCGAGTTCTTCCCTTGATGCGCGCCCAGCGCACAGACAATTTCGGTGGCGCTGGGCAGCAATGTCACAATACGCATCAATGTCGCCTCAGGCTGTTTGCCAGCGTGGCTGGTAGTGGCGTACGAACCCGTAGATGCCAAACAGCAGCGTGGTATACAGGGCATCACCCAACAGCGAGCGCCCGAAGAACGGAATCGCACTAAGGTAGCATTGCACAAAGCCTTCCAGCGTGCGCGGGTAATACATCAGCCACGCACTCAGGTTGGAGATGACAAAAAACACTGTGGCCGATGCCAGTACCGCGCCTACCAGTCGGCCCGGAGAGCGCTGACGTGCCAGCCATAGCCGGCCAATAGTCGCGCTGCAGTAAAAGCCAAAATATACCAGCGCCATTGCCGGCAGGGCATAAAAACCAGTGACCATGTCACTGATCAGCAGCGCAACGACAGGCAGCAACCAGGCCATGCGCGAGGGCAACATGGCGCCGGCAAACAGACCCAGGGCCCCGATCGGTGTCACGTTCATCGGGTGTGGCAGCAGACGCATGGTTGCCACCACAACAATCAGTGCAACGATGGTGAGCAGCTGAGATTTTTCCATATTTCTGATTGTGGTCATTGGCATGATGTGCTCCTCAGAATTGATAACGGGTGGTCAGCAGTGCGGTGCGGCCATAAGTGTTGTAGCCGTCCACGACCTGGTAGTCCTTGCCAAACAGGTTGCCGATCTTCATCTGCACAGTTAAATCATCGATCACCTGATATGAAAGCGCCAGGTCAAACACAGCATTACCCGCAACTGAGGAAGTACCAAAGGTCACAGGGTCAACATCTTTCTGGGCGCCCCGCAGCAGCCAGGTTAACCCCACATCCAGTTTCTGAAACTGACGTGAAATGCCCGCGCTGAGGATCTCGTTGGGACGACGCAGCAGTTCCTGGCCGGTGTCGCTGTTTTCATGATCGAGTAGCGTCAGCGCTGCATTGGCATGCCAGCCCAGCCAGCTGCCACGTACGGCAAACTCGGCGCCGCTGATGGTGGCACGATCAACACTGGTCAGGCTGGTGAATGACGCATCAGTGGTGATCAGGTTTTTGATCTCGTTACGAAACGCGTTGACCGACCAGGTGGCACCGGCATGTGAGCCTTCCAGGCCGACCTCCACATTATGCGACGTCTCCGGTTGCAGGTCGGGATTGCCATAGAAGAAAAAACCCGGGAAGTCGACATACAGCTCCACCAGTGACGGCGCCTTGAAAGCGGTGCTGTACGAGGTCCACAGCTGCATGTTGTCGCTGAGGTTTGTGCCGATGGCAGCTTTGCCAGTGGTTTCGCTGCCGAACTGTTCGTTATCGTCATACCGCAGCGACAGGGTGGTATCAACGGACCTGCTGCTCAGGGCGAACTGTGTATCCAGTACGGCAAACACGGCGCTGTTGTCGCGTGTGGTGTCTGTCTGCGCGGCACCGCTCATCTCGTACAGCAACTCTTCGGATTCAAAATCAGCGCCCAGTACGATGGCATTGTTGTCGCCAATCTGTACGTGGTTCTGCCAGTTGACTGAATCGCGCTCGGTGCGGCTGTGTGAGGAGAAGCTGCTGTCGTCAATATTTTCATCACTAAAGCGGGCGATTTGCAGATCGCTTTGCCAGCTGTCTGTCACCGGCAGGCGCAAACCTAAATGCGCGGTGCGGCCCTCGCCACTGGTTTTACCGCCGTCGTATTCCAACTGTGAGTCAGTCAGGTTGTAGCCACCCCGTAATGTTGTTCCATTATTGAATGCGTGGGCAAATGAGAGGTTGGCCGCATCATTGTCATAGGCACTGCGCCGGGCGCTGGGCGTTGGCGTATGGATAGGTCGTATGCCATCGGTCTGGTGGTGTGACACATTCACGGCAAGCGAGGTATTGTTGCTGCGCAGATTAAAGCCACCGTTGCCGTTGTAGGTAGCCTCGGTGCCGACTGCGGCACTGAGGTTGCCGCTGAAACCGGCATCGGCATTGCTGCGTGCGGCCTGTCTGGTGAAAATCTGGATCACACCACCAATGGCATCGGCGCCGTACAGGCTGGACTGCGGGCCGCGAACCACTTCAATGCGCTCAAGCTGAGCGACCGGAATGTTCTCCAGTCGGGCAAAGCCCTCGCTGGCGGTATTGGCTTTGACACCATCGATCAGAATCAAGGTATGGTCGGAATTTGTACCGCGCATAAACAGGCTGGTCTGCGTACCCTGGCCACCCGTGCGGGCCATCTGGATGCCGGGCGCGCCGGCCAGCAATTCAAACAGGTTGATAGCCTGCGAGGCTTCGATATCGTCCAGCGTAAACACGGTGGATGCTGCCATGGTTTCACCCAGCGGCTGAGCCAGGCGGTTGGCGGTGACGATGACTTCCTGGGTCTGGACATCTGCGCTTGTCTGGGCAGCGACGCCAGCGGCCAGCGGCAGCGTGGAAAACAGTAAAGCGGCACAGCCGATGGCTTTGTTTGTTGTGTCAGACGTTATTTTTGAGTTTGTTTTTAACATTATGCAATCTCTCACCCGAGTGCGTTTTATTAAACGCCAGGGAGGAAACTGCAACGGAAGAGGGCCATGAACGTGCCGGGAACCCAAGGGGAGACCGGTACCAATGCACAGGGAACAACATCCGCAGCACTGCCCTCCGCAGCGTGTCGTTGGCATCAGGCCGGTCTCCGGGCTTACAAGTCATAACCGTCGTCGTGCTGACGGGTATCAAGTCGCATCGCCTTCCCATCACGTGTAGCGCCAGGCGCTGAATGACAGTGGCATTTCGATGTGACTTACTTGCTTACCGTTGCGGGGGCAGCGTTGGCATTGACGGTGGTCGCACCAACTTCCCGTTTAATTCTGCTGTCTGTTCCGGCTGACCCTGAGGCCGCCCGGCGCGTTGTGGCTGACAGCAAAACACCTGAAGCGGCCGCAATGGTAGGTGATTAAGGGGAGGAAGGCAAATCTGGTTAGAGAGATGAACTTTTTCAGGGACCGAGGGCCTCTGCCGTGACGGGCAAAACACACACCCGATTGCGACCACTGTCTTTAGCGTCGTACAACGCCTTGTCGGCGACTCTCAGCAGAGTGGACAGCGTCGCCGACGATTCACTGACAGCCAGACCAATGCTGACCGTCGGAACCGGCGATATTGTGGCACCATAATCATCAAAACCACTTCGAATCGCCTCGGCAATCTTTAACGCCGCCGCTTCCTTGTGATCGGGCAGCAGAATCGCAAATTCCTCACCACCCAGGCGTCCGCAAATCGCACTTTCACCAGAGACCTTTTTTATGTGGCGACCAATTGACTGGATCACAGCGTCGCCGGCAGCATGTCCATGGGCGTCGTTTATGCGCTTGAAATGATCCAGATCTGCAATCATGAGAGAGGTGGGCAAGTTATTCTGCTTGCAGTGATGTAATGCCACGGCTGCGTTGGCTTCAAACCCGCGGCGGTTGAGAAGGCCGGAGAGTGAGTCGGTTGTAGCCTGAAGATGCAGTTCGTCCGTCAGGTCAAATGCAATGGCGACAAACAGCGCGATGGCCAACGTTACCGCCATCAGCACATAGGTAAAGTGGACCATTCCCCAGTATACCGATTGCTCAAGTGCTGTGTAGTTGCCAAAACTTTCCGGGATCAGAAATGCCAGCAATGGCCGGAGAATAAAAAGTGCCAGGGTGAAGCATAACGCGCCCAGAACCAGACGATCGGAATAACGATGGTTTGGAATTTGTATCAGCTTAATGACGGAGATCATGACCGGGATGGTCAGAGTTGCACTGACGATGGCAATTCGGGCAATCAGATCGGGCTGAACGACCAGATACCAGAACAAAGCGGCCATCGTTAAAGCAATGACCAGAACCAGCGTGCGGGTAGATGGAGAAATCTGGCGACGCTGCAGAGGCGCAGTTACCATGGCACACACGCCGGCAAGGAAACACAGGTTTGAGGCGATACGCTGCAGATCATAAGGCCAGGCAGGCAGGATATCCTGTATGACAAACCCACTGGCACTGAGCAGAAATCCGATGGCAGCACTCAGGCTGTAGTTCAGTTTACGCTGGTTCAGCCATAACAGGAAAAAGGCAACACTGAACAGCAGGCCGATGCTTGGGCTAAGAAGCGAGATTATTAACTGTCCCGACAAAACGGATTCCCCCGCGCCGCTCAATGATAGCCTGACAAGTAAGGCATAATCAGTTATCCGGGCTTTTGCTTTGAATTATGGCGGCAGTATACCTGCGCAAGCCTTAAATTTCATGAATCATATCAACTCCGGACAACCCCTGGGGCAACGCAGAGATGCTATATTGTCTTGCTTCGAGGGATTAATGTCGGGGGTAGAAACATACTACCTATGAAGGAACTGGTATCCCTGATGGAGGGCGTTGGATGCAGGGGCGCTTGTTGAAAACAACCCGTCCATTAAAGACAGCAAAAAAAGGTGAGACGGCTATTCGTCTGGGAAATTATCCTGTTCTCTCACGTGGAGATTCAGATATATGAGTTGGTCAAGACGAATGAATCTGGCAATTGAGTATATTGAAGAGCACCTCAGCCGTGATCTTGCTATTGACGATGTTGCAGAGGTCGCCTGTTGCTCCAAATATCATTTTCATAGAATGTTTTTTGCCGCTTTCAGGGTGACGTTTTCCGAGTATGTCAGAAGGCGACGACTGACACTGGCCGCAGTTGATATAGCGAATGGGGACGGGAGAATCGTGGATGTTGCGCTGAAGTATGGTTACGTTTCGCCTAATGCGTTTACTCGGGCATTTCGAAACATACACGGATTTAACCCCGGTAAAGTGCGCTCATCTCAAGGTCAACTTGCTTCATATAACCGAGTCTTCTTTCCCTTGCAGACAACAGGTGTGGAAAAGATGAATTATAGAATAGTAGAAATACCTTCGTTGTTGCTGTCTGCATATTTTCCAAAAGGGGACAGCAATAAAGATGAGTTCCTGGACGTGCTCGGCCTGGAAACAGCGTACGAAATAGATGCCGACGCAGATAAAGGCGAATTCGAAATTCATACCGTGCCATCGGCAACCTACGCTGAGTTTGATTGCACCTATAAAACCTCCATGAAAACAAATCGATACATTTATGGAGAGTGGTTTTCTGCAACCGGATATGAACGGGATGGTAATAAGCCTGATATTGCGGCCTATTTTCCAATAGCATTCAGACCGCTTGGCGAGATGAGGGTGCGTTGGTGGGTTCCGGTAATCAGGAAGAAGTAGTGTTCAGAGAATAAGATTGCGAGATGCTTGACTGCGCAAACATGTAGACATATACTTGCGCCATCAAACACTAAGCAAGGGGTTTATTGTGAACACATCATCTCAAAGCGAACTCATTCTCAGGCTCGTGGCACTGCATACCAAAATCCAGAAGCAGATTGCTGGCCCGCTGTCATTTCACGGTCTCAGCGCCACCGAGTATCTGGTGCTAAGACAACTGCACGCCGCCCCGGAAAAGAAAATGCGCAGGATCGACCTGGCTCAGCAGATCGGACTCAGCGCCTCTGGCGTTACCAGATTGCTGAACCCGATGGAGAAAGTGGGACTTATCAGCAAGGAAGAGGCCGCCCGCGATGCACGGGTCAGCCTTGTCACATTGACGAAAGCCGGTGAGACCATTTTTACCGAAGCTGACGCTACATTCGGGCAGGTGGCACAGGCTGTTATGAAACCACTTAGTGGCGAAGATCAGAAAAGCCTGAGCAGGCTAACCGGCGAGTTGCTCTGATAAAAAGAGTTGGAAAGGATTGTTTATCGTCCATACCATCGCAATCCGGGGTTTTGATATCAGTGTCTGGTGGCTTGTAGAGATGAATGGAACAAGCCCGACTGAGACGCTACGACGATGGCCCTAGTCGCGCACCTCGGTGCGCCCGTCTATATCGCGGAAGTTTACATCGCCGGATCCGGTGTCGCGGGCGATAAAGTCGCCCCGGACATCGCGCACATCAATGTCCCCTGATCCATCATCCTCTATCACAACATCCCCGCCCACGCCGTCAATTTCAATGTCGCCGGAGCCGTCTTCGATCTCCACACTGCCGTCGATATTGCGCAATTCCATGTCGCCTGAACCGTCATCGATACGCACCGGGCCGGTGACGTTGCTGATCTGCATATCGCCGGAACCGTCCTCAATACGCAGTTCGCCCCGGAAATCGCGAATATTGATGTCGCCGCTGCGATCTTCAATTTCCAGCAGTATGCCGGCCGGTACCATCACGTCAATATCAATGCGGGCACTGTAGTTGCCGCCAAGCAGAGAAAAAATACTGAAACGTTGTTCGGGAATATCAGTTCTGATGACCCAGGTATCGCCCCGGCGTTCGTGCAGGATATCCAACTCTTCAAGCTGGCTGCGTGAGTCGGCGCAGGCTTGCGCCCGCACCTGAATTCGAGTGTCGCTGTCTTCAGATCCGATTACGCCCAGCGAACCTGCGCCGACGTCCAGTGTCAGCTTGCCGATGTCATTGCTGTCCAGGGTAAAGTTGATGTCTTTGCAATCCTGTGCCAGCGCAGCGCCGGAAAACAGGCAAACAGGCAGTAAGCTGATGATGAATAATTGTCGCACGGTAGTTGTCCTTTTCGAGTGGTGACTATATGGCAGATCATGATTTTACTAAAAAGTTCTGCAAAACTGAGGCCAGTTTTCAGGTTGATCTGCAAGGTGTTGAACTAACAGGATATTCTGAATTGTTCAAATCCCGGGTGGTGCAGTAACTGACACAAGAGTTAGTGGAATTGACAATGCATTGGGAAATCTCGCCAATGCCTCCGGTGTTCAGTTTTCCGCCACTTGATGTATATTGGTCGCTGAGGACTCAAGCTAAACCAAACCAAGAGGGAATTTTATGGACAGATATTTTTTGAAACGTCAGGTTGGGAAAAGCCTGGCGGCGTTGTTTATGCTGGCAGCCGGCCAGACCGCGCTGGCGGCCGATGTGCTGGGCGTGGCTTGCCAGACACCTCCGCCGGTGCATTGTGCGGCTGGTGACTGCGCCACCAAGACTGCGGTGCGGGGCAATGTTACTGAGCCGGAGAGCGGGCGGCAGTATTTTCTGGACTATCCCTGCGATTTTCAGCCAGGTGAAGATATCGTGTTCATTCTCAATATCCATGGAGCGGGCTCTATTGCCAACTGGCAACGTCATTATTTCCCGGCTATGGACTATAAGGAAAAGTACCGTCTGGTAGTGGCCACACCAACTGCAGAGGGATCGTCGTCAATGGGTTCCGGCACCGGGGTGCGCATGTGGATGCCACAGACTGATGATGCCCATTTGCAGGCGATCTCCCGCCAGGTGATTGAGGCATTTGGTGCGGAAAACATCAGTGCCTTCTGGCTGGCCGGGCACAGTCAGGGCGGCATGACGTCGCGCCGACTGGTTTGCACTGACTTTTACGCAGACAGGGTGGACGGCATGCTCAGTCTGTCGGGTGGCCGTATAGGACAGGCACCGTTTGTTGCCAATTTTGGTCCGCCACTGGCCGATGGTTCGCCACCGCCTTCGCGTCCGCGCTCGACAGCTGCTGAAACGCTGCCTGACTGCGATTTCTCACATATCTTTGCCATTGGCGAATATGAAATAGAGTCGCTGCCAGACAGTTCGCCGTGGGCGCAGCGATACGCGTGTTCGGCTCGCCAGCACACGCAGGTAGTTGATACGCAACCGGGCTGGATCTACGACACCGGTCGCGCAGGCTATCCGGTGTGGGGGATGGCTGCACGTCCCGGTACGGCAGATATCTATGAGTATCCGGGTTGTGAGGATGGTCGCGTTGTTGCCGATGTGGTGCGTCTGGACAAGGGACACACTGAAGGGCTGGAGCCTGAGATCACCCAACGTATACTGGAATTGATAGTTTCAGCAAAAGGTGGCAAGTTGCAGGAGGCTGCCAACAAATAATTACGATTAAAGGAAATTAAGGCGATGCTGGGTAATAAGGCGATGCTAGGTAAATTGGTGCTTGGTTTTTCTGCGTTGGTATTTATCAGTTACGGGGTAGTGAGTTTTATATCGCCTGCCATACCCGCCGGCTTTGCGGGCATTGTCATGAGCAATGGTGATGCGTTTGCTGAAATTGGTTCAATGTATGGCGGTCTGCAGACCGGTATTGGCGTATTTTGCCTGCTGGCGGCCGTCAAACAGGAGTATTACCGGGGTGGCCTGGCAGTTCTGGTTATTGGCGTAGGTGCGCTGGCAATTGCGCGCCTGGTATCTGCTCTGGTCACTCCGGATCCGTTGACCTCCTATACCTGGGGCGCACTGATCTATGAGCTGGCAACTGTGCTTGTCGCAGGCATTGCTTTGCGTCAGTCCTACGGTATGCACAAGCAACCATGACCCAGCACGAATACATCTCCATCGCGATTGCCATCATTCTGGGTCTGGCCATTACCCGTTTACTGCATACCGCAGCCATCCTCATCCGTGCCCATGAGAGGGTGGTGTTCCATTGGGCACCGGCCGTCTGGGCGCTCAGCGTGATGATCTATATTTTGCAGTTCTGGTGGGTGGGTTGGAGCCTGCGGTCGGTTGATGCGTGGATATTTCCGCATTTTATTGTTTTGGTCTTCGGGTGCACGCTTCTCTACGGTGCAGCAGAAATGGCACTGTCAGAGCCGGGAGAAGGTGTTCTGGATCTGTTGCATCATAGTCAGCAACTTGGGAGGTTGTCTGCGTTGTTCATGCTGCTGTATTTTCTGGTTGGCCCGTACGTCAATATTGTCATGTATAACAATCCCATTCTTCCCTCGGTGGTCGTACCGGTGGCGGGCATCCTGCTAATGCTTCTGACCATCTTTATACCTTCCCGTTTCAGGCTCTGGTCTGTGCTGTTTGCCGGGCATTCGATAGCTGTGGTTCTGCTGACAGTGTGAGAAGCGATAGGATTGCGAACTGACCATCGGCACTCACGTTGGCGGGTTCAGCTTGCCTGTAAGACGTTGCAGGTGACGTTGAAATTCTTCCGGGCTGATGTCGGCATATTCACAGACTCGACCATAAACCATCACCGTGGATGCATGCCGGCCACCCAGTTCACGTTCTGTGTCACGCAGCACCTTCATTATGATGCGCTCTATCCGGGTAAGTCCGTCGCGGACATCGGGGATGTGATCTTGCAGATGCGGGTTGTTGTATTCCAAAGCCATCGTCTCCTGTGAGCAGACATATTAACTGTCTATAGCGTTTTACGATATTGACTTAAATGCTGATATCGATAATACTCCAGACACGACTCACCCCCTGTGGCGCCATTCAGTTGGTTGCTACTTGGGGCGAAAAAACCGCCAGAATGGCGGTTTTTTCATTTATGGAGCACGGAGCGCACCATGAAAACTATAGTTTATGTAGATGGATATAACCTGTATTTCGGCTGTTTGAAACACAGTGGTGATAAGTGGCTGGATTTACAAAAGTTATTTGCTGAGCATATTCTGAGCGCTCAGGAGCCGAAAAGTGACTCGATTTCCATCAAGTTCTTTACTGCAGATATTAAGGCCAAAGTTGCATCTAATGGACAGAAGGCGCTACTAGCTCAGCAGTCCTACCATCGTGCCCTGATTGAATTGTATGGCGATACGATTTCTATTATCAAGGGCTATTATACTCTGGAAAAAGGTCGGCTACTGGCCTACAAAAAACCACCAGAGAAGTCAGCGCGAGTGGATGTCTGGAGGCTGGAGGAAAAGCAAACGGATGTAAACATAGCGCTTGAATCCTACAGGGATGTTGCAAAAGGATTGGCTCAGCAGTTGGTGTTTGTCTCAAATGATACCGATATTGCACCGGCCCTGGCTGCCATTCGGCAGGACTATCGCGCTGCTGTGAAAATTGGTGTGATAATTCCAGTTCGAAAATTCTCTGGTGGTCGGCCCGGGAACCAGCAATTGAGTGACTATGCCGATTGGACCCGTAAGTACATAACCGATGAAGAGTTGGCGGGCAGCCAGTTGCCCGCTCAAATACCAACGAGGAGAAAGCCAATAATCAAACCGGATTATTGGTGAATCACAAATGTGCTTTCATAAAACTCGAATCAGAAAGGGCAATTGCCCAAGCGCAAAGCGGTAGCGCTGACCGTTGATGCAGAAACATCGGCCAGATTTTTTTCGGCAGCTGCCTCATGATCTGCCAGCATATTATTTGTCTCCCCGGCATCCGGAGAACTGTCCGCAGGTGTATTCAGGTGGGCACGCAGTATCCCGAGCATTGCCTGTGCCTGAAGGTGGTTGGCAATCGGCCATTCCAGCGCCATGACCTGATCAAGCAACTGTTTTGCTTCGTCCCGCAGGCAGCTTTGGCTGGTGTTTGGCAGATCCGCCGGCGGAAACTGCAGTGCGCGGGCATGGCGAATGAGTTGCAGATGTTGAAATTGTACGAAGTCAAAGTGCGCGACATCCCCGTTTCCGACACGTTGCATGTCAGCCAGTAATTGCTGATGGATGGGGGTAATGGCCATGATTGCTGCCTGATAAGCATCGCTATGTGATTCTTCTTTGAAATCTGCTACCGGCTCGGTACTGCGGCCCAGCCGTCCGATTTCACTGCCCAGTGCAAAGCCCGCGGGGCGACCGGTCAGCGACTTGAGGAATTCGGCAATGTCAGCGATGTCCTGGTCACCAAGTTCACGACCCAACTGATATCGGGCCATCTGCTCAATGGCGATATTCAGGGTGGATATGCTGCCATCGTGGAAGTAGGGCATGGTCATGGCGATATTGTGCAGGTTGGGGACTCTGACCACGTGCAGGTCCTCAGCTCGCATGGTGCGGGCAGCCAGTCCTGCATCATCAGCAACAGCGTCGCGCTGCTCCGGGTAATAGGCGCGCAGAACACCAAGGCGCTGGTATGAGTTCCCGCCCAGATTGATGCCATTGTGGCAACTGCTGCAACCGATGTCCCGGAACGTCTGCCAGCCGCGCAGGGCCTGCCCGGATAGTGCTTCCGGCGAATTGTTCAGGAAGCGCTGAAAGGGGCTGTCACTGACGTTAAAATGCATTGCCTGAAAGTGGCTCATCGCGTCAGCCATATTGTTGATGCTCAGGCCATCAGGATAGATGCTGTTAAACGAGTCCGCATAGGAGGCATCAGCCTGCAGGGTTGCCAGCGCGTTCTCCAGCGTGTTGGCCATCTCCAGCTCACTGATGATGGGCTCCAGTGCCTGGTCGGCCAGTGTAACTGAGCGGCCATCCCAGAACTGTCTGAAGTTGAAATGCGCATTGAAGGTAGTCAGTGCGTTGAACCGGCCGCGCGCCCGATCTACACCAAAGGAGACGGGGCGGCCGTCGGTGCCGCTGCCGGGACCGGCATGACAGGTAATGCAGCCGGTGGTGTTGTCGGCTGACAGGCGCCGCTCATGAAACAGATCATTTCCCAGCAGAAACTTGTGGGCATCTATGTCCTGCAAGGTGACAGCAGGGACCGGTCGCGTTACAGCATCCGCCAGCGGGTGCCCGGCATTGGCGCCAATAGCCGGCGTGTCACCCATGGCGTGCTGAAACTGGCGCCAGGCCGGGTCGGCGGGATCGGTGGCAGATGCATTGCCGGTCAGCATGCCGGAAATTAGAATCGGTGCCAGTCTGGTGGTGACGGCTGTAAGGCGTAGTCTAAAAATATTGGCGTTCATTGCCAGCTGCCAATTCCAGCAAGTCCTGTCTGTCTTTGGGTATGAGTAACAGGTTCCTGTATAGCTGAGTAGGGTCAAATTCATAAAGCACGGCGCGGCGCCGGGTAAACAGCTTGGTAAGACTTCTGCGCAGAAAGGCCAGGGGCTTGCCGGCCCAGTGAATGCGGTCCCAGGAACTGCCGAGCACCCGGATGTAGTAGTTGTCCAGCAGGAACTGCAATTCGGGGGAGCCATTGAGGCGCTCAATGGTCAGTGTGTCATTCCACTCCATGGTGATGACGGGTCGCTCTCGTTTCAGCGTTTCCAGTAAGCCGCGCAGTACATAGAGTTCGTGGGCTTCAACGTCAATCTTGACGAGGTCAATACGCTCCACACCCAGTTCATCCAGCAGTGCATCGCCGCGACGACGCTTGACAATAACGGCCTCGGCTATAGCGTTACCTTTGTCGAAGCTCGATGCGCCAAAATTGCCGGTCTTGTCCAGGTGAATGGTGGCTGTGTCGTCCTTGTCCGAAAGCGCCAGGCGGTGCACTGTGATGTTGACAAGCCCGTTCTGTTCCACATTCTGCTGCAGGACTTCCTGAATAAACGGGATTGGTTCAAAGGCATGCACATGGCTGGCAACGGTGGCGAAGGCCAGTGTGTGATTGCCAATATTGGCGCCAATGTCCAGCACCACCGGCTTTGACAGGCTACGCAGCAGGCGCAGCAACAGCTCAAGATTTTCCTTTTCGTAAAGTCCTCTGGTGGCGATCTTCCTGCCGACATAGTCGTTGCGGAAGACAGTGACGCGCTGGCCGAACAGGTTGGTACAGGTATGGGTATCGTTCATCGGAATGCAGGAATTACCAGAGTGCGTATATGAGAAACAGAGAAGATAGCCTTGCAGTCCGGCATTGTCCAGCATTGCGCATTGTCAGTCGTGGGATACTGAACCACTACCGGGTCTCTGATCTTCGCGCGCCGGCCAGAATACCCGGCAGGGCATAATTGCCTTCATGGCATGCGTACTCGTAGATCCGGTCCGGTGATGGACGCATATGCAGTATGCCTGTAATCGGCTCGACAAAAGTGGCCGGATCATTGATGGTAAATTCGTAAACCAGTGAGCCATTTGCATTAAGGCTGAAGCGTTCCACAAGCTGCATGTTTTTGGCTGTGCCCCAGGCCGCATATGGCTGGGACAGGCTGGCCGTCTTGTCAGTAAAGTTGCGGGTGTGAACCACCAGCGTGTCGCCGTCCCAGTGACCGCGCGAAGCACCCATCCACTGCACAATTGACGGGTCTGGAAACGGGCGGCTGTCCAGTGGAATAATGCGGGCGTCATGGATCATTTCAGTCACAATCAGCACATGATCCTTAAATTGGAGCAACTGCATATTGTTGTTGTATTTGCTTGGCAGCATCGGTGGGCCGGTATTGAATCCGGTCAGGCATCGCTCGGACAGGCCCCTGTCTTCAGGGCCGTCTTTGCTGATACCACCTAACAGAAAGCGTGCAGGACCTTGGCTGGGTACATCACCGCCTGCGGAGCTGCGCTGCAAGACGGCACCGGGACTCAGCGGAGGAATGCGGCCATTGGCAGGGCTGACGATAATGGATGTGCGCAGATTGTCACCGACGCCTTCACCCCATTCGTCCCAAAAGTCGTTGTAGCTGATATTGAGGCCATTGGGTTCGCGCTCAAAACTTGCTTCCCTGGCGTTGAGAATACTTTGTTCAAACTCTGCGGCTTCCTGCGGGGTCATGAATTCTTTATCGGCCAGACTTTCGGGGCGTTGCAAGGGGGTAAAGGTGCCAAAGCTCCAGAAACCTTGCATGTCAGGCTGGCCAAACTCATTGACGGGGCCGGTTGGCGGAATCTGGGCGGTCAGTTGCGAGGCAACAAGTGTTGCGCCAGTGACGGCGAACAGAATTGAAATGCAGTGTCGGTAGCTGTGTCGCCATCGTTTCAACGATGTTCTCCTGGTTGATTTCCTGAGATTTAGCTGCACGCTTTCCTTACGTTATCGCCGACGTCCTGTTTTGTCCAGTGTTGACAGAGTGCTGGCCATGTCGGCGCTTTTGGCGAAGACCAATATAAACAGAGGCCAGAAAAATAATTAGCAGACCAAGCAAGCCAGGCAGTCGCATGCTTTGTATTACCGAGTCGGTATCCAGAATATCGGGATAACCGGTTTGCCAAAGTACCCACTGTGAGCCGATATTGGTTGCCAAAGAGGGATGTCCGGTTTCCAGCAGTATGATGGCGTCCCTGGTGTCAGGGTTAATCCTGGCGGTGCTGTTGATGGCGGGGTCATTGCTGCCGTCATGGCCGAATACAAAGTCGCCCGTACCGGTCGGTGCGTATAAAATAGTACCCAGGCCCCAAACATCAAAGCCCAGTGTTTTACCATGAGCCTGTCGCATGGCTGCCAGCGTGTTGTGATTCAGTATACTGTCCGTGTCCTGCGGAAGAATCTGGGCTGTAACAAATTTTGCCAGGTCCGCCGTCGATGTGGCGAATCCGGTTGCGCCGCTTGATGCATACTGGTAAATCGGCGTCGACTCGCCATGCCGGTTGAATGAACCAGCATTGTTGTCAACACTGCTTAAGGGCTCATAGCTTGATCGGCTCATGCCCAGCGGAATGAAAAACGCCTCACGCATATACTCTTCGAAGGACGTGCCAGATACTTCTTCAATCAATAGCTGAAGTATCAGGTAGCTTCCTCCTGAATATTTCCACTCTGTCCCGGGTGCTACAGTGACGGCAATCCTGTCTGTCCTGCCATCAGATGCGCGCGGGTTGTTCAGGGATTCCTCAAGACTTGGTATCACCTCGTCAAGATGATAGTCACCAAATCCGAGTTCGTCGGTCAGTCCTGCGGTGTGACTTAACAGGCGTCTTACAGTGATTTCGTTGTCATCGAATTCGCCCGTTGGCAGCGCCCATCGCGACACATAAGCGGACATCGGGGCGTCAAGCTCGACCTCTCCGTCCTGGACCAGTTTCATGACGCCGGCGGCCGTCAGCCACTTGCTCATGGATGCTGTTGCGAACACGGTGTCCCGGTCAATCAGGTCTTTTGAGGTCGAGTAATACTCCCTGCTTATCGCGCCGTCTTCGATGAGCATAAAAGCTGCATTGCCAGCGTTCTGCTCGGCAATGCGGTCAGCCGCCTGGCGGAAAAATGCATCGCTATCTCCCGTCGGTGCGATAGGGCGCATCCACCAGCCGAAGAGTGCTGTGACAATAACAAAGGCAAGCCATAAGGCCATCAGAATAAGCGTGGCTGCCGTCAATCGAGCGAATCTCATATTTTCCCCGTCAGTATGTTCCGAGCCGACAATGATCAAATCACCTCAATCGTCTCCGGCTTGCGCAGGAAGTAGACGGCCAATACGATCAGTGCGACCGGGTATATCACAGCAGTAAAAAAAGAAAACAGGATGGTCAGTTCAAAAATGCCCTGTATCAACGTCACGATTGCAAAGACCTTGACAGGATAGGGCAGTTGCGCAGAATTTCGCATAAGCACGAAGGCAATCAGGATATCAATGATACCGAAAGCGACCGTGCAGCCAGCTGTCAGCAACATGTTCAAGCCAAGCGCTGACTCGTGTCTTGACGCCAGGTTGTCACCGAACAATGGGGCAAACAGCTCAAGAGCGAAACCACCAAGATAGAAGACAACATTGACTGCGATGATCATCGCCAGGAAAATGTCCAGGTCACGAAAGTTGTGATGATCGTGCAGGATACGCCTGAGTGCGGAGTAGACATAAACCGTCACAAAACCCATCAGCAGAAACACCCAGTCCGCCGCCACCAGACCCTGTCCAATGCCATCGGTATAATCCGACAGAGCCACATAAAGCCAGAAAACAGGTGTCAGCACCGCCAGTGCGATGGCTGCAAGTCCGGGCCAAACGTAGTCATTGTTCATCATATGTGCTCCAGTCAGCGTGTCGGCTCAATCTATTTTTTGTTGTTATCGTCAATGTACTCAAGGATATCTCCGGGCTGGCAACCCAGTTCCTTGCAGATTACGGCAAGCGTACTAAAACGAATGGCTTTGACTTTGCCCGTTTTCAACAAGGATAGATTGGTCATGGAGATACCGATCCGTTTTGACAGTTCAGTCAGCGAGATCTTCTGCTTGGCCATTTCCACATCAAGGTTTATTCGAATTTCCATGAACCGTAGGCTAGCCATGTAATTTATGTATGTCAACATAAATATTACGATAAACATAAAATAATCGGTTTTTAGGAGATACGTTATTGTCAGGGTCGAGAGTCAACCTGGGTCAATCAATATCACCTTGCATGAGGCCAGCGAATTCGTCGCTCAGATTCTGGCCCGGGTCGATACATCGGAATTGACCCGGACTACGGAATGGGGTATCTCTGCCAGTCGACTTTAACAACTACACAACGTCTGAGAGTTTCGTGGAAACCGGTGACCTTTTAACAACCCTATTGAGTTGTGCGTTCTTCATGGCTCTGGTGGCCTGGATTTCGTTTCGAAAGACCCGTGGTGAGGTCAGTACCCGTGACGGGTACTTTCTGGCTGGCCGGGGGTTGAGTGCCATTTTTATCGCCGGATCGATGCTGCTCACCAATCTGTCCGCTGAACAGTTGATTGGTCTCAATGGCTCCGCCTACGGATTCAATCTCAGTAGCATGGCCTGGGAAGTAACCGCCGCGTTTGCCACCATCTGCATGGCCTTCATCTTTCTGCCGCGTTATCTGGCTGGCGCGTTCAGCACGCTACCGGAGTTTCTCAATGACCGGTTTGATGACGGGGTGCGTCGGCTATCAGTCATTCTGTTTATGGTTGGTTACGGATTCGTGACCATTCCTTCAGTGCTGTACGCCGGCTCCATTGCGGTATTGCAACTGTTTGATGTGCCGGGTCTGCTGGGTGTTGATTACAGCCAGGCGTTGTGGATGACCATTGTGGCAATCGGTTTTACGGGCAGTCTGTATGCTGTGTTCGGCGGACTCAAGGCTGTGGCCGTTTCCGATACCCTGAATGGTGCGGGGCTGCTGATCATCGGCATTGCAGTACCGTTGCTGGGGTTGTCTGCGCTGGGCGATGGAAACATCAGTGCGGGCCTGTCAATCATCACCAATACGGACACTGAAAAGCTGAATGCCATCGGTGGGCCGGGAGATCCGACTCCGTTCGGTACACTTTTCACCGGCATGATTCTGGCCAACCTGTTTTACTGGTGCACCAATCAATATGTGATTCAGCGAACCCTGGCAGCCAGGAATCTGGCTGAAGGACAGAAGGGCGTATTGTTTACCGGCTTTTTCAAGGTAATGGTGCCGTTTCTGATGATGATTCCCGGTGTCATCGCCTTTCATATGTACGGGCCGGGTCTGAGTTCAATAGATCTGGCCTATCCGCGTCTGGTGCGGGATGTCCTGCCAGGCTACGCCTCCGGGTTCTTTTTGGCAGTGCTGCTGGGCGCTGTATTCAGTTCATTCAATTCATTGCTGAACAGTGCCGCGACGCTGTTCTGCCTGGACGTTTACGCGCCACTGAAAAAGCAACCGGTTGATGACAGAACGATGGTCAGGGTTGCCAAAATTGCGAGCATAGTCATCGCACTGTTTTCGTTTATGGTGGCACCCCTGCTGCAATATGCGCCGGAGGGGCTGTGGCAGCTTATTCGTATGTTTACCGGGTTCTATAACATCCCGGTGATTGCTGTAGTCATTGTCGGTCTGTTCACTACCCGGGTGCCAGCGCTGGGTGCCAAGGTTGCGATCGTGTTTCATGTGATCGCCTATGGGCTGTTGCGGTTTGTTTTTGATGACGATGTGACTATCCATTTCCTGCATGTATACGCGATACTGTTTGTCATTGAAGTGGGCATCATGCTGCTGTTTGGCAGGTTGCAGCCGCGCCGCGAGGACTGGTCCTATCAGCCGCGGCGCATGCTGGATCTGACACCCTGGCGATTTGCCACGCCATGTGCGGTAACGCTGATGTCCTGTGTTGTGGGTTTATATCTCTTGTTTTCGCCGATAGGACTGGTGGGCGGCCTTAGCGCAGTCTTCTGGCCGTTGATGATGTTGCTGCTTGTTATCAACATTCTCATCTGGCTGCGGCAGTTGTCCAGGCAGCCAGAAAACGGCCCTGTAATTTCCTGAATCATCTGTTACCGCGGTAAATGAAATGAGCAAACCACGTTTAAGGTTTTTTGAAAATTCTGTAAACCAGAGGCATATTACCGATGCCGATCGTTACCTGTACAGGCAGGAAGCTCCACGCCACAATATCGTGGTGATTGGTGCAGGCACCATGGGGCAGGAGCATATGCGGGTGGCAGCGTTGCTGGGGCGGGCCAGGGTTCTGGGCATCTTTGACACTCAGCAGGAAAGCCTGGATGCGGCGACTGCTGCCTATGGTCTGATCTGTCAGGATCCGCTGCGACGTTACAAGGATCTTGCAACTGCCTGTAATGATCCTGATGCGGATGTGCTGATGATTTGCACACCAAATTTTACTCATCTTGATGTGCTCAGGGTTGCACTTGCCAGTGGAAAACCAGTTTTCCTGGAAAAGCCGATGGCGACCACCCTGGCAGACGCGGCCGCACTTGTTAAGGCCGTACAGAACCACCCCGGGTTTGTACAGATTGGCCTGCAGTACAGGTACAAAGCGCAGTATATGGAAGCCTTTCATGAAATTAAATCACGCGGCAGTCTGGGCCGGATTCACACCATCAGCATGAGCGAATATCGTCCACCTTTTCTGGATAAAGTCGGACAATGGAATAAATTCAGTCGTAACACCGGGGGCACTCTGGTGGAAAAGTGCTGCCATTATTTTGATCTGATTAATCTGATGGCAGACTCAACGGCAGTGCGTGTTTATGCCAGTGGAGGGCAGGCGGTAAATTTCCTGAATTTCCGCAAAGACGGCGTCGCTTCTGATATTGATGATCATGCGTTTGTAAGTATCGATTATGCCAATGGTATCAGGGCCAGTTTTACGCTGAACATGTTCTGCCCGGATTTTTCTGAGGAATTGATTGTTGTGGGTGAGCAGGGCAGGTTGCTCACAAGCGAACGGTTTGATTTTCATGCGCAATTACCAACACAGGCGTCTGTCAGGGTTGAGCTTGGTGAGAATGGTGCCTCTCGCAATACAGTGCTCTCGTATCCGGCGCTTATAGAGCAAAGTGGGCATCATGGCGCTACTTACTATGAGCATATGGCGCTGATGGACCGACTGGATGGCAAACAGGTTGATTCAGCCACCGTAAACCAGGGGCTTTGGTCGATGATAGTGGCGAGCGCCGCACAGGCGTCAATAAGTAGTGGCCAGGCGATTAATATCGGGCAATTTTTACAAACACAGAAACTGGAGTACTTACTGGAAGGCGGGAAGTAATGAGCAACACTATTCAGGTAAACGAAGATCATATGCCCGCTGTCGGGTTTGGTCTCTGGAAGATAGACAGGACAGAGACTGCAGATATGGTCTGCAGGGCAATTGAAGCGGGCTACAGGCATCTGGACAGTGCTGCGGACTATGGCAATGAAGTGGAGGCTGGTGAGGGAATCCGTCGGGCGATTGATAAGGGAATCTGCACGCGCAATGATCTGTGGTTGACGTCCAAACTTTGGAACACGTTTCATCGGCCCGAACACGTTCGCGAGGCATGTGAAAAAACATTGGCAGATCTGGGGGTGGATTATCTGGATCTGTATCTGGTGCACTTTCCAATATCGCTGAAGTATGTACCGATAGCAGAGCGTTATCCGCCCGAGTGGATATTTGATCCCGCGGCTGAACAACCGACAATGGAAATTGATCCGGTGCCGTTGTCCGAGACATGGCGTGCGATGGAAGCGTTGGTGGATGCCGGCCTGGTGCGCAATATCGGCGTATGTAACTACAACAGCGGGCTGTTGCACGACCTTATGGCCTATGCCCGGATCAGGCCTGCGATGCTGCAGATTGAGTCTCATCCGTACCTGACGCAGTCCCGGTTGCTGCAACTGGCACAGAGTTATGATCTGGCAGTTACTGCTTTTTCACCACTGGGCGCAGGTTCCTATGTAGAGCTGTCAATGGCAAGCGAACAGGATTCCGTGCTTGGTCAACCCGCCGTGCAGGAGATTGCTGCACGCCTGCATCGAACACCCGCACAGGTGGTATTGCGCTGGGGCATTCAGCGAGGCACGTCAGTGATTCCGAAAACATCCCGGATTGAACGTCTGTCGGAGAATCTTGCGGTGTTTGATTTTGAGCTCAGCAGTGAGGATATGGCTGCTGTGTCCGCATTAAACAAAAACCGGCGATTTAATGATCCCGGTACGTTCTGCGCGCAGGCGTTTGGCCGGTTTTACCCCATTTATGACTGAGGTGACAGTGAGTACAACAATCAAGGATTCGGTATCATCATTTGACATTGTGACTGTTGATGGTCAGCAGTTCCACCCGCAGGCTTTTCCTCTTGTCTACACTATGCGGGCTGGCAGCGATACCGACCAGAACACTGTGTCAGAATGGGTGAAAACCAATCTTGGGAGACTGAAGCAAGAGCTTACCGTGCATGGTGCAATTCTGTTCCGCGGATTTCCGGTAATCTCTGATCTGGATTTTGATGCATTTATTCAATATTTTGATTTAATAAATTTCACCTATACTGATTCATTGTCCAATGCGGTAAGGCGCAATCGCACTGAGCGTGTTTTTACGGCCAATGAGGCGCCATCCACTATCGCTATCTATCTGCATCATGAAATGGCGCAGACGCCCATCTATCCCTCTGGTCTTTTTTTCTTTTGCGAGCAGGCCGCAGCGGCCGGTGGCGCAACCCCTTTGTGCCGTTCGGATGTTTTGCTGCAGCGCATGGACGAGTTGCTACCGGCCTTTGTGCAGGCCTGTGAAGAGCGAGGGGTAAAATACACCAATACCATGCCTGATCAGGAAGATCTGCAATCAGGGCAGGGTCGTAGCTGGCGCAGTACCCTGAATGCGACTGACAGGGCGTCAGCCGAAAAAAAATTACAGAGTCTTGGTTACCACTGGCAATGGCTGCCTGACGAGAATCTCCGTGTCACTACACCAGTCCTTCCGGCTGTGCGCACGCTGGATGACGGCCGGCGAGTGTTTTTCAACCAGTTGATTGCGGCATTTCAGGGGTGGCAGGACAAGCGCAATGTTGCGCAAAAATCCATCTGCTTTGGTGATGGCAGTGCGATCGACCCGCAGGCGATGGCGACAGTCATCCAGCTGGCAGAAGATCTGTCTTTTGATCTGGTCTGGCAGAATGGTGACGTTGCGCTGGTGGATAATTCATTGGTAATGCATGGGCGCAGGCCCTTTCAGGGAGAGCGACGGGTGCTGGCTTCGTTGCTGGCATGAGTATGCATAGTTATGGCCCCGGCGTTGGCAATGCGGTTTAACGCCCTCCACCGCCGCCTCCGCCTCCACCACCGCCGGAGAATCCTCCGCCACCTGCGCCTGAGGCCGAGCCTGGCGGGGTTGAGGCGCTTGCAATTGCCGTGTTCATGGCGCTGCCCATGGCCGTGCCGAATTCTCCAAGGTGTGATGCGTTAAATACACCTGCATACCAGATCGGGTGGTAACTGACGCCGCGCGTTTTCTCCAGATCGGCAAAGACACGCTCGAATTTTTTGGCCCAGGCGTGCTCGACGCCCAACGCAATCGCGTAGGGCAGGTACCGCTCGAACACCTCGGGCGTCAGCTCAGGCGGATGTGCAGTATTCAGATCATCTTTCTCTGCAGTTTCCAGATAGAGTCTGAATCCTTCCAATGCATCCATCAGTTGCCGGCCATCTTCGGTAGGCGCTTTCATCAGCAATGCAAACAGGCCATGCACGATCAGAATCAGTACAAACAGCACAACGACTAACGGTACAAACGCACCCAGTACTGCGACAATTAGCAACACAAGTGCCGATGCGATAAAGGACGGAAGCAGGTATCTTCCATTATTGCGGAAATAGGTATTCAGGTAGTCTTTGCGCAGAGCTGCCTTGTGAGCTGATTTGGCGCCACCGACAACCGTGTGATTCTCATTCTTGAGTTCTACAATGCTGCCCGCAGAAAAAAGCGTTTGCAGTATTGCCGTTTCGCCGGCTGCCAGTGCCTGAGTTGAGCTGTGGTTCTCCAGCGTGAATTCTTTCTTTTCCTGTGAGATACGCACATAACCTTTCACTGCCAGATTGACAACCGCTGCCGTGAAAGCTTTGTCGTCGTATCCCATTTTCAGAATATAACGCGCTGACGCCGGCGACAGACCGGCCGGCGGCTGGTATTGCGGAAAAATCACGCCCTTCTCCGGATCGCGGCCAACGCGTGTCCAGGCGAACATCAGCCACGCGGATGAACCAAGTAGCGCTGCCAGTGCCAGCAGAACGCCCAGATTATCTGATAGCAGATAGCGTAAGCGCTCACCCCTGCCGGGTTCGTGAACGATGCCTTTGGGGAAGGTCATCGCCAATGTCAGGCCTGACCCGGGGGGAAGGGCTGACGTGGTCCTGATGCTGGCCTGACCTTCATTGATACTCACGCTGTAGTCCTGCCCGGTGGCACCCTGCGGGCCAGTGTAACCCTCCATGGTGATCGTGTTTGCAGTTGTTGCGTCAGCTGTTGTGCCAGCTGTTGTGCCTGCTAGGGTGCCAGGCAGACTGACTGTGGCACTGGCGCGCTCGATTGTGAAGTCCCAGCCCAGCCCGGTGACGTTCCAGTACAATTCATCGTGATTCCCAAAGTATCCAATCTGGCGACTGGTTCTGTATCGCAGCGCATACTCGTACTCAGCCGGCACCAACAGGAAATCATCTCCGCCAAAATCCACGCGAACACCGTTGCTACGCCCGGTCACGCTGAAAACTTCCTGCTCACCATTGCGGGTTAGCCCGAGTACCTCAAAGTCCACTACCATGCGATTGCCATAACGATCCCGGTAGCGCGTCGGAAAATCCCGGTAGATGCCGCGCCGGATGCTGCGCCCCTCCGCCTGTACCCGGATTGTCTCTGTGACGATCATGGTGGCGTCAGGCTGGATGGCGATGTCACTGTGGAATGACAGTATGCGCTCCTGGCCATATGCAGTGACTGTCAGGAACAGGACAAGAATGGCTAACGGGATTCTATGCATCAGTGCAGCTCCACTTGTGGACTGGCGCGCTCGCTGTCGTCCTGTACTTCAAAGAACTCGGCCGCATGGAAGTGAAACGGTCTGGCAATCAGCAGGTGCGGGAAGCTCTGGATACGTGTGTTGTAGATGCGCACTGAGCCATTGTAGAAGCGGCGAGCGTACTGGATGTGGTCTTCGATTGTGGTAAGCTCCGTTTGCAACTGCCGAAAATTGTTGTCCGCCTTCAGATCGGGATAGTCTTCGGCGGTCAGGATCAGTCGCTGTATGCCACTCTCGATCTCTGCCTCCAGGCGCGCCTTTTCCGGCAAATGAGAGGCCGCTTCGCTGCGTGTACGCAGCTCGGTCACAGCCTGCATGGTGGATTTCTCGTATGAGGAATACGCTTTTACGGTGGCGACCAGTTGCGGCACAAGATCGTGACGACGCATGAGTTGCACATCGATGTCGCTCCAGGCCGCCTGCACCTGATTGCGGTCTCTGATCAGGCGATTGTAGAGCCAGATGGAGGGGGAGACGATAAGCAGCGCCGCGATAATGAGTTCGGTCACGAGATGGTCCTTCCAGAATCCTTGGGGAGGCTGTTCCCAGAGAGTATCGACATCTTGTTCCGTGGGCAACCAGTTATTAAACCGCTTTACTATATCGGACAAAGCTGTGCGTGAACTTCGAGTAAACCGGCGCCATCTATTACGGCGTGTGATTCTCTGTTTTCTTCTGCTGGCGGGTTTTGTAGCCTGCAGTACACCTGTGCCTTTACAGCAACACACTCAGCCAAACCTGGCCACCGGGCGGTCTGCCAATGATCTTTCCGGGCAGGTCATCATTCGCCGAACCGGGTTCGGAGTCCCTCACATCTACGCTGACAACATGAAAGCCGCGGGATATGCCATGGGGTATCTGCAGATGGAAGATTACGGTGCACTTGTCGCCGAGATCTTTTTGAAAGCACGAGGTGAATGGGCAAAATACAATGAGCTTTACGGCAGTGAAAGAGCATCTGCAATAGACAGTGATGCATCAAGCCGGCGTAACTATCTGCGTGCAGTGGAAACCTGGAATTATCTTGAAAAAGATACCCAGGACATAATGGCGGGTTTTGCAATGGGGATGAACCGTTACATCGAACTGCATCCTGACGAGTTTGACGCTTGGGTGAAACCTGACTATACCGGATACGATACGCATGCCCGGGGCATCGTTGGGCACAGCGCCACTACAGTGAGAATATTTCTGGCAGCGCTGGCGCGCGAACGGGAAGCACTGAGTGAGACGGAGGAACCAGGATCACCTTATGATCAATCATCAGTGACAGGGGATGATACTGTCTGGGCGAGGCTTGCGGGGCTTACGGAAGACGCACACATGGATGCGGGGTCGAATGTGTGGGCTTTTTCACCTGAACGCACCACCAGCGGCAAGGCAATCCTGATGAGAAACCCTCATCTTTCGTGGGACTCAGGATATTATGAGGCGCAGATTAAAGTGCCAGGGAAACTCAATTTTTACGGTGATTTCCGTATCGGTGGCCCGCTTGGTATCGTTGGAGGCTGGAACGAAAGACTCGGCTGGTCAACGACCAACAATAGTCCTGACATTGATGAAATCTACTCCTTTGATGCAGATCCCCATAAACCCGATCATTTCATTATTGATGGTACGTCAGTACCTGTCATGAAAGAAGTCGTCCATGTTGAATTTAAACACGGAAATGCGCTCGGGAAGGAAACACGGGTATTTCTGACTACGCCCTATGGACCGGTGATTCATCGTGAGGGGGGCAAGATCTATATTATCCGGGCTGCCGGCGACCGCGAATTCAGAACCGCTGAGCAATTTATCAGAATGATGAAGGCGCAGAACCTGGCAGAGTGGACAGATGCCATGAAGTTGCGGGCCAGAGCGTCATCCAATTTCACCTACGCCGACGCTGACGGCAACATCTACTATGTGTGGAACGCAACCATGCCCGATCGGCCGCATGACGCGGGCGACGATGCCACAGCTATTCATGTAACCGAATCCGGTCAGATGTGGGCCGATATTCTGGATTGGGATGCTCTGCCGATGCTGCTGAATCCGCAAGGCGGTTATCTCAGAAACGAGAATGATCCGTTCCACTTTACCAATATGTATGAAATTCTGCCGCCGGAAGATTTTCCATCCTCATTCGATGAGCCTGAGTTTCGCTTGCGCAGTCAGCACTCTCACGAACTCCTCCACAATGACAAAAAGTTTTCCCTGGAAGATGTGATCGAAATGAAGCACAGCGAACGTATGCTTCTGGCTGACAGGGTAAAAGAGGACTTGATTCATGCGGTGAAGGCTTCCGGGCCCGAGGGCGAAGTTGCCCGGGCCATTGAGATGCTGGAAGCGTGGGACAATACCGTTGCCCGTGACAGCAGAGGAGGGGTTCTGTTTGAGAACTGGTGGAACCGGTACGTCTCTACTGCAGATTCAGTCCGTGTAAGCGGTTCGCCCGAATCAGTCGGGTTTGCCGCAACACCTGAAAAATTGTTCCAGAAACCCTGGTCATACGATGAGCCGACAACAACACCTTACGGGCTCGCGGATCATGATCGGGCAGTGGAGGACTTCAAGTGGGCAGTGAAGGACACACGCGACAAACATGGTCACTGGAATCTGCCCTGGGGTGAGGTGCATCGGGCGGTAATAGGCGATCTGGACGTTGCCGTGAGTGGCTGTTCCGGCATGGTTGGCTGTTTCCGGGTGCTGTGGTTCAACGAACACAGGAATGATGTAAGAAAACGGGAAGTGAGAGGCGGCGACGGTTGGGTGTTTGCGGTAGAGTTTGATGATGTGCCCAGAGCGTATAGCGTTCTGGCATATGGGCAGAGCGCTAAGGAGGACTCATCCCACTTCGATGACCAATTGGTACTGTTTGCCAATAACAAAATGAAACCCGCATTCTTTACCGATGAGGATGTCAGGAAAAATATGATTCGCGAATATCGTCCGGGAGTCGCGAACTGAAATCGTGCAGGCGTATAACTATTTGTTGACAACGTTGCCGAAATCAAAGTATTTATCTTGTTCTTGTCTTAAATCCATATCAGATTCGTTTAATTGGTTGTTGCCAGGCTGTTGTTAATGAGTGATAACTGGATATCTTTTTAATAAATAAAGAGAATTTAAAGGGAAAACAATGAAAAAGCTCAGTAAAGCAATTGGGATAGCTATTGGCTCCATGGCGGGAACCATGGCGGTTGCCCAGGAAGCCGATACGCTTGAGGAAATTATAGTTGTCGGGTCGCAAATTCGTGGTGCAAGCATTACGGATTCACTTGCCGTTACCGTGCTGGACGCTGAACAGATAGAAATCATGGGCGCCGTCTCTGGCGATGAGTTGATGCAGATGATCCCGGAGATGGGGCAAAACTTCTTTAACGAAGCAGAGAGCATCAGTGGGGGTGTGAACTCCTCACGCGGAGATGTAGGTGCATTCAATCTGCGCAATGTGGGCACTGGCAATACGCTGGTGATGCTAAATGGCCGACGTCTGGTGAACAATGCCGGTTATCAGACCGAGGAAGTTGGTGGCAGTTTTATACCGGTCAACACTGTAAACTCACAGATATTGCCAGTCTGGGGTATTGAGCGGGTAGAAATACTGCGTGACGGTGCCTCGGCCATTTATGGTGCTGATGCAGTAGCAGGTGTCGTCAACACTGTGCTCAAGTCTGATTTCGAAGGCTTTAATGTTCGTGTGCGATACACTGACTATGAGAACGTCAGCCGCAATGACCGCCTGATTACTGCAGAGTGGGGGCAGAATTTTAACGAAGGTCGCACCAACGTTGGTGTGTTCTTCAACTACTACGAGCGGGACAGAGTGCCGGCCAGTGAAGATGATCGCTGGGCAAATTCCGACCTGTCACGTCTTGTACCGGAGGATTCGCCGTGGTTTGGTCTGAGTGCCTGGCGCAATGACAGTGCCAACTCATTGGGTGGTCAGTTCGATGTTATTCCTTCCGTTGCCGCCAGCAGCAGCCTGCGCAGAAACGGTGTGGTCGACAATGCTGGCGAGTTTCAGGTGTTTCCGCTGGGAGCCGCACAGTGTACTTATCAGTTAAACGGGACAGCCTGTGCAAACCCAGACTCTACGCCCATATACCGGTCAAACCTGAATGACTTCAGGGATGTGGCGTCCGAGCTGGAACGGACCAGTTTCTTTGTTAATATAAACCATGAATTCAGGAACGGAGTGGAAAGCTTTACTGAACTGCTGGCCTATGATTCAAGCAGTAATCTGCGCCGTCACGGTGCGTATCCTTCCGTATTCGATTTCACTATTGCGGCGGACAATTACTACAACCCGTTGGGGCCTTGTGGTTCTCCCAACCGCCTGCCCGATTCTCTGGTGGGCACGTCCCTGCCTTGTTCGGGGCTGCCACTACTGATGGACAACTATCGTTTTGATGAGCTGCCTCGCATCGTCAATGTTGATAATGATACGTATCGCGTATTACAGGGTTTGCGCTGGACGGCTGGTGAGTGGAATCTCGAATCGGCAGTGTCCTGGTCACGCGCCACCAGTTTCGATCTCACCAATAATCGTGTTTCCAATATTCTGATGCAGGAAGCGCTGAATGATCCGACCCCGGCGGCATATAATCCCTTCTCAATGGGCATCGACTCCAATATTGAGCGGGCGCTGGTGGATGTTTATCGCAAAAATGAAACAACACTCACTACGTTTGATATCAAAAGCTCCAACTCCAATGTTTTTGAGTTGCCGGCAGGTGCAGTCGGGGCCGTGGTGGGTCTGGAATGGCGTCGGGAAACATTTCTTGACGATCGTGATCCCAGGCTGGATGGCACAATTCAGGCAACGGACAGAAATGGCGTAACCTTCCCTTTCATCTCTGATGTTGTCAACTCGAGCCCTTCTTCTGACAGTTCAGGTTCGCGTAAAGTCGGGTCCGCTTTTGCGGAACTGCAGATTCCGGTGCTGGATACGCTGGACCTGCAGGTAGCCGGACGTTACGAAGATTTCTCTGATGTAGGCAGCACGACGGTAGGCAAGGTCGCTTTTGGCTGGCGGCCAACCAATTGGGGCCTGCTGCGCGGTTCATGGTCGCAGGGTTATCGTGTGCCAAACCTCGTCACTGTCAATGAAGGTTCAGTTGCCCGACAGAACACACGGACAGACTGGGCATGCGTTTATGCTGCAGACAGGGGCGGCGATCCGAATCAGGATATTCTGGACTGCACAAACAGCACGCAACGTGTTGCCGAAGGCAGTGAATTGCTTGTTCCTGAAGAGTCTACCAACACGTCCCTGGGCTTTGTTCTCACCCCCAATGATCAACTGACCGTAACACTTGATTACTGGACTATTGAGAAAGAAGGTACCATTGGTCTGCTGGGTGAGGAGAACCACACTACACTGGATCTGCTGCGTCGAATTGAGGCCGGGTTAGGCAACTGTGCTCAGGAATTCAACCCGGCCGTGCAGCGCCAGGCCGTAACTGATGAGGCGGCTGCCGTCTATACTGCTGCGGGTATCTGTCCGGCAGGTCTGGCGACGACCGTTTTTGACAAATACGTTAACCTGGATACTCGCACGGTGAAAGGTTATGACTTTGGCATCTATTACGATGTGGATACCCGATTTGGTACCTTCAGCCTGAGCTACAACGGGGCGTTCCTGACCGACTACGAGCAAAAGCCTGGTGGTGTGGCCGAAGAACTGGTTGCTGCCAAAGCCAGTGGTATCCTGCCGGGATCCATCCCGGTATCGGGTTTTGCCAATCTGTTAAATCAGGATGGCAATCAGGACGAGAAGCACTCCGCCCAGCTTCGCTGGCGTCAGGGTGACTGGGGGATCGGATTGTCCGGCTATCGTTTGGGTTCCTTTTATCAGGACTCTCTGACACTGGATGACGGCACTCGATATATTATCCCTTCGATGACCACGTACGATGCAACAGTGGACTATCGGACAGCCATTTTTGACAGGAATACCCGTATCCGTCTGGGCATAAAAAACCTGACTGATGAGCGGGCACCGCTGGCTGATCGCTACTTCGGCTACCTTTCCGATGCTCACTCCGACTATGGCCGCTATGCCTACCTGGATGTGCGGGTGAGCTTCTGAGGATGACTGTGCAATGAACAGCAATGCCCAGTGGCGAGCCGGACTCGGTTTGTGGCTATTTCTTCTGGTCAGCCTGCCGCTGCAGGCTGATTCGCCACTGCGCATTCTGTTCGTTGGCAACAGTTACCTCTATTACAACGACAGTCTGCACAATCATGTGGGGCGTATTGCTGAGGAGCTGCGTCCGGCACTGGTCGACAGGCTTGAATACAAGTCCTCAACAATAGGGGGAGCTTCGCTTTCCCATCACCCTATCGAGCATCTGTTGACCCCCGGCCGTATTGGTGTCGATGAGCCCTTTGAGTGGGTGGTGCTGCAGGGGGGAAGCAGCGAACCATTGTCCGCGCGCCGTCGTGCAACGTTTGTGGAGACAGTAACGGACTTTGATCGCCTGATCAAACGCAGTGGTGCACGCACTGCGCTATACATGACACAAGCTTATGTACCTCCTCATGCGCGCGTAGAGGAGGGGCAGCAGGCAGTCCTGGCGGCCGCCTATGCAGACGCAGCCGCAGCTACCGGAGCAAAGGTCATTCCCGTAGGGCTGGCCTTTGAACTTTCGTACCAGAGGCGACCTGAACTGGCATTACACATGGAGTTTGATGGTTCACATCCTTCGCTTTACGGAACGTATCTGGCAGCCTGTGTGGTCTACCTGACGCTGTATGGTGGAAACCTTGATGGTTTGCAATATGACTATTACGGGCGCATTCCTGCAGATACTGCCCGGTATCTCCAGTCAATTGCCGAAGAGACCGTTGCCGGTTATATCTCCCTGTCCGGTAATGAGTAGTTCCGGCCAATACTCGAGTTAGTAATTAATTGACGATGGTTGCCGAAACCACCCTGTTGCCCCCGGCTGACTTGGCACTATACAGGGCCTCATCGGATACTCTGGAAAGGCTGCTGATGCTGTCGATGTCGGCAGTACAGGTGTCTGACACACCCATGCTGATACTGGCGCGAATGGTTTCGCCATGATAGTGAATGGTAAGATTTTCTGTCCTGTTCCGGAGCTTCTCCAGCAGCGGCAGTGCGGCTTCCTGGCTGGTCCCCGGCATGAATATGGCGAACTCTTCACCGCCGATACGACCAGCCAGATCGCTTTTTCGCACACTCTCGCGAATAAGGTTGGCAAACTCTCGTAGCACCAGATCGCCGCCACCATGACCATACTGGTCATTGATTGCCTTGAATTTGTCCAGGTCAAGCATGACAAATGTGGCATGCTGGTTCTGACGCTGGCAAAGCTTCAATAATGCGTCGGACTGCTCAAGGAATGCACGCCGGGACAGCAGACCTGTGAGTTCGTCAAAGGTTGCCATGCGCGCTATACGAACGAGCAAATCGGAAACATACCAGGTTACCAGCGGTGCAATGATGCCGGGCGCTACTATGGAAATAATGATTGTGATGCGATGCATGCCATGACCGGACAGGTACAGAATGGCGAGTGTTATGCAAAGCGACATGCTCACGGAAATCGCTGTGTAGAAAGCAACGGTAGTCAGCCTTTCACCCAACGTTTCGTCAGTGGGAAATTCCGGTTTTTCGGGTGTGTTCAGCGGTGGCATTGCAAGGTCTCTATCGAGTGACGGCTTTTTGCGCTACTGTACAGTTTCTGTCGGTGTATTGGAATATACGCCATGTCACAGGTACACTGACCGCTGTGTCATACTTCAATTCATTAACAATCAAATAACGAGCTATTCATGTCTACACCTTCCACCTTTCTGCAAATGATTTCTACCGTCAATGAGTCCGGCGAGCTGCGTCTTGAGCTGGTCGAAAAGCCCGTACCGGTGCCTGAGACTGATCAGGTACTGGTACGGATTGAAGCAACACCCATCAACCCGTCGGATCAGGGCGTCATGTTTGGCTGGGCTGATATCAGTGCGGCTACCTCTGCTGGTGCTGGCCAGCACAAAGTGTTAACGGCACCAGTATCTGAGCAGGGTATGCGTGTCATGAAAGCGCGCATGGGTCAGGCGCTGCCGGTCGGCAATGAGGGCGCAGGTACTGTGGTGGCAACGGGTAGCGGTGGACTGGCGAAAAGTCTGGAAGGAAAAATTGTGGCAGTGATGGGCGGCAGTATGTATGCGCAATACCGCTGTGTGGATGCCGCCGCGTGTCTTCCTCTGCTGGAAGGGCATTCCGCCAAAGACGGCGCGTCCTGTTTTGTCAATCCGTTAACTGCCCTGTCAATGATTGAAACCATGAAAATGGAAGGTCATACCGCGTTGGTGCATACCGCTGCAGCATCCAATCTGGGACAGATGCTGGTACGTATCTGCCAGGCCGATGGCGTGGAGCTGGTCAACATTGTACGCAAAGAGGAACAGGCGGCACTGTTGCGGAACATGGGTGCCAGATACGTCGTCAATACCAGTTCGGACAATTTTATGGCTGAGCTGACTGATGCCATTCATGCCACGGGCGCTACACTTGCCTTTGATGCCACTGGCGGCGGTACACTGGCCTCAAATATCCTTGCCTGCATGGAAGCGGCTGCGGCGCGAACACCGGGCGCTTACAGTATCTATGGTTCAGTCAAACACAAACAGGTCTATCTGTACGGCAATCTGGATACATCAGCGACAGTGTTGCAACGCGCCTATGGTATGGCCTGGGGCGTCGGTGGCTGGTTATTGCCCAACTTCCTTGCCAAGGCCGGCATGGAAGTTGCCGGACGATTGCGAACGCGCGTTGCCCGTGAGCTGAAGACAACGTTTGCCAGTCACTATACCAATGAAATTTCGCTTGAGGAGGCGCTCGATGCCGACACAGTGCGCCAGTATTATGCCAAGCATACCGGCGAGAAATTTCTGATCTGCCCCCAAACGTAGGCCTGAGAGGTCTCGATGAGCCAACAGACCGCTGTCCGGCAGGTCATCAGTTCAGGAGTGAGGACAGGCGCACATCGGCGCCCAGAACTCGCGTGAGCCTGCCGTCAGCGGTCAGTATGGGGATTGAAATGGTAAAACAGAAACTGTTGGTCGCCACAGAGCGGTAAACATCAGTGATTGCCGGCTTGAGGGTGTCGCGGACCCGGGTGAACCAGTCTCTGTTGCTCCAGTCTTTGCCGCGCGAGGACTCGGCCTGGTGATAATCTGCAGCGGCAAACACATTTTCACTCAACTGGCGGCCGTCACGGCCTACGATGTATAACAGCTCAAAACGCTGGTCGCGGCCCAGCAGAGCTCGCAGGCAACTGTTCAACTCTTCAGGCACAGTGCTCAGCAATCGGGTGTCACTGGCCAGCGTGCTGGCTGCAGTCAGCGCCTGTTTGTGAAGGCTCAGCCTGACGCCGCCAAGGCTCTGCAACAGGGTGTCACTGTCTGCGTGAATGGCGCGACCCATCTCACCCACTTCACGTGCGGTATTGGTCATGTCAAACGCAACGGTTGATACCGACTGTACATCCTTGTTCATGTCTGCCATTGCTGCGCCAATCTGCACCGTGCTGCTGGCGATGGAGCTGACCTGGGCGTCCAGTTCATCCATTGCCGAGCGCACGGATGAAAGTTCAGTGCGCATATTCTTAACTTCAGCCCGGCCGTCCCTGACTGCGCTTTGCATGTGAGCACCGGCATCCACAAGATGACTGACATCGTCGTACAGGTGCTTGATGATGTCTGCCACTTCGCTGATGGAGTCGTTGGTGTGTCCGGCCAGGCTGCGAACCTCGGCGGCAACCACCGCAAACCCACGGCCGTGTTCACCCGCTCTGGCTGCCTCAATGGCGGCGTTCAGGGCCAGCAGATTGGTCTGTTCCGAGATGGAGGATATCACCGAAATAATTCGTTTGACCTCGGTAACCCGGGTGTTCAGCGAGGTGATCGCAGTGGCAAGGTCACTGTCGATCTGAGCGATGACCTGAATGTCGCGATCCACCTCTGCACTGCCTTGTTCACAGTTTCTGATAGCGTCGGCAACTTTGCTGGCCAGTTCCGCCATGGCTTCCACGCGCGGCGCAAATTCAGAGTCGATTGTGGTCGTTACCTCTTCGCTGGTACTGGCAATGGTATCCGCCGCCAGCGAAAGCTGATTGCCAATCTCCGCGGTTCTGTTCGAAAAATTGGTAAGCAGCGGTGCCTGGTCGGCAATGGAAATGGATACCTTGATGCTTCTGGTGAAATCATCATGAATGTGTTGCAGAAAACCGGTCAGGGCCTGTTTGAGTTCTTCATCGCCACCCAGTTCCATGGCTATGTCCCGGCTACGGGCAAGTGAGGTAAGCGATTTGATGAACTCGCGACGCTGTTTTGTTCTTGTGAATAGACCTGACACGTTTTGACTCCCTGAATTGATTGCCTGCAAAACTCGCAAAGCGTTTTAGCGGACTCCATGCAAGGAGTGAGCAATATTGATGCCATCCCGAAATGTGCCGTATTTACAGTCTTTAACGCCATCCGGGCTGCGATATCAGCCCCAAAACAGGTCATCGGGCATGCTGTTGGTGCATTAAAAGGGATATAAAAAATTAAGTTACAGTTGTTTGCTTTCCGGCCGATACCGCATGAGAATAATAAACCGAATTTTCTGCAGGAGTCCGATCGTTGACGCAGTCGAGACAGACCAGAACGTTGAACTCAGAGGCAGACGCCAGCATGGCATTAAAAGTTGACAGGTCAGACAATTCGGCGTGTCTGTCCGGCTACTATCAGGGCAATTCCTTTCTGCGCTACGACAAGTGGCGTGTCATTTCTGCATTTCAGCCAATCTATAGCATCGCACACCGGCGAATTGTGGGTCTGGAGGCTCTGGCTCGCGGGATCGACCATGCGGACAGAGTGGTTGCGCCAGTACATCTGTTCAGTCGGAGTGGTGATCGGGACATACTGGAGCTGGACCTGATCTGTCAGCAGGTCCACATGGAAAACTTCAAGGCACTGAATCCGCCCGATGCGTGGCTGTTCCTGAACGTTGCGCCATCGACACTGGGCCACGTGGACATGTACCCGATGTTTTTACGTGATTTGATTGAGGGCGTGGGCTACACCCCCAATCGTGTGGTGATTGAAATACTGGAGTCGAGTATCGAGGATGAAAGCGCCCTGGAGCAGACAATCGGCCAGTATCGGGACATGGGCTTTCTGATTGCCATTGACGATTTTGGCGCCGGCCACTCTAATTTCGAAAGGATCTGGCGTATACGTCCTGACATTGTAAAACTGGACCGGCGCATGGTTAAAAAGGCCGGGCTGGATGCCAGCGTCAAGGACCTGCTGAAGGGCATCACCAGCATGTTGCACAACTGCAAGTGCCTGGTGCTGGCCGAAGGCGTGGAGACCGTGGACGAGGCGCTGGCTGTGATGGACGCACAGGTGGATCTTGTTCAGGGATACTATTTTGCCCGACCCTTTCTGCTGTCCGAGTCCATTTCCACAACAGTCGGGTTATGGAAACATCTCTACAATGAGTTTGATGAACTGTCGATCCATTTGCTGGAACGCAAGCGGGAACAGCTTGATCCATACCGAAGCCGCTTTGCTGCGTTAACGGTCGGGCCGCAGAAAAAAAGTGAGCTTGAGGACATTGCACTGGCGATGTTTCGCCTGCCGAACAGTATCCGTCTCTACCAGTTGGCGCTTGATGGCAATCAGTGTCATGCCAACCTGAATGCACCGGATATTCAGATCGATGGCAGGGACCGGCTCAAGGCACTTGCCGATGCCCAGGGCGCGAGCTGGAAGCGGCGGGACTATTATGTCAACGCTGTAAACAGTCCGGGCAGTGTGCAGGCGACACCGAGTTATTTTTCCATCGCAGACGGCACCCTGTGTGTCACCTTGTCTGTACTGACGCGTTTGCAGGGCGAGGACTATATCATCTGCTGTGATATCCTTCAGAACACCTGATGTAGAAAAACGGGAAGCCATTTAAAACGAAGTTCAGTATGAGGTGAGTAACGTCATGACTCAGCGTACCGGCAAATTTCTGGCAAGCATGTTGTTAACGCTATCGGTGATAGCGAGTGCAGGTAGCCTGGTGGCAGAGCCAATCACTGTGATGTCCTATAACATCAGAATGGACACTGCCGCCGACGGTATCAATGCCTGGCCGCACCGAAAGGATGCTGTCGCCGCGATGATCGGACCAAAACATGCTGGCGACATCATTGGTTTGCAGGAGGTGCTGAAACGTCAACTTGATGACTTGCAGGATCGGTTACCTGACCATGCCTGGGTTGGGGTCGGGCGTGACGACGGGCGTGATCGCGGTGAGTTCTCGCCCATCTTTTATCGGACAGATCGTTTCCGGTTGCTGGCAACCAACACTTTCTGGCTCTCGGAAACGCCAGAGTTACCGGGCAGCCGATCATGGGATGCTGCAATTACCCGCGTTGTTACCTGGGCGCGTTTCGAGGATTTGTTGACCGGCAGGCAGCTGACATTTTTTAATACACATTTTGATCACCGCGGTGAGCAGGCGCGTGTCGAGAGTTCGCGACTGTTGCTGGAGAGGATGGCGGGAATCGCAGGCGATACGCCTTTCATTCTGACAGGCGATCTGAACGTGCAGGAAAGTGAGCAGGCCTACAGGGTACTGGCTGAAAGCGACCTGCTCGATGATGCCCGATATGCATCTGAAACAGGCCATCAGGGGCCTGCAGCATCATTCAATAACTGGGAAAATGTGCGTGCCGATGAGTCACCCATCGATTATATCTTTGTCGGCAACAGCATCCGCACACTGAATCATCGGATACTGGAAGACCGTTACGACGGGCGTTTTCCCTCTGACCACCTGCCCGTTGTTTCAGACATATTGCTGACTCATGATTGATGGTGATCGCCAGTCCAGGATCCCGTATTGCAAAGCAACAATCGTGGCCATTGAACGGTTACGGATCCCCAGCTTCCTGTAAATTCCCTTCACATACCCATCAACCGTGTGCGGGCTGAGTGACAGAGTTCTGGCAATTTCCTTATTGCTGCAACCCTGGGCGAGTTCTCTGAGAACATCATGTTCACGCAGGGTAAGCGGGAGTGATTGTTGATCTGGCTGTGGGGTATTCTGGCTTCCGGGGAACATTTGGCTGACCACGTTTTCGGTTGAGATTGTCAGGAATTCTCCCCCCTGAGCGGGGGGGCTGACAAATGAAAAAATGCCCTGCTTCGGATTAGATTTTCTTATCTGTCCATTCCCGGGCAATGATCTTCCCTACCCACTCATGAAACGCCTTGATAACTTCATCTGCGGCATGGTCATTGCGACAGGCCAGAAAACATTCACCATGTCGGGTGACCTTGTCGGGCAATGGCAGTACAAGCTCATCATCGTCGTGCATGAACTGATACGACGTGGGCAGATAGCCCATCGCTACTCCGATACCGTTTTTTACGGCCTCGATACTGGCTTCCACCGTGCTGACGACAAGTTCATCTGATGTCTCCGTAAGCGCGTTCCACTGAGTCTGCCAGCGTGGCCACTGATACGAATCCCCTGAAATCTTGATAAGGCGGCAGTGACTGAAATCCGCTTTCAGCAACCCCGGATGTTGCGCCAGATAACTGCGGCTGCAAATGGGCGTCAGGGAAATGCGTACCAGTGGCTGGTAAGTCAGCTCTGGCTCGTTACCACATTCGTGGCGAATCGCGACCGTAGTTTCCGAGTGTTCAAAATCGATTCTGGATATGTCCGAGTCGATCTGAATATTCAGTTCGGGGTATCTGGTCTGAAACTCATGGATATTGGGAAACAGCAGCAGGCTCGCGATATTGGGCAGCGTATTGACAACAAAACGCCGGTTCTTTTTCTCTTTGCGTACCGCCAGGGTCGCGCTATCGATCAGGTCCAGCCCGCGCTTGACGTGCAGGTAGTAGCGTTTACCTTCTGCGGTCAGTGAGATTTTTCGATTCTCCCGCTTGAACAGGGTAATACCAAGGTAGTCCTCCAGCGCCTTGATCTGATGGCTGACTGCCGGTGGCGACACAAACAGCTCATCTGCCGCATCCCTGAAGCTCATGCGGCGGGCAGCAGTCTCGAATACCCGTATCAGATTGAGGGATGGTAGTCGTTGAGTGGCCATGCGTCGTAGAGTCCTCTTTAGAAGGCAATACTATAAGCTGATTAACCGCTCTCCAGCAATTGTTGGTGACGCCGGGCTGATGACCCGTATTTGCAGGCTGTAGATGTACGCGAAATATGGGATACTCATAGACGACGAATCAACAACAGACAGGCAAGGCCTGTCGGCTTACATCAGTTGCTATGGAGAAGTGTCGTGGCAAAAACCTCAACGGAAGAACGTATCAAGCGCCTGAAGTCCCATCTTGAGCAGGAGAATCCCGCACTGGCAGAAGGGGTGGAGTACTTCCGGGAACTTGATGCGGTAGCCCGCAAGCTGGGCTTTATGGATGCTGATGACTCGTATGCGACACACATTTCCTGGTGGCCGGTCGTGGCGGTGTTGGGTACGTTTTCTGCCGGTAAATCCACTTTTCTGAACGAATATCTTGGCCAGTCGTTGCAACGCACAGGCAATCAGGCGGTCGATGACAAGTTTACCGTTATCTGTTACGGCGACAATGTTGAACCCAGGCTGCTGCCGGGCGTGGCGCTGGACAGCGATCCGCGCTTTCCGTTTTACCGGATCAGTCAGTCGATTGAGTCACAAGCACAGGGCGAGGGCCGGCGTATCGATTCCTATCTGCAGCTCAAAACCTGTAACGCAGAAGAGTTGCGCGGCAAAATATTCATCGACTCGCCCGGCTTTGATGCCGACAAGCAGCGCACTGAAACCCTGCTGATTACCGATCACATCATGGAGCTGTCAGATCTGGTACTGGTATTTTTTGATGCCCGGCACCCTGAACCGGGCGCAATGGGCGACACTTTGCAGCACCTGGTGGCCAATACCATCAACCGCCCGGATTCCGATAAATTCCTCTATATCCTGAATCAGATTGACAATTCTGTGCGAGAGGATAATCCGGAGGAGGTGGTGGCAGCCTGGCAGCGGGCGATGGCGCAGAGCGGCCTGACGGCAGGACGTTTTTACCGCATCTATTCAGAAAACGCTGCGGCACCGATAGCGGATGACCAGATCCGCGAGCGAATGCGTGCCAAGCGTGACGAAGATCTGGGTGATATCAAAAGCCGCATACAGCAACTGGATGTGGATCGTGCCTATCGCATCAGCACGCAACTGGAGCACAGTGGTAAGCATTTGCGTGATGTGCTGGTGCCGCAACTGATCGAGGCCCGGAAATCATGGTTCAAGCGGGCGCGCTGGCTTAATGCGCTGGTTTTTGGCGCCATCGTTGCCGGGTTTGCTTTCTGGAGTCTGAGCGCGGGGGCCTGGAATGGTCTGGTATTTACGCCGCTGGCAACATTCACCCCCACAACCCAGTTACTGGTGATTGCGGCCGTCATTGTGGCCCTGGGCATCCTGTATTCGCGCCTGCGCCAGATGGCAGGACGTTCAGTTTTGCGAAAGTTGCAGCGGACGGCCCGCCAGAGTGAGGATGCACAACGCGTGGCAATGGCCTTTGAAAGGAACCTTGATGCCTGGTTGCCCAGTATGTCCCCGGGGCGTCCGGATGGCTGGACCAGCCGCACGCGCCGCAAGCTGGACAATCTGATTGCCAGCGCTGATGTTCTGGTACAAAAGCTTAATGACCGGTTTACCCGCCCGTCGGGTACGTCTTAAGGGTTCCGTGGTTGCAATGACAGACGGAAGTGCCGGATCAATTGTCTGGTCAGCGTAGTCAGTGGAATCCGCCGACGTGTCATTTAACCTTACGCCGCAGCCTGATTCTGCTTTTTATATCTGACAGACTCTGCAGACTTTCTCCTTCTCGGGCCAGATGAATGCCCAGAAGGTAGCCGGCATAGGCAGTACCTGCCCAGATAACAACGGATGCACCACTATCATCAGGCCAGTAGCCAAACCACAGCAACGCGGCGACAATATTACCCAGTTGCGAAAGAACCAGATTGACAATCAGTGCGACGATACCATTGGCCAGCAGAGCCGCCAGGTCAAAATTGACGATAAAACCGATCAATTCCATGCTTTCAATCACCAGCAGGGTCCACAGCACCGTCAGTCCATAAAAACCACCGCCAAAGAACACCCATTGCTTGTAGAGATAATTGCCATGTTTGCTCTTGTTGGACTTGTGCTGCTTTTTGATCTCATTCAGGCGTTCGCGAATAGCCTTGTGGCCGGCGTCACGCGATAACTGACCCGCCCCGTAAAGCCAGTTGAACATCAGACAGCCCAGCACTGACATGGGGATGCCAAGTTTTATGATGGCCTCAAGCCAGCCAAGAATTGACATGTTTCACGATCCCTCGAAAATATTATACCGGCCAGCCAAAGCACAGCAGGCGCATGCTAATCCAGAGGGATCATAATAGGCCTAAAACAGGAATGCGAGCAACAGTGCGAACATGATGAGATAGCCGGTCGCCGCTGCGCTCCGATGGACAATGCGCCAGATCAGTCTGAAGCCGGCAGTTACAGACAGGTTCGCGCGCCTCAGGATTTCAGCGTCGTTGATTGCGGCGTGCTGCGTCCCTTGATGCTTTGAAACTTCCACAGGAGTTTCCTCCGGCATTTCCATCAGAGTTTCCACCGGCACAGCGTTCATCAACAGTCGATACCCCTTTTTTGGGATGGTGCCTACATACCGCCTTGGTCGCCCCACATCACCGAGCAGGCTACGCAGTTCAGATACTGCCCGTGTCACCACCTCTTCATTGACTACTACACCCGCCCACACCGACTCCAGTAGTGCATCGCGGGAGACCAGGCACCCTTCGGCCCGGATCAGGCACATCAGCACCGCCATCACCCTGGGTTCCACGTGTACCGCATGTCCGTCCGTTACCAGGGTGCCATCGTCCGGCCACACCTGCCAGATCCCCAATGTGTATCCTTTCCCAGCGAATTGCATTACTTCTTCTTGATTGATCACGTCGACTTTTCCACCTGCTTCCGGGCTGTTTTCAGACTGCTTTCAGATTGCTTTTATATTATTTTTTGCAGATTTTGTGCCAAGAGCGAATCCACGTTGAAACAGGCAGTTACGGCAGGTGGCCGGGTCGGGTAATGGTGGCAGAGACCAGTTTTTGGCCAAAACAACCAATCAATGAGCCTTTGAGATTGTGCGCAGTTGCCGGAATAATCGGCGTTTGGTGGTAGTCGCAGCTATTTCTCACGGACATCTTATGATTTCTGTAGTAATTCCTTGAATGGTTAGCTTTCTAATACCATAATATTAATTGAACGCATTTAAAGGATTTTAGTAATACCATAATGGCACTTATTACGACAGGTAAGGCGCAGCAACAGCTTGCGGACAATATTCGCCAGCGCAGGCTGGTATTGGAGTTGACTCAAAAAGGGCTAGCTGAGCGCTCGGGCGTGCCGCTGCCAACCTTGCGTAAATTTGAGCAGAAGGGGCAAATATCGCTGGAGTCATTTTTGAAGCTGATGATGGTGCTGGGAGGAACAGAGGAGCTCATCAAGGCAACGCAGCCGGCATCAGCGGAATTCCGGTCGATTGATGACGTGTTAAACGCCAATCACGCACCTGTTCGTAAGCGAGGGCGCCGAAAATAATGAAGAAACCGCCGACTGTGATGGAAATAAAAATTGGCCTGGATTTTGGCGGGCTGGAATCTGGTGCCGGTGTCCAACCTGTCGGCCGTCTTGCCATGCGAGAGCGAAAAATTTATTTTGCGTATGATGACGCATTCATACAAAGCGGACTGGAAATTTCACCTTTTCATCTGCCTTTACAGTCTGGCCTTGTCACTTTCGACTACAAATTGTTTGAGGGTCTGGCTGGTGTATTCAATGACAGTCTGCCGGATGGCTGGGGGAGGTTGCTGTTTGACCGGTTTACACGCTCGCAAGGTATTTTACCTGCCGATATAAATCTGCTGGAGCGGCTGGCACATGTCGGGTGTCACGGGATGGGGGCGCTTATATATGAGCCTGACCAAAGCTCACATGCAGTGGGCGGTGCCATTTTTCTGGACAGGTTGGCTGAACAGGCGCAGGAGGTGCTCGACGGGGCAGCGGATGACATGTTGGGCCAGCTTATGAGTCTGAATGGCTCTTCAGCAGGTGCGCGCCCCAAAGCGCTGATAGGGCTGGATAGTGAACGTCAACACATTGTTCATGGTGTTCTTGATCTACCGGAGAATTTTGAGCCCTGGCTTGTCAAGTTCTCAAACAGTCAGGACGGTGCCGACGCCGGGGCCATAGAGTATGTCTATGCCTTGATGGCCAGGGACGCAGGCATAGATGTGCCAGAAGTGCATCTGTTTTCTGCAACCCGGGGCGCCGGGTACTTTGCTATCAGGCGCTTTGATAGAGATGGTAAGCAGCGCCTGCACATGCACACAGCTTGCGGACTTCTGCATTCGGATTACCGGACGCCTTCGCTTGATTACGAAGACCTGATTGCGTTGACCAGCCAGTTGACCCGCGACATCAGGGAAGTGGAAAAAATGTATCGCCTGGCAGTATTTAATGTGCTGGCGCATAACAGAGATGATCATTCCAAAAATTTCAGCTTTTTGATGGATGCTCAGGGGCGGTGGCGCGTGTCGCCGGCCTATGACCTGACGTTTTCATCAGGGCCAGGGGGCGAGCAAAGCACCATGGTGATGGGGGAAGGCAGCAATCCGGGTGTTGCGCAGCTGATAAAGCTGGGAGAGGCGGCAAAAATTGCCAGGCCACGTATCAGCAGAATTATTGAGCAGACCCGGACAGCACTCGACCGGTGGCCAGCGCTTGCCAGGGAGTATGGTGTCAGTGCTGCGAGCATCAAGCTGGTGGCCGGCGCAATAGATAGCACAAACCTGTAACGGTACATTTTTGTCTGTGGATTACGCTCGTTCCGGGTCTGACTGCTGCAGTAGCATCTGGTTCTGTTTGACAAAGTAATCGTAGATGCTCTGTTGGGAACGGATGTTGCGTTTATTGCCCCGGCTGATGTACGAGTTGCTTTGTTTGGCATCAACAGTGCGTGCCTTCACATTATCCCGCCATTGAATATCCAGGGTCGCGAGCACCGTTTGTTTGATTCTGGTATTGAGGATTGGTACACCCACTTCCACCCGCTGGTCGATATTGCGGGTCATCCAGTCGGCTGATGAAATATACACATCGGTATCACCGCCATTGTGGAACACATACACACGCGCGTGTTCCAGAAAGCGGTCAAGAATGCTGATGACCCTGATATTCTGACTTTTGCCGGGAATACCCGGTACCAGTGAACACATGCCACGGATAATCATCCTGATTTTCACGCCGGCCTGGCTGGCCGTGTACAGCAGTTGCACGATCTCCTCATCCACCAGATTGTTGACTTTGAGGAAGATCTCGGCCTTGCGACCACTCACGGCCAGGTCGATTTCGCGCTGGATGAGTTTCTTTAATTTAGGCCGGCTCCAGGTGGGAGACACAATCAGATGCTGGAAGACAAAGGGACGATAGGAGTACTGAATGAATTCAAATACCTGTTCTATTTCGGCCGTAATCTCCGGATGACAGGTGAACAGGCTCATATCGGTATAAATCCGCGCGGTTTTTTCGTTAAAGTTGCCACTGCCAATATGGCCGTAACGCACCGGTTCACCTTTCTCAATGCGGGTAATCAGGCAGATTTTGGAGTGTATTTTTAAGGTGGTCTGACCAAAAATGACTTCGATACCGGCATCGGTCATTTTTCTGGCCCAGCTAATGTTGTTTTCTTCATCAAAGCGGGCTTTCAGTTCAAGCACTACCGTGACACTTTTCCCATTACGCACGGCATCCAGCAGGGCGTGGATCACGCGTGACTGCCGGGCGACCCGATACAGGGAAATCCTGATATGGGTGACCTTGGGATCAAAAGAAGCCTGCCGCACCCACTCAGTAAAATAGCCAAAGCTGTGATAGGGGTAATACAGCAGGATGTCGCTGTTACGGATGGCGTCAAAGGTGGTCGGATGCTGATCAAAATCCGGGCTGGGCAGCGGCGGCAAGGGCGGAAATTCCATGCTCTGGCGGCCGAGATTGGGAAAACCAATAAAGTCTTTAAAATTCCGGTAGCGGGTGCCGGCAATCAGGGCGTCCATGGTGCTGGTACCTAGCTGTTTGGTCAGCACCTTTAACATCTGCTCCGGCATGGCAGCGTCATACACCAGGCGGGTCGGTTCTGACTTGAGTCGTTGCCGAATTCCCTTGGACATCTTGTCTATCAGACTTTGATCCAGCGTATCACTGATATTGTATTCGGCATCCCGGGTCAGTTTTAGCGAGAAGGCACAAATGCTGTCGAATTCGAAAAAGCCCTGAAACAGATCGGCAACACAGTATGTGATAATGTCGTCCAGCAGCAGGATCTGCCGCCTGAAGTGACCGTTTTTCTTGCGTGTGTTCAGCCGCAGCGGCAACTCGATAAAGCGTGACACCTCATTGGTCGGCACCTGTACAATTGCATACTCTGGTTTTTGCACCCCAGCCATTTCAACCATCAGGTAGGTTGTATTGTCATCAAGTATTTTAGCCAGGGAAGAATCGGTGTGCGACAGAATAATCGGCGAAATGTGCTTTTTTACTTCGCCATTAAAATAAGTGCGTACCCATTCAGATTGACGCTCGGTCAACTTGCTGTCGTCGATCAGTTCGATATTGTGCTTGCGCAGTTCCAGCTGAATATCCAGATAGATCCTGCTGAACTGCTTGCCCAGCATCAACACCTGATGTTGAATCTCGGCGAGAAGCTGCTCAGCATCTTCATGCTCAGCAGTCCGGTACCTTTTCAGCAGGACGCGTCGCTTTACATCAGCTACGCGCACCCTGAAAAACTCATCCATGTTATTTGAGTAGATTCCCAGAAAGCGCAGTCGCTCAATGGGCGGGTTACGGGTGTCGGCAGCTTCCTGCAACACCCTGCCATTAAACGCCAGCCAGCTGAGTTCCCGCGGAAACTCAGGGTTGTCCCGGGATGGTGATTGTATGATGGTTAAATCCATATTTTTACTCCTGACCGCTACCTGCGTATCAACTTATGGCAGTTTTATTACAGGACAACGACAGGAGAATGCATTGTGACGTTTTTTTCCGGTTCGGCCATCATCTCTGCCTAATGCGCGAGCCGGGATCAGTCTATAAATAGATGGAAAGTGTCTGGAGAACGGGTGACGATCAGGTGGATATTCAAAAATTGCCTCCCATGTGACTCATTATACTGAAGGACGGGTAAAAGTATAAGACTGCAATTTTTCACGGCGGGCCCCTATACTCAGCCGTCCAATCACAGCTGCAGGAATGGATCATGACTAATTCGATGGTACCTATGAATGGGCTCTTCTCTTGTGAATATTTCGATATTGAATCTGTATATACAGGCGATACCTTACGAATATTTGTCGGGAAACCGCAGAGTTTTGACGACAATAAGTTGTACCCGGCGATCTATGCACTGGATGGTAACGCATCGTTTGCTTCACTAACGGGGACCCAGCGTATGCTGACACAAGGTGGTGAAGTACCAGCGTCTTTTGTTATTGGGATCGGTTATCCGGGCGATACCCTGTGGGAGGCCATGGCAAGGAGAAACAGAGATTACGCACCAAGCGATCCCGGCGAGGCGGAAACCAGAGCACTTGGGGCGAAGGAAAAAGCTGGCGGCGTGTCTTTTCTTCGTTTTATCCAGCGAGAGTTGAAGCCGCTGATCGAGAAATACTATCCCATCGATCCAAACAACAGTACTTTGCAGGGAATTTCATTAGGGGGGCTGTTCGGCGCATGGGTTTTACTCAATGAGCCTGGTACTTTTAATAACTATATCCTGGGTAGTCCGGCAATCTGGTGGCGGAATGAAGAGGTCTGGCAATGGGAGGAAACCTACGCGGAAAATCACAATGATTTGCCCGCCAAAGTTTTTGTCGGGGCGGGGGCGCTGGAAACTGAAGAGAACCTGCGCGCAGATGCACTGATCATCGCCGAGAAGAACCCCGCGCTACGCGATCAGGTCAAGCATATGATTGCATGGAATGATGCCCAGCGCTGGCCAGAGGTGGCTAAACTGGTTCCTCAACTCGTCAGTCACTTGCAGTTGCGACGTTACCCCGGGCTTTGCATCCACAGTCAAATTTTTCCAGATGAAAATCACATGTCCGTGATGCCGGCAATCTCGTCTAGAGGTCTGCGTTTCGTGTTTGATAGCTGGAAACCATGACATCACCGGATTGAGTTAGAATGGGGTTATCAGAAAACACAATAAGGACAACACATGAAACAACTAACGCTCCTGCTGAGTCTTGGTCTGCTGATTAATGCCTGTTCAGAGCAGCCTCAATCCTCGCTAACATCTGCCAGCCAGTCCCCGACAGCCGCCGCATGCCTGGATGCGGATCTGGTAATTCACAATACCACGGTCTATACCGCAGACGAGAGTCGGTGGCAGGCTGAGGCGGTTGCCGTAAAGGACGGTCTGATCTCGTATGTGGGTGACAATGAGGGTGTTCAGGCCTATCTGTGTGGCAGCGCACAGGTGTTGGATATGAGCGGAAACGTTGTTTATGCCGGCTTGACCGACAGCCATCAGCACCTTGAAGGGGTCGGGCGACGCACCAAAACCCTGAGCCTTTTTGGCATCCCTACGCTGCAGGGCACGGTTGAGCGCATTGAGCAATGGGCCGCTGATATTCCGGAAGGGGAGTGGGTGCTGGGTCGGGGCTGGATTGAGCGTGAATGGACTGACCAGCAGCGTTTTCTGAACAAGGGCGACGTTGATCGTTTTACTGAAAACAAACCGTTATATATGCCACGTGCTGATGGCGTATCGGCTCTGGTCAACTCGCGGGCGCTGGCACTGGCAGGTATTACCAGAGAGACCCCGGATCCGGAAGGCGGCCGGATTGAGCGGGATATTGGTGGCAACCCCACCGGTTATCTGCTGGCAAATGCCATGAATCTGGTCCGTGATATCCTGCCGCCGGAAACCGATGAGTATCTGAAAGACAATCTTCTGCGAGGCATGCAGGCCAATGCCGCCATGGGTTGGACGCAAACGCAGGACATGGGTATGTCCTACCGGCTGGTTGACCTCATGAAGGAGTTGCACAGTGAAGGCCAGATGCTCCAGCGGGTCTACGCCGGCATTCCAATTGCCGAGGCCGATGAAATGATTCGTCGAGGCACTGAATTGACCGCAGACGGCATGTTTCAGGTGCAGGGCATAAAAGTCTATATTGATGGTACGCTGGGGTCTCGCGGTGCAGCGTTGATAGAGAACTACTCGGACGCTGATCACAACGGCTTTATGGATCGCACCAGTAAGGAAGTGTTGATGCCGGTGATGCATGAATCTCTGCGTCGGGGTTTCCAGATCTTTACCCATGTTATCGGTGACCGGGCTGTCAGGACGCTGCTGGACTGGTATCAGGAAGCCTGGGATGCCGTGCCCCAGAGTGAATGGGCCAGTACTGATCTGCGCTGGCGTATGGAGCACGCGCAAATAATTCCGCCGAGTGATCAACAGCGCTTTGTGGCCATGAATGTGTTGCCGTCCATGCAGCCAAGCCATGGTATCGGAGACCTTAATTTTGCGCCTGATCGTCTGGGCCTTGACCGGCTCGGTTATGCTTATCCCTGGCAGCAACTGGTGGATCGCGGATTGATGATCCTCGGAGGGTCAGATGCGCCGGTCGAGGCAGGGGACCCGCGTATTGAATTTTATGCCGCCATTACCCGTAAACGTCTGGATGGCTCAGACGATGCCGGCTGGCATCCGGAGCTGGCAGTGTCGCGTGAAACGGCGCTGAAGATGTTCACGATCTGGCCAGCCTGGGGTGCATTTCAGGAAAATGAGAGAGGCTCGGTTGAGGTGGGGAAACGTGCAGATTTCAGTATTTTTGATACTGACTTCATGACTGCGGAGCCGGCAGATATTCTCACCGCCAACAATATGATGACCATTGTTGGGGGACGGATCACATTCCAGCGATTCAACCTCAGTCAGTGAGACATCGAAGATCAGGGCACTGCTGCCAGGGTGAGGCGATGCCTCACCCTGGCCACACTATTCTGGCCACACGATTAAAGCGGCTCCATCCGCACAATCGCAGTCGGTGCACCCTGACGATCTTCGATGGCGGCATAGATGTAACCATCAGGTCCTTCGCGAATGTCACGGATACGGCCCATACCGTAAAGGAGGTCTTCCTCACGGACAACGCTGCGGAAGTCTTCACTCATCTCCAGTCTGGAAATCAGCTCCCCTGCAAGCCCGCCCACAAAAACGTCGCCCCGCCACTGAGGAAACTTGTCACCGCTGTAGATCAAAAGCCCGGACGTTGCAATCGACGGTACCCAAAAACGCGTGGGTGACTCCATGCCTGTCATCGTCTGACGCGCATGTATCGGTGAGCTGGTTCCATAGTTAACACCATAGCCGACGACGGGCCATCCATAGTTGGCACCCGGTTTGACCAGATTGAGTTCATCGCCGCCCTGCGGGCCATGCTCGGTCATCCACAGATCACCGGTTTGCGGGTGAAACGCCAGCCCCTGCGGACTGCGGTGCCCGTAGCTCCATATCTCTGGCAGGGCGCCGCTCTGACCTGCGAAGGGGTTGCCACTGGGCACAGTGCCGTCTTCAGTCAGACGCACGATAACGCCCTGATGATTGCTCAGGTCCTGTGCAGGATGCGCGGCCAGATCGCCCGTCGACGGCGCCTGACGGTCGCCCAGGCTCAGGAACAGATGACCTTCCTGATCAAACGCCAGTTTACCGCCGTAGTGACTGCGACCACTTGCATTGGCTGCAAAAATTTCAGTGACGTCGCTGAGGTTGCCGTTTTCCAGCCGCGCGCGAATGATGGCCGTCGTTGAACCGTCGCCTACCGGCTTGGCAAAACTCAGATAAATAGTCTGGTTGGTAGCGAAATCCGGATGCGGCAGCACCTCAAACAGGCCACCCTGACCCTGGTAAAACACCTCAGGTACACCGGAAACAGGTTCAGGCAACAGGTTGCCGTCGCGGACAATGCGCAGGCGACCAGGCTTTTCTGTGACCAGCATGTCGCCATTCGGTAACCAGGCCATCGACCATGGCTGCACCAACCCATCGGCTACAGGAACAACCCGGTAGTCATGCTGGGCTGCGGTGTAGGTGCGTTCCTGCGCGCTGACAGCGGTTGCGGCCAGCAAAAAACCTGCGCCGGCAAGCATAAATACAGTACGACGGATCATCTTTAACTTCTCCTTTGTAATGTCCACAACATGCGACTCGTAGTCTCGGGGCAAACACATTAAAATGCTGTCTAACATCAAGTGTTATACCATACTCAAATTTGAACCCGGAGTCATCCTATCATGCGAACACTGCTCTCTTTCACAGGACTGCTGTCACTTGCCGCATTTGTCGGCGTTTCGGCGCAAGCTGCCACGTGGACACTCTCACCCGGCGAGTCCAGCGTGATATTCCACTATTCTTACGAAGAAGTGCCCGGTCAGGGCGAATTCAGAAATGTGGATGCAACGTTTGACATAGACACGGCCAACCCTGGCGCCTGTGCCATCAATGTCAGTATCCCCATCGCCGAGATCTACGTCGACACCGCCGAAGTGAAGGAATACCTGCTGGATGTGGATATGTTCAACGCAGCAGAGTTCCCGATGGCCACCTTTCAGGCCAATCAGTGTCGTCTGCAAGCGGGCAGTGCTTTTGTCGCAGATGGTCAACTGACTATTCGCGACAAAACGCACCCGATCAGCTTTCCCTTTACCCTGGGCATGGAGATGCAGGACGGCCGTCCGCGCTTTAACCTGACCAGCGAGGTGACGGTCAATCGTCTGGATTTTGATGTTGGCACAGGTTGGTGGTCAGATACCGTGGCGCTGCCCAACGAGATTCGCATTGAAGTGAACGTGTATTCGCAATAACGACATCGGCTATGCCGCCTCATGAATCATAGGCAGGCATAGCCGAATTCACTATCTGCTATCAAATTTCCCGCAAACACGCTGTCGTCGCAATGGTACTGGCTGTTGTGATAACTGAGCTTGGTCAACCGTCAGCCTGCCTGGTTGATGTTCAGGGCGATGAGTTTATCCTGCCGAAACCGACCGTATTCTGAACTATACGACCATTTTCAACATCAGTCACTGACTTACCCAATTGGGCGATTGACATACGCCCAGGATAAATATTCTAATCAATGAAACATAACACATTGTAATTACGAATAATTAATTATGAAATATCTAAATGTCATTTTAATCACAGTGCTCTTTACTTCCGCGTCCTCCCACGCTGATCAAAATACGGCTTCGTCACAGTTCACGGATAGCTCCGGAAGAACGATAAAATTTAAATACAGCTATGATGCAGGTTGGGATACGTCTCAACCACGAGGCGTAATAATCAGTTTTCATGGTAACCAAACTAGTTCGGAAGAAGGCATCTTGAATGGCCATGGTGGTACTTTGGTCGATCAGTCTTTGGCATTGGGATATGTAGCCGTTACAGTGGCGTCTCCGGACAGCAGGGAAACCCCTTCGGGTCCGATAAGGGTGTGGGTCGCCGATGATATTGATTTAGTTGATCAGTTATTGAGATCAAACTTGAACAGTAGTTTGGTATTGGATTTGGAAAAGGTCATATTCGTTGGCGCGTCAGCTGGAAGTGAGTTTCTCCACTGGTTTCTTGGCCGACACGGTGAAAACTATGGAGGTGGACTTCTTGCCAGTTGCGGCAACTTTAACAACAGCAATCGACCTTCGAATTTTAAAAGAGATGGATTCAGAGTTGCCATTCACAATGAAACAAGTGATTTTCTTCTAGGAAAAGGATATGCAGCGTTTGGGTATTACAACTACGCTCTTGGATTTGAGACAATTTCAGATTTCTCACATGAAGGCGAGCACTGCTCAGGACATTATTCAGCCATCGACAAGTACCTGGGGTGGTTGACCAGGAGTGACACTATCAGCACCAGGGCGAAGTTTGAACCCTACTGGGAGCGTCGGGGAGACTTTGAAAATGTCATCGGCCTTGTTGCAAATAATGCAGGCGTTTTATTCGCCGCGACTCAAACAAGCGAAGATAGCATCACTATCTGGTCGAATAACAATAGTGCTTCAGAGTTTGTTGCGCAGCAAACCATTTCAGGGATCGGAAATGCACTCAACCTCATAAATGACAATGCGTTGGTGCTTTCGACTAAAAACGGCGTTTGGCGATCCACTAACTATGGTAGCACCTGGATTAAGATATCAGACATAGCAAGCGAGAAGGCCGTCGTTGGACCGGAAGGTAGTTTGATGCTTATTGGCTCTTCGTTATGGGTTAGCGAAGACGAAGGTGATACCTGGGAAAATAGAAATCCCGGCAATATCAGTTCGGGAGCATTCATAAATGACTTCTCACCATTTCTTCTGAATCGGGGTTGGAACGGGACGAAATGGATTGAAAGCTTTAGTCTGGATGAAGGGAAAGCGTGGAAAAATTTTGAGTCAATGCCCTGGAAGGAAACGACAGACGACAGGTTCTCGGAAGTTAGCAGTATAGCCTGGGACGGTGAATACCTCTGGGCTGTAACAGTGCATCAAGGTATGACTGACCGAGGCCTCTATAGATCCGACAATCTCGGCAATTCATGGACAAGGATTGTCGCGCCCAATGATGACTATCTCAGTACGGGTCTTTACATGTATGAGCACATTCATGCTGCAGATGGACTGCTGTTCCTATCCGGCAATGACCTGAACACATTCATAAGCCGCGATGACGGCAGCACGTGGCAACGAACCTACGGGCTTGAGGGTAGCAACAATTCAAATAGGTTTTTTACCGGGAGTCAAAACGAAGTTTATGCGTATAATCAGCATGGGATATTTAAACTAGTCAGTGATCCTTTCATGGCAAGTGGGCCTGTGGTTTATGCATCGGCCCCAGGTATACCTAACACTCCACCAATAGTTTCTATAGTGGGCAGCAATCGATGGATTGCTGATACGGATGATGTCCCTGGCGAACGCGTGGTATTCAAGGGAATTGCATCAGATCCTGATGGCGCCGTAAATAGCGCCGAATGGTTGATGGAAGGTTCTGTTATCGCTTCGGGTAATCACGTCATAGTGGATCTTCCTGCTGGTACAACAACGATAGCATACCGGGTTGTGGATAACGAAGGGCTCTCATCGGTAGCTCATGTCACGATAGATATTGTCGAAACCAACAGCCACGAACAATCAAGCTGGCTTGGCAGCTATAACAACCGACTACCGTCTAAAGAATATGCCTCGGGACTGGGGAGTGTCGGGGTGATTCTGGTTAACCAGTCTCAACTGTATTCGTGTGTAAGAATATTTGAAAACTCCAGTCCTGTAGAGATTGACGGCTTTCATAAGATAGACGTGACTTTTAATCTGATTTCAATAGAACAAGGACTCATACAACTAATGCACTCTCGTCCATACGCGGGTGGTGCGGATGTCGATGGGTTTCACCTTGATTGCAGCGGTTCGTTTGAATCGACTACCGGCATCTATCGAGACTTCATCAAACTGGATGATGTGCTCTATGAGGCAGTATTCAAATTGGTTGATGACGCAAGCTTAGAGTTTGTGTTAATCGCCGGTGATGAGATTTTACCACTGAAAAACTGATTGGGATGCTCTCGTCTCTGGCGAAGGTCTATCACCGGATGCGATCGGAGGTCCTTGGCGATTCAATGGTCAGGCAATCTTGCGGCCCAGCCAATCCAGAATCACACGATTTACTTCCTCCGGTTGTTCCTGTTGTGTCCAGTGGCCGCTGTCTTGCACCGTGTACTTCTCCAGATCCGGAATAAAATCCTCCATACCGTCAGCAGACGCTGGCGGCAGAATAACATCATGTTCTGCGCCGATGTAAAGGCAGGGAACATCAATTGTGTTGCGCGCATTCGCCAACGCGACGCCCACACGAAGGGCCGATCGATACCAGTTCAAGCCACCGGTAAACCCGGTTGATTCATAGGCGCTGATGTAATAATCCATGACATCGTCGCTGAGAAACGTCTCCCCTGGCTCAATGCCTTGCTGCAGCATGCCCAGAAAGTCCATGCGCCGCTGCATTGAATCTTCCGGTAGGTCCGCGAACACGTCTTTGTTCCACATGCCGCCCCGCGACAGGAAAAATTCGAATGACTTGCGAACATCAGCCTCCAGAACGGCTTCTGCTCGCCCAGGTTCCTGAAAGGTGTTGAAATAATAGTCGGCAGTCCTGATGATTAACGATGGCTCGCTGCCTTGCACCGGCGGCAGGTTGCCAGGTCGGTTGGCTGCGGTGTTCAGACCGATGACGCCCAGACAGCGATCCGGATAAACACGCGGCATTGTCCATACCACAGCGCCACCCCAGTCATGACCCACAAAAACCGCTTTGTCGATGCCCTTGGCATCCAGCATGCCAATCAGATCTGCACAGAAGACATCCATTCCATAATCAGATGCATCATCAGAGCCACCGGTCAGCCCGTAACCGCGCTGATCAGGGACAATGGCGTGAAAGCCGGCAGCGGCCACCGGCCCGATTTGATTGCGCCAACTCAGTGCCAGCTCCGGAAAGCCATGACAAAACACCACGGCAGGGCCCGAACCCTGTTCGTATACAGCCATGCGTATACCATTGGTCTCGACATAATGCAGTCCCGGCATCATCGGCGCGGGACCAAGCCTGGTGTTTTGGGCAAACACCGCTGTGCTTAATCCGGGCGCACCCAGTCCAGCGTAAAAGCCGGCATAAAGCCCGGCCCTGACAGCACCTTGCAGGAAGCGGCGTCGAGTAGTAAACATGTTCAGTACCTCTGAATTGAATAGTGGCGACTTGCCGGGATACAACTGATCTCAATTGCCCGCGGCGTCGGCTTCCTGAACCCTTGCACCCATCAGTCCACCGCTCATGCTGTAATTGCCTTCATGGCAGGCATACTCATATATGTGTCCAACCTCGTCCCGCGTAAACGAAAACTCCCCACGGAAGGGCCCGGTGTAGTAGAACGGATCGTTCACCTCGTACTGATAGTTCAGTTCGGTTTCCGACAGGCGTGTAAAACGCTCGGTCACAACGGCCTGGCTGCTGATTAACATCGGTCGCGCGGTGGTGGCTCGCTCCGGATTAACTTCGCTGTAATGTGTGGTTTCTACCACCAGTGTGTCGCCTTCCCAGTGACCTCTGGAGTGTCCTTCGAACGTACGGATGGCATCCGGGCGCCTGTTACCGTTCAGATAGATTATTCGTTGTGGTGCGGCTTCCTCACTGAAGATGGCAATCGTGTCCTCGGTCTGAATAATCCCATTGTACAACTGATACATGAATGCCCGCATTGGCGGCGATGCCCAGGCTTCAATGCAACGCTCCACGCCAGGCCTCTGTTCGGGGCCATCGAAACCACGCCCCCCGAAGTAGCTGTGAGACGCTCTCTGAAGGCCCCGTGCGTTGAAGGGTAAGCTGCCATTTTCCGGATAAACAATGATAGAGCTGCGATGCTCACCGTTCACCACAGCCAACACAGGTGGTCCGAACATGTCGATATCAGGATCGTTATTGTCTCCCATGCTTTGTGCGATGGTTTGTGCAAATCCCGCTGCCTGCTCTGGTGGAAGTACCAGAGGCAGACCTGCCGGACGTTCCAGCAAGGTGCTGAATCGTGTGCCCCAGACGCCCTGAATGTCGGGTTGCCCATGCTCGGTTCTTGGTACCTGGTAGGTGTCTGATGTCTGAGCGTGGATCGCGGTGGAAAAAAAACATGTGGTCAGCAATACAATCAGGTGGCGATCAAACATAGTTATATCCTCGTTGACTCGGGACAGACTATCTCTTTAACCTCAGTGTTGACAAGCAATGTGAATTTCAGAGGGTATTACACCCTTCGGTGAGTTAGCTTGTCAGCACCCGGGCCAGCGTTTACACTGACGCCAGCACACGCCGGGCGCCAAGCACCACGCAACCCTGCCAATAAAAACAACCTGTTGGGACGCTGCTATGTTGACCATCAATGCTGAAGAGGCTATCACCAGAGACTATGACGTCATCATCGTGGGTTCCGGTGCCGGCGGTGGGCAGATGGCCTTCACGCTCACGCTGGCGGGCATCAAGTGCCTGATGCTCGAAGCGGGGCGTGCTTATGATCCGGTCACGGAAACACCGATGTTTCAACGCAGGGATCAGGCGCCTCTACTGGGCACTTCCACGCCGGACAAACAATTTTTCGGTTTCCATGATGCCACTATCGATGGCGGCTGGGAGATGGAAGCTGAGCCCTACACGCAGGCGAGCGACAAGCCGGAGGAACAGTTTTGGTGGTGGCGCGCGCGTATGCTTGGTGGTCGCACCAACCACTGGGGGCGTATCTCGCTGCGCAATGGTCCCTACGATTTCAAGCCCAAAACGCGTGACGGTCTCGGCCTCGACTGGCCAATAACCTATGATGAGATTGAGCCGTACTACACCAAAGTTGAACAGCTTATTGGTGTCTACGGTTCCAACGAAGGACTGGAAAATACGCCCAATTCTCCAGAGGGGGTTTTGCAACCTCCGCCCAAAGGTCGCGCAGGTGAACTGTTAGCGCAGAAGCATGGCAAGACGCTGGGTATTCCCATCATTCCAATTCACAGGGCGGTACTGACACGGAAACTGGATGCCGACAGGCTCCCGGCGCAATTGTTTCCCGGTAACACCTGGGCCCAGAAAATTGTCGGTGATTCGATGCGTGCGCGTGCCGCCTGTTTCTGGGCCACGCCTTGCGGACGCGGTTGTTCGACTGGCGCGAACTACCAGAGCACAACGGTACACCTGCCCCCTGCGTTGGCAACTGGTAATCTTGATATTGTAGCCAATGCACATGTGCGTGAAGTGTTGGTAGGGCCGGATGGTAAAGCAACTGGCGTGATGTTTATCGACAAAACTACCGGCAAGGACGTGCAGGTGAAAGCGAAGGCAGTTGTGCTCGCTGCCAGCAGTGGCGAAACCGTGCGCATTATGCTCAATTCCAAAAGCAGTTTGTTTCCCGATGGTATTGCGAATGGCTCCGGCCTGGTGGGCAAGTACATTATGGATACAGTTGGTACCAGCCTGCAGGGTCAGATACCGGCATTGGAGAATCTGCCGCCTTACAATGAAGACGGTGCTGGTGGCTCACATTTTTATGCCCCCTGGTGGTTATACAGAGAAGCGGAAAAGCTCGGTTTCCCGCGCGGGTATCACATAGAGATGGGTGCAACCCGTGGCATGCCCGGTGGTGGCAATCCTCTGCCAGACGATCTCGGCGCCGGCGCTTATGGTGCCAGGTACAAGCAGGAAGCGCGACGCTATTACGGTTCCTTCATGGGGTTTGCGTGTCGAGGAGAAATGATTCCCAATGACGATTGTTTCGCAGAACTCGATGACACAGTGAAGGACAAGTGGGGCGTGCCCGTTTTGAAATGGCATTGGAAATGGGCGGAACACGAACAACGCATGTGCGATCATGCAGAGCTTACTTTCAGAGAGTTGATTGAAACGATGGGCGGCACAGTGCGCACAGTCACGACTGGCCGCAACCGCATCGATCCGGGTGGCAAAATCATCCATGAAGTGGGTGGCGCCATCATGGGCAGTGATGGAAATACATCGGTGTGCAACGGCTTTAATCAAACCTGGGATGTGAAGAATCTGTTTCTGGTGGATGGCACGCCGTTTCCCTCAAACGCAGATAAAAATCCGACTCTCACCATCATGGCGTTGGCATGGCGTGCCGGCGATTATCTGGTCGATCAATCCAGAAGAGGGCTGCTGTAATGTCGCATCATTTTCAGGAACCAGAATCTCTCAGTGCAGTACCCATCATCGTTAACGACGCGCCGCGTTTGTCGCGTCGCACTGTATTCAAATGGTTTGTTGCTGTTGCCGCTACACTGCAGCTTGGCGATGCGCACGTATTCGGTGCTGAGCCGGTGCCAGGTGTCCCGCCGGTGACGTCGACAGGATATGGCAGCGATCCATTGCTCAATAACAATTACAGCCCGGGTGACAACTGGTCGTTAACTTTAAGCCGAACGCAACGTGCTGCTGCTATCGCACTTGCGGACGTTATCATTCCTGCCGACAATCTTGGTCCCGCCGCCAGCGAGGTACGCGTTGTCGACTTCATTGATGAGTGGGTCAGCGCACCGTATCCCGCACAATTGCTTGATCGCGACATTGTGTTGCCGGGGCTTGATTGGTTGGATGTGGAATCCGTCACAAGATTTTCTCGCGAGTTTGCTGCACTGACTCTGGCGCAGCAACAGGCAATCTGCGACGACATCAGTTTTCAGCCGCGTGCCACCGAGGCCTTCAGAACAGCGGCAAGATTCTTCAGCAGATTCCGCTCACTCGCCGCTGCCGCCTATTACGCAACACCGGCAGGGTGGGAGGCAATAGGTTATGTCGGCAACCAGCCATCGGTGACGTACGATGGGCCACCGGAGGAAGTGCTGGTGAGGTTGGGGGTTGAGCAGACGGTACTGACACCTTGAGCCATAATCTACCACAACCACTAAAACACCAGGAGCGATCATGACCGTGGGCCTGATGCAGACGCCGCCGCTGCAGATCATTGATATTCTGAAGTTCGCGGCAAGCGCGCATGCACGCCGCGAGATCGTCACGCGCCTCGTGGACGAACCCGTATGGCGATACACCTATGCCGACGCGCTGAAGCGGGCGGGACAGGCTGCCAGCGCGCTGAAACGGCTGGGCGTAGCGCATGGCGACCGGGTATCGAGTCTTGCCTGGAATACGCACCGGCATTTTGAACTGTTCTATGCCGTGCCGGGGATTGGCGCCGTGCTGCATACTGCCAACCCGCGGCTGTATGACGATCAGATCATCTACACGATCAATCACGCGGAAAGCTCGGTGCTGCTGTTTGACCGGAACTTCCTTGCCGTGGTCGAGCGGATCGCGCCCTACCTGAAAACCATCAAAACCTATGTAATGCTATCGGACGAGCAGCGGCTTATGCCTGGCACGGTTGGCGCCGTGGGTTATGAATGCCTGCTCGATAAGGAGAACGAGGATTTTGCCTGGCCGGTGGTCGAGGAAAATCTGAGCGCGTTTCTCTGCTATACATCGGGCACGACGGGCGATCCGAAAGGCGTGCTGTATTCGCATCGCGCTGTGGTGCTGCATGCGATGGCGTCAGGGCTGGCGAGCGCGTTTGGTTTTGATGCCTTCGATGTGGTGATGCCCTGCTCATCGCTTTATCACGCAACGGCGTGGGGCCTGCCGTTTGCAGCACCGATCAATGGCTGCAAGCTGGTGTTCCCGTGTGACAAGATGGACGGCGCAAGTCTGCAGGAACTCATCGTCAGCGAGGGCGTGACGTTCTCGGGTGGCGTGCCGACAATCTGGACGATGTATCTCGCGCATCTCGAAAACACCGGCGAGACGCCAGGCAGCTTGCAACGGGTGGTCATCGGCGGGTCGGCAGTGCCGCGCGCGATGGCGGAGGGCTTCAAGAAAAAGTACGGTGTTCGGGTGCTGCAGATCTGGGGCATGACCGAGACCTGCCCGTTGGGTGTGATAGCGACACCAACGCCGGAACTGGCCGAAGCCGGCGAAGAGGCGATGGACGAAGCGATCTGGACGCGGCAGGGGCGGATGCAATTCGGCATCGAGCTCAAAATAGTGGACGACGATGGCGGCGATCTGCCTTGGGACGGCAAGCACTCGGGCGCGCTGCTGGTGAGAGGGCCGTGGACCATCCGTCGCTATTTCCGCAAAGATACGGACGCCACGAACGAAGATGGCTGGTTCGACACCGGCGACATTGCCACCATCGACGCGGCCGGCTTTATGCGCATCACCGACCGCAAGAAGGATGTGATCAAGTCGGGCGGAGAATGGATTTCATCCATCGACCTTGAGAACTTCGCGGTTGGCTGCCCGGGTGTGAAGATCGCCGCAGTAATCGGCGTGCCGCATCCCAAATGGGAGGAGCGGCCTGTGCTGGTGATCGAATGCCATGACGGCGCAGAGCTCACCGAGGATGCGGTGCTGACCTATCTGGAGCCACACATCGTGAAGTGGTGGAAGCCGGACAGGGTGATCTTCGCCAGCGTGCCACTGACGGCAACGGGCAAGATCGACAAGAAGGTTCTGCGCGGGCGGTATTCTGATGTACTGGGCGGCTAGCGTACGGTGCGGCTTGCCAGGCAAGCGGTTTGAGGCTATCGTGATCTTCACCCGATAAAACGGACACGATTTACAGCACGCCAGTTTCATTGTGTATCGGGCTGGTGTAGCCAAAACCTTAGTGCAACCTCGTTCGATTGTAAAATCCATCACCGTATGATGACAGCGCTGAACATAATGCGGACTTCAGTTCGAAGCCCGCCCGATGCAGCGTCATCACAACTCCGGTACATACACCATGGTGCCATCGTCCATGCGGTAAGTAACGCCTGCACGTACGCCCTGACCCTCGCCTATCTCACCGCTGCTGCGGTACTGGGTCAGTTCTTCACCTTCCTTGATGATCATCTCCATATTTTCCTGTCCGGGGTTCTTGATGACGACGACATCCTCGTCACTCAGTAGAGGGTTGAGCGGGTTCTGAACAATCACCAGGAGTAACACGGCAATGATCACCAGAAACACGTCGATAAGGTTCACCACGCTCAGGATGGGGTCGTCCTGGTCGCCGTCGCTCAGAATGGCTAGTGACTTCGGGGTCGCACTCATGCCGATGCCTCCGCTCTGAGTTCACTCTCACGCACGGTTGCTATTCCGGCTTTCTGTACTAGACCCTGGTTGTAATCACTGATTTCTGCCAGTAGCCAGCGGCGTTTGACTAACAATACGACAAAGGTGATTGAGGCCGCCATCAGGGCAGTGATTACCGCCGAAAAGGCCACTTCCAGCTGCTGCGCCATGCCTAGCGAATCGCCTTGGGACACAGCAATCAGTGCGGGCCCCATTGGGATCATGGTAGCAACCAGACCCAGCATCGGTGCAACACGGCTGACAATGCGCAACATTTCAAGTTCTTTGAGTACCTGAAGCTCAAGCGTTTCAATTGCGATGTTGTGGTTGAGTGCAATCAGCCGTGCGATGCTGGTCGGGTAGCGCGCAAAAAATTTGCGCCCGGCAATATCGTACAGAAATCCGCCAAGGGCGAACAGTGAATAACAGAACATCAGGGCCAGCAAAATCAGTACAGGCAACATGAAGTAAGCGGTGACCTGTGAAAGCGCATTTTCAATCATTAACATGGTAATTCTCCTTGTGGTGGATTCAGTTAATTGTGTAGATACGGCGTGACTGCCAGTCGCGATTGATCATCCCAGCCACGATCACTGCGATCAGCAGCCAAAGCCAGAACAGGTCCCGGACTTCCTCGGAAGTCAGCATGGTGACTTCACGCATGACCTGACCTTGCACGGTGACACTTTCGCCAGTGGGATTGACGTCCTGTGACGGCTCAGAAATGGCTTCATTGGCGGGCTCCGGCATTGCCTCGGCATCCAGAGTGGGGGACGCGGTGTTCAAACCAAAGCCCATCGCCAGGGTGTTCACGTATTCCTGAAAGTCGTTGTTAGCCGTGAACACGTCATACTGCTGATCAATCCCGGTATAGGTTTCCACCAGTTCACGCAGCGTCTGTTCGCTGGCCTCCCAGTAGCCCTTGCGCGAGGCTTCCAACATGCGCTCGGCAATCTGCGCCAGTGCTTCCGGGTTGGTCTCCTCGAACCACTCGCGGGTGCCCAGGTCGTAGCGGTCCATTACATATGTGGCATGGAATTCGTCCCACTGGTCGTCCCGCACGACGCTGGCGTCCATCACCTGCCAGCCCCAGAAGTTATTGATAGTTTCCAGCAGTTGCAGCGTGCCCGCATAGCCCTCGGCTTCCATCTCCTTGATCCAGTTCGGGTGCTGGTATACCGCGCGCAGCTCCATGGCCAGGAACTGTTCAGCGCGTTGCAGCTTGGCGCGTGCCGGGTCACGCATGTTGGAGATGTACATCTGGGGCGATGCACCATCCAGGTGCTGCACGGCCAGTGAGATGCCGCCCAGATATTCGAACGAATGGTCATTGTCCAGAAGGCCGCGCAGGTTAGAGGAGCGCGACATGACCGCCGCCGAGGTTCCCTTGAGATGCGTGGAATAGACATTCACGGGACTGCCATCGGGGGCAGTGATCTTGCGGCTCCACTGCTCCGGGTCTGGCCCATAGGCCCAGGACATGCGCGATAGATAGACCTCGGCCAGCTGGCCGTCGTCGGCTTCCCATTTGTCAGACATCAGGCTGGCATCGGGCAGGCCGGTGCCATAGTCGCCGGACTCGTTGCCAAACACACGGGTCAGCGCGGCATTGCGGGCGGTGGTTTCATCTACCCCGGCCATGGTCAACTCGCCCAGAATACGTTCGCTGTTGGCGCGCACGAAGTTCATCGCCAGCGGCTCGTCGGCATTGGCCGCCAGCAGCACGGCTTCGTTGAAGCGCTCCATGACAATAGGATACTGATCGCGGTACAGACCAGTGATAGATACCACGACGTCGATGCGCGGGCGCCCCAGTTCCGCCAGTGGAATCAGCTCCATGCCGGTGACACGACCGCCGCTGTCCCACTGCGGACGCACGCCCAGCGCATCGAACACTTGCGCCTCCAGCATGCCCAGATGCCGCACCGTCTCGGTGCTGCGCATCGCAAAGGCCAACTTCTGCGGGAACTCGCCGTGGGTCTGCTGGTGACTGTCGATCAGGCTCTGCAGTGCATCCTGTCCGCCGGCCCAGGCCGAACGGGTGGGCACACGTGCCGGATCAAATCCATACATGTTGCGGCCAGTGGGCAGGGCGTCGGGGTTGCGGATGGGGTCACCGCCATAGGATGGATCAACCCATTGGTCCGACAGTCCGGCCAATACCGCCTCGATCTCGCCGCCAGCATTCAGGTTGCGCAGGTACTGCTTACCTTGATTGCGCAACGACACCAACTCAGAGTCTTCGCCGTCCTGCGCACTCAACGGCACATCGCTTACGATGTGGTTGGCAACGAACTGATAGGGGCGCGTGTCGCGCAGGAGCTGATAGTCAATCTTGAATGCGTCGGCCACACTTGCGTAGCCCATCTTTTGTACCAGTGGTTCACCCAGCATCTGCATGATGTTGCTGGACAAGTGTTCGTCCAGTGCCGTGGAGCCGAAGGCGTGCATGCCCAGCGGCTGCATGGCCATGCCCAGCGTTTCCAGATAGTCCTCAATGTCGCGCAGGAACTCGTCGAAGCGGGACATGAGCACTTCTTCGGTCCAGTCGAGATCGGCGTGTATATTCATCTCTACCGCCTTGGCCACGATCAGCTCGCGGGCGTTCTCTTTCACCAGCCCTTCGTCCACCAGCTGGTACTCGGTGATCAGGTCGTTGATGGCGGAGAAATCATCGGACAGTCCTGCGGGCGAGAACGGGGGCGTCTGATGACTCACCACCACGCCACGGCCGCGGCGCTTTACGTGCACCGCTTCGGACATGTTGTCGACAATGTAGGGATAAATCACCGGGATATTGCCCACCAGCAGGTTGGGGTTGTCATAGATCCACAGTCCGCGCTCCTTGCCGGGTAGCCATTCCTGACTGCCGTGTGTGCCAAAGTGGATGATGGCATCAGCCTCGATCTGCTCGCGCACCCACAGGTAAGTGGCCAGATAGCCGTGGTGCACCGGGAGCAGCGTGTCGTGATAGAGCACATCATTCTCTTCTGCCGGCGTATCGCCCCGGGCAGGCTGTGGCAGTACATACAGATTGCCGTATTGGGTGCGCGGAATGACAAAACCTTTCTCGCCCTCGCGTTCTATCACCCAGTGGCTGTCTTCGGGGGTGCCCCAGCGGCCGACGATATTGTCACGTACGCTGGCGGGCAGGGTGGCAAGCCAGGCCTGGTAGCGGCTCAAGGGCAGGAAGTCCCAGGCAGTGGTCTGCTGAATGTCGACAATACCCTCACTGCGGTAATAAGGGCGCAGCATGTCGGAGATGGAATCAATCAGCTGCTGGTCGTTCACCGGATCGATGCTGTAGCCGTCTTCACGCAGCGCCGCCGCAAGGCTGGCCACGGACACCGGCACATTCAGATTGGATGCGCCCATGTTGTGCTCGCCGGGCGGGTGATTCCAGAAAAACAGCGCCAGTTTCTTGTCGGCGTTGGGCTGTTTGCGCAGCGCCGCCAGATTCAGCGCCTTGTGCAACAGCATGTCGATGTGCTCCTCAACCGCCACGTACTCACCATCTTCATTAGTGGTGATGACCACCGGGTCGATCAGGCCGATGTACTCGGCGATGATCAGGTTGGTGGGGATGCCGAAGTTGCTGATGCCGGCGGTGTCCTGCAGATAGTCCTGATAGGTGCCGTCGCGATACTGCACGGCGTTGATCGCTGGAATGTTCAGCGCCTTCAGCCAGGCCTTGCGGCCTTCCGGGTCACTGCCCAGAAAGGTATTGATGACGATGACGTCCAGGAACACCTCGCCATTGCGCATGACCAGACTGTCGTCGCTGAGATCCAGGGTGGCAACTGCCAGCGGATTCATAAAATCCTGCGAGACATCCGTGCTGTTCGGGTCGCTGTGGGCCGCAGTGCTGGACGCGGGGCTGCCATTGTCAGTCGGGCGTCCGCTGCCGGGGCGTCCGCCGCCCTGACCGCTACTGAGTTCTGCCCGCGTGCTGGCTACGCGGCTAGAGCGGTACAGAATCACCGGCACCGCGCCTGCCTTGCGCACTTCCAGTGCAAAGCGATCCATCATGCCAGTCTGCCCGTCGGAGATATAGCTGGACGACATCTCCATGCCGACCACAGGCTTGCCTTCCACACTCAGGCCGTACTTGCCCTGCCACCAGTCAAGGTAGGTAGCCAGGTCAGAGAACACCAGGCTCTCGTATTCGGGATGATAGATCGCCCGTTCCGGAAGCTCGAGGGCGGGCTCGATGGCTGCCACCGAGGCCCCGGTTAGTAGCGCTTGGGCATACTGCGCCAGGCGGTTGAAGTTCACGCTGGTGCCCCCAGCGTAATAGTTGAACAGACGCTGGGCATGCTCGGATTCCAGCCTTACACCGCGCATACGCATAGGCGGGCTCATCACGTTGATGCTGAGAATCGGGATATCCACGCGGTTGAGGAAATCACCAATAGCGCCCTGAACCAGTGCCTGATCATCACTGCGTGGCGCATCGATGATGACCATGTGGGCGCCGTCCAGCGCAACACCAATACGCGCAGGTTCATGAACGCCTACTTGTACCCAGTCAATCTCAAGGCCAGTGCCTTCTGCCGCGCGCTGCAGCATTTCAAATTTGCGTTCCAGTACAAAATCTGTGGAAACAATCGTCAGCTTCTCTGCGCTTGCCAGGCTACTAAGCATCAGTGCGGCGGCCACACTCAGTGCTTTGGCGCATGAGGCCGACCAACGTGCGCAGATGCCTTTGGTTTGCCATTCAATGTGCATGAAAGTAGTCCTCGCTGTCAGTTGAAACGCGCTTCGACACTGAGGAAGGCATAGCGTCCACGGTCGGCATAGGTAAATAGGGCGGATTCTTCCAGCAAGTTCACATCAGTCAGGTTGTCGATGCCGGCACGCAGTGTCATTGTGCGGTTCAGCTCCCGCGCTGCGGAAATATTCCAGTACATATAATCAGGCAAGGTTTGCAGTACGGCGGCAGCGCCACGTCCCACTAATTGAAATTGCTCGCCAACGTAATTGGCGCGCAGCTGTGCGGACCACCCACGGCCGTCATTCCAGCTCAGGCGTGCGTTGGCCGCATGATCGGGACGTTCAGTCAGAGCCTGCCCTGTGGATTTGTTCTCGCCGTCCAGCCACGTATGGTTCAGACTGATGTCGAACTGGTTGCCCAGCGGCATGCTGAAAGAAAGCTCCGTGCCCTTGATGCGGGCTTCGTCGACGTTTACACGACGCGAGGTGCCGTTCTTGATCACTTGTCCGCGAACACGCACCGGTAGCGTCAGGTCTTCGCCGACCAGCAGGTCTTCCAGTTCATTGACGAAGGCCACCAGGTTAATCTGCATGGCCCCCAGACGATAGTCCACCCCCAGTTCGTAGCCATCCACCACTTCGGGCGCCAGATCGGGATTGGCGATCAGGTCATAGCCTGGACGGCCGCTCTCGTAGCCCGGTGTGGTGTACTTCAGATGCGGCGCCTTGAAGCCGTGACCGTATCCCAGCTTGACGGTTAAGTTGTCGCCAGGTAGGTAAACCAGATAGGTGCGCGGGCTTAGCTCGGATCCGAAGGTGTCGTGTTCGTCGCTGCGCAGACCCACCGTCAGACGCAGCGTGTCGGCCAGCACGATTTCGTCCTGTATATAGGCTGAAAAGGTGCTCGCTTCAGCCTCGCCACCGAGAAAGCTCTGGTGTACGTGATATTGCTTCATGGATTCAAAGCCGGTGGACAATGTGTGGGAGTCGCCCAGCGGCAGTACGAGTCCACCGTCGATGACTTCGCTGCGCTGGCCCTGGGTGGGGGATTTTGAGGGTGGCACCCGAGCATCGTTGAAGCTAGTGGTGTTGGTGACCTCCGACTCGTAGGCACCAAGGCGCGCGCTGAAGCGCTGAAAGTCACCCTTCCAGCCAAGTGCCACGTGATTCCGGCTAATGTCACCGTTGTTCTTATAGATGAAACCGCCACCTGTCACAGTCTCTAGTCGGTAAGAACCCCGTTCTTCCTCTGCGCGGGACAGATCCAGCGACAGAGACTGCTGTGAGTTCAGCTGTAAGGTGCTGCCCACTACCAGGTTGCTACCACGTTTGCCCTCCCGAAGACTCAGGGCCGGACTACGCGTGTCATCCGGATAAGGCATATCGGTGCGGCTGAAATGAGAAGCGCCAATCGTTACGCTCAAATTTTCTGTGACAGGCCCTGCGGCAGCCGCAGATGCATTAAATTCGTCACCGCCACTGCCGCCCGTTTGGCCTCCCTGTTGCGCGCGGAAGTTACCAAACCAGCGTTCATCTGCCGGCTTGGTAATCACATTAATTACACCTCCAAAAGCTTCGGATCCATACAGAGAAGACATCGGGCCGCGCACGATTTCGACTCGGTCAATAAGCTCCATTGGCAGCCAGTCAAAGCGAAAGTCAGAATGCTGTATGACTTCATCCGAGGCGCTAAGGCGTCGGCCATTGACCAGCATCAGAGAGTAGTCACGGCCCATGCCGCGCACGCTCACAGATGAACGATTGGAGCTGCCGCCGGTCGGATCCATGGTGATGCCCTGAGTCTCTCGAACGGCTTGCAGAATGTCAGTTACATTACGTTCACGCAGATCTACGTCACTGATCACAGAGATTGAGGCCGGGGCAGTGCGCAATGATTGCGCATAGGAACCCGCTGTCACGACAATCTCTTCTAGGCCTGGTTCAGCCTGCGCGAGCACCATGCCGGGTGCGAGCAAGCAGCTTAAAGCAAGCGCGTGGCGGATATGCAAGACGAGCATGGAGTGCTTTGTCGCACTGACAAATCGAGTGTTCTTCATAGGGGGCTTCTCCTAGTGCCAGAATAAGGCGTGCTCGCAATCTGCAGCGCCATGCATGTTTAAATTGGCGGAATTATAGGATGGCTTCAGCTACCGGTCACTGTGACACAGTGACGCGCGGCAAACTGTCGCAGGGTCTGCGGGGCATTTGGGGAATGAACGTCTCCGAGGCTAAACGCCTTAAGGAGTTGACAACCGAGAATGCCAGAATATATAAGTGGCTGGCAGATTCATTGGGCACTAGACACAGCGATTTGAATCCTGGAGCACTACCAGAAAGATTCGCTGAACATCGAGACAGTTCACCAGTTGTTGGATGGCGATGTGATCCACGGCAGTCAACGTGTACCCAACAGTTCCTGCAACTCTGTTGTGCTCAGTTCCCTGTGAAGGTAGGTTGCGAATAGTTTTCTGATGTCTTGCTCGAAAGCATCTCGTGTCTGCTCCGGAGATAGTATCATTGCGACCCAAACAAGTCCCAGCAGTCGGTTGACCGAAGGTGGGCGTGCCACCCAGTCAAAGGGCAGGCGTGGCGCCGTGTACACGCGATTTGTCCGTACAGCCGGCACGAGCTGCCACTCCTTGGCAGCGCTACTGTGTTCAAGAAATGCTGGGGCCAACGCAAAGATTGTGTCAGGTTGCCAGTTCGCAACCTCGCTGAAGCCGATCGGGAACTGCAGCATATCGTCCACGCTGCCAGCCACGTTGGGTAGACCCAGCCACGCAAACACCTCATTGCTCGAGTCATCGAGGAACACTGGCATGAGTCCATCGGCGGCGCTGCTGATGTAAACCCTCTTTGCCCCCACATTCCCAGCCAGCATACCGCGATATTTGGCGAGCAGGGATTCCGCGAGCATGGCCAACTTTTCCGCACGAGCCTCGACGCCAAGCAAGGTCCCCAGTGCGCGATACACCTCCGGAATGCGTTCGAGCCTGCCGTCTAGCAGCACGAACGGCACCTTAAGGCGCGTCTGTACTGCATCGGCGCGGGCAGCATAATCCGAGTGCATGGAACCGTAGTCCAATATCAGTTGCGGTTGCAGTGCAATGAAATCCGCGTCGCGACTTGTGTTCTCAGCATCGGGCAGGTAGCTGATGTGTACGCGTGGTTGCAATGGTTCTGGGATGTAGCGGCGAGCGGCTGTTGTCAGCTGGCGGTTCCAGCCGACCAGCCGCTCGGGCACCAACGTGTAGAGCAGGATTTCGGCCGGCGCGCCGGCAGCGGCAATGCGTTCAGGCGGTGCAGCCAACGCATGCGCGCGTCCTGCGTGGTCAGTGAATACCAACGCTTCGGCAGCAAGTGTCAGTCTGGGCGCGGAAAGCAAACCACTTGCCAGAACAATACATATCCACAGTAATTTCACGGCGTCAGAAACTCATTTTGAAATTGGCAAAAACGGTACGGCCTGGTTCTGGAAATCCTTCTTCATAGGCATAGAGTTCGTCAGCCAGATTTCGTACCCCTAACTCGGTCTGCAACCAGTCCAGAGCTTGCCAGATCGCCTTGAAATCCATTATCCGGTACGACTCGGTCTGACGCGTTCCATTGGTCTCACTGTAGCGCTCCGATTCGTATTGGTTGCTCAACATCAGTTGCAGAGTGTCAAATGGAGAAAACTGCAAGTAAGCAAAGAGTTTGTGTTGCGGTGTATCCAGTGGCAGCACCGTCGGACTCGTGATGTTGTCTCGGTCAAGATACGTGTAATTGCCATGCACCTGCCAACGTGTCCCGAAATCCGCCGTCAGTGCTAATTCCACACCACTGTTGTGTTGACGACCGATGTTCTGCAACTGCGTACATGGCGCAGCGCTGCAAAGAGTCGGGGCAATGGTAACACTCTCAATAGTGTCGGCAATCCGGCTGCGAAACAGCGCGGCCCCAACATTCAGCCTACTATTGGTGCCAAGCGCCATCATGACATTGGCGCCCGCCTCAAGATTCACTGCATACTCAGGTGCCAGTGCCGGGTTGGGAATGGCAGTCCCCAAACGGTAGGAGTAGCGGTCCTTCATGGTTGGGAAGCGTGTTCGTCTGGACACTGACACATGGCCATTCCAAGCATCAGTAAACGCCTTGTTCAGACCGGCCTGTACATTCCATGTCGAGGCCCTGGCGGTAGCGAAAGGTCGAGTCACGCCGCCCTGGAGATCATCGGCGCGCTGGCCACGCTGGCGGTCATAACCAAGTCCTACCAGTAGGGTCAGATCATTGCTAAGGCTCCAGTTGTTTTCAAGGCCAAGGGACAACACTTCGTCCTCCATCCGTTCCATGGACCCGCCCACATCGAATTCACGGTGTACATCGCGCTTGTACTGGAACGCTGCCTTCAAGGCATGCGCTGTAAACCGGGTGGAACTCCATTCATTGCTGATGCCCCAAGTATAGTCGTCGTACACACTATTGAAGGCGAAAGGTCTGGCCTGGCTGGAATAGGTAGCGTCATCAAAGGATCGCAAAATATTGTCGAAGGTGTCGTACCAGGCACGCACCCGCAGAATTTCACTGCTGCCCAGCGCAGTTTTGGAGATGAAGTAAAGACTTTCCTTGTTGTACTCGGGCCAACGCCAGAAACGCGCGCGAATATTGGCGGAGCCTGCATAGGGCGGCGTATTTTTTTCACCCTGTTGACTCTGATAGCTCCATGCATACTCATCGATAGCATTGGGGGTGTAGCCAAGTTTCAGAGACAGCTTGCGATCCTCGCTCGCGGAGTTCTCGCGCCTGCCGCCATTCTCTGTTGCTGTGGCAACAAATTTGTCTGGCAGTATGAAAAAATCCTGCTCGGACCATGACAAATTGGCTTGCGCATACCAATTGCCCTGCTGACTTTCCAACAAAAAATGGTGGTTGCGGCTGCTGGTGTCATTGTCAGAATCAAACCCCAGGCCACTGCGCAAACTAACGCGAGCGCCTTCCTCAGGACGGCGACTTACTACATTGATGCTGCCACCCAAAGTGTTGGCGCCGTACAGCACGGAAGAGAAGCCCTTGCTGACGTTGATCTCGGCGACATCAAAGGTCAACAGGCGGCTCAGGTCGAAATTGCCATCATAAGGCACGTAAACCGGCACCCCGTCCATGAACAGCGGAACCTGACGGGAGTTGAAGCCTCGCACGTACACCAGCTTCTCGCTTCGTCCTCCAATGTTTTGCACTGTCACACCAGGCAGCAGATTGAGCGCAGAACTTACATCATTGCGTTCGAAGGACCTCATATCGTCGACCGACAGGATCGTTTGGAACGGGACAAGCCAGCCCTGCTGCCTGGTGCCATCTACCTGTATTACCTCTATCGTCCCGAGCTCGAAACGCAGACGGCCGTTGTCCTGTTGAGCCAATGTGCTTGCGCATACAGAGGCGGCTGCGAGTGCGACTAACAGCCTTCTTCTGGACAATCCACCTTTCATACCTTGTCCTCACATTACCAAAAATTGCAGTAAGAACATCCTTGTCATACGCGTTATATTCTTGTGTATATAACGGTCGATTGCAAGGGTTATTTCCGATTGGATATAACGGTTGATGCAAACTGAACCGCAATTAGAAGAAGGGAGCTAGCCCCTGTATACTTCCAGGATACGCAATTACTATTCTCGAGAGTGACCATGACAGACAACACCTTGCATCCCGAAATCAGGTTGCGCATCAAGCTCCAGCCACAGATCATCATTGGTCCTGGCAAAGCCGACATTCTGACTGGTATTCGGGAAACAGGTTCGATTTCGGCTACAGGCAGATTGATGGGCATGAGTTACAAGCGAATCTGGCAGTTGGTTAACCAGATGAATCACGAGTATTGCGAGCCTCTGGTTTCCACCAGTACCGGCGGCCCGCATGGCGGTGGCGCAACGCTGACTCCGACTGGCGAAAAGGTGCTGAAGGTTTACGAGAAAATCATTACGAGCGCTTATAGAGCGATCTCGAAAGAAATCGGCACGCTACGCAAATTGACCGTTATTGCGCAGTCCGGAATAGGTCACTGATCCAAGGGCGAAGGATTGGCTAACGCTTCACCAAGATGCGCCGCTTGCAACCCACGAAAAATTATTCTTCTTTCTCAGAATTTCAGAGGTGTTGTTATCGACCCCTTGATTAGATTGTTACGCGTTTTTTGGTTTATGCTTTCTTCTGGCGATTCATTTTCCGCTTGTTCGATGAGTGCTTTAATATCTTCGAGCAAGTAGCCCTCAAAAAAAGTAGACGCCTGATTTCGAGTTTCAACCTACGTCGAAGGGGCGAACGGCATTAGATTGTTTACAGCCCAATTGCCAGGGTACTGAGAAATTAACTCCCAATCTGCCAGAATCAAAGCATGAATTCATCAAATTCATACAATTGATACAGATTTCCGCCGTCCGTTTAATCGAGATAGAATCCAACATCAGCTCATGCCCCTTAATCTGAGGCTTTGTTGTGCATAAATGTTAAACGGGGTGATTCACGAATGATCACCTGACAACTTCGAAGCGCTCCAGCTCCCGGCGCGGCTCCTCCCATTCGGGTGCCAGCTCCGATGCCCTGAGGTAGTCGAGATAGGCTTCGCGCAGTTGTTCCAGGTTTTCGTGGGCGATACCCCTGCTGAAATGAGCCCTCGCCAGCTCACGTACCGCTCTGGCCTCACTTGCCTGACGCGACGCCGACGACTCGATTGTTTCCCTGACACGCCCCGGCCTGGACTGAATACTTAGTTCAATGGCACGATCGAAGGCGCTGATGGCCTGCGCCCACTGTCCACGCAGGTTAAAGATATTACCCCGATTGATGTGAGCGAACGTCAGCGTATCGTCCAGATGCACAGCTTCAGTGAAATCGGCCAGTGCATCATCATAGTTCGTCGCCGCAAAGTGGAGTACACCACGATTGTTATAGCTCGCTGCCCGATTCGCTACCTCACTAGCCTCCTGTATTGCTAGCGTACAGAGCTGTATGGGCGAAATGGTTACTCGAGATCCGGTGATCATAACCCCGGACGTTTCTTTCGGATTGCGCGCCGCCATGGAGCACTGCTCAGCATAACCACCATCAATGATAATGAGTGGAGAGACAGGCTGCGCATGTGTTGTAGCACTGGCCAACACGGTAGCCATCGCGCTAAAAAGAATCAATACGGGTATCGACAACGTTGTTTTCATGATGCCCTCCTGCCTGTGATGTATCATTAACTTGACCGGTGCCGACAAGATAACTCTCAATCTGCCAGTATTCAGCTTATGACTCAATCAAAATTATACAAGCGTCATCGATTTCCGCCCGAAATCATTCAATATGCAGTGGGGTTCTACCACCGCTTTAGCCTAAGCCATCGGCTAATCTATGTAAGATACGAAGCCATCCGTCTATGGTGTAATAAGTTCGGTCCTCAATTTGCGCGACGACTGAGAAGAAAGCACGGCGGATACGATGGAGCCAGATGGGGTGTTCGCGAGTTCAGAGAGTTAACGTGTCAGTACAAAAATCAGGTGAAATCCAAAAGAAAAATCTATGACGACACTTAAAACGTACAACGGGTCACCACTTCTTTTCTCAATATGGTAAATCACAACTGCCCTATTCTTTGCGAGGGAAGCGTGGATTTCCGTCGGCTACCTGATCATTACACAGTTGCTCCTTGGCTATGCTTCTAACACCGGCTTGCATTTTCCTGGGCCTGATGTTTATGAAATTGGCAGTCACGGCCAGATCGATGTATGGGTGTGGGCGCTCAGTTACTCTGTAGTGTATGTCATATTGCCGCTGAGTTGGTTAAAAAGAAGCGGGTTTAGCATTATCAGACTGTTCAGATCACTGAATTGGCGTCGGGACATCTGGATACTGGTCGCTTATTAGGCCATGGATTTTTTCGGGCTGATCTGCTCGGGAGCCGACTTTTTCGCGCTCACCGCAACTCAGTACGCACTGGGCATTCCAACTGGCGTCTTTGTGAATACGCTAGGTGCTGACTTACCCGTTGATGAGCTCTCTCTACATAATTATGACCCAAATGCTGGTCGGTATGGGAAAAGCCGCGTTTACAGTGGTCACTGGAAACCCGTTTATCCATTTTATAACATTGCATGTCATCAGTGCCCGAGTACCTTTCGACACCAAAATGTATGTCGAAATTTTTCGTATTCGATAATAACGGATTTTTGTAATCCCCCCATTGCCCGCAGCAGTGACTCGTATAAACTTGTACGGGTACTGACAAGTTAAATCCCAATCTGCCAGACTCCTTGGCATGACTCTCTTCAGGTCACATTTATGAACACCCTTCAGATAGACATCGTTTCCGATATCGCCTGCCCTTGGTGTGCAATTGGCTACGCCCGCCTCGAGCGAGCCATTGAACAACTGGGACCAGACTATGAGTTTTCAATTCAATGGCGCGCTTTTGAACTCAATCCCTATCACAGTGGCAAGGGTGAGCCTATTCTGCCGGCACTGGCGAAAAAATACGGGCGAAGTGAATCTGAGATGCGGGCTGCGCAGAGCAATATGATGGAAATTGCCAAAGAACTTGGAATCAACTTTAATAAGCTACAGGAGCGGCTGACCGCCAATACCTTTGATGCCCACCGACTGGTGAAGTGGGCGGGTGGGTATGGGCTGCAGACCGTCATGAAAAAGGCGCTGTTCGAGGCATATTTTGGCAAGGCATTGAATATTTCTGATCAGGAAGCTCTCTTAACTTGTGTAGAGGCGTTGGGGCTGGACATGGGAGAGGCCAGGCAGGTACTGGAATCGGACCAGTATTCCACAGCCGTGCGAGAGGACGAAACCAAATATCAAAATTCAGGTGTCTCGTCGGTGCCAGCATTTATAGTCAACCAAAAGTACCTTATCTCAGGTGCACAAGAGTCCAGTGTGCTGGCAAAGGCACTTCAGGATATCAGCGCCGCGGCGTCTGAATGATCCATAACTCCATTGTCGAATCCCAATTTAATACAATGGATACCCCTGAATCAGGGGGGTATCTGCTGACTGTGTTTGTAACTACCATCTCACAATCCGTTTGACTGCCGCTTCATTAGAGATAGGATTTTGCCATGTTGTCAGCATTAAAAGTTGTCAGAGTATTCTGTTTCACGCTCGCGTTCATCGCGGGAGTAAATGCCAGGGCGCAAGATCTTCCTGGAATTGCAATCAGTGATGATGCTGTTGGTCAAAGTGCACGTACCTTGGTCAACCTTGCCATGCAAGTGTTTCCAGATATGTTTGGTCAGCCTACAACCTGGCGAGAATACGATGGATTTCACTACCGTTACTTTGGTTCCAGTGGCATTTATGTGGGTATCAAAGGTGAGGATCTATACCTTTTGGGCGGCGTGTATGGAGACAGCGTGAGCTATCAGGGCACTGTCGCTGACGCTATTATTTTTGTCCAAAGTGAGGCAGGGACTGGATCATCTGTTGCCTTTCAAGACTTTGTAACAGTGAAGACCACTACTGAAATATTAAGTTATTTTCGCAAGATCACCATGGAGTATGGTTCAAGTCTCACGCTAGGTAGCAATCCGTTTGCGAAGACAGATGCAGTCATCACCATGGAAGCAATTGGACAGGAGACTGTTGAAGGTGCCACAACTGACAGACTCAAGATAACACTGTCTGGAAACAACATTTCGGAACCCGTATTGTACGATTTGTGGATAGATGCGCAGGGTGTTGTCGTGAAGCTCGTGTTGAATGGTAATTTTGAATATAACTCGGCCCAGGCCAAAGCGATTGGGCCTGGACTGATGAGCGCGATGTTGGTTTCGTTAGTGGCAGTCGATCAGCCCACCGTTAAAGGCGTGATTGCCAATGCCACCGCTGACAGTTCTGTTGTGACTGCCAATACAGTGAATGCGACCATTGGCGGCGTTGCTGTAGAATCAATGGAAATTATTGTTTCTTCAAGCGCGGCAAATGCTGTTGAACTTACGCTTAGCGATTTTGGTGCATTCACTATGGCAACAAAATACAGCGCGTCATTGGATGGGGGATTCCAAAAGACCACCAGCTATTTTCGCATCGTAGACGTGGTGCTTAAGTAAATAGTTTACATTGCCGAGAGCGATAGTTGCTGAAAGAACTCGCTATGCTCTCGCAGCTTTGTTTTGTTGGCAGACGCTACCTCAGGTTCACATTGTTCACGTTTGTTGATTGAGCCTTGACCATCAAGATATTGAAGACCTATTGGCTCAGCGTTGTATTGAGTTCAGCTATGAATCCGATGGACTATGATTAAATTAGTTCGGTCCTCAATTTTCTCAACGTTCTGAGAGGAACGCGCAATCCCCCAGGTTCTCTGTGCCCCAGCACACAGAACATCAGCGACATTCCCGCTATAGTGCCCTGGCTCATGAAGGAGCGTTCGACAGCCACAATGTTGAGCGCAGCACTTCATTCAACTTTAGCCAGGACTACTAATGAAAAATATTCTAAATAGACTAAATAGCAAGACAGTGTTTGCCTTGCTGCCGTTGTTTTTGATAGCTATGGTTACGAGTTTCGCACAAGCGGCACCGACGCCAGATTTCGCCGCCGAGGCCACTGGTAGCACCAGTAGCCTTACTGTGACGGTTTCGGTCAGTGTTGCTGATGCCGACCTTGATCTGCCCGGCAATTATTATGCTGGTTTCAATTTTGAGAATGCCTGGTATTTTTTGACGCCTCAAGGATGGGTCGACTATAGCACTGGAACTGTTCCAGTTTTTGCATCCACCAATCTGTACACTGGTTCAGCAGTGCTGGTAGCGGACACAGATTTTTCCGATTATGTGGGCGCGGAACTCTACATAGGCTACGGCTTAACCGAAAGCGACATGTTGGATAACGCCAAGTACTCAATGGTGTATACCATCACGGCTGATTCAGTGGCGCAGGGGCCTGCGGTAGTGTTGCTTGGGTCATCTGCAAATTTTGCGATCCTTGCCAAGGCAGCCGTTTCCACAGTCCCGGCATCAGCCGTTTATGGTGATGTCGGAGTCAGTCCGGCCGCTACGTCATTTTTAACAGGTTTCTCTTTAACGCTTGTGGGGACAACGTCGGCCACTTCAACTCAGGTGACCGGTACACTTTATGGTGCCGATATGTCACCTCCGACGAGTACCAGCCTGACTACTGCAGTGCTGGACATGCAAACGGCCTACAGCGATGCTGCGGGCCGTCCAACGCCTGACTTCCTTAACCTGGGTACCGGCAATATCGGTGGTCGAACTTTGGAAGCGGGCCTCTACAACTGGGGCAGTTCGGTAACAATTCCGAGCGATCTTGTTATCTTTGGTAGTGCAAATGATGTGTGGATCTTCCAGATTGCTGGCGACCTGAGCATCAGTGCCAACAGGCAGGTTACCCTTGCGGGCGGAGCACAGGCTAAAAACATTTTCTGGCAGGTCGCTGGTGAGGTGGTTGTTGAGGCTGGCGCTGGTTTCAAAGGCAATATTCTCTCGCAAACCGCAATCACCATGCAGACCGGTTCGTCTTTGTCCGGCCGCGCGTTAGCGCAGACTGCAGTTGCAATAGACAGCGCCACAGTGGTTAAGCCTGCTCCCTAGAACGGCGAAGTCTCCGAGACAAGAAATGGCTGAAGGACCTTGGTGCTATGTGCTCAGGTCCTTTCGTGTTTGGGGGTGTGGAGTTCCAGATAGACCGGTGGGTAGGATAGGACTGTTCCGTTCCCTAGTGGGCTGACTAGATACAACAGCACATCACTTTAAAAAATTCTGACTTTGCTCAATCCTTGTATGGGTTTTTAGTATTTTATTTGTGCTTAAAGCAATAATTGCTAAACATATTGCAATGAAATAGAGTTCTTTTGGTTTCCTCCCATTTATTGCAATCTCATTCCAGCTGTCGAGCATCTTTTCATTATCTACTGCGAATTGAATTAACCTCTTCTCCGGGAGAAAAAACGTGCTCAATCGGGTATAACCCCATGCTTTTACCTCTGTTCCAATATAGGACTGTAGGCTTCTTACGAACTCCACATCATGATAAACAACTAGGCTCACACTACCTTCTGCAGTCTCTAACTCTATTCCCCGAGACCGTCTATTGATATGAACCTCCGTCAATACTCCCTCGTAGATCGTGGCCTCTTCCTCCGTTTTTAATGGATCAAATAGCATAGCGACTGCGCCATGCATTACGATTAATGTAAAAAGAATTATCAATCTTTCTCTTCTTACCTTTTCGGCTAGTTCTTTTTCAGCAGGTGTTTGAACAAAAATCTTTGCTAATACTTTTCCGATAGCTTTCATATAAAGGATTCTACCCAGTCTACACGGGCGGTTCTAAAAAGGCTGAGAACTCCAAATCATTGTTCGCTAGCCTTCGCCGCATCCGAGGATTGTGAAAGCGCTCAATGTAATTAAATATATTTGCTTTGGCTATATCCATTGTCCGGTATTTTTGTCGGTTTACACGCTCTCGCTTGAGCACCCCAAAGAAACCTTCGCCTGTTTTTCTTTTGGTAATGTCCGTGACGGTACTGACAAGTTAACCCCCAATCTGCCAGAATTCGGAGCATGACTCAATCAAAAAAGGTACAAGCGCCATCGATTCCCACTTGAAATCACTCAATATGCCGTCTGGCTCTGCCACCGCTTCAGCCTCAGTCACTGCAAAATCGAAGACCTGTTGGCGCAACGGGGTATTGAGGGCAGCTACGAAGCCAACCGTTTATGGTGTAATAAATTCGGGCCTCAATTTGCGCGACGACTGAGAAGAAAGCACGGCGGATACGGAGACACGTTCTACATTGACGAGGTGTTCGTGAAGATCCACGGTCAGCTGAGCCCCTACCCGAAACTGAAGCACTCATTACTAGAAATTTCTGGCCTCAAGTGCCGATCCCTAAACTGAATCGGAGTCAGGTTTTCCAGCGAAGTGTGTGGCCTGAAGTCATTATACTCTTCGCGCCATGCTTCGATTTTTTCTCTGGCATCTTCAAGCGATAGAAACCAATGGCTGTTCAAACACTCATCACGAAAACTGCCATTAAACGATTCGATAAACGGATTATCCGTCGGAGTTCCCGGCCTGGAAAAGTCTAACACAACATTGTTCTCATACGCCCATTTGTTCAATACCTTGGATATGAACTCGCTGCCATTATCAACTTGTATCCGATCGGGGCACCTGTCATGAAGCTGCCGAATCGCGTCCATAACGCCGACCACATGATCGCCTTTGATGCTGTAGTCCACATGGATCGCCATGCATTCGCGACTAAAATTATCCACTACAGTTAAAGCCCTGATCCGCTTGCCGTCGAACAGGTTGTCTGCGACAAAATCCATGCTCCAACATTGATCCACCGAATCCAACTGCGGTCGATCCATGCGGTGCGCTGCTGCCACTCGCCTTTTGGGTCGCTTGCTGCGCAAATTCAGGCCTTCCTCCCGATATATGCGCAGCACTTTCTTGTGATTGACGAGCCAGCCTTCGCGTCTTAGCAATATATGAATCCGCTCGTAGCCATAGCGTACTCGTGTGGCTGCTATCTCCTTGATACGAGCTCTCAGCGCCGCATCTGAGCTGCGCCTGGACCGGTAGTAGTACACCGAGCTGTAGCACAGCATCAATGAGCAAGCCCGTCGCTTGGACGCCCGGAAAGCCATCACCAGATAATCCACCAACTCACGACGCTTGACGGGCTTTAAAGCTTTTTTGACAGGACATCCTGAAGCATTTGTTTATCCAGGCTCAAATCAGCCACCATTCGCTTCAGGCGCTGGTTTTCATCTTCCAGTTGGTTCAGTCGGCGCAGCTCGGAAACACCCAGCCCCCCATATTTCTTCTTCCAGTTATAGAAGGTCGCTTCCGAGATACCCATCTTGCGGCACACCTCACCTACCCGAGTGCCGGTCTCTGCCTGCTTCAAGGCAAAAGCAATCTGCTGCTCTGTATACTTTGTTTTCTTCATGGCAAATGGCCCTCCCGTGAGCCAATTCTGCCAGAAATCTACAGTTTAGGATGCTCCGGTTATCAGGGAGGAGGTCACTCCATTGATTGCCTAAAATTTGTATCGTGCGCCATCACGGTTATCCATCTTTTCTGTGTGGCATCCCAATAGTGTACGTCCTAAAGAGTGGTTGTTAGCTGGCTGAAAAACAACGCATTCCAATTCCCGCAATCGCGTTCAGGCCAGATCAGCGTGCGAACGCCTATCTGGATATCCCTGCAACCTCACATACATTTCTAACAAAAACCGAGCAAAAGCAATTGCCTGCATGGGCTAAGGCGTGTGCGGAGGATGGCTCGTCAGGGAGGGGCTGCCAGCGGCAATGCCAAGTAACGGATGCATAGTCCGTCACTCAGACCGGCCAAAAGTCCGTTACTCGGATTCTAATTCAATGAAAAATAAGGGATATATTGCAGAAATTGCCGGAAATAGTGGTGGGCCCACCTGGACTCGAACCAGGGACAAACGGATTATGAGTCAGAGCAAATGGACGAATATCGGGGCAGTAAGCTGAAGAATGCTAACAAATTATTTAATTTAGCATCGGATAATCCCGCCGAAACCGACCATATACCGAACTTTTTTCCTGAGCTTTGTCCTGACCGAACCTGCTAAGGTGCAGAAATTGCACGGGTATTTACGCGACGAACTCCGGACTTTTTCTGAGCCCTAGGGGGATCCTCTTGTGATATTCCTAAGAAGGCCGATAACGACTTATTAGCAAGGTCGAGAGTAAAGTATTGAGTTTTACACACTAATTCAATATCTTAACAAAAATGTTTTGGTGCCGTAGAGTTACGCCGAGGTGGATAGAAAGGCCAATGGAATATAAAGTTTTAAATGACACGGTTCTGAGAAGGATACTGACATGGTGAACCCCGTGCAAGATAAAGAACTTGTCATTTTTGATCTTGACGGAACCCTGGCCGACACTACGTTAGCAGCAGTGGCAGCAATAAACTCCAGATGCAAATCCATTGGCATAAATCTAGCGCAAAGTGACATAACGGCAGCTTTAAGGCATGGTACAGGCGCAATCAACCAGCTCTTGTTAAGGCAAAATCTATCGCCAATTGATATAAAAAGGATAGTACTGGAGTCGAAACTTTTAAGTGCTACAGAAGCCATCAGGCCTTACTACCTGTCTAATATCGAAAGCGCTCTAACGAAATGGGGCGTCACAACTGCTATAGTTACCAATAGGTCCAGAGAGCACACCCAGTTAATATTTGATCGTATCAACTTATCTCTGCCGTTATTGCGAGTTGTTATTACGTCTGACGATGCTCCTAAAAAGCCGTCACCGACCGGTATTCTGCTCGCGATCTTTAACTCAAAAGTGGCTCGCGAGAAAGCGGTTTACATCGGCGACTCTAATAAAGATGTCGCTGCCGCCCGTAATGCCGGTGTTTATTACCTGAACGTGACAGAAATCTTAGATAGCTGCATCGTCTAAAGCATCTGAGTATGATTCGAAAGAGTTATAAAATGTGAGTTTGACATCAGAGAAATCCGCGCCATTAAGACTCTGCTCCCAAACCTCATCAAAATACTTTTCTAGCATATTATAAAAATCTGAACCTGAATGGAATTTTAAAACGGGCACCTCGAAGCCTATTCGGTTGCTTGGAAATCCCGAGAGATAAGCGGCGCTATCTAGAATTACCACCCTGAAAGCCGTGGAGCTGCAAAAATACCTGACCTGCACGCCATTTTCGCCCTCTAGCTTACCGAACATATGTTCAATGTCCTTCGGAAATTGCGTGACGTTCCAAGATTTATCAGCACTTCCTTGGACTTCCTTCGCTCTCCTCAGCCCTGGGCGTCCGTAAGGGTTGCATACAAGGACTTTAGCGTCCTTAAATTGCACTCGATTTGTCACGAGCGAACCTGGATGTGCTGGATCGATATAAGCTGCACCTCTAACACTCAAGATCTTAAGTTTATTTGTCGATTGAATTCTCTCTGTAATGTCCTTCTCGGCATTCACTCTATCTGAAAAAGCAGCAGCAATAGGCACTTTAGCTAGATTGAGTGCAATATTACGAAGGAAACTTCCCGTTCTAGACTGAGACACAAGAAAAAGATAACTGCCAATTACGGACGAAAAGATGCCGGCGAAAAAGCTTCCTAAAGTAATAGCGTCAAACATCCTTTTCAGCCTCTAGGTTTAACTTATAGTTATCGTACTCATGAACGTCGTTCTCATTTTCTAAGGAAGGGATTTTATTCTGCCAACTGATCAGTTGAGTCGATATCGGTTTTACTGAACTCCAAAAGAGACCACGATTGGATTTACCCCCTAGTGAATATTCTACGGGGTTGGATATAAACTTCTCATAGTCTACATATTGATTGATTCTTGTTTGCCCACCCGCTGCTCTAAGTCTTTCAGCGGTATACAGTAGGCCTTCCACAGATGCGCCCGGGAGACCGCTTACCAAATAGCATTTTGCAATAATGTTAGACAACCTTAGGCGGTGAACGATATCCAGAATTTGTGACTCAAGGATGGGTTTGTCAATCCTATTCTTTGCGACATCAAAAGTCTCGACACCTATGCAGATCTCATAACAACCACTTTTAGATAATAACTCTAAGTCCCATACCCCTAGCAAGGATGGTGCTATTGTGGCTTTCCATGTCGTCTTAGTTCTACTTGCGAGACCTAGAAACTCCCTAAACCACTCGCGGTTGGCAGAGGCATTCGGCGCATAAAGACCAATTGTCGAATAGGAGTGAGAGTTGCCGACGATAAATCTTCCAATCTCATCGATATCAATGTAATTTTCGCTGTTTCCATAGTTGCGCCACGCGTTGCAAAAGTAGCATGAGAACCTGCATCCGCGAGCAATCTCTATAGTGACCTCTCGTTTTCGTCTAAGTGAAAAATACTGTTCATAAGGGACCTTGTCAAGCATAGGGGCTCGTATTGGGACCTCAATACAATGATTGCCTTCAACTAATCCAACTAGATACTCTGAGATAGATCTCTCATTAGGGCGCCACACAGAGTCAAATCCGTATTGGAAAAGCGAGTCTCCTAACAAAGTGGCGGTCGTGCCAATGCATGTCGATAGCCTAGAGCCAGGTATACTCTTAACTAGATTTAGTAGCTCGATGGTTTCCAAAAAGCAGCTAGGTTCTGAAACTATAGCGCAAAGATCAATTTCGTCCCACGGTAAACCAAGCAAGTCACCCTTTGTCGATATATTTGCACCGCCGTCAAATACTACGCAGTCTATGCCTGCGGAATTTAGTTCACTCGCTGTCGTTGCAAGGTAAACAAAGTGATACAAGAGAGCTGAAGGTCTACTAGGGACTTCAAATGGCCAAAGTAAAGCAATCATTTCAATCCCACGTTGTTGTTAAATATGTATTGACTTACAGATTGTCCGACTAGTAGTGGATACTCGTCTAGAGGTGCCGAGAGAACTTGGCTTGAGCTAATCACTGACAGGGTTGGTATAGAAATGCAGCCGTCTTTCAGCTGAGTGATCTCGGGATATCCCCTGGTGTGAATTGCGAGGTCACAGAAAGGGTTTCCATATCTTTCATAATCCTTCTTATAAACATCATGACCCACAACCCTGATAATGTTCTTTGTTGGGCTGAGTGAGCCTAGAAACTCGTCATAAGCCGTTGACTCTATAGGTACGCCTTGTTCAATTTCCTGAATTATTACTACGTCAGTGAGGTTTGCTTCACTTATGAGGGCCTTTAGCATCTCTACTCGGTCCTCAAATGGAATGAGCCTGCCGTTCTTTTGGAGGTTTCTCGAATGAGGATATACTTGGAGTCTCAGAGCCAAGTTACGAACAACATAGTCAAATAGCTTTGCGTGTCCTAAATGTGGAGGGTTGAATGAACCTGTGATGAACGCAACGTCATACATAAGCAGTTGTACTTCTAGCGTCGGCAGATAGGATATTTCTTCAGTCTGCAACTAAACCAGAAAATGCGATGTTGGTCAACAATTTCGATAAGACTTCTTAGGTGCGCATAATAGGGTTGGTGAGACTGGTTTTCACCCAAAATAAGCGGACGATTCTAATTTATTCCTATCTGGTCAGATACAACAGAAAATTCGACAATTAATCCTAATCTGATTCGCTTCGAAGCGTCTTCACCTGGATGCGTGCTCAGCTATCCCACACGCGAACCGCACTTGCTTATGTGATATCTCCGGTTCTACCAACGAAATGGGTCATTTCTGACACCCTCCGGCGCTTGTGCCCCGATTGGTTGACGGGCTGGCTGAGCGGCCCGCTTCTGTAAGACCCTATTGAACTTTGGCGCACGAAGTTTTCGAGCTGGTCAAACTCATCCCCAGTAACTCCAGTGCCAATATAGCGGCTGGCTGCCACCTTCGTCGTGCCTTCCAGCGATTCCTTGAAATCAATCAGCTCTGCAAACTGCGTATTTGATGTAATCAAAGGATGCCTTTGAAAACTCAGCTGCATTGTCCTCACCATGGGCATGATCCTTGATGCGTTTCACACGGAGCTATAGCAGTGAGTCTGCGTTCTGCAGTGCCTCACACTGGGGGTTGCAATCAACTGGGGTTATACTTCGTTTCCACGGACACTTCTAGAGACGCCTCCGACTCCCACTAATTTTATGGAGATTGCACAACTTGCTCTGGTGTCGTGATGCCAGTAATGGTATTTACCGGAAGTAGCAGCCTGCTCTTTTCGCATCTAGGCGTACTGGATTGAAAACGTTGCGATGCTCAAGGATGAAAAGGTTTTGTATGCTGAGCAGCAGACTTAGAAAACATTCCACCACGGTTTCTTTTTTCTTGAGTTCTGTAATTGACTCTGATCGGCTGGTTCAGACCTAATAGGCAAGCCTTTCTTTAATACGGAAATCGTGCTTTTGGATAAGGTCGTTTCTAAGCTCCGGTCGAAGTTAATGGCAAAGCCCGTCGTCTTTCCTTTCTTCACATTAGCGAAGCGTATAGACCCATATTTTTTATATGTTTCCAATATCCCTAAGTAGGTTTCGACATTCTTGGGGTCGATTGTATCGTATTCTGAAAGAGCCGGCGTTATCTTTGGGAAGGCAGCGATGAAACGTTTATCGGCTTCTAATTCTTTAACCTGATTGTTTAGTAATGTTAGTGCATTGTGGAGATCATTAAACAGCATGTGTGATTCGTCAATTTTTGGTTGTATTTCCAGCATTCCGTATCTGGTTTTATTTAGCCATGTCAGGACATTTGTTGACCTCACTTTTTCGCCATAAATTATACCCAAATTGATGAAAACCTCTCCGAGCTTCTCTTTCTGATATGCCCTACAAGCTTTCAATTCGTTAATTACAGTTGTGATCGTCTCGCGCAAAGATTTGATGTCAGATAAAGCGTCTATTGTTAGAACTAGGTCACCTTTAATCCTGTTTGCCGAGTATCCGGCACAGTTACTGATCCAGTGCATCTCACGTTTAAATAAGAAAATTTGCCGATCAAGTCCGGTTAGATCCGAAGGACAAACCTCTACAACCTTGAACTGGAATGAAGAAGGATTCGTGTCCCATCCTGATTGTAGAGTCACATTTTGGTGAGTGCCTTGATTTAGGTTTCTGACGTGTTCTTGGCATCTCTTCCTAGCATCTATACTTTGGCCATAATAAAAATAATCGTCAGAGCTCGAGTTAAATTTGATCTGATAAATTCCTGCAGTATGACCGATGTCAATAAGAGGATCCGAATATGTGGGTGAATTAGCTTTCTCTATTGGTTTGAAATAAACAGTTATTTTTATCTTGTTTGGGTCAGACCAATTCTTTGAAATTGAGGTAACTGTATGACCGACAAGAACTCTTCCAAGAATTATTGCGTTAGCACGGTCAACGTAGCCAAAATGAAAGCCATCACTGATGCACTTTATAGCATTCGGGTCATTTCTGTTTTCGGGCTCTGGAACAAAGGTTATCCTTTCGCAGTCAAGTGCATCAATAATACCAATGCCTACGTTTTTGTACCTCATGCCCACAATATTAAGTTTTACTGATTTCATATCTTTCGTCCCCGCCTGAATCGCTACCGCTTTACTGGACTTGACCTTATCCCCGAATATAGGATCATGATCTTAATGAGATTTCCAGTATTGTCATTTTGCGAGAATAGGGGCAGAGGATTGAGGAAAGTACGATTGCCACCGCTGGGGACGCAAGATCACTCGGGCTGCTTGGCGAGCTCCAATAATTGACGTTGTCTGGCTGGACTGGCCCGATGGAAGGCGGTCAGTAGTTCCGCCATGTCATCACTTTTGGCATAGAAATAGGCGGCAGGCACATCGAGCACGCCTGCTAGCCGTTCCACCACTGAATAATCAGGGTGGTGCTTCCCTCGTTCATACTGATTCATTCTGGCGCTGGCTGACGCCTCTTCGATGCCAGCAAGCACGCCAAGTCGCTCCTGAGACAGCCCGGCAGCTATCCTAGCTTCCTTCAGCCTGGCCGAAAACACTGACATTCTTAGTCCTCAAAAGTACTTGGTGACTAAGATGTTCTTAGTTTAGACTGAGGATTGTGCTAAGAAATACTTAGTAATCTTTTGTTTTGCTGATCAAGAGGCTGGATGATGAAAAAAATAGTGATCGCCACAACTTTTGTATTATCAGTTTTTGCACAGGCTGCCGTAGCTGACATTTGTGACTATCGTCCAAGTAGTATGGTGGGCGGTAAAACGACGACAGCTACAGGTGTGGCAACTGGTGCTACAGCTGCTACTGGCGTCGGCATGAAGGCTGCTGGCATCTATACAATCACGCACGCAACGTCAGGTGCAGCAATGCTGGGGTCTACGGCAGCAGGAGCCTCGGCGGCAGGCACTACCGGGATCATTGCCGGAACAGCAGGCTTTTTGGGGACCGTCGGTGCTGCACTGATGTCGCCATTCGTCATTATACCTGCAGCCGTGGCGGCTGTTGGAATTGGTGTATACGAGGGATCTTGCTATCTGGCATCTGACAAGACCAAAGTCGGTCCACTGCCACCGATGGACTGATTGGAGCATTTTCAGTGACAAGGCTCCTGTATCCTGGGCCCGACCACATAAAGGTCATAGCCGCTGCCATCGCCTATCAGCCATATAACGCCATCGAACTCGGCTGGCTCCCAGCGACTCCCTGGGCGATACTTGACCCAGTAGAACCCTTCGTCGACCGCCATAATCTTCTTAGGCAGTAATTCGTCCATAGCTGCACCCTGATTGTGCCCCTGATATTGGGTATATAGCACAACATCGGAACGCCTGCCGGGTAACTCGTGGGTTTTGCCTCGACCCGACGCCATCGACGCCATCGACGCAGCCCATGCCCCATATGACTTCTGGAGTGGCGCCGGGTTCGTCGAGGCGTCGGGTCGAACCAGAAATGGCAGTTGGCGAGGCCTCGCGACGGTTGCCGCTGGCCGACTTCTGGAGTACCACATCAAGGATTTAATTGTATTGTGTCACTAGAAAAAACTATTGGAAACTTGCCCATTGAAATACCAAGCGGCTTCAATCTCTGGGCCCTCATTGTCATGAATATACTGAAAGCTAAAAACTGGATCGGGTAGTTCGCCACGATATTCATGGAAGGATTCAGTAAGGAAAAAGTTCCCCATTATTGCATCGCAGTGATAGCACCCATTAGAAAGATAGTAACCACCGACAGTCTTACTAAATCTTTTTTTTATTTCTCCGATTCTATTGGCTCGTAAGTGTTCAGAAATATCGGTTTGTAGCAAAAACTCTGGCGTCCCCTCATCACTAAATTTCTGAAACCCAACTTCTTCGTTGGTGCTGTTTTTTATGGTAACCCCAAGAACTATCCCAGTTTCTTTCTTGCACTTCCAACATCTCTCATAGTGCGGGATAACTTCAGCTTTCAATAGATCCCCAATTTTTGGTATCCACTTTAACTTGCCCTCAAGCATACCTTGAATAAAGTTGTGAATCGGTTCGTCGAACTGTGTAATGTAGAGGTTCTCTATACCCTTTGATTTGGTCTTCATGCCGAATACTGGAGTTTCATATTCATTCGGGATGTCGTCAATCCAATACTGTTTGTTGCTCTTAAGCCTAAATAGCCATGCGGCTCTAATGCCAGAGCTGGTGTACTTTCTTTGCCGAGCTATGAAGTCATCTCGCGTTTGGTGCGACCACTGGACTTCGAAAGCCAGTTTAGCCCTTCCCTTTTCACAGTAGACATCAGCAACCCACTTCTCCCCGTCAGGAGTTTCGCCGTGTTTTTCTGTTTCTACGAGCCAGCCGAGGCGCTGCGCGACAATCGAAATCAGGTTTTTAAGAAAAAGATGCTCCGCTGATTCGCCTTCAGAAGTACAGTGTTCTGGTCTAATGGAACCGGACACTTTAATAAGCGACAATATTTGTCAGTTATTGAGGTGTCATTATGGGTCAAATACGTACGCACAAAACATATCCCGATCAGTTTAAAGATGAAGCGGTTGCCCTTGTTCGGGAACAGGGATACACAGTCCCTGAGGCAGCTAAAGCATTAGGCATAAACCAGGGATTATTGTACCGCTGGAAAGAAAAACACGAGGCTAAGCTCGAAGGTCGTGCCCTGGCCGAATCAGAACGCGAAGAACTCATCAGGTTGCGCAAAGAAAATCGCACCTTGTTGATGGAGAAAGAAATTTTAAAAAAGGCGTCAGCCTTCTTCGCGAAAGAAATGAAGTAAAGTTCGGCTTCATCAAAGTCGAATCTGCCCGCTACCCGGTCACCGTTGTGTGCCGGGTGATGAAGGTGAGCAAGTCGGCTTACTACGACTGGTGCAAACGTCCTGGCAAGCTGATTGATGCTCAAGAGCTGCAGCTTCGCCGCCGGATGAAGGAGCTGTTCAAAGCGAGCAGATCCAGTTTGGGCAGTCGGGAAATGATGAAGGCACTTCGCGCAGAAGGTTTTAAAATTGGCCGTTACCGTGTTCGTCGATTGATGAAAAGGATGAGCCTCAAGGTTACGCAGCGCGTGGCTTACAAGGTGACGACCAAGCGTAAACACAGCGATGCAGTGGCGGATAATTTGTTGAATCAGAACTTCAACCCAGTAGCGCCTAACCATATCTGGGCCGGCGACGTGACGTACTGTCGCACCGGTGAAGGTTGGATGTATCTGGCCGTAGTGATGGATCTGTACTCGCGCCGCATTGTTGGCTGGGCGATTGATAAAACCATGACGACCAGTCTGGTGTTGCGTGCGCTGATCATGGCTTATAACCTGCGCCGCCCGCCAAAAGGTCTGGTGTTCCACAGCGATCGCGGGTCGCAGTACACCAGTGCGCGCTACCGCAAGCAGCTTAACCGCTTCGGTATCAGGGCGAGCATGGGTGATGTCGGCGCTTGCTGGGACAACGCAGTAGTCGAACGATTTTTTGGCAGTCTGAAACATGATTGGCTTTTTAAAGTGTCACAACCGACACGTGAACAAATGAAAAAAGATGTAGCCGACTACATCCGGTATTACAACTTACAACGGTTACATTCAGCCAACGGCGGAAGGTCGCCAGTTGATCATGAATTGGTGTTTAAAAATGTGTCCGGAATTGTTTGACCAGAACACAGTTTCCCTTTTTTTTGTGAGAGAAGAAACGAGTCCCTAACTTACTTTTTTTTAGTACAGCTTTAGTATCGCAGCAGTGCATCTGTACTAATTCTTTTTTTAGAGCGAGCCAAGTGTCGTCGTTGAAATTAAACGCATAGATGTCAATGCCATTGAGTTTCGCTTTTAGAGGCAAGTCAGAGCTCCTTTGATTCCCATATTCCAGTATCCCTGAATGTGCTTGGCCGTTAAGAATTACAAATCAGTATTCTCTCGATTGGTTATACTAATATCTCATACTGAATAAAAGTGTATTGGGAATTATAAGTGTCAAATGAAAAGCAATAATTGGGTGAATAAGTGCGATAAATTACAGCAGGAGGAGTGCCGGCGCCGGGAGTGATAAGGCGTTCGGTGGCGGGAATAATTCTCTGGGTAGCTGGCCGGCGCTACCGACAATTACCCGCTTTGCGATACCCAGCCGCTGCAGCTGCCTGTTCAGTGCTGAATTCCACGATGTTATGCGTAGCCATGGCGTTGTAGCTGGGACAGCCCTGAGGCAGATGATAGACCTTGCTGTTGCGATTACCCCGGATGATGCCGGAGTTGACCTCTTCAGGCGATGCTTGCTGGGCTCGCATCACCGGATGGTCACCAGGAAGCCATGATACGACGCCGTCAGCCGTATTAGTGTGCCCCAGTGTCCACTCCCGTTCACCAGTGACGAACGGGTTGTTGTGACCCATACGGGCTGCGATGCGCCGATCACGCTCACGCTCCCATTCAGACACTGGGAATTGACGGTTCCAGGCCATCATCAATTGTTGCTGGGCTCGGGCCATATTCAGGTCATAGCGATCGTGCATGTAGAAATACACCCGAGCGATCTGGCCCTTGACCTCATCGCGGGGCTCAACAGAGCGTTGGCTGAAGCTGACTTTGACGTCGCATTGCCCATGGCGATAGGGTTCACCCGGCAATACGCTGAAGCGATAGTTGGAGCGGTCCGCATTTACCTCCCCCAATGCAGCCGTCAGATTGTGCATGTCGGACTCCATGACATTGAATACTGGATCAGTGCGATTGCAGTTCTCCCTGCCGCCATCCTGCCAGCATTGCCGGGCTTGACCGATCGAATGTGCCGGTAGGATATGCTCCCACTCAATACGCTGGGCCCGGACCTCTTGTGCCCGGATCTGATAACCGCATGAGGGTAGATCCACCCTGCCGCCTGAGGCACCCACCCAGTCAAACTTGCAGCCACAATAGAAGTCGCCGTCATCATTGCGGTCATGATAGACGTACTGGCGCATCTCGACCTTGGCTCGATCGAAGTTATCCGGTGCTGCCTGGACTCCAATCGCAGTAAAAAGGGTGAGCAATAGGGCAGTGATACGTAGGGTCATGGGTTGAGCTCTATCGGGGCATGTTGATCAAGTCCCATCGTAGGGGCAAAAATGAAAGAAATAAATAGAAAAATACCCCCGGCACTGCCCATCCCGGTGTTATCCGGAATAGGCAATGGCGGGGGAATATCAAGGTTGCTCAGTTGATTGGCAAATGTCCAGCGGTACTGGCTCGTCATCAATCTCCATATCCTGATACAGCTTGTCTAGGTCTTTCATGTTGTCGCATAAGTCAGACAGCTCCCAGACGGTCAGGGCTACAGCCAACGATGCACCGACGATTGGTATCCACGCGACAGTATTGCCCATAGAGCTGCGTGAGGCGATTCTGACGGTCCGAGATTTCATCCGTGTGCCCATGCGTTTGACGGCGGCACGTTGTCGTTCCAAGGTCTCCTTATTGATGTAGGCGAGGGTTTTGACGCCTGTCGCCCCGGCGATTGCACCGGAGAGCAGGGCATTGAATGCGCTCGAAGTAAGCGTGAGCATGTTGCTGATCAGCAGGCCGATCATTATTGCGGTTATCACAAGGCGTTTAAGCCATCTCAGCATAATTTTACTCGGGGGATTTAGCGGGTTGGGTGGGGCGCAGGTGGCCCAGAGTGGCTGCAGGGGCGCAGCCGGGGGCGGGGCATGGGGATGGCCATCCGTGGCCGGGGTTTGCTCCAGATTTGGGCGTCAGGCCTCCTCTGGCACGTCGGTGGGGAGGGCCGCTGGCAGCAGGCGGGGGCTGGCGGCGCGTAGTGCAATCGAAGCCACTTCCGAGGCATCGAGCAAGGTCTGGGTATTCATGTGTGCATAGCGCTGCGTCACTTGCGGAGTACTATGGCCAAGCAGATTTTGCACTTCGTACAAAGTCCTGCCGCTGTTGATCAGAAGGCTTGCGTATGTATGGCGCAAGTCGTGAATACGGAGCCACGGCATTCCTGATTCTATTTTTAACTTGCTGAATGCATTATGGAAAGTTGCATAGTGCGTACCGGTGTCAGGGTTGAAGAAAACCCATTGCGGGCTGTCGTCTTTTACCTGCTCCAGAATATCCATTGCGGATTCATTCAAAGGTACAGGTCTCATGCGCTTGCTCTTCGAGTTCAACGCCGGCACTCGCCAAACCTTTTGAGTCCAGTCGATCTGACTCCATTCTGCACGCAGCGCTTCGTTCAGACGACAGCCGGTTGAGAGCAGGAACATTGCGATCCTGCAGGCTGCGCGATTGGGATGAGAGTTTAGCACTAGCAATAACTTCTCTAGCGCTGCTGCATCCATCACGTTCTCCACCTTATTGTCGGCGTTGAAGAGCGAAACCTTTGCAGCTGGATTTTTATCGATTACATCCCAAGCTACTGCCCTTCCCATTACGGAACGAACGAGCTTTATATGATGATCGGCAGTGGCTGGAGCAAGGTTGTGAACCTCAAGCAATTCGGAGTGAAAGTCGATAAGCTCCTTTGTTGTGATACGATCAAGACGTTTATCACCGAAGGCCGGAAGTATCCGATAATTCAGTCTTTGAACATCAGTACCGTAGCTTCTGTTTCTAACCTTCTTGAAAGGTAGGTACTGCTCTGTCACGAACTGGCGAAGCGTGGGTATCTGCTTCTCAGCCTTGCGCTCCATCGAGGGATTGGCCCCCTGGCGGATCGAGGCCTTCTTGTCAGCCGCAAGCTTGCGAGCTTGAGCCAATGAGATGTCGTTGGTGGTACCAAGGCGAAGATGACGGGTGGTACCACCGGCGTCTTTGTAACGCAGGTAATAAGTACCGACACCGGGAGAGGTGGCACGAGCTTCACAATACAAACCTTTAACATCACTATCACAAAACTCCGTGCGTGATTTTCCGGGTTCGCATTGCAGTGTTGAGATGAACTTCGGTGTCAGTTTTAGTACCGGCATTGAATTTCTCCTGTTGAACATGTTTATGATTCGGGTGAATTGTCCGGCAGGGTTAATGCCGGGCTCCAGGGTTAAAATTTGATGCTGAACCGGATGCGTGTTCCGCTGCCTTTGGGCAACCTGACCAGAGGCACCAGGTCGAGGTTGATCATCACGCGCAAAATTGAGCCAATCGTGCGGTTGTGTTTTGAACCAATCTGATTGCACCACGATGTTCTGAGCAAGGTTTCAGCATCAAAGGTCAACCGATCATCAAAAAGAAACGGCAATGAATTTTGAAGATCGTCAACAATGCTGCGAACATCAGAAGTGTCGAAGCGATCGAATTCCGACCGATGAACGTCTATCTTGAGTTTGTAGACTGGTAACTTTGGATCGCTGTTATCAATCTGGTTAAAGTCGTAAATCATTTTAGAATTCCTCGTAAAATTGGGATCGGCCCCTGCTGAATGCTTTGTGCTGCACCGCAGCAAGATCCTGAGACATTTACCGCAGCATGTAACGTTCACGGCTAGCCTTCGTACTGCGCACACCGATAATCGGACAATCGGGTTGTGAGGCCAGTACAGAGAGCGCTTCCGTTAGCATCTGTTTGTGAGCTCGGTTGCCTTCCCACGTCCCCGCCAAGACGGACTCAGCATCGTAAGTCCGGTCCCTGAGTGCGAAGTAAGCGAAATATTCAATCTCTTGGGCCATGTAGAAGATGTCGAGCCAATCAAAACGTTTCAGCCGCCGATCCTTTGGATCCGGAACAAACTCGCGGTAAACACGTACGTCTTGGGGTACATCGAATGGGTAATCAGTTTGCATATCAATATCCTTTTCCAGTATTGGTTAAATTTTGGTTTTCATCAGGGTCCGGGTTGTCGTTCTGCCCGGAATTCTGAAAATCTGCTGAATCTGAAACTCTGGGAGTGTCCTGCGGTGCAAGCAGTTGAAATTGCTGTCGACCTCGCTCACCTCGGCTAAACGTCCATTTGTGAACTTCAGGGTCGCTGCCGGTGTACTGCTCGATGACTCTGATGACTTCCCTTTTACTCGCGCCGGTTATCTCCGAGGCATGGTCCCGGATGCGCATTTTTGTGTTCACGCCTTCGGCAATTGCCTGGCAAATAGCGCTGACAATGACATCCTCAGTAGTGGGCGGTGGTACTGGCTTGAACGTCTCTAGCTCAGCACCATCAACAACTTCCACGGTGGACAGGAGTTCTTGATAGGTCAGATTGGACTCAGTGGAATACTGGAGGTATAGCTCTGGCAAATCCCCTCCGCGTGTCTTCCGGCACTCAAGCATCACGGTCCTGGTACTCGCCTCCTTGGCCACTTCATACGCGAGGTAGACGCAGTCGGCGTCGTTTATAATGTCAGCAGTTCCTTCGGGGATAGGTTTGCCATCAGCACCCAAGTTTTTGTTTGTGTGCGCCAATGTGATGAAGGTGCCGCCCTGGGATACGAATCGCCGGATGCACTCCCCAAACGCACGGAGTTGGCTCTTCTTCATGAGGTCGACGGCTTTCTTTAGCGTATCAACAATAATGATGGTCAGGTGCGCTTGCCCCGATTGGCACAGTTTGTTGATCAGTCCCTGCAGGTCCCGGATGTCAAAATCCTTGTACCCAGGAACCAACATAAAAAAGCCCCACTCGCCAGCAATGAAGGCTTTATCAATCACACCATCGATGTTGTCATCGGCATTAACGTAATACACACTCTTGGCTATTGCAGGGTGCTTCTGGAGGGTCTTTGTCAATAGCGCGAAAGTGAACAACGTTTTGCCGACATTCGGCGCTGCGTAGATTACGGTCCAGCGACCTTTCTGGGCAACCAGAAGCAGAACGCAAAACATGTCAAGATTCCGCTTCTTGAGTTCGTCTACCCCATCTACCATGTCGTATGGTGCCAATACGGGATTGAGAGGCATCACTGATGCAGGTTCTGTAGTGGTTGGCAGTAAAGGCTCTGATGGTGCGGGCGGATTTGACGCTGAGTCGATCTGTTCGGCGCAACTATCAGGCACAGCAGGTGCGGCCGCCTGATCATTATCGCTAATAGCGGGTGGGCTAAGGCCCCTGGGGGAAGGTGTGCCAAATAAAGCCTCACGCAGCTCTTTGGCACGGTAAATAGTGGTTTCTTTCGTCATATGCACACTCCTTCGTGTTGAATGAGTGGCTATTGGACGATACTGCTGCTGAGTCATGGGGCAAATAGTTTGACGTACCAAACTATCTGATGTTTCGATATTGTGTTTCTGGTCAAATTATGATTACAAGGCTTAGTACCTGCTTTTCTCCTTGTTGAAGATATCCCTAGCCAAGTCTAGTCGTTTAATGATTGTTTTTTGTGCTTGGCCACGCCTTATCGGTGCGTCTTTTGCTACACCTAAATCTTCCAACATAGCTTTGAATATTTCTTGTGCTTCTTCGGCTATTCCTGTGCTGTTGTAATCTAAGGGGCCTTCGATTATTGGTGGATCATTTACAAACATGCTTTTATTATATTTTCCGAGCATCTTAGCCAAGACTGCAATGGTAATATGATTACTAATGCGTGCTTTCTTTGTTTGGCTTTGTGCTGTCGCAACTGCTGGTGTTAGATGGCTTTCTGGCTTCTCGATGGGTTCTAATGACCATTCAGGGATATCTATTTCCAGCCGATTTTTCGCCCATTCGAAAACGCTGCTTTTGACCAATAAGGTCGACTCGAGTGGCGTAGTATCAGTTGAGGGCGATATGAGTAAAACTGACTCTTTGCCGCTAAGTGCTGTTGCAACTTCATGGTAGAAAATTTGTGATACACGAGTGCGATACTCCATGTACGCCTTTCCATTCTCGAAGTTCTGGTACGCAGACATTACCTCAGCATCGCTTCGATTATCAGTCATGCTAATTTCAAAATCGTCGGCAAGGTTTTCCAGATAATCGTCGTCGTATGGGTTTACCCAATCATTAAGCTCAGAGACGTAATGCATTTCATTGCCTAAGATCCGGTCCAGTGCACGATAGGCTTGTATATGAGGTGTTAGAGTATGTGATGCGGCAAAGTGACGGTTTTCCCTTTCGAACTCAGTAAGTCCGTCAGAATCACTCGACGTTCGTATTTTATCCTGGAACTGAGCTTTGATATCGTCGGCTTCTTTTTTCATCAGGCGTCTCTTTCTCCAAACTCAATTGAGTATTTGCTGTCAACCGATAATAACGCGATGACGGTGAATGCCCGCGCAAATTTTGCCCCGGCAGATTCCGCGAAAATCTGAAAACTTGAGAATCTGAAATTCTGAGTGTCTGCCAGCGCATCAGTTTTCCAGTTTTCCAGATTTTCAGGTTTTCGGCCAGTGCCGGGGCGGAATTCTGCCCCGCCCCCCGAGAGTGGCCCGAGGTGGCGCACCCCGGCCGCCCATGGGGGCAGCCATGCCCAGACCCCAAAAGTTGCACAGGTGGGCACCCTGGGGCACAGGCGGCGGAAGTCCGGCTCCGGGCGGGGCCAGCCGGGACACCCCGTCAGTCTATCGCAGCATAAATCGCAGCCGCCTCCCGATGGTAGCCAGCATAATCCCGCAACAGATAGAACTGATCAGCACATGTTCTGGCGAAGCCTTCCGGTTGACCGAAGCTCAGGTTCGAATATGCCGTCAGACAAGCAACGATCCCGAGCGCATCCGCTGATAGCTTGCCTTGGAAGAAATTCGAGGCGCAGCTGGCGTCAAACATGCCTTCGATATCGGGCGCCATATAAAAGCCTTCGTTGCTGAGGCGATAAAATAGCCAATACCCTCCAGAATATGCAGGGGCCATCTCTCTGGCCACGGTATAAACGAAGGGCTCGATCCGTTGGGAAAACTCATAAGAGAACAGCTTGGCGGTGGTGGCTACTCGGTCAGGTGTGGCAATCAGCGTGCGACTTATATCAGTCATGATTATTGCTCCTTTATAAATAAGAAAGCCCAGGCGTGGTGTCCAGGGCTTCAGGTGGGTTGTGTCATTGAAGTTGCTGCAGGTAATGCATCAGGTAGGATTCAAGCTGACCTTCCGGGTAGTCCGTATGCTCGCTGTCAAGGATGGCGATGGCGGCGTCCTCATACAGCTGCAGCCGGTCATCCTCTGGCCGAAGTGTGGCTAGGTGCTCCACGGCCTTTTCCAGGCGAGCGCCCACCTCCGAGAGATCCGGTGTAGTCATGGCATGGTTCCTTTATTGGTTTTGGGGTGGTTAAGCGGTGAGGTCCAGCGGGGATTCAGCAGATTGGCCAGTCAGGCATTTGAGCTGGCTTTCGATCAGGTAGGCAACATCATCTTCTGTCTCCAGAGAGGACAGCAGCAGATCAACTATCAGGGGTTCAAACATGGGGATTGCTCCTTTGTCAGGGTAAATGAAGAACTGAGATGGACGGCAAGGAAGGCCACAAAAGCGATCCTTATGTACCAAAAAGCGTTAAAAATCTTCGAAATTCTAAGTTGGGGGTTTGTATTGCGAAACAGTTCGGGGAAATTTCGGTTTTGCAAACAATGACTTAGAGAAAAAACGGTAGATCGTTGCAGACTAACGGCTTATGCAAAGGCGGGAAGCTACGTGTGACGGAGAGAAGATCCCTGCAAAGCCTTGCTATGTGGCGTTGGCAGGGGCCTGCTTATAAGCAGCATCTGTGAGCATGTAGCAACGGGACTTGCCAGCTTTGCGCTGGATGAGCCCCTGATCCATCAGGGCGGCTAGCAGGAAACCAGCCGTATTCACGGATTTGCCCTTGAACAGACCCCGTAGCAGGATGGATGTTATGGCGTCCTGCCCATTGCACGCGGAGAAGATCTCGCTCCAAGCTAACCACTCCTTGGACCAGAAGCCCCCAGCGTTGTTGGCTGTGATACGGAAGTAGACCTCACCGGCCTCATCAGCGCCGACCTCATAGTCCAGGACTCCGGTATCTGAAAGGCTGGGGCATGATCCAACGCGGACTACCTTGATATTGAGCTCAGGGGCTTTCTCTGGGCCGGGTTTAGCGACTGGTTTGGGGATTTGCTTGGCGGGGGTGGGTTTCTTGGCTTTTGCTTTGGTTGTCATGAGTATAGCTCCTTTGGGTAATTGACTCGCGAGTAACGAGCGTTACATACTTAGGGTTATTGCCTGAATGCGGATATGAGCCGTCCAGGTGGATTTCTGAATCAGAAGGATATGAATCTGATTCATATAAGATGGCAATTTTTCCGCGATTGGCTTATGCGTGTGGAGTCAGTTACAGCTTACATATGCGACACGATTAGCAACTTTAAGTAACATACCGACGCCACCCTGAACCCTAGGCCAAGGAGCAATAGTTTGAGTTATAAAACAACAGATGTTTTTGGCGTGAAGAGCAAATTGATCGCGTCTTACATTGAGAGAGAGTCGGTTGACGTTCGATTTAACGAAGCTATCACCGATGGAAACGAAGTTATTGTTTACGGGTCATCAAAACAAGGAAAAACCTCTTTAATTTTAAAGCACCTTGACGAAAATGCTTATGTAAAAGTCGAGTGCTCGCCTCGAACGCAGCCCGTCGATATATATAAATCTATACTGAGACAGCTGGATATTAAGTTCGTCGAATCCGAAACCGTTGAAGCTGGGCATGAGCACGGTGGAAAAGTCAGCGCCGGATTTAAAATAAAAGTATTCTTTGCTGGTGATGCTGAAACCAGCGCGGAGCTAAGCAATAGAACGTCGAACACGACAAGCACAAAAGAAACCTTTGTAGAATATAATCTTTCCCTCGCACAAGATGTTTCTGAGCTGCTTCAAAAGCAAAGAGTCGATAAATACATAGTGATTGAAAATTTCCACTATCTGGAGCTCGAAGTCCAAGAAGCGCTTGCTTACGACTTGAGGGTTTTTCAAGATCACCATGTAATTTTTATCGTTTTAGGAATATGGAGAGAGGCAAACAGACTGATTCAGTTCAATGGGGATCTTTTAGATAGGGTTACGGAAGTCCCTGTTGAGCCTTGGGATAAAGACGATTTTAAAAGGGTTGTCGCGAGAGGCTCTGAATTGTTGAATGTCGACTTCTCAGAAGTTGAGGAGCAATTAATTAACGATTCCTTTGATAGTATTGGCGTGGTTCAAGAAATATCTAAGAACTGCTGCATTGAAGCAGGCGTCAGAGAAACGGGTTCAACTACGGTTGATATAAAACCCCAACATCTAGACGCGGCCCTTAAGAAAAAAGCGGAAGAATATGGAGTTCGGCATATTCGAAACTTTGAAGCATTTGTGGACATTACAAGAAAAACAAGCAATCAGAGCGGAAAGCCATCGCTAGCATTTCCATACTATTTCATAAAGTTACTGCTTACCCATGATTTCAAAGAGATCCAGAAGGGGCTATCTCGAGCAACACTACTGGAAGCAATAAGGGATATACATCACAGGCCAGAAGATGTTAGATCTGGAGACCTTGGCGCGTTTCTTCACAATATTACCCAGCATCAGATAAACAAAAAAATACAACCGCCTTTTGTTGACTACGATAGGGGTGGAAAGATACTCAAAGTAATTGACTCCTCACTTTATTTTTTTCTAAAGCACTGCGATAGAGAAGAGATCCTCAACGATATTCCTAATCCAGTTGACGATGAGTAAACGGGAAGCGTGGTTAACGTCTAACTACCTCACGCCCGAAAAAGGGGCGGCAAAGGCCGGAATTACTATGATCAAGACCGACCACCGTTGTTCAATATTGTGCGATATTAATGAACTAGATCACTTAGAAAAACGGTTCGATTAACAATAAAATATCAACGAGGCTGGGCTATGCCATTCAACCCGAAACCCGAGTACACGACAGTAAGCACTGAATTCGGAATTAAGGACTTCTACGACTACAGTGAAGACTTTGTGACAAGGCCCCCTTATCAACGGAAAGCCGTTTGGTCGAAGAATAAAAAGCAGTCTTTGATGGATAGCTTGTTTCGCCGGTACTACATTCCGAAGCTGGTGATTCGCGAAGTACGCCTATCCGAGACTACTGCAGTGAATGAAGTGGTTGATGGTCAACAGCGAATTACAGCAGTACAAGAATTTTTCGCTGACAATTATCCACTGCCGAAATCCCTCTCGGATCTTGATGCTACCTTGCCAGGTAAATACTACAAGGATCTGGACGTGTCCGTGCGGAAATTCATTGATAAGTCGTTAAAGTATCAAGCTGACGTTATTAAAAATATTGATTCCCCGCATGATGTAAATCATCAGATAATCGCCACAGAAATCTTCTGGCGGCTGCAGCAAGGAGAGTCTTTAAATTACATGGAAGTGGCTCATGCGCAGTTATCGAGTTTAACCCGAAACTTTATAGTTAAACATGCCGATGATCAGTCTTTTGACTACGAACGATATAAGCCTATAGACAATAATCCTCACAAAAGTGAATTCTTCAAGCTGTTAAGTGTAGATAATAATAGAATGAAGCACCTACAGTTTATGGCTAGGTTCCTGATGATCGAGTCGGGTGGTGGATATGCGGACCTCAGCGATAGAAAGATAGAGGAATTTATAAATAGTAGTAAGCAGTCTGATGGTATTGGAAACTTGTCGTACGAGTCAACGCCTGAGGCTGTAGCTGTGACGAAGACCCTCAATGTGTTCTACAGTATCTTCAAGGACGATCCGATGTGGGATGAAAAATCTGGAATAAGGGAGTTTTCCGTAGAATATTTTATAATTTCTATTTACATGCTAATTCGACATATCAGCCATCACTATGTGGTTGATGATGAGTCCCGTGAATTTATCAAAGAGTTTATCTATTCCTTTCATGAGCGCTGGAAGAATTATGATGAGTCTGAGGATACAGATTTACTAACGTTCAGTAACCACAGGCAGCAAGGCGAAAGAGACTTAGAAATCAGGGACATGATTATTCGCCAGATATTCTTTAAATATTTGGACTCAAAGGAATTGGAAATAGTTTCGAAAGACACAAAAAGAGCTTTTACAGAGGCTGAACGGATAACCATATATCGAAAAGGGAAAGGATTTTGCCAGCAATGTCTGCGTGAAAATAGACCGCATGAGGAAGCAAGAGTAAGTTGGACGAAATATCAAGCGGATCACGTTTTACCTCATGCGAAGGGCGGGAAGACTGTCATTGAAAATGGAGAATTGCTTTGCAGTTACCACAACCTGTCTAAGGGAGTATCTGTGCAGTAGTGTAGTGGTCAAAAATAACCGTACATCATTCAAGTTGGTAACATTGCCACGTCAATACCTCGCCTGAGAGGCTCAAATACTGAACTTACGGCTGAAAATATGCTGTACTAAGGAGTAGTTAGCTTGGAAGCCTTCATCGCAGATCCCTCTGTAGTAGATGCATTTCTCAAACGCTGGAAAGGTAATTCAGGCAGTGAGCGCGCGAATTTTCAATCATTCATGCGCGACCTATGTACTCTACTGGATCTACCACACCCCGATCCCGGCGAAGGCGACACTAGCCAGAACTCCTATGTGTTTGAGCGGTTCATTGCATCCGCCCGTGTCGATGGAAACACAGACAACCGATACATCGACTTATATCGTCGTGACTGCTTCATTCTGGAGGGAAAGCAAACCGGAAAAGAGCTGGCCTCTCGAAGCCAGCAGAATGCGATCACCTCTGCGGTGGCCCAGGCAGAGCGGTATGTCCGAGGATTGCCGCAGGATGAAGTTGAACATGGGCGTCCACCATTTATCGTGATAGTCGATGTTGGTAGTGCCATCTATACTTACTCTGAATTCACTCGCACTGGCGGTAACTACGTTCCATTCCCAGATCCGCGGCATTACGAAATCCGGTTGGAGGATCTGCACAAACCTGAGATTCAGGCCCGGCTCCGCAATTTATGGTTGAAGCCAGAACAACTCGACCCCAGTAAACACGCTGCAAAAGTCACCCGAGAGGTAAGTGCTAAACTGGCAGAGCTCGCAAAGTCTCTAGAGCGCAGTGGATACGAAGTGGAGCGGGTTGCCAGCTTCCTGAAGCGCTGCCTATTTACCATGTTTGCCGAAGACGTAGAGCTTTTGCCCAAGGCGTCTTTTCAGACCCTTCTTGTCGACATTAAAGACCGGAATCCCGAGGCTTTCCCCCAAGCCGTTAAGGCTCTTTGGGAAACTATGAATTCCGGGGGCTATAGTGAGCGCTTGATGCAAACCATAAAGCGTTTCAACGGCGGCCTGTTCAAAGGCATTGACCCAATCCCCCTGAGTGTTCAGCAGATCCAACTGCTCATTGATGCATCAAAAGCAGATTGGCGCTTCGTTGAGCCCGCCATCTTCGGTACGCTGCTGGAGCGCGCCCTTGATCCGAGGGAACGACATAAACTGGGAGCGCATTACACGCCTAGGGCCTATGTCGAGCGGTTGGTGAAGCCCACTTTGATTGATCCACTTCGTGAGCAGTGGGGTGATATTCGCGGTGCAGCGGAAACACTGCTACGTCAGGACAAATCCGATAAGGCCCTGCAGCAACTCCAGGCCTTTCACTTCCAGCTTTGCCAGACTCGAGTGCTGGACCCAGCCTGCGGTAGCGCTAATTTCCTTTACGTGGCACTGGAGCATATGAAGCGCCTGGAAGGGGAGGTGTTGGGGTTCATGTCAGAGCTGACCAAGGGGCAGCGTGTTTTGGAGAGTGAAGGCCTGACGGTCGACCCGCATCAATTTCTTGGTCTGGAGATCAACCCTCGAGCCGCCCAGATTGCTGAGCTGGTGCTGTGGATCGGTTACCTGCAGTGGCATTATCGCCTGAGCGACCGTTTGGATCTCCCTGAACCTATCCTACGAGACTTCAAGAACATTGAATGTCGGGATGCGCTGATCGAATACGATAGCCGGGAACCGGAGCTGGATGAAAACGGTAATCCGGTGACAATCTGGGACGGAATTAGCATGAAGTTGAGCCCGACAACCGGTGAGCTGATTCCCGACGAAACCGGTCAAACCACTGTTTACCGATACCAAAATGCGCGCCGGGCGGAATGGCCTGAGGCAGATTACATCTTGGGGAATCCGCCGTTTATCGGAGCTTCCACTATGCGGCGTGCTTTGGGCGATGGATACGTAGATGCTGTGCGCCAGGTTTTTAAAGATGTGGTACCGGACTCCGCCGACTTAGTGATGTATTGGTGGCATAGCGCCGCTGACAAGGTCCGCCACGGAAAAACCCAGCGCTTCGGCTTCATTACCACTAATAGCTTGCGCCAGGTTTTCAATCGCCGTGTACTTGAGCCTCACCTGAGCGATACCAAGAAGCCACTTTCATTGTCTTTTGCAGTGCCAGACCACCCTTGGGTGGACGTCAATGATGGCGCTGCGGTGCGCATTGCCATGACAGTGGGTGTGGCTGGCGAGCAGACGGGACACCTGTGTCAGGTCGTCCAGGAAATTTCTAGTGAAAGTCGTGAAGCTCGTGAAGTGCAGTTCAGCCATCATGCTGGCAAGGTGCTTGCTGATTTGACCATTGGGGCTGATATAGCGAACGCAGAGTCATTGTGTGCGAATGAAGGGCTCGCAATCAAAGGACTTGAGCTGGGCAGCCAAGGGTTCCTAATGAATAAAAAGGAGGCAGAGGATTTATTAGGCCAGCACCCCGGGCTGGTTAATTACCTGAAACCATATATGAATGGTCGAGACCTGACATTAGGGCAGCCAACTCGCTATGTTATTGACTTTAGTGGTCTTAGCGAGATTCAGGCGCGCGATTCTGCACCACTTCTCTACCAGAAGCTGCTCGATACAGTGAAACCTGAGAGGCAAGTTAGTAGAGAAAGCCGTACTTCTTCCAAATGGTGGTTATTCCGGCGATCCGGTGCTGACATGAGGCGTGCTGTAGCCGGAGTCAGTCAATACATTGCCACCACCCGTACATCTAAACACCGGATATTCCAGTTCCAGCCTAGATTTTTGATAGCCGAAAGCAAAATTGTTGTAATCGCAATCGATGATCCTTGGATGCTTGGTATCTTATCGTCGCGTCTTCATACTCTTTTCTCAAGCCGGTCAGGTGGCTGGCTTGGTGTGGGCAATGACAGTACATACAACCATCTGGACTGTTTTGGGAAGTTCCCATTCCCCGTCGCAATAAGCGACTGCGGAGAAGACATTGCGAGAATTGCAGCCGAGATTGATCGGCATCGCAAGCGACAACAGGTCCAACATCCCTCATTAAGCCTCACTAACATATACAATGTCCTCGAAAAACTTCGTTCGGGTAAAGATCTCACCGACAAGGAAAAGACCATCCGCGAACAAGGGCTAGTATCCGTTCTTCGGGAATTACATGATGATCTCGACCGTGCTGTCTTCGAGGCTTACGGCTGGTCTGACCTGGCAATCAAACTGGTAGGACGCCCTGGCGCTACAACTCCGCTTCTTGATAAGCCTGCGGACCAAGCGGAAGCTGAGGAAGAATTGTTGATGCGGCTAGTCGAGCTCAATAAAAAGCGGACCGAGGAGGAATCACGAGGTATTGTTCGCTGGCTGCGTCCAGAGTACCAGGCACCAAGTTCCGTGCAGACAGAGGTAGACATCACACCAAAGGTTGCTACTGAGAAACCTGAAATCGTTCCGAGCAAAGGTAAAGCCACGTTCCCGAAAGCCATCCCCGATCAGCTTCGGGTGCTCCGGGAAGCGTTGTCCGAGCGATCCTACACTACCGAAAGTCTGGCCGAATTGTTTAAACGGAAACCTGTTAAATCGGTTGAAGAAGGCCTGAAGTCACTCACTGCTGTTGGTGTAGCAGAGTTTGATGCGGACGCGAAGACCTGGCATATTATATAGATGGCGACAGTAACGTTAACTGTCATTGATACTTGTATGTGTAAGTTTCGAATTTGTGAATGATGAACAAGACAAGTAGTCAATGTCTGTGTTTTATCCGTCCAGTAATTTGACGAAGCCCGAAAACATTGATTATTTATTTGCATCAGATGCCTAAGTAATTAACCCCTAGGTAAAAGTGGAAAATTAGTCGGACTGGGTGAGTGAAAGCGACTAAAAGCCGTTGGCAGCGACAATTTGGGGGCAGCTTTTTCGCAAATATAGGCTCCACTCCTTCAGTATCAGTCCATTTAAATGGGGCCTGACTATTATTGAAGCAATAACACTCTTCCATGAAAACTTGGTGTATGCGATGCCAGAAAAACGTATCCCAGATTCAATTAAATACGAGTTAAAAAAAGAAGTAAAATTGATGGCGAGGATTATTGTGGTGTCTTTTATTTCGCTTGCATTCTATTATCTTATCTCCCCTTATCAGAACTGTATGCGCGAAGGAATGCTCACAACCTTCTGTTTTGCTCAAACTTCATGGTGAGGCCAAGGGGAGAACCATGGTCACCGCTCAGCGCAGCGAAAACGAGCGTCCCGACTGACATGGACACGTCCATTTAGCTTCACTGTAACACTAAAAGATGTCTAGTAAAGTTGTGAAGATTCAACTACCTTTTCGTTTCTTATACTTGGAAATATCTAGTTGCTTTTTTCGCTCTTTCTCCGCTTTATCGAATCTTCCGCTAGCGATTTTCGTATTTGCCCATTCTCTGATTACATAATCAGGTGTTTGTTTTTGAGCTTGGATCCAGCCACGTTCAAATAAGTTGTAGCGATCGGATCCCCTGTAATGAGGATTGATGTATTCACCGAAATTTCGACGGAAGCTACGATATCCTTCTTGAATATATTCACTTATTTCGTCATCAGTCATGGTTCTCAATTGGCCGCCTAACGATCGGTTGATATTCTTAGCAGAGCCGCATCACGTTGTAAGCGCTTTTTATGTATTTTTGACCTGCTCAAACAGCTTATCCGTAATATCATCCATTTCATAAGAGTGGTTAGTTAACCCAACCAAAGCATCGTCAAATACCTCAATTGCGAATAGGACTAATGAGCGCGAAAGATTTTGATCTATTTTATTGCCCGGGACTACGAACCGACCTTTCTCTCGCTGAAAGTAGAGCGCACTCTCCCTTGTTTTAACGAAGCCTGAATTATGTGCCATATTCATAATTCGTTTCAATTCAATTTTTCCGAGGGCTTCTTCTAAGCGCTGCCCCATTGGGACAGTTGGTAAAGCTGCCATCTTATGTTTAGTTCTATGATCCCTGAATAGATTTCTACCTTTCTTATCCGCAGGTTGACCATCTGTGAATAGGCCTATATGGGCTTTAGCCACTTCTTCACATGCTGTGATGCTAAGGAAGGAAGAGCTTGCGTAGCTACCGTGCATATACAAAGTGCAAGAGTCTTGAATCAACTGAACAATATGATCAATAGCCTGATTCAGGTCGTCGGCACTTTGTATAAGATTGTCATCTGTCCTCACCAGACCATGTATCAGTTCATACACATCCATGATCGCTACTCGATTTATGTATAACGCCGCCAGCGCGCGCGGAGTTCGAATGAAGAGTCAGCCGTAACTAAAATGCCGTAGCTGTGACTGGACTTGCTATGATTTACTCTCTCAACGTCAAAATAATAAGCGCGCCGAGTGGTGTTAGAATAGCTGATAAAAATAACCAAGCGGCGGTTGTAAACAATCTGTATTTCATGAAGGCAATTTTTGAGTTCGTAACTATTTGGTCAGCTGCCTTTTCAAGGAATCGCTTATTATCTGAACCTCCCTCTATATTTAATAGCTGTAGATACTCGTGCGCACTATATTTGCAGGCATCCCCGAAATAGAATGGGTTGTCGCTTTCTTTCTTTTTACTAATTGTTATCCAAAACGGTTTCTTCAGTCTCGGTAAAAATGAGGCTAAAGATATTGAAAGCGAAATACCTGATAAGATGAACAGTGATGTCACATAAAGCAATAAAGGAAGTGAAATTTCATCAATGCTGGAAGTCACCCTTAACACACCAAGCATGACTGCGCAGTCCAAAGCGATTAGAGCCCCGTTTTTTGCTTCTGCGAATTTGAGCCAATCATTAGTCTTAGTAAGGTTTTTATCTAGAATGTCTATCGCGTCTTTATTCATATTTCTTCCACCGCTGAAAATATCACATCACCGCCATAGATTTCTCCGTCATAGTCTTTTACTCCGGCGTTATTCTTAGACCACCATCCATTCTTGATAGAGTCGGCATTTGGTTTGGCCGCTTTGAATCCGTCATAAACAGCCTTTGTCATTAGTATTGGGTTTTGGGATTGGCTCCGCCATATTGTAGTTTTAAAGAATGTGAGGAAGTGCTCATCTTTGTGTTTTAGCAGCCTTGAGCTAGTTGTCTCCAAATCGTCGATAAACTCTTCATACGGCCTGCTATACCAATGCCAGCGCTCTGAGTAGGGATAATAATTACCCTGATGAACCGCAGGAATGGAATAGCATATAGTTTTGTTTGCCAGGTCAGTGAGCCTCGAAGCCACATTAGCCGGCTTGCCCAGCCAAACGAGGCTACGATAGAACTCTTTTTCATCCCCTCGGCGAATTGCACCGGATTTAGTGATTAACATTTTTCCGTGATCAATCCCTATTCCAGCACTGAACTCGAATGAGGAAATTCTTTTGTTGAGAATATGTTTACAGACAGTATTCATCAGGATCGCTGTGTCGACAGCACTCTCGAAACAGTTCTCTTTATCGAAAACAACCATAACTCGGTCGCCGACGATGTTTCTTACGTGTCCGCCATAATATCGAGCACACGAAAGCATGCTTCGAACGAAACTTGAGTACATTTTTGCAAGAGTTTTCGGTTGGCGTTCCGCACTTATTTTTGCAGAATTTCTGATATCAACATAAAGGACACAGCTTTCTAATCGCTTACACCTCTTCTTTTTTGTGTCGAGATTATCGTAGGTGATACTTGCATCCGAAAAAGACGGCACGTAGTCGGTTTCGATGATTTCCACCTCGAAATCAGGTGAAATGACTGCTTTAACACTATCGTCTAAACCTTTGAGAAAGTCTTTCAGTCCCACAACGTGCCCCTATTAGCCGTAATATTTATATCGCGAGCCGGCAAAGTCACCCATCAACGCTGCACGATATCTCAATAAAGTGGTGTCCAAACTGTCGTCAGAAATCAACTGAAATAAAACTCGTTCACATGTCATGACTGGGTTCAGCGCGCGGCCTCATATCTGGATAGTAGCGCAGGCGCACATAATAGAAATGGTTTTAGAGTAAATAGCCCGAAAAATCAATTGTCTGTAAGGCTGAGTCGGAGCTGCGTACCCAAGCAATGGATGCATAGTCCGTCACTTATACCGGCCAAAAATCCGTTGCTCGGATGCTAATTCAATGAAAAATAAGGGAATTACTGAGGGAAAGAGCCAAAAATATGGTGGGCCCACCTGGACTCGAACCAGGGACAAACGGATTATGAGTCCGCTACTCTAACCAACTGAGTTATAGGCCCGCTCAGACTTGCGAAGCGCGAATTATAAGTCTGAACGAGCCATCTTGCCAGCATGATTAACGAATCATCGACAATCTGTTACTCAGCCATCAGCCTGACCGGATTTGAGTAAAACCACAGGTCAGTCCAGGGGTCTTCACCCAGTGGATCCAGCTCGGGTTCCAGCTCAGTGGTGTTGGTGCCGCGTACGCGGATGTACTGATCCGAGTCCAGCGCATCGATACGGTAGCTCATCACCTTGTAATCGCCGTCCTGCTGCCAGTCTGCAGCGGTGAAGCGGGCTGCCACGTCAACATGGGTGTGGGTATCACTGGCCGGATCGTGACTGTGGCCGTGGGCGTGCATTTTGCCGATAATCAGATCTACGCGTGCGACCTCCGGGTTGTCACCGTGGTGGTTGGGCGTTTCGGGATCCAGAAAGCGGATGGTGATATCAACAGGCTGATTGGCGGGTGCGCTCAGGGTGCCGCCGATGTTGGCCTCGCTGCCCGCGGCACTGGCCGTGACATGGAGTTCACTGATCAGGTCGCCGGTGGTGACAAATACCCGACCACCGCGAATGCTGTCCAGAATGGCGTCGTGATTTTTTTCTGCCCACACATAGGTTTTTGAGTATTCGCCGGGCCAGAAATCTGAGCCCCCTTCGCTGTAGTGCACGTGAGAGTCAGAATTGGCAGTGATCCACCAGTTGCGACCCTCGGCCAGCATGGAATCCCACAGTCCGCCAACAATGGCAGTCATCTGATCATAACCACCCATGGTGGGGTGGTTGCGGTAGCCGCCTCGGGCACCATTGGGGTCAAGTGACCCGTCCGGATTCAGACCTGCTGCCTGATGGCCGGGCGCGCCTTCCATGCCCACGGCAACTTCCGGTGCTGTATCGTTCCAGCTGCGCAGTTCTGCCGGGTGATCCAGTCCATACTGGCGTTCACCTTGGGCCGAACGGGATGGGTGGTGAGCAATTACCAGCGGCGCTTCGGGGAAGTCCCGCATAAACCGCAGCGCTTCCAGCATGCGCGGCTCGGTGTCCCAGTCGGGGTTGGGTGGCCAGGGCTCGCGTTTGGCAAATTGTGATTCTATGCTGTGCAACCGGTCGGCCTCGTCGTGGGTGTGCGGAATGATGATGCTTGAGTGGTCGGCGCCGGGTGTGTCAAATTCCATGCCGTAGAACTGAATCACCTCGGGGACCACCAGGCGTGATTGCTGTAGTTCCGGATACGCCTTCTCAAGATTGACCTGGCTGTGATTGGGGCCGCCATGGTCTGTGGTGACCATCCAGCCCAGGCCGAAGTATTTGGCCATCAGGGCGTTCATGTGTGTGGGATAGATGGCGTCGCCGCCCAGTATGGGGGCTGGTGGATTCTGGTCACGGTCCCAGCCGACGCTGAAGCGGCTGTGGATATGGTGGTCACCGGCAATCCATTGTGGGCCTGCTGCATCCTGGGCAGATGCGCCGCCGGCGCACAGCAGACTGGCAACAAGCAGGGAAATAGGGCGTTTCATGAACATAGTAAGAACCTTGTGGGATGGCGAGTAAATACAACAGGATCGCTACCCCACAGTCTAGTCTGTGTATGTGAAACTTTTATTACCGAATCAGCTTTCCGCCATGCCGCGCGGCTCAGCCAGTCCGCGGAAATTTGCAATATGCGGGTTGGGCTTTGCAATGGAGCCTGCAATCATGCCCAGCAGGCTGAAACCCAGGCCTACAAATTGTGGCTCAAACGGTATCTCCGGGTAGAAGATTTCCAGCAGCAGCCAGCTGCCGAGTCCCAGCACAATTGACAATGTGCACCCGAAATTGCTGGCCCGACGCCAGAACAGTCCAGCGGTCAGGGGGACAAATACACCGGCCAGTGTGATGCGGTAGGCGTTTTCCACCATGCTGTGGATATTGCCACTGGACATGACCGAGTTGAGCACCACCAGCAGTGTGAACCCGAATACGGTCAGGCGGGTATACAGCAGCAATTGCTTGTCGGACATATCGGACAGGAAGTTGCGCAGAATATTCTCGGTGAAGGTCACCGATGGGGCCAGCAAGGTGCCGGAGGCGGTGCTCATGATCACAGACAGCAGCGCGCCGAAAAAGACCACCTGCATCCAGAATGGCATATGGGTAAACACAAATGTCGGCAGCACCAGTTGTGAGTCATCTGCCATCAGCTCGGCGGTCTGCGCCGGGTCAACAATGCCGGCGCTGTAGGCCAGCAACAGGGGGACGGCGGCAAAAAAGAAGTAGGCGACACCACCCAGGGTTGTTCCCCAAATGGCGACTTTTTCATTTTTGGATGTATTTACCCGCTGGAATACGTCCTGCTGTGGGATTGAACCCAGTGCCAGGGTAAACAGTGCAGCCGTCCAACCCAGAATATCAATCAGGTCCATGTTGGGCAGCCATTGGAATTTGCCTTCCGCTGCGGCCTGGCTGACCACATTGCCAATGCCGCCCGCCATGTTGGTGGCAGAGCCGGTCACCAGTAGCAGTCCGATAACGATCACCACCATCTGCACGCAGGTAGTGACGGCGACGGACCACATGCCGCCCACCAGGGTGTAGGTCATGACAACCGTGGCGCCGATGATCATGCCTGCCGTCATGCTGACGGCACCTTCGGACAGGACATTGAATACCAGCCCCAACGCAGTGACCTGAGCAGAAACCCAGCCAAGGTAGGACAGCATGATGCACGCCGATAGCACCATTTCGGTCTTTTTGTTGTATCGATAGTGGAAAAAATCACCCAGTGTCAGCAGTTTCATCCGGTACAGCGGTAACGCAAATACCAGACCAAAGAGCACCAGACAGATGGCCGCGCCCAAGGGATCGGAGATCAGGCCACGGAAACCTTCATCCAGAAAGGTGGCGGAGATACCCAGCACGGTTTCGGCACCAAACCAGGTGGCAAACACCATGGCGATGACCATGAACATGGGCAGGCTGCGCCCGGCGGTTATGTAGTCGCTGGCGGAGTGCACCTTGCGTGCCGCGGCAACACCAATACCAATGGAGACAAGCAGATAGATCACAACCAGAGTAAGCAACATGGGCACAATCCCGTAAATCGTTTTAAGGAACAGGTCAGTTATCAGGCGTATGTGTGACCACCTGCCGGGTGTGCAGGCTCTGTTGCCGCCAAGGCCGGATAATATAGGGAAAAACGCCAGAAAAAAAAGTATTTTTTGAATGGATTTGCAAGAAAACGGTTAGTCGGGCAGGTGTGCCTGATTTTGGTGCGTCCAGTGCTCGGTCTCAAGGCCGATCTGCGCCGAAATGAACTTGCCTCCATTGGTCGCACGGTAGTGGGCCAACGTTTTGTAGACCAGCGGAGCGCCCAGTAGCAGTATCGGGATATTAAGGTAGACCATCACTATATTGGTTAAATCGGTGATGGCCCACAGGTTGCCCAGTTCAAGACCGGCCAGCACTGTCAGGGCGCCAAAGGGCACAAACACAAGTGACCCCAGCACACGGATGGCCGTGATAAAGTGCGGTGAGCGTGAAATAAAATTGGCCGAGATTTCGGCAAAGGAGATCATGCCCAGCAAGGTGGTAAAGGCGAACAGGGCGTAGCAGGCCGCCAATATGATAATGACTGTGGCTGCGATGGAGGCGGGCACCAGCGCTTCGACGGATGTCAGATAGGTGCCAATGCGTGAGGCGCTGACATTCGCCCACTCGGCGCCGTCAGCAGAACCTGTCCACACATGAGCCAGTACGACGATAAAACCGGTAAGTGTACAGATGATGATCGTGTCGAAAAATACCCCCATGCTCTGCACAAACCCTTGCTCGCAGGGGTGATTGTTGTCGGCCGCTGCCGCCGCCATGGTGATCGTGCCCTGCCCGGCCTCATTGGACATCAGCCCGCGTCGTACGCCTTCTGCCAGCGCGACACCCATGGCGCCGCCAAACAGGGCATCAGGCGCAATGGCGCCCATCACCACGGCGCTGAAAAAGCTGGGGATCAGCGGAAAGTTGATCAGGATAATGAGCAGGGAGATACCGCAGAACACGGTGGCCTTGATGGGCACCAGCAGATTGGTATACGCGGTGACGCGACGAATACCACCCAGAATCAGCCACGCGCAGCTGACGACCAGCGCTATGGCAATACCGTAGTAGAGCGGCGACTGCCGGTCTGATGTATTGCCGGTGGCGGTGTCGGCAATCATGCCAATGGCCGTAAAGACATTAAAGGTCTGGGCCGGCACGTTAAACAGTGCGTAGGTAATAAAGGCGATGGTCAGGAAAACACCAACAAAGCGTTTGTTACCGACAATGCGGCGGCCGTAGAAAGGCAGTCCGCCCACATATTCGTTGTCCTTGCGTTCCTTGAACAGCTGGGCCAGAACCGACTCCATAAAAGCAGTTGCCATGCCAAAAATCGCTGCCACCCACATCCAGAACAGGGCGCCGGGGCCGCCCACGGTAATGGCGCCGGTGACACCCACAATATTGCCCGGACCTGCCCGCATGGCCAGTCCCAGCATGAAGGAGGCCAGTGCGCTGATGCCGGTGCTATCGCTGCGTTTGCGCAGCATGGTGGGAATGGCTTCTTTAAAGCTGAGGCGCTGCACAACCCCGGTTCGTATCGTGAACCAGATGCCCATGCCCAGCAATAGGATGACAGCAACCGAGAGTTGGCCGACGATCGGGATACGGCTGTACCAGGTCAGTTGTGTGGGAAAGTCCCAGACTGCGTCGGAAATCGGGCCGATAAAGCCAAAGAAGTTGTTGATGGTGGAAAAGACTTCCTGCACGTCGGGCTGCTCCGTTGTTTTTATGCCAGCGGCTTTAAATGTAGCATGTTATCTGGCATTGTCACATGACCGAATCCAATAACAAAAAGTGAGAATAGTGAATGTCAGCGTTAATGTTGAAGGCCAGAATACTGTTCAGGCGCTGTCCGGTTGCGGTAATCGTGCCGTTGATGCTGGCAATGAGCGCATGTGGCCCGGTAGCCACCGATGGCATGGCAGGCGGGTCTGACCTGGCGATTCCCGCGCCGGATCAGGCTGGCTATTGTGACGGGCTTGTGCCGACCCACTGCCTGTATCCTTTTCCGAACAATTTTTTCACCAGAGCTGATGCCACTACACCTACCGGGCTGCGCATCAATTTTGATGTGAGAGCCATGCCGGTGGCGGTGCCGGTTTCGATTGAGCCCAGTCAGCGCGCGCCAGCCGGTGTACAGACCAACGGTGGGGCAATTGATCCGACTGAGTGGAATCGCAATGACGGATTCTCGCCCGGCTCAATGTTGCTGGCGCACATGCCGGGTATAGATCTGCAGCGTACCGGTGCTGCGAGGATTACCGATGTTGCCGATTCGCTGGATGAAGATGCGCCGATACTGGTGATCAATGCACGCAGTGGGGAGCGACAGTTGTTGTGGACGGAGCTGGACGCCAATGCAACTTCAGCAGACGGTCAGGCGCTGATCATGCGTCCGGCAAAAAATTTCATGGAAGGTGAGCGCTATATCGCAGTGATCCGCAATGCCAGAGACAGCTCGGGCGACCTGCTGGCACCCGGCGCGTTGTTTCAGGCCTATCGCGATGCAGTGCCCACAGGTCATGCTGTTTATGAACAGCGTCGGCCGGCAATGGAGGCGATGTTCAGTGAACTTGCAGGTCACGGGATTTCGCGGGAGACATTGACGCTGGCCTGGGAGTTTACCATTGCCAGTCAGCAGTCGCTGACCGGGCGGTTGCTGAGTATTCGTGATGATGCGTTTGCACGACTCGACGGCGGAGCACCGCGCTTCACCATTGATGAAGTGGGACCGGAGATTGAGGGTTCTGTGCGAGACGGCATTAGTCGTGGGATAACGGGCACCTTTGAAGTGCCTAATTATCTTGACGAGATGGGTGGCGGTCCGGGATCCCGTTTCAATTATCCGGATACCGCGCCTGATGCCTTGCCAACGGTGCTCAACGGAGATGACGTATTCACTGCACGATTCCGTTGCCAGGTGCCGGAAACCACGGTGGCGGACTTTTCGGATCCTGATGCACCGGTCAATCCCGCCCGTGCGGCCTTGTATGGCCATGGGTTGTTTGGTGAAGGCCCGGGAGGAGAGTTCCGCTCCGGCAACGTGCGTGCCATGCAGACTGAGCACAATATACTGTTCTGCGCCACTGACTGGTCCGGTATGGCGACCGAGGATTTTGTGGCGGGCGTGATGCATAATATTCTGGCTGATATCAGTCAGTTTCCGCGGCAGGTGGACCGTAGCCAGCAGGGTGTGCTGGCGGCCATGTTCCTGGCTGAGTTGCTGCGCCATCCTGACGGGTTTGCCTCGCATGCGGCCTTCCGGCATGGGTCCGACAATACTTTGCTTTTTGATCCCTCCGAGGTGTTCTACGATGGCAATAGTCAGGGAGGCATTCTTGGCGGCGCACTGGTGGCCACCGCGCCAAATATTCACCGGGGCGTGTTGGGTGTACCCGGCAGCAACTACAGTTTGTTGCTGAGGCGGTATGGGCCGTTTGCGGAACGCTTTGGGTTTATCATGTATCAGGCCTACCAGGATGAGCTGGACAGATCAGCGGTGTTTGCATTGATGCAGATGCTGTGGGACCGCGCTGAGAACAATGGTTATCTAAGCCATCTGGCGGGCCGGTATTTGCCCAATACACCCACTGACAAACATGTGCTGTTGCATGTGGCGCTGGGTGACTATCAGGTGACGCACTGGAGCGCGGAGATTATGGCGCGCACCATTGGTGCGGCAATCCATGAACCTACCGTCCGGCTGGGACGCACAACTGATGATAACCCGTACTTTGCAATTCCTCTGATTGAGCAGTATCCGCACCGTGGGCACGCGCTGATGATCTGGGATTCGGGCGATGTGGATCCTGCAACGGGGCGGGGTAACCCGTTACCACCTGTGAATAATACGGGGCCGGACGTCAGTGTAGGCAGTGATCCACACGAGTCGCCGCGTAATACGGTAAGTGCAAGGCTGCAGAAGTCGGCGTTTATGACCACCGGAGGTGTGGTGGTGAATGTGTGTGGGGATGGGCCGTGTTTGAGTGACAGGTAAAAAGGGACGGGTAAAAAAGGGGACGGAGGATATTTTGTTTAGGCCGGAGGAGTATTTTTTGCGAAGCAAAAAACTCCACCGTGCGTAAACAAAATATCCTCCGTCCCCTTTTTTACCCCTCGTCCCCTTTTTTACCCGTCCCTTTTTACTCGTCCCTTTTTACTCGTCCAGGAAACTACGCAGGTGATCCGATCGGGTCGGATGACGCAGTTTGCGCAGCGCCTTGGCTTCTATCTGACGGATGCGCTCACGGGTCACGTCAAACTGTTTGCCGACTTCTTCCAGCGTGTGGTCCGTGTTCATGTCGATACCAAAGCGCATGCGCAGCACTTTGGCTTCGCGGGCGGTCAGGCTGTTCAGCACTTCGCGGGTTGCCTCTCGCAGACCTTCCTCGATGGAGGAGTCGACTGGCGATTCAACTGTTGAGTCTTCAATAAAGTCGCCCAGGTGTGAATCTTCATCATCACCAATCGGGGTTTCCATGGAGATTGGTTCTTTGGCGATCTTTAATACGCGGCGAACCTTGTCTTCAGTCATCTCCATGCGCTCACCCAGCTCTTCCGGGGTGGGCTCGCGACCTTTTTCGTGCACCATCTGACGACTGATGCGATTCAGCTTGTTGATGGTCTCGATCATGTGCACCGGAATACGGATGGTGCGAGCCTGGTCGGCGATCGAGCGGGTGATGGCCTGTCTGATCCACCAGGTGGCATAGGTTGAGAACTTGTAACCACGACGGTATTCAAACTTGTCGACAGCTTTCATCAAACCGATGTTGCCTTCCTGGATCAGATCCAGAAACTGCAGACCACGGTTGGTATATTTTTTCGCAATGGAAATCACCAGACGCAGGTTTGCCTCGACCATTTCTTTTTTGGCACGACGCGACTTGGCTTCACCGATGGACATGCCACGGTTGATTTCCTTGATCTCGGCGACGGTCAGACCACTTTCTTCCTGCATGGCCTGCATCTTGCGCTGGGTGCGCTGAACTTCTTCCATCACATCATGCAGTCGTGCCGCCCAGGGCTCCTTGCTTTTGGCGAACTGATCGATCCATTTTTCGTCGATTTCGCTGCCAGGGAAGGTGGTGACAAAGACTTTACGGGGCATGCCGGCATTGCGCACGCACAGGGTCATGATGGCGCGCTCGTGACGACGTACGCGGAACAGTGCAACACGTGCCTGGTTGACCAGGTTGTCAAACAGTTTGGGCGTCAGCTTGAACGTCTTGAACATATCGCCCAGTTTGTCGAGTTCGGCAAGTGACTTTTTGTGGCCACGACCGTGTTTCTTCAGTGCAGCTTCAGTCAGGTCGTATTGCGCCCTCAGGTCAACAAAGCGCAGGCGCGCCTCTTCAGGGTCCGGACCTGTACTGGTTTCCTCGTCGTCAGTGTCGACAGGGACCGAGTCATCATCATCGTCACTGCTGTCTGCGGCAGAGGTCGCAGTGTCATCAGGTTCTGTAGCGGCAGGCAGCACAGGTTCGTCTTCTTCGAGATAACCCGTGATGATATCGCTCAGGCGGCGTTCCTCGGAAGCGACCAGTTCGTATTCAGTCAATACATGATCGATGATGCCCGGAAAGCTGGCCATGGACTTCATCAGCTCACGCTGGCCTTCCTCAATACGCTTGGCGATGACAATCTCGCCTTCACGGGTCAGCAGTTCCACTGTACCCATTTCGCGCATGTACATGCGCACCGGATCGGTGGTGCGGCCAGCTTCGTTTTCCACGGCGGCCAGCGCAGCAGCGGCTTCAGCAGCCGCCAGTTCGTCTGTACCGTTTTCATTGTCACCGTCGCCCAGGAGCAGCGCATCGGCATCAGGGGCAGTTTCATACACCTTGATGCCCATGTCGTTGATCATCTGGATGATGTCTTCGACCTGGTCCGGGTCGGAAATCGACTCAGGCAGGTGGTCATTTACCTCGGCATAGGTCAGATAGCTCTGTTCCTTGCCTTTGGCGATTAGGGCTTTTAAGCCGGATTGAGGTGAACTCAGGCGCGAATCAGACATAGCTTCCCATTCGGTTTGAAATGATGGCGGTTCAAAAGATAAAAATCAGCCGGGCATTATAGCCGTCAAAGCGCTTATATGCCAGCTGATCTCACGTATTGCTTGCGTCGTTTTTAGCTGACCGCCCATGCGGTTTTAATCGTTCAAGTAGCTGCCGGCGCATCGCCTGTTTGCGCGATTCTTGCTGCAGTGTTTTGATTACAAAGGAAAATTCCTCGGCACGTCCAGCTGCCGGGGTAATCTTTTCGTTCTTCAGTAGTTGAGTCAAACGTTTGCCTGGTGGTGTGCCATAACAATGGCCCAGCAACGCATAGGTGGTTATATTGGGATGGCTGCGGGCAAATTCAAGCAGATCCAGCAACAAATCCACGTCTGGCTCCTGCAGCTGACGTAGCTCCTCAACATCTATGTTTTCTGTTTTTGCAAGATCCGGCTGATGCAACAACAGTTCAATGGCAACCAGCGCGGCCGGTTTGTTGATGCGCTGGCCGGGTCTGACCGCCGGTTTGGGGGCCGGGCTGGCAAATTCCGGCGGTGCATCAGCCCAGTCTGGCGGAGGTGGTGGTGCTGCATCGTCCCGGATCGGTGCGGCCGGCGTGCTGCTGACCAGTTCAGTGATCGTATCGCGCTGACTGTCTGTGATGCGTGCCAGCTGATCCAGCATCAGTTGCTGAAACAGGCCGCGTGGCAGTTGTTTGATCAGCGGAATGGAGGTGCTGAACAGCTTTGCCTTGCCAGCCATGGTGGTGGCATCAGCATCTTGCTGCAGGCGCTCGAAAAAGTAGTCAGAGAGTGAGCGGGCTTTTTCCATACGGGCAAGAAACTTTTCCGCCCCTTCTTTGCGAACCAGTGTATCGGGATCCTCGCCGTCGGGCAGAAACAGAAAACGAATCTGCCGGCCATCTTCCATTAGCGGGAGTGATGCCTGCAATGCGCGCCAGGCGGCGGAACGGCCGGCATCGTCACCATCAAAGCAGAAGACCACTTCAGGCACCAGCCGGAACAGGCGTGTCATATGAGTGCTGTTGGTTGCGGTGCCGAGTGTTGCAACGGCAAAGTCTATCCCGTGCTGGGCCAGCGCCACCACGTCCATGTAACCTTCAACAATCAGGAAACGTTGAGGTTTGGTTTTGGCTTTTCGGGATTCGAACAATCCGTAAAGTTCCCGGCCTTTGTGATAGACCGGTGTCTCGGGGGAGTTCAGGTATTTGGGTTTGTCGTCACCCAGAACCCGCCCGCCAAACGCGATAACGCGGCCGCGGGCATCACGAATGGGGAATATGATACGGTCACGGAAACGATCGTAGTGGCTGTCGTTGTCGTTCTGGCGTCGTTCGGCTTCACGCTCGATCACCAGGCCGGCCTTTTCCATCAGCGACCGCGATATATTGTACTGTGCCAGGTGTTCCAGCAGGTTGTCCCAGCCGGGCGGGGCCAGGCCGATAGCAAAACGTTTGGCAATCTGACCGGTCAGGCCCCGTGATTTCAGGTATTTGACGGCGCGTTCGCGTGACGGATGCTGGCGCAATTGCTGTTGATAAAAGAGGCTGGCCTGTTCCAGGGCGCTGATCAGTTCGTCGTTTTCGCTTTTACGGCGTTGCTCGGAGCCGCTGCGTTCTTCGCGGGGTACGGTCAGGCCGCAGTCGGCAGCAAGGGTTTCGACTGCTTCCGGAAAGTCCTTGTGATCGTAATCCATCACAAAACCCAGCGCATTGCCACCGGCGCCACAGCCAAAGCAGTAATAGAACTGTTTTTCTGGCTCTACGCTGAAGGATGGGGTTTTTTCCTGATGGAAGGGGCAGCAGGCGGAATAGTTCTTGCCGGTTTTTTTTAATTTGACGCGCTTGTCGATGACATCAACAATGTCGACCCGGCTGAGGAGGTCGTCGATAAAGCTCTGGGGAATCAGACCGGCCATGTCGAGTCCCTGTGGTCAATTGTTAAGGGGCAATTGTTACGGGTCTATTGTTACAGTTCAGGTGATAAGAGTGGTTGAGTCCGGCAGTTCAGGCGTTGGAAAGACGGTTTTTGATAATCTGGCCGATTGCGCCCATATCAGCCTTGCCGGCTACCTGAGGCTTAACGGCGGCCATCACTTTGCCCATGTCCTGAACGCTCTTGGCGCCCGAGTCGGCCAGTGCCCTGGTAATGATGGCGTCTATTTCCTGCTCTGTGAGTGCGGCAGGCATGAACTCCTGCAGGACAACAATCTCCGCCTGTTCGATGTCGGCAAGATCGTTACGGGCGGCCGCTTCATACTGGCGAATCGATTCGCGGCGCTGCTTGATCATTTTTTCCAGCAGTGACAGTACCCGCGCATCATCAGGTTCAATGCGCTCGTCCACCTCTACCCGCTTTATTTCGGCCAGCGCCATGCGCACAGTACCGAGGCGAGCCTTGTCTTTGGCTCGCATGGCGTCTTTCATCGCTTCAGTAAGCTGACGCTTTAATTCGCTGTCGGCCATAAAAGATTCCGGTATCGCTGACTGGTGCAGGGATTAGTACAGGCGCTTGGTCTTCTTGTTGTCACGAGACAGCTTTTTCAGGTGACGTTTCACCGCGGCGGCTGCTTTGCGCTTACGTGCTGCAGTAGGCTTTTCGTAGAATTCCTTGCGGCGGACTTCAGCCAGAACACCGGCTTTTTCACATGAGCGCTTGAAACGACGCAGAGCCACATCAAACGGCTCGTTTTCTTTCAGTTTAACCATTGGCATAGTGGTACAGACACCTTTGCATTCAATTTAAAAGGGCGCATATGGTAATGCGACTTGGCTGGAAATGCAAAAACTAAATTGCATTTGCCGGGTCCTGGCTGGCTAAACAGCGGAGGCTGCCGTATTATTCACGTCTTTTTTGATAAATCAACACGTTTTTACGCGGGTGCGATCAAATCTATGCGGGTATTGGGACTGGAAACCTCCTGTGATGAAACCGGGGTGGCGATTTACGACAGCGAACAGGGTTTGCTGGGCGATGCCCTGTACAGCCAGGTTGCCATGCATGCCGTTTACGGTGGCGTGATCCCGGAGCTGGCATCAAGGGATCACATTCGTAAAACCCTGCCGATGATCCGGCAATTGATGGAAGAAAAGCATATTCCGGCGGCGACCATAGATGGCATAGCCTACACCGCCGGTCCGGGCCTGATCGGTGCACTGCTGATCGGTGCATCACTGGGGCGTTCACTGGCCATGGCCTGGAATGTGCCAGCGGTGGGTGTCCATCATATGGAGGGGCATCTGCTGGCGCCGATGCTGGAAGAGAATCCACCCGAATTTCCATTTGTGGCATTGCTGGTGTCGGGAGGTCATACGCAATTGGTGGCCGTCAAGGCGATTGGTGAATACCGTTTGCTGGGTGAGTCTCTGGATGATGCTGCGGGTGAGGCCTTTGACAAGGTAGGTAAAATGCTGGGGCTGGCCTATCCGGGCGGGCCACGGGTCGCAGCGCTGGCTCAGCAGGGGACGGCCGGACGTTTTGTATTCCCGCGGCCCATGACCAACCGGCCAGGGCTGGACTTCAGTTTCAGTGGCTTAAAAACCTTTGTGCGCAATACACTGGCGGAACTCGCCCGAGCGCCTGCCGGGTTGACGGAGCAGGACAAGGCTGATGTGGCACTGGCGTTTGAAGAGGCGGTGGTACAGACGCTGGTGATCAAATGCCGGCGGGCTCTGGAGCAATCAGGCCTGAAGACGCTAATCATAGCCGGTGGCGTAAGTGCCAACACCCGTCTGCGCGCTGGCTTGCAGGCCATGGTAGATGCAAAACGCTGTCGTCTGTTTTATGCCAAACCACAGTTCTGTACAGACAACGGCGCCATGATTGCATTCGCGGGGTGCCAGCGGCTGATGGCCGGGCAGCGCGAAGGATTGGCGATCAGGGCACGCGCGCGCTGGCCCATGGAAACGCTGCCGCCGTTGACGGCATTTAATCAGTTGCTTGATCCGGCCAGTGGTTTGTCGGTTCCTGTCAGCAAGGTGTAATGAATAAGGCGTAATAATGGATATTGTTTACATTCGTGAGCTGGAAATACAAACCGTGATCGGGATCTACGACTGGGAGCGGGAAATTCGTCAGACCGTGAGCCTGGATCTGGATATGGCGACCGATATTCGCGCTGCTGCGGCGAGCGAGGATATAAAAAACACACTGGACTACAAAGCGGTGTCAAAGCGCCTGATTGGTTTTATTGAAGAAGCGCAATTTCTACTGATCGAAACGATGGCCGAGCGGGTGGCGGAAATTGTTCTGGATGAATTTCCGGTTTGCTGGTTGAGACTGCGGCTGGGCAAGCCCGGCGCGGTTACCGGTGCCCGTGATGTAGGCGTCATCATTGAGCGCGGTGATCGGCCCGTACACCTGCCGGTATAAGTCAGCTAAAAGGATTGTCATGGCGCGTTTAACACTGAGTCTGGGGAGCAACCAGCAGGCCGGGTACCATATCGGTCAGGCTCTGGATGGTCTGTACCGGGAGTTTGGCGAGCTTGTTCTGTCGTCAGTGTTCGAGAGCGAGGCGGTTGGTTTTGACGGGGGCAATTTCCTGAATATGGTGGTTGCCGTGCAGACGGACAGGGATCTGCCGGATATCAGTGCTGCTATTAAAGCGCTGGAGGTTGCCAATGGACGCCTGAGAAACCCGGTCAAATTCTCATCTCGGACGCTGGATATCGATATCCTCACCTACGATGCATTGCACGGGGAGCATCACGGCATCAAGCTGCCGCGACCGGAAATTACCGAGAACGCTTTTGTGCTCTGGCCGATGTCAGAAATCTGTGGGGATCAGACTGATCCACATTCAGGCAGAAGCTATCGGGAATTATGGCAAGCCTACGATAAAACCCGACAGCAACTCTGGCCGGTGGACTTTCACTGGCAGGGACGCCGGATATCCAGCGCCCCTGTAACCTGATCGCCTGTTTGCAATTGCGCGCTCAGGCCTCGTTGACTTCCTCGTCCAGCGGGACGCCGACATTGCTCTTCTTCTGCAGGAAGACCTGCGGCCCCACCACCACCAGAATGGTGGCCAGACCGGCCAGTAAACCTGTCCAGGGATCGAACAACGCAAAAGCCATTGCGGTCAGTACCATTGCGCCACGCTCGGTGGTGTCAGTCACTGTGGTCAGCGCCAGCGTGGCGCAGGCGAAACCGGTCAGCAACAGCGTCACCGCCAGGGCAATCGGCAACAGCGGCTGAAGCAGGGTAACAATCGGCAGCACAATGAACAGTACCGGGAAGCCATACACATAGTAGGCAGAGATGCCGTCAAAGATGGAGTCTACTTTGTCGCGTCCGGTGGCCCAGCGCTTCAGGACGATAACCTGGATACCTGTCCACAGTACACCTTGTGTGCCAAAAAACGGTGCAACAACAGCCATTGCAGCATTGCGAATACCGGTGGACATGTGCAGGCGGTTGCTGTTGACGTCCAGTTTTTCGTCCTTGCGCATAGGCTGGGAATTTTTGATCATTTCCTCGGCAGTTACCACGTCACCGAAAAACAGGATGTAGGTGATAAACGCCAGTGGCAGTGCTGACAGAAACATGGCTGTGTCAGGCCAGCCAATCACCAGCGGCGATGCCTTTTGCCACAAAGTAGCGGCATGTGCGGGTACATCCAGGAGTCCGGACTGGATATTGAACTGCATTTCGCCCGTGAAAAAACCTACAAAACCAGCGACCAGAAATGCCGGCAGCAGACCCAGGCCGGCTATTTTGGCCAGTATGGGCATCTGTGCGGCCTGGCGCTGGAATGGTTTGGAGAAAGTGAGAAACATGCAAAGCGCCAGAGAAGCTATGGCTGCGATGGGGGTGAGGTTGAGCGCCGCCGCCGCATCGTTGGGATCAAAAATCCGGATAAACGCTGCCACCGCTGCACCAAGGATAATGCCGCCCTTGAGCACGTTGGGTACCCAGGCGATCAGCTTGGCTCCTAATCCGGTAGTGCCCAGTATAAGAAGCAACGCCGCAAAATTCAGCGACAACGCCGTCATCAGCTGGAACTGTTCTTCCGGGGTGTTGCCTCCGCCCAGCACAAAGGCAAAAATAAAGGGGAGTGCAGGTGTCAGCCAGCCCGGCGCTACAGGATCGCCAAAAAAGAACCAGGCGCTGGAAATCAGCAGGGTGTGGAACATGGCCATGGTGACCGCTTCTTCAAACGTCAGGCCGAATGATGCGGTCATTACCGGCACCAGTGCGAGTCCGGTAGCACCTGCTACACAGATGCCCTGCAAAAACTCTGGCAGCGCAAACCGGGCATGTATGAACGGAATACGGAGTACAAAGGGGCCCCATTTGATTCCGGGTTGAATTTCTCCCTCACGACGAACTGTCAGCATAATCGGAGTCTCTTGTAAGTGTTATTGGTTGACCCGACCGATCTTATCTAACAAGTCAGGACAGGGCAAAGGGATTCGTCGCTTTCTTTAAAGCCCTCGACTAGACTGTTCTCATCTATGTGGATGCAGGAGAGTTGGCAATGACAACATCACCAGAATCAGGCGGTCAGCCGCCGCAAACCTCGCCGCCAAACAAGCCGCCTCAGGGGCCACAGACGCCGGCACCGCAAAATGCGCCGGGTCCATTTGATGCAAACACGTTCTTTTGGATGGCACTTGTTTTTATTGCCTATTATCTCTTCTTCTCGTTTTCCCAGCCTTCGCGTGAGTCGATCAACTATTCTGAATTCAAGCAGGCGCTGGTGCAGGATCGGGTCGCCGAAGTCACGTTTCGTGGCGATCAGATACTGGGCAGTTTCCGCGATGGCAACACCGATACAGCCAGATTTGTGACAGTCCAGCCGGCCATGGGTGATGATCAGTTGTTGACTCAACTGGAACAGCGCGATGTGATCATCAGTGCCGAGTCGGCAGAGCAGCCGGTCTGGGTCCAACTCCTGTTGGGCATTCTGCCATGGTTGTTGATGATCGGATTGTTTCTGTACTTCAGTCGGTCATTGCAGCGGCGAATGGGGAACGGGCGGGATGGCATGTTTGGTTTCTCCCGTTCCAAGGCTCGTCTGTTTGAGATTACCGATAATGCGATTGGTTATGATGAGGTAGCCGGGGTGGATTCTGCCAAACAGGATCTGCAGGAAATTATCGACTTTCTGAAAGACCCGGAAAAGTTTCGCAAACTGGGCGCACACATGCCGCGTGGCATTTTGCTGATGGGCCCACCGGGAACAGGTAAAACCATGCTTGCCAAGGCAACGGCGCATGAAGCAGGCGTGCCGTTTTTCAGCATCAGTGGTTCAGAATTTATTGAAATGTTTGTTGGTGTTGGCGCCTCGCGGGTACGTGACATGTTTCTGGAGGCCCGCAAACGGGCGCCTGCCCTGATCTTTATTGACGAGATTGACTCCGTTGGACGGATGCGCGGCACCGGTATGGGAGGCGGCAACGATGAAAGAGAGCAGACACTGAACCAGGTGCTGGCTGAAATGGATGGTTTTTCCGCCCATGAAGCTGTGGTGGTGCTGGCCGCTACCAACCGGCCCGATGTGCTGGATCCCGCGCTGTTGCGCCCGGGCCGATTTGATCGCAAAGTAACGCTGGAATTACCACAACAATCGGCCCGCTTGGCGATCCTGAAAGTCCACACACGGAAAATACCGCTGGCCGACGAAGTCGATCTGGATGTGTTCGCCCGCATGACCGCCGGTTTCTCTGGTGCAGATCTGGCCAACCTGGTGAATGAGGCGGCTTTGCTGGCGGCGCGACGCAGCGCAGCAGAGGTGACCAGTGATGATCTGGACAAGGCTCACGACCGGGTAGTCATGGGAAGTGAGCGCAAGGACCTGCTGAATCCGGCCGAACGTATGCGCACCGCAGTCCATGAAAGCGGTCATGCTCTGGTCGCCATGTTGCTTCCGGATACCGATCCGGTGCGTCAGGTGTCAATCATACCGCGTGGCCGCGCGCTGGGCGTGACTGAACAGTTGCCGGCAGAGGACCGTCACAACTATGCCGAGCCTTATCTGGCGTCACGCCTGTCAGTGTTGCTGGCCGGGCGCGGCGCTGAACGACTGATGCTGGGCAATATCAGCAGTGGCGCAGCCAATGATCTGGAACAGGCGACCCGCCTGGCCCGGATGATGGTGGCCCAGTGGGGCATGAGCGAGAAGGTGGGGCCGGTGCATTTTCATCTGGGCGCGGAGCATCCGTTTCTGGGTTATGAGATGACGCAGGAAAAAGACTTCAGTGAAGATACTGCCAGGCGTATTGATGAAGAAGTCCGGCGTCTTGTTGTGGAGGCGGAGCAGCGCACCATGAGCCTGCTGGAGAAAAACAGGGCGGGACTGCAGCGACTGGTGGATGCCTTGCTGGCCCGTGAAACACTGGACAAAAAAGCCATCAATGAGTTGCTGAAAGACGAGGTCCGGGGAGCCGCTGAATAAGTCAGGTCAGCGCACGTCCGCCATCGACGCGAATATTTTCGCCGGTAATGTAGTGGGCGTCATGCGCCAGAAAGTAGACGGTATTGGCAATATCGTTTTCTGTGCCCAGCCTGCCTGCCGGAATGCCAGCCAGAATCCGCGCATGTTGCCCGGCCTGGTCACTGGCATCGTTTGTGTGCTCAGGCCATAAAATAGCGCCAGGAGACACAGAATTAACGCGCACCTCCGGCGCCAGTTCTTTGGCAAGTGACCGGGTCATGGCCTGCAGCGCAGCCTTGGCCATGGTATAGGGAGTGAATCCTCCCATGCCGCGGTCCGCATTCATGTCGGTCAGATTGACAATGCTGCCGTGCGATTCGCGCAGGGCTGCAGCCAGCGCCTGTGAGAGGAACAGCGGCGCGCGGGCATTGCTGTTGAACAGGTCATCCCACTGCTGATGGGTGATGCTGCCCACGGCAGTCGGGAAAAACGTGCTTGCATTGTTTACCAGTACATCAATGCGTCCGAAGCAGTCCATCGCGTCGCGCGCCAGTGACAGGACTGCCTTGGGGTCGTCCAGATCGGCCTGCAGCGTAGCGGCAGAGTGCGGCCTGTTTTTGTCCGGGTTTTTGTTTAGCTCGTATTGCAAGGCCAGCGCATCAGTGGCGGAGTGGCGATAGTGAATGATCACCCGATAACCATTCTGGTGAAACACTCTGGCTGTGGCTGCGCCAATACGTCTGGCGGCGCCGGTGATCAATACCACGGGCGCATTTTCCGCTGCTGATGTTGTCATTGGTTATTCACAGGTTCACAGGTTCACAGGTTCCCGGGATTTGAGCGCGCCTTTTATGGCCTGCAAACGCGCCTCGTACAGGCGTTGACGAATTTCCTCACCCGCGGCGGGCCCCGGCGTTACCGGTTTGTCTTTCAGCAGATCAGGGACTTTTATCCTGTCGGCTGCCTGCCATACCTGCGTCATGAATGCCGCTTGCGGGTAGGGCGTCTGCTCGAATCCGGTTCTGCCGCGAGCATCCGCTTCACAGGCCAGCAAAAATTTCTGAAACCGTTCCGGCCGTCTGAATGCATCAAGTGAGTCCAGTGTTCTGAGCAGGGTTGACGGTTTCAGGGACAGCGCCTGATGACAATGGGTGTGGTATTCGCTGCAGAGCATTGCCAGTTCGCTGTAATCATTGGGCACGCGTAAACGCTTGCAGGCCGCCGCAATGATTTTTTTACCGCGCACTTCATGAGCGATATGCTGGGGCCAGTTCTCCGCCGGGGTGGTTGCCTTGCCAACATCGTGCATGAGTGCTGCAAAACGCACCGCCGGATCAGTGCTGAGCCGGCAGGCCTGTTCCAGGCTCATCAGGGTATGAATGCCGGTATCGATCTCCGGATGCCAGCGCTCGGGTTGTGGTACACCAAACAGCGCATCGACTTCCGGCAGTATATCCGCCAGTGCTCTGCAGTCCCGTAACACGCGCACGAATTCAGCAGCATCCGGTTCGGTCAGGGCTGTCCGGATTTCCTGCCAGACCCGCTCTGCGATCAGGTGTTTCAGCTCGCCGCTGTCTGCCATCTGCGACATCAGTTGCCGGGTTTCGTCGGCAATGACAAACCCCAGGTGCGCAAAGCGCGCGGCAAACCGGGCAACCCTGAGTACCCGCAGCGGGTCTTCACTGAACGCAGGTGAGACATGGCGCAGAATTCGCTGTTCCAGGTCGCGTGCGCCGCCGCAGGGGTCAACCAGTACACCATCTTCACTGCGCGCCATGGCATTGATGGTCAGGTCACGACGCTGCAGATCCTCTTCCAGAGTAACGTCGGGCGCAGCATATACCGTAAACCCTTTGTAACCTTTGCCGGATTTCCGTTCGGTGCGGGCCAGTGCGTATTCTTCTTTTGTTTTAGGGTGCAAAAAAACCGGAAAGTCTTTTCCAACTGGCGTATAACCCAGCGCCTGCATCTGCTCGGGGCTGCTGCCGACGACAACCCAGTCACGGTCGTAACCCTCCAGATTGAGCATGGAGTCACGTACTGCGCCGCCAACAAGGTAGATTTTCATGTGTGTGAGTCTATCAGACAGTGAACAGTTTGTGATCGTCCAGCCGCATCATCGTCAGTTCCCGTCCCCAGACACAGCCGGTATCCAGCGCATAGACATGATCCTTGTCGGTCACCCCCTGCAGCGCTGCCCAGTGACCAAACAGAATGCTGGTTTTGGGTGTCAGCTGTTCATAGTCAAACCAGGGACGAAATCCTTCCGGGGCCTTGCTGGCACCTTCCTTTATAAGGAAATCCATGGTGCCATCGGGGTCACAGAAACGCAGTCGCGTCAGGTAGTTGGTGATCAGCCGCAAACGCTTGTAACCGGTCAGGTCCTTGTCCCAGCGAATGGGTTTGTTGCCGTACATCTTGCTCAGGTATTTCCGGAAATCCGGCCCCTGCAAGGCAAGTTCCACTTCGGCGGCAAGATCCAGTGTGGTCTGCAGGTTCCATTGCGGGGCCACGCCGGCATGCACCATCAGAAAATGTTCGATGCCCCGGTCAGTGGTGACGCAATCATAGTGAACCAGTGGTTTTTGTCGTAACCACTCCGCCAGTTCACCACAGTCCGGTGCCGCCAGCAACTGATCCAGGTTATGCCGTATTGTTGCTGTCTCCGGTGTACAACCATAGTACAGCGCCAGAAAGTGCAGATCGTGATTGCCCAGCACAATGGTAGCGGACGGGCCCAGTTCACGAAGGTAGCGCAGCGTGTCGAGTGATTTGGGACCGCGATTGATCAGGTCGCCAACGCACCACAGCTGATCATGGCCAGGCCTGAAATTGACGGATTTAAGTAACTTCTGTAGCGGTCTGAAACAGCCTTGAATATCACCGATTGCGTACGTTGCCATTAGTGTACCGAATGGGGTCGTGACAACAGGAATGCCGGAATGGGCGCCGCAAATTTGCTGCCATCAGGTTTGAGAATTTCATAACTGCCCTGCATGGTACCAAATTGTGTCGTCAAAACAGCCCCGCTGGTATAAACAAATTTCTGTCCCGGCTGGATCAGGGGTTGCAGCCCGACCACACCGGGTCCGCGTACCTCTTCCACCTGGTTGTTGTCATCGGTAATTATCCAGTGCCGTGACAGCAGTTTGAGAGGTTCCTCACCGCGGTTCTCAATGCCAATGGTGTAGGCAAACGCATATTTGCCTTCTTTGGGATCAGACTGCTCGTGCAGATACTGGGTGGTGACGGAAATATCGATCGGACTGTCGTCCACGGTTACACCTTTTGTTGCAAATCTGTAAATGCATTGCTGAGATTGACAAAATCGGCCAGGCTCAGATTCTCCGGACGCAGGCTCAAGTCTACCGGAAGTTCAGCTGCGTTGAATTCTTTTATGAGTGTCTTGAGGCAGTTTTTCAAGGTTTTTCGTCGCTGGGAAAATGCCTCACGCACAACCCTGTGAAAAAGTACCGTATCACGGGCTATATTCTGCTTCTCTGGTAAAGGTCGCAGCCGGACAATTGCCGAGGTCACTTTGGGTGCTGGCCGAAACGCGCCGGGTGGCACATCAAACAGGTGCTCAACCTGGCAATGATACTGGGTCATGATGCTGAGCCGGCCATATTGATCATCACCACTGACGGCAGCCAGGCGCTGCACAACCTCCAGTTGCAACATGAAAATCATGTCATCAATCAGTGGTTCGTATTCCAGCAGATGGAAGATGCAGGGTGTTGAAATATTGTAGGGCAGATTCCCCACGATGCGCAGGCTGCGCGGCGTCTGTGTGAGCGTGGCAAAATCGAACTTCAGCACGTCGGACTGATGCAGGGAAAAATTGCTATTGCTGACAAAACGCTGCTGTAGCCAGGCGGCCAGGTCGCGATCCAGTTCTATGGCGTCTACTGTCGCGCCACTGGCGACCAGCGGGGCGGTGATGGCAGCCTGACCTGGACCAATCTCCACAATGTGTTGCCCGGTTTGTGGATGAATGGCGTCGACGATTTTACGAATGATATTCTGGTCATGCAGAAAATTCTGTCCGAAGCGCTTGCGAGCGCGATGCTCTGGCAGCGTCAGATGACCGGATTCGTTGCTACTGCGCGTATTCATGAGGCTCCGTGGCGTGTGCCTGTGATGTCACTGCCATGTCTGGCATCAGTCATGGCAGTGATCATTTTGCTGGCTGCATCAATGGCGGTAAGCAGGCTGCCATGGTCAGCTTTGCCGGTGCCTGCCAGGTCCAGCGCAGTGCCATGATCAACTGATGTGCGCACAATGGGCAGGCCCAGCGTGATATTGCAGGCCCGGCCAAAACCCTTGTATTTGAGCACCGGCAGCCCCTGATCATGGTACATCGCCAGCACGGCATCGGTGTCCTGCAGATATTTGGGCGTAAACAGGGTGTCTGCCGGTAATGGTCCGGTCAACTGCATGCCCTGTTGCCGCAGTGATTCCAGCACGGGCTGAATGATGTCGATTTCCTCCCGGCCCAGATGACCACCTTCTCCCGCGTGGGGATTCAGGCCGCAGACCAGAATGCGCGGCTGTGCAAGCTTGAATTTGTCCTGCAGATCCTTGTTCAGAATCTTGAGTACATTGCGCAGAAGTTCTGGTGTGATGGCAGCCGCAACATCTTTCAGGGGCAGATGTGTGGTGGTCAGTGCAACCCGCAGTCCTTCGGTAGCCAGCATCATCACCGTGAGGTCAACATGGCAGAAATCAGCCAGGAATTCAGTGTGTCCGGAAAACGCTATGCCGGCATCGTTGATAATGCCTTTGTGCACAGGGGCCGTCACCATACCGGCGACGTCACCATCCAGGCAGGCCTGTGCGGCAACTTCCAGCGTGCGAAGCACATAACGGGCATTGTCGACAGCGAGTTCGCCAGCGGTGCAGGGTGTGGTCATGGTGACCGGGAGTACGTTCAGAGTGCCGCTGTTGGCCAGACTGGTTGCCTGGGCTTCGGGGGGGCTGTACTGCTGCCCGTGTAACATGATGTTGAGTGTCAGGGGCAGGCCAAGCATGGCCGCACGCTGCTGAAGCAGCAGAGGATCACAGACAGCAATCAGTTCCAGCCCGGGCGGCAGCAACCGTGGTTGCTGCATGATGCTGATCAGCAGATCCGGCCCGATACCGGCCGGTTCACCCGGCGTTACCGCCAGTCGGAGTTTCACGGCCTCACCGGTCAATTGATGAATTTGACGTAGGCTTCGTCACGAATTTCCAGCGTCCAGTTTTCCAGTTCCAGCTCGAATTTGCGGGCACGCAATGCGTTTTCGGCCTGCTGACGCTGATAGGCACGGCTCAGATCCTGTTCGCGGCGGCCGGTCACCTCGGCGACATGCCAGCCAAATTCGGTGATAAACGGTTCGCTCACTTCCCCTACTTCCAGCTCGCTGATCTGTTCGAGGAATCCGGGTGGCATGCCGCCATCGCTGACCCAGCCCAGATCGCCGCCGGCAACAACCGACATGGTATCGTCTGAATACTGTCGCGCCAGCACGTTAAATTCCTCACCATCTTTCAGTCGCTGGTGAATATCATTGATCAGCCGGCGAGCCTGCTCTTCCGTGCGGATTTCGTTCGGAGATACCAGAATATGCCGCGCCTCGGTCTGTTTGACCAGGCGGTTGGAGTCCCCACGCACATCTGACAGATAGATGACATGAAAGCCGTTTGAACTGCGCACCGGCTCATGTACCTGACCAATGGTCAGATCGGGCACAATCCCGGCAAACAGGGTGGGCAGTTGTTCCGCTTTGCGCCAGCCGAGTTCACCACCACTGACCGCAAATCCCTGCTGTGCTGCGACCTGCTGGGCCTGCATGCGCAACTGGGCAAAGTCTGCGCCGGTCATGGCCTGCTGGTAAATCTGATTGGCAAAATCCTCCTTCGCTTCGGCCATGGCGGCAGAGTCAGAGGAAGGTACGGGTATCAGAATCTGATCCACCAGATAGTCAGCAGACATTGCTGTCCGACCGGCTTCCGAGTTGAGGTAGTTTTCAATTTCCTGATCGGTAATATTGATACGGCGATTGACCATGCCGCGCTGAACTTCATTGACAGCAAGCTCGCGGCGAATCCGTTCACGGGTAGTCAGGTAGACACCCTGCGCTTCCAGTGCGCCGACGTACTGGTCGAAGGTCATGTTGTTGGACTGCGCCAGGTCTGCAATCACACGGTTCAGGGTGTCGTCATCAAAACGGATGCCTACGCGTTCGGCCATCTGCAGTTGCAGATTTTCGACAATCAGATTTTCCATGATCTGCTCGCGCAGCAGATCGGGCGGCGGCAGTTGCATCTGCGCTTCCGCTGCCCGCTGCTGTATTTCCTGCAGGCGGGAATCAAATTCGCTTTGCAGAATGACGCCATCGTCGACAATGGCGATGACCCGGTCCAGCATTTGTCGTTCGGCGGCTGCGGGCAGGGCACTGAGGAGCACCAGGGCGGCCAGGGCGCCAATTCCGGCACTGCGAAAACGGGAAAATTGTCGGCGGGTGTGCTTAATCATTAACATCGTACTCCTTAAAGCCGGGGATGCCTCGGGTGAGCAGATTGCTCAGGCCTCCGCCGGTCAGATCACCCAGTCCAAGCAGGGTCAACTGGAAAAATATACCCCGGTTCTGGCGGGTGTTCTGTTCAAAAAATTCGTATTCATTAACCCAGTCGCGGGCAACCAGACGCATGGTGGCGCAGCAATTACTGTATTCGACACCCGCAAAGGTTTCAAGGTTCCGGCTGTTGCTGTGATCATAGTTCCATCGACCGAACAAACGCCAGTTATCATTCAGTGGCCAGACGGCAGAGATATCTGTTTGCTGGATTACCGGATCCAGCAGCGGTGGGGCCTGCAGGAAAATATCTGTGCGTTCGCGATAGCGATAGGCCAGGTTCACAATCCGTTCGTCATCCATATTGAACTGGATCGCCATGCTGCCTTCGTCAATATTGCTGTTTTCCTGATCCCATTGCAAATCAGCGGTCATCTGAAAGCGTTGAAATGGCCGATAGGCGGCTTCCAGTATCAGTGCTGAACGGTCTGTGTCCATTGGCTGCAGAACCAGCCAGTTCTGCAGCGGGCTATCCAGTGACACCGTCCGGTCTTCCAGATAAAAAATCTGCCCGGCACTCAGTCGCGCACGCTCCACGCCGTCTTCGGCGATAAAGCGGGTAGTAACGGCGGCGCTTATCTGATTGGCATCACCGATACGGTCCGGGCCGCTAAAGCGATCGTGACGAAACAGCTGGTTGAAGTTGAAATTGAGCTGTGCGGTGTCAAAGTTGGGCAGATCCTGCTGTGCCTTGCGTTCGCTGTACAGGTAGTAAAGCCGTGGCTCCAGGGTCTGGGTCATGCTCTGATCAGAGAACCGCACCGGCCGCTCGAACACCAGACCGCTGTCCAGGCTGAACACTCCGACACTCCGGTCAGGGTTGTCGGGCGTCGCAAATGCCTGCTGATCAAGTTGCCAGTTGGCATAGCGATAGCGGGCAGTCGGAACTATAAAATAGCCCGGCCGGCGCAGTGGCAGACTCACCCAGGGTTCTGCGGTCAGGCGGGTACCTGTAACCAGGGCGCCGCGACTGATCTGATCGGTGCTCAACAGGTTGCGATTCAGGGACCGGTCAAACCTTACATGGCTGCTGTCCAGGCCATACTGCAGTCCGCTGTCGGTGATGAACTGATTGCTCAGGCGTAACTCGGGCAAACGATCAAACGGTTTGTTGACGTCTATTGAGGCGACGTAGGGATCCAGTACCTCTATGCGCTGAACCCGCGCATCTGCCTGCCAGCTGTTGGTCTGCCAGGACAGCACACCTTCCTTGTTAAGATGGGTGCGACTTTCAATATTCAATTCACGGCTGCCGAGATCGCGGAAGTAATCGGTGTCACTGACGGCATTGAAATCAACGTAGGTACGCCAGTTGGTTCCTATCTGACCCTCATGTTCAAAACCGGCAAACCAGCGTTTCTCGACCGGGGCAGTATCACTGCCGGCCTGGTTGGCCCGGGCAGGGTCAAACGTGCGGTCCTTCGGCAGCAGGGTCAGATTGACGGTGTTCATGGACCAGTCGGCCAGGTAGCGGAACTCGCCACTGAGCATCGGTCCGCGTTCGGAAATGATGCGCGGCGTCAGCGTGGCATCGTAATGGGGCGCAAGATTGAAATAGTACGGCACGGCCAGGTCTATCCCGCCGTCACTGCTGTTGCTCAGTGATGGCGGCAATATGCCTGACACGCGTTGATCACCGATCGGAAACTGCAGTGTCCAGGGATAATAGAATACCGGCACGTCACTGATTCTGAGGGTGACATCAGAGGCGTAACCGACACCGCGGGCATTGTCCAGCCGCAGCGTCTGCGCCTGCATCACCCAGAACGGGTCCATTGGTTCACAGCGGCTGAACTGACCGTTTTCCAGGGTCATCATGCCGCTGTCGCTGTTATAACCCAGTTGGCTGGCGCTGCCGTGAATCTGTGTTGCGTGCATGACGTAGCTGGCATTGTTGACTTCATTGTCGCCGGTAGTCTGATCCAGTCTGGCGCCTTCGCCGGTGACCAGAAAGCCGGGCTCCCTGAATATAACGTCACCCTGCAGTGTCAGGATATTGGTTTCTTCGTTAAGGTGCATGCCCTGGCTGGCGTTCAGGCTGCGATAACCCTGCTGCACGGTGACGGCGCCATCGACATAAAACTGCTGTGGCTGCGGTTGCCGCACCGGCGATTGAGTTTCTATCTCGGTGGGTGCCAGATCCGGCTCCAGGCCGATAAAATCGCCGGTCAGTTCCGGCTCGACAAACATGCCACAACAGGCATTGCGCAGGCGCAACAGCAACTCTGCAGGCAACTGTTCACGGGTCTGCCAGTCTGACAGAATATCGGCGCCGGGGGAGTCCTGCGCGAACAGCGGCTTGCCTGCCAGCGTGAGAACCATCAGGCTGCTGAGTGTTGTCATGACCCGAAACGAGGTGCGGGCGGAAAAAGGACATGACTTAAATTTGCGTGGCATAGTTGCAGGCAATCCAATCGGCAATAGAATAGCGCTTGATCCGTGCCGGGCGGCGTCAGTGGCAGCGTCCGCATGATAATTCATTGGTGTTTTGATATAAAGCAAGGATGTGTATGAGTCTCCAGGACAGTTCCGATCAACAGCAACGCTTGCAGGCACTGCAGCAGTGGTCCCGACAGGCGCTGACGATACATCTGGGCAGTGATCCCGGTCCGTTGCATGCCGCTTCGCTGGGAGGGGATGCCAGTTTTCGTCGATACTTCCGCTGCACTGTCAACGGAGACACGATACTGCTGGTGGACGCCCCGCCGGCCAGGGAAAACAATCCGGCCTTTGTAAAAGCCGCCGCCGAGTTCAGGGCGGCCGGTCTGTGCACGCCGACCATAATTGCGACAGATCTGGGTCAGGGATTCATGATTCTGGAAGATTTTGGGGATCTGCTTTATCTGTCCTGTCTGCAGCAGGCCCGGCAGGGGGAGAATATGGCCCGGGTGCAGACTCTCTACCGACAGGCAACCGACGCATTGCTGGCGCTGCAGGCAAACGATCTGCCCAGTGAGCTGCCGCTATACAGCCGGGAGTTGCTGAACCAGGAGATGATGCTCTTTGATCAGTGGTTTTGTGAGGGCATGCTGGGCATGACATTGTCTGCGGATGAACAGACCCTGTTGGCCGACACCCGGGATATCCTTGTAAATTCCGCCCTGGCGCAGCCGCAAACCCGCGTCCATCGCGACTATCATTCCCGTAACCTGATGGTGCGCCGCGCAGCTGATGGATCGTTCCCGGAAGACATGGCTCCCGGCGTCATCGATTTTCAGGATGCCGTCATTGGCGCCGCAACTTATGATCTGGTGTCGCTGTTGCGTGATTGTTATATCGTCTGGCCTGCATCTCAGGTTTCCGACTGGGTTGGCGCCTACGCAAGGCAGGCACGGGGGCGGAGCATAATACCGGCGTCATATACTGACGGGCAGTTTCAGCGTGATTTTGATCTGATGGGCTTGCAGCGGCATATAAAAGTGCTGGGGATATTCTGTCGTCTGGCGCTGCGTGATGGCAAGGTTCGGTACCTGGATGATCTGCCAGTGGTGATCAACTATGTGCTGGAAGTGGCTGCGCTGCATCCGGAGATGGCCGATTTTCTGGCCTGGTTCCGGCGGGGCCCGGCACCGATGATGCTGGCCCGCCTGGCAGCGGCCGGTTCCAAAGGCGCCGTCGGCCACAAGAGCGCCTCGATATGAAGGCAATGATCCTCGCTGCCGGACTGGGCACACGAATGTTGCCGCTGACTGCGCATACACCAAAACCGCTACTGCGCGTGGGTGGACGTTGCCTGATTGAGTGGCAGGTAGACAGGCTTGCTGCAGCTGGTGTTACAGATATAGTGATCAATCACTATTATCTGGGCGAGCAGATTGAGCAGGCTCTGGGGGACGGCAGTCGATACGGTGTGAATCTGGCGTATTCAGCGGAAACTGAACGGCTGGAGACGGCCGGCGGTATTATCCGGGCGCTGCCGTTGCTGGGTGATTCCGCTTTCATTATTGCCAATTCGGATGTCTGGACGGACTTCGATTACCGACGCCTGATAACGCGGGCTGAACTGATGCAGCGTGCTGCAGAAAACCCGATACTGGCGCATCTGGTGATGGTGCCCAATGCGGCGCATCATCCCGGCGGAGACTTTGTGCTGGAGAGTGACGGCTGTGTGCGTGACCAGGACGGATCCCGGCTGACCTATGCGGGAATCAGCCTGTTGCATCCGGCCCTGTTTGCAGGCCTCGCAACACAATTTCAGCCATTGACCCCATTGCTGCGCCTGGCCATGGAGCGGCGACAGGTGACCGGCGAGTTGTTCGGCGGGGAGTGGCAGGATGTTGGCACGCCGGAACGTCTGGCCGCACTGGATGGAAGTGTGACGGGCAATTTAACAAAATAGTCGTTAAAATGCTGCTTTTGGCTGGCAATGTGCGTCTGAAGGATACCTCTGACTATGAAAGATTTTCTGATAGCCCCCTCCATTTTGTCGGCTGATTTCGCCCGGCTGGGTGAAGAAGTGGATAACGTGCTGGCAGCAGGTGCCGATGTCGTGCATTTTGATGTGATGGACAATCATTATGTGCCCAACCTGACCATTGGTCCCATGGTGTGCAAGGCACTGCGTAATCATGGCGTGACAGCGCCGATAGATGTGCACCTGATGGTCAGTCCGGTGGATCAGATGATTCAGGATTTTGCCAAAGCCGGAGCCAGTATTATCAGTTTTCATCCGGAAGCCTCGCTGCATATCGACCGGTCACTGCAGCTGATCCGCGACAGCGGGTGTCAGGCCGGTCTGGTATTGAATCCAGCCACCAGTGTTGAATGTCTGGAATATGTGTTGGACAAGCTGGACCTGATCCTTGTTATGTCGGTAAATCCGGGATTCGGTGGCCAGAAATTCATCCCGTCAGCGCTTAAAAAGCTGGCTCAGCTGCGTCATATCATTGACGAGAGCGGGTATGACATTCGGCTCGAAGTGGATGGTGGTGTGACGGTCGACAATATTGCCGATATTAGCCGTGCCGGCGCGGACATGTTTGTGGCAGGTTCGGCCATTTTTAACAGTGACGACTACAAAAAAACGATCAGTGCCATGCGTGCACAACTGTCACAGGCAGTCTGAGGTCCGGGAGAGTAATCAGCATGACAACGGTGACACAGCCGGTAGTAAGTATTTCCGCCAGACGTATCAGCAGCAGTCAGTTTGATGAACTGGCAAGCCAGGGTTATAACCGGATTCCTGTTGTCAGAGAGGTGCTGGCTGACTTTGAAACACCGCTGAGCACCTATCTGAAACTTGCCGGTGGTGAATACACCTATCTGTTTGAGTCTGTGCAGGGTGGCGAGAAATGGGGTCGGTACTCCATGATCGGGCTGCCGTGTCGCACCGTGGTGAAAGTGCATGGCCGGCAGGTAAGTGTTGAAACAGATGGCAAGGCAGTCTCCTCGGAAGAATACGACGATCCGTTTTTATTTGTTGAGGCGCTGCAAAAAGAATATAACGTGGCTCCTTTGCTGGATGTGCCGCGTTTTAGTGGCGGACTGGTCGGTTATTTCAGCTATGATACGGTTCGTTATGTCGAGCCGTCACTGGGTCCGGCACCCGGCCGGGATGAAATCGGCACACCGGAAATTCTGCTGATGGTTTCTGAGGAAGTCGTGGTATTTGACAATCTGCGCGGTACGATTGCGATTGTCTGCAATACAGATCCGGCTGAGCCGGGTGCCTACGACAGGGTTCAGCAACGCCTTGACGAGATTGAGGAGGCATTGGCCAGGCCGCTTCGTCAGCCGTTGATTGAACAGGCAGCGAACGAAGAAAATAATTCGCAGGAGCAGGACTTTCAGTCGGGGTTTCAGCAGCAACCGTTTGAGGCTGCTGTTGACAGCATCAAGGATTATATTCTGGCCGGAGATGTGATGCAGGTGGTGCTGGCACAGCGCATGTCGGTCCCCTTTGCCGGCGACCCCATTCATGCCTACCGGGCACTGCGTTACCTGAATCCGTCACCGTATATGGTGTTTTTTAATATGGGTGATCACCATATTGTCAGCGCCTCACCGGAAATTCTGGCACGGGTGGAAGATGGACTGATTACTGTCCGGCCTCTGGCAGGTACGCGCAAGCGCGGCAGCACGGAAGAGGAAGACCTGGCGCTTGAAAAGGAGTTGCTGGAAGATGCCAAGGAAATAGCCGAGCATCTGATGTTGATTGACCTGAGCCGGAACGACTCGGGCAGGGTATCCAAAACCGGCAGTGTCACTGTGCCCAGGAAAATGTTTGTCGAGCGTTATTCGCACGTGATGCATATCGCGTCGATTGTCGAAAGTGAAATGCGCGCCGATAAAACAGCACTGGATGTGCTCAAGGCAACACTGCCGGTAGGCACCCTGAGTGGCGCGCCCAAGGTGCGGGCCATGGAGATCATTGATGAGCTGGAGCCGGTCAAGCGCGGTGTCTATGGTGGCGCGATGGGTTACATTGGCTGGAATGGCAATATGGATATGGCGATTGCGATCCGCACGGCGGTGATCAGGAATGAAACGCTGTTTGTGCAGGCTGGTGCGGGGGTGGTGGCTGACTCGGTGCCGCGGCTGGAGTGGGAGGAGACGTTGAACAAGGCGCGCGCGATCTTCCGCGCGGTGGCGCTGGCGGAGCGCGGATTGCGGCTGTGATTACGTTGCAATTCGGGTGCTGGCAAGCCTGTTAATACGAACGCGGCTGATCCAGCACCTTCTCGGCGATAAAGTTCTTGATCATCTCCTGGCTCACCGGCGCAATACGCGGAATCAGCACTTCGCGGAACAGTCGTTCCACGTCGTATTCTTTGGCATAACCCATGCCGCCCAGGGTCAGTACGGCCCGTTCACAGGCTTTAAAGGCAGCCTCTGCAGCCAGGTATTTGGCGGAATTTGCTTCTACGCCACAGGGTTGGCCGCTGTCGTAGAGGTGGGCTGCCTTGCAGGTCATCAGCCAGGCAGCTTCAAGTGCCATCCAGCATTCGGCCAGCGGGTGGGCAATGGCCTGGTTCTGGCCGATGGGTCGACCGAACACAATGCGCTCGCGTGCATAACTGGCGGCTTTTTCCAGCGCGACCTGACCGATTCCGACTGCTTCTGCGGCCACCAGAATACGCTCGGGATTAAGGCCGTGCAGCAGGCATCGCCAGCCATCACCTTCTTTACCAATCAGGTTGTCTGCAGGTACCTCCAGGTTGTCTATGAACAGCGCATTGGAATCCACTGCGGCACGACCCATTTTCGGGATGCGGCGTACTTCAATACGGTTCCGGTCCAGTGGCGTATAAAACAGCGAAAGACCGTCAGTCGGTTTTTTGCACTCTGCCAGCGGTGTGGTGCGGGTAATCAGCATGATGTGGGTGGCCGTCTGTGCTGTGGTGGTCCACATTTTCCGGCCATTGATCAGATAGTGATCGCCCTGGCGTTTCGCCCGTGTTTCCAGCGCGGTGGTATTCAGGCCGGCATCCGGTTCGGTGACGCCAAAACAGGTCCGTTCGGTACCCTGAATCAACGGCGGCAGGAAACGCGCTTTCTGGGCATCCGTGCCAAATACCACGATCGGGTGCGGACCAAACAGGTTCATGTGCACTGCAGACGCGCCGCTCATGCCGGCGCCTGAGCGGGTAATTCGGTGAGCCAGCAGAGCTGCTTCGGTAATGCCAAGCCCTGCGCCGCCATACTCCTCCGGCATCGCGATACCCAGCCAGCCAGCCTGGGTGATGGCGGCCACAAATTCCTCCGGAAATCGGGCATTGGCGTCGCAGTCGCGCCAGTAGGCGGCATCGAAGCGGGCACATAAATGTTCGACGGCACGGGCGATTGCTTGCTGGCTTTCGGTCAGTTCCAGGTTCATGCGGGTCTGATCTCGTTGTTGTTTGTATGCCGCCTATCTTATACCACCCTTATATCGGGGTCATGAAATCGGTTATCATGGACACTTTACCGCCCCACAAGAGTTGACGTAATGAGCAGTCGGAATTCCACGCCCTCCATTCCCAGCGGCACCAAGTTTCGCAGTGAGCAGGGGTTTGCCGCCATCAAGGACGGCGTCAAGGCTTCATCCGCCGGCGGCGCCGCGAAGCCCGTGCAGCGCAAACCTCAATGGTTGCGCGCACGCATGCCCGGTGGCGAGCGGTTTGAGGCGGTCAGGCAGAATGTGCGTGACAACCGCCTGAGCACCGTCTGTGAGGAATCGCATTGCCCGAATATTGGCGAGTGCTGGAACAATGGCACGGCAACCATCATGGTCATGGGGTCGGTATGCACCCGGGCCTGCAAATTCTGTGCGGTGGATACGGGGAACCCGGGTGGCTGGCTGGATCAGGATGAGCCGGATCACGTGGCCAGATCAGTTGAGCTGATGGGGCTGCGCTATATAGTTCTGACCTCCGTGGATCGGGATGATCTGGATGATGGCGGCGCGGCGCACTATGCGGCCTGTGTAATGGCAATCAAACAGCGGACCCCGCAGGTTACCGTGGAGGCCCTGACGCCCGATTTTGGGGGTGATCTGGCGGCCGTAGCCAGCGTGGTAGAGTCCGGTCTGGAAGTGTTTGCCCAGAATGTCGAGACCGTTGAGCGGCTGACACATCCCGTGCGCGACCCGCGCGCCGGGTATCAGCGCACACTTGATGTGCTGGCGTTTGCCAAACAACATCGCCCGAATGTCCTGACTAAAACCAGTCTGATGCTGGGGCTGGGTGAAACTGATGAAGAAATTCTGACCACAATGGACGACCTGCGCGCCATTGGAGTAGATATTCTGACCCTGGGTCAGTATCTGCAACCTACCCGCAATCACCTGGCTGTCGAGCGGTTTGTCAGCCCTGAAGATTTCAATCGGTACCGGGAACTGGGTCTGGCCAAGGGATTTATGGAGGTTGCGTCCGGACCGCTGGTGCGTTCAAGCTACCGGGCGGATCGCGTTTTCGAGAAAAACAATCTGGGCATACCTTTGCCAGCAGTGCCGGCGGTACCGGTAGTGCCGGATACGGGTGTTGTCGGGCGAATTCCGCTTACACAGCTATAGTGTTCATCCGGCATTGGCGGTGTCATCAACAACAACCTGATTGCGCCCCGCTGCTTTGGCTCTGTACAGAGCATCGTCCGCGCGCTTGAGCGTGACTTCAATTTTTTCACCGGGCATGTACATGGCCAGTCCCTGTGATACGGTGATCTGTTCGCCGTCAGGCAGTTCCGGGAAATTCATTGCTGCGATGCACGCCTGAATCCGGTGGGCGGTATGCAGAGCAGCCTCAATGGTGGACTCGGGCAGTATCACAATAAACTCCTCGCCGCCGAATCTGCCGATAAAATCTCCCTGCCGCATGCTCTGCTGCAGTCCTGCACTGATCCGGCACAGGACAGCATCGCCGGCATCGTGGCCCCATGTGTCGTTGATTCGCTTGAAGTGGTCGATATCCAGCATGCTGACACAGAGTGAGTTTTTATCGGGTGAACGCCGGTCAATGCGTGACATTTCCGTGGTCAGCTGCGCCATCAATGAGCGCCGGTTGGGCAATTCGGTCAATGGGTCACGTCCGACCAGGTCAGCCAGTTTCTGGTTGCGATCACGTAGCGTTGCGCGCATGCCGGCGATAAAGCTGCCCAGATAGGCCACTGTTACCAGCACTGTGATGTAGGCAAACACAATCACAGTCTCTACTTGCCAGTTGATGCGTTCCGGGGCAAGCGTCTGCAGTGCGGCCAACAGGATCAGATAGCTGCCGACAATTGCGCAACTGATCAGAAGCATGCCACGCCGGGTCAGCGCAAACATGCCAAACAGCAGGCCACCCGTTGCGATCAGCAGGAATGCGCTACGCGCCTGGGGATCGTCCACAAAAAACATGATAAATACGCTGGGGAAAAGCGGAGAAACGATCTGTGCTGCGGTCATGCTCGGATCACGCAGGCGCAGGTTGAGATTGGATTTCAGAATGATGAGCAACGCAGTGTTGGATATCATCAGGGTTGCAACATAAACAATCACTGGTACGAGAGGCAACAGGTCAAACCAGTACAGTGCCAGCACCACAAGGATGGCCGAGAACTGGTTGACGAATCCCCAGGTCATGCGCTGAAATCGCAGCCTCTGAGCCCGTGCAAGGTTTTCCGCGCTGTCTGAACTTTCCTGAATGGTCAAAGATCTATCCTGAACAAATTTTTTTGTTATGCTGGTGGCGATAATAATGGCGTGCCAGCAAGCAGAGCAAACACAAAATAAATTGATGGTATTCGTATGGTTAGCGGCAGGAAGGAAGTTTTCATTAGATGAAATTACGCGATTCAGTCTGGCAGAAACTATTTATCGGTGCGCCGGCGGTGATGCTTGCCCTGGCAGCGTGCTCCGCAGGGAGCGCCCAGGCAGATCCGGTCTATGCCGCGGTTGACGCCAACGTACCCTATGGTGCGGTCGCCTCGCTGCCGGCAAACCCGCCCGCCGTGCGACTGGCGTACGGCAACGATCCGCTGCAGTTTGGGGAGCTGTGGTTGCCGGCGACAGCCGAACCGGTGTCGCTGGTGGTGTTTGTGCATGGCGGGTGCTGGCTCAATGCCTACGATGTGCAGCATACGTATGCACTATCTACTGCGCTGACCCAGGCGGGGTATGCTGTCTGGTCGCTGGAGTACCGGCGCACCGGCGACCCCGGTGGCGGCTGGCCCGGCACGTTCGAAGACATTCTGGCCGGTCTGGCGTTTGTGGACAAACTTGCAGAATACGGGGTGACAACCGATCAGTATGTGCTTGCCGGTCATTCGGCCGGTGGGCATCTGGCGCTGCTGGCCGGTGCCCGGGTATCAGCGGCCCGCGCAGTCATAGGTCTGGCGGCCATCACCAATATAGAAACTTATGCAGCTGGCAACAACAGTTGCCAGACTGCAACGCCACAGTTTATGGGCGGCATGCCGGCGGAAAAACGTGCTGACTACCAGGCTGCCAATCCCGTCACGCAAACCAGGCATGCAAACACAATTCTGTTACATGGCAGTGCCGATGCGATTGTGCCGATAGAACAGGCGCAGCTGCCGCAGGCAACCCGGGTAATAGCAGCAGAAGCAGGACATTTTGACTGGGTGCATCCGGGGACCCCGGCCTTTGGGATGCTGCTGTCGACCTTGCGGCAGGTGTTTGCCGAATGACACTCAATGATGTGGTGGCGATGGATGTTACGGATGTTCTGGCGCCCAAACGCGCGGAATTTGTTCTGCCCGCCGATACAATTTATCTGGATGGCAACTCATTGGGCTGTCTGCCTCTGGCCGCAAAGCAGCGTGCGTATCAGGTAGTCGAACAGCAATGGGGCCAGGACCTGATCAAGAGCTGGAATGTGCACCACTGGATTGACCTGCCGGTTTCCTGTGGAGAAAAGATTGCCCGCCTGATTGGCGCTGGCCCCGGTCAGGTAATCTGCTGCGACTCCATTTCAGTCAATCTGTTCAAATTGTTGAGCGCCGCCGTGATGATGCAGAAGGGACGTAGCATTGTAGTCTCACAGCAGGGAAATTTTCCGACCGATCTGTATATGGTGCAGGGATTACAGGATTTACTGGGCGCAGATCTCTGTCGGCTGCAGTCGGTTGAAGATCAGCATCTTGAAGACAGCCTGACAGAAGATGTGGCGGTGTTATTGCTATCACATGTCAATTTCCGCTCCGGACTTGTTTATGATATGCACAGGCTGACACAGCTGGCGCATGCAAAAGGAATTGTGGTGATCTGGGATCTGGCACACAGCGCCGGAGTGCTGCCGGTGCAGCTGGATGCCTGTGATGTGGATTTTGCCGTTGGCTGCGGCTACAAATATCTGAACGGCGGGCCGGGTGCGCCGGCATTCATGTACGTTGCCACGCGGCATCAGGATACCATCAGGCAGCCGTTGACCGGCTGGATGGGACACAAGACCCCTTTCGAATTTGATGCCGAGTACGTGGCAGCGGATGGCATGGCCCGATTTCTGGCGGGCACACCGCCTGTGCTCTCCATGAGTGTACTTGATGCCGCGCTGGATGTGTTTGCGGATGTGGATATGTGCCAGATACGGGAAAAATCCCTGGCGCTGAGTCGGTTGTTTATGCGTCTGGTGGCAGAGTCGTCCGCACTCGGCGAACTTGTACTGGATTCACCTGCCGACGACAATCAACGTGGATCCCAACTGGCGTATCGTCACCCTGAGGCCTACGCCATCTGCCAGGCAATGATCGCGCGCGGGATTATTGGTGATTTCCGCGCACCGGATATATTCAGGGTGGGTTTTAATCCGCTGTATCTGAGTTTTCAGGATATCTACAGCAGCGTGCGCGTGCTGGCGGATGTTGTTGCATCGCAGGCCTGGCGTGAGCCGCGTTACCGGCAGCGCAGCCGGGTTACCTGATATGGTTTGGGATTTGTGCGTTCAGGGTTGTGAGTCCAGGATTGTGCGTCCAGCGCCGTGACTTCAGACATATGCTGATATCGGCGACTCTGTGCCATAATGTTGATAGTGTTTTTCAACAGAAAGCTAACAGACAGCAAACAGATCGCAAGAGGATAAATGAACGACGGTAGCAAAATACGCGTGATGCTGGCAGAAGACCAGAACCTGGTGAGATTGGGAATCTGCAGTCTGCTGGAGCTGAGCGAGCGAATCGAAGTGGTCGGCCAGGTGGATGATGGCAGTCAGGTGGTAGAGGCTATCCAGCGCTACCGCCCCGATGTCCTGCTGATGGATATTCGTATGCCAAAAATGACCGGGATTGACGCGCTGCACGCCATGGGCGAGGCAGACTGTATGGTGCCGAGCATTATCCTGACCACATTTGATGACAGCCAGCTGGTACTGGAGGGCATCCAGGCTGGTGCCAAAGGCTATCTGCTCAAGGATGTGTCGCTGAACTCACTGGTCGGCGCCATCGAGTGTGTGCATGCGGGTGGGACGCTGGTGCAGCCGGCCATAACCGAGCGCATTCTGAAAGGTCTGTCTTCCATGGAACCGCGCTTCGACAATCTGCTTGCGCCGGAAACACTCAGCGAAAAGGAGATCGAAGTTCTGCGCCTGATGGCAGGCGGATTCAGCAATCGGGAAATCTCCAATACCATCCATAAGTCCGAAGGCACGGTAAAAAACCAGGTATCGTCTATTCTGGAGAAGCTGGGCGTGCGTGATCGCACCCAGGCAGTGCTGCGTGCCATCAACCTTGGGTTGCTTTAAACGCCAGCAGCGCGGCTTCCCGTGATTCCTTCAGGTCAACCACCGGCAGCGGATAGTTTTCCCCGAGACGCACACCCGCTGCAGCCAGTACATTGGCCGGCGCCTTGAACGGTGCATGAATATGTTTGGCGGGCAGCCCTGCCAGTTCGGGCACATACCGCCGTATATAGTCGCCATCCGCATCAAACTTCTCACTTTGTGTGACGGGGTTGAATACCCGGAAATACGGCGCAGCATCGGCCCCGCAGCCCGCTATCCATTGCCAGCTGGCGCTGTTGCTGGCCAGGTCGGCATCCACCAGGCAGTCCCAGAACCACGCCTCGCCGTCATGCCAGTGTTGCAACAGATTCTTGACCAGAAATGATCCGGTGACCATGCGCACGCGGTTGTGCATGTAGCCGGTAGCCCATAGTTCACGCATGCCGGCATCTACCAGCGGATAACCGGTCTGGCCGCGCTGCCAGGCTGTAAGCAGCGCCGGATCGGATGTCCACGGGAAGTGATCGAATCTTTGCTGAATGGCCTTGTGTGGCAATTCAGGGTTGTTGAACAACAGGGAATAGGAGAACTCCCGCCAGCCCAGTTCTGCCAGAAACGTGTCCAGGTCGTTTTCCGCGGCAGCGGCGCTGCCGGCGGCCCGGGCGGCGTACCATGCCTGGCGTGGCGAAATTTCCCCGAAGTGCAGATGCGGCGACAGGCGTGACACATTGCGTCGTTGGGGAAAGTTGCGCCCCTCCCTGTAGCCTTGCAGCCCGGCGCTCAGGAACTCATCCAGACGTTGCTGCGCGGCTGATTCACCTGTCTGCCAGGTGGCCTGCATTGTTGTGTGCCAGGCGATCCTGGGCAGCAGTTGCAGGGCATCAATACCGGCCGGGCCGGTCAGCTTCTGCAGCGGAAAACCTGGTAGATCCACGTTGCTGTCATAGGCATATTGAATGGATGCCGGTGCGCTGGCCGGTTGTGCCGGCTCACCAGCCCGTACACATCCCTTGCGGAAAAACGGGGTAAATACCCGGTAGGGCGTCTGATCTTCTTTCAGCACCTGCCAGGGTTCCCACAGCAGGGATGCATTGAAACTTTCGACCTGAACACCTTTGTCCCGCAGACTTTCTTTAAGCGCCTTGTCGCGTCTGATACGCCACGGCTCGTAACAACGGTTCCAGACAACACACTGTGCACCGCTTGCCTGCTGCAGCCCGGGAAGCAGTTCCAGAGGATCTCCATTGAGCACCAGCAATCGGTTATCCAGAGATTCAGACAAGGCCGTTAATGAGTGATGCAGCCACCAGCGGCTGGCACCGCCCATTGTCCACGGGTCTGCGTTGACGTCATCCAGTATGTACACGGGCAGCACAGACCCCTGCTGACAGGCATGCATCAGTGCAGGGTTGTCACTCAGTCGCAGATCCTGTCTGAACCAGACGATGGTGGTGAAATTTTCTGAGGTGTTGATCTGTGCTCTCCTGGCTACTTGTGATCGCTCATGGCTGCTTGTGATCGCTCATGGCTGCTTGTGATCGCTCATGGCTGCTTGTGATCGCTCATGGCTACTTATGGTTGCTCATGGTTGCTTATTCATTTCATCATTCTACGCCACCCTTGTACGTCACGTGCGGCACGCGGGATCAGTAAGGTTTTGGCATCTGCCGTGTCAAATCTGCTATCTTCCTCTTTTGTCTGGGCAATAATGTCATTGGTCAGGGAACCTATGAACAGGTCTATGGTTCCTATGAACACAGTTAGTAGTTGTTTAGCACAAAATCCTGGTAACTGCAGATTTGTATGGGCAGGGTGTACATCAATGAACAGAGTCACTGTATGCGGGTGGATTAAACATGGGTGAAAGTAATCCGGAAAGCATTCGCGCACGTTTATATCTGTATCTGTCGCCCGGTGCCTGGCCCGGGCAGGGCATGTCGCCGGTCAATCTGGTCGTCAGTGCGCTGATTCTGATTGGCTCGGCTGCGGCCATTCTGGATACCGAGCAGACCCTGAGTGACCGGTTCGAGAATTGGTTCTTTTTTACAGAACTGGTGCTGTTTGTCTGTTTTTCGGTTGAGTATGCCGCCAGGGTATATGCCGCGGGTGAAGACGAGCGGTACCGAGGATTTGCCGGCCGCCTTAAATATTGTGTCAGTTTCTGGGCGATCATCGATCTGCTGGCATTGCTGCCGTTCCTGGTGACCATCGGTGTAAGCAATACCTTTGCGCTGCGATTGACCCGCCTGTTGAGGTTGTTGCGACTGGCGCGACTGGGGCGTTTCAGCAACGCCATTGATGCCGTGATTGAGGCAGTCAGTGTGCGGCGTTATGAGTTGATACTGAGCCTGATGGCCGCGGGGTTTTTGTTGATCGCGTCGGCCTCTGTACTGTATCTGGTTGAGGCAGACAATCAGCCGGAGGCATTTGGCAGTATACCGCGCGCATTGTGGTGGAGTATCGCGACGCTGACGACCGTGGGTTATGGTGATGTAACTCCCATAACCGCGTTGGGAAAGATATGCGCCGGACTTACGGCCATTGCCGGCATTGGTCTGATAGCCATGCCCACCGGCGTGCTGGCAGCGGCCTTCAGTGATGCGTTTCAGCGTCGGCAGGATGAGCTGGCTGAATTGCAGGATTTTGAGGAGTAACAGATTTTGAAAAGAGGCAAATATGTCAGTCACTGAGGCGCGCTTAAAAGACATTCCGCTGGTCAATCTGGTCTCGCCGCGTCACGCGAATAGCTGGACCCATACCCGCGCCGGTGATCCGCGTGGCTACATTGATGCCGACGCACTGAAAGAATTGTGGATTCATACCGGCACCGCCTGCAACCTGGCCTGCCCGTTCTGCCTGGAGGGTTCCAAACCCGGCGATACCCGCATTCCGGCCATGACACTGGCGCTGCTGAAACCCTTTATTCAGGAAGCGGTGGAGATGGGTGTGCAGCAGCTCTCCTTTACTGGTGGGGAGCCCTTTGTAATCCGTGATTTTGTCAGCATTCTGGATTATGCCAGCCAGCATAAACCCTGCTTTGTGCTCACCAATGGCACCCGCGTGGTGATGCAGCGCCGACATCAGATTCTGCCGTTGCTAACGAATCCGCACCCCATCCATTTCCGCATCAGTCTGGATTATCCGGATGCTGTCCGCCACGATGCCGGTCGCGGTGAAGGCAGTTTTGCCGAATCGCTGGACTGCATTCGCTGGCTGCATGATAGTGGTTTTAAAGTATCGATTGCACGGCAGACTGATCCCGGTGAAGATCCACAGGCGGTGGAAGCGCAGTTCCGTGAAATCTTCCGGGCGCATGGCATTCCAGACAGTCTGCTGTTTACCTCCTTCCCCGATCTGGGCACGCCGGGCTCTGAGGACGGCAGTCCGGAAGTCACGGAAACCTGCATGGAGAAGTACCCCTCCCGCGACAGCCGTGCCCATTTTATGTGTACCTATACCCGCATGCTGGTCAACACCGATCGCGGCGTGCGTGTCTACGCCTGTACCCTGGTGGACGACGACCCGGACTACGATCTGGGTGGCACCCTGCGGGAGAGCATGGACACCCGCATCATGCTGCGTCATCCGCGCTGCTTCAGTTGTTATCGCTTTGGTGCCAGTTGCAGCGCGCCTGGGTGATTACATCTCCCGCAAGGAGTTATACGCCTTGCTCAGCGCAATGTTCTCGTTGCGCTCACCCTGCATCAGATCCGCGAACAGCGCCTTGACCTCCTTGATCTCGCAGCGTTCGTGAACATGCGATAGCAGTCGCGCAACAAAGTCATCAGCCTTTTCGCCCAACTCGTAAACCTGCAGTGGTTCCATATCGGCGGACGCACCGGTTACGAATTCTTGCAGAAATGCTTCCGGGTCTTCAGGGTACGGAATCTGAATCCAGGTTTTTAACACCTTGTCGGGCGCATTGTCGGCATAACGTTCCAGGGTGTCAGCGAGTTTTTTCTCCCTGCTGACCAGAAAGTCCAGCAGCATTTTGGACAGCGGTCTGTTTGCCCCGGTTGCCAGATCTTCATAAAGCTTCGCGAGTTGTTCATGAAGGTTTATCAGTTCATCAAGCACATGGGCGGCATTGTCAAAACTTGTCAAACGGGACATGAGTGTTACTCCGGGCGCAGGGTGTGCGTGTTAATAGTCCGACTCCTCAAAGCGCTGTAGTCGCCTCAATAAGGCAATGTTTTCATTTTTCAGCTGATCGCGCTGTTCAAGCAGATCCAGCACCAGCGCGATACCCTGCCAGTTCAGGCCAAGGTCGTTCTGGAGGCGCGTAGCACGCTGGATAGTGCCAAGGCAGTTGGCGGAGAACGTCCACTTTTCCGGCATGTTCTGGTGATTCTGAATCACCGGTTCAACAATGCCGTGTTCAACCACCTCTATCAGGGTGTCGACACTGAGGCCGGTTTCCAGACAGATTTCATGGCTTGTGATGATGTATGTCATGGGTTGTTCAACTCCAGTCTGCACGCGGGTTGAATGAGTGACCGTCAGCCAGTTGCTGCCACAGCGGTCTGGTTTTGTCGTCGGTAGCTGGCGGCATCACAACTTTTAATACCGCAAACAGATCCCCATGGGTATCTTTCAAGGGCAGTCCACGGCCCTTTATACGCAGGCGCTGTCCGGTCTGGCTGTTGGGGGGGACGGTCAACTGAATCTTGCCGTGCAGGGTGGGCAGGGTAATTTTGCAACCCAGCGCAGCCTCCCAGGGTGCCAGTGGCACTGTGATCAGCAGGTTGTGGGCTTCTACATCAAACAGTGGATGCGGCACCAGTCTGATGCGCAGGTAAAGGTCACCTGCAGGGCCATTGCCAATGCCGGGAGCCCCCTGGCCTTTCAGCCGGATGCGCTCTCCGTCGCGGGTGCCTTTGGGAATTTTGATCTTGAGGCTTTTGGTGATGTCCTGCAGACGCTGACCGTTCACATCGTAATGAGGCAACTGATAACTGATCTGCTTGGACTCGTCTGACAGTGTGTCTTCAAGAAAAATGGGCATCTCTACTTCCAGATCGCGCCCGCGGGTGCTGAATCGCCCGTCGCCCGCTGTGGATCTGCCTGACTGGCCGGATCGTCCCGCACTGCCGAACACCGAGGAAAAGAAATCAGAAAAGTCCTGTTCGCTGTAGCCGCCGCCCTCGTTGAAGGTGCTGCCGCCAAAGCCGGCTCCGGCCTGTCCCCGGGCACCACCGTACTTGCGGATCTCATCGTATTCGGCGCGCTTTTTTTCATCGCCCAGCACTTCGTATGCCTCGGCAACTTCCTTGAAACGCTCGCCGGCGTCCTTCACGTCGCTGACATCCGGGTGATATTTGCGGGCAAGTTTGCGGTAGGCCGTTTTGATGGCTTTGAGGTCGGCGTCCGGTTCAACACCCAGAATCTTGTAGTAGTCCTTGAATTCCATGTTCATGCCTGTTGATCGTGCCTGAATTCAGTACTTCAGGATAGCGGGTTTAATACTGATTACTCAAGCAGCGCAACTGATGGAGGGGTCAGACTTTGCTCTGGCGCAAATAGAAGGTTTATGTTCGGTCCGATATCGGCGAAAATGCGCGCTGAGCTAACTACACTGAGCTAATTATACTGGCCCAGCAAGCACACACCTCGAGGGGATGCCGCTACATGATCCTGATGATCGATAATTATGACTCGTTTACCTATAACATCGTACAGTATCTGGGCGAGTTGGGGGCGGATGTCCAGGTGTTTCGCAATGATGCGATCATGCTGGAAGATATCGAGGCGCTGGCGCCGGAAAAAATCGTCATTTCACCGGGACCCTGCACGCCGTCCGAAGCAGGCATATCCATTGATGTCATAAAGACGTTTGCCGGGCGTATTCCGCTGTTAGGGGTATGTCTGGGCCATCAGGCCATCGGGCAGGCCTATGGTGCCGATGTCATCCGTGCCAGAGAGGTGATGCATGGCAAGCTGTCATCGATATATCATGAAAATACCGGTGTATTCTCAGGATTGCCCAGCCCGTTTACGGCGACGCGTTACCATTCGCTGGTGATAGACAAAGATACGTTGCCGGATTGCCTGGAAGTGACGGCGTGGACCCGGCATGCCGATGGCAGCCAGGATGAGATCATGGGTGTACGTCACAAAACACTGGCGGTAGAAGGCGTTCAGTTTCATCCGGAATCCATCCTGAGCGAGCACGGACACCAGCTTCTGAACAACTTTCTGCAGGGAAAATAAGGGACAAAAACCGGGAGACTGATGATGGATATCAAACAGGCAATCAGACATTTGACGGGCGGACAGGATCTGACGGCGGATCAGGCCTCGGTCATGATCCGGCAAATGATGACCGGACAGTGCACGGATGCGCAGATTGCCGCGTTTCTGGTGGCGCTGCAGATGAAAGGAATCAAACCAACCGAGTTGCTCGGCGCTGCCAAAACCATGCGCGAGCTGGCGACTCCCGTCAGTATTCCGCCTGACGCCCATCTGGTGGATACCTGCGGCACCGGCGGCACCGGCACGGATACCTTCAATATTTCCACGTCAGCGGCCATGGTGGCAGCCTGTGCGGGGGCAAAGGTGGCCAAACACGGCAATCGCGGAGCCACCAGTAAAAGTGGCAGTGCTGACGTTCTTGAGGCGGCGGGCGTCAATCTGGCGATTACTCCGGCGCAGGTGGCGCAGTGTATTGATGAGCTGGGGGTGGGGTTCATGTTTGCCCCCGGTCACCACAGTGCCATGAAACATGTGATTGGTCCGCGCCGGGAAATCGGCGTGCGCACAATTTTTAATATGCTGGGCCCATTGACCAATCCGGCGGGTGCGCCCAATCAGGTCATGGGTGTATTCGGTGCCGAATGGATAGATACGGTGCTGGATGTATTAAAGCAGCTGGGCAGCTACCACGTGCTGGTGCTCGCCGCCGATGACGGGCTGGATGAAATAAGCGTTTCTGCACCTACGCAGATAGGCGAGCTGCGCGACGGCCATCTGGTGCGGTACACGGTTAAGCCTGCCGACTTTGGCATGCAGCAGCGTGCCGACTACAGTCATCTGCAGGTCAGTTCGCCACAGGAGAGTCTGGCGCTGGTCAGGCAGGCGCTGACCTATGAGGATGAAATGGCGGGTGATATCGTGGCATTAAACGCGGGCGCGGCAATTTACGCCGCCAACCTGTGTGATGATCTGCCTTCCGGCGTCAAAATGGCCCAGGATATTCTGCGGACCGGTGCCGCACTGGCAAAACTTGAACAACTGGCTGAATTTACCAAGAGAATGAACGCGTGAACACAAGCACAATTCTGGAAACAATACTGACCCACAAGCAATACGAAATTCAGCAGAACAGCCAGCAGACCAGTATGGCCTTGCAGGACAAGCGAGCGCGGGAGAATGCGGCTTCACGACGGGGGTTTATTCGTGCCCTGCGTGAGAAAATGGATCGGCAGCAGGCGGCGGTCATTGCCGAAATCAAGAAAGCATCTCCCAGCAAGGGCCTGATTCGGGAGGATTTTGATCCGGCACGCATTGCGGCCCAGTATGCAGAGGGAGGGGCAACCTGTCTGTCGGTCCTGACCGATGAGCAGTACTTTCAGGGTAGTAATCTGTATCTGCAGCAGGCACGCGCGGCGTGTGAGCTGCCGGTGATCCGCAAGGATTTTATTATCGACCCTTACCAGGTTGCTGAGGCCGGCGCCATAGGTGCGGACTGCATCCTGCTGATTGTGGCTGCGCTGAATCCGCCCCGGCTGCGTGATCTGGCTGAATGTGCGGCGGAGTATCAATTGGACGTGCTGGTAGAAGTGCACAATGAAACCGAGCTGGATATCGCGCTGGCAATCGGCTTTGAACTGATAGGAATCAATAACCGCAATCTGCACGATTTCCACACGGACCTGGAAACCACCTTCCGTCTGGCTACGCTGGTGCCGGATGACAAGCTGATTGTGACGGAAAGTGGCATCAGCACCTCGGCTGATGTCAAGCGTATGATGTCACAGGGAATTTACGGATTCCTGATTGGAGAGACATTTATGCGGGCCGAAGATCCGGGCGCCAAATTGCACGAGATTTTCGGCTAAGCAGTCCTTGGCAGCCAGTCCCTAAATAACCAGCCCGGTCAGCCGATACCCTGTCTGATGAGGTATTCCTCTGGCTGACGAATCGGGCTGAGCATGTTAGTTCCCAACCTGCTGTTTATAGTATTGCTGCTGTGCCTGTTGTGGGCGGGTTTGCTATTGGCAAAATGGGCACTGACACAACAGTCCGAGCAATACTGGAAGCTGCGACAGTTGTCAGAGCTGGATAATCGTCGTCAGCAGATCTATGAGGCCGGTCGCGCCCTGCAGCAAATGGATACTGAGCCGGAAGTGCTCAGCCTGCTATTTGCCACGTTGCTGCAGGACATTCAGCGCATCCAGACGCTCGATCCGGCGCGCACCGATCTGGACCGGCAACTGAAGGAAGCTGAGGCCGGCAGTCGTCAGCAGGCCAGTCACGCCAGCGGTGGGAGTGCCGCCGTCGCCACCGAGCAGGAGCTGGTCGTGGCGCAGCGCCATATTCAGCGTGCCATGCAGATTTTTATTGACCTGTACAAAGCCGAAAAAATAAGTGCGAGTCAGTTTGAGTCAGCCAGAGACAAGTTGCGCATGCTTGGCATACGGGTAGCGGTGAACTCCAGTCTGCTGATGGCACAAAGGGCGGTTGACCAGGAGGACGGCGTGCGGGCGATGTCGTGCTTCCGCCGGGCCGAGAGTCTGTTGGGCATGCGTGGGCTGCCGGTGGCGGAGAAACAGGAAAAACAGGCTTACATCAAGGCCGAGCGAGATCGTCTGTTTGCGCAAAGCGGCAGGGGGTTGTTATTGCTGGCATCTGGTGATTAAAGCCGGGGTATTCGCTAGCGGGTGCCAAAGACAACTATTGTTTGTCCATGCACGCTGATCAGTTGCTGTTCTTCCAGTGTTTTCAGAACCCGCCCGGCCATTTCCCGTGAGCAATTGACCAGTCGACCCAGTTCCTGGCGGGTGATCTTGATCTGCATGCCATCGGGATGGGTCATGGCATCGGGTTCCTTGCTCAGCTCTATAAGGGTCCTGGCGATGCGGCCGGTGACATCATAAAACGCCAGGTCACCAAGTTTGCGAGTGGTATTGCGCAGGCGGCTTGCCATCTGTTTGCCAATGGTGAACAGAATTTCCGGGTGTTCACGAACATAGTCGTTGAATTTTTCGTAGCTGATTTCAGCGATCTCGCAGTCGCTTTTGGCCCGGCAGCAGGCGCTGCGCGATTTGCGGGTGTCAAACAGACCCATCTCGCCAAAAAAATCACCCGGATTGAGATAGGCAATGATGACTTCCTTGCCTTCATCTTCCTCCAGAAAAACTGACACAGTTCCGCGGACCAGGTAGTAGAGCGTGCTGGACAGGTCTCCTGCATAAATGATGGTCTGACTCCGATCGTAATTTCTGATCTGACAATGCGACAGAAAGTTCTTCAGATCTTCAATATGTGGTGTGATGGCCATGAGTGCCATGTGATCGTTCTCCTGACGGTGTTCCGGTAAGGCGTTCCCTTTCTTACAGGCACTGGTCTTACAAGCACTGGTCTTTCAAGCACCGGTCTTACAAGCACTGGACTTACTAATGCGCTGGATTGTAACGCAAGCGGGCACAACTTCGCTAACCCTGACCGATAGACTGTGATAATCTTGCGCTGCAATTTTTCAGGCCTGATGTATAGGGCCGCACTGGTATGCAGGCGTCAGGGGATGCAGGAGTCAACATGAAAGCGACAGTACGCTGGGTGAATAATGCGATGTTTCTGGGCGAGTCGGGCAGTGGCCATGCTGTCGTGATGGATGGTCCGGAGAGCAATGGTGGCCGCAACATGGGACTGCGACCCATGGAAATGGTATTGATCGGCACTGGTGGCTGCTCATCGTTCGACGTCATCAGTATTCTGCAAAAAGCGCGTCAGGATGTGGTTGACTGCGAAGTGGAAATGCAGGCCACCCGTGTTGATGCTGTGCCGGCTGTCTTCGAGTCTATCCACATGCATTTTCGGGTGACGGGCAGAAATCTCAGTGAAAAACAGGTACAACGCGCAGTGGCGCTGTCGGCAGAAAAATATTGTTCAGCCTCTATCATGCTGGCAGGAGCCGGCGTGAAGATCACGCACACGGTTGAGATTGCTGAATTCGATTGAGTCAGCTTTTTATTAATTCCAGTTCGATGGTTTTTAATAACAGCGTCAGGCTCAGCGAGGCAATGTCCTGGTCAGGAAAGCGCACAGTCAGGTGCTCACATATATCAGCAAAGGTGTGGCCGGTTTTGATGCCATCAAGGAATTCCGCCATGGCCGCGTTGATACGCTGAAACTGCATACGATGATTGACCCGCCGTACCAGGTAAAACACGGACTCTGCATCGGCAAGCGGTTCAACACCAAAATCCGTTGCCCCCGGTTGCGGGTCGGGGCCTGCCAGATAGCTCTGCATCTGTGCCCAGTAGCGCTCAAGATCAAAGCGGCTGTTGATGACGGCCCAGTCTGCTTTGGGCTGCCAGCGGGTTTCTGCCCATTGTTCGGGTGGCAGTGCCTGCAATTGTGCAATGCTGTAGGGCGCTTCATCGGCAAGATCAAACAGCGAAATCAGTAAACCTTCCAGTTCAATGATGCTGAGTAGTGCCGGCAGTTGCCCAAATTGTTTGTGATTGCGGGTGAACGTCAGTAAATGTTCGCCCAGCAGACTCATGGGGCCCGGGCGTGGTGGATATTCCGCCAGGTATTCCAGCCACAAGCGCGAGTAAACGTCATGCCCCAGAGTGTGATAGGTGACCGGATACAGTTCTGCGGAAATCTGTATCAGCCGCTGGTGATAGGCATTGTTGTAAATGCCCAGCGCTTCCACCTGACTCAATTCCCGGTGTGGTGCCAACAGATCGCTGATGCGGGTTGCCGAGGCGCGCAGATCCTGTGGTCGGGTTATCCATGCCCAAAAGGCTTCCTGTTCATCTGCCCACTTGGTGCTCATGCAACTGCCAACGCTGTCGTTTGCAATGCGCGGGCCTGATCCAGTTCCGCCATCAGCGCCGGGAAGGGCGGGATGTGATCGTCGCGCTCCAGCAGCGTGGCGGTTGCGCCGAAATGCCGACAGGCAAACGCATACAGCTCCCAGACTTCGTCACTGACCGGATGGTCATGGGTGTCTATGATATGGCTGATGTTGTGGGTGTGGCCGGCCAGGTGAAACTGTTGCACACAGTTCCGATCCAGCGCGGCGATTTCAGCATAGGGATCGTTACCCAGATTAAAACAGCTGACAAAAACATTGTTGACGTCCAGCAGAATTTTGCAGCCGGTGTTTTTGACCAGCGAGTTGATAAAGTCTGCCTCGCTCATGCTGGCTGACCGGAACTGCAGATACACTGACGGATTTTCAAGCACGACCGGTTGCTGCAGGGCGTCCTGAATCATGCTGACTTTGTTGCTGACCTGCTGCAGCGTTTCCTGGTTGTAGGCGATAGGTAACAGGTCGTGAGACGTTTTACCGTGCAGCCCCGTCCAGCAGATATGATCGGACACCCAGGCCGGTTCGCATTCGTGAATCAGGGTTTTTAACTGCGCCAGATATTCAAAGTCGGGCGCTTCGGCCGAGCCGATATTAAACGAAAGTCCGTGCAGCACAATCGGGTAGTGCTCACGGACTTTACGTAAAATGGCGCGGGGTCGTCCGCCCGGTGCCAGATAATTCTCGGTAATCAGCTCAAACCAGTCTACTGCCGGCAGGTTCTCCAGCACATAATCATAATGAGGGCTGCGTAATCCGAGTCCGAACCCGAGCATGGTTTACCTTACAGGGAGGACAGCACCGTGCCGCCCAGTTTTGCACACAGTGATTCAGACAGGGCTTCATCGCTGCTGTAAACGCCCACAAAACCGATGCCATGACAGGTGTTTTGTCCGGCACAACTGGCGTTGGCGTTGCCTTTACAGGCACTGAGCCCGGCACAGGTGAATACATCATTGCAGTAGGCGACTTTCACTGCATCAGCGGCCAGATCCGACGCAGGCGTGGCCGTCAGCGCTTTCGCCTGCGTGCCGCCGAGTACCTGGCACATCACAGCAGAAAAATTTTCATTGCCAGTGCTTACCGCGACAAAACCGGCTGCTTTGCCGTCGTTTTGAATATCCTGACAGACACTGATTTTTACCGGGTTGTCGGGGTTGTTTTCCAGCGAGTCGAATGCAGCAACAGCTGAACCTGTCATCAGCAATGCGGCAGCGGCCGTCGCCAGTTTGAAGCCATCAGACATTTTGGTGCGGTTCACGTTTGTGCGATTCATACGGACTCTCTCCTGAAAAAGCGTTAACTGTGCCTGGGGTTCATATAACCTGAGAGCCAATTATGCGCCTCAAGCGGCTGAATAGAACCTGAATATTGTTACGAATGGCAACATGGTACGGATTATCGCATGCCCGGTGACTGAAACGGGTTTGTGCGTCAATTTGCCACATCAGGGCGCGGCTATTCCTGTATCTGGCGTTCCGGCACCTGGCGTTCTGGCACCGGGCATGCTCGGCGTCAGCTGCTGCAGCCGTGCCTGTGCCCGGTCGATGCGTAGTCGCAATGCAGCGAGTCGCTCGCTGAAATGTGTAATCTCGGCCGGCGCGGGCAGCAATGCGCTTTCCTGTTGCAGAAAATCTGTGGTATTGAGTTGCAGGCTATGTAAATTGTGATTGAGCAGGGCGCCGGACCTTTTGAGCGCGCTGCTTGCCAGGTGCCAGGCACTGTTGTCAAACAGATCCGCCCAGTCGAGTTCCAGTCCGGTAATCGCCCGGTGCAGGCGCTGAATCAGATGCACATCGCCGCTGAGCGCCAGCTCGGGATGATACAGGGCGGTGGCAGGATCGTCGCTCAGCAGCAAACCCAGCAGGGCATTGCGACTCCCACACAGCGTGGCGTCTGCGGGGTCTTCGGTCTGGCTGAGCAACACCAGCCGGTCAGGGGTAATGCGCAGTCCCAGCGAAAATGCGGGCGCACTGGTGCATGTCAGCTGAATGGTTCTGTCACCGCCAGCAGTATTCAATGTCCGCAGAATCTGTGGATCATGCGACAGGTACAGGCTGATCATCTGCTCAAGTGGTTGCAGCAATGCAAATTTCAGCAGGGAGCTCATTAGCTGATACCGTCTCTCTTATACCCTACATGGATGGCACTGATGCCGCCCAGCAGGTTGTGGTATTTGCAGTCGCTGAAACCTGCGGCCTGCATCATGTCTCTGAGGGTTTCCTGGTCCGGGTGCATGCGAATGGACTCAACCAGGTATTTGTAGCTCTCGGAATCACCGGTCACGGCTTTGCCGGCTACCGGCCACAGGGCTGACCAGGCATCATAAGCCTTGCCCAATGCCGGATTGACCGGTTTGGAAAACTCCAGCACCAGCACCCGACCCCCGGGTTTGAGGCTCTGATACATGGAACGCAGTGCGGCATCCTTGTCGGTGACGTTGCGCAGTCCATAGGCGATGCAGATGCAGTCAAAACTGTCATCTGCAAAGGGGAGTTTTTCGGCATTGACCTGGGCGATACTGACATTGCCGGTAATCCCCTTGTCTATCAGGCGATCACGGCCCACCTTGAGCATAGAGTCGTTGATATCGGCCAGCACTACATGGCCATCGGCACCCACCAGGGGGGCAAAGCGCATGGTGAAATCGCCGGTGCCACCCGCCAGATCGAGCACCCTCTGGCCCGCCCTGACGCCACTCAACTCTACCGTGAAGCGCTTGATGACCCGATGGGTGCCCATGGAGATCAGGTCATTCATCACATCATAGCGATTGGCAACCGAATGAAATACCTGGCCGACGCGCCGGGTTTTTTCAGTCGGGCTGACAGTCTGGTAGCCAAAATGTGTGGATTCTTCAGGCTCAGTGTCGGGGGTGTTGTTGATTTTGCTCATGGTCAATCCGTTTTTGCTGGGTCGACAATGGTAATCACTTGCGCGTCATCACGCAATCGACCGGCTTTGGCAAGTCTGTCCAGATAGTCCTGCCACAGCTCATCCTGCCGGGTACCCAGTTGATAAAGGTAGTCCCAGGAATAGATGCCGGTGTTGTGGCCATCGTCAAACGTCAGCTGTACGGCGTAATGACCCACCGCTTCTATTCCGGTCATGCGCACGTGGCGCTTGCCATGTTGCAGCACTTCCTGGCCTTTGCCGTGGCCCTGCACATCGGCGGAGGGCGAATAGACCCGCAGCAGCTCTGCCGGCAGTGTGTAGCAGGTACCGTCAGCATAGCCCAGTTCCAGCACGTTGCTGGTTTTTCTGAGGCGTATGCTGGTCGGTTGCCGGTTCATCAGAGGATGAATCGGCTCAGGTCTTCGTTACGCGCCAGGTCGCCCAGCTGTTTCTCGACGTATTCCGCGTCAATCACCAGTTCATGCTGGTCACCGGCAGTAAGGTCGGCTGCAGTGAATGACACGTCTTCCAGGAGTCGCTCCATGATGGTATGCAGGCGGCGTGCACCAATGTTCTCGGTCCGCTCGTTTACTTCCCAGGCGGTTTCGGCCAGGCGGGTTATGCCATCGCTGGTAAAGCGAATCTGCAGATTTTCGGTGCTCAATAGTGCGCGGTACTGTTCTGTCAGTGATGCGTTGGGTTCGGTGAGAATGCGCTCAAAGTCTTTTGCATCCAGGGCTTCAAGTTCAACCCGGATAGGCAGTCGTCCCTGCAGCTCAGGTATCAGATCAGATGGCTTGGACAGATGAAAGGCACCGGATGCAATAAACAGGATGTGATCGGTGTTCACGCTGCCGTACTTGGTGGTGACGGTGGAGCCTTCGATCAGCGGCAGCAGGTCGCGCTGTACGCCTTCGCGCGAGACGCCGCTCTGACCACTTTCACCACGTTCGGTAACCTTGTCTATTTCATCAATAAATACAATGCCGGTCTGCTCAGTGACTTCGATTGCCTGGTTCTTGATTTCTTCTTCGTTCACCAGTTTGGCTGCTTCTTCATCCTTGAGCAGACGGAACGCAGCCTTGATGGGCAGGCGACGGTTCTTTTTGCGGCCGGCACTCATGGATGAAAACATGTTCTTGAGCTGACTGGTCATCTCTTCCATACCGGGTGGCGCCATGATCTCCACACCGCCGACATTGTCACTGACGCTGATTTCGATCTCTTTGTCGTCCAGTTCGCCTTCACGCAATTTTTTCCGGAACATCTGCCGGGTGGTTGAATTCTCCGGTGTGGTTGAGGCGTCGTTGGCCACGCTGCGGGCGGGTGGCAGCAGGGCATCCAGTATGCGCTCTTCGGCGGCATCCTCGGCACGGTGGCGCACCTTTTTGATCTGCTCATCGCGCAGCATTTTGACAGCGATGTCGATCAGGTCGCGGATGATTGACTCCACATCCCGGCCGACATAACCGACTTCCGTGAATTTGGTGGCTTCTACCTTGATAAACGGTGCATTCGCCAGTTTGGCAAGCCGGCGGGCAATTTCGGTCTTGCCGACACCGGTGGGGCCGATCATGAGTATGTTCTTGGGTGTGATTTCCTGGCGAATGTCAGCGCCCAGCTGCATGCGGCGCCAGCGATTGCGCAATGCGATGGCTACCGCGCGTTTGGCTTTCTGCTGACCAACAATGTGTTTGTCCAGTTCGGAGGCGATTTCTCGCGGCGTCATGGTAGTCATAGGGTGGCATCCTGGTAATCGAGTTCTTCAACCACATGCTGGTGGTTGGTGTAGACGCAGATGTCAGCGGCAATGCCCAGACTTTTTTCGACAATGCTGCGTGCGTCCATGTCCGTGTTGAAATAAAGTGCACGCGCCGCCGAGAGCGCAAATGAGCCGCCCGAGCCGATTGCCATCAGGCCGTCCTCGGGCTCGATCACGTCGCCGTTGCCGGTGATGATCAGTGAGGCATCTTTGTCCGCGACGACCAGCAGTGCTTCCAGTCGGCGCAGGGAGCGTTCGGTGCGCCAGAGTTTGGCCAGGGCCACTGCCGAACGGACAAGTTTGCCCTGGTGTTTATCCAGTTGTTCTTCAAAACGTTCAAACAGGGTGAACGCATCCGCGGTGCCACCGGCAAACCCGGCAAGCACCTGATCTTTGTAAAGACGGCGGACCTTGCGGGCATTGCCCTTGAGAACGGTATTGCCCTGCGAGACCTGACCGTCGCCGCCAACTACCACGATATTCCCGCGGCGCACTGATAATATGGTTGTTCCTCGGTATTGCTCCAAACCGCATCTCCTTTCGACAGGCGGGAATGTATGAAAAACTGTTATGGGGGTCTGTGACACCAGTTTCAAGGCTGGTTGAGTGTGATCCGCATGGTATCGATACTGTTACTGCGCAGCACCCGCTCTGCCTGCAGCATCTCCTCGCGGCTGGCATAAGGTCCGGCCTGAACCAGAAACAGTGTGCGCCCCGGCAGACTTTCCTGACGAATGCGCGCACTCAGACCAAGGCTCAGCAAGCGGTTGAGCTGGGCACTGGCAGTCGCCTGCTGCTGAAACGCGCCGGCCTGCAGCATGAATGAACCGCTGCCGATGACTTCAGGGGTTGCTGTGGTAACGGGCGCTGCAGTGGTATTCGCAGCCGCTGTGATGGATTCTGCCGCGGACTCTGGTTGGCTTTGACGCGGTTGCGGCACACTTACCGGTGTCACATCGACGACCACCTCATAATTGGGCAGCTCCTGATAAAACTCCAGCTGCAGGCGTGAGGCCTCGCGTTCAAGTTCATCAGTCAATGCGCCGGTCGAGTTATCCGGATTGGTGGCTGCAGCAGTGAACGGTGTGTCCCGGCTGGTATTCTGATCCGCCAATACATGCCCTGGTGCCGGCGGCAGCATGCCGCCCAGATAGGCCAGCAGGCTGATAAACATACCAATGACAATACCGGTCGCCACACCAGTGAGCAGCAGTACCAGTCCCGATGATTTTGGTGGTGGGCCCGGGTCGGCGAGTGGTGTGCGAATGCGTCTTTTTGCAAAATCCTGATCCATGAGAGACATTATCCTTGGGTGAGCTGACTCAGGTCAATTTGTTAAATGTATATCATTATGATGGCTTATGCAGGCATCGGGCATGCAGGGTAAAGAGCTTCGACCTCAGATCATGTCCTGCGGATCAACATCCACCGACCAGCGAACCTTGCGCTGGTTGTTACTATGCTCTAATTCCACGCAAAGCGCACTGAGCAGGTTCTGCAGGTGGGACCTGGAACTGCTGCGCAGTATCAATTGCTGGCGAAACCGGTTGGCACGTTTTTCCATGGGGGCAGGTAACGGTCCGCTTATCGTTACCCGGTTCAGGGTTCCGGACTGAGTAAGCAATTGTATGGCGGTCTGTCGCGCCAGCAGCAGAAAATCAGCAGGCGCAGAGGCGCTGATCGCTTCTGCCCGGATGACGGCCAGGTGACTGAAAGGCGGCATGTCGGCCAGCTTGCGTTCTGCAAGCAACTGGTCCGCCAGCGCATGATAGCCTTCGTGGATCAGCGTCTGCAGGTTCTGATGGGTACTGTGCCGGGTCTGTATCATCACTTCACCGGGCATCTCTGCCCGACCTGCGCGCCCGGCAACCTGAATCAGCAACTGAGCCATGAATTCCTGGCCGCGAAAATCGGCGCTGAACAGACCGCTGTCAGCATCCAGTACTCCGACCAGTGTCACTGCCGGAAAGTGGTGACCTTTGGCCAGCATCTGGGTGCCAACCAGAATGCAGGGCTGGCCTTCATTGATCTGTTCCAGCAGCCGGTCCAGCTCATCCTTGCGCCGGGTGGCATCGCGGTCCACGCGCACCACCGGAATGTCCGGAAAGCGCTGTTGCAGTGCCAGTTCGCAGCGTTCGGTGCCGGTGCCGACGGCGTGAATGGATTTGCCCTGACAGGAGGGGCAATGTCTGAGCACGGGTTCGCGACGATCGCAGTGGTGGCAACGCAAATGCGGCGGGTGCCGGTGCAGGGTCATACGCGCGTCACAGTGCTGGCACTCTGCGGTCCAGCCGCAGTCCTGACATTGCAGAACTGGCGCGAATCCGCGGCGATTGATAAAAATGAGTGCCTGTTGCCCGCGTTGTACATGTGCCTGAATCGCGTCTAACAGTTCCCGGGAAAACCCGTCCTGCAATGGCTGCTGTGCGGTATCGACCAGGATGTAACGCGGCATGTTTGCGGTGCCGGCGCGTTCGGTCAGCCGCAGGTGTTGATACCGGCCGGATCTGGCGTTGTGCAGGCTTTCCAGTGAGGGTGTTGCTGAGCCAAGCACAATGGGTATGCGTTCGCTGCGCGCGCGCATGATGCCCAGGTCGCGGGCTGAATATCGAAAACCGTCCTGCTGTTTGAAGGAGCTGTCGTGTTCCTCGTCAAGTATGATCAGGCCCGGGCGCGCCAGCGGGGTGAATATCGCCGACCGGGTGCCGATGATGATCCCGGCTTCGCCGCTGGCAGCTTCCAGCCAGGCATTGAGTCGACGCCGCGGCGTCAGTCCGGAGTGCATGACTGCAATAGGTGTATCAAAGCGACTGCGAAAGCGGGTCAGTGTCTGTGGAGTCAGGCTGATTTCCGGCACCAGCACCAGTGCCTGGCGGTTCTGATTCAGGGTATCCTGAATCGCCTGCAGATAGATTTCAGTCTTGCCGCTGCCGGTGACACCGTCCAGCAGAAAGCAGTTGAAGTTTCCCCGGCTCTGGCGGATTGCATCACACGCCGACTGTTGCTCGGCGTTCAGTTGCAGCGGTTTATCAGACACAGTGCTGGCAATGGCAGAGTCTGATTTGCGACGTTTGACTGCCGCTGTTTCCTTTGCGCGCAGCCCGGCGGGCAGCAGCGTGTGCATGGCCTCGCCGACCGGGTGCTGGTAGTAACTCGCGGCCCACAGCCAGAGCTTCAGCAGGTGTAGGGGGATCAGCGGTTTGTCATCAAGAATGGCAGACAGCGGGCGCAGTTTCTGCTGGCTGATATCGGTTTGCAGGGAGATTTCCAGCAGAATGCCGGTCAGTTCGCGATTGCCGAATGGCACTCTGACTCTGACCCCGGGCAATGGCAATGGTTGCTCTGCTGTGGGGGGCACTGGTTCATTCGTTTGGGGTTCCGGTAAAAGCGCATCCGGCAACACATAATCAAATATCCGGCGCAATGGCGATGGTACCGCGACTCGTGCTATGCGTTGGACTGTTGCGGGCATCTGAAATCCGGCCGGTGGCGATGAAGCATGTGGATTGATGATTATAACTGGTTTTAGACAGTGGCTGCTTCCATTATACTGACAGCCGCTGGCCGCAAGGCTGCGGACAAAAGACGCGCGTCATCAGATATCACCGGCCAGATGCAAGCCGCCAGTTGGGAGAACACATGAGTCCTGAATCAGCAGAAAACCGATCCGTGGAATGGAGTCCTGCCGAATGGCAGTCTGAGTTGCAGGATCTACGCAAGCAGATCGACCGGCTGGATCAGGGGCTGGTGCTGATGCTTGCCAACCGCTTTGCATTGACCCGCCGGGTCGGCAGCATCAAGGCGAGGGTCGGGCTGCAGTCATTTGACCCGCAGCGCGAGGCGGAAAAACTGGCCGACATTCGCCGCCTTTGTGAAACTCACGGTCTGAATGCTGAACTGGTGGCTGATATTCTGGCGCAAATCATGCGAGAAACCGTCCGCAACCACGATAAAATTCGGTCCGATCTGGCGCCGGAGCGTTAATGTTCGTGTTTCAGGCTTGCTAACAACCGATTCTCTGCTACAATGTCGCCCCTTTTTCCATAGTCTTGAGGCGGATGTTTCTGCCGCAGCAACTAAAAACAGGTATGGTGCATAACCGTTTGCTGATGCCCGGTTTTGTAGCGATGCCAGTTAATACGAGGTAATACCATGAAGGCCGATATCCATCCTGAGTACCAGGCTATCAAAGCAACCTGCAGTTGCGGAAACGTCATCGAAACGCGTTCCACCATCGGCAAGGACATCCTGGTGGACGTGTGTGCCGCCTGCCACCCGTTCTACACTGGCAAGCAGAAGATTATGGACAGTGCTGGCCGTATTGACCGCTTCAACAAGCGTTTCGGCAGCCGTTCAGTCAAGTAAAGCCAAGTAAAGCCAAGTAAAGCCCAGGCAGGTAAGCCCCTAGGGCACCTTCCCGAACCATCCCTGTCAGCGGAAGTTCTTAAAAAAGAATTTCTGTCGACAGGGTATTGTCTTCCGATTGCTCGTCTTCATCCGCCTGCCTGCTGTTCTGCGGAGAGGGCGCACTTTCTTCAGTAAACACTTCAAACATTGTGTTCGACTGCCCGGGTCTTGCAACCTGGCCGGTGTGCCTGTCTATCAGACGATCCACGAGTCCGTTGGGGCGCAGCATGCCGTTTTCCGGTTTGTCACGCAGGGCCTGCTTCATGTAATCGATCCAGATGGGTACCGCAACGGTGGCACCCTGCTCGGATTCGCCTAATGATTCGGGCTGGTCAAAGCCGACAAATACGCTGGTTGCAATGTCCCGGTTGAAGCCGGTAAACCACAACTCTGCAGGGCCATTGGTGGTGCCGGTCTTGCCCATCAGGTCGCGGCGCTCGAATTCGCGATTGACCCGCCTGCCGCTGCCTTCCTCTATCACAGAGCGCAGCATGGTGCCCAGGATGTAGGTGACCCGCGGGTCGGTGACAGTTTCTGTCTCGCAGTTCTCGCAAACGGCCACAGGTTCGGCGGCAAATACAACACCATCGAATGTTTCAATTTTTTTAATGAGAGTGGGTTCCAGGCGTCGGGCACCGTTGGCAATCATGGCGTATCCGGTGGCCATTTCGATGGGTTTGACATCCTGGCTGCCCAGCGCCACGGTCAGGTCGTTGCGCGGGAAATTGCTGACATCAAAACCAAAACGGGCAGCAAAATCGAGGACCTTGTCCGAACCGAGCTGATCAAACAGCCGCACTGCCGGCACGTTACGTGAATCCTTGATGGCATTGCGCAGCGTAATCGGTCCGATAAAATTGCGCTCAAAATTCTGTGGCCGGTATTCCGCGCGCGCGAAGGGCGCATCATTGATCAGTGTTGCTGCGGTGTAGCCATTCTCCAGCGCGGCGCCGTAAAGAAAGGCCTTAAAGCCTGATCCGGGCGGCCGCGAGGCAAGCGCGCGGTTGACCTGGCTTTGACGAAAGTCGTATCCACCCACCAATGCCAGAATGTCGCCATTGTCCGGTGAAACGGACACCAGAGCGCCCTGAATCTCGGGGATCTGTCCAAGTTGCCAGGTGCCGTTGCTGCTTTGACGAATCCGGATCCGGTCGCCAACCTGTGCCACATCGCTGGCCTGGGTGGGGGGTGGCCAGGCGTTTTCGCGCGAGATGTAGGGGCGCGCCCATTCCAGTCCGAGCCAGTCGATGGTTTGCTGCGTCCCGTCGCTCAGCAGCACCTCGATGGCCCGGTCGTGCACCGCGGTGACAAATGCGGGCAGGTGATTGCCAAGCGAGGGTATAACATTCAGATCGGCCAGCCAGCGCTCGGTTGGATCTTCGCCCATTGGCGGCACATGATCCTCCGGTCCGCGATAACCATGGCGGCGATCGTAATAGTTTTCCAGTCCGTCCTGCAGTGCTTTAGTGGCTGCGTTCTGCAGTTCGCTGTGAATGCTTGTGGTGACTTCGATGCCCAGCCGATAGATGTCTTCCCCGTACTGGTCATACAGCTCCTGACGGACCATTTCGGCAACATAGGGCGCATTGACCTCGATGTTGCGCAGATGGCGTCGGGCAACAACCGGCTCGGCAATCGCGCTGGCATGCTGCTGGCGGGAGATCATGCCCTGCGCAAGCATTTTATCGATCACTACGTTGCGACGGGTTTTGGCGCGCTCAGGATTGGTGACCGGATTGCAAACCGAGGGGCACGGCAGTACCGACACCATGGTGGCCATCTCACCGATGGTCATCTGATCCACTGTTTTGTCATAGTACACCGCGGCTGCCGCCCCGATACCCTCAGCCCCCTGGCCGAAAAATACCAGGTTCAGGTAGAGTTCCAGAATCTCCGCCTTGCTCAGTTCCTGCTGAAGTCTGAGTGCAAAGGGAATTTCCTTGAGTTTGCGGGCATACACATTGTCACTGTCGAATGAAATATTGTTCGCCAGCTGCATGGTGATGGTGCTGCCGCCGCCAAGGTTCACACCGCGCACAAAACCGTAGAAGCCACGCACCAGTCCCCGAAAGTCGACACCCGGATGCGAGTAGAAACGTGAGTCTTCACTGGCGACGACAGCATTGATCATCATGGGGGGGATATCTTCGTAACGCAGCGGGTCGCGGCGAACGCCGATTTCTTCAATCAGTTTCAGGTCTGCGGTGAGAATGCGCAGCGGCGTTTCCAGTTGGACATTGCGATAGGTCTCTGCCGACGGCAGCTGTGGAGAAAGGTACAGGTATGCGGCGGAGGCGACCATAAAGACACCACTGACACAGAACACACCAAACCAGACCAACGTTATAACGAGCTTCTTCATGATTACCTGTCCGCGCAAGGCCTCGTAGTATATACCGTCTGTGCGTTGATTTCCTTACTCAAATCGGATCAGGAAATTTTCAGCAAATCGTCGCGGAGTAGGCTACAACATGCAGTAGAAGTGCTGACAGGGAGGACGGCATGCTGGGCATTGATATAGGAAGTTCATCGGTCAAGGTGGTAGCCATGGCGCGGGGTATGCGTGGCTGGCGTTGTTGCGCCTGGGCGCTGGAGGCGGTCGGGGGTGCTGCACAGAACGATCTTCAGACCGTCCTGCACAATTGCATTCGGCAAACACTGCCGGCATTGCCACGATTCCAGCGCAAGCTGGTGATATGCCTGCCAGCCAGCGATATCATGCTGAGGAAAATCAGTGTGCCGGCTGATTTTGATGATGTGGAAATATGCGCCCTGATTGCTGCGGAGGCACCGGGATGGTTTTCGTTGGCCGCGGCAGACATTTTTTTCGATTACATTTTACGTGCCCGCAAAGATGTGTCCGGAGAGCGGGAAATAGATCTGGTGGCATGCCCTCGCGAGTCGCTGCAACGGCGCCTGCGACTGTTCCGCGATCTGGCGGTTACTGTTGATGTTGTGGATACCGAAGCGTTTGCATTGCTGCGCAGTTGCCGGCATGCCGCAGTTGCCGGTCTGCGGGTGGTGCTCGACCTGGGGCAGTCGGCCTTGTCCCTGCACGCCTATGATGCAGGTGAGTTGCTCTATAGTCGCAGATTTCCCTATACGGGCAGTTTGCCCAGACAGCCGCTGGCAATAAAAGAGCGTCTGTCCCAGGAAGTGCGGCGTGCCATGCAATTGTTCGCCATTACTGCAGGGCAGGCTTTGCCGCAGCAGACGCTGCTGGCGGGTGGCCTTGCAGGGATTGATGGTCTGCCCCGCTCGCTGGCGCAGTACTGTGGAACGGATGTGCAGGTAATTGATGGTGCCGGCAATTCCGGCATGGGGGCAGAGTTGGCACTGGCAAGAGGGCTGGCGTCCCGTCACCGGATCATCAACCCCGACGCATTAACAGGTTTCTCCGGAATGTTCCGCTGATGTCCGTCAATCTGCTGCCCTGGCGAGAACCCTATTTCCGGGGCAGAAGTCGATTCCTGCTGCAAATGCTCGGTCTGGGTATCCTTGCGGCGCTGCTGGTAACCTCGGCGGTGTGGCGGCAGGGTTCGGCAGAGATTGTTCGATTGCATCACCAGCGGGTTGAGCTCACTGAGCGGCGTGATCGGGTGCGCCGCGAGCTCGATCGGGTGATGGATAACCGACAGCAGCAACTGCAGTTGATTGATGGGTTGCAACCCATGGTAAGTGAACTGACAGATAACAAGTCACTGCAGGAGGTGCTGAACGATGTGCTGGACAGTGAGTTGTTTCTGTATTCCGTTACTGAACTGGTGCGTGTTGATGGTGGTATCCGGGTGTCAGGACTGGCTCCCGCTGCGGTTGCAGTCGATGAGCTGGTTGCCCGCAGACAATTCACTGCCGGCAACCGGTCGGCAATCTCCTGGCAACTGCTGGCATTGCAGCTGACCGCGTCTGGCGCTGCTTTTGAAATACTCGTGGTCAGAGGTGATCTGTGATGCATCCGCGACTGCGGCAGGTGTTGAAGCCCCGATTGTGGCCGGGATTTACGTCCGGTATCCAGCTGTTGCTGGGTATTGTCCCGGCGCTGACCATGTTGCTGGCCGGTTTGTTGATAACCCGTGCGCTGCTCGCGGACCAGATTGCTGGTGAGGATAACCGGCGCAATGAGCTGTTAACGGAAATTACCGGGTTGACGCAAGAATTGCATGCCGGCATTTCCGGGTCTGATGAGCTAGGTCTGCGTCTGACTGCCATGCTGGTGGCAGAACAGGCCTACCGGTTTGGCGGTGGGCCGGGTTGGCTGCTGGACAGTATCAGCGCACAGGCAAATGCTGCCGGTCTGCAGGTAGACACGATGTATTCGGAGAGCGTTGTCGCCGGGCGCAGGGGGTTGACTATTGTTCTGCGCGGCGAAACACGCGGCGCCATGAGTTTTGTTGTGGACTTGTGGGCAGCAGAATCAGGTGTGAGTCTGGAGCATTTACACGTGCTGCCGGACCCGGACAGTTCGCAGCGGATCATCACAGTATCGCTGTCAGTGCCGGGAAAGATTGTTGCGGAGGCTGGGCGCCGGAGTGGTTCCGGGCACAGGGTTGTCGGTTTTCTGGAGAGTCATGGGTATCGCCGTCAGGTGCTGGTCAATGCCCGGGGAGAGCTTCGCGCTGTATCAGGCACAGGGAGCCGGAATTGATGAGATTATTATTTGCGAGTTCTGCCGGCAGGGGTCGGAAATTGCGTGTTGTGGCGATGGCTGTGATGTTGTTGGTGGGACTGACGGCAGTCTTGCCGGCAGCCGTTGCCCAGGAGCAGCCGATCAGTCTGCAGTTAACAGATACGCCGCTGGCCCCGGCGCTTGAGTTGCTTGCCCGTGATCAGGGGCTGGTGCTGGCGATGGATGCGCACATGATAGAGAGTCAGTCCCGTATAAATCTCACGGTTGAGCAGGGCACCCTGCCGCAGGTGTTGCAGGCGTTGTTGACGCCGTATGGACTGGACTATCGGTTGAGCGGTAATGTGCTGCAAATTGGTGAGGCAGATGAATTGCTGGAGCAGGACGAAATCAGCAGGCAGCGCAACGAGGCCCTGCAACCCGTCATGACCCGCTACATTCAGATCAACTATGCGGATGCACCGGCGCTTCTGGATCTGATTGCCGGTGATGGGCGTACTGGTATGTTGTCCGGGCGTGGCAATGTTCAGCTGGACGCGCGGACCAATACGCTGGTCGTGCGTGACACGCAGACCCGAATTGCCGCAATAGATGTATTGTTAACCGAGCTGGATGTGCCCGTCAGTCAGGTATTGATAGAAGCGCGAATTGTCAGCGCCTCACTGGAAAGCGGACGGGAGCTGGGGCTGCGGTGGGGAATTGCAGCGGCACCTCAGGAGTCTGTACGAGCCGCGGATGTTCAGTTACAGATGGGCCAACGGGATGCCGGCTCTCTGCAATTGGGAATTGTACGTAACAGGCGTTTGCTGGAATGGGAGTTGTCGATGCTGGAAAGTCAGGGGCAGGCGGAACTGATTGCCCGGCCGCGAGTTATGACGCAGGACAACTCCCCGGCCAGTATCCGGTCCGGTGTACGGATTCCCTATCAGGCACAGGCGGGCGGCACTGCGGGGGGATCAATAACCGAGTTTGTTGATGCTGTGCTGTCACTGGAAGTCACGCCGCTGATAACGCCCGACGGGCGCATTATCATGAGCCTGGATATCCGCCAGGATTCGGTTGCCTCAGGGAGCGGTGACGTACCGGCAATCAACACCAATACAGTTGCGACCCGGGTGCTGATTGACAATGCCGACACACTGGTACTTGGCGGCATTTTCCGTGAGGAGCAGACCGAGACTGAGGTGGGCACACCGGTTTTAAGGCAGTTGCCACTGCTGGGGGGGTTGTTCCGGCGTACTGTGAATGCCGCGCGCCGCACGGAATTGCTGATATTCATAATACCACAGATTGTGCCGGACCCATGAACACGTTTACATGCATGCTCGCGCTTTTACTTGAGTTTTGGAGGGGATGCGGGTTAGATTGCGCGCTTGCGCGAAATGTGAAACGTTATCAATGACCAACGATCAACGACAAATGGCCCAATGACTACTTCCGCTGTTTCATCAGAAAATGTATTCCTGATCGGCCCCATGGGGGTAGGCAAGAGTACGATTGGCAGGATGCTGGCTTCGGCGCTGAACAAGCCATTTTTTGATTCCGATCGTGAAATCGAGGCGGTGACCGGTGCGGATATTCCCTGGATTTTCGACGTTGAGGGAGAGGCGGGCTTCCGGATTCGCGAGGAGCGAATGATAGATTCACTGACACAAAAAGAAGACATTGTCATGGCAACCGGTGGCGGCGCCATTCTGTCCCAGGTGACACGGCAAAACCTGCGCAGCCGTGGCATTGTTGTCTATCTGAAGGCCAGCATTGCACAACAGTTTGAGCGTACCAGTAAAGACCGTCATCGTCCTTTGCTGCAGACCGCTGATCCGCAGTCACGGATTCGCGAATTGATGAAAATTCGTGAGCCCCTGTATATTGAAACTGCCTGTATCACCGTGGATACCAGCCGCCGTGGTCCGCGCACAGTCGTCAATGAAATAGTCAGACGTCTGCAGGAAATGGAAGGTCAGTCTGAGCCAGACGCTTCCGAATAATCTGGCCTGTTCTGGCCTATAATACGCCGCTCAACCACGGAACAAACCTGACATGATTAAACTGACCGTTGACCTCGGAGAGCGCAGCTATCCGATCCTGATTGGCCCGGGACTGCTGGATCAGCCGGGTCTGCTCAGCAGCTATGTGCCGGGCAGGCGCGCGCTGATTGTGAGCAATAATGTGGTGGCTCCGCTCTATCTGGACAAGCTGGTGACATCTCTGGCTGGCATCGGGTGCGACAGCATCGTGTTGCCCGATGGTGAGCACACAAAAACACTCTCAACCGTCAATCTGATATTCGATAAACTGCTCGCCGATCGTCATGAGCGCAGCACCACACTGATCGCGCTGGGTGGCGGTGTCACCGGCGATCTGACCGGATTTGCGGCCGCCTGTTACCAGCGCGGCGTCAACTTTATCCAGGTGCCTACAACATTGCTGGCGCAGGTCGATTCCTCCGTAGGTGGTAAAACAGGCGTCAATCACCCACTGGGCAAAAACATGATCGGTGCGTTCTATCAGCCACAGTGTGTGCTGGCTGATATCGATGTTCTGGGCACCTTGCCACGCCGGGAATTGCAGGCCGGCCTGGCTGAAGTGATCAAATATGGATTATTGGGCAATGCCGGATTTTTTCGCTGGCTGGAGCAGCATATTGATGCGTTGCTGTCCGGAGATGCGGAATTACTGGCCGAGGCAGTAAAAATCTGTTGTGAGGAAAAGGCCCGCATTGTAGCTGCTGATGAGCGCGAGGGCGGGGTGCGCGCGCTGTTGAATCTGGGACATACCTTTGGTCATGCGATCGAGGCGGCGATGGGTTACGGTGTCTGGCTGCACGGAGAAGCGGTGGGGACAGGCATGGTGATGGCGGCTGATCTTTCCCGCCGGCTGGGCTGGATATCGCAGGACGATGCGTGGCGGGCACGGCAACTCATCGGGCGTGCAGGATTACCTGTTGTTCCACCGCCGGAAATGACGGCACAGCAATTTATGGATCTGATGGCCGTAGACAAGAAAGTCCAGTCAGGCAAAATACGATTTGTGTTGCTGCGTCAGCTGGGTGATGCGGTGGTTGAGGCGGACATCCCACCGGCCCTGTTGCAGGAAACTCTGCAGGCAGGTGATCGGCTTTGTCAGTAAATTGCGTGTACAATGCGCGGCTATTGTTTGGAAATGATCAGTCGTTTCCCGGGTTTTCAGATATTCAGGAGTAAGCAGTGGTTCCGTTGAAGAATGACAGATTTTTGCGCGCGTTGTGTGGCGAGCCGGTAGATGTGACGCCGGTCTGGATGATGCGTCAGGCCGGTCGTTATCTGCCGGAATACCGGGCCACGCGGCAGCAGGCCGGCGATTTCATGAGTCTTTGTCAGAACCCTGAACTGGCCTGCGAAGTGACGCTGCAACCGCTGCGCCGGTATGCGATGGACGCCGCGATCCTGTTTTCGGACATACTGACTATCCCTGATGCCATGGGTTTGGGACTCTACTTTTCCGAGGGTGAGGGGCCGCGGTTTCATAAAACTGTTCGCAACGAAAAAGATGTGGCAGCACTGCCAGTTCTGAACGTGGCAAAAGATCTGGGGTATGTCACCGATGCCGTCTCGACCATCCGTCGTGAGTTGAATGGTTCGGTGCCGTTGATCGGGTTCTCCGGCAGTCCGTGGACACTGGCAACATACATGATTGAAGGCAGCGGCAGTAAGGATTTCCGCCATGCCAAGGCATTAATGTACAACCAGCCGGAGGTCATGCACGCGCTGCTGGACAAGCTTGCTGATGCCGTCATTGCTTATCTGAATGCACAGATTGCCGCTGGCGCCCAGGCTGTGCAGATTTTCGATACGTGGGGCGGGATACTGAGTACAACGGCGTACCGGGAGTTTTCCCTGTCCTACATGCAAAAGATTGTGCAGGGATTAACGCGTGAAGCGGAAGGCCGCATCGTGCCGGTTATCGTGTTTACCAAGAATGGTGGTCTCTGGCTGGACGAGATCGCTGCCATCGGCTGCCATTGTGTCGGGCTGGACTGGACTATTGAGCTGGGTCGGGCCCGCGCCATGATCGGTGACAAGGTGTCGCTGCAAGGCAATATGGATCCGGCCATCCTGTACTCGTCACCTGCCAGCATTCGAGCTGAGGTCGGCAGAATTCTAAAGTCATTCGGATCGGGCAACGGTCATGTGTTCAATCTCGGTCACGGGATTACGCCGCATGTGGATCCGGCCAACGTATCTGCTTTTGTGGACGCTGTTCATGAGTTGTCCGTCGACTATCATCGATGAGTGGTTGCGCAATAATGGTGCGGCAGACTTCAACCCATCCGGTCTGGTGTTGATTGGACTTGGTGCCAATCTGGATTCATCAGTCGGCAGCCCCGATGCCACTCTGCATGCTGCTGTAACTGAAATCCAGCAGCTTTCTGACTTGCCGGTGCTGGTTTCGCCGATAGTGCGGACAAGGCCGGTGGACTGCCCGCCCGGGAGTCCGGACTATTCAAATGCAGTGGCAGTTCTGATTCCCGGGCCTGGCCAATCGCCGGAAGACTTTTTGCGTGACCTGCAGCGAATCGAACGTAATTTTGGTCGTGTCCGCACCGGAATTCGCAATGAGGCAAGGCCGCTGGATCTGGATTTGCTGGCTTTCGGGCAGGAGCGCCGCGACACGGATTTCCTGTGTCTGCCGCATCCGCGGGCCCATCAGCGCAGCTTTGTGCTGGAGCCACTGGCCAGTATCTGGCCGGACTATGTTTTCCCGGGACAAACAGCAACAGCGCAAGCCTTGTTGATTGCATAAGTCATGTATTGATACTCAAATTGAAGTATGTATACTATTGGATCGGTTGACATAAACCGTGACTTGAATCTTTAGAACTCTGATGCAGAGCAAAATGACATTGCAAAAGCTGCTTACAACAAAGATGTCCGCCAAGAGGCATCGTCCGGCACTGCAGGCTGCCCGCATGGCGCTTGCGTTTTGTGCTATGGCATTTGCATCATTTGCGACCGCCCAGAGCAATTCCGGATCAGATGAGAGCGCCATCAACCTGACCATTTCACCCGAACTCAGACTGGATGCTTTTCCTGCTCTGAACGCGGCTGAAGATACTCTGCGTCTGCTGGATGTCAGTCATGAGCACACCCTGCTGCCCGGCGATCTGGATAACGGAAGAGCGCCGGGACTCGACGTCAGTGCGTCCTATGTCTGGGAATCACCGCGGTTCGGACAGTTTGTCCTGAGCACCAATACTACTTATGTTTACAACGCACGCGTTGCCGATGCAGTGAGTGAAGCGGTTGCGGCCAACAAATTGCCAGACAATGCGGCTCTTTTTGGCAAGTTGCCTGAACTTCAAAGCAGTCTTACATTCACCTGGCAGGTTGGCAATCACACAGCAACAGCGGTGACCAGCTACACTGATGCCATGCAGAGTTTTGGCAGGCTGAGTGTAGATCAGCTGAACATTGAGCAATTGAATGAGTTGGTGGGTCAAATCACCACCCTGGATCTTCGCTACGGTTACAACGTCAGGGCCGGCCGACAGGGGAACGCCTCTTTTTCTGTCGGTGTGCGAAATAATTTCGACCGGCGACAACTTCTGCCGGTATCTCTCGATCGCGCCCGCAACATCGATACACCGGAGCGGGTCGCCTACGGTACCATCAAGTATCAGTTCTGAACCGCCGTAGCCATCTGTAGCAGTAACCACCTGCAGTAACCACCTTTAGTAACCACCTGTAGTAACTATCTGTATCAGTTGCGTCGCGTCAGCGCCCACACATCTATGCTGCTGGCGCCCGCTGCCCGGATGACGCGCGAGATATCCCGCGCAGTGGCTGTTGTTGTCACTACATCATCAATGATGGCTACACGCCGGTCACACACTGTCCCGGTCAGCCCGTTAGCAGTAAACAATTTCCCGTCATTTGCCAGTCTGGCTTTTGCATCAAGACCTCGCTGGGAATGTTCCGTCTTGTGACGGCTGCATATATCAAGAGCCACCCGAATACCTGTTCTTCGACCCAGCACATGGGTCAGCATGGCGGCCTGGTTATAACCTCGTTTGCGCAAACGGGATGAATGCAGCGGCACCGGAACCAGCAGGTCGGGCAGGGGTAAATCATTGATCCGGTAATGCGCAAGAAACTGTCTCGCAAGCAATATTCCGAACGTACGCGCCGCACCGAATCCTGCCCTGTCCTTGAAACTACTGACCTGACTGGCCACCGGAAATTCATGTGAGAAGACGGCCAGGCAACGATCAAAGGCCGGGCGATTACTCATACAGCGATTGCAAAGTGAACCCGCGCTCATGGTGTCTTCAAGAACAACCCCACAAACGGAGCAACCTGGCGGCTGCCAGGGCAGCTCATTCTGACATAACGCACAGATGCCATCGGCGTGGGTTTCCATGCCAAGGCAGATCAGACAGGGCTCAGCCAGCAGGGCGTGCAATCGGGCTTGTATGCGTCTTTCCAGCCAGTTGGTGGTCATCAGACTCCTGCCGTTCAACATGTAAATCAAAAATTCATTTAAAAGTTGACAAGTGACGGACCGACCCTAGAATGAATCGCTCGCATCCTCACAAATTATAGTGAATGGCCGGACCGTCTGCCGGCGTTTGTCCGGCATGTACCAACTGGCCGTAACCAACAAGATAAAAATGACAGGAGAAACACCAGAAAACATGACAGATGAAATGGAATTACCCCGCAATGACTGGACGCGCAGCGAGATACAGGCCCTGTTTGACATGCCAATGATGGACTTGCTGTTTCAGGCGCATACCGTCCACCGCGGCCACTTTGATCCCAATCAGGTGCAGATGAGTACGCTGCTGTCGATCAAGACCGGTGCGTGTCCGGAAGACTGTAAATACTGTCCGCAAAGTGGACACTACAATACCGGGCTGAAAAAGGAGAAGCTGCTGGCCGTGCAGGCCGTGGTTAAGCAGGCAAAACAGGCGCGTGACAATGGCGCGGCCCGGTTTTGTATGGGGGCGGCATGGAAGCATCCGTCGGATAGGGATTTTCCGCATGTGCTGGAAATGGTACGACAGGTCCGTTCCCTGGGAATGGAAACCTGCATGACACTGGGGGCGTTGACCGAACAGCAGGCCCGGCAACTGGCCGGGGCAGGCCTGGACTACTACAACCACAATCTGGATACCTCACCGGAGTATTACGGGGACATCATTACTACCCGCACCTATCAGGAGCGGTTGGATACACTTGGTCGGGTGAGGGGTGCCGGGATGAAGGTGTGCAGCGGCGGCATTGTCGGCATGGGTGAAACGGCGGCGGATCGGGTTGGTCTGTTGCAGCAACTGGCGAATATGCCGGCACAGCCTGACAGTGTGCCAATCAATAGTCTGGTCAAGGTAAAAGGTACACCACTGGACAATGTTGAGGACATTGATCCATTCGAGTTTGTCAGGACGATTGCGGTTGCACGCATCCTGATGCCGAAATCCTACGTACGCCTGTCTGCCGGCCGTCAGCAGATGAACGAGCAGATGCAGGCGCTGTGCTTTTTTGCCGGCGCCAACTCCATTTTTTACGGTGAAAAACTCCTGACAACACCTCTGCCGGAGGAAAGCAGTGATCTGGCATTATTCAATCGACTGGGTTTAAGGCCGGAGCAGCGGTTCTATCCGGCGGACAGCTCAGGTGCGGGCGAGCCGGCAGCAAGTTGACGTTGACGTTAACGTCAACTGCCGGTAAGTTATGCGCAAACAGTGTTTCAACAGCCGGAGTATGACTGTGTCAGATTACAAAGCGCCCATCCGCGATATGAAATTTGTGCTTAATGAAGTGCTCGGAGCCGAGCAGTTGCTGGCGAGCATGCCGGGTACCGAAGAGGTCAATACTGATCTGATCAACAGCGTACTTGAGGAGGCCGGTAAAGTTGCTGAAGGCTTGCTGGCGCCGCTGAACCGGCAGGGCGATGAGATTGGCTGCCGCTTTGACAGTGGCGCAGTCACTACGCCAGATGGTTTCAGGGACGCATACCGGACATTTGCTGAAGGTGGATGGATCGGTTTGGCGGGAGATCCGCAATTTGGCGGTCAGGGCATGCCCAAAATGCTGGCGGTGTGTTTTGAAGAAATGATCATGGCGGCCAACAGTTCGCTGGCACTGTATGCTGTGCTCAGCGCAGGGGCGTCGCTGGCAATTGCGCGCCATGCTACTGACGATCTCAAGCAGGCCTATTTGCCCAGACTCTACGATGGCGCCTGGAGTGCCACCATGTGCCTGACAGAGCCGCATGCAGGGACGGATCTGGGTATGATCAAGACCCGTGCGGTACCACAGGCCGATGGTAGCTTTGAAGTGACCGGTACCAAGATTTTTATTACTGGCGGTGAGCATGATCTGACCAGCAATATCATTCATCTGGTATTGGCGAAATTGCCTGATGCGCCTGCGGGTCCGCGAGGCATATCCCTGTTTCTGGTGCCAAAATTCCTGCCGGATGAACAAGGAGAGGCAGGCCAGTCCAATGGTGTCAGTTGCGGGTCTATTGAACATAAAATGGGGCTGAAGGGTTCAGCGACCTGTGTCATGAATTTTGATGGCGCAACAGGTTATCTGGTGGGCGAGATCAACAAAGGCCTCGCCTGTATGTTCACCATGATGAATTATGAGCGGCTGACCATTGGTCTGCAGGGGTTGGGTGCTGGAGACGCCTCTTACCAGACAGCAGCAGCGTATGCACGGGACAGACTGCAAGGGCGGTCACCCGGTGGTCCTGTGGCGCCGGACAGTCCCGCTGATCCCTTGCTGGTGCATCCGGATGTAAGGCGCATGTTACTTACGATGCGTGCAAATACTGAAGGTGCCCGGGCACTGGCAGCTTATGTGGGCAGCCAGCTGGATATTGTGTATTTTCATCCCGATACTGCCAGGCAGGCGCGCGCCGCCAAACTGGTTGCATTGCTGACGCCGATTGCCAAGGCGGCATTTACAGACCGTGGCTTTGAAGCCTGTGTGCTTGGTCAGCAGGTTCTTGGTGGTCACGGCTATGTGCGGGAATGGGGGCAGGAGCAGCATGTACGCGATGCCCGGATAGCACAGATCTACGAGGGCACAAACGGAATTCAGGCACTGGACCTGATGGGGCGCAAGGTTGTATCTGATCGGGATGGCCTGCTTGACGAGATGGTGCAGGAGATTCGCGACTTTGTGCGCGAAGAGAAGAATGGCCGGGTGGCTGCATTTGTTGCCGTGCTCGACCAGGCCCTGGATTGTCTGGTGCAGACGACTGACTGGATACGCAAGTCCAGCGCCGAGAATCCACATGAAGTGGGTGCCGCATCAGTGCCCTATCTGGATCTGATGACGCTGATTCTGTATTGCTATATGTGGGCGCGCATGGTCAAGGTGGCTGAGGAGGCTCTGGAATCCGGTGCCGGCGACAAGGACTTCTATCAGTCAAAAGTTCACGTTGGCTGTTATTTTCTCGATCGACTGATGCCGCGCTACAAGTCTCTGTCTGAAGAGATCCGCGCAGGCAGTGATGTACTGATGGCATTGGACGCGGCTCATTTTTGAGCCGCCAGACTATCCCTGATTCGTAAAGCTGTTCGGGATCAGATCGACCATTCGAGGTTGTCACGCAGTATTTTTTCGTATGGTTCCAGCGCCTCGGCTTTTTCTCCGATAACGGCCATGTTGCCGTTCTGCCAGGGGATTATGCGCCCTTTGAATCGCTGGTCATCAAGTTTTACGTTGGTGCTGACCGGAGAGTTCTTTATGAAAATGAAGGATACCGGGCCATGTTCGCCGCGGATGACGAGGTGGGCGCCGCGCTGATCGCCACCAAACCCGCAGTAGTTTGCAAAAATCAGATGCAGACGAATGATATCCTCGCTCGAGGTCAGCGTGGCGCCGGCTTCGGCAAGCACGCTGGAGAGTTCAGGTGCCGGAATTTCCAGTGCGTTGGCGTAGCGCGGTTCTTCATGGTACAGGTGCTCAAGTACAGCATCATGCAGCGCCAGATCCTGCGCACTGGGTCGTGACTGCACCAGACTGATTCCCAGGCCGACGCTCACAATCAGGGTTGCTGCCACCGTGTAGGCCAGGCGGTTGCCGAACATCTGACGTTTTGTGCCTTCGTGACGTTGATAATTTGTCTGCGCATGGGCCAGCAGTTTTTGCTGCAATCCGTCTGGCACAGGGATTGTGTGAATGATTGTTTTGAGCTCCTGCTCCAGATGTGTCAACTCGTCAATCAGGTGCCGGCGGGCGGGGTCAGCGTCAGTTGCCGAAATAAAGTCGGCCCCGTCATCCAGCGGGTTGCTGAACGCCCGCTTGTGGAATTCCAGATCATCCATTGTGTCAGTCGCTCTCTGATAGTGGCGGCAGGTCGTTCGCCTGCCTGTTATCTTTATTGCCCTGGTTTGCTGTATGGTCTGCTGTATGGTCTGCTGTATGGTCTGCTGTCCGGGCCGGATCAGGCAGCAGCATGTCTTTGAGTTTGCTGCGGGCCCGGAACAGCCGGGTCATGACCGTGTTGTTATTAAGATCGAGTATCCCGGCAATTTCTTTCCCGCTGAATCCGCCGATGATCTGCAATAGCAGCGGATCACGATAATCTTTATCCAGACGCATGATTGCATGGTGCAGTTCGGCCTGTTTCTGTCGCTGATCCGGATCGCTATGACTCTCTTCAGCAACAGAAACGTCGTCGATATCGACCAATTCAGGTCGGTAACGTTCGTAAAGCCTGGCATTTTCCCGTCGCAGGATCGTAAACAGCCAGGCCTTTGCTGCGGCATCATTCTGCAGACTGTCAAACGACCGCCAGGCGCGCAGGAATGTTTCCTGAACGATATCCTCGGCGACGCTTTTGTTGCGCGTCAGCCAGAAAGCGTAGCGGTACACGTCCTGATACAGCTCTGCTACCAGAGATTCATAGCGCTGTCGGCGTTGCTGGTCTGGCCCTGAGACCGGTGAGTTACTCATTTTGTTTCGTCATTGCTCCATTCAGATGAATTAGCTTAGCCGAGTCTGGCGCTGTTGGCTAATCCCATTACGCGTTATACTTCGGTCTGCTGAAAAACCTACTTCCCCACAGAGATACAGTAATTACATGATTCGCATAGCAATTGCCGGAGTAGCCGGACGCATGGGTCGCACGCTTGTGCAGGCGGTCTGCGACAGAAGCGGCGTCGCTGCCGTCAGTGCCGGTACAACGTTGCCGGATGATCCTCAGGTTGGCGTTGATATTGGTCTGATCGCCGGTGTCGGCCAGTTGAATGTTGTGGCCAGCACATCATTGTTAGCCTGTCTGGATGACTTTGACGTGCTGATAGATTTCACATCGCCTGATGCTACTCTGATGCACCTGGATTTGTGCCGCTCAGCGGGCAAGGCGATGGTCATAGGTACTACCGGTTTTACGGCCGGACAGAAACAGCAGATCAGCGATGCTGCCAGGGATATCCCGGTGGTGTTTGCGCCCAATATGAGTGCCGGCGTCAATATCAGCCTGCGCCTGCTTGCGCTCGCTGCCAAAGCGCTGGGTGATGACGTCGATATCGAAATTGTGGAAACGCATCATCGCCACAAGAAGGATGCCCCCTCGGGCACAGCATTACGCATGGGTGAGGTGATCGCGGATGCACTGGGGCGCAATCTTGATGAGGTCGCTGTTTACGGGCGCGAAGGCATCACTGAAGAGCGTGATCGCAAAACCATCGGGTTTGCAACGATCAGGGCCGGTGATGTCGTTGGTGATCATACGGTCATATTTGCCGGCAATGGTGAGCGACTGGAGATCACTCACAAGGCCAGTAGCCGCATGACCTTCGCCAGCGGCGCTGTCCGTGCTGCCATCTGGCTGGGTGGCAAGCCAGCCGGACTGTATTCCATTGATGATGTGCTGGGTTTGTGACATGCCGAAACTGAACCGCGAAATTGACAGGTGAGTGTCGTTTCGGCGTAGACCTGGACGTGGTTATCCCGTACAATTACGCCTCAGTATGATTAACACTGAGCACAATACCAGACAGCACATCCAAAAGCGGAATGAGAGAGAGCTTTCATTCCGCTTTTTTTCGCCTGTCTTCTATCCGGGAGATCACATTGAATAATCCAGCAGTTCTGGCCCTTGAGGATGGCAGCGTCTTCAAAGGCAAGGCTATCGGTGCCCTGGGTCTGGCCAGCGGAGAGGTTGTTTTTAACACAGCCATGACCGGCTACCAGGAAATTTTGACCGACCCTTCCTACGCACGACAGATTGTCACACTGACGTACCCTCATATCGGTAATACCGGCTGTAATGCCGAGGACAATGAATCGGACCGCGTCTGGTCTGCCGGCCTGGTCATTCGCAACCTGTCGATGACGGTGAGCAACTGGCGCAGCGAGCAGTCTCTGGAAGAATTTCTGCAAGCCCAGAATGTGGTTTCAATAGCCGAGATCGACACTCGCCGCCTGACGCGCCTGCTGCGCGAGAAAGGCCCGCTGAACGGCTGTATTCTGAGCGGTGAAGAACTGGCCAGTAAAGGTGAGCAATACGCCATTGAACAGGCACAGGCTTTCCCGGGCCTGAAAGGCATGGATCTGGCGAAAGAAGTGTCAACCAGAACCGGCTATGAGTGGTCGCAGGGCGAGTGGCAGCCACTGGGTGCCGGTTATCCGGACACGGCGCACGAGAAACCCTTCCATGTGGTGGCCTGGGACTATGGTGTCAAGCGCAATATCCTGCGCATGCTGGCGCAGCGAAACTGCAAGGTTACCGTGGTGCCGGCACAGACGCCTGCGGCCGACGTGCTGGCGATGAACCCGGACGGTATTTTCCTGTCCAATGGCCCGGGCGATCCGGAGCCCTGCGACTATGCCATCACTGCCATCAAGGCCGTTCTGGAGACAGATATCCCGGTGTTTGGCATCTGCCTGGGTTGTCAGTTGCTGGCGCTGGCCTGTGGTGCGCAGACTGTGAAAATGCAGCTGGGTCATCATGGTGCCAACCATCCGGTCCAGAATCTGGATGATGGCACAGTGCTGATTACCAGCCAGAACCATGGTTTTGCCGTGGATGAGCAATCACTGCCCGGCAATCTGCGTGCCACTCATCGCTCGTTGTTTGATGGTTCCCTGCAGGGTGTTGAGCGCACGGACAAGCCGGCGTTCGCGTTTCAGGGGCACCCCGAGGCTAGCCCCGGGCCGCATGATATTGCACCCCTGTTTGACAAATTTGTTGCTCTGATGGAAAAACGCGCCGCGCGCTGATCCGGCCAACCCACATACAGACACGGTTAAGTTATGCCAAAACGTACAGATTTAAAAAGCATTCTGATTATCGGCGCCGGGCCCATTGTTATCGGCCAGGCCTGCGAGTTTGACTATTCCGGCGCCCAGGCCTGCCAGGCGCTGCGCGAAGAGGGGTATCGGGTTATCCTGGTAAACTCCAACCCGGCTACCATCATGACAGACCCGGCGATGGCCGATGCCACCTACATCGAGCCGGTCACCTGGCAGATTGTCGAGAAGATCATTGAAAAAGAGCGTCCTGACGCTATTCTGCCTACGATGGGCGGACAGACGGCACTGAACTGCGCGCTGGATCTTGAGCGTCACGGTGTGCTGGCCAAATACAACGTGGAGATGATTGGTGCCCGCGCCGAGTCTATCGACAAGGCCGAGGATCGCGAGCTGTTTGACGATGCGATGAAAGCCATAGGCCTGGAAACACCACGCCACGGTATCGCCCGCAATATGGACGAGGCCTTTGCAGCGCTGGATCTGGTGGGATTCCCCTGTATTATTCGGCCGTCATTTACCATGGGTGGCAGCGGTGGTGGTATTGCCTATAACAAGGAAGAGTTTGTTGAAATCTGTACCCGCGGCATGGAGCTGTCACCGACCAACGAGTTGCTGATTGACGAATCACTGATCGGCTGGAAAGAATACGAAACCGAAGTTGTCCGCGACAAAAATGACAACTGCATCATCGTCTGTACCATTGAAAATTTTGATGCCATGGGTGTGCACACCGGTGACTCAATCACCGTAGCGCCGTCTCAGACCCTGACTGACAAGGAATACCAGATTCTGCGTAATGCCTCGATCGCGGTTCTGCGCGAAATTGGTGTGGAAACCGGTGGTTCCAACGTGCAGTTTGGCATGTGTCCGAAAACCGGTCGAATTGTTGTGATTGAAATGAACCCGCGGGTGTCCCGCTCCTCGGCGCTGGCTTCCAAAGCCACGGGTTTCCCGATTGCCCGGGTGGCTGCCAAGCTGGCCTGTGGCTTCACCCTGGATGAGCTGAAAAACGAGATTACTGGCGGCGCAACTCCCGCATCGTTTGAGCCGACCATCGACTACGTGGTCACCAAGATCCCGCGCTTTACCTTCGAAAAATTCCCCGAAACCGATGACCGCATCACCACACAAATGAAATCTGTGGGAGAGGTTATGGCGATTGGCCGTACCTTCCAGGAATCTCTGCAGAAAGCGCTGCGCGGACTGGAGGTGGGTATCAGTGGCTTTGACCCGATACTGGACACGGGTGTCAGCGATGCCATGGACACGCTGCGCGGCGAACTGATGGATGCCGGCAGTGACCGAATTCGGTACATTGGTGATGCCTTCCGCCAGGGCTGGTCGGTGGCCACGGTCGCTGAAATGACCGGTGTTGACCCCTGGTTCCTGACCCAGATCGAAGACCTGATTCAGGAAGAAATGCGCATCAGCGAGATGACCCTGAAGGATCTGGATCGCGAAACGCTTTATGCGCTGAAACGAAAAGGCTTCTCCGATTCACGCCTGTCGGCACTGTTGCAGGAGCCGGAGCACATGGTGCGCGAACACCGCCATGCGCTGGGTGTGCGGCCGGTGTACAAACGTGTCGATACCTGCGCTGCTGAGTTCGAATCAGCCACGGCATACATGTATTCGACGTATGAAGAAGAGTGTGAGTCAAAACCCAGCGACCGGAAAAAAATCATGGTACTGGGTGGCGGGCCCAACCGCATCGGCCAGGGCATAGAATTTGACTACTGCTGCGTGCACGCAGCGCTGGCCATGCGTGAAGACGGTTACGAGACCATCATGGTCAACTGTAACCCGGAGACCGTATCAACCGACTACAATATCTCCGACCGCCTGTATTTTGAGCCGGTGACACTTGAAGACGTGCTGGAAATTGTTGCTCTGGAAAAACCGGTGGGCGTGATTGTGCAGTTTGGTGGTCAGACACCGCTCAACCTGGCGGCAAGACTCGAACAGGCCGGTGTGCCGGTGATTGGCACAAGCGCCGACGCCATCGACCTGGCCGAGGATCGCGAACGCTTTCAGAAAATGATCCAGAAGCTGGGCCTGAAACAGCCGCCCAACTGTATCGTGCGCAGCGTTGAGCAGTGCATCACGGAAGCGGAAAAAATCTCCTATCCGCTGGTGGTTCGTCCATCCTATGTACTGGGCGGCCGCTCCATGGAGATCGTCTACAACAAGGAAGAGCTGAACCGCTACATGCGCACCACGGTCAAGGTCGGCAACGACAGCCCGGTGTTGCTGGATTATTTCCTCAACGCTGCCATCGAAATTGATGTGGATCTGGTCAGTGATGGCAAGCAGGTGGTGGTGGGCGCCATCATGCAGCATATCGAGCAGGCGGGGGTTCACTCAGGTGACTCGGCCTGTTCTTTGCCGCCCTACAATCTGCCGGCCGATGTGCAGGACCGGATTCGCGAACAGGTGACCGCCCTGGCCCGAGAGCTGAACGTGGTAGGCCTGATGAACACGCAGCTGGCGTACCAGGACGGTGATCTCTACATTATTGAGGTTAATCCCCGCGCCTCCCGTACGGTGCCTTTTGTTTCCAAGTGCATCGGCGTGTCGCTGGCCAAGGTGGCCGCGCGCTGTATGGCGGGTACGTCACTGGCAGAGCAGGGTTTCACCAAAGAAATCATCCCCAGAACATTTGCCGTGAAAGAAGCTGTGTTCCCGTTCAACAAGTTCCCGGGTGTTGATCCGATTCTTGGGCCGGAAATGAAATCCACCGGTGAAGTGATGGGCGTGGGCGAGACCTTTGCTGAAGCATTTGCCAAATCCCAGTTGGGTGCTGGCGAAGAAATTGCCAAAAGCGGCACAGTGTTTATCAGTGTGCGCGAGGCTGACAAGCCCAGAGTGGCCGAGGTCGCGCGGCGCTTTCAGGTGCTGGGTTTTTCCGTGGTGGCCACCCAGGGTACCGCTGCCATTATTGAGGCCGCCGGGATCTCAGTAACACGGGTGAACAAAGTGATGGAAGGTCGCCCGCATATCGTGGATATGATCAAGAACGATGAGATTGCTCTCATTGTCAATACAACGGAAGGCAAACAGGCCATTGCCGACTCATCAACCATTCGCCGAACGGCACTGCGCCATGATGTTTTCTGCACAACGACGCTGGCCAGTGCCAGTGCGGTGTGTGACGCGCTGGAATTTGGCGATCAGCTGTCGGTCTATACGCTGCAGGAGCTGCATCAGCGGCTGTCAGCGGGCTGAAATGCCTGCTATGGACAAGCCGGCTTAAACTAAGCATTATATACAGACTTAAACCGAGTGCTGGCGGGATCCCCTATCGGGGATGCCGCCGGTATTTTTTTTATTCCTTGATTTTTCGATCCTCCGGATCTGTGAGAGTGTTATGAGAAAAGTGCCTATGACCATTGGCGGCGCCGAACGTTTGCGCGCAGAGCTCAATGAGTTGAAGTCCGTGAAACGACCAGCCATTATCAAGGCAATCGCGGAGGCCCGGGAGCACGGTGATCTTAAGGAAAATGCCGAATATCACGCAGCTCGCGAGCAGCAGAGCTTCTGTGAAGGACGTATCCAGGAGATTGAGGGCAAGCTGGCTGATTCCGAGATCATCGATATTTCAGCCATTCCGGTGTCCGGCAAGGTGATTTTTGGGGCGACGGTCACGTTGCTCAATCTGAATACGGATGTCACCGTGCGGTATCAGATCGTTGGTGAAGACGAGGCTGATGTCAAAGCCGGCAAGATATCGGTCGGATCACCCATTGCACGTGCCATCATGGGCAAGGAAGTTGGTGACGAAGTGGTCGTCAAAGCGCCGTCAGGCGATATTGACTACGAAATCGACGCGGTTGAGCATATCTGAAGCGTTATGCCGGGGCAGTACTGCCCCGACCAGGCCAGGTTAACGCAGTTATTCCAAGGAGCGATTAAAGTCAGGGTGCTATTGCAGCCAGCTGGCGTCAGCTACCAGCCTGGCCATGACGCAGAATATTGGACAGGCGCGGATCGGGCTTGCGGGCTGGTCTGTAAAGTACTGCAATATTGCCGATACTCTGCACCCGTTCGGCGCCGGTCGCAGTGCAGATTTCGCCGATAATTGCCTGGCGTGCTGTCCGGTCCCCGGCGCTGATTTTGACCTTGATCAGCTCATGCTGGCTCAGGGCGCGGTCAAGTTCCTTGCTGACGCTTTCCGACAGACCATTCTGGGCAATGGTTACCACGGGTTTCAGGCCATGCGCGATGGCGCGAAATTTCTTAAGTTCCTGATTGCTGGACGTTTGCTTGGCAGTGGTCATAATGATTCCGGCAGATGTGCCTGATAGGGGATTTCGCCAGTGGCGTCGGGGAGTGCATTGTAGGTCAGCAATTCTTGGACAATCAAGAGTTCTATCTTGTAATATCGGGAAACGGCCCCATCTAACCAAGGTAACAGCCCGGTTACAACAACAAACACGCAGCCACCAGGATACCAATAAATATTCCGGGGTTTGAGGGAATGGCAGAGGCCGTCAAGACGGTCTTATCAGATTGAAATGCACAGAGAAGGGGGTTTCCCTTGAACGATATGGCGAAGAATTTACTGCTCTGGATGGTGATTGCAGCAGTATTGCTGACAGTTTTTAACAATATTAATCAGGAGCCTGCGACCTCTCAGGTCAATTATTCCGACTTTATACGTGAAGTGCGGACCGGTCAGGTCACATCCGTCAATATTGCGGGCGTATCGGTAAACGGTGTTCGTACCGACAACACACGCTTTACCACGACCATTCCCATGATTGGTGACGATCAGCTGATGACTGACCTGTTTAACAACGGGGTTGAAATTCGCGCCTCGGAGCCTGAGCGTCAGAGTCTCTGGACTCAGTTGCTTGTGGCGAGCTTCCCGATACTGATCATTATTGCCCTGTTTTTCTTTTTTATGCGGCAGATGCAGGGCGGTGCCGGTGGCGGCAAGGGTGGTCCCATGTCGTTTGGCAAAAGCAAAGCCAAACTGCTGGGAGAGGATCAGATCAAGGTTACCTTTGCTGATGTGGCAGGCGTTGACGAAGCCAAGGAGGACGTCAAGGAACTCGTAGATTTCCTGCGTGAGCCGGACAAGTTTCAGCGTCTGGGCGGACGCATTCCCCGCGGCATACTGATGGTGGGACAGCCCGGTACGGGTAAAACCCTGCTTGCCAAGGCAATCGCCGGCGAAGCCAAAGTGCCATTCTTTTCCATCTCCGGTTCCGACTTTGTGGAAATGTTTGTGGGTGTTGGTGCGTCGCGGGTGCGCGACATGTTTGATCAGGCCAAAAAACAGGCTCCCTGTATTATTTTTATTGATGAGATTGATGCGGTTGGTCGTCATCGGGGCGCAGGCCTGGGTGGTGGTCATGATGAGCGTGAGCAGACACTGAACCAGTTGCTGGTGGAGATGGACGGGTTTGAAGTCAACGATGGCATCATTGTTATTGCAGCAACCAACCGACCTGATGTGCTGGATCCCGCGTTACTGCGTCCGGGTCGTTTTGACCGGCAGGTCGTTGTTGGTTTGCCGGATATCCGCGGCCGGGAACAGATTCTGAAAGTGCATATGCGTAAAGTGCCGATTGCTGACAATGTGGATGCAGGAGTCATTGCCCGCGGTACGCCCGGTTTCTCCGGTGCGGATCTGGCCAACCTGGTCAATGAGGCCGCTTTGTTTGCAGCGCGCTCCGGCAAACGTCTGGTCACCATGGAAGAGTTTGAAAAAGCCAAAGACAAGATCATGATGGGTACCGAACGCAAGTCCATGGTGATGTCTGAAAAGGAAAAGACCAATACGGCGTATCATGAGGCAGGCCACGCGATTGTGGGGCGTCTGGTGCCGGAGCATGACCCTGTTTACAAGGTCAGCATCATACCGCGAGGTCGTGCGCTGGGTGTCACCATGTTCCTGCCAGAGGAAGATCGGTACAGCATCAGCAAGCGGGCTATCAAGAGTCAGATCTGCAGTCTGTATGGCGGTCGTATTGCCGAAGAAATGACGCTGGGTGAGGAAGGCGTGACAACCGGTGCATCCAACGATATTCAGCGCGCCACGGAAATGGCACGCAACATGGTAACCAAGTGGGGACTGTCGGAAAAACTTGGTCCACAAATGTATGCGGAAGATGACGGCGAAGTTTTTCTCGGCCGCTCGGCCGGCAACTCGCAGACGCATCATTCGGGCGAAACTGCCAAATTGATTGATGAGGAAGTGAAAAGCATCATTGACTACTGTTACAGCACTGCCAAGAAGCTGCTGGAAGACAATCGCGACAAGCTTGAGTTGATGAAAGATGCGCTGATGGAGTACGAAACCATTGATGTTGAGCAGATCAACGACATCATGGACGGACGCAAGCCACGACCGCCAGCAGACTGGTCTGATGACAATAGTGGTTCAGGTTCTGCCCGGGCGGAGTCGCAAAATGACAACGGCAGGGCTGCGGACAAACCTATCGGTGGTCCGGCTGGCGAACACTGACAGACGCGCAGGAAACTGTGATGGATGGTCAGCCGGCTTCTGAAGTTTCTGGCTTGCGGGGGCTGCAATGCGGCACCCGCTGGCTGGATCTTTCCCGCCCGACGGTGATGGGCATTCTTAATGTAACCCCGGATTCATTCTCTGATGGTGGTGTGCTGGCTTCGACCGTTGCCGGTGGCTTTCATGTGTCTGTTGTAAAGGCGCTGCACGCTGCCCGGGCGATGGCAGATGCCGGTGCCGGCATTGTTGATGTCGGCGGCGAATCAACCAGACCGGGCGCCACGCCAGTCAGTGAGCAGGAAGAGCTGGATCGCGTCATCCCGGTAGTTGAGGCAATCACCGCTGAGCTGGATGTTGTTGTGTCGGTTGACACCAGCACGGCTGCGGTGATTGCCGCTGCGGCATCTGCGGGCGCCGGTATGGTCAATGACGTCAGGGCGCTCAGGCGTCCCGGTGCGCTTGCGGCTGTTGCTGGCACACAAATGGCGGTGTGTGTTATGCACATGCTGGGCGAGCCCGGTGATATGCAATTGCAGCCTGACTATAAAAATGTGGTAAATGAAGTTATGCAGTTTTTGCGCGAGCGGGCGCAGCATTGTGATCTGGCAGGTATAGCCCGTTCACGAATTTGCATTGATCCGGGGTTTGGATTTGGTAAAACTGTCAGCCACAATTATCAGTTGCTGGCGTCACTGTCGCAGATTGTAGATATGGGTTGGCCGGTACTGGTTGGTATGTCGCGCAAATCGATGATTGGCCGTGTGTTGAACCAGTCTGCGGGTGATCGCCTGGCCGGAAGTCTGGCTGCAGCTACACTGGCAGCCGGGCAGGGTGCAAGTATTATCCGGGTGCATGATGTGAAAGAGACCGTCGATGCAATGCGGATAGTCAGCGCAATGAAAAATCCGTTAACGGACAACTATGACCAATAACAGAGATAAACATGGACTCTCAAAACATGCAGGAAAAACAGTTCTTTGGCACTGACGGAATCCGTGGTCGGGTCGGTGAATATCCCATTACGCCAGATTTCATGCTCAAGCTGGGATGGGCCGCCGGCAAGGTATTTGCGCACTCCGGCGGGGAGCGCAGCAAAATTCTGATAGGCAAGGATACCCGTGTGTCCGGCTACATGTTTGAGGCAGCACTGGAGGCCGGGCTGGCCTCGGCGGGCGTGAATATCAACATGCTGGGTCCGATGCCAACGCCGGCAGTTGCCTATTTGACGCGAACTTTTCAGGCGCAGGCCGGCATCGTGATCAGCGCCTCGCACAACGCATTTCACGACAACGGCATAAAGTTTTTTGCTGGCGATGGTACCAAGCTGCCCGATGAGACCGAGCTGGCGATCGAGGAATACATGACACGGGATCTGACAACCGTCAGTTCGTCCAGTATTGGCAAGGTATCCAGAATAACTGACGCGGCCGGGCGCTATATTGAATACTGCAAGCGCACGGTACCCGGCAACGCGGTGTTGCGCGGCCTGAAGCTGGTGATAGATTGTGCCAATGGTTCAACCTACCATATCGCTGCCAATGTATTCTCCGAGCTCGGTGCAACGGTAAAGGCGATCGGTGTATCGCCCGATGGCATGAATATCAATGAGAATTGCGGATCAACATCGCCGGAACGCCTGGTTCAGGAGGTCATCGCTGAACAGGCCGATCTGGGGATTGCATTCGATGGCGACGGTGATCGTGTGATCATGGTGGACCATAAGGGCAACATCATAGATGGCGATGAGATTCTGTATATTATTGCCCGGGACAGGCGGCGCCGGCATGTGAGCTTTGGTGGTGTTGTTGGCACCCAGATGAGTAATCTGGGGCTGGAACTGGGCCTGGCTGCGCTGGATGTGCCATTTTGTCGTACCAAAGTGGGCGATCGATACGTGATGGAGGCGCTCAAGGAAAAAGGGTGGCAATTGGGTGGAGAGTCTTCGGGGCATATTGTATGTCTGGATGTGACTACCACCGGTGACGGTATTGTGTCTGCATTACAGGCGCTCGCGGCAATTGTGCAGAGCGACCGGACACTGCTGGAGTTGCGCAGCAAGATGCAGAAGATGCCGCAGACAATGATCAATGTGAGTGTTGCCAGCAAACAGCGAGTGATGCAGGACGAAAAGGTGATCGCAGCGGCGACGCTGCTGGAAAGCAAAATGGCAGGCCGCGGGCGTGTTCTGTTGCGTCCTTCCGGCACTGAACCACTGGTGCGTGTGATGGTGGAAGGCGAGGATGCAGCAGTTGTGCGGCAACATGCCGAAGAATTGGCCGCAGTAGTCGGAGCGGTGGAATAAGCTGACAGCGCCGTCTTGCAAGGTTGCTGCAAACTGGTTATAGTGGCGCCCCGTTTTGTCGATGCCGGGTGCCCGCATTGTAAAGGATGTTGATATGCGTCGGGCTCTGGTCGCAGGTAACTGGAAAATGAACGGTACACAGGCCAGCATCAAAGCGTTGATGTCTGAATTGTTGCCGGCGATTGCTTCGGGTATCAATGGTGTGGATGTGGTGGTATGTCCGCCGTTCCCTTACCTTGATCAGGTTGCAGATGCGGCATTCGGAAGCGAACTGGTGCTGGGTGCGCAGAATGTCTCGGTCGCGGCTAAAGGCGCGTATACCGGGGATGTGGCGGCAGCAATGCTGGCGGACTTTCGGGTTCGCTATGTCATTGTCGGACACTCTGAGCGACGCCAGATATTCGGCGAAAATGATGAATTGATTGCGGCCAAGTTTGCCGCAGTCCGGCAGGCAGGCATGATCCCTGTCCTGTGCGTGGGAGAGACACGCGCGCAGCGGGATGCCGGTGAGGCTGAAAAGGCCGTAGCCGGTCAGGTGCAGGCGGTGCTGGAGAGGTGCGGAATAGCGGCTTTTGATGGTGCGGTGATAGCCTACGAGCCGGTGTGGGCAATAGGCAGTGGTGAGTCAGCCACCCCTGCTCAGGCTCAGGAAATGCACGCGTTCCTGAGGGAATCAATTGCTGAGCACGACGAATCGATTGCCGATGTAATACAGATAATCTACGGTGGCAGTGTCACCGCGGAGAATGCGGAAGAGTTGTTTGCGAGTCCGGACATTGATGGCGGACTGGTTGGCGGAGCCTCGCTTGATGCGCAGGCCTTTATCAGAATTTGTAATAGTGTGAGCTGATTTATGGAAACGCTTATTGTAGTTGTACACGTCATTGCGGCGATAGCAATTATCGGCCTGGTGTTGTTACAGCAAGGCAAAGGCGCTGATGCAGGTGCGGCATTCGGTAGTGGTGCCTCACAAACTGTGTTTGGTGCGTCGGGGTCGGGAAATTTTCTGACCCGATCCACCAGCATAGCTGCGGTGATCTTTTTTGTTACCAGTCTGACGCTGGCAATCTATGCCAAGCAGTACAGCGTAGGTGCCGGAATAGATGGTTCAGCACCCATCGTTAATCCGGAATTGTTGCGGGAAGCGCAGGAATCAGACATCCCGCAAATATCAGCCCCGGAAGCGACGGCTGATGATGTGCCGGCAGTGCCCGGATCAGTGGAGTAAGACGTAAAGCCGAAGTGGTGGAATTGGTAGACACGCTATCTTGAGGGGGTAGTGACCTATGGTCGTGCGAGTTCAAGTCTCGCCTTCGGCACCAATCAGTATCAGCAATGGATTGTAGAACGGGCTTGACTTTTAGTGCCTCAGGCTACTAGAATACTGTCCCTCAGATGGCGGCTTTGCCAGAAGTTGCCAGGATTCATTTAGCGAATCCGGTGAAATAATTTTAAGTTTTGTTGCGGGGTGGAGCAGTCTGGCAGCTCGTCGGGCTCATAACCCGAAGGTCGTAGGTTCAAATCCTGCCCCCGCTACCAATTTGCAGTCACTGAGCTGATGGGCGCGGTGCTGCTATAAAAAGCCCCTTGATGGGGCTTTTTGTTAGGTGGTCTGAAAGTTTGCTGGCCCGGACGGACGTCAAAAGTATTTTAGTGGTGGGCCATGGGCCCACTTTTTGTTTGTGAAACAGGTTTCTTGCAGGGTGAAAACGGTACAGTGCTGGCGTCAACCGAAAACATTGCTGAACTCCTGAGACCAACGGTAGCGGCGCTGGACCTGGAGCTGTGGGGTGTCGAGCTGCTCGTCCGCGGACGCTCGTCGTTATTGCGGCTTTATATCGATGGTCCCGATGGCGTTACTATCGATGACTGTGAACGCGTAAGCCGGCAGGTCAGTGCCGTTCTTGATGTCGAGGATCCGTTGTCCGGGGAATATACGCTGGAAGTTTCTTCGCCTGGTCTGGATCGTCCGTTGTTCAGTATGGAACAGTATGCGCGGTTTGTTGGTGATGTGATCAGTCTGCGTCTGCGGGCGCCACTGAATGGTCGACGCAAGTTTAAAGGTGTTCTGGAAAAGGCTGAGGCCGGTGTCATAACCATGACAGTCGACAGTGAGCAGCTTGATATTCCGTTTCAACAGGTAGAAAAGGCCAACATTGCGTATTGATGCGCGTGTTCCGTTTGTAAGGTGACACTACTATGATGAGTAAAGAAATTCTGGCAGTTGCAGACGCCGTCTCGAATGAGAAAGGGGTGTCTCGTGATGTTATTTTTGAGGCCATTGAAATAGCCCTGGCGACTGCGACCAAGAAGCGGTTTGAAGACGAAGAGGCGGTTTGTCGTGTTGCGGTTGATCGCAAGACCGGCCAATACGAGTCTTTCCGGGTCTGGAATGTGGTGGCCGATGATGAGCTGGAAGAGCCTGGTCACGAGTTGACACTGACGCAGGCGCGGGAGAAGAATCCTGAGCTGGTCGCAGGTGACGTCTGGGAAGAACATGTTGAGAACATGGAGTTCGGCCGGATTGCTGCGCAGACGGCAAAACAGGTCATTGTCCAGAAAGTCCGGGAAGCGGAGCGCGACCTGGTGGTGGCGGAATATCGCGACAAGATTGGCGAGCTGGTATCGGGGACTGTCAAGAAAGTTACGCGTGAAAGCGTGCTGGTAGATCTGGGCGGTAACGCCGAAGCGGTTTTGCCGCGCGATCAGATGATTCCGCGCGAAATGTTCCGGACCGGGGACCGCATCCGCGCCTTGTTGCAGGATGTGCGCCAGGAAGTGCGTGGTCCGCAGCTTTTTCTGAGCCGGACAGCGCCGGAAATGTTGATCGAACTGTTTAAAATCGAAGTGCCGGAAATTGCTGACGGAGTTATCGAGATCCGGGCAGCTGCGCGCGATCCGGGTTCGCGGGCCAAGATTGTGGTCAGTACCAATGATGGTCGAATCGATCCGGTTGGTGCCTGCGTTGGTATGCGGGGTTCACGTGTACAGGTAGTGTCCAATGAGCTTTCCAATGAGCGGATTGACATAATTCTGTGGGATGATAATCCTGCGCAACTGGTCATCAATGCCATGGCGCCAGCCGAAGTGGCATCAATTGTGATGGATGAAGACAGCCACACCATGGATGTTGCCGTTGAAGAAGACAATCTGGCACAGGCCATTGGTCGCAGCGGCCAGAATGTAAGGTTGTCAGCCGAACTGACCGGCTGGGCCATCAATGTAATGAGTATTGATGATGCCCAGGAGAAACAGCAGCTTGAGGCCAGCACGTTCATCACTGCGTTCATGAACAAGCTGGGCGTTGACGAGGATGTGGCAGAGCTTCTGGTAAGCGAAGGATTCACGTCGCTGGAAGAGATCGCCTACGTGCCGATGGACGAGCTGCTCAATATTGATGGTTTTGACGAAGATATTGCCAAAGAGTTGCGTGACCGCGCCCGGGATGCATTGTTGACACAGGCCATTGCGTCCGAGGAAGGTCTTTCCAGCGCCAATCTGGAAGCAGATCTTTTGAATATGGAAGGTATTGATGATGTTCTGGCAATGGCGCTGGCAGCCAAAGGAATATTGAACATGGAAGATCTGGCAGAACAGTCGGTTGATGAATTGATGGATATTGACGGCATGGATGAAGAACGTGCTGGCAAATTGATTATGACGGCCCGTGCCCCCTGGTTTGAATAAACCGAAGGTATGAGCAGACAGGAGTAACTAGATGGCAGATGTAACAGTCGGTGAACTTGCCAAAGTGGTCGGTGTAACCGCGGAACGGCTTCTGGCCCAGATTAAAGAGGCCGGTCTGCCGCATAAGCGTGTGGAAGATTCGATCTCGAACGAGGACAAAAACACTTTGTTGCTGTTTTTGCGTCGCAGTCATGGTGCGTCAGAGTCGGTTGATGCTGCCCCGAAAAAAATCACGCTGAAGCGAAAAACAGTCGAGACTCTGAAGACATCTTCAGGTCACGGGCGTGGCAAGACTGTGAGCGTAGAAGTGCGCAAAAAGCGCACCTATGTCAAACGCAGTGAGCTCCAGCCGGAAAAACCGGCTGAAGAGGTGGAAGTCAGTTCTCCTGAAATTATGCAGGAAGAAGTGACATCGGAAGTTCAGGCGATTCAGCCGCCCGAGGCCGCTGTGGCGGTCGAAGAAAAAGGTGATTCAGCGCCGGTCGATACGGTTGCCGATGATGCTGAAGCAACGCCTGAGCCTGTTGATGCCGGAACCGAACCGACGCCGCCCGCTGCCGCGCCTGAGCCCAGGAAGCCTGAAAGCACGCGTGGCCATGGTGAGCCTGTTCCCGCACCTGCTCCCTCATCAAAACCAAAGTCTGCCTCCAAACCGGGCCGCAAAGACGGTCCTGATGACAAGGATGATGACAAGAAGTCCGGTTTCCGCAAGAAGTCTGCAGGCGTGAAGAAGCCTGGAAAAGCCCGTATTGACGACTTTGTGCTTGAAGAGGGCGAGTTTGACAACAGCGGTCGTGGTCGCCGTGGTGGTCCGCGCAAAAAGCCGCGCAGCAAACAGCATGGCTTTGAAAAGCCAACTGAGTTTATCTCACGTGAAGTCATCATTGGTGAGACAAATACGGTCAGTGACCTGGCGCAGAAAATGTCAGTCAAGTCGGCAGAGCTAATCAAGTCCCTGTTCAAGATGGGTGTCATGGCAACCATCAATCAGGCATTGGATCAGGATACCGCGACGCTGTTGATTGAAGAGTTCGGGCACACCGCCAAATTTGTGTCAGCTGACGCTATTGAAGATGATCTGTATGAGTCGCTGAGTTATGCCGGCGGTGAAGAAGCGGTCACCCGCGCGCCGGTGGTGACTGTCATGGGGCACGTCGACCATGGCAAAACATCCTTGCTTGATTATATACGTAAAGCATCAGTTGCCTCCGGTGAAGCCGGTGGCATCACGCAGCACATTGGTGCCTATCACGTGGAAACCGATCATGGCATGGTCAGTTTCCTCGATACGCCGGGACACGCGGCGTTCAGCGCCATGCGCTCACGTGGTGCCAAGGCCACAGACGTGGTTGTACTGGTTGTGGCTGCAGATGACGGTGTCAAACCGCAGACTGAGGAAGCAATCCAGCACGCCCGCGCATCGGGTGTGCCGATCGTGGTGGCGATCACCAAGGTCGACAAAGAAGATATTGATATCGACAAAGTGACCAGCGAACTGGCTGCCAGGGATGTGATTCCGGAAAGCTGGGGTGGTGATGTGCAGTTTGTACAGGTGTCTGCCCATACCGGACAAGGCATCAATGAATTGCTTGAAGCCATCCTGCTGCAATCCGAAATGCTTGAGTTGAAAGCGTACATTGATGCTCCCGGTAAAGGCGTAGTCATTGAGTCCCGCCTGGACAAAGGGCGTGGTCCGGTTGCATCGGTACTGGTGCAGAATGGCACGTTGAATGTGGGTGACATAATCCTTGCCGGTCATGAGTACGGTCGGATTCGCGCTCTGATCGACGAAGCCGGGCGCTCCGTCAAATCTGCAGGCCCGTCCATCCCGGTAGAGGTGTTGGGTTTCAATGGCGTCCCTGAGGCCGGAGATGAGTTTGTTGTGGTTGCGGACGACAAGAAAGCCCGCGAAGTGGCCGAATTCCGTCGTGAGCGTCACAAGGACAGCAAGGTTGCTCTGCAGCAGGGCAATAAGCTGGAAGCCATGTTTGCCGGTATCGGTACAGCAGGCAAGAGCATTCTGAATGTCATCATCAAGGCTGATGTGCGTGGTTCCATGGAAGCGATTGTCGGTTCGCTGCAGAAACTGGGTACTGATGAAGTGGAAGTGAATGTGGTCGCGGCAGGCGTTGGTGGAATATCCGAAACTGATGCGCACCTTGCCGCCACCTCCAGCGCCATCATGATTGGTTTCAACGTGCGTGCGGATCGCAGCGCCCGTGATGTGATCGAAAACGAAGGTATCAGCCTGCGTTATTACAACGTGATCTACGATGTCATCGACGATATCAAGGCGATCCTCAGCGGCATGCTGGCGCCCGAATTGCGCGAAGAGATCCTGGGCGTTGCGGAAGTGCGTGATGTTTTCAATTCGCCAAAATTCGGTCAGATTGCCGGTTGTATGGTAGTGGAAGGCACGGTATACCGCAGCAAACCTATCCGGGTGTTGCGCGATAACGTAGTGATCTATGAAGGTGAGCTGGAATCCCTGCGCAGGTTCAAGGACGATGCCAGCGAAGTGCGCAATGGCATGGAGTGTGGTATCGGTGTGAAGAACTACAACGACGTCAGGGCCGGCGACAAGATTGAGGTCTACAAGACAACCGAGGTGGCAAGAACTCTCTGATGAGCAAACCTTCGCCAAGGGCACAACGCGTAGCAGACCAGATCCAGCGGATTCTTGCTGATCTGATCATGCGTGAAATACGGGACCCGCGGGTTGGCATGGTTTCTGTCACCGGTGTCGATGTGAGTCGGGATTTTGCCTACGCTACCGTGTATGTGACGGTCATGATGCGCGATGGCGGCAGTCTTGGCATGCAACTCAAGGATATGGGTGAGCTGGACCGTAAACAGATTGAAGACAGCCTGATGGTTCTGAACAAGGCTGCCGGTTATCTTCGCAGTCTGCTGGGTAAAGAACTCAGTCTGCGAACCACGCCGGCCTTGCAGTTCCGTTATGATGACAGCATTGCACGAGGCCGGTATCTGTCATCACTGATAGACAGGGCGTTGGCTGAGGACAGTGTACACCCTCACGATGATACATCCGGAGATGATGATCAGCCGGAAGGTGGGGACAGGTAATTTGGCGGGTCAGAGAAAGCAGAAGGGCCGTAATATAAACGGTATTCTGTTACTGGATAAGCCGCAGGGCATGAGCTCCAATGCAGCCCTGCAGCAGGCAAAGCGTCTGTTTCAGGCAGCCAAGGCCGGTCACACTGGCGCCCTGGATCCATTGGCGACGGGTGTATTGCCATTGTGTTTTGGTGAGGCTACCAAGGTGTCGCAGTTTCTGTTGGACGCCGACAAGCGTTACCTGACCCGGATCAAACTGGGGGAGCGCACAGATACTGCAGACTCGGAAGGTCAGGTGATCGCTACCAGGCCGGTTGAAAACGTAACAAAACAGGTGCTTGTCAATTGCCTGTCACAGTTCAAAGGTCAAATTGAGCAGCTGCCGCCGATGTATTCGGCGCTCAAACATAAAGGGCAGCCACTCTACAAACTGGCCCGGGCCGGGCAGGAAGTAGAGCGCAAGCGACGGCTGATCACGGTTCACGACCTGATTCTGCACGAGTTTGACGGTAACGAGCTGTCTCTGGAAATCCATTGCAGCAAAGGAACCTATGTGCGTACTATAGCCGACGACCTGGGTGAAGCTCTGGGTTGTGGGGGACACGTGACTGAGTTGAGACGTCTGCAGGCGGGCATTTTCCGCCTGGAAGACTGCGTAACGCCAGAGATGTTGAACGAAATTTTTGAAAAAGATGGTCTGGACGGCATTGATACATTGCTGCGTCCGGCAGATCAGGCAATTGGCCACTTGCCGGAGGTCCGTATGCCGACTGAAACGGCAGCATACATCAGGCAGGGTCAGGCCGTTATGGTCAGGCATCTGCCGCCCGAGGGGCTGGTCAGACTGTACGACGAAGAAGAATTTATTGGCATCGGTGAAGTGCTCGACGATGGTCGGGTCGCACCACGCCGGTTAATGAGGGAAGACACCAGATAGCTGTAATTATGCACGGTTATGCTGGCTGACTGGACGTCAAATACTTTTATGCATATTAAACTGGAGATTTAACAATGGCTTTAACTACTGAACAGAAACAGACGATTGTCAAAGACTACGGCCGCGGCGAAAACGACACCGGTTCACCGGAAGTACAGGTTGCGCTGCTGACCGAAAACATCAACCTGCTGCAGGGTCACTTCCGCGAGCATTCACACGACCACCATTCACGTCGTGGCCTGATTCGCATGGTAAACAGCCGCCGCAAACTGCTTGATTATCTCAAGCGCAAGGATGTTGAGCGTTATGCCACTTTGATCAAGCGTTTGGGCCTGCGTCGTTAAGACGCACACCGTTTCCAAAACGATGAGCAAGTGAGAAGAGACTCTTGGTAAATAGGATGTTGTTGCAATGCTGCCCGGGTCTCAAATAAAAAACAGGAAGAGTATATGTTTAATATTGTAAGCAAGACATTCCAGTATGGTGACCAGACAGTCACACTGGAAACCGGCAAGATTGCGCGACAGGCAACCGGCGCTGTGGTGGTCACCATGGGTGGCTCTCAGGTGCTGGCAACTGTGGTGGCAAAGAAGACGGCCAATCCGGGCGCAGACTTCTTTCCACTGACAGTCAATTACCAGGAAAAAACCTATGCAGCCGGTAAAATCCCCGGCGGCTTTTTCAAGCGTGAAGGCCGTCCGACAGAAAAGGAAACACTGGTTTCCCGTCTGATCGACCGTCCTATCCGACCACTGTGGCCGGCTGGCTTCAAAAACGAAGTGCAGGTGGTTTGTACCGTGATTTCTGCCACCAAGGACCAGGATCCGGATATTGCTGCCCTGATTGGTGCGTCTGCTGCATTGGCGATTTCCGGCGCTCCCTTTCAGGGTCCGGTCGCTGCTGCCCGTGTAGGTTTTGATCCGGAAAACGGTTATATCCTCAATCCGGGCACCACACAGCTGGCAACCTCTGCGTTGGACATGGTGGTTGCTGGTACTGAATCTGCAGTATTGATGGTTGAATCAGAAGCCAAAGAGCTGACTGAAGATCAGATGCTGGGCGCAGTTCTGTTTGGTCATGAGGCCATGCAGGGTGTGATCAGTGCGATAAACGAACTGAAAGCTGAAGCGGGCAAGCCGGCCTGGGATTGGGAAGCGCCGGCTGTTAACCAGACACTGACAGATGCGATTGCTGCTGCGTTTGCTGATGGTATTTCGGAAGCCTACCAGGTGTCTGACAAAATGCAGCGCTACGATGCGCTGGGCCAATTGCAGGCTCAGGCGGCAGAGCAGTTTGCCAGTGAAGAGTCCGGCGTCAGTGCTGACGAAGTCAAGAGTGTCTTTGGCAAGCTGGAAAAGAAAGTCGTGCGCAATCGCATTCTTGATGGTGCACCGCGTATTGATGGTCGTGACACCCGTACGGTTCGTCCGATAGAAATTGAAACCGGAATTCTGCCCAAGGCACATGGCTCGGCTCTGTTTACGCGAGGCGAAACCCAGGCACTGGTCGTCACAACGCTGGGTGCGATTCGCGATGCACAGCTGATTGAAGGACTGGAGGGCTCCAAAAAAGAGTCATTTATGTTCCATTACAATTTCCCTCCCTTCTGCGTGGGTGAGACCGGCTTTATGTCGGGCCCCAAGCGTCGTGAAATTGGCCACGGCAAACTGGCCAAGCGCGGTGTGCAGGCAGTAATGCCAAAGGAAGAGGATTTTCCCTACGCAATACGCGTTGTGTCGGAAATTACTGAATCAAATGGCTCCAGCTCCATGGCTTCGGTCTGTGGCAGCTCGCTGGCAATGATGGATGCGGGTGTTCCGCTGTCTGCGCCGGTTGCCGGTATTGCCATGGGTCTGATCAAGGAAGGCGATCGCTTCTCCGTGATCACTGACATTCTGGGTGATGAAGATCATCTGGGCGATATGGATTTTAAAGTGGCTGGCAGCGAAAAAGGTGTCACTGCACTGCAAATGGATATCAAGATTCAGGGTATCAACGAAGAAATCATGGAGATTGCTCTGAGCCAGGCGCTTGAAGCACGTCTGCATATTCTGGGCATCATGAACAAGGTATTGCCGAAGGCACGTGAAACAGTGTCCGAGAATGCACCTTCCATGGCCATGATGAAAGTTGATTCAGACAAGATTCGCGATGTAATCGGCAAGGGTGGTGCAACCATTCGCTCAATCACCGAGGAAAGCGGCGCGTCAGTTGATATCGATGATGATGGCAATATCCGTATCTACGGTGAAGATGCAGCATCACGCGACCTGGCCATCGAACTGATTCAGCGCATTACGGCTGAAGCAGAGGTTGGCAAGCTTTATAAGGGCAAGGTTGCCCGCATTGTTGATTTTGGTGCGTTCATTACAATTCTGCCCGGCAAGGATGGTCTGGTTCATATCTCCCAGATTTCCGCCGACCGCGTCGAAAACATCAACGAATACCTGACGGAAGGTCAGGAAGTTGTGGTCAAGGTAATGGATCTGGATGCCCGTGGCCGTATCAAGCTGAGCATCAAGGAAGTGACTGACGAAGACAGAGCGTCTTTCGAAGAAGCCTGATCGCCAGAAACGGATCGTTGCAGCCGGGTCATCAGAACCTGGCCAATGAAACCTGATCGTAAAATGGCACCGCCGCCGGCTTCATGCCTGCGGCGGGGTCCTTCGATCGGAGGTCCCCGAATGTCCCGTCAGCAATGTCCCGCCTGTCAACGCCCCGTTGACTATTGTTATTGCCACCTTATTACGCCGCTGACAAACCTGTGGCCGGTCCATATCATTCAGGATCAGCGCGAAGCATCGCATGCCCTGGGTACTGCGCGGATGGTGGCACTGGCCCTGCAGGCGTGCACACTGACCGTTATCAACCCTGATGAGGCGTCGTCAGGCAGAATTTTCCCTGATATTCCGGAACAGGCTGCCCTGATCTATCCCGGACAGGATGCAGAGCCCGTGTCAGCGTTGCAGGCCACCACTCCCCGTCCTCTGGTCTTTATCGACGCCAGTTGGCGCCGAAGTCGCAAAATGCTATTTCAGTATCCGGAGCTGTCCCGGTTGCCGCGATACGCGCTGCATGATGAACCGCCGAGCCGGTACCGGATTCGCAAGGCTCCGTCAGATCAGTCATTGTCTACACTTGAGGCTGTTGCCCGCACGTTGCTGAAGCTGGACCCGCATGGTGCTGACTATGCAAACCTGTTGCACGTAATGGATCGGGTGATTGACCAGCAGATCCGGCGTATGGGACAGTCCGTGTATACCCGCAATTATTTAACCAAGGAATAATCATGTCGAAATTGCCACCTTGCCCGCTTTGTCAGTCAGAATATACGTACGAACAGGGAACGTTGTTGACCTGCCCTGAATGTGCTCATGAGTGGACCATAGAAGAAACTGAACAGGCTGCCGAGGCGGCAACCGTTCGTGATTCCAATGGCAATGCGCTGGCAGATGGTGATACTGTGACGGTCATAAAGGACCTGAAGGTAAAAGGCTCTTCCCTGACTGTAAAAGTTGGCACCAAGGTTAAGAATATCCGTTTGGTAGACGGTGATCACGATATAGATTGCAGGATCGATGGCATTGGTGCCATGCAACTCAAGTCAGAGTTTGTAAAAAAGGCCTGACGCTTAGTGCTTAACGGAACGATATCATGGCGATGTCCGGTGAGTTGGTTGTGCGAATATTTGGTGTGCGAATATTTGGTGTCCTGTGCGCCGCACTGATGGCATGCGTTTGTCAGTATTCGACACAGGCTGTTGCGCAACCTGCACCGGTCACTTTGAGGGTTGGCGTTTACGAAAACCCTCCCAAGATATTTGCCGATGATATCGGCCAGCCAACAGGATTCCTCGGGCAACTGCTGAACGAAATTGCCTTGCTTGAAAACTGGGAGCTTGTCCCGGTTGAATGTGACTGGAACGATTGCCTGGACATGCTGGATAACCGGCAGATTGATTTGATGCCCGATGTGGCCATCTCCAGTATACGGGACCGTCGCTTCGATTTTCACCAGACCCCTGCATTGCTCAGCTGGTCACAGGTCTATGTGGCGCGCGGTGTCGACATGGTCAGCCTGCTGGATATGGACGGCAAGCGCATTGCTTTGCTGGAAGGTTCGATTCAGCAGAGTTACCTGCAAACATTGGCAGAAAGTTTTGCACTGAACGTCAGTTGGACGCTTTACAGTAGCCTTGACGTGGCATTTGATGCGGTCGTCAACGGTGAGGTTGACGCTGTCGCAGCTAACCATAATTTTGGTGATATGGAAGCGTTTCGCCTTGGGCTGACGGCAACCCCCATCATCTTTCAGCCAAGCCAGTTATTCTATGCAACGCCTGTCGGGCAACATGCTGATGTCCTGGTAACGCTTGATCGATACCTGCAGGACTGGCAGGCTGATGAAACTTCCCGGTATTACAGTATTCTCAGGCAATGGAGTTTCGAAGAACCTGCAGTCCGGGTGCCGCTCTGGGTGTGGTGGGCGGCGGGTATACTGCTGCTGGCCTCAATGGTGATGCTGGCGTTTAACGTTGCACTGCGTTATCAGGTTGCATCGCGAACCCGAAGCCTGGCTGCCAGTGAAAACCGTCTGCATACTATTCTGAACAGCGTTGAAGCCTATATCTACATCAAGGATTACCGGCTGCAGTATCAGTATGCCAATCGAAAGGTATGTGAGCTGTTTGGTTTACCATTGAAGGAGATCATCGGCAAAACGGATGATGCTTTTTTTGATGAAAAGACCTGTGAGCATCTGCGGGAAAATGACCTGCAGGTGATACGTAAAGGCGAGCGAGTGGCCGATGAGGAAAAAAATGTTGTACCTGGGGATGCGGAGGAGCACACATTCCTTTCCGTAAAGCTGCCACTACGGAACCCGGACGGCACAATATACGCCCTGTGTGGTATTTCCACAGATATCACCGAACATCGCCAGATCCGTAATCAACTCCATCAACTGGCGTTTTTTGATCCACTGACTAGCCTGCCCAACAGGCGCCTGATTCTGGATCGCCTGACACATGCTCTGGCCAGTCATAACAGGACCGGGTATCAGGGTGCGTTGTTATTGATAGACGTTGATAATTTTAAAACAGTCAATGACACACTGGGACACTACCAGGGCGATCTGCTGTTGCAGCTGGTGGCCCGGCGTATCGAACGCGGTTTGCTGGACACCGACAGTGCCGGGCGACTGGGTGCCGATGAGTATGTTCTGATTGTGGAAGATCTGGCATTAAGTATTGATGATGCACTGAGTCGCGTGCACGAGCTGGCAGAGGCGCTGCGGGAGCAGCTGAGCAAGCCATTTGATCTGAACGGCACAGAATATACCTGCTCCGTCAGTGTGGGTGTGGCACTGTTTTCTGATTCACAGGGCGATGTGGATGAACTGTTAAAAGCGGCCGATCTGGCACTTGGCGCCGCAAAAAACAGTGGCCGCAACATTGTGCAGTTTTTTAATCCGACGATGCAAACGGAAGTCACCCGCCGCACTGAAATCGAAAAAGCGCTCCGCAAGGCGATTGAGCGCAACCAGTTGGCCTTGCATGTGCAGCCACAGGTAGATGTCGACGGCAATGTGCCGGCAATGGAGGCTTTGTTGCGCTGGCGTGACGAAACCCTGGGCGATGTGTCACCGGCCGACTTTATTCCCGTCGCCGAAGCAACCGGGTTGATTGTGCCACTGGGAGAATGGGTTGTCGCAGAGGCCTGTCGCATACTGGCTGACTGGGAAAATGAGCCCTGTATGGTGGACAAAATTCTGGCCGTGAATATCAGTTCCCGGCAGTTCCATCACCCCAGGTTTGTTTTGCATATCAAGGAGCAATTGGACTTGAATGGTGTAAGTGGTTCTAAACTCGAACTGGAAGTGACGGAAAGTCTGCTGATTGATGACATGCCCGCAACGGTTGCGAAAATGAACGAATTGCTCACAGAAGGCATCCATTTTGCACTGGATGATTTTGGAACCGGTTATGCCTCATTGAGTTACTTAAAGCTCCTGCCACTGACACAGCTAAAAATAGATCAGTCGTTTGTACGCGATCTCCTGATTGATACCAATGACGAGGCGATTGTGAGCACAATTCTGGCGCTGGGTGCGAGTCTGGATTTGAGGGTCATTGCAGAGGGGGTCGAAACCCTGGCGCAGGCGGAACGGCTGAGCAGGCTGGGATGTCACAATTATCAGGGTTATTATTTTGGTCGACCCCTGCCCGAGCCGCAATGGCGCGAAACGCTGCGCGCCAATGCAGGTAAAATATCAGTTCTGCCTTAACTGTTATTCGGGTATGACAGCGTTATGATACACGTTCTGGACATCGTCCAGGTCATTCAGCATTTCCATAAAACGCTCAAACAGAATGATGTCCTCTCCGCTGATATCGGTGTGCGTCTGTGGCAGAAACTGTATTTCGTCTATTTCAAATTCCACATCAGGATAGGTGTCCCGCAACGCCTGGCGGGCTTTGGCGTATTCAGTATGTGGTGCAAACACAGTGATCATGCCATCTTCATTTTCTATGTCAGTAACATCGACATCGGCATTCAGTAATGCTTCCAGCACAGTTTCTTCATCGTCGCCAACGATCGAGAGTATGGCGCAGTGGTCAAACATATGACTGACGCTGCCCTGGGCACCGATTTTTGATTTGGTTTTGGTAAAGCACAGACGCACATCGCCAAATGTACGATTGGGGTTATCGGTCAGGCAATCAACAATGACCATGCAATTGCCCGGGCCAAATCCTTCATATCTTGCTGTGGAGAAGTCTTCGCCGCCACCGCCCCTGGCCTTTTCAAGGGCTTTTTCAATGACGTGACTGGGGACCTGGTCTTTTTTGGCCCGTTCGATCAGTCCGCGCAAGGTCAGGTTGCCGTCCGGGTCGGTTCCACCTGATTTGGCACAAACATAAATCTCCCGTGCATATTTACTGTAAACTTTGGTTTTGGCCGCGGCTGTTTTAGCCATTGACTCTTTGCGGTTCTGGTAAGCTCTGCCCATTGTACGCACCTGTAACAGATCTGCGGTAAAAGGCGAATAATACACGCAGCAGGCCTCTGAAATCCATTGTAAACTCTGCAGTCTCAGACCAACGAGCGTATCTGATGTCCAATTTCGCAACACCACCGGCCGCAACGCGAGTCTGGTTTTTGTTTGGTTTATCCGGCAGTGGCAAGTCATTTGCGGGCGACATTCTGGCCCGGCATTACAACTGGCCTGTTTACCATGCGGATGACGATATCACCGCCGCCATGCGCGAAGCGCTGGATCAGGCCCGACCATTCACGGATGCCATGCGCAATGAGTTTTTTTCCCTGTTGGCAGACAGGATATTACAGCGCCTTGCCGCCGATGTGCCGGATTCAGCAGGCAACGGGCAGGTGCCACTGATTGTTACACAGGGTGCCTACAAGCAAAAACACAGGGACTATCTGATGTCGCGCATAGAGGGCCTGCAGTTTGTGTGGATAGATTCAGCAATCGCCGACATACAGCGACGACTGCTGCTGCGCAAGGCGGGAATCAGTGCACAAAGCGCACAGGCGTTGTTACGGGACTTTGAGCCTCCGACCGGTGACTGTCTGCATCTGATCAATGATGGTGATGAACGGCGTGTGCTGTCACAGTTTCAGGCTGAGCTGCAGTTGACCCGTCAGGGCCAGATGTTATGATCGATGGGTTGTCATTGTGCGGCAGTATCAATACAACAGTACTACAAAAATGTATCGACAAAAGATGCAGTGCGGAGACGTTGTGATCCTTTCTGATAGCCGGTCCGGCCAGCGCCGGGGAATGAAACTTTTTGCCGGGCTGGCGACGGCCGCGATGCTGACAGTCAGTACGGGCGCTTTCGCGCAGCTTTCGCCGCGCTATCAGGACAATGATTTAGATCTGGTGGCAGATTCTCCGACGGATGCCGGCGACTGGCGCGATCCACGCATTCTGGTGTTTGCCTATACCCCGGTTGAAGATCCCGCCCTGTATTCCCGGGTATGGGATGAATTTATTGCGCATATGGAGGCGCTGACGGGCAAGGAGGTGCGCTTCTTTCCGGTCCAGTCAAATGCTGCGCAACTGGAAGCCATGCGCGCCGGGCGCTTGCATGTCGCCGGATTCAATACCGGTTCAACACCGGTGGCAGTCAACTGTACCGGATTTGTACCATTCGCCATGATGGCAGCAAAGGATGGCAGTTATGGTTATGAAATGGAAATCATCACGTATCCTGACAGTGGCATCGAATCGGCTGCTGATCTGCAAGGGCGTCAACTGGCGTTCACATCCCCAACGTCCAACTCGGGTTTTAAAGCACCGTCGACATTGCTGAACCGCGAATTTGGTCTGATTGCGGACCGGGATTACCGAACCGCCTATTCGGGCAGTCACGACAATTCCATTCTGGGAGTGGTCAACGGCGACTATGAGGCTGCTGCAATCGCCAATGAAGTGCTGCGCAGAATGCAGGGGCGTGACGTTGTCCGCGCTGATCAGTATCGCTCCATCTATAAATCACTTACCTTTCCGACTACCGCCTACGGTATGGCATATAATCTGAAACCCGAACTGGCAGCCAGGATCAGAGAGGCATTCTTCAGCTTCAACTGGGAAGGCAGCGCCCTGCAGCGTGAATTCGCCGATGCCGGCATGGCCAGTTTTATACCGATTACATATCAACAACAATGGCAGGTGATTCGTGAAATCGATGAGGCCAACAATACTATCTATAACTGCGATTGATGCTGCATTGTCGATGGCTGCAAACAACAAGAGGGTGGCATGCTGACACTGACCGGCCTGGGTAAACGCTACAATACCGGTGAACTGGCCCTGAATGATATTACGCTGACAGTACCGGCTGGTCAGGTAATGGCCCTGATCGGGCCTTCCGGTGCAGGCAAGAGTACGCTGATACGCTGTGTCAACCGTCTCATAGAGCCGACTGCCGGCACCGTCATGCTCGACGGTACAGATATTACCCGGGTGCGAGGGGCGGGTCTGCGTCAGGCGCGCCGTCAAATTGGCATGATCTTTCAGAATTATGCGCTGGTCGAGCGACTGTCGGTCATGGAAAACGTCCTCTCCGGACGTCTGGCCTATGTAGGGTTCTGGCGCAGCTATTTTCGCCGCTTTCCCCGTGAGGATATTCAGCAGGCATTCCATCTGCTGGAACGGGTTGGACTGGAAACCATGTTTGATAAGCGTGGTGACGCCCTGTCTGGGGGCCAGAAACAGCGCGTCGGCATCGCCCGCGCCCTGATGCAAAACCCAAAGCTGCTGCTGGTAGACGAACCGACTGCCAGTCTTGATCCAAAAACCTCCCGCCAGATAATGCGTTTGATTTGTGACCTTTGCCGGGAGCAGCAACTTGCGGCCGTGATTAATATTCATGATGTGGTGCTGGCGCAGCAGTTTGTTGATCGGGTGGTAGGTCTGCGTGCCGGCAAGCTGGTGTTTGATGGTGACCCCGGGGATCTGAGTCCTGAGATACTGACAAGTATCTACGGTGAGGAAGACTGGTCTTTACCTGCAGACACTGATGAGGAAAAAACGGGTTCGCCCGATGATGTAGTGAACATCATAGCGTCGGGCAGCCATCCATGACCCACCTTTCCCCGACACACCCATCCGGGACGCAGACGGCCGGAGGCGCAGACCCGCAACGCCTGGCCAGGCTCAGGCAGGGGCATTGGCGGCCTTTGCCATTTGTGCGTGAGCGCTGGCTGAGATGGTCCCTGAATCTGGGTGTGCTGGCTTATGTGGTTGCCGCCTGGCTCAGCGTAGATGTCAACTGGTCGCGGGTGGCGCAGGGCATGGATCGGGGACTGGCCTTTGTTGCGTCATTTCTGAGCCCCGATTTTGTCAGCCGCAGCGGGGAGATTCTGACCGGGTTGCAGGAAAGCCTGACCATGACCCTGACGTCGACTGTCATTGGAGTGTTGCTGGCTGTACCGGTTGGACTGGGTGCCGCGCGGAATATCGCGCCGGCGCCGATATATTTTTTCTGCCGCGGCATTATCGCCATTTCCAGAACCTTTCAGGAAATCATTATTGCGATCCTGTTTGTTGCCATGTTTGGGTTTGGCCCGCTGGCGGGGGTGTTTACACTGGCATTCGCCACCATCGGTTTTATGGCGAAATTATTGGCAGAAGACATTGAGGACACTGAGCGCGAACCCCTGGAAGCGATCCGGGCTACCGGCAGCAGCTGGTTGCAGTGGGTCAACTATTCAGTCCAGCCCCAGGTGATGCCACGGCTGATTGGACTGTCTCTGTATCGCCTTGATATCAATTTCCGGGAATCTGCCGTCATCGGTATTGTAGGGGCCGGCGGCATAGGTGCCACATTGAACACCTCAATCAATCGGTATGACTACGATACCTCGGCGGCCATACTGTTGTTAATCATTGTCATTGTACTGATGAGCGAATATTTCTCCGGATATGTTCGCAAGTGGACGCAATAATGCCAGTCAAAATACGCAATAACGAAAAAGTCTGGCAGCGGCGTGAGCCGGTCAGACAGTTCAGTATCTGGGCAGGCTGGATGCTTGGCGGGATGCTGTTTGTCTGGTGCTGGGCGCTGATATCCGAGAATACCATCTGGGAGTTTCTTTACGACGCCGACGAGCAGGCGGCCAGCCTGATCGGGCGCATGATTCCGCCTGACTGGAGTATCACCGGATCGTTGATGATACCGTTGTGGGACACCATCAATATCGCCACAGTCGGCACGGCACTGGGCATTCTGATAGCGTTTCCGCTGGCTTTTCTGGCTGCGCGTAATACTTCACCGCATCCGGCGTTGCGTGGCATGGCGCTTGCCATCATCGTCAGTTCACGCTCTATCAATGCGCTGATATGGGCGATGCTGCTGGTGACCATCGTTGGGCCTGGCATATTCGCCGGCATGCTGGCTATCGCGCTGCGCTCAATTGGTTTTGTTGGCAAGTTGCTTTACGAGGCGATTGAAGAGATACATCCAACACCGGTGGAAGCGCTGGCGTCAACCGGCGCGTCACAGACTCAGGTGCTGGCCTTTGCCGTATGGCCGCAGATACTGCCGGCGTTTGCCGGTATCAGCGTCTATCGCTGGGACATTAATATACGCGAGGCGACTACGCTGGGTCTGGTGGGTGCAGGCGGTATTGGTTTGCAGATGAATGCGGCCATCAATAATCTTGCCTGGGCTCAGGTGGCAACGGTTTTTGTGCTCATTTTTGCAACTGTCATTCTGTCGGAATGGGTGTCTGCGAGGGTGCGTCATGCTGTGTTATGAGTTTGCAGCCGGTTCAGTTACCGGCCAGCGCGGTAGCATCCGGGGTGAATGGCGGCTCACACTGTGCAGCTACGCCACGATTTACCGGTAGTCGTATTTCCATCACAAACCCCTGATTGGCATGCCAGCGCACATGGCCCCCGGCTTCTTCGATTCGTTCCTTAATGCCTTTCAGTCCATTGCCTGGTTTGACCGGTTCACGGCAGCGGCCGTTGTCGCTGATCAGTAAACGGTAGCAGGTGTCATCATTGCTGAAGCTGATATAACATTTGGTCGCACCGCTGTGACGCAGAATATTGGTCAACGCTTCGCGGGTGCAGCGTAACAGAGTCTCGGCCAGCCGGATTTCGCCCAGGGTGGACTGAAAGTCAAGTTTAACGCTTATGCCGGGTACACCACTGACCAGTTTGCGCACAGCATCATTAAAATTGATCGGTTCATCTTCACGCAATTCACTGACCGCGGTACGCAGATCGGATAGCAGCAGTTTGCCCAGTGCCAGGGCCTGTTCGACTTTCTGGCGACCGGCTCCGTCTGTGACATGTGTCGCAACTTCCAGTTGCAGGATCTGCGCTGTGAGGTGATGTCCGAGCAGGTCATGCAGGTCACGGGCAATTCGCAATCGCTCGGTTTGCCTGGAATGCTCGGTCAGCAGTTCGCGGGTAGCCAGCAGTTCCCGGTTAAGGGCGGCGGTTTCTTCGCGTAGTTCCTGCTCGCGCCGTGCTCTGTGGGTGGCAATCACCGCAAACAGGTGAAACAGCCCCAGCGTGATGGAGCCGGTTATCGCCAGCAGCAGACTGTTATTGCCCCAATGGAAAATCTGACTGACGGTAAAGATGGCGACTGCACTGACCAGTAGCCAGCCGGTGGTGCGAATATGAAACGTTTCTGTGGCCTGGATAATCCAGATGATGCCCAGAATCGCAACAAAACTGATATTGACCAAAAAATAAAGTGACACAATCGTGGCAGCTTCCAGCCACAACAAGAGGATAAGCCGGGGGCGTCTGCCTTCTGCCCAGCGGGAGTTGAACAGAAAAAAACAAACAATGTCCAGCAGGAAAAGTGCGGCTATCAGGCTGAGTTGTGGCGTCCAGGCGCTTGCCCCCTGCGCAAGCAGATAGACCGACAGCATGCTGACTATCACCAGCACGGCAGCGCCGGTGAGGCTCTGTGTGCGATCACTGTTCCAGAAATTTTCCATTATGCATCTGCCTGGGCAATCAGGATGGAATTGCCTTCACTGTCTCGCAGCAGCGCAAAGCGTTGTTCGGGATCCCACGGTGCGGGAATTGGGGACTGAATGGCCGATACACCTTTGGCGCGCAACTCCTCGTAGGTTGTCTCAACGTCGTCCACTGCCAGTATCAGGCTGGGGATGTCATTGGGCTGGTCATTTTCACGGCGGGTCAGAACGATGGCCGTTTCGGCGCCGGGGATGCCCAGCTCGATCCAGCGCCAGCCGGTTTTATAGGGCGTGTTCTGCAAAATTCTGAAGTTGAGTTTGTCCGTATAAAAACGTACCGCCCGATGCTGATTGCTGACGGGGAGTTGTGCGAACTTTATGTACTGCAACATGTGCATACCTCATAGCCTGCGTCTGTCTTAAAAGCCTGGTCGTGTGATCGGGTTACCGGCAATCCAGACTTGCTCAATACTCCGGGTGTGGCGTATGTCGTCCATCGGGTTTTCAGACAGTATGAGCAGGTCGGCCCATTTGCCTGCCTCAAGGGTGCCTGTCTCTGTCAGTCCCATGCAGTCCGCGGCATCACCGGTTGCTGCCTTGATGATTTGCGATGGTGTTAATCCCGCGTCCTGCATCATCCACATTTCCAGGTGCTCAAAGTATCCCTGAAATCGTGCTGCCGGACCACTGTCCGTGCCCATGGCTATGCGAACGCCGGCGTCCGCCAGCAGTTTGAGATTGCTCATGGCGATGGGGAGCGAGGCTTTATATTGCTGGGCGGCTGCACTGTCCCGCAATCGTTGCTGGCGTTGGGGATCGCGTAGCGTGTTCAGAATGCTGCCATCAACCCCGGCCAGGAAAAACGCATCCGAGAAAAAGTCCGGTTCGTCTTCGTAGACAAAGGTTGACAATTCACGGGTCAGAGTCGGGCTGTAACACAGATCCCGCGTCAGCATCAGATCTGTGAACTCTGTATCTACATGGACGTCTCTTACGCTGTGAGCGACAAAGTCGGCGCCCGCAGCAACAACGTCTTTGGTGTCCTGCAGGTAATATGTATGTACTGCCAGCGGGATATTGTGGAAGTCGGCCCGTTGACTGATTGCCCGATAGATATCCGGCGACATTTTTGGTGTTCGCCCAAGGTTGTCGTCGACCCGGATTTTGAGAAAATCCGGGGCCAGCGCTGCGGTCTGGTCAACCAGCATAGCAGCCTCCTCAACTGAGCGTGGTGACAATACGGGGCCTGCCACATACAGCCGGGCGCGCTCCAGAGAGGGCGTGTCCTGGATGTTACGCAATTCAAACCCTTCACTCTGGTCGTCGCCCAGACTGACGACAGATGTCACCCCGTAGGCTGCATAAAGATTCAACTGCCGCAGCAGGTTGTCAGTGCCGTAGTGGCCTGACTCAAGCCCTCTGACGCCCCCCGCATGCCCGTGCGCATTGATCAGCCCCGGCATGACTGTTTTGCCGGCAAGCGATCTGACATCGGCACCGGGCGGCAGCGTGACAGTTTCAGCGTCACCCACGGCGGTGATTCTGCCACGTTCAATTAACAGGGTGCCGTTGTTGAGAATTCTGCCACCAGTACCATCTATGATCGTGGCATCGGTAAAGGCCACCGCAGGTGTCTGGGCAGAGATGGCCGGCGTGGCCAGCAGCAAAACTGCGTTCAATGTTAGCGATGCGCCCGGGTGCAGTCTGAACAGGGTTTTGAAGCATTGCGCGATCATGTTGAACTCCCGGAGCGGTGAGGGATTCATTATGCTTTTTCGAACTGTCACTGACAAGTTGTTCACGGAAATGCCATTTGACAGTGTTGGTGCAATTGTAGGTTAATATCCGGAATCTATAACAGGCATCAGGATTTTTGGAGCACCCGGCAACTATGGAATCAATACAGAATATCGATGTGTCAACGGAAGTTTTGCTTGAGTTGATGACCTCTTACGGGCCTAAACTCATCGGCGCACTGGCAACGCTGTTTATCGGTCTGTGGATCGTCAGCATTCTGGTCAGTATAGTCAAACGGATGCTGGCAAAGAGCAAAGTGGATCCTTCGCTTGCGTCATTCCTGAGCAGTCTGAGTTCGATGTTGCTGAAGGTACTGGTCTATATCTCGGCCCTCGGTGTACTGGGCGTCGAGATGACCTCGTTTATTGCGATTCTGGGTGCCGCAGGTCTGGCCGTTGGCCTGGCGTTGTCGGGCACATTGCAGAATTTCGCCGGTGGGGTGATGATCCTGTTCTTCAAGTACTTCAAGGTAGGTGATTTTATTGAAGCACAGGGATACATGGGATCGGTCAAGGAAATTCAGATATTTGTAACCGTGCTGACCACGCCTGACAACAAAACAATAATTGTACCCAACGGTCCGTTGGCGACCGGATCACTTACCAATTTTTCTGCGCAACCGACCAGGCGTGTGGACTGGACCTTCGGCATTGCCTACGGAGATGATGTTGACAAGGCGTATGAGGTGCTGGGCAGATTGATAGCGGCGGATGAACGTATCAAGCAGGATCCCGAACCGTTCATGGCCGTGGCAGCATTGGCTGACAGTTCCGTGAACATTGTGGTGCGGGTATGGGTGGACGCGTCAGATTACTGGCCGGTATTCTTTACAATGAATGAGCAGGTTTACAAGACCTTCGACAGCGAAGGCCTGAGTATTCCCTTTCCGCAACGGGATGTTCATATTCATCAGGCAGGTTAGGGAACCTCCGAACAGGTCAGAGTAGCCCTGAACGTAATCAGAGGTTCCCTGGCAGTCCGGACCGACTGACGTTAAATTGAAAACAAAGGAGATAAACATGAAATTGGATACAGCCCGATCAGGTTCGGTGTGGTTGCTGATTCTGGTCTTTGTGGCAGGTGTCATTGTGCAGGGTCCGGCTATGGCTGCACCCGCAGGGATGGTAACTACTCAACAGCTTATGCAGGATGTACAGATGTCGTCCCAGCGCGAAGCCATCAACGGGTTTCTGGGCCGCGAAGACGTCCAGGCACAGTTGAGTGCGCGCGGTGTTGACGTGGCCGACGCGCAGGCTCGCGTTGCTGCGCTGGGCAGTGCCGAACTGGCAACGCTGGCGGCGCAGATTGACGAGTTGCCGGCGGGTGAGGGCTTGCTCGAAACAACATTATTCCTGCTGGTTATTTTTATGTTGCTGGATATTGCCGGCGTTACGGATATTTTCCCGGGAATATGAACAGGGAACAGGCATGCGCCCGGTACCGGGCGCTGCTGTTGCTGGTCCTGACTGCCCTGCTGTCGGCATGCGCTGCAGCGCCTCAAACACAGCGTCTTCAGGACGCGCCGCCTCCGAATCTTGCAAGCAACAAATATCTCGGATTTGTCCCGTTCTTTCCTCAGCAGCTTTATCAGTGCGGTCCTGCGGCATTGGCAACGGTACTGAATGCCGCAGCGGTCAGAATCACCCCGGATGAACTGGTATCTCAGGTGTATATTCCTGCAAGGCAGGGATCCCTTCAGGTGGAAATGCTGGCCGCGGCACGTCGTTCTGAACGACTGGCACATGTGATACCCGGCACACTTGAAGCAGTGCTCGGCGAAGTGGCAGCGGAGCGGTCGGTACTGGTGATGCAGAATCTGGGGTTGCGGCAACTGCCGCAATGGCACTACGCGGTGGTGGTTGGTTACAATCTGGATCGCGCCGAAATAACATTGCGATCCGGCACCATTCGCGACTATGTGCTGCCAATGGCTGTGTTCGAACGTACCTGGGCGCGAGCCGGGCATTGGGCGGTTGTGGTATTGCCGTCCGGTGAGATACCCGTCAGTATTTCAGCCACGGATTACTTTATGGCTGTTGCAGAGTTTGAACGTTTGCACCCGCAGTTAAGTGAGGCCGCCTGGCGCGAAGGCATGATGCGATGGCCAGGCAGTGAAATACTGGCGATGGGAATGAGTAACTGGTTGTTCCGGGCAGGTCAGGTGCAGGCGTCGGCAACTATCCTGGAAAACCTGCTGGAAGAGCGACCAGACTACCGGCCGGCGCAACAGAACCTCACTCTGATCAGGCAGGTTCTGTCAGAATCAGAGGTTCTCTAGCGGGAAATACAGGCCTGCCCGCAGGCTTTGACTTTTTTTATTGTAGTTGACCAGTGCTTCACCGTAACCATCGTAGTAACTGATAAAAAATGCACTGTTTAGCCAGGGGCGATGATAACGGACGTCCGCCTGGTAACTGATTTTTGAGCTATTGCTGCCCCGGATTGCGCGCACCCGGAGCACGGTGCGGTCGTTCGGGTGGAAGTTGATGTCGAGCATGCCGGATCCCAGGTAATCCCGGATGTCCTCGTTGGTCGACTCTGTATTGAGTATGCTCCATAGTTTCACGTTGACGCTCAGACGGGGCAGCAGCTGAACCGATTTTTGCACATATACGCGATCCCAACTGCGTGATTCGGCGCCACTCAGGCCATTGGATTGATGTTCCAGACCGATGACGTCAACAAAGGGCGGGTTGCCCAACATCGGGCGTTCCGGCTGGTCAAAGCGCCAGAAAACTTCCGGGTTGTAATTGTGTTCAGTGAACGGAGCCGAGTCTGCGGCTATATTCCACCATGAACGTTGAGAGTAGCCAAACCGCAGAGGGTCAAGAAATTCAAATGCCTGACTGTTGGCAAACAGGCTGAAGGTCATGCCCAGTTCAAATTTGATATCCAGTTCTTCGCCGCTGAATGGCAGTGAGCCGTCATCCATGCGCATTTGACCGGCTATCAGATAGTTATCCTTGTATGGCGTAAAAAAACGCGGCGGCGCTGAATCAGCAGCCGCTTCGGCCATGTGTTCCTCAGAGGCAGTCTTACCGGTGTCATCCTGGAGGGCAATAGCGGCACTGCTGCCAGTAATCATGAATATCAGCGCCAGTGCGTGCCGCAACCGGAGCCGGGTCGGATAGATCGGATACGTCATTGGTGTATACTTGCCAGCTGTTGAATTGGAAAATGATATGCCTGTCATGGGCAGCATGTTACTGCATCATTGAATCAAACACATCAAGTGCATCAGCCGGGGCAGAATTATGACAAAAATATCAACAACCCTCATGATTATTATACTGGGTCTCTGTGCGACAGCAGGCCTGGCTCAGGATGAGGCGCCTGTTGTCACATCAGCCCAGGGTAAACTGATAGGTCAGCGCTCGGACCGCGATGCCCGCGTTGCTGTGTTCAAGGGTATTCCATTTGCTGCGCCGCCGACAGGTCAGGCACGTTGGCGTCCACCGCAACCTGCACCTTCATGGCGCGGAGAGCGGATGGCCGACAGCTTCGGTCCAGGGTGCATGCAGCAACCCTATCCGGAAGGGTCTTTTTTCTATCGTCCGGCCAGCATCACCAGTGAAGACTGCCTGTACCTGAATGTCTGGACTGCCGCTGAAGCGAATGCCGCCCGCCCGGTCATGGTCTGGTTGCACGGTGGCGCATTGACGCGCGGATCGGGTGCCATTGACACCTACGACGGTGCGGGACTGGCACAGAAAGATGTTGTTGTCGTCACTGCCAACTACCGTCTTGGCGTTTTTGGTTATCTTGCGCATCCCGAACTGATTGCCGAATCCCCGGAATTTTCTGCTGGCAACTACGGAATCCTGGACCAGATTCAGGTGCTGAAATGGGTTCAGGAAAATATCGCCGCATTTGGTGGCGACCCCAATAACGTGACTGTATTCGGAGAGTCGGCGGGCGCATGGAGTGTACATTTTCTGACTGCCAGTCCGCTGGCCAGCGGATTGTTCCACAAGGCCATTGCGCAAAGTGGCGCACGACTGGATGTGCGCGTTGAGCTTGACCGGCAGACCAGCGCCGGTCCGTCAGCAAGTGCCGCAGGCGTGCGTCTGGCAGAGCAGATTGGTGCAGCAGGGCTGGCAGATTTGCGCGCCATGCCAGCCCGGCAATTGATGGACGCTGCGATGGCGGCCAATTTCCGGACGGATGGTATAGTGGACGGCTGGGTGATTCCGGAGCAGCCCTATGCAATATTTTCCGAGGGGCGGCAAAACAAAGTGCCTGTGCTGGTGGGATTTAACAGTGACGAGGGTACAACGCTGGGTGCCGCTGCAAATCTGCCTGCCACGGCGCAAGCCTACGAAGCGCGTCTGCAGGCTGTGTATGGGGATCTGGCTGACATGATGCTGGAAATCTATCCGGCCGGGGATATTCGCAACTCGACGCTGGCGAGTTACCGGGATTCGGCGTTTGGCTGGAATATGGTGACCTGGGCGAATCTGACGCGACATGTTGATGAGCCTGCCTATCTGTACTACTTCACGCATCATCCGCCCGGCCCCGACTCTGACGAGCTGGGCGCGTATCACGCTTCAGAAATAGCCTACGTTTTTAACAATGTGCACACCTTGCGAAACCGTGCATCGGCAATGGATTACCGACTGGCAGATATCATGTCCGATTACTGGGTCAACTTTGCCCATACCGGTGTGCCGAGTGCGCCGGGGCAGCCGGTGTGGCAGTCCTATTCAAATGCACAGCGCCACTACATCGAGTTTGATACCGAAGTGAGTGCGCAGACTGATCTGACACCCGAAAACTGGGCTGTGCTGGATCGTGTCATGGACCGCCGGCGTCAGGGGGCAGCTGACTGACTATTGAAATGTTCTCTCAGCAGACGGGCAAGTGTCATGGTTGCCGGCCCGATGCTGTCTGTTGATGCCATGATCATGTACATCTGCATGACCCGCTCTGCGCCCATGCTGAGCGGCAATTGCTTCAGCATGCCATTGCTGATATCCGCTTTTACCCAGTCATAGGGCAGAAAAGCGAACCCCAGTCCGGCGCGCAGAATCTTCAGGGTTGTGGAGAAATGACTGACGGTCCAGCGTTGCTCGGAGCCCAGCCAGCCGGCATCCTGCTCCCGACGCTGACCGCTGTCGCGCAACACAATCTGACGCCAGCTGCGTAATTCAAAGTCGTTTATACCGCTGTCAGAAGGGCTTGTGAACAGGGCGTGGTCAGGGTGTGCCACCGCGATCATGCGAACTTCCCGCAGAGGCGTGCCCATATGTCCGACGGGAATCCGGTTAGCGATGACAATATTGGCTTTTTTTTCCAGCAGCGCCTCTTCGGTGCCTGATAACTGGGTCTCCAACATTCGCAGGCGTGTCATCGGGTGCAGTTGCGAGAAACTGTCCAGCACAGGTATCAGTTGACCGGGTTCAAGCAGACCATCCACGGCCAGCGTGATTTCGGGTTCGGTGCCGCGGGCAAGCTGTCCGGCAACCTCTTCAGCGTCCTGTGCCTGCTGCAGCAATTGACTGGCGCGACGGTACATGACCTTGCCGTCGCGCGTCAGAACGGCCTTGCGTCCGGAGAGCTTGAGGACCGGAGCGGGTAGCAGTTCATTCAGCCGTGCGATGGCGTAGCTGATACTGGATTGGCTCTTGTTGAGTTTTTCTGCCGCATTGGCAAAGCTGCCTTCGTCGACTACAGCGATAAATGCGGCCCATTGTTCAAGGCTGATGCGTGGCTGTTTCATATTTTATGATCAGAAAAATTGATGTATTCACCCTCTTTTTTGCATCATAACATCTAAGAGTATGCGATATGCTGACAATAATCGGCAATCATGCAGATAGCTACGTTTAACTACGTTTAAGGAGTCGCAACTGATGACTACAAAGTCCGTGACAGAAATAATTGCAGCCCGTCCGTCGTCCGATGGTGATGGCGTCAGATTATTGCGGGTATTTGGTGGTGCCGGAGACCCGGCCCGGTTTGACCCTTTCCTGATGATGGATGAGTTTGGTTCCTACGATGCAAATGACTACATTGGCGGATTTCCGCCGCATCCGCACAGAGGTTTTGAGACCATCACTTACATGCTCGAAGGTCACATGGAACATCAGGATCATATGGGCAATGTGGGTGACCTGCAAAACGGTGATGTCCAGTGGATGACGGCCGGTGCCGGTATCATTCACTCGGAGATGCCCAAACAGACGCAGGGGCGTATGCGCGGTTTCCAGGTGTGGCTGAACCTGCCGGCACACAGCAAGATGCAGGCGCCGGCCTATCAGGATATCCCGGCAGCGACCATCCCGGAGCGGGATCTGCCTGGAATCCGGGTAAAAATGATTGCGGGTACCGCCTCGCTTGATGGTCATGAACTGAAAGGGCTGGTTGAGCGACCGGATACCTCCCCTGTGTACCTTGATCTGGTGTTTGATGAAAGTCTTCAACCCCAACGACTGCAGTTGCCCGAAGGCTTCACCACCCTGGTTTATGTGTACGAAGGTTCAGTATTGGTGGGTGATGCACAGACACCCGTCAGGCAAGGTCATCTGGCTCGACTGCAGCGGGAAGGTGACAGCGTGCTGGTCGTTCCCCAGGCTGCGGATACGCGGATCATCGTATTGGCCGGGCAACCATTGCGCGAGCCTGTTGTGCAATATGGTCCCTTTGTGATGAACTCACGACAGGAGATTGAGCAGGCGCTTGAGGATTATCGACACGGTGTGCTGGCGCAGCGGTTTTGACGCATCCATAATTCCATTATTGAATTTAATTATAATTAATTATTCTTTAATGTAATAAAAAGTCTGATCTATACTGCCTGCAACTTATCACTATGGGAAACCGGAATGGACTGGCAGGCAGGATTGTCACTGGGATTGACGCTTGGGGTGCTCGCCGTCCTTATGACAACACGGCTGGCGGCACACATTGTGCTCATGTGTGCGCTGGCGGTGTTGAGTGTCAGCGGTATTCTGACACCGACGGAAGCGTTGGCCGGTTTCGCAAACCCCGGTCTGATAACCGTTGCCGCAATGTTTGCAGTTGCGGCGGGTCTTCATGCCTCCGGTGGCATCGACCTGCTGGTCAACCGTTTTCTCGGCAAACCGACATCAGTGCGCAGTGCCATGCTGCGCCTGTTCATACCTGTGCTGCCCTTGAGTGCATTTCTGAATAACACGCCGGTGGTGGCAACCATGATTCCCGCCGTCAATGCCTGGTCGCGCAAAACCGGTATATCGCCGTCGCGACTGCTGATTCCGCTGAGTTATGGTGCCATCGTTGGTGGCACTCTCACCATGATCGGCACCAGTACCAACCTGGTTGTTGCCGGGCAGTATCAGTCGCTGACTGGTGAAAGTGGTTTCGGGGTGTTTTCAATTACCCTGATCGGCATTCCGGTAGTGATTGTCGCCGTGATTTTTATGTTGCTGGTTCTGCCCAGAGTTTTACCCGATCGCAGTACCCGGAAGCCGTTCGCGAACATGCGCGAATTCACCGTCGAGGTGGCAGTTGATCCGCATGGGCCTTTGGTGGGTCTGACTGTGGAAAAAGCGGGGTTGCGGGATCTGGAGCGATTGTATCTGGTTGAGATCAGTCGCGGAGATTCTGTGGTCACGGCCGCCCCCTCTGAGGAGACCTTGCTTGCGGGTGACAGACTGGTGTTTGCGGGAGAAACCGAGGCGGTCACTGATCTGTTGAGAATCCATGGACTAACGCCTTCGGTGGGTGAGAATACCTTGATGCAGCAGGACCGGGCTGAACGCAGGCTGGTGGAAGTGGTGGTTTCGCAGTCCTGCGCGGCAATTGGCGAGACTGTCAGCAGTTCGCGCTTTCACGACCGCTACGGTGCTGTTGTTATGGCATTGGCGCGCAATGGGGAGCGGATCGCAGGAAATTTGCGCAATATCATCATCATGCCGGGTGACACCATGTTACTTGAGGCCCGTCCTGCATTTGTGACACGCCAGCAGTACAACAAGGACTTTCTGGTTGTCAACGATCTGGACAAAGAGGCGCCACGTCATGAAAAGGCTGGTCTGGCGTGGCTGATTCTGCTGACGCTGGTAGGCGCTGCGGGGCTGGGCGTAGTCTCCATGCTGAACGCTGCATTGATGGCCGTGGGTTTGATGCTGGCCAGCGGATGCATGACGGTGAGCCAGGCGGAAAAAAGTCTCGACATGCCAGTGTTGATTACCATTGGCGCATCGTTTGCGCTGGGTGCGGCATTGCAGAAAACCGGTGTTGCTGCCGTCATTGCCGAGTCGCTGGTCGCTCTGAGTGGCGGACGGCCCTGGTTACTGCTGGTGTTGATCTACGCTGCAGTTTCACTGTTGACGGAAACCATTACCAATAATGCAGCTGCCGTCATCATGGTGCCGCTGGCGTTGGCAATTACACAGCAGGCCGGTCTGAATCCGGAGCCGTTCATGTTCGCCATCATGATCGCCGCCTCAGCCAGTTTTGCCACACCACTTGGTTATCAGACGAATCTGATGGTGTATGGTCCGGGTGGCTATCGTTTTTCCGACTTCCTGCGGGCAGGTGTGCCGATGAATCTCATTGTGGGCATCACCACGCTGAGTGTGTTGCTACTGATGTACCCCCTGGAGGCCTGACAGTCCGCCAGAGGGCAGCCGCTGGCGGACTGTCAGGGTAGTGCAAACACGTAAACAGCATTCCCCGTCCTGGGCGGATTGATGTCCGGTGCCACCATGCGCGGCACCATGCGCGGGCTGGTGCCGCCGTTGGCTGTCGTCACCGCAATGTACTGTTTGCCGTCTATGCTGAACGTCAGGGGGTGTCCCTGCACAGCCGTGCCCAATCTGGTTTCCCAGACTATTTCGCCGGTTTCTACATCAAACGCCCGGAAACGACGATCCAGATCGCCGACAAATGCCAGATTGCCCGCCGTGGATAATACCCCGGTGATAAATGATGCGCGTTGCTCGAAACTCCAGCGTTCCTGCAATGTATCGACGTCATAGGCGGCGAGCTTGCCAAGGTTGCCGGCCGTGTCCGGCATTTCATAAAAGCGGCGGTTGGAGGCAAGGCCGCCCGATCCGGGTGCCAGCTCAACGGCGCGAGCCCGGTTATCCAGACAGGTCTGGCTGAGTGGTGCAATCAGCATACCGGTTGGCTGGTGATAGCTCATGGCGTGCCAGTTCTTGCCGCCGGCGCTGCTTGGGCAGGCAGGGATCCATTCATCCAGACTGGCGTTTATGATGTCGTCGCGATAAGTGACAGCACCTGTCTCGGGATCTATGTGGGTAAAGACATTCTGGTACATGGTTTCAGTGAAACCCAGAAACTCGCCGGTTTCCCGGTCATTCTTCCAGAGGATGCCGTGTTTGCCGATGGAGAGCACCAGTTTCTCTCCGTTGCGGTCTACCAGTACCCGCTCAAAAACTTCGTCCAGATCCAGCGCCTCGCCCGGCACGTGCTGGAAATGCCAGACCAGTTCGCCGGTATCCACGTCCAGGGCAAGCGTCGAATTGGTATAAAGTCCGGCGTCGTGAATGGACATGTGGCGGCTGGGCGGTGCCCACGGTTTGGCCTGGGCAACGCCCCAGTACGTCAGGCGCAGCTCCGGGTCGTAGCTGCCGGTTATCCAGGTTTCGCCACCTGCGCGGAACAGGTCGTCCAGGCCGCCCCAGGTGTCACCACCGGGCTCCGAGGCCTTGGCTATGGTATTAAAACGCCATTGCAGTTCGCCGCTATCGGCACTGTAAGCACTGATGTAACAGTCTTCCGGAATGTAACTGGCGCAGCCGGCCAGGCCAACAATAATCTTGTCGTCGGCAATCAGCGGCCCGCTCGAATTGGCAAAACCCTTGCTGCTGTCCGCGATAACCTGCTCCCAGACCATTTGGCCCGTTCGTGCATCCAGAGCAATCAACCTTGCATCCGTGGTGGCCTGAATGATCTTGTCGCCGTAAATGGCGATATTGCGCATATCTTCGCCGCTGTCAGGCCCGGCGGCGTGTTCCCAGATCAGGTCTCCACTGCGGGCATCAAGCGCCTGCACAACGTTACCCGGATTGATCAGAAACATGATGCCATTGTAAACAATGGGCGCCGGTTCGGAGTCACCCTCGTGCATGTTCCAGACCCACTTGAGGCTCAGGGAATTGACATTGCGTGTGGTAATCTGACTCAGTTCACTGTAACTCCATGCCTGAGGATTGCCGCGCCACATAAGCCAGTCTTGCGGGGACGGGTTACGCATGCGCTCAGCACTCAGCGGCACAAAGTCCGCTATGGTGCCTGCCACGGTAACACCGACAGGGCTGGCATCCTGCTGGTTGCCGGCACTGACAGGTTCGACCGACTGAGTGTGCGGCAGGGCGGCCAGAGTCATCTCACTGTCAGCAGCCAGAGCCTGCTGACCGGCTGTTATCTGATTGGCCTGCAGGATATAGGCAGTTACGTTGAGAAAGTCATCTGACTGCATTCCGGCGCCGCCGCCCGGGGGCATGCTGGTGCTGATCAGCTGTATCAGGGATCCGACGGAACGCCCGTTCCAGCGACTGCTGAATGCCTCGCCGCTGAGCGCTGGTCCTGCGCCGCCGCCGGCCAGGGTGGCGCCGTGGCAGGATGCGCAGTGTTGCTGATAGGTTTGGGCGCCCTGGCCGGCCTGGGCACTGGTATACGTTGTAATTTCCGCAGCCTGCACCGGCCGGGTCGCTTCGTAGCCCGCCAGTGCAGTGGTTGATAACGCCAGAAAGGCAAGATTGCGTAAAGATTGTCTGTCCACTAATGGCATGTTGATACCCGATTGTATTATTGTTGGTATAAACTCTATATGATTCCTTTAGTTGAGTATAGCTGACGATCAGGGCAGGGATGAAAACTCCAAGGTGGAAATTAATGCAGGCAGGGTGCGCGTGGGGCAGGCACCGCCTGACCCGGGTAATGACCTGCATTGCCCTGGTTGCCGCTTGCGCGTTTGGCAGCCTGGCCTCTGCGCTGGAGCTGGACAGTTTTGCCGGTGGTCTGGTGCCGGGACAGGAACTCGTGCTACTGGACGACATGGACGCATCGCTCACGTTTGAGCAGGCCCGCCGGCAACTCATGCTGGTTGGGCAGCCCTGGGTCGCACCGGGGCAGCCGAACCTGGGATACAGGCGCAGTGCGCTCTGGGTCCGGGTAGATCTCAACAACCGCTTTGATGAGCCGCGCGACTGGGTGGCGTTTACCGCATTTACGCAGTTGTCACGTGTGGATTTTTACTTTCAGGATCCCAATGGCGAATGGCAGCAGCGCGCCGCGGGTGCCGCCCTGCCGTTCCGTGAGCGCGATCTGATGCACCGAAGTATCAATTTTACGTTTACGGTGTTACCGGGTCAGGAACAGTCCATCTATTTTCGGGTAGAAACCGCCGGTTCGCTGCAATTTCCACTCTCCCTGGGGAGTGCTGAATACTTTAATGCTGAAGCCCAGCGCTCACTGTTTACCGCCGGGCTGTATTTCGGGTTGATGCTGATGATTGCCATTTACAGCCTGACTGTATGGTTCAGCAGCCGTGAGGCGGGATTCCTTTATTTTGGATTGCTGGTTGTATTTGGCGGTTTTTACTCGCTGACAACGCTGGGGCTGGCGTACCAGTATCTGTGGCCGGAGAGCCCCGGTTGGGCCAATAAAGCCACCGGCACATTTGCGCTGATGGCCAGCGTCGCAGGCATGGCTTTTGTGCGCAGTTTTCTGGGTATCAGTCAGCTGGATCCCTGGCTGGACAGGGTGTCAAGAGTCTATCTGGCAGTCACGGCGCTGGCTGTGTCTGGCGCACTGGTAGTGAGTTCGGGTGCACTGAACCGGACAGCACTGATTCTCACATTTGCACTGATGGTTATCGTAACGCTGAGCGCGTTATTGGCCAACCGGCGAAAAACCCGGGCCGCCAGCTACTTTATGTCCGCCTGGATAATCCTGCTGATTGGGATTCTGCTGGAGCTGACGCAACGACTGGGGCTGATTATTCCGCCGATACTTGCCTACAATGGTGTGCAGTTGGCGGCACTGACGGCCATTACGGTATTGGCGCTGGGGTTGAGTGATCGTCTGCAGGGCCTGATGGAAGGGTATAAAACGGCTCAGGAAGATCTGTTGAGGGCCAACCAGCTGAAGATTGATGCATTGCAGCAGGCGGACAGTGTGAAAGAGGAGTTTATAGCCAATGTTTCACATGAGTTGCGAACGCCTTTGACTGGCATTATCGGTCTGGCCGAGATCATGCTGGCAGACCAGGCAGGCAATCTGAACGTCTCGCAGCGTGAAACGCTTTTGCTGATGAAGGTCAGCGCACAGCGCCTTTCCAGTCTGGTGAATGATGTCATTGATTTTTCATCCATTAAAAATGGTCAGTTGGCACTCAACAGAAAAGACGTAGATCTGAAACAGGTCTGTGCCGTTGTTGTGCGAATGACCCGTCCGCTGGTGGGCGACAAACCCATCAAATTGATCGAGAACTATCCCCCGGGCAGGATTATCGTTGAAGGCGATGAGGACCGGTTGCAGCAGGTGCTTTTCAATCTGTTGGCCAATGCAGTGAAATTTACTCCACACGGCAGCGTTACCATCGCGGTGGAAGTGCTGGATCTGGATGCAAGGGTTTCGGTGCGTGACACCGGTATCGGCATTTCCAGCGCAGAACAGAAAAACATCTTCAAACGCTTTTATCAGGTTGAATCCGACGAGGCGCGTCTTGCGGGTGGTACAGGCCTTGGTTTGTCCATTTCACAACGGCTGCTGGAATTGCATGGGTCAGAAATTGTATTGCGAAGTACGCCGGGGGAGGGTTCGCTGTTCTACTTTGACCTGCCACTCAAAAAAGCGCTGCCGGACGGCAAGAGTGCTGCCAAACCCGCTTCCCTGGACGAGCTGGAGCCGGAGTCCGAACTGGAGGATACCCAGGCGCCGGAGTTGGCAGTGGCGCTGCAGGCGACCGGTCTGGCAGCTGACCGACGCAAGTCAGGGCGCCTGGATCCGGTCGGCAATGAGGTGGTCGAAACAGCACCTGAACAGACGGCCAGATTGGGGTCAATCCTTGTGGTTGATGATGAATACCTGAATCTCAGGATCGTTGAATCTCACCTGGCTGACCGGTATGAATTGACGACGGCTCTGAGTGGAGCAGAAGCGCTGGAGAAACTCAGTAAAAATAAACCTGACCTGATTGTTCTGGATCTGATGATGCCGGTAATGACGGGCTATCAGGTGTGTCAGATCATCCGCAAGCGCTACGACCCGGATGAGTTGCCGATCGTTATCCTGACAGCCAAGAATCGGGTCGAAGACCTTGTCAAGGGGCTGAGCCTTGGCGCGAACGACTACATTACCAAGCCGTTCAGTAAGGAAGAGTTGCGAATTCGAATCGACAAGCAGTTTGAGTTACTGCAATTACAGCAGTTCAAGCGGGACAATCAGCGGCTCAGCTGGCAGCTGCAGCGTTATGAAGAAAGTGAAAAGCGGCTGCGCGAACGTGAGCAGCGATTGGCGACTCTGCTGGATGTAACCGGTGATCCGCTGCTGGCCATTGACGAGGCAGGCGTGGTGATTTTCATTAACAGTCCGGCAGAACAGATGTTGCAGATCGAAGAGCGCGAGTATGTGCAGCAGTCGGTCAACCGGATTTCCGATCTGCTGGCCGAAAGGTCGCCTGCGCTGGCGGACGCGGTCCATTTCCCCTTTAATGAGTCCATGATTTCCCGCCAGGGGACCACCGAATATTTTGACTATGAACTCGACAATGAGCCGGGACGGTTCTGTCTGCTGACCATGAGCCAGCTGGATCAGGAATTCTTCCTGTTGGTATTTGAACGGACAAGAGACATGGAACCGGGTGCCGATGCCGCGGCGACGGATCAGTTGCCATCCAGAGGGCATGCGCCTGAGTCGTTGTCATTGCCACAGATTATTTCCGAGATCAACCGTAATGTCGAACGCACCCAGATGCTTGGTGAATATTTATCGCAGATTACGCCGGAAGATCTGCACAAACACCGTGAGCTGGTTGGCGAGCTCAGTAATTTTGATTCGCTGATCAATAAATTGTCCGGGTCTCTGGGCGTGAGTGCTGATGATGTCAGTGAGCTGCAGTATCGTGAAGCACTGGTCAAGGTCATGCAGGATTGTCACTACTACTGGCAGAAGGTGACAGGAGAATCCATTATTGATCTGGCTGAAAAGAGTCGCATCTGGAGTGTCAGTATCGACAATGGCCGTCTGCGTACGCGTTCGATGAACCGGTATCTGTCAATTGACAAGCTGCCGTCCAATCCGCGTTGGCGCCAGGTCGCCCGCACAGCTTATTTTGTATTGTCCAAAGTGAGCAGTGATGACGAAGCGAGAGTGGCCCTGGAATCTTCTGTGGCGCGACTGCAGGAAATTGTCGAACAGAAAGCGCTCAATTGATAAATCGTTGTATCCCGAATATTTGCCTTCCAAAGGAGGTGATGATTGTTCCGTAACGCTTCCCTTGTCTTTTTTATCTTCTGTGGCGGAAATGTGCTTGCACAATATGGCGCACCAGATGGCGAGTGGCACACCTGGGGAGGTGATCACGGATTTACCCGCTACTCCGCACTGGATCAGATCAGCAGTCTCAATGTGAGTGATCTGGAAGTTGTCTGGCGCTGGCGGGCACTGCCGCTGGGTAATCGCCAGGACAGCAACCTGAAAGCAACCCCGATTATGGTGGATGGGGTACTTTACGTGCCTAGCGGGCAGCACCAGGTGGTGGCACTGAATCCTGCAACGGGAGAGCAGATCTGGCGGTATGACCCCGACCCGGCGAGTGTGGCGGAGCGAGGTCTTGGGCTTGGCAGTCGTTCTCTGGCATTCTGGCGCGACGGCGATGAAATGCGTATTTTCCACAATACTCTGGATGGCCGGTTACTATCGATTGATGCACGCACAGGTCTTGCCGATTCCGGCTTTGGTGACAGTGGAACAGTGCTGCTTCGCAACGGGTTGTATCCGGATGGCTCGGATGCTGACTCTGTCGGCTCGTCTTCGCCTGCAGCGGTAGTTGGGGATGTGGTGGTGGTTCAGGTTGTTGGCACCATAACAGCGCCGGGTACCGAGGCCACCCCCGGGCATATCCGTGCCTACGACGTGCGGACCGGTGAACTGGTCTGGCGATTCAACACCATACCGCAGCCTGGTGAAACCGGTCACGAAACCTGGGTCGGTGACTCCTGGCGCTATACCGGCAATACGGGGGTGTGGTCGATGATGAGCGTGGATACTGACACCGGCTACATATATTTGCCGGTGGAGGCTGGCTCTAATGATTTTTACGGTGGCCACCGGCACGGCGACAATCTGTTTTCCCAAAGTCTGGTTTGTCTTGATGGACGTACCGGCGAGCTGATATGGTTTTATCAGCTTACTCATCATGGTCTGTGGGATTACGACCCTCCTTCCGCCCCGATTCTGGGTGATATTGCTGTCAACGGGCGAGTAGTTAAAACAGTAACCCAGCTGACCAAACAGGGCATGTCATTTGTGTTTGACCGGATTACTGGCGAGCCGGTATGGCCCATTGAGGAGAGACCGGTTCCGCAGAGTGAGGTCCCCGGAGAGCAGTCTTCGCCAACGCAGCCATTTCCATCTTTGCCGCCACCCTATCTGAGTCAGGGGTATCACGAGGAGGATCTGCTGGATTTTACCCCCGAACTTCGCGCCGAGGCGCTGGCAATCGCTGCGCAGTATGTCACTGGTCCCATGTATACACCGCCGACACCTGTGCGGGAAGGTGGTACTCAGGGCACCTGGGTCAATCCGGGTTATCAGGGCGGCGCCAACTGGAATGGTGCCGCATTTGATCCGCAAAACGGCATGATGTTTGTGCCGTTGCGCAATGCACCCATGGCAGCCTCGTTGCTGGAGCCGGATCCGGCCCGTACTGACTGGAACTACCTGCGTGCGCCATCGGTGTTTATCCAGGGGCCGCGTGGATTGCCGATCATGCGGCCGCCATGGAGTCTGGTCACAGCGACCGACATGAACATTGGACAGCATATCTGGTCACGTAGTATTGGTCCGGCTTCGGACTATATCCGGCATCATCCCGATCTACAGGGGCTTGATCTGGATTTCGACAATATGGGACATCCTATGATTCGTCCTTCGCCGCTGCTGACTTCACAATTACTGTTTCTGGCTGAAAGCGGTCACCTCAGTGGCGATCCCGGCGGTCCCATGTTCAGGGCCTATGATAAAAGCAGTGGGGAAGTGCTGGCAGAAATCGAATTGCCGGCAAAAGCCAGCGGCGCGCCGATGACCTACTTTCACAATGGTCATCAATACATAGTGGTTGCCGTTGCAACTGCGGAACATCCCGCGGAACTGGTTGCATTGGCTTTACCCCAGGCCAGAGTTGCAACCAGGGGGATGACGGCGCAACCGATACAGGTTGAAAATCCACGCGCAAGGGATCCCGGTGCCGAACTGACGGCCGTTGAACAGAGTCAGGGCGAAGCACTGTTTGCTCAGTATTGTGCCGCCTGCCACGGCATGCGTGGGTCGGGTGTCAATGGCGGGTCAGCGCCAGTTCTGACCGGCATGCAGGATGTGTCTCAGGTACAGGCCATGATCAGCCGTGGCGGCGTTGAAATGCCTGCATTCGAGCTGCAGCTGGCACCTGCGCAAATGGAGCTCTTGAGCCGATATGTGGTTCAGCAGTTGCGGTGAAAAAACGCTAATCCAGACTTTATCCACCAGTAATAGTTCAGGGAGTATTCAATTGTATGGATAGTCAGATGATGAACCTGTTTGCTGTGCCGGTTTCCCGCACCAGCCTGAACAGGGATTTTACCGAGGAAGAGCGGGCCTTCTTTCAGGAAGCGCTGGCCGGCGCTGTGCCGGCGGTCTCCAATCTGTCGTCGCGTGACAAGCACGTGCTGAATGCACTGCCCATGCAGCAGATAAAAGCAATGATAGAGGAGAGTCTGGGCGTTTACATGAAACAGGTTTTTAATACCAGTAACGATGTGCGTCTGAAAATCACTCAGTCATGGTTGACGCTGTCCGGCAAGGATCAGTCGCATCACATACATACGCATCCGAATAGTGTGATAAGTGGCGTACTGTATATCAATCTGGCAAAAACAGACGGCCTGAACTTCTATCGCAACACAGACGCGCTTTGGTATGAGCTGATCAAGCAGGAGGAGACCTACTATAACGCGCTGCAATACTTTATTCAGGCTGAGCCAGGTGATCTGCTGCTGTTCCCATCGCATATTCGTCATGGCGTCCCACCGGTACAGGAAGATATTCAGCGTGTGAGTCTGTCATTCAATACCTTCTTTTCCGGTCAGCTTGGGCGCGACGATTTTTCCAACGGACTGACGATCGAGGTTTTATGACGGATATTTCCTCAGTACTTGCGTTCAGCAAGGATATTGCCCGCCAGGGCGGTGCACTGATGCTGGCAGAAATCCGGCAGCAGGGTGGTCCTGCCTCTCACTACAAGCAAGCCGGGCTGGAGCTGGTGACCGAGGCTGACATCAAGGTGGACAAGCTGATTTGTGACGCAATCAGGAATCGATACCCTGGTCACCTTGTTCTGGCTGAGGAATCGTCTCCGGACCTGCAGAATCTCAGCAGAATTCAAGATCCGGTGTGGATAATTGACCCGATTGATGGCACGGTCAACTATGCCCACAATCACCCGCATTCTGCTGTATCGATTGCGTGGGTAAATCACGGTACGGTGCAGACGGGGGTTGTCTACAACCCGTTTGCGGATGAAATGTTTTCAGCATCCAGAGCTGGTGGCGCGTTTCTCAATGACCGGGCGATAGCTGTGGCACAGAAGACAGCGCTGCGGCGAGCGTTGTTTGCTACCGGTTTTCCCTATGACAAAAGTAATCTGGCCCCGTTGCTAAAACGGCTGGATGTAATGCTGAACAATTGTGCTGACCTGCGCCGCATCGGTTCTGCCGCCCTGGATATTTGCTGGGTAGCCATGGGACGACTGGATGTATACTACGAGTCGTTGAGTGTCTGGGATTTTGCCGCCGCACAGCTGATCGCGACCGAGGCGGGTGCGCGCTATGGACATTTCCTTCCGGTGCCAGAAGGAGTCAGTCCGGAATTTCACAATGAGAACATTCTGGTCGCCAATGAAAAACTGTATGACCTGGCACTTGAGTTGCTGGCGAAGGCGAGTCAATAACCAGCCCGATACCTGCTGCGTAGTTTTTCCAGTCGCTGTAGCAACAGCGGCAAAAATGTCAGATCAAGTATCAGGGCCAGCACAACGATTGGTACCAGCAACCTGGCAGCCTGTTGAAAATACAGCGTACTGGCAAACAGCAGGATGGTCGTGCCCAGTGCCAGCACGATGGTTGTAACAGTCAGCGCGGGTCCTGCCTTTTGCACGGCGGACGTGATGGCAGCGTCAACGTCCAGACCAGCCTGCCGTTGGCGCTGGTAGGTGCTGATCATGTGCACGGTATCGTCAACAACAAGGCCGATACTGATACTGAAGAGCATCATGACAAACGGATCGATGCGGCCCACGAACAGCCCCCAGGCGCCGAATACCAGGGTTGCCGGCAGCAGGTTGGGGATCACCGAAATTAGTCCAAAATAGAGGCTGCGCAGGCCCACTGTCAGTGCCAGGGTGATCATTGCCAGACTGATCAGATAACTGATAATCAGTTCGCGCGTGACAGATTCGTCCATCCGGGCAAACAGCAAGGTGTCGCTGCCGTGGAGTAATTCTGACCGGGTGTCGGCGAATACAGTTGCAAAATGGCTTGTGAACGCCTGATCAAGATTGATGATCTGCTGGTTGCTGAGCGGAGTAGTGGTGACAATCAGGCGAATGGTTGAATAATCGTCAGTCAAAAAATTGTTCAATGAATAACCTGGGCGCTGAACGGAAAGGTAGTTCATCAGATGTTGTTCTGTGTCTGCGGCGCTGTCAGGTAGTCGATAGAATTCATCAGGATCGTCGGAGCGGGCACCCTCAAGTGTCTGGTTGATGGTTTTGACCACCTCCACCAGGCTCACAACATCATGCACGTCATCCCGCTCCCGTAACCAGTCTGACATTGAGTCTACCCGTTGCAGAAATCCGGGATTCAGCGCGCCGTCTGGTGACGTCCGGATTGCGTAGGACAGGCCTGTGCCGCGCTGCATGTGCTCCGATATCAGTCGATAATAGGCATGCAGGGAGGAGTCGTGATCAATAAAATCCAGGCGATTGAAGTCTGTTTTGTTCAGCGGCAGTAGCGCCGCTGCCACAATGCCCGCTGCCATGGTTCCGTAGAATATGCTGCGTCCGAACCGCGCAACCAGAAATTGGCAGAGTTTCAGCAACGGCTCTGCCAGGCGAACTTCACCCGGCCGTGCGGTGGTCAGCAACACCAATGCCGGGAAGCTGAAAAAACTGTGCAACCATGCAAATGCAACACCGGTTGCGACAATGCTGCCGAACTGACTGATGGCGGGTGCTGACGCAAAATTCAGGCTTGCAAAGCCAATGCCGGTGGTCAGTGCCGCCAGGGAAACCGGGCGCAGATTGAATGCCAGACTCTGGCGCATGGCCTGAGTTGCATCGGAGCCTGCCTCCAGTTGCTGGCGAAACACCGAGAGGATGTGAGCCGTATTTGCCACCGCGATGATTACCACGACCAAAGGCGCCATGACGGACACACTGTTAAAAGCAAAGCCAGCCCACGCGATTGCGCCGACAGTGCAGATTACAGTCAGCAGTGTCACCAGCAGTATGGTCATGCCGTGGCGGATTGAACGAAAGCAATAGCAGACCAGCAGAATGCAGCACAACACAACCAGCGGCAGCAACCGGGTCAGATCCTCAATCATGGCGTCTCTGGTGGATGTCTCATACAGCGCTTCTGCACTGGCGTACAATAGAACGTCCGGGTAATTCTGCGTCAATTCTGTGGTCAGCTGTTCAACCTGGCGGGTAATGTCGCGACTCCGGGCGAACGTGGTTTCAGTTGGGCTCAGGGTTATGGTGAACAGTGCAAGGCGCTGGTCGGGAGAGACCAGTACGCCATTGATGAACTCATTGGCCATTGCTCTGTTGCTGGCCTGCTCCAGAGTTGCGTCATCAATGGCCCCGAAGTTGCGCATCCGGCCGGGTATGAAACCAATTTCGCCGAACGGAGAGTCATACGCGAGCACGGAGCTGGCGCGCACTGCATATGGGATTCGCCGGTATTCGCGGTGCAGGGCTCCCATCACCTCCAGCACTGCCGGATCGAACACTGTGGTGTCTGCTGCGCGAGGTGTTATCGCAATATTGATGATTTGTGGTGTAGGAAAAAGACCGTCGACCCGGTTGCGTTCAGCGACATAAGGGTCCTGATCGCCCAGCAGAATATCGATGCGCGTATCAAAAGCCGTATCTGGCAGCGCCAGTGCCAGCAAGCCTGTCATGAGCAGACCCGCTGCCAGAAACAAATATCGAAAGCGGGTCAATGCAGCTGCTGTCATTGATCGGGTCCATATGCGCTGAACTGATCGGCACCTTCTTCCTGGCACAGTGCCATCCAGTTGCGGATGCCTGTGCTGCGGTATTTCTGATTGTGCAATATGAAGTAGAAGTGTCTCATCCAGTCCCGCTGCGGCGCGTACAAAGGGAGCAGGCTGCCGCGCCGGAACGCTTCTTCCAGCGTGATGCTGGACAGGCAGCCGATACCCAGACCAGCTTCTACTGCGCGTTTGATAGCCTCAGTGTGCTGAAGTTCCATGCGCAAATTGATGCGCGGCATAAGGCCGTACATGGCATGTTCAAAAGCCTGTCGGGTGCCGGAACCGGCTTCCCGGATGATCCATTCGGCTTCCAGCAGGTCGTCGTCGGTCAGCGTCGGGCGTCCGGCAAGAGGATGGTCCGGCGCGCAGAAAAGACTTAACTGGTCGTTGCGCCAGGGAATCACATCCAGGTCCGGGTGCTGGAGTTCGCCCTCTACCAGGCCTACGTCCAGCTCAAAATTGCGCACCTTCTGTGTGATCGCACTGGTATTCTCCACAGTCAGGTCAATGCGTGATCCGGGGTGCCGGTTCATGAATTCGGCCATGATGGGTACTGCCAGGTAGTTGCCGATGGTCAGTGTGGCGCCGACCTTGATCTGGCCAATCTCGCCGCGTTTGGCCAGCAGGTCTTCAAATTCCGCGGCCTGACTGAGGAGTGCCTCTGCCCGTGGCCGCAGACTTTTGCCAAAGTCATTCAGCTGCAGGCGTTTGCCGATCCGGTCAAAAAGCTGGATTTCAAAGCGCTGCTCCAGTTCCTTGAGTGCGGAACTGGCTGCGGATTGGGACATTGACAGGCTTTCGGCAGCCAGCGTGACGTTTTCATGCCACGCAGTGGCAAGGAATACTTCTATATGGCGCAACGTATAATGCATGTCCGGGCCTCCTTATCCATAAAACAGATTAACTATACCTTATTAAATCATTTTAATTGTATAGGTCTGGCTTGTATCATGCACTCCCATGATTAATTGAGTAATTGTTGGTTTCGAGAGGTTTTACATGGCTGCAATATCCAGGCAAAGCGTCACCAGTGTTCACCATTGGAATGAGAGTCTGTTCAGTTTTACCACAACGCGGGACAAAGGTCTGCGCTTTGAAAACGGTCATTTTGTCATGGTGGGTATGGAGGTGGACGGACGTCCGCTGATGCGGGCGTACAGTATCGCCAGTGCCAACTACGATGAGGAGCTTGAGTTTTTCAGCATCAAGGTGCCTGACGGCCCGCTTACCTCGCGCTTGCAGAACATCAAGGTGGGCGATGAATTGCTGGTCAGCAGCAAACCTACGGGCACTCTGATTGCAGAACATCTGCGGCCGGGGCGCAATCTGTATCTGGTCGGCACCGGAACGGGCCTTGCACCGTTCATGAGTATCATTCGGGACCCGGAAGTGTATGAACGCTTTGACAGAGTCATCCTGGTGCATGGTGTTCGCCGGGTTGTTGATCTGGCCTATAAGGACTATATCAGCGGAGAATTGCCGCAAAATGAGTTCTTCGGCGATGTGGTTCGCGAAAAACTGGTTTACTATCCAACAGTTACCCGTGATCAATTCGAAAATCAGGGACGTGTTACCGATATTCTGGAGAACGGCACGCTGGCCCGCAATATTGGTCAGCCGCAACCAGATCCGGAGCACGACCGGTTTATGCTTTGCGGCAGTCCGTCAATGCTAAAGGATATGTGCAGGATTCTGGAAGAGGCCGGATTCAAGGAGTCGCGCCACGGTATTCAGGCAGAATATGTGATTGAGCGAGCATTTGTTGAGTAGTCTTTTGCAGTAGAGCGGAGATCAATAAAAAAGGCCCGGCGTGTTATGCGCCGGGCCTTTTTACATCCGCAAGTTCGGGATGGTGCGAGCCGGGGAAAAACCTCAGCTCAGGAAAAAACCAACCAGACAGCCCTTGGCATCAGGGATGTTGTTCATGTTGACGGTGCCGCCGGCCATGACTGTATCAAGCGCATCACGCAGGTAGTGGTGATTGGTCTCTATGCGCTGGGTCTCGTAACCAAGGGAATCATCAATCGGGCCGCGGAAATGGATTTTGTTGGTGCGCGGGTCGATGATGAAAACTTCGGCCGTGCGCTCCACACCCATTGATCGTGCGACTGACTGATCCGCGTCCTTCAGAATCGGAAAATCGATCTTGAAGTCTTCGGCCTCTTTGGCAATCCGCGGGATATCGTCCTGAATAAACGAATTGAGCATCAGGAACTCAATATTCTTTTCTGCATAGTCGTCGCGGATTTTCAGGAATGACGGAACCGACAGCCGCGCGATAGGGCAACCGGTGCCATGAATGTACATCACGACATAGTCACGATCCTTGTACTCTGCCATTGTATGAGTGACACCCTTGTGGTCGGTCAACTCAAAGTCCTTGATGCTTTTGAGATACTCCTCAGCCTGACTGAGCATGGGAATGCCGGCCAGAACCGTCAAAATCAGCGCTGTGATTACCTTACGCATGGTTTAACTCCTTTACATCATCAAAAAACCGCGTGGGCTGCACCCTGTGCGATTGTGAACTGTAACTCAATACTACACCAACCAGTCGAACCCGCCAGTAGTTACGTTATTTACCCGCCTAATAGAGCAATTATATTGACGCATATCAAGACTGATTTTGTGACTAATTGTGAGATGGCTGAACAGTTTCGGGCATGGTTTCACCCTGCAGGGCAATAACAATTATAGTGCCAACAAGGTATAGTGCCGCGATAGCAACAAAAGTGGACTTATTTATGCGTTCGACCCTCTCTCGTATGTATTGCGCCATGGTGTTTGATCGTCCGTGGCTGGTGATAGCGCTGCTACTGACACTGACCGGTGGTTTTGCCTGGTATGCGCAGTATTTCAGGCTGGATGTGTCGGCTGACTCGCTGCTTATGGAAGGTGACAAGGAGCTGGAATTCTCTCGCACAGTCAACCAGCGTTACGGCGTGCGTGATTCAGTCACTGTTGCGTTCACCCCTTACGATGTTGACTTATTAAGTGAGCGGTCACTATCAATAATGGCCTCGATAAGGGACGAGCTACTGGCGCTGGAGCGGATAGAGTCAGTGGACAGTCTGTTAAATGTGCCGGTTTTTGGTAACACACCCCTGACCGGAATAAATGAGGATTATGCCACTGTTACTGATCCGGGACTGGATCCGGAAGCCGTTCGCGAAGAGTTGATGACAAACCCGGTGTTCAGCAATGCCATCATCAGCCCGGATGGCACAACCGGCGCGATGCTGGTCAGTTTTTATCTGGATACCCGCTATATCGAACTGATAAACCGTCGCACTGAGCTCGCCAACAAGCGTGATGCGGAGGGGCTTGCTGATGCGGAGCAGGCAGAGCTCAGTCAGGTTTCCGATGAGTTTGATGATTACAGCGTGAGGGCTGCAGAACTGCGCCACGAGGACATTGCCAGTATCCGACGGATATTGACCGGCTACCAGGACGAGGTTCAGTTGTACCTCGGTGGTGCACCCATGATCGCCGATGACATGGTGAGCTTTGTACAGAGTGATCTGGCAACGTTCAGCCTGGGTGTTTTCGCCTTTATTGTACTGGCATTGGGGCTGATATTCCGACGTATGCGATGGGTGTTTCTGCCGCTGGCCTGCTGCGCGGTTGCCGGCGTCGTGGTGCTTGGCATTCTGGGTATGATGGACTGGCGGGTAACGGTTGTTTCCTCCAATTTCATGTCGCTGCTGCTCATCATTACCATTTCCCTGACGGTACATTTGATTGTGCGCTATAGAGAGTTGCGGGTTGCCCACCGCTTCAGCGAGCATAAAAAACTGTTGCGTCATGCGGTACTGGTGATGTTCATGCCCTGCCTGTATACCGCATTGACGACTATTGTGGCGTTTGGCTCACTGGTAGTCAGCGGAATCACACCGATAATCTCGTTTGGCTGGATCATGGTGATGGGCGTGTTGACCGCGCTGATCGTGGTATTCCTGCTGTTTCCGGCAGTTATGAGCCTGCTGCCCAGGGAAAAGGCAGACTATGGCGGCAAATCACGGTTCAACGTTACAGGCGCTCTGGCGAACATCACGCAGCGTTTTGGCAAAGGCATGTTGTGGTTCTACGGACTGGTGTTCCTGGTGAGTATTATTGGTATCAGCCGATTGCAGGTTGAGAACAGCTTTATTGCCTATTTTGACCAGGACACTGAAATCTATAAGGGTATGAAACTGTTTGACGACAAGCTGGGAGGCACACTGTCGTTTGACGTGCTGGTCAGATTGCCGGGTGTTGATGATGGCTTTGACGACGGTTTTGATGATGGTTTTGACGATGGCTTCGATGATGGCTTCGAAGAGACAGACAACGACGCCTACTGGTTTACCGCAGATAAAATGAATGAGCTCAAGCGGATGCATGAATACCTGGATTCGCTTGAGCACACCGGCAAGGTATTGTCGTTTGGATCTGTTGTGCAACTGGCGGAAAAGCTCAATGGCAATCAGCCGGTTGACAGTTTTCTGTGGGCACTCTTGTATAGCATGCTGCCGGAAACGCTGCGTTCGACAGTACTGACACCCTTTGTGTCCGTTGAGCACAATGAGGCGCGGTTTAATGTGAGGGTTATTGAATCGGACCCGGGACTGAATCGTAATGCCCTGATCGCTCAGGTACGCGAAGGCCTACAGTCCGAATTCGGGCTGGCAGAGGATCAGGTGGATATCACCGGTACGCTGGTCATGTACAACAATGTACTGCAAAGCCTTTATCAGTCACAGATCCTTACGCTTGGTGTGGTGCTGGGCGCGATCATGCTGATGTTTCTGGCGCTGTTCCGGTCATTAAAAATTGCGGTGCTGTGTATTATTCCAAACGCCATTGCTGCTGCGCTGGTGCTGGGAATCATGGGCTGGATGGGCATTCCACTGGATATCATGACGATTACCATAGCGGCAATTTCCATCGGTATTGGTGTCGACAATACTATTCACTATATGCACCGCTTCCGCCGCGAATTTCACCGTATTGGTAATTATCACCAGACCATGCATTACTGCCATAACAGTATTGCACGTGCGATGTACTTTACATCCATGACGATTGTGGCAGGATTCTCCATACTGGTGTTGTCCAATTTTATACCCACCATGGTATTCGGGTTACTGACCAGTGTTGCCATGCTGGTTGCGCTGCTTGGGGCACTGACTTTACTGCCGCAGTTATTGATAACGTTTAACGCACTTGGTGCGGAATCACATCCCGGCGCGCAGCAAACTTAAGCCGTGATATGATGTTGAACCCTGCGGGTCTCTTGCTCGCAGACACTGAATCGGGATTCTGGAGATGTATTTTATGCAAGACAAACTGTCGGCCGCCGACGAAGGTCAGAGCGTGCCCAACGGCCGATTAATGGATGAGAAGCTCTTCAAAGCGCGAACCATCACTATTTTTGGCGAAATCGATGATCGTATCGCTCGCCAGGTAACCGAGCGGTTGCTGGCACTGGCAAGCGAGAGCAATGATCCGATAACACTCTATATCAGTTCGCCGGGTGGGCATGTTGAGTCTGGGGATGTTGTTTATGACATCATCAAGTTCATCGCGCCGGAAGTACGCGTTGTCGGCACCGGTTGGGTGGCCAGTGCGGCGACCAACATTTACCTGGCAGCAAAAAAGGAACATCGGTTTGCGCTGCCCAACACCCGGTTTCTGGTGCATCAGCCCTCCGGTGGTTCACGCGGCAGCGCCTCGGATATCAAGATACAGGCTGAGCAAATCGTCAAGATGCGAGAGCGCATCAACAAATTGATCGCGGAAGAGACCGGTCAATCTATCGAGCGGGTTGCCAGGGACACTGATCGTGATTACTGGATGACAGTTGATGAGGCGATTGAATACGGCATTGTGGGGCGCTGCATCCGCTCGATGTCCGAGCTGGTCTGAGCCAGATCGCTAATTCTGGCTGGTGCGCTTGATAAAGCGTGCCTGCTGGTTGCGCACCAGTGTGCAGATGACATGATAATCCGGCTGGCAGGACATTGAGCGAACGATCGCAGTATCGTGGCTCAGCAACTGTACCAGCACCTGTGCACTGACCCCCTGATACTCCACATCGATTGTGCCACTGTTACCGCTTATGAAGCCGTTGCTTGCCGTCCACTCAAGGCCTGCCGGTTGCACCGGCAGAACGGTAAAGCGGTTGCCTGCCGGCACAACTCTCAGACTGAAAGGCGTATCTTCGGCGGACCACTCTCCATGCCAGACATCAATGGGATGAATGTCATCAGCCTGAGCTGATGCCGCGAATGCCAGGCTAAGGGCAAGAGTTCTGATCCGGTTTGAATAACTGTCAGGCATTGTCGAATACCACCCTGAGTAACCGTGATGTGAGGATTGACAAAGCAGTATATCAGCAAAGCCAGGGTATTAATAAAACCTGTCTGCAACGGTTTTTGTGAACGATGTGCTTTTTTACTGCTGTGTTTTTTTATTGATGCAAAACGGGACGCGCACCATAAAAAAGGCCGGAACAATTTTTGGGAACTGTTCCGGCCAAGAGGGACTATAAAGCTACAAGCTGACCTTCCTGCTAAATCGTGTTGCTAAATCTGTGGGCAGGATCTCAATGTGCCCGCTGATCTGATGTTGTGCATATTAGCGATCCGGTCTGAATAGATAAAATGAATTAAATGTATTAAAGTGATATGGGAATTGTATCGTTAGAGTTGTATTGTCAGGTTTGTACTGTAATCAGGTGCGTTATGAATCATCTACCAACAACCAAGCAGTTGCGCTACTTCGTGGCGCTTGAGCACTATGAACACTTTGGCAAGGCAGCCGAATCCTGTTTTGTGTCGCAGCCGGCATTCAGCGTCGCCATAAAAGAACTGGAAAACATGCTGAATATGCAACTGGTTGATCGTACGAACAAAAATGTAACAGTTACCAGTCTTGGGCGTGATATTGCGAGGCAGGCACGGCTGGTATTGCGCGACCTGGAAGAACTGGTGGATATCGCCAAGGGTAACCAGGCACCGCTGACCGGCCAGTTGAAGCTGGGCGTCATTCCTACCATCGCTCCATTTTTACTGCCCAAACTGTTACCTGCACTGCGAAAAGCCTACCCGGATCTGAAGCTCTATCTTAAGGAGGATCTCACTGATCGGGTCTACGAGCGTTTAATGGAAGGCGAGCTGGATCTGATACTGGTTGCCTTGCCTTATGAGTTGCGCAATGTCACAGAAATGCCGCTGTTTGATGACCATTTTTTCCTCGCTCATCACCAGAGGAGTCACTTCATTGATCCGAGCCACTACAATGTGGCCGAATTGCCCAGCGACAGTGTGCTGCTGCTGGAAGATGGACATTGCCTGCGCGACCATGCCCTGGCCGCCTGCAATATTCGCAATGCTGACAAGGTCAGTGGCATTACGGCGACCAGCCTGCTGACACTGGTGCAAATGGTGGATGCGGATCTGGGTATCACCTATCTGCCCGAAATGGCCGTACATTCAACATTGCTGAAAAACACCCGCATTAAAACGGTGCCACTGGAACCGGGTAGTTACCGGCAGATTGGACTGGTCTGGCGTAAGGCAAGCACCCGTCAGGATGAGTTTGCGATGCTCGGCGACTTCATACGTACCCACTACCGCCCCTGAGTGCTGATCTGGCGTGACTTTCGACCGATTGACTGGCGAATGAACCAAGTGTTGAATAGCAACGTACCTGAATGCGTTCAGCATTGATGTCAGTCCATCCGGTCTGATCCTGAACAGACCCGAATGAGGTAACTATGAAAATTTTCCAATCGCACCGGTATTTACTACAGCTCCTGAGTTGCATGGCCTTAATGGCCATGGGCAGTTTGACGTCTGCGTCTGAGGTGAACTCTCAGGTGATCCGTGCTGCCGACTTCACACTGATTGATCAGCACGGCAAGGCATTCAATCTGCACTACTACGCGCAGCGACCCGCCATTGTGCTGATAGGGCATCGCAATGCCTCCGGAGAGGCCGCCAGCGCAGCGCAACTGTTGTCAGCAGCTAACCTGGCAGGCAGGGGTGTTGTGATGGCCATGATAAATCCCGTGCCGCAGGAGAGTCGCCAGAGCATTGCGCAGAGTGCTTCATCGCAGGCAATTGACCTGCCTGTCCTTAAGGACGAGGCTGGCCTGGTGACAGAGACGCTGGCCGTGCAATATGCCGGGGAAACCCTGGTGATCGATCCACAGCGCTGGCAGATTGTGTATCGCGGGCCTGCAGGGAATGAAAGCGGCACAGCCATGCATCCTTTACTGGACGAGGTATTGCAGGCGTTGACGACTGAAAAGGGCGCCGACGCCGTATCTGCTCCCATGTGGGTGGCTGACGTTCTTCCCACTCATGCCGCGCAACAGGCTCATGCGACAAGTGTGGCCTCCTACAGTGAAACCATTGCGCCGATGCTGGTCGAGAAATGTGCCGATTGTCACCGTCCGGGTGGCATCGGGCCATGGGCGATGAACAGTCATGCCATGGTGCAGGGTTTTTCGCCGATGATCCGCGAAACGCTGCTGACCCGCCGTATGCCGCCATGGCATGCCGATCCGGAGATTGGTGAGTTTGAGCACGACCTGAGTCTGAGTGTTGAGGAGAAACGCCAATTGGTGGGATGGATAGACGCCGGCGCGCCGCGTGGCGATGGCGCAGACCCCCTGATGCTGGTAGATGGGGCAGTTTCCGAATGGGAGCTGGGTGAACCGGATCTTGTGGTTACATTGCCGGCATTTGATATTCCGGCGACCGGTGTCCTGGACTATCAGTTTTTTGAGGTGAAAAATCCACTGGACCGTGATGTATGGGTCAAGGCCGTGCAGATCGCACCGGGAGATCGTCAGGTAGTGCACCACGCAATTGCCACCTACGGCGCCAGCTCAAGTTTTTCTGGTCAGGTGGACAGTGGCGAGTCACTGTTACAGCCACAACTGATGACGTTTGTGCCTGGCAACGAAACCTATATCTATCCTGAAAACACGGGTGTGTTTATTCCGGCGGACAGCTCATTCTATACGCAGATGCACTACACGACCTATGGTCGCGAAACCCGCGATGAAACACGTATCGGTCTGTATTTTTCCGACGAAGCGCCAGAGCACGTGCTGCAGCATTATTCGATACTGAATCTGGAGCTCGATATTCCAACCGGTGTGGCAGAGCATCAGGAAGAAGCCTATTTTGAATTGCAGCGAGATGCGGTTATATATGCATTGTTCCCCCATGCGCATTACCGTGGTCGCGCGTCGGAGTTTGTCATTCGCTATCCAGACGGACGTGAAGAAGTGGCATTGTCAGTGCCAAACTATGACTTCAACTGGCAGCGTTATTTTCAGTTGAAAGATCCGATTGAGGCACCTGCCGGCACAAAGATAATTCATCGCACTACCTATGATAATTCGACTGCCAATCTGAGCAATCCTGATCCCACTGTTGATGTCTCGTTTGGCGAGCAGACCTGGGAAGAGATGCTGTATGGCGGGGTATCGTTCCGCTATGCCGAGCCAGGTGAAAATGATCATGAAATAAACGTTCAGGACTATATGACGTCAATCGTCATGGGTTTCATGGACAGGGATATGGATGGGCAGATTGCGCTGAGTGAAATGCCCGAGAATGCACGCCAGGCGTTGGCGTTACCATTCACCATTATGGATCGCAGTAAAAGCGGTGGTCTGAATTTTGATGAGTTCCGTGAATTCATGGTGCAGAGCAATATGATGGGCAGCGACGCAATTACCCGCTGATAGAGTGCCCAGATAGTCTGCTCAAAAAAGCCCGGGTTTCTGGTTTCAGAAACCCGGGCTTTTTTATGCGGTTGTCGGTCTGTCGTTCGGGTCAGACGTTGCCTGCGCCCGCTTCCACCGGTGCCGGCAGAAAACGATAGTTCTTCAGTGGGAGTTCACGCACACGCTGCCCGGTCAGAGCATAGATGGCATTGCCCACAGCGGCAGCAATAGGTGGCGTGGCGGGTTCGCCAAGTCCTCCGACCGGTGCATCGCCGGTTTCCAGCAGCACGACCTCAATATCAGGCGACTCCGCCAGCCGGAGCATTTCGTAGTCATGGAAATTGCTCTCCTTGACACGGCCCTGTTCAATGCTGATCTGGCCGTACAAGGCAGCAGTCAGTCCGTAGATGATGCCACTTTCTACTTGTGATGCCGCGGTATCCGGATTGATAACCCGACCGCAATCGATAGCACAGACCACTTTTTCGACACGGACCCGACCATCACTGGTCAGAGATACCTCGGCAACTTCGGCAACGACGCTGCCAAAACTTTCCTGCAGGGCTATGCCGCGGGCACGACCTTCAGCGACAGGTGTGTTCCAGCCTGCCCGCGCTGCAGCTTCGCGTAGCACCCTGCTGTGACGTGGCTTGTCCTGCAACATGTCCAGCCGGAACTGCAGCGGGTCGCGACCCTGGCGCCAGGCCAGTTCGTCAGTAAACGATTCCAGAAAAAAGCTGTGCTGGGAGTGTGCAACACTGCGCCAGGCACCAAACGGGATATGCGTCGGGCTCTCAACATAGTCAATCTGCTGATTAGGTACCTGGTACGCAATATGAGCGGCTTCAGCCGGTTCATTTTTGCCGATATAGGCGTTCTCCCACGCAACAAGACTGCCGTTGCCGTCAAATGCTGCCCGAAAACGGCTGCTGACAGCCGGGCGATAATAGTCCTGACGGGTGTCTTCCTCGCGACTCCACAGTGTCTGCACCGGCACATCAAACTGCCGGGCTATCTGGGTTGCCTGGATGATGGTGTTGGTTGACGTTGGCAGTCGGCGGCCGAAACCGCCACCCAGATAAAACGGGTAGACAGTGACAGCGGTTTCATCAAGTCCGGCGGCATTGGCCACCTGGCCACGAATCCCCAGATTGTCCTGGGTGCCGGTCCAGACCTCACACTGGTCGTTGTGGAAATGCACTGTACAATTCATCGGTTCCATCGCCGCATGCGCCAGGTAGGGTACACGGTAGGTGGCGGTGATGATTTCGTCGGCTGATTCAAATGCCGCAGCTGCATCGCCGCTGGCGACATCCCTGTTGCGATCGCCTTCTGACAGCGCCAGGTCATAGTCGGCAAATATGTCTGTACTGGACCGGGTGTCGAATTCGGTGTCGGAGAATGCCGGTTCCAGCAACTCAAGCGCTTTGCTTGCCCGCCAGTAGTTATCGGCAACAACCGCAACGGCATCGTCCAGTTCGATTACCTTTCTGACGCCCCGGCGCTGCAGCACTGCATCGATGTTGCCCACCCCCAGCAGCTTGCCACCAAACACGGGGGAGGTTTTGACAGCTGCGTACAGCATGTTGTCCGGACGGGCATCAATACCATACCGGGCGCTGCCATCAACTTTTGCCGGTATGTCGATACGCGCGACAGGTTTGCCCATCAGGGTAAACTGTTCCGGTCGCTTGAGGACTGGCTTGCGAGGCGGATCGAACTGCGCTGCAGCGCTGGCCAGTTCGCCATAGGTGGCGGTTCGCCCGCTTGGCGCATGCGACACAACGCTATTGGCAGTGGTCAGTTCGGCGGCATCAACGTTCCATTGTTGGGCGGCAGCGCTGACCAGCATCTGGCGAGCGGCGGCGCCCGCAACGCGCATGCCCATTTCGCCGGTGAAGCGAACGGAGCTGCTGCCGCCGGTGATCTGCATGTTCATTATCTCGGCAGCCTTCATAGTGACGGCATCCATCGTGCGATCCAGGAAGGCGGGTACTGTGAAACCCAGCGAACCGGCAAATCCCTTGATCAGTACGCCGTTGGCAAACAGATCGGACGCCGGAGCCTGTTCAACATTCACCTTGCTCCAGTCAGCATCCATTTCGTCAGCGGCCATCATTGGCAATGACGTCAGCACTCCCTGTCCCATCTCTGAATGAGGCACCAGGACAGTAATCTGATTGTCAGGGTCAATCCGCAGCCAGGTAGTCAGAAAGGTCTGGCCTTCGCCGGCATGATGCTGGTTGGCGAGCGTATGGCGATCGGGTCGGGTGGTGGCATATCCCAGCAGCAATCCACCACCGGCGATGGCGGTTCCGAGAATAAAACGGCGTCGGGTCAGTTTCATACTGTTTCCTCCTGTACAACAGGAGCAGGTTGTTGGGCTATGAGTTCGCGGATCGCTTTGCTGACTCTGGGGTACGTGCCGCACCGGCAGACGTTGCTCAGGCTGGCGCTGATGGTGGCCTCGTCCGGGTCGGGGTTGTTTTGCAACAGGGCGCTGACAGCCATTATCATGCCGGACTGGCAGTAACCACACTGTGGCACCTGATGTTTGATCCATGCCTGCTGGACGGCGGTCAGTCCGGCATCGGTGGTGCCGGACGGGGCGTCAGCTGCATTGCGGGCCAGTCCCTCGATGGTTCTGATATCAGAGTTCTGCACGGCGCTGACAGGCGTGACACAGCTGCGCACTGCCTGACCGTCGATGTGTACCGTGCAGGCTCCGCAGGCTGCGATGCCGCAACCGAATTTTGTCCCGGTTAGTCCGAGTTCATTGCGGAGAGCCCAGAGCAGCGGCATCTCGGGTTCGATGTCCAGCGTATGGTTCTGTCCGTTAATTCTCAAATCGATCATGACAGGCCTCGGTATAGTTGAGTAGACTTGCGAGTGAGCATATAGCAGTTCATGAATGGCTTCAATTTTACTGCGACATTATTGCTCTTTTTGTGTTGGCTGGAGCCGTATCGGGGTATGCATGTGGGTATGTTTGAATATACATCTCTTAAACAGGTTCTGTTTGATCAGACAATGGAGCAGGCTTTAACTGCGCTGCTGCAGAATGATGCGCTTGTGCGCGGCAGTCCGGCGCGAATTTTTGTGCTGATGTCGGCAACGTTGAACTCGCGTGCAGGTCTGCGGCGCAGGCTTGAGGTTGCGCTGGGGAGCCAATTGGCCGGCAGTTGTGACGCAGTGGCGGCGCATACACCCAGAAAGGATGTGCTGGCCGCATTACAGATGGCGCGAGACGTCAATGCCGAGGTGATAGTTACCATAGGTGGTGGATCGGTCATTGATGCCGGTAAAGTTATTCAGTTTTGTCTCAATGCTGATATCCGGGATGAAGAAGCGCTGTTGCGCTATGCGCGGTTCAGTGATGGAAGCAGCGGTGATCTGAGCGGAACCCGCCCCGAAACCAGGCTTAAAAAGCCGGTATACCAGATTGCAGTACCAACAACGCTGTCAGCTGCCGAGTTCAGTAACAATGCCGGTGTAACTGATACCGCAAACAGCACAAAGGAAGGTTATCGGTTTGATGGTCTGTGTGCCAGATATGTCATTTATGATCCGTTTCTGGTGCAGTACACACCTGACTGGTTGTGGTTGTCCACGGCTGTCCGGTCGCTTGATCATGCTATTGAAGGGTATTGTTCTGTTGATGTGTTTCCGTATCTTCAGGGCCACTTTCTGCACGCCGTACGACTTTTGCGTGAATCTCTACCCGCGATGTATAAATCGCCAGCGGATGCTGGCATCAGATCACTGAATCAGCAGGCTGTCTGGCTGGCCGGATGCGGACTCGGCAGGGTCAGACATGGCGCCAGTCACGGTATCGGATATGTCCTTGGTGCGCAGTGCGGTGTTCCCCACGGCCATACGTCCTGCGTGATGCTGCCGGCCGTGCTCAGATGGAACTTTGTGACAAACGGCACTATACAGAGAGCCATTGGCGCTGGTATTAATGCGGATGGTCAATTGCTTGATGAATGGATTGTCGACTGGCTGAAGGAAATGGAACTTCCGGTACGGTTGCGCGATATTGGGGTGACGCGGGAGCAATTGCCCGGGGTAGCCCTTGCTGCAGCAGGTAACAGTGTTGTGAGAAGTAATCCGCGGCCGATCCGATCAGCGGATGATGTCATGGAAATCCTGGAGCTCGCCTGGTAACAGCGGGCAAGGCTGACGGATTTCAGAAGAAGACAGGGATTTGTCAGATATTTACGCGATCCGGCCGAAAAATTCGTTGACCTGACACGTAATCAATATCAAAGTAGGCGCGCATATTTTGCAAAGTAGTACAGCACACATCAAATTTAAAAATGAAGGGGAATTCAGAATGATTAACAGAACAGGAACGCTGGTCGCGGGTATGCTGGTAGCACTTTTATTGAGTGCCTGTGCGACAACCTCAGCGCCGCACCCGGCGGTAGGCAGCTGGACAATTACCATCGACACACCAATTGGTGCCATGAATGCCAACGTCAATATCAATGAAGATCTGACCGGCGAAATGACATCGCAGGATCTGGGCGCAGCGCCATTGAACAATATTGCTGTGGATGGCGAAGCATTGTCATTTGATGCAAACGTGGATGCGCAGGGTACTGCATTGACACTGGCATTTCGCGGCACAGTGGAAGGCGACACCATGAGTGGCAATTTTAATACAGATTTTGGTGCCATCCCGGTTTCCGGCACCCGCAACTGATCTTTGCAGCAATGCTCACGATGATCCGGTGTTGGCCAGCAGGCTGCACCGGTGTCGACGTGTGCCGTGGCTGTCCGTTTTTACGCTACCCGCCCTCCAGCGCCGGAATAAATACTACCTCACTGTCCGGTTGCAACGATTCTGCAAACGCATTGATATAAATCTCACCGTCAATCGCAAGGGCAGCTGCCCGCAGCGATCCGGCCGTGCCCGGGTAACTCGCATCGAATTCCGAGATAAGACTGCGGACAGAGTCGGCAGACAATTGCAGACAATCGGTCCCCGGTATTTCATAACCGTTGGCACTGATGATTTCACGTAGCAGACTGTTAATGACAAGTCCTGGCATGGTGTTCGGCCGCCCTTCGTAGTGATATAGTCAGAGTTTACGGCTAAAAAATACCAAGATACAGCTGCGGGAGTACATCGATGTTGTCAAGAGATTGCAGGCGCCTGAACCGGCCCCGGAATTCAATAGCGGTCGGACGGGTGTTCTGCCTGACGTTCTGCCTGACGATCGTGGGTGTGACGATGGGTGCGACGGTAGGTGCGACACTGGCACAGGCACAACAGGACGCACCGGAGCTTCCCCGGCAGATTGCCTGGACGGCGTATAATCTGGGGACTACCGGCTACAATCAGTCGGTTGCGATCGGCGCCATGCTGCGCGACAAGTACAATATCACGCTGCGGGTCATTCCCGGACAGAATGATGTGTCCAGACTCCTGCCGCTGAAAACCGGCCGGGTACAGTTTTCGGCCAACGGCGTCGCCACCTACTTCGCGCAGGAAGGTGTATATCAGTTTGCTGATCAGGAGTGGGGTCCGCAGCCCCTGCGCATGCTCATGAGTTCAAGTGGCCTGAGCAACCAGGCGGTAGCAGTCGCGGCAGACACCGGCGTCACCACATTTGCTGAGCTGCGTGGCCGGCGGGTGCCGTTTGTACGCGCTGCGCCAGCGCTGAATATTTCCATGGAAGCGTATCTCGCGTGTGGGGGGCTTACCTGGGATGACGTGGTTAGGGTCGATTTCCCCGGCTACGATGCAATGTGGGACGGCGTCATCAATGGTGACGTTGATGCTGCGTTCGGCACAACTGTATCCGGGCCAACACGACGCCTTGAGGCTTCCCCGCGCGGCATTCGCTGGCTGCCGGCACCACACGATGATGCTGGTTGCTGGCAGAGAATGCTGGCAGTGGGACCCTACTTTACCAAATACAATGCGACACGGGGCCCGGGTATCAGTGATGAAAACCCTCAGGAAGCGGGTACGTATCCTTATCCCGTGCTGATTGCACAGCAAAGCCAGGACGAGAATACGGTCTACTGGATGACGCGGGTGATCAACGAGAATTACGATACATTCAAAGATGCAGATCCGGGGGCTATTGGCTGGGCACTTGACCGGCAGGTGTTTGACTGGGTGGTTCCCTATCATGACGGTGCGGTGCGCTACTGGCGCGAGATTGGTGTCTGGACAGAGGAAAGGGAAGCGCACAACAACACGTTAATCCGGCGTCAGGAAGTATTGGCTGCCGCCTGGCAGGAAGCCACATCAACCCGTATCAGGGACCGTGATGAATTTCAGCAGGTATGGCAACAGGTGCGCGCCCGGCACCTGAGAGCTGCCGGTTTTGATCCGGTCTGGGAGTCCTGGGAATAATGTCGCGCACGTCCGTGCAGATGCCGTTACTGGTCCGCTGGATGGTGGCGACTGCTGCCGTGTTGAGCGTTTTCCTGGCCATGGATTCATTGCGCCTGTTCTCGGAGCGTCCGCTCCTGGAATTCATGATTACGGTACAGAATCACTACTATTACGCATTGCTGGCACTGCTGCTGCCAATGTGTTTTCTGATTTATCCTCCGTCTGCAAAATCCACCCGCTACTGGTATGACATGATACTGAGCGCGGCAGCATTTGTTGCCTGTGGGTTCTTTTTCATAAATTCGGAAACGATGCTGGATTATGGCTGGGAGTTTTCCGCGCCAACCTATGCGGTCATCATGAGCTATATGCTGTGGGCGTTGACGCTCGAAGCGGTACGCCGCTGTGGTGGCACGACGCTATTTGTGCTGGTACTGGTATTTTCGCTGTATCCGGTGTTTGCCGACAAAATGCCCGGGCCAATCTCCGGCATGTCGTCCTCGATTGCCGAAACAGCGTCGTACCATGTCATGAGTATCGAGAGCATTCTGGGGTTGCCGTTCCGGGCCTTTGCCCAGTTGGTGATCGGTTTTCTTGTTTTTGGTATTGCGTTGCAGCATACCGGGGGAGGCCGCTTCTTTATCAATCTGGCGTTTGCCCTGTTTGGTCACGTCCGCGGCGGCTCAGCCAAGGTGGCAATTGTCTCCAGCGGACTGATGGGTTCCATGAGTGGCAGTGTAATAACCAACGTGCTGACTACCGGTCAAATGACCATCCCGGCGATGAAAAAGGATGGCATGTCCAGTGAGTACGCCGGTGGTGTGGAGGCCTGTGCATCAACCGGGGGCGTGCTGCTGCCACCGATCATGGGGTCAACCGCGTTTGTGATGGCTACGTTCCTGAATGTACCGTATACCACTGTTGCCCTCGCCGCAGCCATTCCGGCACTGCTGTACTTCTTCGGTTTGTTTGTGCAGGTTGATGCCTATGCTGCGCGCACGGGTTTGAAAGGCACCCCGCGCGAAGAGTTGCCGGATCTGATGCAGACCTTTCGTGATGGCTGGTTCTACCTGGCATCATTTGCAGTGTTGATTTTCCTGCTTATATACATGCAGCGTGAGGCTGTGGCGCCTTATTACGCCACTGGCATGTTGTTGGTGCTGAATCAGATATCACCCCGACACAGATGGGATATCAAAGCTGCCGGCTCGTTTCTGGTCGCATCCGGCAAGCTCCTTGTAGAGTTGCTGGCAATCATGGCGGGTGTCGGGCTTATTGTTGGTGCGTTGTCGGTGACGGGTCTGTCCGGCACTCTGGTCAATGACCTGCTGTATATTGCCGGCGACTCAATTCTGTTATTGCTGTTGATGGGTGCACTGACCAGTTTTGTGCTGGGAATCGGCATGACTGTGACGGCGGCCTATATTTTTCTGGCGATAGTACTTGCACCGGCGTTGATTCAGGGTGGGCTCAACCCCATGAGCGTGCATCTGTTCATTCTGTATTGGGGTATGCTTTCATTTATTACACCACCTGTGGCACTTGGCGCTTTCGCGGCGGCAAGTATCGCCGGGGCTTCTTCGCTGGCCACTGGTTTCAAGGCTATGCGGTTAGGTAGCGTCATTTATTTCATTCCTTTCTTTTTTGTGCTGGATCCGGCATTGATACTGGACGGCAGCTGGTGGGAAATTCTGTCTTCAACGCTAATGGCAGCTATTGGCGTATTGTTGATTGCCGGCTCGTTGCAGGATTATCTGCCCGGTATCGGTTTTCTGGATCGCCCGGGAGCAGTTGGATCATTGGGCCGCCTGCTGACCGGCATTGGTGGTGGGTTGATTGCATTGCCGGGTTTACAGTTGCTCGGTATCAATGTGGGTGACATGGCATTACTGACGGCAGGCGGAGCGCTTGGTACCGGTGGGGTGCTGTTGAGTCGACGGGTATCCCCGGGGCTGGTGACAGAGTAATCTGCCCTGCACCCGGGGGGATGATCACTTTTGGTAGCGATTGACCGGTGAAGGCCCGAATGACAGCCAGGTCTGGTTGGTGGTCTGGCCAATACCCGGTTTGCTCCAGTCACATACACCATCCGGGAAAATGGACATCAACCGTTCTTTTTCATTCTGTGAAAATTCAACCCGATAGTCTTCGTAGTTGATGGGTTTAAGTGCGCATTTCATTACATCATTGCTCAGCGGGCCGCCGGCGACCAGGCGCAGTCCTGCATGTGGCGGATAAAGCTGATTACATTGCCCTTCTGTATTGTCAAACAGGCGTTGAGTATTAAAAACGGCAGGCTCCACTATCCGGTCTCCGGTGCTGGTAAAACAGTCATCCACCAGTTCTGCCGGTTTGGCAGCGACAATCCGCTCGAGCAATGGACTGGACATATCGTCATGGTCAATGGCTGACAACCAGCGATCCATCAGGGCAAGATTCTCGTCAGCCAGCGAAACATTGCTGTCATGGCGCCGGATAATGTAATTGTCGGCGTGGCCATTGTCGCGTTCAAGGCGGGCGCGGGTGGTAAAGGAATAAACGCTGGCGTGGAAGTTGCCCTGGTGATCCAGATAGAGGCGGTCATCGATAATGGGCACGCGCGACAGTCCGGCATCTCCATTGGTAATGCGGCCAGTTTCATAAGCAATACGGATTGCGTCGGGATCACCTTCAGTACGTTCCCGGGTGGGCTGAAAGTCAATGTTCCAGCCACCAACGTTTTCATTGATATCCAGAAACAGCGCCTTGTCTATCAGGCCGGCATTCAGCGCCTCCAACCCATACTGGACACCAATATTGTCATGTGGGCTGCGCGCAAATTCACGTGCACCGGTAATCTGCGGGTGGGCACTTTCGCCAAATATGTTGCGCATGCCATCGTAGATGGAGCAGCGAATGCCGGTCGGATTGTTCTGTGGGTGGTAGTGCAGCGCCGGCGGAATTTCCGCTGAACAGTCAAACGGCGAAATGCGGTCCGGGCGCAAACCCAGTGACTGGTCGCACAGATACCAGTTGGGCCAGCCACCAATCAGTGCCCGGGTTTCTTCATCTAGTCCGTTAGCTGGATTGTTGGCATAACTGCGCCACGGGCCGCTGCATTCCTGTGAATCCGCAAAATAGGTGACAGCGTCAGAAAATGTCATGCTGACCAGCAAACCATCCAGAATGCCGGGGTAAGCGCCGGCAATAAGCAGTTGTTGCATGGCGCCGCCCGATCCGCCATTGCCAATGGTATAGGCGGGTTTGCCATAGTGTTTGGTGAAGTGTTCCTTGACCATCATGGCAGTTTCGGCGGAAACGACATCATTGCAACCGCCCTGGGCATTGACATTGAGAGTGGAAGAGGCGACCGCATAGCCTCGGGCCAGCATTGATTCCCGCAAAACGCCGCCGGTGCTTGCACCCTGAAAATATCCAGCCTCACAGCCGCCGCCAAAGGTATAGACCAGACGCTGATTCCAGCCGGTGGATGGCGCCAGCGCGCTCGGAGCAGGTTCTGCGGGATTATGCAGGGTGGCTATCTGGTAGATAGCCCGGTTGATGGTGCCGGTTTCCAGCCTGACGACAAATGGTACCCGTGCTCCCATGCTTGTCTCAGTCTCCATTGCATCAGCAGGCACCGTGCCGGGGTCTGGCAGTGGCAGAAAGCCGGGGCTGCTGTCACTGCGATATACGTAGTCTGTGCGGGTGACTATTGTACAGGCTTCATCCTGTTCGCTGGTGTCCAGGTACTCGCCATTGCCAATGGCAAATCGTCTGGGGGCATCATTGCGCAGCGTCAGTTCGCTGAGACAGAGATACGGAGTCTGGTGCGCGCCCGATATGACAGGGCCGGTGATCGGGTAGTTGACCAGTGTCATCGCGGTACGTGCCTCACCGGCAACAACGTCCAGCAGGTTCTCACCATCGTGCAGGTTACTGATCAGGATCTGTGCGGTTTGAGATCCTGGCTGACTGGCCGGCGGCATCCAGCTGACGGGCTTGCCATTGAGGTAGATGTCGGGCACCGTGCCACTGCTGTCATATGTCAGCGCCAGGAGTGCACTACCCCCCGTGACAAGATGTGGTGGGCTGGACAATAGTTCAAGACTGATAACCTCACTAGACTCCCTGACTGGCTCCGAACAGGCTGCCAGCATGATCAGGAGTGCCTGAGCGATGGCGGATCTAATAACAGACAATCGAACAACAGGTGCATGAGTCATGGATGTCTCCCCGCCAGTCATTGTGTGAGGCAGTTTTTATTGTTGAATTCTGACTCAGCTTACACCAAACTTGATGTTCAGGCACCCGGCTTGAACGAAACAGGAAACAGCCCTGAGCGAAACAGGAAACAGCCCTGAGCCATACAGGAAACCGCCTTGATGATGTTCAATAATCCGTATCCAGCGACCCTGGCCGCACTGACGCTGCTGTTCATCTGCAACGCCCCTGTTTACTCGCAGGGATTAACCGGCGCCCAGGCATTGCCCGAGCCGGTAGACACATCGGGCGAATTTGCATTCGCCAGGGTTCAGTATGACTCCTATTATCGGGGTGGATTCGGCTACGGGCCGTGGTCAGTGGATTTTCCCGATGCAGATCGCAATTTTTTGCGGGGTGTTGCCCGTCTGAGTAATGTGCGTATTCAGCCAGAGCCAGTTGTGCTGCGGCTGGATGACGACCAGATTTTTGAGTACCCGTTTCTGTATATGCTGGAAGTTGGTCGTAATGGCGGGCCTTACTTTAATCCCGTCGAGCTTGGCAATCTGCGTGAATATCTTTTACGAGGTGGTTTTTTACTGGTTGATGACTTCTGGGGAACCCGCGAGTGGGCCGCTTTCGAAAACTCCTTCAGAACAATATTCCCTGAGCGGGAAATAGTCAGGCTGCCGGCTGATCACGAGATTTTCCGTATTTATTACGACACAGAGGGGCCGCAAATGATTCCTGCCATGGGGAATCCGGACAACACCCCGGAGCGGGACGTTGATCACGCCTCGGTGCATGCCATTCTGGATGATGACGGCAGGATAATGGTGTTGATCAACTGGAATACCGACATGGGAGATGGTTGGGAGCATACCTACCATCCCCGGTATCCCACCCGGTATGCAAATCTTGCTTACCAGATGGGGCTCAATTACCTCATTTATTCGATGACTCACTGATTGCGCATTTGCTCGCAGTAATCAGCCGTGAGCACCGCAGGGGTAAACCAGACAAAATCGTAAACTCTGCGATCAGAAAACTGTTCAAGATAATCCTGTGGATCATCTGATTCCGGGTTTACCTCAAGAAAGGCGACAGTGACAATCTGGCCGGCATCCTGAGGCAGATAGTTGCTGACTCCCAGGTCGTGACGCACATGGAAATTGCCTGCCAGCAGGATTCTGATGCCGGCAGTCGTGATGTCCGCACCGCTTATTGCGTCGGCCATCTGTTGATCACGTGCCTGTTGTACGCGCATCATTGCGGGGAACTGACTTTCGGGCAGCAGGCCGCAGTGGCTGCGATCGATTTCCAGTAACAGTTGCTGTTGCTGGTCAGTGTCCAGTGGTTGATTTTCCGGGATCTGTCCGGCATAGATTGCACTGATGGCTGGTCTGTCAAGGTTGCCCGCCAGCACCGGAATGCCGGCCTCCAGTGCAGCATGAAGCGGTGCGTTGTAGAACTCCCAGTTCCATGCTTCATCCCAGTTCAGCAGTTCCCTGAGCGCCGTACCGCTGATGTTATCAATGGTCGCTGCCTGATCGATGGCGGGTTGCCGGGATGTAGTCAGCATTTCCAGAGTCAGGGATGCAACGCGCCGGGTGCTGATCAGATCGTTCAACAATTGCAGTCGTAAACGGTGATGATCGGGATTGTCATGTTTTTCTCCCAGCAGCAGAACAGATGCGGAAGACAGAGTGGTTGTCAGGGTATCGATGTCTATGAACTGGTTGGATGAGGTGTCCCAGATTCGACCGGTGAGGTGATGGTCAGTATGTAGTGTGCTTTGCCAGGTTTGCCCGGCAGGTATTTGGGCATGGCCGACAGCGGCAATCAACATGAAGGCCGCAGGCAGCAGCACAGCAGGCCACTGGCAGCGCAGAAGCCGTATCCCGGCCGAATGACTATTGCTCTTTTTTGGGGTAATCAATCTCTTGCAACTCCGCTTTGCCAAACTCGAGATCAGACCAGCTGCTTATGTCGATGATCAGTTCGGCCACGCAGCAGGTGGGCATGTTGTCCAGTCTGGCTGTTGCACACAGGTCATTAAAAAAGTCTGTCAGTGCAGGGTTGTGTCCCACCAGCATGATCGAGTCAATGTTGTCATCCTGGTGTTTGATCAGATTCAGCAGGTGTCCGCTGCTGGCAAGGTAAATTTGCCGTTCGTGATGTATCAGTTCATTGGGAATGGAGAGATGATTGGCAAATATTTCCGCGGTCGAGACCGTACGCAACGCCGGGCTGGCAAGGATGCGTTGCGGACAGACGCCTCGCGCAAGCATGCGGTCGGCCATCAGAGGCGCATCGTGTCGTCCCCGGTCGTTCAGTGGGCGATCAATATCCCTCTGAGCCTGATCATTCCAGCTTGATTTGGCATGTCTAACCAAAATCAGTGTTTTCATACGAATGAGCTCCTGCCATTCCGGCCCCTGTATTGTAACGGGTCTTGCATTGAAAAAATACAACACCCGAGGCCAATTCCACAGGCTGGACATCAGGGCGTGAATTGCTCAAAATCACGCACTTGATTCGTACGCCGGTTTAAATTGGCGTGGTTTAAAAAGTAAATTTATGTGCCGGACAGGACACAGAGAGGATATTTTCATGAATTTCAGGTTTCGCTGCGCACTGGGCGCGATCATTTTTCCGGCCCTGGCCGCTGCTTCCGCTCAGACACAGGCACAGACCTGGGACCTGGCAACGGAACTCGAACTGGGGGCGGTGTTCACCTCAGGCAACACCAAGGACGAAAATGTGCGGTTCCGCGCTCGATTCGACGCCGTTCGGGACGATTGGGCCTACCGGTTGACATTGGACGGGTTCCGGTCGTCCAAACAGGATCAGCTGGCCGCGCAGCGACTTTATACGGTCGCCAGTGCCACATACAGTTTTGATCCGGACAATTTCCTGATGACCCGGGCGGCTCATGAAGACGACCGTTTTAGCGGTTACAAGAGCCAGTCTGATGTCTCGGTGAGTTATGGTCAGGTGCTGTTGCGGGATCGTGAGGAGATGACTCTGCGCTACACAGTGGGTGCTGGTATGCGGATGTCACGCGGTTCTGCCAATGGTGCTGATGATTTTGACGAGGCAATTGTGCGACTGTCTACCGATTACACCTGGGACGTCTCAGACAATGCCAGATTTCTTCAGTCGCTGAGTGTTGATGCCGGTGAACGCTCCAGTATCGCCCGTTCAGAAACCGCAATTGAATCAGACATCATGAGCAATCTCTCAATGAAATTTGCTGTTAAAGTACGACATCAGACCGAAGTGCCGGTTAACAGGAAAAAAACCGATACTGAGGCTGCTGTCACTCTCATGCTGAAATTCTGACCGGACTATCCTGTATGCAATACCTGGCACCTTTAACTCTGAATGACGCCGTTGACGCATTGTGCACTGCGGCCGGCAAGGCGCGGGTGATGGCAGGGGGTACGGATTTGATTGTCAGGGCTGCAGTCGCCGGGCACCCGCCTGTGCTGCTTGATCTGAAGCAGGTGCCGGAACTGATGGCGCTGCAGCAGCATGCAGATGGCAGTTTCACCGTGGGAGCTGCGGTATGTGGTGCTGATATTTACATGCATCCACAGCTGAGGCAGGCCTGGCCGGGTGTGACGGAAGCCATGGATCTGATCGGGTCGGCGCAGATACAGAATCGTGCCAGTCTGGGAGGAAACCTCTGCAATGCGTCTCCTGCGGCTGATTCAGTGCCGGCCCTGATTGCTGCCAGAGCCAGATGCCGGGTTATAGGGCCTTTTGGAGAGCGGGAAATCCCGGTTGAAGATGTCATTGTTTCACCAGGGAAAACCTGTCTGCGTGCAGATGAGATTGTGGTCAGCTTCCTGCTGCCTGCGCGTCCTGCCAACAGCGCGGATGCCTATTTGCGGATGACTCCCCGAACCGAAATGGATATTGCGGTGGCTGGTGCGGCGGCCAGTCTGGTACTGGATGAGCAGGGTCTGGTAGAGCATTGTCATGTTGCGCTCGGCGCAGTTTCACCTGTGCCACTGCTGGCAACGTCAGCCGTAAAAGTACTGTCGGGCACCAGACTGGAAGACGAAATCATGTCACGGTTCCGACGACAGATCAGCGCGGCCTGCCGACCGATTGATGACAAACGGGGCACCGCAGAATATCGCACAGATATCGCTGCAGTGCTGGCAGCCCGCGCGGTGCAGATTGCATATGACCGGGCAAGCCAGCAGAGGACTGACAGATGAAGCAACACGTGCAGACCGTCATCAATGGTGAGGCAACAGAGTTTTTATGTCGTCCGCAGGATACACTCTTGACGGTACTTCGCGACACACTGCAATTAACCGGCAGCAAGGAAGGCTGTGGATCAGGCGACTGTGGTGCCTGCAGTGTGCTGTTTGGTGGACGTCTGGTGTGCTCTTGCCTGGTACTTGCAGTGGAGGCCCAGGGTAAGCAGATTGAGACCATAGAGGGGATGGCGCTGGCGGGTCAGCTGCATCCTTTGCAGCAGGCATTTCTGTCTCATGGCGCCCTGCAATGCGGTGTTTGTACACCTGGTTTTTTGATGGCGGCCAAATCACTGCTGGACAAAAACCCGTCTCCGACAGAAACCGAGGTCCGGTACTGGATTGCCGGTAATCTGTGTCGCTGCACCGGGTATGACAAAATAGTCAGAGCGATAATGGATGCGGCGCAACAGATCCGGTCAGGGCAGCCCAAAATTGGAGTAAGGTCCGGACCAGTTGAGACAGAAGTATGAGCGATACACAGGATAAAAAGGCAACCGCAGATTTTCGTGTAATCGGCAGCCGGCCCCAGCGGCCGGATGGTATTGATAAAGTCACTGGCCGGGCGCAATTCGGTGCGGATGTGTCCTTGCCGGGCACATTATATGGCGCTGTTCTGCGCAGTCCGTTTGCGCATGCCAGGATATTGCATCTGGATTACAGCGCTGCCGCGCTGATTCCCGGGGTCAAGGCAATTATCACCGCTGCTGACATGCCGGAAATTGCCGAAGAAGACGCAGTTGTCAATGGGCAGCCGCCGGATTTCAGGGACATGTCCGCCAATCTGCTGGCGCGCGGGAAGGTCCTTTATGAAGGCCATGCGATTGCTGCCATCGCTGCTGTTGATGAGCAGACTGCCCGGCTCGCACTGGATGCCATTGAAATCGAATATGCAGTACTGCCGCATGTTGTGGATGTTCAGAAGGCAATGGAACCGGACGCGCCTTTGCTGCACGAACACCTCATTACCAAAGGTATTCAGCCGCCGCCCGGGAAGCCGTCCAATATCGCCAGTCGCTACGAACAGTCTGTGGGAGACGTGGAGTCCGGGTTTGCCGGGGCGGATGTCATCCTGAACGAGGAGTTCACGACTCAGCCGGTGCATCAGGGATACATTGAGCCTCACGCATGTCTGGCGCGTGTTGCCGCTGATGGACAGACCGAGATCTGGTGCAGCAGTCAGGGGCACTTTATGGTGCGTGGTTACTGCGCCAGGCTGTTGGCAATGGATGCGGCCGATATACGTGTGTATCCGATGGAAATCGGTGGAGGTTTTGGCGGCAAAACAACAGTTTATCTTGAGCCATTGGCCGTGTTGCTGTCGCGAAAAAGCGGACGCCCGGTGCGCATGCAGATGAGCCGGGCTGACGTATTCAGGGCCACTGGTCCGGCGTCAGGTGCTTACATTTCGCTAAAATTGGGTGCACGCAATGACGGTACGCTGGTTGCGGTGCAAGGAATACTCTGTTACCAGGCAGGGGCTTTCCCCGGTTCCCCGGTTCGCCTGGGATGCATGACCGCGTTTGCGCCTTACCAGATCCCTCACGTCAGGCTGATTGGATATGATGTTGTCGTAAACCGGCCCAAAAGTGCAGCCTACCGCGCCCCAGGCGCACCCATGGCATCATTTGCAGCAGAAACGCTGCTGGATATGCTGGCACAAAAACTCGATATGGATCCCCTGGCTCTGCGCCTGAAAAATGCGGTGCGTGATGGCAGTCGGACCGCATACGGCGCAACACTGAAAAATATCGGATATGTTGATACGCTGGAAGCAGCTGTCAATCATCCACACTACAGGGCTCCGCTGGGCGAGAATCAGGGACGTGGCGTTGCGTCAGGATACTGGTTCAATATAGGCGGGCCGTCCAGTGCTGCGGTCAATCTGAACGAAGATGGTACTGTCAATGTAACAACCGCCAACCCGGACATTGGCGGTTCGCGCGCATCCATGGCCATGATGGCCGCTGAAGTACTGGGCATTGACGTCAGCCATGTCAGGCCGCTGATAGGTGATACCAGCTCGGTAGCCTATTCTGATCTGACCGGCGGCAGCCGGGTCACATTTGCAGTTGGCATGGCGGTGGTTCAGGCGGCACAAAATCTGATTGCTGAGTTGAAAAAACGCGCAGCACTGATCTGGGATGTTTCGCAGGACGAGATTCAATGGTGCGACGGGCGGGCCTGCGCAACGGTAAATGGCAAACACTGCACGTTGAGTATGCGCGAAATTGCGGGACGCTGGGCTCAGACCGGAGGTCCGCTGGCCGGGCTGGCGACTCTTAATGCACAGGGCGCGGGTCCGGGCTTTGGGACGCATATCTGCGACGTGGAGGTTGATCCGGAAACCGGCAAGGTGACAGTACTGCGGTATACAGTGATTCAGGATGTCGGCAAGGCCATCCATCCGGATTATGTTGAGGGGCAATTGCAGGGCGGCGCAGCACAGGGCATAGGCTGGGCGCTTAATGAAGCCTATTACTACGATGAAAACGGCTGTCTGCAGAACCCCGGCTTTCTTGATTATCGCATGCCGGTTGCATCGGATCTGCCGATGATTGATACGGTTCTGATTGAGGTTCCCAATCCTCGCCATCCCTTTGGTGTCAAAGGCGTCGGTGAAGTACCCATTGTCCCTCCGCTGGGGGCCGTCGGCAACGCTGTTTGCCGGGCCACGGGCGTCAGGCTGTTTGATTTGCCGATGAACCCGCCGGCCATTCACAGAGCTGTAAAGCGCGCCAGAATGCGCCGGCGCCAGTGAACCTCTGAATAAGTCTGTATTTATGCAACTGCCAGATTGACAACATTGCGTCAAGCTGACAGCATCAGCGGGATCAAATTATTCAGGCTGTCAGCTATGGCTGTGTGTTCATTCGGAGAGGCGCATGGTGCATTCCCCCAAACGTATATTGTTTCTTGATCTGGTGCGTGCTGTTTTCAGACTTAACGGCCTGCTGTTAGCTGATGGTGACCGCATGGCCGAGCGGGCAGGGTTGACCAGTGCCCGCTGGAAAGTGATCGGTGTCATCGCATTGTCGGGCAACGGTGTAACCGTGCCGGGTATTGCAAGGGCGCTGGGTCAGTCCAGGCAGGCCGTGCAGCGCATCACAGATGTCATGGCGACCGACGGGCTGATTGTTTATGCCGAGAATCCGCGCCACAAACGATCATCCCTGGTGCAATTGACCGATCACGGGCAGGAAGTCTACAGCGCTTTGCGCGCAGTGCAGGATCCGTGGGCAATCGGGCTTACCGATGATGTGCCGGCGACAGAGCTGGAAACGTCCCTGCGCCTGATGCAGCGGCTCATCAATCGCATGGAGTAGGCCATGAAACTTCCGCTGTATACCGCTGCTCAGGTCAGGGAGATGGATGCGCAGGTTATCGCATCCGGTATTGGCGGATTTGAGCTGATGCAGCGGGCCGGGGCGGCAGCATTCCAGTTGCTGGGCAGGTTGTGGCCGCCTGTACGTCACGTGGTGGTACTGTGTGGTCCGGGCAATAATGGTGGCGATGGTTATGTGATCGCTGATCTTGCACGGCGTGGCGGATGGCATGTAGAGGTACTTCAGCTGGGGGATCATGCCCGTTTGAGTGGCTCGGCCCTGCAGGCTGCCCGTATGGCCCGTGATGGAGGCCTGTATCCGCGGACATGGAGTGCGGAGGTATTTTTGTCAGTGTGCGATGGTGCCCGGACTGAGGTGGTCATTGTTGACGCAATGCTGGGCAGCGGAGCGCGGGCGCCGTTAACTGACGAATTTGCGGCGGCTGTGGATCAGATCAACCGGGCCGGTCTGCCTGTGCTTGCCATAGATCTGCCCACTGGCGTAAACGCCGATACCGGTGCGGTCGAGACCACAGCAGTGCGAGCCACAGCAACCATCAGTTTTATCGGGCGCAAGCAGGGGCTGTATACAGGTGCGGCGCCCGATTACGCGGGCAGACTATGTTTTGACAGTCTGATGATTCCGAAAAGCGTGTTGCAACAACACCCTGCCATCAATCCTTCGGCATATGCCATTGATGTCAGTCTGGCTATGCAACTGTTGCCCCCCCGTCGGCGCGATGCGCATAAAGGCAACCACGGTCGTGCTGTGATTGTTGGCGGAGATCTTGGTTTTGGTGGCGCGGCGTTGATGGCTGCAGAGTCAGCGGCGCGCTCAGGTGCGGGTACGGTTGCCCTGATCACGCGGTCGGCGCATGTGATGCCGGCTCTGGCCCGACAACCTGAAATTATGGTGCATGGAATTGATGACTGGGGTGGAAAGCAGTCAGACAGTGCGCGCTCGCTGTTGAGTTCAGCTTCAGTCATTGTAATCGGGCCAGGGCTTGGGGCATCGGCCTGGTCCGCGGCGGTGCTGAGCGAGGTGCTGATGGTTGCTGTACAAACCGGCATCCCTCTGGTGCTGGACGCCGATGCCCTGAATCTGTTGTCCCGGCAACGGAATGTCTGGCACGAACTCGCACCGCAGGAACAGAGAAAACACTGGATACTGACGCCGCATCCGGGTGAGGTTTCACGTTTGCTGAACTGTTCTGCAGCAATTGTCAGGGCGGACAGGTTTGCCGCAGTCAGGCGTTTGCAGGCGCTGACCGGCGCGACCTGTCTGATCAAAGGAGCGGGCACTATTCTGGCTCTGTCTCCGGATTCTGATGGTGTACCTGTCCCACTGGAAGTGTGTGCAGAGGGTAATCCCGGCATGGCATCAGGCGGCATGGGAGATGTGCTGGCGGGGTTGCTGGGTGGTCTGGTGGCGCAAGGTGTGTCTCCGACTGATGCGGTGCGGATCGGCGTGTGTGTGCATGGTGAGGCTGCGGACCAGCTGGCACCTGCCTGTGGTGAGCGCGGGATGCTGGCAACTGATCTGCTGCCGGTTATACGTCGGCTATTGAATAATATCTGGTTGAATCAGGAATGAGTGTGAGCGATTACTATCTCTCTGATGATGATGCTACCCAGGAATTTGGTGCTGCTCTGGCACGAGCGATAGGTGATTCCGGCGCAATTGTGTATCTGCAGGGAGATTTGGGTGCCGGCAAAACCACGCTCAGTCGCGGACTTATCCGGGCACTGGGCCACGTCGGCCCGGTCAAAAGTCCGACCTATACATTGGTTGAACCTTACGAAAATTTTGACTTTCCTTTGTATCACTTTGATCTGTATAGACTATCAGACCCAGAGGAGGTAGAATTCCTGGGCGTTGATGACTATTTTGAGCCGCCGGCTCTGTGTTTGATTGAGTGGCCGCAGCGCGGGCAGGGCTATTTGCCCCGTGCGGATATCGAGATCTCACTGGCTGCGGAAGGAGATGGTCGGCGTATTACCTGGCAGGCGATAACGCCTGAAGGCGATCGTATCAGTGATCAGTTGCGGCGGATGATGGACGCGTCGGCTGACAAAACTGGCAATTGATGGCGTGTTTCAGTCGCTCATTCAGAGTATTTTTCAGATGTTGGACAGAAATACAGTCAATGCAGGTGCTCATAGTCCCGCGGGGGCGCGATATCCGACCAGGTTGCTGGCCGGGTTATCGACGTTGCTATTGGGAATGCTGGCGCTCTGGGCCAGTGCGGGTGCATTTGCAGGTGATATTGAAAATCTTGGCATCTCGCGCTCGGCAGACTTCACGCGTGTTGTGTTTGATGTCGACAGTCGTGCTGAATACAGCGTCTTTGTCCTGGATAACCCGGATCGGGTAGTAATTGATATCAAACGCTCCCGGATGAACGCGGACACCGGCAGGCTGGATTTGCAGGGTACGCCGGTCACAGCTGTGCGCAGCGCCGTGCGAAATGACACCGATGTCCGTGTGGTGCTGGATCTCACCAGGCCGGTCAACCCGAGCAGTTTTACTCTGCCGCCGGATGGCGGGGCCGGGGACAGGCTGATTGTTGATCTTTATGATGTCGACCGGGAATTGCCGGTAAACACGGAATCCCGTCAGGCCCCGGCTGCCACCGCACAACGCGACATCATCGTCGCCATCGACGCCGGGCACGGCGGCGATGACCCGGGAGCCATCGGCTACGATGGCCGGATCCGGGAAAAGGATGTGGCGCTTGCCATTGCCCAGGCCGCTTACGACAGGCTCAAATCCATACCGGGGTATGATCCTGTGCTTATCCGGCAGGGGGACTACTACGTGCGCTTGCAACAGCGCCCGCAACTGGCCCGTCAAAATCGTGCAGATATCTTTCTGTCCATACATGCTGATTCATTCAGTACCTCGCGTGCTGAAGGTGTAACTGTTTATGCGCTCTCGCAGAGCACTGCGGAAGACGAAAACATTCGCCGGGTGACAGAAAAGGAAAACTCCGCGGATTTGCTGGGTGGCATGTCCGGTGATACCAGCTTACGCAATTTTGAAGACGATCTGGCACTGACGCTGCTTGATCTGTCCATGGCCTGGAGTATCGAACAGAGCATGGCTGCCGGTTCCCACATTCTCAATGCCATGGGCAGCGTGGCCAAGTTGCGTCGGGATGTCCCGCAGCAGGGTAATCTGTGGGTTCTGAGATCGCCGGATATTCCGTCACTGCTGATTGAAACCGGCTATCTGTCCAACCCCAATGAGGCAAGGTTGCTGACATCGTCGGAATATCAGCGCCGTCTTGCGGACTCAATAGTGCAGGGCGTCATGAATTATTTTTATGACAGGCCACCAGAGGGCACACTGATCGCCTGGCAAAAAGCCAACAACCAGGGGCCGGATCGCGATTATGTGGTGGTCCGCGGCGACAGTCTGTCAATGATCGCCCAGCGTCATGATGTTGCTCTGGCGCAGTTGCGGGCTGCAAACACTCTGCGCAATGACACAATTCATGTTGGCCAGCGGCTGGTGATTCCCGGCGGCGGACCAATGACGCTGGCCATTTCGGCGCCGCCGGTGGCAACTGAGCATACCATCATGCGCGGCGAGACATTGTCCGGTATCGCGCAGCGCTATCAGGTGAGTCTGTCCCGTCTGCGCGCGGCAAACAGGCTGCGAAATGATACAATCCACGTTGGACAGGTTCTGATCATTCCATCCTCCTGATACTATTCGGAGGCTTCCTAACCAGATAGACATGCACAGGTTTCCTGATGAGAAGAATTGCTCTGCTCAGCCAGCGGCTGGCTAACCAGATTGCTGCCGGTGAAGTGGTTGAAAGACCGGCGTCGGTGGTGAAGGAGTTGTTGGAAAACAGCCTTGATGCCGGGGCCGGGCGGGTAGATGTTGAGGTGGAGCAGGGCGGCAGCAAGTTGATCCGGATTCGCGATGATGGTTCCGGTATCAGCCGGGATGATCTGACACTGGCACTGAGCCGTCATGCGACCAGCAAGATTGCGGACCTCGATGATCTTGAGAATATCGAAAGCCTTGGGTTTCGCGGCGAGGCATTGGCCAGTATCAGTTCAGTATCGCGGCTGGCGCTGGTCTCACGGTCTGTGGATGCAACCGACAGCGGCGGCTGGCAGGTTGAGGCCGCTGGCCAGGAAATGACCGCCACGCTCAGTCCGGCGCCGCATCCTCAGGGCACCAGTGTTGAGGTCAGGGATCTGTTTTTTAACACGCCGGCCCGCAAAAAATTTCTGCGCACAGAGAACACCGAATTCGGCAGAATTGATGAGGTTGTCAAGCGAATTGCACTCAGCCGATTTGATGTCAGTTTCAGTTTGCGACACAATCAGCGTACCGTCCATCAGTTGCATGCCGCGCACAGTGTTCAGGAGAAACAGCGACGTATTGGCCTGGTGTGCGGCCCGGCGTTTCTGGAACATGCTGTTTATATTGATATTGAGGCATCCGGACTGAGGTTGTGGGGGTGGGTCTGTTTGCCAACATTCTCGCGCAGTCAGCCGGATCTGCAATATTTCTATGTTAATGGACGGGTAATTCGCGACAAGCTGGTGTCGCATGCAATCAAGCAGGCTTACCGGGATGTCCTGTTTGGTGGCCGGCATCCGGCGTTTGTGCTTTATCTCGAGTTGCAGCCGGCACTGGTTGATGTGAATGTGCATCCCACCAAGCACGAAGTGAGATTCCGCGATCAGCGTCTGGTCCATGATTTTCTGTTCCGTTCGCTGCACAAGGCACTGGCGGATGTGCGGCCGGTTGACCATATGCCGGGTGGGGAGTTGTCTCCTGGCTCTGCCGCTGGCGACACGTTGTCATCCATGCAACCGCCGGCTCAGTCCAGTCTCGGATTGCGCGTTGATGCGTCAACCGGGGAAATTCTTTTTGCCGGACAGGCCGGTAGTCAGCAGAGTGTTTCAGCATTTTCCGGCGATCGTGGCTGGCGCGCGCCGTCGACCGCAAATTCACTGGCGGATCAGGCCGCAACCTATCAGCAGTTGAGTGAAGACAGTGAAATCCCGCCACTGGGGTTTGCTCTGGCTCAACTGCATGGTGTTTACATACTGGCACAGAATGCGCACGGGTTGATTGTTGTTGACATGCACGCGGCGCACGAGCGGATCACCTACGAGCATATGAAAAACGCATGTGATACTCAGGGTATCAAGGCTCAGCCCCTGCTGGTACCTGTGTCGGTGGCGGTCAGCAGTGCCGAGGCCAGTTGTGCTGAAGAGCAGGCGCAGGCGTTGTCGGAACTGGGCTTTGAAATTGCAAGGGTTGCCGACGAATCCGTACTGGTACGGCAGGTACCTGCGATACTGGCCCGGGCAGATATTGAACAGTTGGTGCGCGATGTGCTGTCCGATGTGCGCGAGCACGGGAGCAGTGAGCGCATCAGTGCCTATCGTGACGAACTGCTCTCGACCATGGCCTGCCACGGCTCAGTGCGTGCCAACCGGCAGCTCGGCGTTCAGGAAATGAACGCATTGCTCCGTGACATGGAGCGGACTGAACGCAGCGGTCAGTGTAACCACGGTCGTCCAACCTGGGTGTATCAGAGTATGGCCGATCTGGACAAGCTGTTTCTGAGGGGGCGTTAACAGTAATGGCCTTCAACGCTGAGAACTGTCCGGCCATCTGCCTGATGGGGCCTACCGCATCGGGCAAGACCGCGCTGGCAGTAGAGTTGGTGCAACGCCTGCCGCTGGAGATCATAAATGTTGATTCGGCGCAGATATATCGTGGCATGGACATCGGCACCGGTAAACCGGATGCAGCAACGCTGGCAATTGCCCCGCACCGGCTCATCGATTTTCTGGACCCGGCAGAAAGTTATTCGGCCGCATTGTTCTGCGAGGACGCGGTGCGGGAGATGAAGGAGATCCGTCGGGCCGGAAAAGTGCCTTTGCTGGTAGGTGGCACCATGCTGTATTTTAAAGCCCTGCGCGACGGCCTGTCAGTCTTGCCGCCGGCTGATGCCGGGGTGCGGGAGGAAATTCTGATGCATGCCACACAGCATGGCTGGCAGGCCGTGCACGAGCGACTTGCCGAAGTGGATCCCGTCGCTGCGGCACGTATTCATCCCAACGATCCGCAGCGTCTGCAGCGCGCGCTGGAAGTTTACATGGTCACAGGCAAATCGATGACTGCCTTGCAGGCCGGGGCGCGGATCGTGCCATCATCAGAAACCTTGCTGTTTTTGTCAATCCAGCCGGCTGAGCGAAGCGTATTACATATGAAGATTGAGCGCCGCTTCCGTCAAATGATAGAGCAGGGCCTGGTGCAGGAGGTTGAACAGCTGTTTCAGCGTGATGATCTCAACCCGTCGTTGCCCTCGGTGAGAAGCGTGGGATACCGTCAGGTCTGGCAATACCTGGCCAACGAAATCAGCTTTGATGCAATGGTGGAAAGAGGTATCATTGCCACGCGACAACTGGCCAAACGACAGATAACCTGGTTGCGCAGTTGGGGTGATTTACCTGATTTCGATAGTGAGAGTGACGAAACCATGGATTGTGTCTTGAAATTTCTGGATACTGCCTCCATGAAGAGATTGTGAAAGTTTTTGTTGGACGGATCCGTACTGCTGGTTAACACGGTTTATAGCTGAATACTAAAGGAGAATAGCAATGTCAAAAGGGCATTCCCTACAAGACCCTTTCCTGAATGTGCTTCGAAAGGAACGCATTCCGGTTTCCATCTATCTGGTCAGCGGCATCAAACTGCAAGGTCAGATCGAATCATTTGATCAGTTTGTGATACTGCTCAAGAATGCCGTGAACCAGATGGTATACAAGCACGCAATTTCCACTGTGGTCCCTGCCCGGACGGTTAAAATCCCGACGCAGGCCGGTGGTGAATTCACCCAGGATGACGATGAGTCTGCACCAGGTAATATGGCCTGAATCGAGGGCATGATTGTTTTTTGAGCGACCCGAAGGAGGCGAAACCTCCATTCTTGTTCACATTGATCTGGATTCAGAGCGTGAGCAGGAAGACCCCGTAGAGTTTGAAGAATTGGTGCGATCAGCCGGTGCGGAACCGGTTTGTTTCATCAAGGGCAGTCGCAAGACGCCGGATGCCCGCACGTTTGTTGGTCAGGGCAAGCTGGAAGAGATTGCTGTGGCAGTGCGTGAGCATGAGGCTGATCTGGTTCTGTTCAATCACGCACTGTCTCCGAGTCAGGAGCGCAATCTTGAAAAATCCCTCAAATGCCGGGTGCGTGATCGCACCGGCCTGATTCTGGATATCTTTGCCCAGCGAGCCCGGACGTATGAGGGCAAGCTGCAGGTTGAGCTGGCGCAGATGCAGCATATGGTCACCCGTCTCAAGCGCGGCTGGACACACCTTGACCGACAGAAAGGTGGCGTAAACCTGAGGGGGGCCGGTGAAACCCAGCTGGAGCTGGACCAGCGCATGATCCGCCAGCGCATAAAGAGTATCAACAAGAGTCTGGAGAAGGTTCGGGCCCAGCGCGAGCAGGGGCGTCGCTCGCGCAAGCGTGCTGAAGTGCCGGTAGTGTCGCTGGTGGGTTATACCAATGCCGGAAAATCATCCGTTTTCAATACCATGACGCAGGCAGGCATCTATGCCGCCGATCAGTTGTTTGCAACGCTGGATGCCACCTTGCGGAGGATTGATGTGCCTTCCTTTGGTGAGGCAATTCTGGTTGATACCGTTGGCTTTATCAGTCACCTGCCGCATAAACTGGTTGAGGCATTCCGGGCGACGCTTGAAGAAACCACACAGGCGGATCTGCTGCTGCATGTGGTGGATATCGCCAATGAAGATCATGATTACTACATTGATCAGGTCAATGAGGTGTTGACCGAGATCGGCGCAGATAAAATACCCTGCATACAGGTTCTGAATAAAATTGACCTGGTTGAGGGTTTTTTACCCCGTATTGATCGGGACGAATCAGGTAATCCGAAGCGGGTCTGGCTCTCGGCGAAAACCGGGGCCGGTATAGACTTGTTGTTAACCGCAATCAGTGAAATGCTCGGCAACGATGTAATAAGTGAGCAGCTGATTCTGGCGCCTGATCAGGGGAGGCTGAGGGCTCGGCTGTATGCGCGAGGGGCCGTGACCACTGAAACACTGGATGGTGAAGGCAGGGTGGTGCTGGATATAAAACTGCCCAGAAATGATTTTCAACGGCTGCTGCAGGACGATGCGCGGGGCTGAGTATTCTGGTTTGACATGTGTCCGCTTGCCCGCCGCAATCCGGTAAGTCACAACAACGGGCGGTAAAGCTGGGTTAATACGCAAATATTCGTTAAAATCGTCCGGCATTCGCTGGGTATGGAGTAGACGATGGCTTGGAATGAACCTGGAAACAAAGGTAATGGCAACGATCCCTGGGGTAGCGGGGGTGGTGGTCGTCGTGGCGATGATCAGGGGCCACCCGATATTGAAGAGCTGATTCGCAATCTTGGCAAAAAATTCAATACGCTCTTTGGTGGTAAAGGGGGCGGTAGCGGCAGTTCGGGATCCGGCGGTTCCGGGGTCTCTGCCGGCATGCTGGGTGGACTGGTGGTGCTGGCCGCCGTCGTGTGGGCGGCCATGGGTTTTTACACCATTGATGAAGCCGAACGTGGTGTGGTTCTGCGCTTTGGTGAGCTTCGCGAAGAAGTAGTACTGCCGGGTTTGCGCTGGAATCCACCAATCATTGATGAAGTGCAGAAGATCAACATATCGCGTGTAAATACCCGGTCCTATGCAAACGATATGCTCACCACAGACGAGAATATTGTGACCGTCTCGATTTCCGTGCAGTACATTGTCTCGGATCCGATCCGTTATGTACTGCAGGTACGTGATCCGCAGCGTGGTCTGGATCAGGCCGTTGAGTCAGCGGTACGTCACGTTGTGGGTGGCACTACCATGGATCGCGTGCTGACACAGGGTCGCGCAGACGTTGCCAATGAGGTACGCGAGCGCGCCCAGAGCTACATGGAGAATTATCAGACGGGCATCATGGTCACTCAGGTAAACGTTGAGAATGCACAGCCGCCGATGGCGGTGCAGGCAGCGTTTGATGACGTGATCAGAGCGCGGGAAGATGAGCAGCGTGCCCAGAACCAGGCACTGGCCTATGCCAACCGGGTTATCCCGGAAGCGCGAGGTGAGGCGCAGCGTATCATCGAACAGGCCAATGCCTATCGTGACGAAGTGGTTGCCCGGGCAGAGGGTGAGGCCTACCGATTTGAGCAGCTTCTGGCACAATATCAGCAGGCTCCGTCGGTGACCCGACAGCGTCTCTATATCGATGCCATTGAGGCGGTGTTGGCGAATACCAGCAAGGTGCTGATTGATGTTGAGGGTGGCAATAACATGATGTTCCTGCCTCTGGACCGGCTCATGGATCAGAGTAACGCAACCGGCACTGCGACGCCTGGGCGTCTTCAGCTGAACAGTCAGCAGATCCGTGAGCTGGCCGATCAGGTCAGCCGTGAAATCAATTCTCAGTCAACGGCAGACCGTTCGCGTGTGCAAACCCTGCCAGTGAGGAGATAACAGTTATGAAAAACATCTTTTTTGGTGTGATTGTCGTTCTGCTAGTGTTGGTCGGCGCAAATTCAATATTTGTGGTCAAGGAAACCGAGCGTGCTGTCATGCTGCAGTTCGGCGATATGGTGCGGACCGACATACCCGCAGGGCTGCATTTCAAGGTGCCTTACGTCAATACCGTGCGCAAGTTTGATGCGCGTGTGCTGACCGTTGACGCTACCCCTCAACGTTATCTGACCCTTGAGCAGAAAGCCCTGCTGGTAGACTCCTATGCCATGTGGCGTATTGTGGATGTGGAGCGCTTTTATACTGCTACTTCGGGCGATGAAACGCGCGCCAACTCCCTGCTGGCCCAGCGTGTCAATGACGGTCTGCGAAACAAGTTTGGTGAGCGCGACCTGCAGGAAGTGGTTTCCGGTCAGCGCGATGCACTCATGCTGGAGCTCACCGAAGAGCTGAATACCTATGTGGCAGAGGAATACGGTATCGAAGTCATCGACGTGCGGGTCAAGCGAATCGATCTGCCGGATGATGTGCGCTCATCCGTCTATGAACGGATGACGTCTGAACGTCAGCGTGAAGCTCAGCAGTTGCGTTCGCGCGGTAACGAGCTTGCCATTGGTATCGAAGCCGATGCGGACCGTCAGGAAGCGGTATTGCTGGTAGAAGCCTACCGTGACTCTGAACGGATTCGCGGTGACGGTGACGCAACGGCTACTGCGATTTACTCAGCAGCTTACACACAGGATGAAGAGTTTTATGCGTTCACCCGCAGTCTGAACTCTTATCGCCAGACCTTCTCATCCAAAGGTGATGTACTTCTGCTTGAGCCCGATAGCGATTACTTCAGATACATGGGCACCGACCAGATGCCATGATGGTCGGGCGGCACCGTTACGCTGGTACCGGTGCCGCCCGGGATCTGATAAAAACCACAGGATACACACATGAAACGCGCTGACCGCTGGCTGTTGCCGGAAGGGGTTGAGGAAGTCCTGCCGCCACAAGCTCTGAAACTGGAGAAGCTGCGCCGCGAGATACTGGACTTGTACCAAAGCTGGGGCTACGAGCTCGTAATCACGCCACTGATTGAATATCTTGACTCACTGCTGGTGGGCTCTTCCCACGATCTTGATCTGCATACCTTTAAAATCACCGATCAGCTGAGCGGTCGCATGATGGGCGTGCGCGCAGATATCACGCCACAGGTGGCACGCATTGATGCGCGTAATCTGCACCGCGACGGTCCGGTACGCCTGTGCTATGCCGACAGTGTGGTACACACCCGTCCGCGGGGGCTGCTTACTTCCCGGGTGCCTATCCGCATTGGTGCGGAGCTGTTCGGGCATGCGGGCGTTGCCTGTGACATCGAACTGATTGTGTTGATGGCGAAAACACTGAAATTGGCGGGTATTGCGCCTGTGCATATAGTGCTGGGACATGTCGGCATTTTCCGTAGTCTGGTAGCGGCGGCAGGCCTGAACAAGGATGCCGAGAACGAGCTGTTTGATGCCGTTCAGCGCAAAGCGTTTGCTGATATTGACAGCTGGCTGGATGCGAATATTGACAATGTCAATCTGGCGCAGATGTTAAAGTCTCTGGCAAGGCTCAGCGGGGACAGCACGGTGCTGGACAATGCTGACGAAGTGCTGGCACACGCACCGCCCCAGACTCGCGAGGCCCTGTCTGAACTGAAGCAGATAGCGGCCGCCATCACGCAGCGACTGGACGATGTGACGCTTGGTTTCGATTTGTCAGAGCTGCGAGGGTATCAGTATCACACCGGCATCGTATTTGCCGCCTACACGCCTGCTTATGGGCGGGCAGTTGCCAAGGGCGGCCGTTATGATGATATCGGCAAGGTGTTCGGCCGGGCACGCCCGGCATCGGGATTTGATGCGGATCTGAAAATACTGGCCCGTCTGAGTCAGCACCCGGATACTACCCGGGATGTTGTGCTTGCGCCAGACTCGACCGATCCGCAATTGCTTGCCTTGACTCAGCGGTTACGGGATGCAGGAGAAATTGTTGTCACTCACCTGGGATCCGGGGATGTTACCGGGAATCTGCTGCAGGAACTGGGCTGCACCCGGCAGATCGTCGAAGGAACCGCTGGTGAATGGATAGTAACTGATTTGAACACCACAACAGGTCAGGCACAATAATCTGGGCATTGAATCAGATTTGGCTGGCCAGGAATTGAGAACTTAGCACAGAGACAGAAAACCATGGGTAAAAGCGTTGTTGTTTTGGGCACACAATGGGGTGACGAAGGTAAGGGCAAAATTGTTGATCTGCTGACTGAGCAGGCAGCGGTGGTTACACGTTTCCAGGGTGGCCACAATGCCGGTCATACTCTGGTTATTGGCGGTAAGAAGACCGTACTGCACCTTATCCCCTCCGGTGTCCTGCGTGATGGTGTCACGTGTGTAATCGGCAACGGTGTTGTGGTCAGTCTGGAAGCCCTGATGAAGGAGATCGGTGAACTGGAAGCGCAAGGCGTCCCGGTGCGTGAGCGTCTGAAAATCAGCGGTGCCAGCCCGGTGATACTTCCTTCGCACGTAGCACTGGACCAGGCCCGCGAACAACGACTGGGATCCGGTAAAATTGGCACAACCGGCCGGGGTATCGGGCCGGCTTACGAAGACAAGGTCGCCCGACGCGGTATTCGTATTGGTGAGCTATTTAACACTGAACACTTTGCCCAGCGTCTTCGTGAAGTCATGGAATTCCATAATTTCATGCTGACCCATTATTATGATGCGCCGGCGGTCGATTACGAGACAACCCTGAAAGAGTGTCTGGCATATGCAGATCAGATTCGCCCGATGCTTGCTGATACCGTTGATCTGGTCCATCAGCACCGCAAGGCAGGTGACAATCTGATGTTCGAGGGTGCCCAGGGCTCTTTGCTGGATATCGATCACGGTACTTATCCGTTTGTTACCTCTTCCAATACAACAGCCGGAGGCACGGCAACCGGCAGCGGTTATGGTCCGCTGTATCTGGACTATGTACTGGGAATCACCAAAGCCTATACAACGCGTGTGGGTTCGGGTCCGTTCCCGACAGAACTGTTTGATCACATTGGTGCACATCTGGCCGATGTGGGCATGGAAAAAGGCGCAACCACCGGTCGGGCCCGTCGCTGTGGCTGGTTTGATGCGGCAGCAGTCCGACTGGCCATCCGCATCAACAGCGTCACTGGAATCTGTCTGACCAAGCTGGATGTACTGGACGGCCTGGAGACAATCAAGGTCTGTATCGGTTACGACGGCCAGGATGATTCCCAGAATGGTCTGATGACTGTGGATCGTTATGAAAAGCTGAAACCGGTCTATGTTGAGTTGCCTGGCTGGAAAGATTCAACAGTGGGTGTCAGATCACTCGAAGCGTTGCCGGAAAATGCCCGGGCCTATATTCGATATATAGAGCAGGCCATTGAAGCACCTGTGGATATAATTTCCACCGGTCCGGATCGCGACGAAACGATTATTCTGCGCCATCCGTTCGACGCATAAGCAGCAAGTACCAGATCGGGGTCTGCTAAACTACCTGTTGTCATTCGATAACGTGTTTGTCCGGAGTAGACATGGATCTGCTGTCCATTAATGGTCTTTTTCTGGTTGGCGCATTGCTGGTGGGATTCAGTGTGCTGGTCAGCGCACTTTCGTCGCGACTGGGCATCCCCATTCTGGTCATCTTCCTTGGCGTCGGCATTCTGGCCGGGGAAGAAGGCATCGGCAGAATCCAGTTTGATGACTATACGCTGGCATTTATCGCCAGCAATCTCGCATTGGCTATTATCCTCTTTGATGGTGGTATGCGCACCCGGGTAGCTACTTTCAAAGTAGCTCTCGGGCCGGCGCTGTCGCTGGCAACCATTGGTGTGGTCATCACCGCCGCACTGACGGGTTTGATGGCTGCCTGGCTGTTTGACCTGAGTCTGCTACAGGGTTTGCTGATAGGCGCAATTGTTGGTTCAACTGATGCAGCAGCCGTGTTCTCCCTATTGGGCAGCAGACATATCAACGAACGCGTTCGCGCCACTCTGGAGATCGAGTCGGGCAGCAATGATCCAATGGCAATATTCCTGACAGTGACCCTGATCGGTATGCTGGCCCAGGTACAACAGGCTGGTGAAACCTCGTTTATCGGTTTCGCTTTCCAGTTGCTGCAGCAGTTCGGGTTTGGCGTGGTGTTCGGCATGGCCGGAGGCTGGTTATTGCAGCACCTGATAAACCGCTCAACGCTGGCCAATGGACTCTACCCGCTGTTGGCGGTCAGTGGCGGACTGTTTCTGTTTGCGTTGACCAATTATGCAGGGGGCAGCGGTTTTCTGGCGATCTATCTGTGCGGATTGTTTCTGGGTAACCGGCCGCTGCGCAGCCGCGTGTCGATAGTCAGCGTTCTCGATGGTCTGGCGTGGCTGAGCCAGATTGGCATGTTCCTGGTGCTTGGTTTGTTGTTGACCCCCAGCGAGTTGTTACCTATCGCGTTGCCCGGGTTGATGCTTGCGCTGTGGATGATTCTGTTTGCCCGACCGTTGGCGGTCATGCTGAGCCTGCTGCCTTTCAGTCGTTTCAAGATGCGCGAGCGCTGGTACATCTCCTGGCTGGGCTTGCGTGGAGCGGTGCCCATTATTCTGGCGGTGTATCCGGTGATGGCAGGGCTGCCGGATTCCCAGCTGTACTTCAATCTGGCATTTTTTGTGGTGCTTGTCTCGTTGCTGGTGCAGGGTTCCTCCATTCCCCTGGCAACCCGCCTGGCAAAGGTGCAGGTGCCGTCACAACCATTACCGGTCTCCCGGTCCGGACTGGAAATACATCCGACCAGTGAATGGGAATTGTTTGTTTACCGCCTGGGTGCCGAGAAGTGGTGCATCGGACGGGAGCTAAGAGGATTACGGATGCCCGAAGGCACTCGGATTGCGGCGTTGTTCAGAGGCCGGGAACTGCTGCACCCGACCGGCAGTACCCGACTGCTGGTGGACGATATCCTGTGTATTATTGGTCATGATCATGACCTGCCCGCGCTGGGCAAGCTATTTAGTGTGGCGCCGGTACGTGGCATGGATGACTGGTTTTTTGGTGATTTTATTCTGGATGCGGCAGCAAAGATCGCGGATCTGACGCCGGTATATGGTTTACACCCGGATCCGCAGGCAATGGATCAGACCATCGGAGAGTTTCTGAATCGTCGTATGGGGGGGAAGCCGGTGCTGGGTGACCAGATGGAGTGGCAGGGATTCATCTGGACCATTGCGGCAATGGATGAGGGGCGTATAAAACACGTTGGTATGAAGCTGGCTGACTAACAATCGGCGTCATTTCAGGTAAACTTGGACATCGGGCATAACAATTAAAATCAGGAGACAGTAATGCGAGTAAACGATTTTCTAAAACGCTGCAGTACGGTAGCACTGCTGGGCAGCCTGTTGCTGAGCCACAGTCTGTCTGCACTGGCACAACAGGCCTATACACCACCCAGCGAGCCGCCGGCAGACTGGGGCCCGGTCTCCATGATGATGGAGGAGATCGAATACCCGTATCCAGTCCAGTTTATGCCCGTTCAGCATTTTGGTCAGGACGGTGTCATGGCCTATATGGATGTGGCTCCAACCGGGCCCGCCAACGGACGAAGCGTGATGCTGTTTCATGGAATGAATTTTGGTGGCATTGGTTTTGCGCCGACCATTGAGGCATTGGCGGCAGCGGGTTTTCGGGTGGTTGCACCAGACCGGGTAGGTTATGGCAAGTCATCAAAAATGGACATCCCCTACAATCTGCATATTTTTGCGTCCGACTCGAAAAAACTGCTGGATCATCTCGGCATAGAACAGACTGCCATTGTGGGGCATTCCATGGGTGGCATGCTGGCTGCACGTTTTACCATGACCTATCCGGATACCACCACACATATGGTGCTGGTGAACCAGATTGGCATGACCGATCAGCGTCAGTCGCGGCCATGGCGCGATATACATGAGGCAGCCGAAGGCGTGCGCACAGGTACGTCCTATCGGTCAATCCTTGCCAATCACATGCGTTATTACAATACGGATGTTAAACCGGAGTATCTGGAATTTGTGCGCATGCAGTATGGCCAGACACTGATTGAAGAATGGCCACTGCTGGCCCGTGTGCGCGCGTGGCAGCAGGGCATTCTGTATTTTGATCCGGTGGTGTATGACTGGCAGCACATCAGCACCAAGGCGCTGGTACTGGGTGGCCAGGACGATCGTTTGTCGGCCGGCTTTGCAGAGCTGTCACAGCATATCGCGGATACCCTGCAGAATGCGGATATCAAACAGTACCCGGGCATTGGGCATAATCCGCATTTTGAATATCCGGAACAATACCATCGTGATCTGATTGCCTTCCTGAGTTCAGATCCCGCCACACCAGCATCTGATTGGTAATTCAGATCTGAACCGTGCAACTGTCATGCGACAGTTGCACGGTTCCATCTGATGTCCCTGCTTACAGCTCAAAATCCATGGACACATAGAACTGTCGACCAAACGGTGTATCGACGCGTGACTCCATGCCATTCGCCTGCGGCAGTCGTTGTGGCATGCGATCGAACAGATTGGTTATGCCTACAGTGACATTCGCATCCGCGCGAATAATACGATTGATATCAAATCGGTAGGAATAACGTGCATCAGCTGTTGCAATGGCTCTGATAACGGGGAAATCAGCCAGGTTGTAACCAATGGTTGATGTGGTTTCATCGTAAATCATTTCGTCCTGATAGCGGGCAGTAATGCTTGCCGAGTGATTTGCGTTGAACCAGCTTAGACCCAGATTGCCTTTCCATTTGGAAAGAGGTGGTGCAAAACCCGTTGTCGAGTTGGATATGCCGCGGGCATCAATAATCGGTGAGGTTGGCGATTGCTGATATTCCCAGCGAGTATAATAATTGCCGCCCAGACTGACACTGAAGCGCCCCCAGTCCTGATACGCAAATCCGTAGCGCATACGAACATCAAACCCTTCTACAAACTGCGAGGCGTAATTTACCGGCGCACGGATAATTGCGTCGACTGTGCCGTCAGGGAAGCGCGAAACCAGCGGGTGTGGGTTGGCAAGTACCCAGGCGACAGCGTCTGCAACATGACTCGGGTTGCCGGTATCGTAGCTGTCTGCCGTGTAGGATGTGGCCGCCAGGAAATCCTGGAACTGCACTGCGGTCACCTCGTCACTGACAAGGGTCTGGATCTTGTCGAAATACTCGATTTCCTGGTAATCAATATCAATGCTCAGACCTTCGATTGGCAACCAGCTCATCCCTAAATTGTAGATTTTTGACTCTTCTGCATTCAGGTTCGGATTACCCGACAGGCAGCTGGGCCGACCGTTCATCGACAGGCCGGTAATCGGATCCGGATCGTCATCAGGCACGTCTGTACAGTTCTCCTGCAGAGCGGGCCTCAGTTGAGTAGCGGAAGGTGCGAGGAATGATTCGCCATAGCTGGCTCTGAACGAAAGGCTGTCCAGTGCTTCCCAAAGCAGGGAGATCTTGGGTTTTGTCGTGGAGTACCCCAGTGTGTAGAAATCCTCATAACGTGCGGCGGCTTTAATCCCCACATTGCCGATGACTGAATTGGTCAGCAGCGGTATTTCCAGTTCCATAAATGCGGAGCGGACATTGGAGTCGCGCGCCTCTATAGGACTGATATATGAGGTAATATCAGAGGTCAGATTGTCGCGTGCAACTGTCAGGGGATTGTTACGGTTGATGTCACGAGCCTTGCGGAACTGGAAACCCGCCGCACCCAGAATCCTGCCAGCGGGTATCTCCAGGATTTCGCCGTTAAATACGGTATCCCAGTAAACCAGACGGTTACGGTTGGTTTCGTGATGATTATCCACAACCAGCCAGTCGACTACAGACTGGCTGTTATCTGTCAGGCCAGCCACATAATGAGGTGAGCGGGGGTCAGCTGATCCGAATGGGTTAAACCATTCATTACCGCCGGGTCCGCCCTCGCCGCGCAATGCCGCTGACATGCGTGACAGCGAATAGGCATCATCCTTGATACGACGACGATACTGCTGGTACCCAATCCAGGACTCACCTACCCATGACGTGTCGGCAATCGAGAATTCGCCACCAAACTTGTAGGTGTCAGTGTAGTAGGGATAGACGGTGCGCATGTAGCCGGTGCCTTCTGTGACACTGGGCAGGGTGCCTAGCTTGGTGAAGGGACGCCAGAAATATGGCATTACGTCTCTGCCAAAGGGGTTGGCCGGATGACTGGCCGGAACACGCAATTGCATATGGTTGGCGCGCGCTGTCACCGCATTGCTGGGCGAGCTGATCAGCTGCGATTCCCGGTAATTGTGACTCATCTGGAATTCCAGTTGCAGCCAGTCGGTCGGCTGATACGTGAAATTGTTGAACATTGTGTAACCTATTGAAGGACGGGCAAAGTCCTGCCACTCGCCGTAGTAGAGCAGGCAGCGTCCCAGCGACGCGGGTGTGCCACTGGGCAGAGCGCCGGTCTGGCCCAGGTCTTCATGTCCCTCGTTAAACGTGTCACAGCTTGGATCCTGGGCGCGTCCAAGGCCGGAGATACGGTTGTTCCAGCTTTGCCATGCACCGGGGTTGCCATAAGAAGAATCCTGATCGGCGATGCGCAGATATTTTGGGCGCTCAGCTGTGGCCAATGCAGTTCGTTTCGATAGTTCAATGGCGCCAACCCAGTTGACACCGATGCTGTCAAAGGTAAGACCGGTCATCAATTCCACGGAACTTTGCTCCGTACCACCACGGTCATCACGTTTGTAGTAGGTGCGGGCTCTGAGGCCCTCATACTCCTTATAGGGGATGATATTGGCCACGCCGGCAACGGCGTCGGCGCCATAAAGTGCGGCGCCCCCGTCAGTCACAATCTCGACCCGCTGCTGGGCGATGCTGGGCAGCAGGCTTGAAACGGCCCCGGAATTGGCTGTGCGACGGCCATCCATCAGTGTCAATGTCGACTCGACACCCAGGCCCCGCAGGTTGAAACGTGCCGAGTTGGAGTCCTGTTGGCCATCCTGGGCGTCCAGCGTATTGGCAACCGTATCTATGTTCTCCATATACGGCAGGTCGCGGATGTACTCACCCAGGTTGGCAGCACCGGACTGCCATATTTCATCCGTCGTAATACTGACCACGGGTGATGCATTGGTGAACTGGCTGTCGCGGATAAACGAGCCGGTGACAACCACCTCTTCTATGTCACTTTCGTTTTCACTGTTTTCCTGTGCGATTGACTGATTTGCGGCGATAACACCAAGCGTGAGCAGGAGTGTTTTGGCGGCGTAAAATCGTTTCATCGTAACCTCTCCATTGATTGTTTTTATTTTTCAGCGACTACGTTATCCCGACAGAAGAATCACGCTGATTTCATTCAATAAATATTTTGATATACCTCATAAACAACTGAGGGCGTAAAAATTCTAGACTGCGGCTTCCGCCATGGGAATCAGGATGTTACAGAATGCGTCAGGGTGCGGGGTTTTTAGGTTGAAGTGACGGGGATGCGCCTGTTTTGCGAACAGTACCTCTCAGGTATCGTTCGATTTCATACGTTGGGGTGGTTATAATGCACCGAAGGATCATTATCGGGGAATGCCGCAGAATCAACAGCGACAGAACTCTAACATCTCACGTTTAGCCGATCAGGATGATTTAAATGTCAGACGACTCTTTCAAAGACAATTTCAAAGACAGTGCCCTGCGCTATCACTCAGAACCCACGCCCGGCAAGCTCGCCATACGCCCCACCAAACCACTGGCCAATAACCGGGATCTGTCCCGTGCCTATTCCCCGGGTGTGGCATTCGCCTGCGAGGCAATTGTTGAGGATGTCGCTCAGGCGGCCAAACTGACCGCACGCGGCAATCTGGTTGCAGTGATCACCAACGGGACAGCGGTGCTGGGACTGGGCAATATCGGGCCTTTGGCCGCCAAGCCGGTCATGGAAGGCAAGGCGGTGCTGTTCAAGAAATTCGCTGACATTGACGTGTTTGATATCGAGATCAACGAGCATGATGTTGACAAGCTGGTAGAGATCATCGCGTCACTGGAGCCCACATTTGGTGGTATCAACCTGGAAGACATCAAGGCGCCCGAGTGTTTTCTGGTAGAGCGCAAGTTGCGCGACATCATGAACATTCCGGTGTTTCACGATGACCAGCACGGTACAGCCATTGTTGCGGCAGCTGCGATCTTTAATGGTCTGCGTATCGTCAACAAGAAGTTTGAGGATATAAAACTGGTAGCTTCCGGGGCGGGTGCAGCCAGTATTGCCTGTGTGGAATTGTTGGTCAGCATGGGTGTGCGACTGGAAAATGTCCGCATGATCGATCGCAGCGGCGTAATTTACAAGGGCCGCAAAGAAGGCATGAACCCCTGGAAAGAAAAATTTGCTGTAGAGACTGATGATCGCACCATCGAAGATGCCATCAGGGATGCCGACCTGTTCCTGGGATTGTCCGGTCCCGGTGTGCTTAATGGTGCGCTGGTCAAGCTGATGGCCCGTGACCCGCTGATTCTTGCCATGTCCAACCCCATACCGGAAATCATGCCGGAAGAAGCCCGTGCGGCGCGACCGGATGCAATTCTTGCCACGGGTCGGTCTGACTATCCGAATCAGGTTAATAACGTTCTGTGTTTTCCGTTCATTTTCCGCGGTGCGCTTGACTGCGGTGCAACCCATATCAATGATGAAATGAAACGTGCCTGCGTCAGAGCTATTGCAGATCTGGCGACCCGGGAAATTTCTGAAACTGTGGCCAAGGCTTATATTGATGAAGACCTGAAATTTGGCCGCGAGTACCTGATCCCCAAACCGTTTGATCCACGCCTGATCGAAGAAGTACCGCTGGCAGTGGTCAAGGCGGCGATGGCAAGCGGTGCTGCCACGCGCCCGATTACCGATCTGGATGCCTACCGCAACAAGCTCAGCGCTTACGTCAACAGCAGCCGTCTGTTTATGCAGCCCAATATCGATCTGGCGCGTAAACATCCAGCCCGTATTGTTTATGCTGAAGGCGAAAATGACGATGTGTTGCTGGCAATGCAGGCCGTGGTCGATGAAGGCGTAGCAAAACCCATCCTTATTGGCCGGCCGCAGGTGATTGCCGATAAAATTCAGAGCATCGGTTTGCGACTGGAGCCAGGCAAGGACTTTGAGGTATTCAATTCAGATCACGCCGACGATCATAAAAAATACTGGCAGTTTTATCACCAGCATGTCGGACGCTCCGGTGTGTCTGTTGAGGCGGCCCGTACCACCGTCCATAGCAACAACACGGTGCTGGCAGCGCTGATGGTGGCCATGGGTGAGGCGGATGGCATGGTGTGTGGCAAAGTTGGCCGCTTTGATACCCATTTGCGTGATATCCGCCCCATCATCCGCTCGACCAAATCCGGCGGCAGACTGTCCTCCATCTGTGTACTGTTGATGGATGACGGACCACTGTTTTTGACTGATCCATTTGTAAATGTAAATCCGAACGAAGACGAAATTGTTGATATTGCCAAAGATGCAATTCGTTTTGTTCAACAGTCTTTTGACATCGAGCCGGTGGTAGCTCTGTTGTCACACTCCAATTTTGGTACCTATGAAGACGTGTCGGCACTGAAGATGAAAAGCGCTGCCCATCGGCTCAGAATGGAGATGCCGGAAGTGCAGATTGACGGTGAAATGCACTCCCTGACCGCGCTGAATCCGGAACTGCGTGAAACCGTGTTTGAAGGTGCGGCCATCAAAGGGCGCGCCAATATCCTGGTAATGCCGAATATGGACGCGGCCAGTATTGCGCTGGGGCTGTTGCGCTCACTGACCAATGCACGCCTGATAGGTCCGTTCCTGAGCGGTCTGGAAAAACCGGCCCACATTCTGATTCCGTCAGTATCAGGGCGGGGCATTCTGAATCTGACTGCGCTGGCCTCAGCGGATATCTACCAGCGCAATCAGGGTTGATCAGTCGGCATTGTCGACTGCAGCAGGTGACAGAACCGGCATCCGCCGATGTTTTGTCGCCTGTTCGTAGCTGTATGCAAATCCGACCAGCCTGGCTTCACTGTAAAGCGGACCCAGCAGACTGATGCCGGCGGGGAGACCGTCCCGGTTGTATCCCATGGGCAGGGTGATTGCCGGCAGACCGGTATGCGGGGCAATGTGCTGACTGTTGTCGCCGGTCGGGCTGCTGGAGTCGCCGATCCGCCGCGGTGGATGGCTCCACGTTGGGTAGACCAGAGCATCTATGCTGCTGTTTTGCATTGCCGTCACGACGGCGTTTCGGAAACTGATGTTACGGGGATTTTCGAACAGATCCCCGCACTGTTCGTTGCTGCTGGCATTCCGGATCATGCCACCGAGGCTGTCGCCAACGGAAGGCAGAAACAGGCCCGATGCCACCACCTGTTCCAGCGATGTTGCTGCAAATGCATGGGTTTGTTGCGAGAGATACTGGTTCACGTCTTCCTGAAATGTATTGCACCAGTTGTCCCGTATCAACTCTTCAAACCCGGGTATGCCAAAATCCTCTACCAGTATGGCGCCCTGTGCGGTCAGGTCCGTCAATGCCTGCTCAAAGAGAGTTCTGATGGCGGGATCAATTGACGCCTGCATGGTGTAATAGCGCATGACACCGATACGGGCGCCACGCAGGCTGTCCGTGCGCAAGGCCTGTATGTAGTTCCGGTCAACATTGGCAGGTCGGTGGCGTGTGGCCGGATCTTCAGGGTCCGGCGCAGCAATCGCCTGCAGGATGGTCGCAGCATCTGCCACGCTTCTGGCCATGGGACCGGCGATATCATTGCGCAGATACAAAGGGATGATACCCATGCGACTGGTCAGTCCCATGGTGCTGCGTATGCCCACCAGACTATTGTGTGAGGAGGGTCCCCTGACAGAGTTGCCGGTATCTGTTCCTATGCCGGCAACAGCAAAATTGGCAGCAATACCTGCGCCGGTGCCACCACTCGATCCCGCCGGCGTGTGCAGCAGGTTGTACGGGTTTCTTGTGATGCCGGCAACAGAGCTGTCGGTAACATTGGGACTGAAGGCCCACTCGGCCATATTGGTCTTGCCAAGTATGATCGCGCCGGCGTCGCGCAACCGGGCAACCAGAAATGCATCAGAGCCGGCAATATTGTTTTTAAGTGCCAGGGATCCGCCTGTGGTGGGCAGCCCTGCGACATCAATATTGTCTTTGATGAGCATCGGAATGCCATGCAGAACCCCGCGCACATTTCCTGAAGCCCGCTGTTGATCTGCCTCTACGGCGTCAGCCAGAGCATCGGGATTGAGTGTGACTACCGCATTGATACCCAGTTGTTGGTCCAGTGACTCAATACGCTGCAGGTAAAAACGGGTCAGGGCTTCGCTGCTAAGTTCGCCGGATTCGTAACCCTGCATGATGTCTGCGATGCTCAGCTCCAGCCAGTTCTGAGCGCTGGTCGGAGCACTCAGTAAGGCTGTGCACAGAATGGTAAAACCGACAGCAAAACGGCTGCAGATGCTCATCTCTCAGGACCTCTCGACGATCGCCGCAACACCCATGCCACCGGCGGTGCATACCGATATCAGGCCGCGCCCACTGCCTTTTTCCTCCAGAATGGCGGCCAGCGATCCGAGGATGCGTGCGCCAGTTGCAGCAAATGGATGGCCGAATGCCAGAGAGCCGCCCTTGATATTCATCTTGCTACGATCAATGCTGCCCATGGCCTGGTCCCTGCCCAGTCTGCTGCGACAGAACTCCGGATCCTCCCAGGCTTTGAGTGTGCAAAGCGCCTGTGCGGCAAAGGCTTCGTGGATTTCATAACAATCGAAGTCCTGCAGGGTCAATCCGTTGTGCATCAGCAACTCGCTGACGGCGACAGTTGGCGCCATCAGCAGACCCTCGCCATGCACAAAGTCGACAGCACTGCTTCGCCCCGCGGTGAGGTAGGCCTGAATGGGCAAGTCGTTGGCCCTGGCCCATTCTTCGCTGCACAACAGAACGGCGGCGGCACCATCGGTCAGAGGGGTGCTGTTACCAGCTGTCAGCGTGCCATGTTTACGGTCAAAAACCGGCTTCAGGGAGGCGAGTTTTTCCAGCGAGCTGTCACCCCGGATATTGTTGTCCCGCCCGACACCTTCGTAGCTGTTTACCAGGTCATCAAAAAAACCGGCATCATAAGCGGCGGCGGCCTTCAGGTGACTTTCCAGTGCCAGCTGATCCTGCTCCTCGCGAGTGATGCCCCATTGCTGCGCCATCAGTTCACAATGCTGACCCATGGACAGACCGGTTCGTGGTTCTCCGTTGGCCGGCGCCCGTGGTGCCAGTTCTGAAAGACGAAAACCCTTCAGGGTTTGCATGCGCGCCTTGAGCGAGCGTGCCTGACCGAGTTTGATAAGACGTCGCGCGAACCGCCTTTGAAACACCACCGGGGCGTCGCTGGTCGTATCTGTGCCAGCGGCGATTGCACAATCTATCTGACCAGTGGCGATTTTGGCTGCTGACATCAGGGCTGCCTGCAACGAGGTGCCACAGGCCATTTGCAGCGTGATGCCAGGTGTGGCCGGCGACAGGTCTGTACTCATCACGGCTTCGCGCGCCAGGTTCCAGTCTTTGCTGTGGCTGGTCACCGCGCCGGCAACAACTTCATCAATCTTTTTTCCGGATAATTTAAAACGCGTGCTCAGCTGTTGTAATGTGTCGCTGAGCATATCCAGGTTACTGAGGTCGGCGTATGCAGTGTTTGACCGGCAGAATGGCAGGCGGACACCGCCGGCGATAACAACTTTGCGTAACGTCTGGGCATGATTCTCTGAGTTATACACGGGTTTCTGTCTCCTGCTCGGCTTCATCTGCTGCCGGTTCTGCCGGACCGTTTTCGGTGGTTGTAGAGGATGCCTGTGTCGGCTGCGGCGCGATGGCTGGCTGCTGGTCCTGATGTTGCAGGTAATACAGCGGGCCGCCACGGAACGGGGCAAAGCCGGTGCCAAAAATCATGCCCGCATCCAGCAGGTCTGCATCGCTGACGACGCCGTCTGCCAGCGCGGATCTGCATTCGTTGATGTAGGCACTGACCAGTTTGTCTGCAAGTTCAGCCAGGTTATGACCGTGCACGGCAGCCAGGTTTTTCTGCGGCTTGTCTTTTATCCAGCGGTAAATTCCCTCACCGGATTTTTTGCCAAGTTTGCCGGCATCCACCAGTTTCTGGATGAAAACCTTTTCAGGGTTTTCCAGCAGCATATCAGTATCATCGGATTTAAGGACACCTGTCACCATGAGGCAGACATCCAGCCCGACTGTATCGGCCAGCTCCACCGGCCCCATCGGCATGCCGAATGCTTCAGCGGCAGCATCGAGAGCTTCGGCAGGCACACCCTCGCGATGAAGTTGCAATGCCGTCATCATGTAAGGCGCAAGTACGCGGTTGACCAGAAATCCCGGGCTACTCTTTACCGGCAGCGGAAAGCGGCTGATCTGTTGACAGAAAGCTGCGCCTTTCAGTTGTTCCTGCGGATCAGTATCGGGACCATACACCACTTCCACGAGCGGCATCCGGGAGACAGGGTTAAAAAAGTGCAAACCTATCAGTCGGGATGGGTTGCTCAGGCAACCGGCCAGGCTTTCCAGCGGAATCGCTGAGGTGTTGGTGGCCAGAATTGCACCTGGCTTCATGCGAGGCTCAAGCTCCCTGAACAGTGCCTGCTTTGCTTCGGCGTTCTCAAAAATGGCTTCAATCACAACATCAGCCTGGCCAACCAGAGCGGCGTCAGGGTCAGGTCGCAGACGATCAAGAGCGGATTTTACCTTCGAGGGATCGCGCAGTTTTTTGCGGAACAGTACTTCAGCCCGCTTGAGAGCAGGCGTAATGTACTTCATTTCGCGATCCTGCAGACTGACGTTCATGCCCCTCAGTACGCACCAGGCAGCGATGTCGCCGCCCATGACGCCGGCGCCTACCACATGGACATGGCGTGCACTGAATTCTGTGCCTTTGCCTTCCGATTTCAACCTTTCCATCAGATGGAACACACGTCGCAGGCTTTGGGCTGTGGATGAGACCATCAGTTCACCAACCGCCCGTGCCTCCTCCGCCATCATCTTTTTGCGACTGCCGCCAAACTTCTCCCAGGTATCAATCAGTTTAAAAGGGGCGGGGTAGTGCTCAGGCCGGGCCTTGCGCCGGGTCTGCTTGCGCATCTGGTTTGCCAGTACTGCACGCACGGGCCATGCATTGGCAAGCCGGCCGACCAGTCCGGGGCCCTTGTGTTTTTTGCCGGCCAGAACAGCACTGCGCGCTGCCCACAGAAGCTCTTCATGGCGTCCTATGACCTGATCAACCAGTCCCATGGCTTTGGCGGCGCGCGCACTGACCTGGCGTGACGTCAGCATCAGTTCCATGGCTTTCAGGCCACCCATTGTTTTTACCGAGCGGACCGATCCGCCGAAGCCGGGGAAGATGCCCAGCTGAATTTCCGGGAATCCAAGACGGGTAGACGGCACATCTTTGGCAATCCGGTAGTCACATGCCAGCGACATTTCCAGTCCGCCACCCAGGCAATAACCTTCGATGGCGGCGACAGTGGGACACCTGAGGTTCTCAAGCCGATTGAACATGTCATGAACGCGGCTTATCTCGGCTGTTACCTCTGCCGGATCCGTGAAACCTTCAAACTCGCGTACATCGGCACCAAAAACAAAACCGGTGGTTTTACCTGACAACAGCACCAGTCCGCGCGGCGAGGTGGTCTCTGCCATCAGAATCAGTTGTTCGAATTCCTCCAGCACGCCTCTGGACAGCGAGTTGACTCTTTCACCCGCCCGGTCCAGGTAAGCATAGATGATATTGTCGCGATCATGCGACAGGCGCCAGTGCTGGAACCGGGGCTTGTCGGTTTGGGTTGCTACGGCGGCCGTGGTGGCTGACGACTCTGTCATGACTACCTCGCTCAGTCATATGAGGGAATATCTGAATGCCTTCATTCTGCCTGAGCGGACAGCAGCTTACAAACCGTTAATGTCGCTGAAGACCCTACCAGCCCAGCGCGTGGCGCATCACGTGATAGACATAATGCTGTTCATGCACGCCGTGGAACAGGTGAGCCCATGGCCCCTTGGCGAAAATGGCGACGTCCTCACCGGCATGTCCTTCGGATTCCAGTGGAACCAGAGCCTCCTGATGGAAATCGGGGTCTGTGGTATCAACTTCCAGCAGGTTGTGGCGGCCGGCGGCGCCCGGTTGCGCATAGCGACGATCACCGCCCGCGTCCTCGGCAAAGCCTAGTCCGTCCCGATAACCCAGCGTGGTAAACGGCAGACTGTCGTCAGCCAGACGCACTTCTTCATGGGCATGACCGCTGTTGTCATTACCGACGACAGTACCCAGAATCGGATTGCCTCGTGTTGCATAACCACCAATGGTCAGTGAGTGACTGTGGTCGGCAGTGACGATGATCAGTGTGTCCTCAGCGTCCGTCATATCCAGAACAGTCTGCACAGCATCAGACATCTCCAGCGTATCGTACAGCGCCCTGTATGCATTGCCGGCATGATGAGCGTGATCAATACGTCCAGCCTCTATCATCAGGAAGAATCCACTATCGCCGGACTGGTGTTGCAAAAGCTCGATGGCAGCCGCCGTCATCTCCGGAAGAGAAGGCTCACTTGCTTCCTCGGACGCACGGTCGTAGGCATAGCTCATCTGCGAGCGGCTGAACAGCCCAAGCACATGCTGGGTGGTGTCCAGGCTCAGCGCAGCCAGCTGGGTGCGATTCCAGATGAAGGCACTGTTGTCGTATTTGTCCAGCCACTCACGGGTCAGGTCGCGCCCATCGCGCCGCTGTCCTGACATGCCGGTGAGCTGTTCAGTCTGTGTGGTCGGAATAAAGGCCGGCAAACCACCGCCCATTGCCACATTGATGCCGCGACCGAAATCAAAGGACAGCAGTTGTGCGGCAATGTCCTGGCAGCCATTGAGACGCGCTTCATCACTCAGATTCGCATCACTTTCCCAGTCGCGTTCGGGGCTGTGAGCGTAAGTGGCTGCGGGGGTTGCATGGGTAATACGCGTGGTGGTCACAAACCCGGTTGCCATGCCGCGTTCAGCGGCCTGCTGCATCAGCGAGGGAACTTCGGTGCCTATGGATGATGCGCAATCGGCACGGTTGGCGAGCTGGTTGACGCCGATCACGCCAGCGCGTGTTTTTATGCCGGACATCATGGCAGTCATGGTGCCGGCGGAATCCGCAGTTTGCTGATTGGTATTATAGGTTTTTGCCAAAGCGACAGACGGGAACTGTTCAAACACGAGAGAGTTTTCTTCGCCACTGCGTCCCTGTTGTTGGCCGCCGAAAATCCGGCTGGCTGTGACTGTAGATATGCCCATGCCGTCACCTACCACAAGGATGACGTTTTTTGCGCGGCGGGTGTTCGGCTGTTGCGCCAGAGCGGCCTGCAGTGCCTGTTGCCCGCTGCTTCGCCAGTACTCCGGGGATTCATGATCCGGTGCCGGATAAATGGTTTGCGAACTGGCTGGTCCTGAGGCCCAGAGGCAGGCCAGTAATGTACTGGTGAGGACGGGGCGTGAAATCATGACTACTCCTGATTGCGTGTCACCGCTGTCATAAAAAAATGAACATATTCATAAAGACGATCTGATTCTAAATGCGTACAATGGATATAACATAGTTCTGTTAATTTGTCGTGACACAGGCCGAGGGCGTAGTATGTTTGGTGCAATAATGAGGTTCATGCGTGATAACAATGTGTTGCCGCGTATTTCAGATACGGAGCGACAGGCGCTGGAGGCCGGTACAGTCTGGATTGACGGCCAGATATTCTCAGGCAATCCTGATTTCAGCAGGATGCTCCGTGAGCCTTACAACCAGCACTCCGAGGAAGAGCAGGCGTTTATCGACGGTCCTGCCGAAGAATTGTGCCGCATGGTGGACAGCTATCAGGTCGCCACCACTCGCAAGGTACCGGATGATGTGCTGGAGTTTATCAAGCAGCAGGGTTTTATGGGGCTGTTGATTCCCAAGCAGTATGGCGGCAAGGAGTTTTCGACACTGGCGATTTCCTCCGTTATGGCCAAGGTAAACCCTTACAATCCGACCGTGGGCACGTTTGTTGTCATCCCGAACTCACTGGGCGCAGCAGAGCTGCTGAAACACTACGGAACAGATGAACAAAAGCAGGCGTATTTGCCAAAACTTGCCAGTGGTGAATATGTGCCATGCTTCGGATTGACTGAACTCACTGCCGGGTCCGATGCGGCATCCATCAAGGCGGAAGGCGTGGTCTTCCGGGATGAGGCCGGGGAGACAAAAATCCGTCTGAACTTCCGCAAACGCTATATCACGCTTGCGCCTGCCGCCAATCTGATATCGCTCGCTTTTCAGATGCACGATCCTGAAAACCTGCTGGGTAAGGGCGAGTATCCCGGAATCACTGTGATCATGTTGCACAAAGGCACGCCGGGCCTGACCAATGATGATCATCATTTGCCAATCGGGCTGAGTTTTTACAATGGACCGATCATTGGTGAAGACGTGATTGCATCGCCGGAACAGATAATCGGCGGGCCTGACTACGCCGGACAGGGCTGGCGTATGCTGATGGAACAACTGGCGGGCGGGCGTGCGGTGTCATTGCCCGCCGGCGCCATTGGCGGCATGAAACTGATTGCCGCCGCGACCGGTGCGTATTCGATGATCCGGCACCAGTTTGGTTTTGCCATCGGCCAAATGGAAGGGGTGCAGGAAAAGGTAGCCCGTATTGCGGCATTTGCCTACCTGTTTGAAGGCGCCCGGGTCTACTCATGTTCAGCGCTCGACAATGGTGAGCAGCCGCCGGTTATCTCAGCGCTGTTAAAGTCCAGCAGCACCGAATACACGCAGAAAGCGATTATTGATGGTATGGATGTGTTTTCTGGTGCCGGCGTCATGCAGGGGCCCAATAATATCCTGGGTGGTGGTTACAGCAGCGCGCCGGTCAGCATAACAGTGGAGGGTGCCAACATCATGACCCGTACACTGATCACCTTTGGACAGGGCGCGACCCGCTGCCACCCGTACGCACTGCCGCTGGTAAAGGCTGTGGAAGACAATGATGCCACAGCATTTCGCAACAAACTGCTGGGCTGGCTGTGGCATACGGCAAGCAATTTTGTCCGCAGCAAGGTGCGCGGCCTGACCCGTGGGTTCAGTGCCGGCAGTCCGGAGCAGGGTGCCGTAGCCACCTACTATCGCCGACTGGCCTGGGCCTCCTCACGCTACGCCTTACTGGCAGACCTGGCGCTTTATATGATAGGCGGGAAACTCAAGGCGCGCGGCAGTCTGGGCGGACGCTTTGCCGATGCGCTGACATGGCAGGTGCTGGCGCTGTCAGCGCTGCGCCGCTACAAGGCGGAAGGCAACAGGCCCGAGGATCTTCCATTGGTCCAGTACAGTTGTGAATTTGCACTGGCGCAGGTTCAGGAAGCCTTCGAAGGCATCCATGCCAATTTTGATGTGCCAGTGGTGGGTTGGTGGTTGCGCGGGCCGTCAGCAGTGTTCCTGCGTCTCAACCCGCTCTCGCGAGGTCCCTCAGACAAGCTGATCCCCAAAGTCGCTGGCAGCATTCAGACCCTGAATGAACAGTTCAATCGCGTGACCGGCGGTATTGCGCCCGCCCTGGAAGACGGCCCGGGTATGGGCCGACTGATGAAAGCCTTCCGCCTGCATACGGAAATTCAGCCCATCGCAGCAAAAATTGCCCAGGCCCAAAAAACCAGAACCCTGCCGCGCGGACTGGCCCATGAACTGGCTGATCTGGCGTTGGCAGGCAAGGTGATCAGTCAGGCAGAGGCGGATCAGTTGAAAGACGCCAATGCTGCCGCAATGGCGGCCATAGAGGTTGATGTCTTCAGGCCGGAAGACTATTTCCAGACAAAGTAACTGGTCGGAGGTGAGGTTCCTTAGGTCATTAGTCACTTGTTGCAGAAAAGTGAATGAATTCATTTGACGCAGATCTGACTGCATGATACTTGTAATTTTCAGACAGGCAGTTAACTCAATAATTCAAATAAGAATAAACAAGAAGTGGTGCTATGAAAATATTCGAACTACCCCGCAGCGCAGTATCATTATCCGCAACCATTGCCTGTGCCGTGAGCCTGGCGTTTGCAGGTGGCGTTGCTGCTGATGATAACAACGCCTACCCCATGACAGCCTGGGGAGTACCCGACCTGCAAGGTATCTGGGACTACTCATCACGGACAGCAGTGGAGCGACATCCGCGCTTTGAAGGCAAGCTGACGGTCAGTCAGGAGGTTGCCGAGCAGCTGGTGCCGTCACTCCAACAGTATACCGATGCGCTGGAAGAACGTGGCGCGGAAGCACCCGGTCCTCATAACGTGGGAGGGTACAACGCTTTCTGGATCAATCCGGGTGACTGGCTGGCAGTCGTTGACGGCGAGCTGAGGACATCCTTCATCATAGAGCCAGAGGACGGTCGTATTCCGTGGAAAGAAACTGGCCGCGACGTTCGCGCCGCCCAGCGCGCCGCCATGTCCTACGATCACCTGGATCAGAATGATGGCCCTGAAGGTCGCTCGCTGGCGGAGCGATGCATTCTGAGTTTTGCTTCCATCGTTCCGTTTTTGCCGTCGCTTTACAACAATACCGTACAGATTGTGCAAAGTCCGACCCATGTGATGATTCTGGCGGAGATGGCACACGATGCCCGCATTGTGAAAATCGACGGGCAGCACGATCCTGATGGCATTCCGCGCTGGCATGGAGACTCAATTGGCTACTACGAAGGTAATACCCTGGTTGTGGAAACCATCAACTTTCATCCGGAGCAGGTTGCCCGGGGCAGTGGTTACACCTCGGCCAATGCAAAAATTACCGAACGTTTTTATCAGGTCAATGAGCGCGAGTTGCGTTATCAGTTTACGATAGAGGATCCTGATCTGTACGAGGTTCCCTGGACCGGAGAAATGCCGATGTTTGCCGCACCGGATCTGTATGAGTATGCCTGTCACGAGGGTAATCATTCCATGCCCGGCATTCTGGGTGGTGCCCGCGTACTGGAACAAATGGCGGCCGACGCCATCGAATAAACTGGTTTTACTGGACCCGTTCTACTGCCACGCCTTCCTGGACCAGATCAGACGGGAAGGCGATAACCTCGCTGCCACGCTGGAGACCTTCCAGTACCTGTGCATAGTCCCGGCTGCGCTGCCCGACACGCACGGGCCTGAGTGTGGCCGTGTCATTCTCGACCAGGAATACATGCCAACTGTTGTCGCGCCGGAACAGGGCGCTGGTGGGCACCGTCAGCACGTCATCCTGCTGCCAGACTGCTATGGCCGCCTCGATGCGATAACCGGCACCGAGTTGCGGGTTGTTTTCCAGCAGTGAGCCAACAACATTGACGCGCTGCTCCTCAACGCCCAGAGCCGAATACTTGGTAAATGCCTGAGGTTCCACATAATCCACTTTGCCCATAAGGACATCATCGCCACCCCAGCCAGTGATGAGAATGGTGTCACCGGGATTGACCCGCACCGCATCCTGGGTCAGCAGGTCGATGATCAACTCCAGCGCATCCTCATTGCTTATCTGAAATAGCGGTGTACCGGCTGCTATCACACGGTCGCCACGCTCGTGAACCAGCTGGATTGTGCCAGACGCCGGCGCGTAAACCTGCACGGTCGGGTTCTCAGAGTCTGAACCACTGCTGCCCATCAACAATGCGCGGGCACTGGTTTCGTCCGCCATTGCTGCGTTCAGTGATGAACGTACACTGAGCAGGCGGGATTGAGCTGCCTGCACGGTTTGCCGGTAGGCGTCACGTTCTTCTTCGCCAATCATACGATCCAGAAACAGTCGCTCGCGTCGCTGCGCTTCGCTTTCGGCCCGCTCAAGTGCAGATTCTGCTTCCGCAAGAGATGCTTCTGCCGCATGTCGTCTGGCTATGGCAGCCGCCAGATTGGCGCGATGCGTGGTCTCTGTGCGCGAGTCTTCTGATACCAGCGCCAGCTCGGCCAGTACCTGGTCTTTTTCGACACGATCGCCTTCCACCAAGTCTGTTCGCAGCATGTGCCCGGCAACCGGTGAGTTGACGATGTAGGGCAATTTGGCCCGCGTTCGACCTTGCTCCTGCACAGTCACAACCAGTTCGCGATGGTCAACAAGGGCTGTCTGCACGCGGACAGCCTCTGAACCCGACATGGTCCATGCCAGGACCACAATCAGGATGACTGCGCCGGCGATCCATTTGCTCATGAATTACTCCCGTGTCTTAAGTACACTGACCAGATCAAAACGATCCATGCGCCGGCGTACCGCAATGCCACTGGCAGTGGCCGCCGCGATGGTAATGGCGCCGGAGAACAGCCATGTGTCAGGATTGACCACATAAGGCAGCCGGAACATGTCTGTCTGCATGCCCTGTACAACTCCCCATGCAAGGCCGTAACCCAGAATCCACCCCAGAGGAATTGCCAGCAGGGTAATCAAAGCCTGCTCGCCCAACAACAATACCGCGACTTCACCCCGCTGAAAACCCATCACCCGCAGGCTGGCCAGTTCCCGGCCACGCTCCGACAAGGCAATACGGGCACCATTGTAGATTACTCCGACCGCAATCACAGATGCAAAACCCACCAGAAACCCAACGGAAATAAATATATTCTGCGCCATTTCCTGGTCAAACGATGCCAGAGTATCTGCCGGTGCGGCAACACCTGCGACCATTGGCATGTTTTTCAGCGTTTGATACAGGCTGGCGCGGTCACCTTCATTGACCGACAGGTATGCGCCACTGATCAGGTTCTGCTCACCGCTCAGTGCATCCAGCGCATTCAAATTCATATAGGCGGTTACGCCCATGAAATCATCAATAATGCCACTGACCAGAACGTCGGACTGTTGCCGTTGTCCTTCCAGCATTTGTGCTTCGATGACATCGCCAACAGCAACATTGAGTCGTTCAGCCAGGATACGGCTGAGTATCAGTCCATTGGCCGGCACCGGGTGTACCTGTGCATTGCTGCCGACCAGTCGCCGCAGGACGCCATCGGTGGGCATACCCAGAATGGCAGTGTCGCGATGAAGATGCGCATTTGACAGCCTCACCGGTGTTGCCCGGAACGGTTCCACCCGGGTAACGCCGGGCAGGCGCCATAGCTCTTCGAGTACACGGTCGGACTGATGCTGCTGAAAATTCACAGAAACATCTTCGCGTTGAATTTCGCGGAACTGCAGTTCCATCAGAAAACGAATGCCATCATACATAAACAGGCCGATGACCAGTATGGCGACTGAAAAAGCGACGCCAAGAGAGGACAAAAGGCTTTGCCAGGGTTTGCGTTCCAGATTGCGAAGAATCATCCTGCCGGAGGAAGGGAGCAGGGCGCCCAGACCGATCTTTTCCAGTAAGCCGGGGGTAAAGCGCGCAGGCGGTTCCGGCCGCATGGCCTCGGCGGGCGGCAGCCGCACCGCTTTCATGACCGCGCTCAGGGCACCGGTGCAGGCACCGGCCAGGCTGATCAGTGACGCCACCACAACCAGTTGCCAGCTCAACTGATACTCAAGTCCTGGCAGGTCGAAATACTGTTGATAGATGCCTATATAGGCTTTTCCCAGCAGGGCGCCGCCCACGGCGCCGAGCACAATACCGAAGATCACCGCGGAGAGTGCAAACATCAGGTAGTGCGCACCCACCTCGGTATCGCGGTAACCGAAGGCCTTGAGTACCGCTATTTCGCCACGCTGTGTATTGATCAGACGGCTTAGCACCAGGTGCAACAGGAACACGGCAACGCTCAGAAATACGGCTGGGATGGCTGTGCCCATCACCCGGTTCTGGTCCAGTTCCCCCTGCAATATCATGTGGGACGGCTGATCACGGCGAGGATAGGCGCCAAATCCACCGTAAGGGTGCAGCAGGGTGTTAAGTCCGTCAATGACCGCCAGTTGATCTGCATCCGGCGACAGCCGGACGTAAGCTTCGTTGAAGGCGCCGTCCATGTCATAGGCGGGACCGAGTACGCGCTCACTCATCCAGAGGATGCCGTATCGTTCATCTTCCGGCATGAGTGCGCCGGGTGGCATGGCATAAACGTGTTCGGGTGAGATCGCGGTACCGACGATATTCAGGTCGCGTGCCCGACCGTTGATGATGGCACGCACCGAATCACCGGGTCGCAAATTTCTGGCGATGGCAAATTTTTCGTTGATGATGACTTCATCCGGTGCATCGGGTTCGACGTAACGCCCCCGGCGAATGGCAATATCGTTCAACAGCGGTTGATTATATTCAGGCAGTGAAATGAATCGACCGATTGCCGGCGCGTCCAGCCCGCTCAGATCCAGCGTGGCCATAAAACTGATGCGGGTGTCAGCAAGCGCGACTCCAGGCAGGTTCTGAATCTGCTGCCGCATCGTATCAGGCGCACGTCGCATCGATACCCATACATCGGCAAAACGGGTCTGCTGGTAATAGTTCTGCTGAGTGATAACCAGTGATTCATAACTGCCGCGCATCGTTACCACTGTCATGATGCCAGTGGCAACGACCAGCGCTATCGACAACATCTGACTCTTGAGTTGCCATAACTCGCGCAGCAGTTTGTGATTGATGGCGCTTACCATTCAATACTCTCCACATCTGCTCGGCTGGAGTTCTGGTAACGTTCCACAATTTCGCCGCTGCTCATGCGCACAACGGTGTCTCCCAGTGCGCCGATAGCCGCATTGTGGGTAATGATGGCAGTGGTGGTGCCGGTTTCGCGATTGACTTCATTCAGCACCGAGAGCACCAGTTTGCCGGTTTTGGCGTCGAGTGCGCCAGTGGGCTCGTCACACAGGAGAATGTCAGGGCGTTTGGCAACGGCACGGGCAATTGCCACACGCTGTTGTTCGCCACCGGAAAGTTGTGAGGGAAAATGATTGATGCGATCGCTGAGCCCGACCAGAGCGAGAGCATCCTCCGGTCGCATAGGGTTTCTGGCGATATCGGTGACCAGGGCTACGTTCTCGCGTGCGGTAAGGCTGGATACCAGATTGTAGAACTGAAATACAAAACCGACATGTTCGCGCCGGTAGGTTGTCAGTGCCCGATCGGTTGCGTTGCTCAGTTCAGTGTCGCCATAAAACAGCTTGCCGGAGCTGGCAATATCAAGCCCGCCCAGAATGTTGAGCAGGGTGGATTTGCCGCTGCCGGAAGCCCCCAGCAATACCAGCAACTCACCGCGCCGCAGGTCAAGATCCACGTCCCGCAGCGCGTGCACCGACACTTCACCCATGGTGTACACTTTGCTGAGTTTCTCGGCGCGCACCACAATCTGATCTGTGTGACCGGTGTCCATGATGGTTAGCTGCAGTCCCCCGTTTGCTGCCGTATCCATTCATTTATCAGTTGAGCACCCTGTTCATGCGTCAGACTGCGGCCAACCTCCGGCATCAGTACACCGACTTCGTCACTGTTGATGCGAAAACTGAGAATCGATTGTTCAGGGTGGCCCGGCACAATGGAATAGGGATTCCCACCGGAACCGCGACCTGCCGCTACAGGCGGTTTGCACACGCCCAACGCCAGGGCAGACGTCTCGGCAGCATGCAGAAACAGACCGGATGTATCGCCGCTGCCGCCCGGCTGGTGACAGTGACCACAGTTGACATCCAGATAGGTGCGCGCTCGATTTTCAAGGTTATCGGTTTTCCCTGGTTCCCACAGGGCCGCGATGGGTCGCTGCCCGCGTGGTGGCAAGTTCCTCAGCCAGCCACGTTCCTCCCAGACTTCCAGTTGATTGGCAGCGCCGGTTGGATAGTGTGCAAAAAGCCGGTTGAGATTGCGTGTAGAAGGGCCGATCGGCGACAGATCACCTTTGTTCTGGTCCAGCACGTGACAACTGGCACATTCGTTACGGTTAGGCACGACGTAAGCAAAGTTCTCAGGTTCACCCGATTCGGTGTCAGACTGATGGAGTTGCAGGCGCTTGACCGCGCCGGTAATTTCAAGTGTCGCGTCTGTCTGGGTTTCATTCCAGACGTAGGGCAGTGCCTGCCAGCCATCAGCCTGATGCACCAGCAGTCTGGTTTCAATCAGTCTGACTGCGTCAAGGTCAAGTTGCCCCTGTGAAAACCCGGCCAGGCTCTGCTCTGTGCGCAGCACTGCCGCAGGGCTGTCGTCACCCTCAACGACGGGATAATAAAAGGTCTTGGAAATGATGGTGCCGACCGGAAAGTCCAGACTACCGGTGTCTGTGTAGCCAGCGCTGCTGCCGGCGGGAAGCCAGACTGTGCGTAACTTCAGTGCGTAGTCACTGAACAGTGGTGTTGCCAGATCATAAGCAACAACTTCGCTGTTCAGCGTCAGGTAAGATCCGTTTACCTGCATCAGTTGCCACTGCGAGAGCTGCACAGGCGTATCGTTTCTGGCAAACAGCACCGGACCGGTGCTGTCACTGCAGGCAGTCAGCAGCAATAGCAAAACCAGCGCGGACAGGCTCCGCTGACGTATGGAAGTTGTCTGCATGGGAATGGCGCCTGTCATACATCCATGCTTGCAGGCAGCACTACCAGAGGTAGCTTGCTGTGCTGGCACTGATGCTCGCTCTCTACCAGTCGCGGGTTTGCACTATCGTTGGCACCGTCAATGTTCAGAAGCTGAACGTCGCCGTTGTCTACGCAGATCGCAAATTCAGGCGTCTGTCGGTCCGGGTGAGTCACACCATCCCATACGATATCCGGGAATCGCCCGTCCGCGCCAAACAGGGCTTGCCGCAACATGTCCAGTTCGGGAAAGCCGGGCGCATCGCCGCCAGGGCCGAACTGATTGTCGTAGATAAAAATGGTCTCCGGATAGGGATCAAAGGATTCTGCCATCTGACGGTCGTTGTACCCCGCGCTGAAGTAGCTGGAGATCAGAATATTGGCAGTCTGATTGTCGCTAAAATCGTTGTTGAATATTTCCACCTTGTCATTGGAGTTGATAAGCACACCTGAGCCTGCCGGCACACTGGCGACAGCTGTGCCGGGAGGAGCAAAATTTGCCGTGTTGTTCGAATGTATGATGTTGTCGTAGACACGCGTTGTGTGCCCTTCCACCGGCAGGTTTGGCATATTGAAAACCAGAATGCCGCCGGTGTTGTTGATGGCCACATTGTTGTATACATCCGCGCCAATGGTATTTTCGACTTCTATACCGGCCACATTAAATTCAGCACGATTGCCCCGAACGATTACGTTTTCGGATTGCCCGACATAAATACCTGCGTCCGATGCGGCGATGGCAACAGAATCCTCAATCAGTGTGTGCCTGGTTTGCACCGGATAGATACCATAGGCGCCATTACCCGTGTCAGGGCCATTGGTCCATTCTGTTCTGACCCGGCGGATGATGACATGTTCTCCCCTGGCAATTTTCAGGGCATCGCCGAGGGTATCCTCAATTGCCAGATCTTCAATGGTGAAATTGTCAGCGTTGACCAGCAGGCCTTCTGCACCGGCCACCTGATCCTTGAATGTCAGTATGGTCTGATCCATGCCTGCACCACGCAGGGTTACACCATCGATATTCAGGGTCAGGCTGCGTTCAAAACTGAATGTTCCAGCCGGCAGCACAATGACACTGCCCGGTTCAGCTTCAAGCAAATGCAGTTGCAGATCAGTTGCCGGGTCAGCAACGGAAATCATACCGGGATCCATGTCTGTATTTCCGGTGTTGTCTGCATCCTGAGGGGAGCAGCCTAGTGCCACGCTGGTGACTGCAAAGACGGCCAGGAGGGGGGCGGCAGGCGATTTGTTATTCATGTTTGACACCTCTGATGTGTACGGTGATATGTACGGCTGTATCATGCATTAGTCCAGTGTCAAAGCTACCCCTGTCAGCAAGGTTTTGCAACTTGTCCGCAAGTCATGGCTAAAGCGCACGCGGCTTTATTCCGGCGCTCCCTGGTCTTGAGACAGTGCAGGATGATCGGCACGCGGGCGATCGAGGTAATATCCCTGGGCAAGATCAACACCCAGTGTTTTTAACATGTCAAAAGTTGCCTCGTCCTCAACAAATTCAGCCACAGTTATTTTGTTCAGCCCTCTGCCAACATCTATCATGGCTTTGACAAAGGCCTGGTTGTCCTTGTTGTTCGGCAGGTCGCGAATGAACATGCCATCAATTTTCAGAACCTGAACCCCCAGGTATTTCAAATAGGCAAAGGTGGAAAAGCCGGTACCAAAATCATCCAGACACACCACGCAGCCGGTTTTCTGCAGTGTTTCGATAAAGCGCTGGGCATCCTGCATCTCGGAAACTGCAGCAGTTTCTGTCAATTCGATGATCAGGCGTTCCGGAGCGACCTGATATTCCTGCAACAGGTCATGGATATAGTTGGGTAGTCCGGGTTCGTCAAAACTGCGGCCGGATATATTGACGGCCAGTGCATTCAGCGATGTGTGACTGGCCAGCGCCGCAATACTGTGCTTTAGCACCCAACGGTCAATTTCGAGTATCTGACCACTTTTCTCGGCAATGGGAATAAACTGGCCCGGCATGATCAGGTCGTTCGGACGATCAGGATCCTTCATGCGCACCAGCACTTCCAGGTGGCTCAATGTCCGGTCGGATGTTCTGTGGATACCCTGGAAATGCAATTCCAGCAGATCGTTCTCCAGACCGTGGGCGATACGGGTCACCCAGTTCATGCGGGCTATCATGTGTTCCGGCAGGTTGCGTGCAGCATCATAGATTGCCCAGTTGTTCTTGCCCGCATTTTTAGCCTGATACATGGCACTGTCCGCATGTGCAATCAGATCCTCGGTGTTGTCACCATGTTCCGGGAAAATGGTGATGCCAATGCTCGTAGTGAGTCTGAGATTGCTGCCGCGAAAGCGGAATGGTATGGATGCGATGGCATGACAGATGCGCTCCGCCAGCGCAATGGGTGTGTCTTTGCCCTGCAACTCCGTGAGAATGGCAAACTCGTCGCCGCCCAGCCTTGCAAACATTTCACCGGCCCGGACCAGACTTGCAACCTCGCCTGCGGTTCTGACAAGTACGGTGTCACCTGCCCTGTGTCCAAACGTGTCATTGATATATTTGAAGTCATCCAGATCAAAATACAGTACCGCAAAGCGCGTACGATTGCGGCGGGCACTGAGTATCAGCCAGTCCAGCTGTTCCTGAAACCGGTGGCGATTGTTCAGTCCGGTGAGCGGATCATGTTCGGCCAGGTAGACGAGTTGCTGGGCAGTCTGACGTTCGTGTGTGACGTCTTCATAAATCCATAACCTGCCGATGATTCTGCCGTCAGGGTCTGATACGGGGTACGAGAGCTGGGTCAGAATCCGTCCGTCATAGAGATCAACCTCAAAGCGTTCACTGATTTCATGTGTGTCCAGCACATGCAGTACATGTTTGGACGCGTGGTCAGGCCGGGCGAAACGGTGAGTGGAATGCTCAAGGACTCTGCGCGTGGAGTCGCCTATCAGCTGAATATCCTCGTCCACCGCCCACATGCGGCGGAAAGCAGGGTTTACATACTCGACCAGTCCTTCCCGGTCTTCAAACAGAATACCGATACTCATGGCGGAGAGCAGCGCCGCCATGCGTCCCTGTTCGCGCTGTGCCAGTGCCAGTGCCTCGTTCTGTGCCAGTCTGGACGCTTCCAGCTGCTGCATGGCCAGTTGCTGACTGGTGATGTCCAGCACGGTGCCGGTAAAACGCACCGGTTGTCCGTCCGCACTGCGTGAACACTGCCAACCTGGCAGAAAATACCTAACCGGACCCATGGCCGGGTTGCTACGGAAAACAACTATCTCGGGTGCCTGGCCCTGCGTCATGGCCTGCATTGCGCGACTCACCGACTCGCGGTCCTCAGGGTGCAACAGTTCGAGAAAACGTGACTGATCAGGAACACCGTCATTGGGATTGATGTTAAAGAACCGGTACATCTGGCGTGACCATAATCCTTTGCCGTTCTGGACCGCCAACTCCCAGTGAGCAAGCCCGGCCAGCTTCTCTGATCTCTCCAGTCGCTCCAGCGTACTCACCAGTTCGTTGGCATTGCTGACATGGCCTTGCAAAAAAAGCAGCTCGCCCCTGTTATCGTAGACACCTGCACCACGCTCGGACACCCAGCGAAGTTCACCGGATTTGGTGACAATGCGGTAGGTAAGCAGGAATTCCTGTTGTTGTGCCAGAGCCTGCTGAACTTCCTCCCAGACCCGGTCGCGATCGTTTTCATGAATCCAGCCGGCCAGCGTCAGGCGGTCGGGATCGGTGAAGTCTTCGATATGGTGGCCGCTGATTTCATGGACGTTGCCTGCCATGTACACCAGGCTCCAGGATTTGTCATTGCGGCAACGATACACAAACCCGTCTATGCCTTGCAGGATGTTTTCCAGGTCCAGCGCAGTGGAGGTGTTGGCACGTGAGCTGAGAATACCCAGTGCACACAGCGCTGCCAGTGCACAAACCGCTCTGCCAAGCTGGACAGGTATACCAAACGATTCGTTGAACCAGGCATGCGAAGGCAACCACATATGCGCAGGAATCGAAGTGGTATCAACAAACAGGGTCAATACCGCATAGACAGCAAAACTGAATCCCAGTGTTCTGTGCCACGCAGCGTGCAGGTTGCTCCGGTCCCGCAGAAACGCAATGGCCACCATGGCAGCTCCGCTAAAACCAAATGCATAACGGGCGCCTGGCGTGGCAAGTACACTCCACTCTCTTCCCCACAAGCCGATAGCAACAGCAAGGGTAGTAGCCAGTGCGTAGGCAGGAACCAGCGCCAGATTCAGACTCCGGCGCCCGAACTCGAACAGGGCAAAAAATGAAGAAATCGTCAGAAACTGGCTGGTGAGGGTCAAATTAACGGAATCACCAAACATGCGCTCGGCAACTACAAACTCCAACAGGCCGTGCATAAGCCCGAAAATACCCAATAGCCAAAGGTGCTGCATTAATGAAGAGCGGGTATGACGCGGCACAACCAGTGCGACTGCGCCCATCATCAGGAATGCTGCGCCGTATACCTGATAGATCAGATACAGGTGGTTGTCGAGCCATACATTCATAGGTGCCTTACTTCCTGGCTAAAGGACAGGACTACCAGCCCGTTGCCTGGCCAGCAAAACGTCACTTTACTGCATTTTGCCGGACTCCACAGCATCTGATGAACCGGGCCGGGGATTCAGTGCCAGACTGGAGTTTGTATATCGGGGATCGGTTGTAACTTCATTCCCGAGCCATGCGGGTCTGACAAAAACATGTGCTTCGTTGTCCATTTCAAGTTCGGCAAGTACCAGTCCCTGATTCAGTCCGTGGAATTCGTCCACCTCCCAGATATCTCCGTGGTGAGGTACCAGATGGCGGGTTTTCTCTATCAGATTGCCACTGCAAAGCGAATAGAGCATCTGGTGAGCGTCTGCGGCGGGAATCGGATATTCAAACTCTGCCCGGCTCAGGCCGCGGGTCGGGCCTTTGATTGTCAGCCATGCCTCGTTATCGGCCATCCTCACCCGTACGGTAGCAGGACCCACACTGAGGTAGCCCTGCAGCAACACTGTTGAGCAGGTTGTCTGCTCCCGCCAGGTGCCATTTTCAACCAGGAACCTGCGTTCGATTTCGGTGCCCATCAGGTGTCCAGATTCGCCCGGATGAACTGTCTCAGCTCGGCAGTGCCGGATGGCCGACCCATGCGCTGCACAACGGTGCCTGCGGCATCGAAGAGCACCAGGGATCCGTCACCGATATTGTGTACCTGCGCGAACGTCTGTCCGTCGGGATGTCCGGTGTGCACCACCAGGAAAACCACGTCGTCAGCAAACTCTGTATGAATGGCCAGCATGTGTTCAAGTACCTGCTCGCCTCCCATTACGTGAATTTCACGTAACATGACCAGCGCTGGCTTGCCCTGACCAACCTGCGTCAGGTCACTTGAGAAAGAGCCTTTGGGCAACAGTTGCCACAGGACGGCTCCAACGGCAATCAGGCAGGCGATGGTGACCAGCACCTTTCTGATTCGTGATGCGGCTGAGGGTGTTGGTGTCTGACTCATATTGCAGTTTCTCCTGTGAGTGCAAAGCATAGCACGAGAGTCGCCCGGTTCAATATCATGAATACAGAAGAGGTACTCATGTATACTGCCGGACAGAAATTCGTTACGCATAAGGCAAACGGCGTGCTTGATCAATACCTGACAAAGTTTCTCCGCTGGTCACAGCGAAGAAAACAGCAAAAGCTTGGTATATCGCTGAATCGGGAGGATACCGAGCGTCTGGATCAGTTCACCCGCAGTGTTCGACGGGTGCGATTCTCCCGCAGTCTTCTGGGGCTGGCGTGGACGGCCGGACCGGTTACGGCGCTGGGGCTGTATGGTGGATATTACATCGGCTTCGGTCAGGCGCCGTCCAATCAGCAACTGGTCTACTTTGTCAGTTTTACGGTACTCAGCGGCCTGATTGCACTGGTTGCAAAAATCGTTTACGACAGCACCTGGGGATACCGGTCAGAGCGTGCGCAACAACATATCATTGAAGTTGTTGATAAACTGGGCGACCTGATCCTTTCGGTGCATGATCTTGTCATCGGCAGCTATGAGGGAGAAGCCCGGGACAGGGAGGCGGCCATGCAATTACTGCTGCGCGTCGATCTGTCTCCGGTCGGTGTGGCGATGGCCTGCGAACAACTGACTGCAGATGCCGAACTGGCCGGGCTGCTGGCGAATATTGACAGCTTTCGTCGTGCCGGCCTGTTTTCCCGCGTGCGCGATATTCAGACTACGTACGGAGACCGATTTGAACAGGCAATTGCGGAATTGTCAGTGGTATCTCCACAGGCGGCAGATATTCTGCGTCTTCGATATCAGGGCGATATCGCACACCTGCGACATGGCATACCACGGTCAGAGCATTTTATTGCCCGCGTGCTGGCTGCAATCGAACAGGATAACCTGCTGCTGATTACCATGCAGGATGTGGAGTCCATGCTGGTGCTGGCCTTTGAGCTTATCAATGGCCGTGAAATCCCCATGCTGATTTTTGACTATCGGGGGCGCTGGCGGCTGGCCGCTGCTCTGGACCGTATGGAGCGCAAGCGCAGTCGATACCGGATTGCGCAGGCAGCAGGCAGTAACCGCATTCGCAGTCTGGCCTCGTGGCTGGTGGAAGTCGGTGTCATGAACTATGAGGACGTACCCGAGGGAGTGGGTGCCAATCTGCTGATTGAGCGGGTGACAGGTGCGCTGGATGCATTGGCAGACCGGATGCGGGCGCAGGTGGAATTGTGGGCCGTCAACAAAGATGAGGTGCGTCAGGAGCTGAGGCGCAATGCTGAAATAATGACCGACTCATTGCGCCTTTACCGGGCAGCACATGATGCATTCAAACACATCGGTGAGTTGCATGCTGATTTCCTGCTGGCTGCGGAGCACTGGAACGGCATGATGGATGATGCACAGCTTGATACCGAGGAATTGCGTGTCGGACCTCGTGGCCGCGGCGTACACATACGCGAAAAAGTAATCTCCCTGGAAGACGAAGAGCTCAAGGAAGTCTGTCTGTATCTGGTTCGGTATATGCGCGAGCACAATCTGGAGTCGCATGAGACCAAGGGATTGTTTGAGCGTCGGGAGGAGCGCGACAATCCACTGACATTCGATTCAGCCAGACAATTGGCCATTGAAGTCGCCCTGGCGCTTGAGCCGCATATTCATCTTTCCTATCCGGAGATCCAGCGCGGTATCGGTGCGACACAGGCCAGTTATCTGGGTGACCTGGAGCCAGGCATGAGTGCCCGGGATAAAAAACTGGTTGGTGAGGCCATGGCAAAAGACGTTCAGGAGGACATGAGCCAGGCATCGGAGCATCTGGCGGTGGCGTTGGTACGTCACTACCGGGTCAGCCTGACTGAAGAAGCGTGCCGGTTTCTGAACGAAACCTATGGCGCGCGCCAGTCAGTGCTGGATATCCTGGCTCAGCACCAATCGTCAGAGTCGCAGACTCAAAGTCTGCTGACCGTGCGGCCCGCAGCAGTGCCATCAGCACGGCGCCGCTGGTATCGCAGTCTGGTTCTTGCGCGACGACTGGTTGGAGACAGTTTCAGGCGCTGATGGAGGGACGCTGATACATGCGTTCGTGCCAGGCCCTGAGATTTACCTGCTCTGGTCTGATGCGTTGCTGGACTGCTTTATTAAAGTCCAGCGTGCAGACGGCATTGATGTCCGCCGCGCTGAACTCGCTGCCGCAGATGTAGGTATTGTTGGCCAGGTGCCGATCAAGGAAGTTGAAGAACCGGCCAGCCTGCAGCTTGCATTCCTCTCCCCATTCCGGAAAGGGTTTCATTCGGTCACTGAAGTAACCCGAGGTATGTTGAAACGCCATGCCTGTCGGCATCATGAAATAGAAGTCGATCCAGCGAAGCCATTGTTCGATGTGGGCTTTTTCCAGCGCGGTTCTTCCTAACAATGGGGGGAGATCCGGAAAGGCTTCCTCAATATAGCGGCAAATTGCGACCGTCTCTGCAATACAGGTGCCGTCCTCAAGCTCCAGTACCGGGACCTTTTTCATGGGATTGCGCGCGACATGTTCCGGCGTCAGGTTCTCACCTTTTTGCAGATCCATTTCAATCAGTTCAATCTGCTCCAGCAAGCCTTTTTCGGCCAGGAACATGCGCACCCGTCGCGGGTTGGGGGCAATCCGTGTTTCGTAAAGTTTCATCATCAGCAATAACCTTCAGCAATTCTGTCAGTCAGTAAAAACGGGAGATGCGCCCATTTCCCATAACATGACGGTTGCTCCCATCAATGTCACCATCAGTACCAGGCCAACAGCGACAGTTGCGCTGGCAAACAGGAAGCCCCTCTCTTTGGGCATATCGTACACGATGGGAATGCCGATGTAGAGAAGGTAGATGGTGTAGGCAGAGGCCGCCGTTGCCAGTAGCATGTCCAGCCAGAGATTGGGGAAAAATCCGGTCAGTCCGACAATGAACATTGGCGTACACATATAGGCGGCAATGCCTATGCCGTGTGCGATATCGTCGTTGCGTGCATCATAGGTCTTGGCCATCCAGTGGATCATGAAACCGAGAAACGCGACGCTGACCAGCATGGTGATGTAAAACAGACCCATGATCTGGGCGGCCGAGTCTGCCGTCAGACGGATCTCGCGGCCTGACAATTCCCAGCCTATCTGGCTGGCGCCATACCACCACGCCACTGGCGGCAAAATCGCGATCCAGATCAGAAAACGCAGATAGTGACCTGCAATAGAGTCATTGCGGTCGCGTATGCGAGCCCACTCGGCGTGGGGGTTGATCAACATGCCAAGCAGATGATTCATGGCTTTATCTCCTTTTTATCGAATAATTCGATCTGTGTTTATTATAAATTGCCTATCGCAGTGCCATCATCAGGCTACTGACTCCAAAACCGATCAGTATCAGGCCGACCACTGACCGGAACCATTTTTGCTGCAGCCAGGGTGCGCTCAGCTGTATCAGGCCAGCGGCGGCCAGCACAAATGGCAACGTACCAAGCCCGAAACTGAGCATGATAAGCATCCCGGTCAGCATGTTGGCGGACACCAGTGCCATGGCCAGAACGGTGTAGACGATTCCGCAGGGCAGCAAACCCCACAACATGCCTGCCATCAACTTGTTACTGTTGCGTCCCAGATTTATCTGCCGTGCCCGTGACAGGGCTGGTTGCCACAGGCGAAAAGCAGCCTGTTCCAGTTTGCCAAGACCCATCCACCAGCCGGCGGTATATAGCCCCAGCAGAATCATCAACAGGCCGGCTACCGCACGCAACATGCCGAATACCGACTGATGAATGCCGCCGAGCAACAAACCGCCCAGTCCGGCAATCAGGCCGAGACTCATGTACCCGAGCATTTTGCCGCCGCCAAACAGGATGGCATCCTGCATGGCGCTGCTACCTGATGCATCACTGGCGACAATGTCATTAGGTCGCTGCCGGGCGCCCAGCATCAGTGCGGACGCTATACCGCCACACATTGCCATACAGTGTGGAGCGCTACTCAGTCCCAATAAAAACGCGGCAAGAAATTCCATCAGTACTTTTCTTCTGGCGGTTTCTCTTCGTTCTCTTCTTTCTCTTCTTTCTCTTTCTCTTTTGCTTTTCCGTTCCTGTCGTCATCAAACAGGATGGACCAGCCCTGGCGGTCCAGGTCTTCAAACTGTTCATTCTTGACTGACCAGATAAAACTCCACAGTGCAAATGTCACAAGCCCGAGGCTCAACGGTATCAGAACGAACAGAACTTCCACGGTGTCAGTCCTCCATTCGCTTGAGGCGAGCGGCATTGCTGACCACCAGTATTGATGACAGACTCATTCCCAGAGCAGCCAGCCAGGGCGGCACCCACCCCATCAGTGCAAACGGTATTACTGTCATATTGTATCCGACGGACCAGATGATATTCTGGCGGATGATGCGCCGGCTCTTGCGGGCAAATACCAGTGTTCTGGGCAACAGGCTCAGCGAGCTGTTGATTAATGTAGCATCCGCGCTGTTCTGGACAAAGATATCACGTGGCGATACACATACCGATGTGTCAGCGGCAGCCATGGCTGCCGTGTCATTGATGCCATCGCCAACCATCATGACGCGGTAGCGTTGCTGAAGACTGCGCATCGACTGCACCTTGCTGTCCGGTGTCATGCCGGTTTCTATCTGGCGGACCCCAAACAGATCGCCTATCTGTTGTTGGCTGAGCGATGTGTCGCCGGTAAAAACTGCTGTATGCAGATGCTGCGCATGCAATCTGGTTACCACGGCAGCTGCATCTTCGCGGGGTTTGTCCTCAAGCCTGAACCACGCGAGAGGCCTGAAATCGCAGCTCAGCAGGATCCACAAGCCGTCACCCGAAGGGGCCGAGTATATCGGCGCGCTATCATGACGTCCGCCCGGTTCACGCCCGACTGCAAAAGCCGGATTGCCGAGACGGTATCTCCGTTCTGCAATGAAACCCTGCACACCACTGCCGGCAATGATACTTGCATCAGTTATCACATGTTGATGCGGCGTAGTGAATGCCAGGGCAATTGGATGCTGGCTGATCTGTTCGAGAGCGGACGCGAGTTCCAGGCACGCCTGCCGGGGCATGTCAGCCAGCACAACGATGTCTTTTATTTGCAGGCTGGCTTCAGTCAGTGTGCCGGTCTTGTCAAACACTACCGCCTGGGTAGCTGCTGCCCGCTCCAGAAATGTGCCATTTTTTACCACTACACCATTACGTCTTAGAGTGGTAGTGGCGACGCTATAGGCAACGGGTGTGGCCAGTGACAATGCACAGGGGCAGGCAACAACCAGTACTGTCAGGGCGATAACCAGATAGTCCGCACTGCCGGCCTGGTACCAGAACAGACCGGCGCCGGCTGCAATAAAGAGCACAACAGCAACAAAAACACGGGCAGTCCTGTCTGCCAGCTGGGCCCAGCGGGGCCGATAACGGCTGGCCTGATCGTAAAGCCGGGCAATCTGTTGAATCACAAAGTTACCGGGATCTGTTCTGACCTGAACCAGCAGTTCACCGTCATGATTCAGCGCGCCAGCAAGTACCCTGGCACCTGGCTCTTTGTGCTGAGGCAGAGGTTCACCCGTAAAAGCCGCTTCACTGACGCCACTGATCCCTTCAACCACAACGCCATCGGCAGGGATCGTGTCGCCGGGCAATACCCGGACCTGATCTCCTGGCGTCAACGCGTCCAGGGCTTTTTCGCTACCATCAGCCAGTCGTACATGGCGTGGCAGCAAGTGTTCCAGCAGATCCTGACTTTGCTGGAAATGAAAGCGGGACAGTAATTCGGCGTAACGTCCGATCAGCAGGAAAAAAGTGAACATGCAGGCGGTGTCAAAATAGACCTCGGCGCCCTGTGTTATTGTGTTGTACGTACTCAATATCCAGGCTGCAAGTATTGCTATGGAAACCGGTACATCCATGACCAGCGAGCGATTGATCAGTGCAAACCAGGCTGCACGGTGGAAGGGCCAGGCGCTGTAAAGGACAATCGGCGTGGTCAGTGCAAGACTTGACCAGCGCATCAGGCTTTCGTAGGTCGCTTCCATTTCACCGCCAGCCAGGTAAGCTGCCAGTGCAAACATCATCACCTGCATCATGCCTATACCGGCAATTCCCAGTCTGACCAGCATCTGTTTTCGTTCAGTAACAAATGCACTGCGGGCAGCGTCAGGTACATCAGCCTTGACTGTGTAACCGAGGGAATGAATGCGATTGACGATGGTGCTGGTGTCAGTCTGTGCAGTGAAAACTATCTTGAGGCGTCTGGTCGCATAGTTTGTATTGACTGCGCAGATGCCATCAAGGCGGTCAAGTACCTGTTCAATAAGCCAGATGCATGCGACACAACGCAAATCGGGGATCAGCAGCGCAAGCTCGAATTGACCATCAGGCAGTGTGCGTAGCGCCTGAGAGAGTTCATCAGGTGCTGGCGTGCTGTGGTGCGGGCCGGTTTCGCCGGTCACCTCGCATTGCTCTCGGTACTGATAATAGCTTTCCAGGTTGAGGTCGCGGATGAAGAGCAGGGCGGCCAGGCAGGCATGGCAACACAGTGGTTGCTCCTGCCCCTGCACCGATACGGACAGGTCACTGCCTGCCGGGACTGGCGAATGACAGTGATAACACAGGGTGTGCTCATGCATGACCGCGCTCATCAGAAGCTGACCTCCGTGGCGGGGGTTGAGACACGCTGGCGCAGACGCCAGTCATCGGTTTCGCCACGCAGTTCAAAGTACCAGGTGTTTTGGCTGGTCATTATACTCTGCAGTTCACGGGCAGCGGTTTCCGACTCCGGACTGAAGGATGTCAGCCCGGCATCCGGCAGCAGCAGAAACATCCGGTCACGCTCCTCGTCGGTGGCGTGATACACAAACAGCCTGAGCGCCGCTTCGTCGGCGTTATTGATGTGCGCAAGAGGCGTTCCATTGCCGGTGCCTGTACCGCTGGCATTCGTCAGGGTGATGTCGGCTTTCAGTCCCAGCGTCTGAGCCCGATGATCCAGTTCCAGCGACTGATTGATGGCGCGGCCTTCAGAGTAGTAATTGTCTACTACCAGAATGGCCGGATTGTTCAATGCTGTGGTAATCAGTATGATGCCAAGCACCACAGAGACAGCCGGAACTGATATAAGAATCCATGGCCATCTGTGCCGGTACCAGGGTGTCTGATTGTCTGCCGGAGCGGGCGTTCTGGTCATGACCCGTCTCCCGTCACAAGTCCCGGATGGGGTCCCAGGAACCGGCTTTCACTGGTCGACTGCAGACGCTGATCAGCGGACACTGCCGTGAATTCAATAGGCTGGTTGGCGCTCTGCAGTGATGCTGCAGGTACCTGCACCCGCAGCAACAGATCGCGGATCTCACCGGCGGCTACTGAAACCTGATTGACGGGTGCTACCACAATGTTGTCCAGACCGCTGACGCTGATCTGAAAGTCATGCGGCTGTTTGTCCATGTTGATGATGCGCAGGGTAAAGACATTTTCAATGCGGCCATCGGCCAGCTCCTGAAACAGCACACCACGATCGCGGATCACCTCAGTATTCAGAGGCACCCGGAGCACTATTGTCACACTAAACAGCAGAGTCATGGCCAGCAGTGCAACACCATAGCCGATCAGTTTTGGTCGTTTCCAGGTCCAGGTGCCGCCGTCCAGTTTGTTTAGCGTGGTGTATGAAATCAGGCCGGTCGGGTACTGCATTTTTTGCATAATGTCGTCACACGCATCGATGCAGGCAGCACAACCAATGCACTGATATTGCAATCCGTCACGAATATCGATTCCTGTCGGACAGACTTGAACACACATCGTACAGTCAATGCAGTCACCCAGCCCAAGCGCTTTGTGGTCGGCGTTTCGCCGGCGTGCACCACGTTGTTCACCGCGAGCCGGGTCGTAGGAGATTACCAGTGTGTCGCGATCAAACATCACAGACTGAAAGCGGGCGTACGGGCACATGTAAATGCACACCTGTTCGCGCAACCAGCCGGCGTTGATGTAGGTTGCCAGGGTAAAAAACACTACCCATGCCGCAGCGACCAGCGGCAGCTGCCAGGCTGCTATATCGAGCACCAGATCACGCATACCGTAGAAGTATCCGATAAACGTGATTCCTGTGAGTGCGGCGAACCCGAGCCACATTCCGTGCTTGAACAGGCGCTTCCAGGTTTTCAGCAGACCTGCCCGATTCCATCCTTTCGGGGTAATGATGGAGGGAATTTTGTCCAGTTTGATGCGCTGGTTGCGCTCACCTTCGGCGAGCTGCTCTGCCCACATGAAGATGGCCGTCCACACCGTCTGCGGGCAGGTGTACCCACACCAGACACGCCCCCATAGTGTCGTTACAAAGAACAGACCGAAGGCTGCAATTGCCAGCAACCAGCCCAGCAATGCAAAATCCTGTGGCCAGAATGTCATCCAGAGTATGTGAAACTGACGGGCAGGCAGATCAAACAGGACAGCTTGCTGGCCGTTGATATTTATCCAGGGGAGCAGGAAATAACCCAATAACAAAGGCCACCCGGTAAGCAGACGGATGCGCTGGAAAAACCCCTCGACACCGCGCGTGTAGATTTTTTCGCGCTTTTCGTAAAGGTTAAAAACGCGTGAGTCCAGATCGTCTGACATCACTTCGTGGGTCGGTATTTTCTGCATCAGTGGTCCGTCCCGGTCAGATACCGGCGCTACTGCGCCAGGCTTCTGACATAAGCGCTCAGTATATGTATTCGGTCATCGCCCAGTCGCTGCTCAAACGCCGGCATATTACCATTGCGACCGTTGCGAAGAACGTCAGCAATCTGTTCGCGACTTCCACCATACAACCACACGGTGTCGGTCAGGTCCGGCGCACCGAGCAGGGCCTGCCCTGTGGCGTCGCCACCATGGCAGGCTGCACACAGTCGCGTAAATTGCTCTGCGCCTGCAGTCGCCTGTTCAGTGTTGGCGTCCCGGCCGGAAATCTGTAGCAGATATTCAGTGACATCGCGTATTCCATATTCATCCAGTACACCTGACCATGAAGGCATTGCAGCCTGGCGGCCGTTGGTGAGTGTGGCACGGATCTGTTCAACACTGCCGCCCCACTGCCAACTGTCGTCCGTGAGGTTGGGGAAACCCATGCTGCCTGTGCCGGCTGTGCCGTGGCATTGTGCACAGTTGTTGGCAAACAGGCGCTGTCCCATGCGCATGGCTGCGGTATTGCCAGCGAGTTCTTCGGCAGGTACGTCCCGGTATTGGGCGAAAACCGGTCCGTATTGCTCATCCGCCGCCTGCTGTTGCTCGCGCAGTCTGTCGACGGATGTCCAACCGCTGAGGCCGGGGAAGTTGCCCAGACCCGGATAGTAAATCAGGTAGCCCAGGGCAAACACGATGCTCAGTAAAAACCCCCAGAACCACCAGGCTGGCATCGGATTGTCGTATTCTTCAATACCGTCATACACATGCCCCGTGGTTTGACCCGGGTTTTTAACTTTCCGGTTCATCACGAGCAGCAATGTAAATACGACCAGAGAGCCCAGCGTGCCTACAATGACAAAAATGCTAAAGGCGGTACTCATGGTGATGGATCTCCCTTTGACGATTTCTCTGAGTCGTTTTTGGCGGCACTGCCGGTATTGGTACTGTCTGCAGTATCACGGGTGTTTTCGTCTTTAAAAGGTAGTCGGGCTGCGTCATCAAAATATTTTTTATGACCCGGAGCAAAGGCCCACCAGACAACACCGGCAAACACTACTGCGACCAGCACTGTCGCAATGGTTCGCAAGTCATTGATATCCATCAGCGGCGCTCCGGAATCAGGGTGCCCAGTTGCTGCAGGTATGCAACCAGGGCCTGAGCCTCTGTCACACCCTCCAGCCCATCGGTAGCTGATGCAATGTCTTCATCGGTATAGGGCACGCCAATTCTCTGCAGTGCGCGAAGTTTTCGGGGTGTTACATCCAGATTCAATTCCGTTGAAAAGAGCCATGGATAGGCGGGCATATTGGATCCTGGCACCACTGAGCGTGGATCCAGCAGATGTGCGTAGTGCCAGTCATCGCTATACAGTTTGCCGACCCGGGCCAGATCGGGGCCGGTACGTTTTGAGCCCCAGAGGTGCGGGTGGTTATAGACCAGTTCGCCGGCAACGGAATAGTGTCCGTAGCGTTCCACCTCGGCGCGCAACGGGCGCACTTTTTGTGAGTGGCAGGTATTGCAACCCTCGCGGATGTAGATGTCACGGCCTTCCAGTTCCAGCGGTGAGAACGGGGTCAGCCCTTCCATGGGTTCCTGAACAAGTCGCTGTGACATCAGCGGGATGATTTCAACGGCGCCGCCAAAACTCACGGCCAGTATGCAGAAGGCGATAAGCAGACCCAGGTTTTTCTCGATAAGATCGTTCATGCCAGTGCCTCCGCAGATTTCTGGACATTCTGTTCTGTCTCCTGGTCAGCCTGCGCCAGTTGCCAGGTCTTCCAGACGTTCCAGGCCATGATCAGCATGCCCAGCAGAAATATGGCGCCGCCGATGAAGCGCACCACGTAACCCGGGTAACTGGCAATGACTGACTCAATGAAGCTGTAGGTCAGCGTGCCGTCGTTGTTCACCGCCCGCCACATCAATCCCTGCATCAGGCCATTAACCCACATTGACACGATGTAAAGCACGGTGCCGATGGTTGCCAGCCAAAAGTGCAGATCAATCAGTTTGACGCTGTACATGTCGCCGGCCTTGCGTCCGTACATGAGCGGTATCATGTGGTACAGCGCGCCGACAGAAATCATGGCCACCCAGCCCAATGCGCCGGCATGAACGTGGCCAACGGTCCAGTCCGTCATGTGGGACAGGGCATTGACCGACTTGATGGACAGCATGGGGCCTTCGAACGTGGACATGCCATAAAAAGACAGCGATACGACAAGGAACTTCAGTATGGGATCCGTACGCAGTTTGTCCCAGGCGCCTGACAGGGTCATCATGCCATTGATCATGCCACCCCATGAGGGCGCCAGCAGAATCATGGACATGGCCATGCCCAGATTCTGGGTCCAGTCCGGCAGGGCTGTGAAATGAAGGTGGTGCGGGCCGGCCCAGACATAAATTGCAATCAGAGCCCAGAAGTGCACCACTGACAGCCGGTACGAGTAGATGGGGCGGCCAGCCTGCTTGGGTACAAAATAGTACATGATGCCGAGAAAACCTGCCGTCAGAAAGAAACCGACGGCGTTGTGCCCCCACCACCATTGCACCATGGCATCAACCGTCCCTGCGTATATTGAATAGGACTTGGTCAGTGTGACCGGAACCGCCAGGTTGTTGACAATGTGCAGAATGGCCACAGCCAGAATAAATGCCGAGAAAAACCAGTTGGCCACATAGATATGTTTTTGCTGGCGCTTCATGATTGTGCCGAAAAACAGTATCGCGTAGGCCACCCAGACAATCGCGATCAGAATGGAGATGGGCCATTCAAGTTCAGCGTATTCCTTTGACGTTGTCATGCCCATGGGTAGCGTGATGACGGCCAGTACGATAATCGATTGCCAGCCCCAGAACACAAAAGACGCCAGACCGTCACTGAGCAACCGGGCCTGGCAGGTGCGCTGCACAATAAACAGAGATGTTGCCATCAGGGCACTGCCACCAAACGCAAAAATGACGCCGTTGGTATGCAGGGGGCGCAGCCGGCCATAACTCAGCCATGCTGTGTCAAAATTCAGTACCGGCCAGGCCAGTTGAGCGGCAATCAGTACACCGACTGCCATGCCGACGATACCCCACAGGACCGTTGCGATGGCAAACTGATGGACTACTTTATAGTTATATTGCGGGTTGCTGGTCATTGCAAAACCATCCATAAATATGAGGTGCGTATAGGCAGAGCTGATGCTGTCCGAGTATGACGTCGTGCAGTGACAACTGTACTACAATGCCAGTCGACTGTGTATCAATACGGATCACTGATTATTGGCAGAGCTGCGGTTGACGGGCTTTGTGGCGCCGGAGTCCGGCGCTGGCGGGTTGTTCTTATTGGATGCGTCAGGAGCCTTGCGAACAGCGCGCTCATCATAAATGGCGGGGGAAACGCGTTATTGATGCAGATCAATATTAGCGGGTGTCACCCTGTGTATTTTCAGGCGGCAGCGGGTGCCATGCGGTGTGCTGTGCCAGTCCACATCGGCATTGATTTCCGCGGCACGTGAGCGGATGTTCCGGAGTCCGTTGCCGCTCTGTGTGCCCGGTAAAAACCCGCGCCCGTCATCGTTGACAGTAATGGTCAGCGAGTCAGCCTCTGTATTGACCTCTACCGCTACGTGTTCCGCGCCGGCATGGCGAATAATATTGCTCACCAGTTCTTTCATGATGCGATTGATATTGTATGCGATGACTGAAGGTATGACTGTCTCTGGAATGTCACCGGTCTGCTGCCACACGACCTGATGGCCGGAGCCCTCCAGTCGAAGCCTGGTTTCCTCTGCGATGTCCAGTAACAGATCGTGAAGCGTCTGGTCGGGTGTGTTGGCCCGTGATACGGCCTGGCGCAGACTCTCGAGTGCGGATCGGGCCATGTCGCCCAGTTTTTTGTCAGTGTCGGCATGTATTATGGACAGCAACCTGGACCCAACATCATCATGTAAATCGCGGTAGATCTTCTGGCGCTCCTGCTGGGCCGCCTGCTGCATTTCCAGGCGACGGCGCTCGGCAAAGTTGCGAGCGATGATCTGACGACTGACTTCGACCTTGTGTTCCAGGTTCCGGTTAAGGGATTCTGCGGTTGCAAGCGCCTGGGTGAATCTTCGCAATAATACGCCAGTGAATACCAGCAGCAGGGCGGGAATTCCAAGATACGCAAAGGACAGTGTTCTGTTCCAGGCTTCCGCGTTGTCAAAAAACATAAGGAAGGCATTTACAACAAACAGGAATATCTGGGCAACAATGGCGGCTGAGACGATAATCGCTTCGATTTTGCGCTGCCTGACGGCGATCACAGTTACGCGGAAAATCATCACCCCAAGCACGAGCACGCCAACCGTATGAATCAGGTAGGCGCTGTACCAGAATAACTCCGGTGGCATAAGTTGGTGCGTAATCGAGCCTGCTATCGTCCAGCCCAGGAACAGCCTCTCGCGCAGCGGCCTTTGAGCACCGGCCAGTCGACCAATAAATCCGTACATGAAGAAGATGCATGCATCAATGGCCGTGTGCACTACCGGCAGCCACACACTGTATGGCAATGGATTGTAGTAAATGACGGTATGGGCGATACCGGTTGCCCATGCCAGACAGATGCCGCTGAACCACAAATAGACGGTGTCATGGCGCCGCATGCTCCACAGCCCCAGCGTAAAGATGCCGATTGTCAGTGCAAACGCCAGCAGTATGGTATTGAGTTCCACCTGTTGAAAATACCGTGCCTCCTGAATCCGCTGCAGCAGGTTGGTCTCACCTGCCAGGACCGGTGCCAGAGTGCCACCCCACGGGGTAATGGCCAGACGCACAAGTATTTCATTTGCTCCCTCAACCCAGAGGCTCTCAGGTATGGTGGCGATCAAAGGCCGGTTCCAGGCGGTTGTCAGCCGGCCGGCACGGGTGCCATTGGAGGCAACCTCAGTGCCATTGAAAAACGCCTGCATGGAGAGGTTGTAGCGCAGGAAAAGCAGGCTGACCTGTGCAGTATCGGCTGGTCTGTGAGTGGTCATGCGTACCCAGATAGCCCCATGATCCAGAGCCTGCTCCGATAGCCGGGTCGCCAGATCGGAATTTCTGAAGGGCAGCGATATGCTCTGCCAGTTTGCGGTGGCATCCGGCAAGCCGGGTTCTGCCCAGGCGCTAACCATGGCCTGGGTGATCTCGACGGGAGCAGCGGGCTCCGGTAACTGAGCCGACGTCAATGCCGAAATCACCAGAGCGTTCAGAAAAACAATCAGACGTAAAACATTCATGCGGGGATTTCTCGATCCTGCTGTGTGTCCTGCCCCCTGAAAGGGGGTATACAAGGCTAACGTCATTCTCTACAGTTGGGCTTTAAAATCAATACCAAAATCAATACCAGCTGAATGGATATTTAATGATGTGGTCGTCAGAGAGCGCCCGCGCGTTGATTGTGGAGGACAATCCCGAAACCCGCGAGTGGCTGGTGTCTTGTGTTGCAACAGCATTTTCCGGTATCCGGATAGAGGTGGCAGCCGATCTTGAAGGGGCGCTGGCGCTGACTGACGGACATGATTTTGATCTGGCTGTGGTGGACCTGGGTTTGCCGGATGGCAGTGGTATGGATGTTATTCGGGCGCTGCAGGCGCGGGATTATCCCTGTTATACCGTGGTTGCCACGATATACGATGATGACCGGAATCTGTTTGCGGCGCTGAAGGCAGGGGCGCGTGGTTATGTGCTCAAGGATCAGGACAGGGAAAGAATTGTTGGATACCTGCAGGGAATCAAAAAGAACAAACCACCTCTGTCAGCGGCCTCGTCCATGCGACTGATCAATCATTTCAACAATAAGGGTGAGGCCTTGCAGGATGCGCACCTCACCAGACGTGAGATTGACGTTCTGTGTCTGATTGGAAAAGGTTACAGCGTAGAGGATGCGTCGAAATTGCTTAACCTGTCCGCGGATACAGTAAAGGGATATGTGAAGAGCATCTATGCCAAGCTCGGTGTCTCCAATCGTTCCGAAGTGACGATGGAGGCGATCCGGCTTGGCATCATTGATACTGAGTAAAACGTTACCAGACTGATACAACGCGCGAATTCTCGCGGCGTTTGCTGGCAATGGGTTTATCGGCATTAAAGCGGCTGTTGCGACCAGGTGTCTGGGCAGCGGTTGCACGGCGACGCTGAGGCGGTTTTCGGCTCGCGGTATCCTGTGATCCGGATTCAGGTTTGTCATGGGGTTCAAAGCCACTGACAACCACTCTGGGCAAAGTCTTTTTCAGTACTTTTTCAATGGCTTTAAGCTGTTTTATCTGGTCGGTGGTCAGCAGCGAAATTGCCTCACCTTCCGCGCCAGCGCGAGCCGTGCGCCCGATACGATGTACATAATCTTCCGGCACATCGGGCAGGTCATAGTTGATGACGTGCGGCAGGTGATCTATATCGATGCCACGGGCTGCGATATCGGTTGCCACCAGCACCTGCAGGCCGCCATTCTTGAACTGGTGCAACACTTTGGTGCGCTGCGCCTGGCTCTTGTTGCCATGAATTGCCGCCGCATTGATGCCATCTTTTTCCAGCATCTGAACCAGCTTGTTGGCACCGTGTTTGGTGCGGCTGAATACCAGTACCTGATACCAGTTATTGGAACGGATCAGATGGCTGAGCAATTCGGTTTTGCGTGACTTGTCCACCGGATGCAGTGTCTGTGTCACGCGGTCAGCGGTGGTGTTCAACGGTGCCACATTGACCTCTGCCGGATTGTTCAGCAGACCCTTGGCCAGTTGCCGGATCTCGGTCGAAAACGTAGCCGAAAACAGCAGATTCTGTCGTTTGGCAGGCAGCAGGGCCAGAATCTTTTTGATGTCTTTCACAAAACCCATGTCCAGCATGCGGTCGGCTTCGTCCAGCACCAGGATTTCCAGCTGATCGAATTTGACGGCATTCTGCTGATAAAGGTCCAGCAGCCGGCCAGGCGTGGCCACCAGAATGTCCAGTCCGCCACGCAGAATCATCATCTGCGGGTTGATTTTTACGCCACCAAAAATCACGGCAGAGCGGACCCGCTCATATTTGCCATAGGTTTTGATGCTTTCGTGTATCTGTGCAGCCAGTTCGCGTGTCGGTGTCAATATCAGCGCACGGATCTGTCCGTTACGCGTGCGCTCGCCCTGGCTCAGTTTCTGCAGGATTGGCAGTGTGAATCCGGCTGTTTTCCCGGTGCCGGTCTGTGCCGACGCCATCAGGTCGCCTCCGTTTAACACAACGGGTATGGCTTGGGCCTGAATCGGAGTAGGGGTAGTGTAATTTTGTTCGTGTACGGCTTTAAGCAGGGTCTCAGAGAGACCAAGATTTTCAAAACTCATTAAAATTCCAGAAATTGCGGAGCTTGTTATGACCTGGAATGCAGAGTTGTGCCAGTCACTGAGGACGGCCCTGCTCCAGAGAAGAGCGCACACTGTAACACACTGATGCAACTTTGGGTATAAATCAATTGCCAGCGCAGGCAGTTTTGCTTAACGTAGCGCCTTTGTTTGAAATTAATGTTTGAAACTAATGCACCGTTTGAAATCAATGCACCAAATAACAATGAGAACTCCAAGAATGCGATCGTCTGTCATATCTAGCGCTTTTCTGGCTGTAACCCTGCTTTCCTCAGCCGCCTGCCTGCATGCTCAACAAGCCACTGAAGGTGACTCCACTGTTGTCTACACAGCGGAATACTTTGAGCAATGGGCGCCGGTGACTGCCCAGGACATGATCAACCGGATACCGGGCATTGGCTCGCCGACGGGTGGCAATTTTGGCAGTGGCAGCGGAGGTCGCGGCCTGGGCGGTGGCGGTGGTAACCAGATTCTGATTGATGGCAAGCGGGTTGCCGGCAAGAGTAACGAGGCCAACAGTCAACTGCAGCGTATTTCTGCCAGCAAGGTGCGACATATCGAGCTGATCCGCGGGACGTCTGCTGAACTTGACGTGCGCGGTGACCAGATTCTGAATATTGTACTGACTGAGGCGCTGTCCAGTCGCACGTATTCCTATGAAATAAATACGGACCGGTACATGGACGGTCATGTGCAGCCAGGTGGCAAGATTGCCGTCAATGGCCGTGAAGGCAGCTTCAATTACCTGATCAGCGCAGAGGCAGAGCCGCGACACGATTACCGGCCCAGTTACGAGACCAGCGTGCTGGGAGATTATTCTCCTAACGACGAGATCCGCGAAAAGCGGGTGCGTGATCAGACCACCTACACCTACGCTGCAAATCTGGCTTACGCCATCAATGAGTCCAGCAGTGCACGGTTGAATGTTCTGTATTCGGATTATGACAATACCACGGATGTTGATCGCACGATTACAGATCTGACAGTCAGTCCGGCAACGGACAATGTGCAGCGCGAAAACACTCCCGGGAATAATGACAATTGGGAAGTGGGTGGCGACTACGAAATCAGGCTGAGCAATGATCACCGGTTCAAATTGCTGTTTATTGCCAATGAGGCCAGCCACGCTAACGATCGCGAGCGCTTTCAGGTTCAGGCCGATGGCAGCGAGACCAAGGACCTGTTCGTCGGTTCAGGTTCCGTAACCCAGGAAAGGATTGTTCGTTCTTCATACTCTATGGGCATCGTGGATGGCCAGGATGTCGAGTTTGGTGTTGAGCGTGCGCAGACAACGCTGGACTCAGCACTCAGGCTGGGTGTTGCCGGCACAGGCACGCCCTCTGACCAGCATGGTGGACTGGTACCTGTTGCGCTGAACAATGCCAATTCAACAGTCGAAGAAATTCGATATGAGCCGTTTGTTGTTCACAACTGGCAAATCAATTCGCGTCTGGCGCTGGAAAGTTCGGTCATCTATGAAGCGTCGGAAATTACGCAAACCGGGGATGTCTATAACCGGCGGGACTTCGGTTTTGTAAAACCTAAACTGGACTTGCGCTATGATATTCGTCCCGGCGTGCAGCTGCGGGCGACGGCCAGCAAGTCTGTCAGGCAACTCAGTTTCTCTGATTTTGTCGCTTCCAGCGATAATCGCGATGACGATGCCAGTACCATGGCGGGTAACGCCAATCTGCGTCAGGAGCAGGTCTGGTATTACAATGTGAGCGGCGAATACCGTCTGCCGAATGACATCGGCGTCATTGATGGTGATGTTTTTTATATGGAGCACATCGATGTTATCGAGCGTGTTGATGTCACAACGCCGGGTGGTTCGTTACAGTCAGCCAACGGAAACATCGGCGATGGCAATATGTGGGGCATGTCGCTGAACGCGAGTATTCGCATGAACATGATCAATATGCCCAATGTCATGGTTACATCACGGCTTAATGTGAAAGATTCGGAGATCAGGGATCCGTTTCTGGGCACGACGCGTCGCTTCCAGAACTATGATCGGGGCCGTTTCCAGCTGGGATTCCGCCATGACGTGCCGGCATTCCGGATGAATTATGGCTTGAACTGGAACAATCGCCTTGACGGTAACATCAAGCGTTATGACATCGATAATATTGAAAGTTCTTATGGTGATCCGAACGTCACTGCGTTTCTGGAGTTTGTCACTGCCAGTAATATTCGTGTGCGTTTTGATGCCCGCAATGCAACCAATAACGAGCAGTGCCGCATACGTACCCGGTATGACGGTCGCATCAGCACAGGCAGTGTGCGGGAAATCGAAAATTACTGTACCGATGCGGCGCGGGTAGTGTCTGTCAAGATCAATGGCACTTTCTGAGATCCGACTCGTCTGAGGCCAGATTTTCTGGTTGATCAGTTCACACTCAGGTATCGATCTACTCGTGCCTGAGTGCTTCCACCGGATCCATATCGGCAGCACGCATGGAAGGGTAGATACCAAATACAACGCCAATGATGGCAGAAATGGAGAACGCCAGCAGGGGGGCGGTGAACGTTACAATTGTCGTCATATCCCAGAATATCGATATGATGACCGGTATGAGAATGCCCAGCAGTACGCCGATCAACCCGCCAACCCCCGATAAAATGACGGCTTCGATCAGAAACTGCAGCACGATGTCTTTTTTCTTGGCGCCCAGTGCACGGCGGATACCGATTTCACGGGTCCGTTCGGTCACACTTGCCAGCATGATGTTCATGATGCCGATGCCGCCTACCAGCAGGGAAATACCGGCTATGGCCCCTGCTACAATCTGATCCCGTAGCGCACTCTCTTCGGCCTGACGGATAAGTGCCAGTGGAACTTCCACTGCATAATCCAGGCTGCGGTGGCGACGCTGTAAAATTTCCTCGATTATTTTGCCGGTCGATTCGACCTGTTCCTGATCGATGACCTGAATGATCGCTTCGTGCAACTCAATGGTTTCCATTTCAAGGCCGCTGGAGGATTGCCGCACCAGGGTTTCGCCAAAGCGATAGCGGGCAGCAGAGATCGGGATAAAGATACGGGTTGGCGCTGCATTGGAACTGCCCGCCTGGCTGCGTCCGAGGTTGGAGTAAGCCTCCGACTCCATGATGCCAATGACATTGTAGTAGTTTCCGTCAATACGCACACTCTCTCCCAGTGGCTGGCTCATCGGGAAAAGTGCATTGGCCACTTCTTCGCTCAAAACAACAACATTCCGCTGTCCACTCATTTCCTCTTCCGAGAAGAACCGGCCGGAGCGCAGGTTGTAGCTGCGCGATACCGGGTAGTCCACAGTGGTACCAACAACATCGGTGCTGATACTCTGGCCAAGATGCCAGACATCACGCTTAATGATGCGTGACGGTATAACATTGGTGATACCGGGAATTGTCTCCTGAATCGTTATGATATCTTCATAGGTTATGCCATAGGAAATTGCCTGCGGGCGCATGCCGCCGCCGGTGGAGGCTTCCATGCTGGCCGGTTTGACACTTTTGACGATAATGTTGTTGCTCCCCAGTGCGCGAAACTGTTGCTGGGCTTCAAAGCTGGCGCCCTCGCTGACGGCGAGCATGGAAATCACCGCGGCCACCCCGATCACGATGCCCAGCACGGTCAACAGGGATCTCAGGCCGTGTGCGTAAATGCTCTTGATGCCAACTGCAGCGGTTTTCCTGATGCGGGTCCAGTTTGCAGTGGAGGGCAGCAGGGTCTGTGCATGTCGGCTGATTGCCTGCGTGAGGCCAGCGACCGGCGCTGTCAGCTTTTCAACGGCTTCGTTCATCACTTTCCACCAGTCCGTCACGCAGGCGAATGGCACGTTCGGAACGCTCGGCGAGCTCATCAGAATGGGTGACCATGATCAGCGTTTTACCCTGTTGATGCAGTTCATCAAACAGATTGAGAATCTCGGCGCCGGACTTCGAATCAAGGTTGCCGGTCGGTTCATCCGCCAGAATGATCAGCGGATCGTTGGACAGGGCGCGTGCGATAGCAACTCTTTGCTGCTGCCCGCCGGAGAGTTCAAAAGGTTTGTGATCAAGCCGCGTTTCAAGCCCCACGCGGGTTGCCAGCTCAATGGCAATACGCCGGCTTTCTGCTTCAGGGTGCCCCTGATAAAACAGTGGCAGTTCGATGTTTTCAATCACGGTCAGTTGCTGGATAAGGTTGTACGACTGAAAGATGAATCCCAGTCGTGCACCGCGGATGGCTGACAGATCATCATCGTTCATGGTTGAGGTGTCTTCTTCACCCAGAAAGTATTTGCCCGAGCTCGGCTGATCCAGGCAGCCAAGAATGTTCATCAGCGTAGACTTGCCGCACCCGGATGGCCCCATGATGCTGATGTAGTCCCCCTGATAGAAGGCAAGAGAAATTCCATGCAATACCTGTACTGCCAGTTCACCCATGTAGTAGGTTTTTTTGATGTCCTCGATACGCGCTACAATTTCACGCGGAGTGAAGGCTGCGTGCTGGCTGGCCGCGTGTGGGGCAGCAATCACAGACTGGCAACCTGGGATGAAGCCTGACGCGGAGGCAGCAGCATGACGGTTTCCCCGGCGCTGAGTCCGGACACGATTTCGATAAATTGCTCGGAAAAGGTGCCTGTTTCCACGACCCGGACTTCACGCCGGTTGCCCCGGGCCACATACACCACCTGCTCGCCATCCAGATAACTGACAGCCTGAATAGGCACATAAACCACATCATCCAGCGAGTCGACCAGGATCTCGACTTCAGCGCTCATACCTGGTCGCAGCCAGTCGTGTACATCATCAATTTTGACAATGGTCGGGTATACCTTCAGATCAGGGTTCATAAATGCATTGCCGGAGTCGGCGACTACCGCAACCTTGATGACTTCGCCGGTCAACCTGGCATTGGGAAACGCATCGATACGCACGGCGACCTGTTGTCCTTCCCGGACCCGCTGAACTGATGATTCATGAATGTTGACCCGGACCGCCATCTCAGTCATGTCAGGAATGGTCAGAATGGCTTGCCGTTCCCTGATAGTGGCACCTTCCTGGATGGGTTCCTGATTGCCGCCGCGAAACGGCTGAGAGGCCTCAGCCGAGCCGTAGACAACCAGTCCCGGGCGTTCGGCACGAATAACCGTCATGGCCAGCTGTTCGTTGATGTCGGCCAGTCTTTCTGCTTCCAGGTTCAACCGCTGAACGGCGGATTTGTAGCGTGCTTCAGCCTGTGCCAGTTCAGCTGCAGCTTCTGCCATCGTGCGCTGGTAACTCATGATGGAATCTTCATAGTTCGCCAGCTGCTGATCTGCGTCCTTGATGAAGGTGTACTGCGTGTACAGGTTCAGGTCAGTGATTGCCTGTTCCAGTTTTGACTCGGCCTGCAGCAGTCGGGATTGCTCGGCCTCCAGGTCGTTTGGGGTGATAAAGTCGCGCGCAGCCAGACGCTCCTGACCCGCAAACCGTGCCTGGGCCTGCAGGTAATTTTCCTCGGCAACACGCACCGCTTCCAGCAGGGTGCGCAAACGTTGCTTGGCCTCGCCGTCTTCAAGCCTGTTCTCGTCGGCATAAATGCGGAAATCAATGTCGCTGCGCACGGCCAGGTACTCATCATCCATCAGCATACTGGTCGGCTCTGGCATTGCTACGCTGTCAGCAGACCCCAGCGTCAATTCTGCCGGTTCGCCGGGCGAGGGTACCGCCGGCGCTGCAGCGGGGCCACCACTCATGCGTGCCAGAAACGCTGCCGGAATCTCACCGTTGTTCTGTGCCATCATCTGTTCTACACGTTCGCGAACCTGCGGGGGCAGACTGCTCAAATCCGAGGGGTCAAAGCTGGCCGGATCAAAGCCTCTGGGGCCACCACCCTGCGCGCTGCGTGCCTGGCGGTTCTGTTCACGATTCTGCGCTACCTGCTCGGCCCGGTTCGGGACAGTTGATTCAGCCTGGGTGGCAGCTGCCTGGGCCGCCTCGGTGCGTGCAAGTCGCTCTTCAATGCCCAGTCTGGCAACCAGTTCATTGACAACATTGGCGCCCAGAAACTTCTCCAGATCGAGTCTGGCGAATCGCATGTTCTGTGACGCAGAATTGAGGTTGGTCACGTTCTGATTGATGCGAATTTCCAGTTGAGACTTGCGTTCAATATACGTGGCTTCTGCAGTTTCGTAGGCAATTTCCTGATTGAGCTTCTGTTCGTTCAGCTGTGAAGAGTCCAGTTCCACGAGAATTGTGCCCTGGCTTACATCTTCGGCCGTTACCCGGTATCCCTCTTCCACGATGGACAGAATCTTGACGCCATCACGGCCCCGAATGGCAGAGCGTATCTGCTGCGACTGCAGTGCTTCGACATTCCCACCTTCGCGGACAATAATATCCAGCTGACCCTGTCGGGCGGCAAACACCGGTCCACTGACAGCATTGTCTGCATCGCCGCCAAGCCAGGACATCAGTGCAATGACGGCAAGCAGCGTGCCGGCGGACAGAGCAATCTGCACACGACGGCTGGCGGCGAGAAATTTCGTTTTTGCCTGTTCAATATGGGTCTTGATCAGCATAGTCATTCGCCCTGTTGCGGAAGTTCGCGGACACCTTCGTCCCAACTGCCATTATCATAAACGTACAGAAGACCAACATCTCGCCACAACGCCAGTTTTGCGACATTATGGTCAACAATTGCGGCAGTCAGTGCCGTGCGTGCGTTGATCAGATCGTTCTGGGCATCAACGGTATCCTGAATATCACCGATACCCAACTCTGCGCGCAGCTCGGCTTCCTCGACGCGGCGTTCGTTTATTTCAACGCTGGTCAGACTGATGTCGTAGTTGCGCACAGCTTCCTCCATGGATCGCCATGCATCGAGTACCTGCAGCTTTACACTGTCAACAGCGGACTCATATCCGCGCAGTGCCACTTCGTAATCGATCAATGCGCGCCGGTAGTTGGTGCGCTCGCTCATCTGGTCAACCGGTAGATCCAGTTGCAGCGCAGCGCTATAGTCGGTAAGGCGGAAGTCCATGTCGCTGAGAGCGGCACTGTCACCGCCCGGTACCGAGGCGCGGATGACCATGTCGAGACCGGGTAAAAACCCATTGGCAGCAACCTCCAGTTTGCGACCACGATCTTCAATCCGGTCCGCCTGGGTGTACAGATCCAGGCGATTATTCAGTGCCAGTTGCAGTGCATCATCCAGCACAATATCAGGTGCTACCATGCCGGCATCAGCCACCCGCAGCATTTCCTGGTCATCCAGCATGATGCGGTCATCGGCACGCAGTCCCAGCAGGATTTTAAAGTTGTCCAGCGCATTGCTGTAGCGGGTAATTGATCGGGCCCAGGCCAGATCGCGCTGTAGTGCCGACTGTTCCAGACGGCCCACCTGCCCGGGAGTTCTCAATCCCTCGGCCTGAAAAGCGCGTTCGCGCTCCAGACTGCTCAGTACTGCACCGAGCCCCAGAAAATTATTGCGCACTGCGTCACGCGCCTGCAGTACGCTGTAATACTGTGTTGCGACACGCACCGCCATGGTCTGGCGATAGCGGGTGAAGTCGCGGAGCTGGTACAGCAGATCACGTTCAGCCTGCATCAGTGCCTCGGCAGCAATGTCGCTGCCCGCACCACGCAATAGCGGCTGGGTGAACGAACCGACCAGCGCTGACGATGCCGAGCTGTCCAGATCACCGGTAACAAAACGCAGAAAGTTGGAGGTCAGGTTAAGGGCAACCTGGCCGCCGCCTTTGAGCAGCATTCTTGCGCCGAGCGTGGCATCACTGCTCAGTCGCTCGTCAGTAGCAATCTCTCCGGTTGGCACCTGCATCAGTGTGTTCGCGTCCTGGACAAACGTCTCACTGGCATCCCAGTTGTAAGTGCTGTCGGCACTGGCGGAGAAGATGGGGGTATAGCGGTACCGGTCTGCTGTCAGCGAAAGCGCCTGCAGATACAGCCGTTCGCGTTGCAGTTGATAGTCCTTGTTGTGCGCAAAGGCCAGATCGAGCGCTGCATCCAGGTTGATTACGCGGGCGCCATTTTCACTTTCCGACTGCTGGCCCAGAAAATCAAAACTGCTGGTGTTTATCGCAAAGCCATCAAGCTCGATGAGGCGCGCTTCGTCAACGCGGATATCCCCGGTGCTCATGCCCGGCACCTGAGCGGTTTTCTCTGCGATCAGTGCGTAACTTGCCCGGTCCGCAGCATCCTTGTTGTAGGTGCTGGTGCAGGCGGCAGTAAAAACCAGTAACAAACCGGCTAATCCAGCTTTCGTGATAGTTCCGGCGGTACCCGGCACCGATTGCATGTCCTGGCTATTGTTAATCATTAACCCCACTTTCCAGTTTGAACATGGATATCCAGACTATACGTGTCAGGCACTCAAATCCGTCGACAAAAATGGGGACGGAGGATATTTTTGTATCACCCTTGAACAATGACTCCCCGATATTCCAACGATGCCACGCTGTGCTTGCATACACCAGCCTTTTGAATCAGTTTGCTTTCGCAGATATCACAGCGGACACACTCTTTGAAATCTACCTTTTCCATGCGGATAGCCCCGGTTGGGCAGGCATGTTCGCAGACCTTGCAGACCGTACACTGCTTTACGCGCCTGATCCGTGATATTCCGATCAGGGACAGCACCCCCAGCGCAGCGCCAAGCGGGCACATGTAACGGCAGTAGAAACGTTTGACCACGGTGGAGGCAAGCAGGATGGCAATCAGAATAGTCCACAATAGCAGTGAACTGCTGTAGAAGAACAAGGTGCCGAAGGGCTCGAAGTACTGGAAGATACTCACGCTGCCCTGCACAACGGCCATGACAATAATCAGCGCCAGAAATGCATATTTCAGATATAACGCTTTGTCGTGAACGGCGGAGGGTACGTTTCTCTGCCAGCGCTTTGGCGCAAACCGGGTAATGATATCCTGCAACGCACCGAACGGACACAATGACGAGCAAAAGACCCGACCCCAGATAATGGTCGTGATGAGCGTGAAACTGACCATCATCAGCAAAGGTATGTCGCTGATGATCATCGACGGACCCAGGTTGATGGTATTGGTGATATGCGATACTGACAGAAATCCACCACTGACAAAACCGAGATAGACCAGCGTGACGCTCAGGGCTATCCAGCGCAAGCGGGCGCTTTTACGCAGGAATGCCGCCAGCACCAGCCAGAAAATCAGCATCAGCGCTGCGACACGCAGCCAGTTGATGTCACTGCCGACAGGCGTCGTCAACGAGTCCGCACCCGGTGAGGCTACTTCGCGACCCAGCGCCAGATCAAGCTGTACGCCTGTGATCTGAACTTCAACACTGGACGGAGCCTGACCGTTTTGCGGGTCGTAAAAAACGCTGAACGGTTGACTTAAGTCCATTGCCGGATCCAGCACCATGGCGACCGAGAAATTGCCCAGCCCTGCTATTTTTCCGGCATTGGCGCTGCCGGCGTAGACTGTCTGTCGCCGGGGCATGGGATATTCGGTATCGCCCTGCCGGATAGACAGTCGCTCCTGGCGGAACGGGTCGGAGGCATCACCGCTGATGCCGACCAGAAACAGTTTGCCGTCCTCAAACCGGCTGCTGGCAGCGCGCTCAGCCTGTGAATACGCCTCAGCGCCAACCAGGATCTCACCAAGCACTTCCTCACCCATATAGGTCAGGGACAACGTCAATGTGGTGCCATCGGGGTAATGAGTGTCCAGCTCCCTGACCAGGCCCCCGGCAACCATGTCTTCCCAGCTCAGCGGATCCAGATGGGCTCTGACATTGGTTGCTGTGTCTGCACCGGAACCGAACCCGCTTTCCGGCAGATACACACCGGCCACGCGCCGGGCAGCATTGTAGACTCCGCGCGTCGTGGCCCAGCTGGTGATCGTTGCGCGCGAGACACCATCAATGTCCCGGCCTACCCGAAAATCATCGGTCAGTGGTTTGCGGCGAAACTGACTGTGGAACACCGGGCCGCCCATAAAATCACCACGGCTGGAGCGGAACGATTCGTTGTAATCGAGCACCTTGACAGCGGTGACGGTGGCAGTCAAATCGAGTCCGACAAGCACATCGATGGTGGAGCTGAAGCCTATTTCCTCCGGGGGAAGATCTGAGGTCTGGAACACGTAACCGAGCACGGGTGCTGATTCGTCACCATTTGCCGGACCGTAGGCAATAAACACCGGAGGCTCACCCTGTTTGGGGCTGAATGTTGCTGCGTCAGGAAAAACCTGTTGTAGCAGACCGGTATCGACCGTACGGGTGAAGGGGGTCTGGGCGAAGCCGGCCACACTGATCAGCAAGGTGATCAGGGTGACTGTCAACAGCATCAGGCGAGGAACGGAAAATACGCTGATCGTGAAAATGCCATGCCTGCCGGCACGGCGCGTCATTGCCACACTGCGACGTGAGGCATACTTCGTAGAGGGAGACTGCATGTTTTATTATTATTCCCGGAGAATTAGTCAAACACCGCGCTAGACGAATACGGTCCGGATCAGCCAGGCGGTGTACATCATGTAAGCGCTGACAAGAATAGCGCCTTCCCAGCGGTTTATACAACCCTGACGATTCTTGAATCCGAACCCGAAGACAAACAGCGACACTGTCAGGCCAAGCATTACCGCTACATCGCGGGTCAGCACTTCGTGACCGACCGCCATGGGGTGAATCGCGCCAGCAATACCGACGACTGCAAGTGTGTTGAACAGGTTAGAACCCAGGATATTGCCAACAGCCATATCATGTTCGCCTTTACGGGCGGCGATGATGGACGATGCCAGCTCAGGCAGAGAGGTGCCAACGGCGATAATTGTCAGGCCGATTACCAGGTCACTGACACCCAGACTCTGGGCGATGGTTACGGCACCCCAGACCAGCAACCGTGAACTGGCTATCAGCAACACCAGCCCGGCAATCAACCACAGTACGGCGGGTCTGATTGGCAACGGGTTGGCCAGCGCTCTGTCCACATCAACACTTAGTGTGTCGTGCGTCAATTTGCGCTGATCCTTCATGCCCTGACGAATCGTCCAGCCCATTACGACGGCAAAAACAGTCAGTAAAATGCCCGCATCCAGGCGACTGATCCGATCATCCAGCATAAGCCCCGCTGCCAGCAATGTTACCAGCGTCAACAGTGGCAGTGTCCTGCGCAGGACCTGCGACTCGACCAGAATCGGCGCCAGGATGGCGGTGAGCCCCAGTATCAATGCGATGTTGGTAATGTTCGAGCCAAAGGCATTGCCGAGTGCAATGCCGGGGTTGCCCTGCGAGGAAGCCAGCGCTGAAACCACCATTTCCGGTGCGGAAGTGCCAAATCCGATAATGACAATGCCAATCAACATGGAGGGAACGTTAAAATGGCGTGCAACACTGGCGGCACCCTCGACAAACCGGTCTGCACTCCACACCAGCGCTACCAGACCTGCCACTACTGCAATTACGGGCATCAACATGAAAATCCGACCTGCCTTACTTCAAGGAATAAAACCTCCAGTGTAGGTGTTGGCAGCGTATTTGTCAGCTCAATCAGCTGCGAAAGGACCAGTATTTGTGTCCCAGATAACTGGTAAAGACAGGAATGATAATGCCGGTGGCATGCGCAATTTCAGGTGCAAACTGTGTGACGGAGAAGGCTGGGAGAATGTAAAAAGCCATCAGCATACTGACTGCCCATGTCTGTATCAGAGCAAGCAGGTTGACCACGCTGAAAAAGAAGATGGATCGATAAATTGTCTGTGTGCTGGTTTTAAACACAAACAGGCGCGCCAGTAAAAAAGCCGTGACCATACCCGTCAGGTAGGCGAGCAGAACCGAGACAGAGAAACCCAGCCATTGGTTATAGATGATTCTTGCGCAGAAATTGACCACGGCTGCCGTGCCACCGGTCATCAGAAAGATGACAAACTGGCGTGACATGAATTGCCTGATCACTGCATGGCCTCATGCGCCAGTTTTCGCCCGAAGTCGATGCTCTCCGAAATGCCTCTGTCATTGGGATAGTAGTATGACGTGTCCGCTACCCAGAGGCCGTCCACCACGGTTTTATATGGGGGCAGACTTTCCATGAATCCCGGTTCACAGACCGGTTGTGCATACCGGTATCGGCTGGCGCGAATATCGACGATATCTGCATCGGTAAAAGCCGGATTAATTCGTTTCAGGTAGCCCTTTACTTTCGCGATAAAAATAGCGTCCGACTGCTGGAATTTTTCATGCTCGCCCGGCAGATAAAATGGCACGTAAAGTACATGCTGATCCATGGGTCTGAGATTGGTGTATTCCACCAGCCCGGGGATGTCCATGTCAGGATCATTGATGTTAAGCCAGAACTTGTCGGTCAATGGCTTCTTAAGTTTGGCAATAACACAAACCACAGCAATATTGTTCAGAGACCGATACTTTCTCAGTACAGTTTCCGGCAGCGCCGGAATAAGTCTCGGTACAAATGGTAGCGGAATGGTGCTGATGACCTTGTCAAAAGACAGCAGTTCATCAGAGCTCGCAAGTCTGACTCCGTCCAGGCTGTTGCCGGTAACGGCCACTTGCTGCACCGGACAGTTGAGCCGGATCTCACCACCGCCGTTACGAATGGCCGTGGCCATTGCCTGAAGCAGCGTTTCCGAACCACCTTCAAGGTAGCCAAGTTTTTCCCGCATAAGATTGAAGCGGGAGCGCCCGATTCGGTGAATCCGGCTCCAGATCCACGCTGCCGAGAGATTGTATGCGTAGTCAAAAAATTTATAGTCGAACAATGGTCTCCACAATACCCGCCAGGCGTCCTCTCCCACCCAGCGCCGGATCCAGCCGGTAGCTTCCACATGATCCAGCGCTCGCCAGTTGCTGCGCCGGGTGGAAAGAAATGCATGCAGTCCGTAGCGGAATTTTCCGATCAAACCCAGACCTTTGAACCGGATCAGCGCAACAGGGTTGCCCCAGTCCTGTACCTGATTCTGATACCAGTAGCCCATGCGGGTTTCGGTCCAGCGCAGACTGTCGGCAATGCCGAGTTCATCCAGCATCTGCAGGAAACCTTGATCCGAGATGCAATGGAAGTGGTAATAACGCTCTATCTGCAGACCGCCAAAATCAAAACTGGCGGTCATGCCGCCGAGTCGGTCATCTGCTTCAAACACCACTGGCTGATGTCCGTCCCTGACCAGTTGGTATGCTACCGCCAGGCCCATGGGGCCGGCACCGAGTACTGCTATTCGCATCTGGTTATTCTCACTAAAACTCCAGAACAATCTGACTGTAACGAGTGTCGTCGAAGGTTTCTCTCAACGCCTCACTAAATGGGGTGTAAGGCACGGAAAATATTTCTGGCCAGTTGGTAACCTCGAATTCATCCCGGGCACTCAGTGCCGCCAGTTGCTGAGTGGTAAACGGCGGATTTTTGTCAAACAGCGCCCACAGCCATAACAGTGCATAAAACAGCGGATAGGGGATTTTCACTATCCAGGTACGGGCGCGGGTTGCCTTTTTGACTTCCCGGATCATGTCGATATAGTCGATTTTTTCATGGCCTGAAATATTGTAGATGCCGTGTTCTGTGCGATTAAGCATGCAGCTGATGATAATGTCGCAGAAATCACCGACATAAAGTGGCTGGCGCATATAGCGGCCGTGTCCGGGAATCGGGAAGACCGGAACCTTCTTCATGAAGCGCGACAACCAGCCAAGATGTTTGCGATCAAACCAGCCAAACATCAGCGTGGGGCGCAGAATCGGGCAGGCGATGCGGCTGGCCAGCACCATCTGTTCCTGCTCACGCTTGCTGCGGGTGTAAAAATCATCCGCAACCGACTCGACCACCGATGAGCTGATATGCACCAGGTAGGGCGGGCGCCGGGCAGTTTTTATCGTCTCCAGGATCAGGCGGCTGGCATCAACATTGTTACGGACAAACTCAGCATAATCCAGTCCGCCGATCTGGGCCTGCAACATGACCACAACGTCCGCGTCGGCAACGTGTTTTTGCCATTCCCCGGGTACTGCCAGATCGGCATATACACAGCCAATCTCCGGCTGTACTTTTTGCAGAATGGCAAGATTTGTCTGATGCTTGTCCAGCACAACCAGATTATGAAACCCCCGGTCCAGTAATCGGGCCACCAGGTTCTGCCCCACCAGTCCTGCGCCGCCGGGTAGTACAATTTTTATGTTTCTGTCGCTGTCCTGCATACCTATTCGGCAACTCCCCCGATAACCGGAATGTCAATTGTGAGTCGGCAATTCAGTCTGTCTGCAATCAGGGTAGCCGGTTCACCCATTGCGTCCCTGTGTACATAACCCCGAAAACCCGAGAGGTAAGCCTGTTCGGCTACCGCGTCGCTGACATCAGGTCGCGGCTTGCCTGTCAGGGCAAAGCCGGCAATCTCACCAGCCGCGTTTGTGACAGATATCAACTGAGGCGGGCTGCGATGTTCCGCACTGTAGAGCCAGCCTTCAAGAACCAGGTAGTTGGTGTCGTCAACCTCTCCAACGATGTCCAGATTTCCGAGGCAGGCAGGCAGTGAACCGATGCTTACCACCTGACCCATACGCTCTTTGAGATCCTGCCAGGGATAAATGCCAAAAATACTCAGATTTTGTTGTGAGGCAACTTCGGCAGTGCGCAGCAGACCTTCCGACATGACGTAGATATTGCTGATCTGTTCAGTGTCATGTACCACGAGTTCAAGTGCCAGGCCAGCAACAGCTCTTTCGAAAACCATTTGATCGCGTGGTGTAAGAGCCGCCGTCTGGCGCCAGACAATCAGCAGCAGAACAATCAGAACCAGCACGCCCGCGATATTCCGATACAAGTTTTTAAGGTTCAGAACTGACGGCAGATACAACAGGAACAGTGCGGCCCAGGCCATCAGTGCAGGGGTGGTATACCGCTCTGAGACAGCCTGATATACACCAAACGTAAGTCGCCCTCCACCTGTGCCAAGTGCGGTTCCAGCCAGGTAAATGATGTAAAAAATCAGTGCCAGCGCCAGTGCATTCTGGCGGGCATTTTTTAACCCCTGCAGCAACGCTGTTATGGTCATCAATGCCATGATGCCGGTGGCAATCGGCGCAATTGTCAGGCCAACAGGTCCTTTACCCGCCAATACAAAAAACGGAGATCCGAGATAAAGCAATACGTAGAGAGCAAGTTCTAAGGGTTGCTCCAGCAATGCCTGGCTAATGGAGCCGTGATAACCCGGGGAAACATAGTTATTAAAATAACTGAAAAGCACCAGCGCTGACACTGTGGCAAGCACCAGAATTCGCAGCATGCTGTGACGCGTCACCAGGGCATAGACGGTCAGCAAGGGCAGCGCGATTATGCCGTTGGCCATGGTGCCGGCGCAGGCCACGCCGGTCAGACAGGCGGCGGCAAAGCGTATATTGGATGCCCGGTCATTGCCGGCAGCACTACTCAACAGGTAAAGCGCAATCAGCGGCATTAATTGAGCAAGGAAAAACTGACTCTGAAAAGCCCAGATCAGATTTTCCTCCTGCATCCACTGGTATAGCCATGCAGTTATGAGCGCAGTGAAAATCAGGCTGGTTTTGTGGGTGTTGGTTTGCCGCGCAGTTAAAGCGGAATCAGTAGCAAGGTACTGTCGGGCAAAAAAGTAGAACGTCAATACCGCCAGCGCGATAATCACATAATTCATGATCATCAGAAAAAGACCGATACCGCCAAAAAATTCGTAGTCAAGCCAGAACAGGACTCGCGACAGGACAATACGGTGTTCATTGTGCTGGGACCACCAGATGCCCGGGTGACCATCGCCATGGGCAATATAGAAGCCCAGTGTGCCACCCCACATGTCCCAGTATGGGACAGGTGAAAAGGCGTTAATTGAACCGGCGATGGCCATACCGGTTACCACAGAGGCAAACAGCACGGCAGCCATGATCCAGCGATTTCCCGATAATTGTTGAGTCAGTTCCTTCAGCATCAGTCAAATATCCATTTTGTTAAAGACAAATCGGGGAAGGTGGCGAATGATCATCATGATCACCGCCCATTTGCCCGGTACATAAACCACCGGTTGCTGTTTGTTGATGCCTTTTACAATGCTGGTGGCAACATCGGTCACATCAGCCAGTTTTGCGCCGTCTTTTTTCAGATGTGCGGTCATGGGTGTGTCGGTCGGGCCGGGTTTGATTAAAACGACGTTGACGTTACTGCCCGCCAGACGGTGCTGCAGCCCCTGTGCATAACGGGTCACCAGCCCTTTTGCGGCACCGTAGACGTAATTTGACTTGCGGCCGCGATCTCCGGCAACTGAACCGATCAGGGCCAGTGTGCCCCGGTTGGCCGGTTCCATGTGTCGAACAAATGCCTCTGCGAACAGAACGGGGGAAATACCATTAACCAGCAGTGCATCGCGGGTGGTGTTCAGTGACGCCTGGCACGCCGGCTGGTCGGGGAGGTTGCCATGCGCAATCAGAACGATGTCCGGAACGCGTTGTTCGACTATCGACTGAACCATTGCTTCGATCGCCGTGCCATCGTGAAATTCCCCTTGCAGGCAGTGCACTGTCGCGGCCGGGTTGCGGACCTTAAGGTCGTCGGCAATTGCCTGCAGTTTCCCGATGTCGCGACCAACAAGATGAAACGTTGACGCGCCGTCCTGCGCCCAGATGCGCGCGCACTGTTCCGCGATGGCTGAACTGGCGCCGATGATGGCAACATGTTTGCCGTTGCTCTGATCAGATTTACTCAAGACTGTTGCCTCCTCATGAACCCATTAACCGGCGCGACATGTCCGAGCTGATGCCGGGATCACGGTGTTTGAGAAATTCGCCCAGGCGAGGATAACCCTGTTCGAACATGGTGGCAGGCATGCGGGCGTCTTTCGCCGGATAAAGACGCCCGCCGGCTTCGCTGACTATCCTGTCGAGTCGATCCATAAGCGTAATTGTCCGTTGCCTGTTGTTCGGAAAATCAAGTGCCAGCGTGGCGCCGGCCATCGGAAAACTGAGCATGCCGGGCGCCTGTCGTTCTGCAAACGTTTTTAACACGGCAAGAAACGAGCCTTCACCGCTGCGGCTGATTTCCTGCAGCATGGCCTGAACAGCATCCTGACAGTCAGCCGGGGGAACCACGCATTGATACTGATAGAAGCCGCGAGGCCCATACATGCGGTTCCAGTGCTGCAGGGAGTCCAATGGGTAAAAAAATGATTCATAATGAGCGTGACCTGGCCCCGCCTTGCGGGCATTGAGTGCGTAATAGGCTGCATTAAAAGGTTTCAGGCTCAGCCGGTTGACCAGCGACAACGGCGGTGTCAACGGCACGGTCAGGCGGCCTGTTTTAGGCGGCCGCGCGTCAGGGGGGACCTTGCTGGCGTGATTGGCACGAAGAAATATGCCACGTGGCCGCTGTCCGGACAGACAATCAATCCACGAAACCGTATGTTCCCAGTCACTTTCCGAATGGTCAGAAAGCTCAAAGAACTCGTGCAATGACCGGTAGGGTATGGTTTCAGTATCCAGCCAGGCGTTGTTGATTCGCCGCAGTTGTATCTTCGCATCCAGGATGACACCGGTCAGTCCCAGGCCGCCAATCGTCGCCTTCAGCAATTCGTTATTCAGGTCTGTGGTGTTGCATATAACCAGTTCCCCGCTGGTGCGCTGCAGCGTCACCGAGACCACATGGTTGCCAAAGGTCCCGTGGCCATGGTGGTTTTTGCCATGCACATCATTGGCGATGGCGCCGCCTACGGTAATCAACTGCGTGCCGGGTGTTACTGGCAGCATCCATCCGCGTGGCACCAGCAACCGCTGAATGTCTTTCAGCAGCGCGCCAGCCTCGCAATGCAGCAACCCGCCGGTCTCATCAAAACTGATCAGTCGATCCATACCGCGGGTCTGCCAGCTGACGCCATTGCTGTTAAGGCAGACATCGCCATAGCTGCGTCCCATGCCAAAACAGATACCGGGCTGGTTGCCGGCGATCCGCGTTGAAGCACCGCTGCGATCACCCAGCTCAACAAGTGTGTGCTGATTATGGCTGAGCCGGCCCCATGAACTGAGCTTCACCATGGCAGTTCCATTGATGCCAGCAGCAGCGCCAACGCAAAACCGGTGCCGGCCAGCAGGCTCGCCCTGTCCTTTACGGCAAACACCAGCGGGTCGTCATGCATGTGACCCCGGTTGGCCTGCATCCACATCCAGCTGACCCAGAACAGCATAAATGGAATGGTCGCCCAGACAATCTCGGCATTGGGATACAGGTTGATTACCGCCTCACTGTTCAGATACAGCGCGAGTACCAGGACGGCGATAAAGCCGGACGTGATACCAAGTGTCTGAATCAGCGGTGCATCACTGACCAGGTATCCCCGACCGTGAGCTTTTTCTGCCCCGCTGTCGGACTGCAGGCGAAGTTCTGCATAACGTTTGACAAAAGCCAGCGAGAGAAACAGAAAAATTGATTCTGCCAGCAACCAGAACGTCAGCTCGGTTCCCGCTGCTGCAGCGCCAGCCACGATGCGGAGAGTATAGAGCATGGCCAGCGTCAGGCAGTCGACAAGGATGAGCCGTTTCAGACCAAAGGAGTAGGCACAGGTCAGCACAAAATAGACACCCAGCCAGATCATGAACTCCGCGCCAACCTGCATGCCCAGTAATACGGCTGCAAGCAGCAGAAACGGGATCAGGATGACACCTCGCCAGGCTGCCACCGTGCCGGAGGCGAAGGGGCGCAACTGCTTGCGTGGATGCAGACGGTCACTTTCCAGATCCAGCAGGTCGTTGGTAATGTAGACGGAAGATGCGCAAAAGTTGAATGCCCAGAACGCCAGCAGCAAGGACCAGAGCGCAGTGGTATCACCCAGATCGTGGGCGGCAAGAATGGGTATGAACAACAGCAGATTCTTGAGCCATTGATGGGCGCGTACGACTTTAAGCCAACTGAGTGCATTTGTGGGCGGCGGCGCAAATACCTGTTCAACGTCACAACATTGTCTGGCCTGCTCAATCAGGGGGGGAGGCGCGTTGACCACCACAGCCCGTCGTGCCTGCGCCCATACGGGCAAGTCCTTGACTGAGTTGCCGGCATAGTCAAAACCCTGATCCCCAAAGCGGCGCGTAAGCGCGTCAGCCTTCTCGGCACCGGACAGATTGGTCTGGCCGTCACTGGCCAGGACTTCCTCAAAAATATCAAGGTGCCGGGCGATGGCGACAGCAAAGCGCTGATCCGAGGCGGTACACAGGATCAGACGCCGTCCCGCTTGTTTCTGCTCGCGGAGCCAGGCCAGAAGCTCTTTGTTATAGGGGAGGGTGACAGGATTGAACTGACTGCGGTGCGCCAACTGCTCCTTGACCACAGCTTTGCCTTTTGCCAGCCATACAGGAATACGCAAGGCTGCCCACGGTTTCTCACGGAAAACGTTGATGGCCGATTCATGCAGCATGTCGGTATGAATCAGTGTTCCGTCAAGATCTACGACCAGAGGTGGTAACAAAGGAAATCCTGCCTGTTCCGTGTGATCATGGTGCTGATAAGTTCCAGGTGGAATATGGTAACAGGGTTTGTTGCTCTGTGGGAAATTATTACAGTTTTTGATTGGGGCGACTGTCATCAATTTGCCAATAAATTGCCATCAATCCGTCTCGTTACTGTCGCAACCCTTGACTAAAGTGCTTCGACCATACTTTATCTTTGGGGAAAATACATTGAACAAGAAACTCATTTCAATCGCAGTCAAGTCGGTCATCAGTGGTCTGGCAATGTCAGGCTCCGGTTTGATACTGGCACAGAATACAGCGCCGGCAATTGAAGAAATGCTGGTCATCAGTCAGGCGCGCACGTTTGCCAGCAGTTCCGTGACCGAAGAGATGAAAAACCAGCTGTCAGCAGCATCCAGTGTACTGGGTGCCATTGACTATGTGCCGGGTGTACTTGTAAACGAAGGCGATGCCTTTGGTGGTGACGACTGGTCCACAACAGTCAGCATTCGCGGATTTCAGGTCAGTCTTGACGCACAGCAACTGGGAATGACGGTAGACGGCATTCCAAATGGCAACTCCAACTATGGCGGCGGCGCAAAAGCCAACCGTTTTATTGACACCGAAAACCTGTTTGCTGTTGATGTTATTCAGGGTACCTCAGACATCGCTGCCTGGTCGCATGAGGCACTGGGTGGCAGTATGAATTTTCGCACCCTTGATCCGACTGAGGAGTCCGGACTGACTGCCTCCACGACGATCGGCGACAACGATGCCCGCAAACTGTTTGTACGCTACAACACCGGCGAGATCATGGACAATACCTATGCCTGGATCAGCATGTCCAGCTCGGATATCAAGTCATGGATAGATGCGTCCGGTGAGTCCAATCGCGATCATTTTGCAGCCAAGCTCAAGGGTTACTATGATGCTTTTGAACTGACGGGTTATGTATCCTACGACGATGCTCACGAAGACAACTATCAGCGCATCACGCCGCAAGAGTTTCTGGAAGATCCTACCTGGGACAGACTGACAGGTGACTGGACGGGTGTGCCGCATGTGGATCAGTTGTATCGACGCGGCTGGTCAACACTGAGGGAGAATCTGCTGGCGTACCTGCGTGCCGACTTTACAATTTCTCCGGATTTCAGTTTCAGCACCTCTGTTTATCATCATGATAACAGTGGACGCGGCGACTGGCTGCCACCTTACATTGCCAATGTTCGTGACGACGGAGCAGGCAACCCGAATTCAGAACTGAATACCGGTAATACTGTTCTGGGTGGTTCGCCGCTGGGTATCATTACCTTTGTAGATTCAGAAGGCCGGGCACTGCAGCCAATAGCTGGTTGCGAAAGCTCGCTCACATTCCCATACGGCGGTGCTGGCCCGCAGTATGACGCAGCCTGTTTCCCTGCCGGCGCGATCCCTGTTGGCTCATACCGCCACACAGTATATGACAAGCAGCGAACCGGTTTTGTAGCTGACTTTATGTGGAAAACCGAAGCGACTGGTTATACCAATGAGTTGCGTGGCGGATTCTGGTATGAGGACAATGACCGCAACGAGTCTCGTGACTGGCTGAAGGTGATTGATTCGCGCACCAGCTATAATTTTAATCGGGTACCGTACTGGACACAGTACAATCGCAGTTTCCCGCAGGAAACCATGACCTGGTATCTGGAAGACACCATCATGATGGGGCCACTGACTGCCCGTCTCGGAGCCAAACAGTACCTGGTGGATATAGACCGGCTGGATGAGCATCAGGGTGGTCTGAAAACTGCGTCTGTAAATTCAGACTCTGATGTGTTGTTCAGTGGTGGTCTGGTGTATGACCTGCCAATGGAAGGTCTTGAAGTTTTTGCCGGGTATTCGGAAAGCTTCTCATCAATCAAGGACGGCGTGCTGGAGGCCAACCAGACAGCGCTGGATAGCGTTGAGGCGGAAACGGCGGACAGCATGGACCTGGGTCTGCGTTACAGCGATGGCATGATGAACGCCAGTCTGACCTACTACGATATCGAGTTCAATAACCGGATCACCTATGTGCCGGAAGGTTCGACCACCGGTATCGACTACCTTGGTGAAAGTGATGGTGCCTACGTCAACGTTGGCGGTATCGAGTCATCCGGTATTGAAGCCGCAGTCCAGGCCAATGTATCGGATTCATTGAGCCTGTACTTCTCCTATACCATGAATGACTCTACCTATCTTGGAACGCCTGACCCGGCCGCGAATACCCTGCTTGGTGTATTTCCCGGGAATACCGTTTTTGGCTCGGCTGAGGATATGTTTGTTCTTTCAGCAGACTGGCGCCGGGACAATTACTTTGCCGGTCTGACCTACAAGGACGTGGGAGAGCGATGGTTGAATGCCACCAATACAACACGTCTGGATGGTTACGGCGTGGCTGATCTGTATGTGGGTCTTGATCTCGACCAGTACCTGCAGGGAGTGAACTCCGCAAACCTGCGTCTGAATGTGACCAATCTGACCGACAAGTCTTACATTGGCGGTGTGGCTGGTGGTTGGGGTGGCTGGATCGCACCTCCGAGAACAGCAACTGCAACATTGACTGTAGATTTCTGAAGATCGTAGTCAAGATGTACGGATAACAAAGCCCGCAGTCCAAAAACTGCGGGCTTTTTTCTTGGAATTGCCGGACGGAGACAAACATGAAGGCATTGATTGCAATACTATTGTTGAATTTTATGGTTGCCGCCAACGTGACGGCGGCAGAGAATGTGGTGTTGATCACTATTGACGGCGTACGCTGGCAGGAGTTCTTTCGCGGGCTTGATCGTGAGTTGGCAGAGCACCCCGATTACGCTGCACGCAGTGAGGAGTTGATGGCCAGTTTCTGGCGCGAGCCCGCAGCTGAGCGAGCGGGTCTGGTTATGCCGTTTGTGTATGACAGATTCATACGGGAAGGCACTGTAGTGGGCAATCGTGATGCCGGTTCATGCGCGCGCCTGACCAATGACTGGAATTTTTCCTACCCCGGTTACAACGAAATACTCAGCGGCGTGATCAATGACTCCATAGATTCAAATGCTGCAGTGCCGAATCCGGAGAAAACATTTCTGGAGCTGTTGAACGCTCATCCGCTGTATCAGGGTCGTACTGCAGCGTTTGCTTCCTGGGATGTATTTCCCGCCATTTACAATGTGGAGCGCAGCAGGATACCAGTAAATGTGGGCGTTGCGCCGCAACCTCTGAACGCCTTTGAGGTAACGCTCAATACACTGCAGCAGGACATATCGCCACACTGGACGACTGTGCGCCATGATGCATTTACACATCATTACGCGCTATCCTATCTGCGCGAAATGAGTCCCCGTGTGCTGCACATAGCGTACGGTGAACCGGATGATTTTGCTCACGATGGCAAGTATGACGAGTATGTGTTTGCTGCACGAAGAGTGGACCGGTTTATTGAAGAGGTCTGGACTACATTGCAGTCACTGGAACAGTACAGGGGCACGACAGCGCTCTTTGTGACGGTAGACCATGGTCGGGGTGAACAACCGCTGGAAACCTGGCAGCACCATGCCAGTCAGCGGGCAGTTGGTCAGTACATGACCAGCCTGGCGGCCTACAGTGACGGGATAGTGGGTTCCGATGCTGTCTGGATGGCAGCAATGGGGGCTGATGTCCCAAAAAACGGCCTGCTGAATACGGCAGAGTGTCTGACAGCCGATCGGATTGCTGCGACGTTGCTGCAGTTGCTTGGTGAAAATTTTCAGGACTACAACCCGGCCATGGGCCAGCCAATGACGGAGTTCCTGCCATGAGAATTACGGTTTGTCGTTTTATCAATCGACTGATAATAAGTTGTCTGGCCATGACATGCCTTGCTGGTTATGCCAACGCACAGCCAGTGACGCATATTGCTTTTGGCTCCTGCGTCCATCAGGACCGGCCGCAACCCATCTGGGGGCAGGTGCTGGCAGCCAATCCGGATGTATTTGTATTTCTGGGTGACAATATCTACGGAGACAGTGACGATCCCGCTGTATTGCAGTCCAGATATGACCAGTTGGGCCAGGTGGATGGATTTCAGCGTTTGCGCGAACAGGCGAAGGTTGTCGCCATCTGGGATGACCATGATTATGGGCAAAACGACGCTGGTCTTGAGTATGTGTCCAAAGAGGTATCACGGCAGATCATGCTGGACTTCTGGGAGGAGCCTGCGGATTCGGAGCGCCGCACCCGGGATGACGGTATCTACACCTCTTATACATTTGGAGAAACCGGTCAGCGAGTCCAGTTGATTCTTCTGGACCTCAGATGGAACCGGACCTCGCTGGTCAGCGTCAGTGATTCAGCGCAGGCGGCCGCCCGCACGGCTGCCGATATGGGACCGTACGAAGTATCACTGGCCGCCGGGGCCAGCATGCTCGGGCAGACGCAGTGGGCGTGGTTTGAGCAGCAATTGCAGGAGCCTGCAGATCTGCGCATCATCGGATCGAGCATTCAGTTGCTGGCTGACTTTACCGGCTGGGAGAGCTGGGCCAATTTTCCGGCAGATCGGCAGCGGTTTTTCGAGGCTCTGCAGTCTGCGCCACAGGTGCCGACAATGATCATTTCCGGCGACACTCACTGGTCGGAAGTCAGCCGGATTGATGACGTCGGATTACCATGGCCGCTGGTAGACGTGACATCTTCCGGTCTCACCGAAGAGTGGTATGCCATCAGCCCGAATCGCCATCGTGTAGGCGAGGCATTTGCCCAGGCCAATTTTGGATTGCTGACAATCGACTGGCGTGGCGAAAAGCCGCAGGTCAACGTGCAGATCAGGGATGTTGACGGGCAGGCAATTATAAACCAACAGGTTGGTTTTTGAGTCATAACGCGGATCGGGCCAGCACCCTGTCATAGTTAAACGCAGGGAAATATCGTAATATGGCGACCTGCTATTTACGGATAACGTGTCATGGAAACCTTCGCTGCCGCAGTAACGCTGTTCCTGATTATGGACCCGCTGGGGAATATTCCCATATTCCTCAGTATTCTCGCTCGCGTGGCGCCCGAGCGCCGTCGGCGTATCCTTATCCGGGAATTACTGATTGCCCTTGGTCTGATGCTGGTTTTCCTGTTTATCGGGCCCGGTATTCTGCATCTGCTGGGCCTGTCACGCGAAGCCATATCCATCGGCGGTGGTCTGGTCCTGATGATCATCGCCATCCGCATGATTTTCCCTTCGCGCGGCGGGGTGATGGGCGAAGACGAAAACGATGGCGAGCCTTTGATCGTGCCACTGGCCGTGCCGCTGATAGCCGGACCATCAGTGCTTGCCACACTGGTGCTGCTGGCTGAGTCGGGTCCCGAAAGAAGTGTTGACTGGCTGATAGCGATGGGTGGCGCGTGGCTGGTGACAGCGGCGATATTGCTGCTCTCGCAGCAACTCTACAATGTGCTCGGTTCACGCGGCCTGAAAGCCATTGAGCGGTTGATGGGCATGATACTGATCTCGGTAGCCGTACAGATGTTGCTGAACGGCTTCAAGAGTTATCTGGGCTGACCCGTCACTCAGTGACGGGTTTCGCCGTTCGCCTGCTCCTCGGCCTGGGCCACTTCTTTGGCCCTGCGCTGTTCCCAGAAGGTAGCATTTTTGATGCCCAGTTTGACCGGATCAAAATGAATCGGGCCACCGGCTTTTTGCTGGGCTTCATAATCCTGCAGACACAGTATCGCCGGCTTTGACATAAAAAATATCACCAGGATACCTACAATGTTGATCCAGGCCATCAATCCGACACCAATGTCACCAATGGTCCAGATATAACCGGCGCTGTTGACCATGCCATAACTCACCATCATCATGATAACCAGCTTTACGCCGACCAGCGGGATATGTGCCTTGAAGTATCTGTTCAGGTACGCTGCATTGGTTTCCGCAATGTAGTAGTAGGCCAGAATGGTTGTAAACGCAAAGAAAAACAGTGATACACCGACAAATGCCTGACCAAAGTTTCCGAATACGCTGAACAGCGCCATCTGGGTAAACGCGGCGGAGGCGATCACTGTCTGGGCATCAACGTTCTGCACAATAAACTGACCTTCCTCCAGTGCCCCCTGTACATTGTACTGCTGCGTGATCAGAATCATGAACGCAGTTGCGGAACAGACAAACAGGGTGTCAACGTACACCGAGAATGCCTGCACCAGACCCTGTTGCGCTGGATGCTCGACCTCGGCTGCAGCCGCTGCGTGAGGGCCGGTTCCCTGACCTGCCTCATTGGAGTAGATGCCCCGTCTTACGCCCCAGCCGATTGCCGCGCCGAACCCAGCCTGAGCGGTAAATGCGTCACTCAAAATCAGGCCAAAAACGGAGGGGATCTGCGAATAATTGATGAAAACAATAATCAGCGCCATGATGATGTAACCGAGCGCCATAAACGGTACAACGATCTGGGTGAAATGCGCGATACGTTTAATGCCGCCAAAGATGATGAAGGCCAGTATCATCAGGATAACGGCCAGCGCAACCAGTTTGTTGGTGCCTACTTCGCCAAACTGAGTGACAACCAGGTTGCCTTCACCAAACACCTGAGTGACGGCGTTGCCCACGGCGTTGGCCTGAACACCGGGTAAAAACACACCGCAGGCAATGATGGCGGACAGGGCAAACAGAACCGCCAGCCAGCGCATTCCAAGGCAGCGTTCGAAATAGTAGGCCGGGCCGCCGCGATACTGGCCATCTTCCTCTACCTTGTAGAGCTGACCCAGCGTGGATTCAGCGTAGGCCGTACTGGCACCCAGAAATGCCACGACCCACATCCAGAACACCGCACCCGGGCCACCAAAACCGATGGCGGCTGCCACGCCGGCGATATTGCCGACGCCGACCCGGCCTGACAGTGATACCGCCAGTGCCTGAAATGAGGAAATTCCTTCGGGCGATTCGTTGCCGCGAAACAACAGGCGCCACATCTCCTTGAAATGACGTACCTGGGCAAACCGCGTCAGGATTGAGTAGAACAGACCTGCGCCGAGGCACAAAACGACCAGAGCCGGACTCCAGATGACGTTGTTGATAGCGGTAACGATAGCTTCCATGAAGCGTTCCTGTTTGGTTGTTGGTCGACTTGTTTCACGCAACAATAACCGACCATGCCGCTGGATTCAATCGACTTGTGTGTCTGTAAATCAGCGTTGGGGGCGCGCGTCGATCACCGCCATTGTCAGCCGGGAGACGCAGACCGCCTTGCCGTCCTCGGTTTTTATGCGAATGTCCCAGACCTGGGTAGTGGCGCCGATGTGAATGGGGCGAGCCGTACCGATGACCCAGCCGCTGCTCACGGGGCGTAGATGGTTCGCGTTGATCTCCAGACCTACAGCGACACGGTTCGCCTCTCGCACACAATAATTGGCCGCCACACTACCCAGCGTCTCTGCAAGAACAACAGAGGCACCACCGTGCAGTATTTTATGAGGTTGCACAGTTCGTGCGTCAACCGGCATCCGGCCGGTCAGATAATCATCGCCGATTTCCAGAAACTCGATGCCCAGGGTACTTGACGCAGTGTTGGCTGCGGCGGCAGTGATGTTTTCAAGGTCAGGTTTTCGGCTCCAGATTGACATACAGCTATAACTCTCATTTGTTTCGGATAGCCGGATAATAGCCCAGTGGTTGCCTTGCTGGCTACCGAGGCAATTTATCAGAAAGTGTACAGAGGGCGCTGATGGCGGTTAAACTTGTTCCCTTTGTCAGCAGGCTGCCTGGCAGACTGTCAGTCTATTCATCGGGACGGGAGCAGATAATTTGCTGGATTTTGAGCATCTGATAGAAGTGTCCTCACTGAACCGTGATGAATTGTGGGCTGGTCTGGTATACCGGGCACGGCGTCCTGACCACTTCAATCCGGCACTGTGCTGCCGGGTCGAACATATCAGTGAACAGCAGTTTATTCGTTATATACAGGTTGGTGAGCTGGAACTGCGCGATGAAGTCCGGTTGATTCCCTGCGAGGAAGTACGCACGCTCATCGATGGTCGATACCAGCCAATGCATGCAGAGAGCCTGACAAGAATTGAAGAGACTGCTTCCGGCGTTCTGTGTGTCCGGTTCAGCTATCGCCGTGACTCTATCGCTGACCAGGGCGGTATTCAGGCTGATGAGTACCTGAAGTCCGCCTATCAGCAAATGGATCGCGCTGCGATTGCACAAATTCAGCAGCTGGCCGCTGAGGGTTGGTCCAAAACCCTGATGTAGTGCGGCAATAATTACCCAAATATCTGATATACCGGAGTTGTATATGCATCCGCTGGACAAGGCAATTGAACTTTCAGAAATCAGCCCGGGCTGTTATCAGGCGGCTACCAGCCCCGACTATGCCAATGCGGTTGGACCATTTGGTGGTGTGACCGCAGCACTATTGCTGAATGCGGCGCTGCAACATCCCGATCGCCTGGGTGAACCGATAGCGCAGACTGTACATTTTGCGGCGCCGGTCAGCGATGGCGAAATCACGGTGGAAGCCTCTGCCGTGCGCACCAACCGTTCCACTCAACACTGGCTGATGCAGCTTTCGCAGAACGGGCAGATGGTGGCGATGGCAACAGCCGTATTTGCTGTGCGGCGAAAAACCTGGTCCGGCACGGATGCTGTGTTTCCGGCGCACGCGCCGACACCTGAGTCAGTTCAGCCCATGCAGTGGGCGAAGCGTCCACCTTTTACTCACTGTTATGACCTGCGGTATTTTGAGGGAGTCATACCCTCGGAGCTGTCCGGCGAGGAGCAGACAGACGGTCACTCCAGCCTGTGGGTTCGTGACCAGCCTCCCAGGCCACTGGATTTTCCGGCGCTGGCGTCTCTGTGTGATGTTTTTTTTCCGCGCATCATGATTCGCCGGCAACGCTGGTCGCCAATTGGCACGGTGACCATGACGTCCTATTTTCATGCTGACAGTCAGATGCTGAAGGAAATCGGAACTGATCACGTACTGGGTGTAGCAAGAGCGCAGGTCTACCGGGATGGCTATTTTGACCAGAGCGCCGAGCTTTGGTCCGCGCAGGGACAGTTGCTGGCGACAACCCACCAGATGGTCTATTTCAAGGACTGATCGCTGGTTATTGCAGATATTGCAGCAGTGCATTCAGGCTGAATGCGCCACCAAAAATGTAGATGGCGCAGATGACACCTTCACCGATGGATACGCCCAGCAGAGTTTTCCACACGCTGATCCGGAGCACGCTGCAGACGTAGACAATCATGTCACTGGGCACCACTGGCATGAACCCCCAGGCTGCAATAACAGCCAGTTCACTTTTTTTGAGCAGTGCGGTCAGCCGGGCGACCTGCGTGGGATAGTGATCGTGAAAGTAGTGGTCAAAGCGAAACTGGCGAGCCATGAAATAGACAATCGCCGAAGACGTATAAACGGCCATCTGATTGACCAGCCACAGCGGCAGCGGCGGAAACACCAGGACGCCGGCCAGAACGATCGGGGTTGACGGGATAAGTGTGAAACCACGCAATGTGGAGATAATAAAGTAGACAAACAGCCCACTGATCAGGTTGTCGCTGAAAAAGCGCTGAATGTTTTGCGGCGCGAACAGGTCAGGTCTGAAGAAGTACAGGAACAGGCATACCGACACCAGTGCCAGCCAGGTATAGAGGCCAAAAAAATTGAGGTGCTCGAGTTTTTCCTTTTTCATTCCGTGCTACTGCTGGCCCCCAGTCCAACGGGTTTGGACATCTGGTATACAAACGCAGGCAGAATATTCAGAGGAACAAAGCTGACGTCGTCCATTGCTTTGCCGAATACGGTTTCTATGTCCGACTGGTTGCTCTTGAAGTACTGGTATTGCAGATACACACCACCTTCTTTCAATCCGAACTGCATGGCGTTGATGATCTGGTACAGAAATGCATGTTTGCTGGCTACGTCTTCAAAATTCTTGAGGGGCAAGGACGACAGTATCACATCGTAGTACCCTGGTCGGGTCAGCAGTTGTGTTACACAGCAGTTGTGCAACCTGACCTGCTTGTCAGGATGGGCAGCAATCAGTTTTTCTACCCAGGCATTATACTCAGCCTTGATTTCGCAGATATCCAGTTCCGACTCGGTCGACATGCGACCGATAAGCTCACGGGTGAATGCTCCGCGACCGCTGCCAATCTCCAGAATCCGCAGCGGGCGGGTGAAGTCAATTCTGCCGACCATGGCATTTACCAGAAATCCGGAACTGTTAACAATCAGTCCATCCTCACGAATATTTCGTCTGATATTCCGGTATAACTTGATCAGCATGATAATCCGGGTCATTTTAAACAAGCCGGAATCATACCCTGAACCCGGCCGACATGAAACTGAATGCCGGTGATTTTATTCAGTACTCTCAGCCCATTGGGTAGGGTATGTCCTTGTGTACCGCATCGCACTGGGCAAGCACCTCGGCGCTCAATGTAACGTCCATGGCTGCCAGCGAGTCGTCCAGCTGATCTGCTGTACGTGCCCCGATGATAGTGGATGCCACAAAATCAAAGTTCATGCTCCACGCCGTTGCCAGCGTGGTCGGGGTCATGCCCGCGTCACGCGCAATCTCGATATAACGTGCTGTTGAGGCGATGGTGCCGGGGTTGAGGAAACGATCCGCCATGGCACGCTGTCTGGGATTTTCCAGTTGCAGATACTCGCCGAAGCGACTGTTTTTGGGGATCTGGTCCTGATTGTATTTTCCGCTCAGCATGCCCCCGCCAATGGGTGAGTAGGGCAGCAGCGAAACATTCTCCTGACGGCAGACATTGGCCAGTTCGTCCAGAAAGCGACGATTCAGCAGGGAGAAATTGTTCTGGATGGACTGGAAGCGCGCATACCCTTCATAGTCTGCCACCGTGTTGGCTTTGGTCAGACCGTAGGCATTTTCATTGGAGGTGCCCAGGTATCTGACCTTGCCGGATTCAACCAGACGATCCAGCGCGTCCATGGACTCTTCGATGGGCACCACCAGATCTGGCCAGTGCACCTGATACAGGTCAATATAGTCCAGCCCCAGGCGTTGCAGGCTGCCCTCGACGGCACGTTCGATATGGTGGCGGTCGATGGATGTCATGCCGGCCCGCACCGGCGGCACAAACCAGCCCGACGCGGCGCCAGCCACTTTGGTGGCGATGATCAGGGAGTCACGGTCGCGGGTTTTGATCCATTTGCCAAAGATGGTTTCGGTGACACCTACCGTCTCTTTACGGGGTGGCACGGGGTACACCTCGGCGGTGTCATAGAAATTGATACCTCGCTCGTAAGCCTTGTCCAGTATGCGAAACGACTCTTTTTCGTCGCTCCAGCTGCCGAAACTCATGGTGCCCATACAGATCGGACTGACTCGCAGACCGCTTTTGCCGATATACCGGTATTTCATGTTTGTTCCCCGTTCCTGTTTTTGTCCCGCTGGGTGGCGGCGTATGCGAATGACTCTGTGGCCTGATTATAGCCCATGATTATGGCATTAATTCCTGACCGGCTGTCAAACCGACCCTTGATGGTGCTAATCTGGAGGTGGTGCAAAGTCCTGCCTAAGAGGCTCCCTGCCACCCCAACAATAATCGCTCTTTCAATAACACAGGATTGGAGTTAACAATGCGCATGACAACAATTAAATCTGTAGTCGCAGCGGGTCTGCTGGGATTTGCCGCTAACCTGAGTTTTGCGGCCGGCCCTGCTGCCACCATTGATCAGCTGGCATGGATGACCGGAAACTACGCCGGTAACCTGGGGCCCAATACCCTGGAAGAAAACTGGATAGCCCCGGAAGGCGGCTCCATCGCAGCAATGGTACGCATGACCGGCAATGGCGCAACCAGTATGTTTGAAATGATCACAATTGAAGAGGTGGACGGTTCGCTGGTGCTGAATGTGCAGCAATTTGATGCCGGTTTTAAACCCCGCACGGCAACTCCTGTCACGATGGAGTTGGCCATGATCATGGATAATCACGTGCATTTTAATGCCATCACGGAAGGTGGGATGAAGTCATTGGGTTATACGCTGGCTGGTGACACGTTTACCATTCATGTTGAACAGGCAAGTGGTCAGAAAATGAATATCGAGCTAAAGAAGCGCAGCCTCTGGGATTAATTCTGGCGCAAGAGTTGCTTGTACCGATGTGAGGTTTGCAGTGGGCTGTCAAACCCGCTTCGGAGGTGGTTATGATTTGCGACTTTTTGATTGTCGGCGGTGATGGGGATCTGGCATACAGAAAGCTGTATCCGGCGCTTTATCACCTGGACAAGGATAACTGTCTGCCGGACTGTCTGCGAATCATTTGTGTGGCCCGCACCGACATCAGTCAGCAGGCGTTTTGTGACAAGGTACGCGAATCACTGAACGTCAGTCCGGGTGAAGTCACTATGACAGATCCGGCCTGGAAGCGCTTTGTCAGCCGCCTGCTCTATTTTGCCATGGATGCCGTCAACGAGGGTGAAGTGGCGGTGTTGAGCCGCAAGGTGCTGCACAATCGCCAGCGTGACCTGATTATTTATCTGGCGACACCGCCTGATATTTTTGCGCCGGTGTGTCAGACATTGTGGGCTGTGGGCCTGGTGCGCGACAATACTCGCCTGGTGATCGAAAAGCCGCTGGGCAGCGATCGAGCATCATTTATTCGCATTAATGACAGTCTTTGCTCACTGTTCAAGGAGCATCAGGTATATCGGATAGATCACTACCTGGGCAAGGAGACTGTACAGAATCTGTTGACGCTGCGGTTCGCCAATGCACTGTTCGAACCGGTGTGGAACAATAATTACATTGATCATGTGCAAATTACCGCTGCAGAGACCATTGGGGCCGGCGGACGCTGGCACTTTTATGATGAGGCCGGTGCCATGCGGGACATGGTGCAGAATCATTTGCTGCAGCTGCTGTGCCTGCTGACCATGGAGCCGCCGGCATCGCTGGAACCCCGCGCTGTACATGATGAAAAATTGAAAGTATTGCGTAGCCTGGCCCCGTTGCGCGGTCGCGACGTGGCCGAAAATACGGTGCGCGGACAATACTCGGGCGGCACCATTGAGGGCGGTCCGGTCCCCGGCTATCGTGAAGAACCGGACGCCAGTGTCACCTCGGATACGGAAACCTTTGTTGCCATCAAGGCAAAAATCAACAACTGGCGCTGGGCGGGTGTGCCATTTTATCTTCGCACCGGAAAAAGGCTGCAACGACGATTCTGCGAGATTGTGGTGCAATTCAAGACGCTGCCGCATGCCATTTTTCCTGAACAGTCCGGAATGAATTCAGCCAATCGGCTGGTGATTCGACTTCAGCCTGATGAAGGCATACGCCTATATCTGTTGAATAAACTGCCCGGTCTGGATGAAGCGTTTCCCCTGGCGACGGTATCGCTGGATCTGTCACTGTCGGACGCGTTTACCGGCCGGCGTGTACCGGATGCCTATGAACGATTGCTGTTTGACGTCATGCGCGGCAATTCGACACTGTTTATGCGCGCGGATCAGGTAGAGGCGGCATGGCTATGGGTTGATGACATTCGTGAAGCCTGGCAGACGTTTAAACAGAAATCTGTCCCTTACGTTGCCGGGACGGTTGGACCAACCGACAGTATTGCGCTGATTGCCAGGGATGCACGGCAATGGAAGGATTAGGTAATCATGGTCTGGCGTCTGCACGAGTATGCGAGTAACAAAAATCTGCTGGAAGATCTGACTCAGCAGGTCAGTGAACAGTTGATGCGGACCATTTATGCCAGTGGTACGGTATCCATTGCACTTTCCGGTGGCAGCACTCCCAGGCAACTGTATCAGCGTCTGTCAATGTGCGAACTGCCCTGGGGCAGGGTGAACATCTCGCTGGTGGATGAGCGCTGGGTGGACGAGCAACATGCCGATTCGAATGCCAGACTGGTCAGGGAAACCCTGTTGCTTAACAAGGCTGCGGCCGGAAAATTCCAGGGGATGAAGTCAACCATAGCAGATGCTTTTCTGGCACAGGATGCGGTAAGTGATTTATTGCTGAGAACAGTGATGCCACTGGATCTGGTTATTCTGGGGATGGGAGAGGACGGGCACACAGCATCGTTTTTTCCGGGCGCAGCAGGGCTGGATGAAGCCCTGCGCCGGGACAGCCGGCGAGTGTGCTGCGCGTTGCTACCGCAAGGTGCCTCCTATGCACGCATGAGTCTGACGCTGGTTACTCTGCTCTCTGCCACACATCGCCTGCTGTACATTACCGGTGAGGCAAAACGTGCCGTACTTGAGCGCGCACTGGAGCCGGGGGATGTCCACGAATTGCCAGTACGTGCGCTTTTGCATGACAAACACAAGCTGACCGAGATCTATTATGCCCCCGACAATTAACAGCACAGTGGAAGCCGTTACCAATGCCATTCGTGAGCGAAGCCGGCCGTATCGTGATCGCTACCTGGCGCGCCTGCAGCAGCAACTGGATGCCTATCCGCCGCGCAGCACGCTTTCGTGCGGGAATCTGGCACATGCCTATGCCGCCTGCAGTCTCAGTGACAAGCAGTCTATCGCCGGCATGCAGGCACCGAATATCGGCATTATCAACGCATACAACGATATGCTCTCCGCGCATCAGCCGTTGCAGTATTATCCGGATATCATCAAGGACATGGCGCACCAGTGCGGCGCCACCGCTCAGGTTGCCGGCGGGGTGCCGGCCATGTGTGACGGCGTAACGCAGGGGCAGCCGGGTATGGAGCTGAGTCTGTTCAGCCGCGAGGTGATCGCCATGGCAACGGCTGTGAGCCTGAGTCATAACGTGTTTGATGCGGTTCTTTGCCTTGGCGTGTGTGACAAGATTGTGCCCGGTATGCTGATTGGTGCCCTGCAGTTTGGTTGTCTGCCCGCCGGATTCATACCCGCTGGCCCCATGCCTTCGGGTGTTCCGAACAAGGAGAAGGCGCTGGTCAGACAGCGCTATGCGCAAGGCACGGCAGGGCGTGATGAACTGCTGGCAGTCGAATCAGCCTCGTATCACAGTCCGGGTACCTGTACATTTTATGGTACTGCCAACAGCAATCAGGTGATGGTGGAAATGCTGGGTGTGCAATTACCTGGTGCCTCTTTTGTCAATCCGGACGATCCGCTGCGTGAAGCTCTGACGCGCGAAACGGTAAGGCGCGTGCTGCAGGCTGCAGAGAATCAGCAGATGTCGCAGTCGCTTGGCCATATGGTATCCGAGGCTTCGATTGTCAATGCGGCTGTCGCCCTGCTGGCCACCGGGGGCTCAACCAATCACACCCTGCATCTGGTCGCGATTGCCCGGGCCGCAGGTATCATTCTCACCTGGCAGGATCTGGATGCTTTGTCCGGCGTAACACCCTTGATGGCGCGGGTTTACCCCAATGGCGAGGCGGATGTAAATGCGTTTCAGTATGCAGGAGGCATGACGTATCTGGTGCGGGAGTTGCGGAGCGCCGGTCTGCTGAACGAGGATGTCATTACCCTGATGGGCAGTGGACTGGATAGTTACATCAGGGCGCCTGAGCTTGACGGCCAGGGCGGGGTACAGTGGACTGAGCAGGTGACAGCGTCCCTGTCGCCCGATGTATTGCGCCCCTGCTCCCGCCCGTTTGCCGCAGAGGGCGGGTTGCGGATAATTTCAGGCAATCTGGGTGAAGGTATCGTCAAGACCTCGGCTGTTGCCGGGCCACACAGATTCATTGATGCACCCTGTCGGGTGTTTGATTCACAGCTGGCGGTGGTGGAGGCGTTTGAGCGGAATGAGTTACAGCACGATGTGATTGTAGTGCTGAGATTTCAGGGGCCGCGCGCCAACGGTATGCCAGAATTGCACCAGCTGACACCCTGTCTGGGGAGTCTGCTGGATCAGGGGTATCAGGTCGCACTGGTAACCGATGGACGCATGTCCGGCGCATCCGGCAAAGTGCCTGCTGCCATCCACATGTCGCCTGAAGCACTGGACGGCGGGCCGCTGGCCCGGCTACGTAATGGTGACAGACTAATTCTGGATACGGATCAGGGCTCGCTGGCAGTGGTACTGGACGAGTCAGAGTTTCTGGGGCGTGAGCCCGTCAGACCGATTGCACCGGACGACGACCTTGCCGACAGTATGGGGCGTAATCTGTTTGCGTGCTTTCGCGCAGTTGCCAGTCCGGCGCGACTGGGTGCCAGCGTTTTTCCACATGACTGACAGGAGTGCAGCGAACATGTATTTGCCCGAACAGCTCAGGAAATTCACGATCCTTCCGGTATTGGTAGTAGACTCGGTGGAGCAGGCCGTTGCCTTGACAGAAGCACTGCGGTCAGGCGGCATGCTGGCGGTCGAGGTGACGTTACGAACCCAGGTGGCACTGTCAGCCATGCGTGAAATCAAACTGAGTTTTCCGGACATTCTGCTCGGCGCGGGCACGGTCAATACGCCGGCAGACATGGAGGCGGCAGCGGAGGCCGGTGCGGATTTTGCGGTAAGCCCGGGATTGACACGGTTGCTGGCTGAACAGGCACGGTCCATGCGAATGCCCTTTCTGCCAGGCGTCAGTACGGCATCAGAAGTATTGGGAGGCATGGAGCTGGGTTATGACTGTTTCAAATTTTTCCCGGCATCCGCTGCAGGTGGCCCCGCCTTGCTGCGTGCGCTGGCAGGACCTTTTCCAGGTATCAGTTTCTGTCCCACAGGAGGCATTGACATGAATAATGCGGCGGACTATCTGGCCTTGCCCAATGTGTTGTGTGTCGGTGGTTCCTGGATGGCCGGGCGAGCCCAGGTCGATGCAGGAGACTGGCAGCTGATCACGGCGCAGGCACAAACCAGCCTGGCGCGACTGAGGGAGTAAACAGCCATGGATCGACAGTTTCTGGTCGCTGATATCGGAGGCACTCATATTCGCCTGGCGCTTGCTGATGAAAATATCACGCTGCGATACATCAAGATCTGGAAATGTGCGTCCTTTGAGCGTCCGGAAGACGCGCTGCAGACCTACCTGAGTGAGCTGAGTGAAGCGGACCGTGTGGCGCCTGAGCGGATATGTATCTCCGTTGCTGCACCAATAGGGTCAGATGTCACAAGTATGACCAATCACCACTGGGTATTGTCGATCAGTGCGCTGGAAAACCTTTTTTCGATGCCTGTCACGCTGATTAACGATTTTTCGGCACAGGCCTGGTGTCTGACGCGGTTGCGATCCAGCGATGTGACCTGGCTGCAGCAGCCAGGTCAATCGGCAAAACCGGCTGTTGAACCCTTGCCCGATGTCAGCCAGTGGCTGAGCGGTGTCCGCTTTGTTGTGGGTCCTGGCACCGGATTTGGTGGGTCTGGCATCACTCCCGGGCATGAGGTGCTGGACGCAGAACCTGGCCATATTGCGTTTGCCCCGCTCGATGGCGTACAAATGGATTTACTCAGACAGCTTTGGGCACGGCATCCCCGTGTGATTGTGGAGCATTTGCTGTCGGGGCCGGGACTGGCAAACATATACAGCGCCCTGACAGTGATCAGGGGAAGTCAGGTCAGCGCCGAACTGACCGCGGAAGAAGTGGTTGCAGCGGCCCGCTCAGGTGATGCAGTTGCGTCTGAATCAACGCGCCTGTTTACCGCCATTCTGGGTGCGGTATGCGGTGATATTGCGTTGGCGGTGGGCGCCACCGGGGGGTTCTTTCTGTCGGGTGCCATGCTGCAAAAATTCGGTGACCTGTTTGATCATGATGTGTTTTTGAGCGCATTTAATGACAAGGCCAAATTTCGTGTCTGGTGTGAATCGGTGCCGGTTGGTATGCTGAATGCGCCGTACCCCGGGTTACTGGGCTGTGCCATCTACGCAGCAAATCTGAATGGACTCTGAATGGACATAACCCCGGGCAGTAACTATATGGCACCACAAACCCGCAATGAACTGCAGCAGTTGTTTGCCCACCATGGCATCGCCGACAGTTATATTGACTATGGCGGCGCGCGGGTTGAAATCCCCTTGGCAGACCGTCTGGCCATTCTGGCGCTTAAAGGAATTCACGTTGCTGCCACCGGTAGTGAGGAAGGTAACGCGGGGCCGGAGGTGGATCCGGGCAAAGTGCAGGCTGCCAATTTACAGAACTACTCAGAGGAATGGGCAAGCCTGCTGCCACCGGTCTGCATTGTCACTGTGTCACGTTCAGAGGGAGAGCAAACGAAGCGTGTTGAGCTCTCGTTAAAGTGTCGTCAGGCGCATGCCAATGTGCCGTTTTCATGGAAATTGACAACTGAGCAGGGTGACCGATACCAGGGAAGTTTTTCGCCTGACTGCCTGCCGGTAGTGCGACAGGTCTGCATCAATGGAGAGCAGTTCTGCGAATACCTGCTGACCTTGCCGGACGTACCGTTGAATGGTCTGCCATATGGTTACCACCAGTTTGAACTGACCCGGTTGAATTTTTCAGCCGCTGCAGAGTCAGAAGGTTCAATGCCTGTATGTGCACTATCACTGATAGCAGCGCCGCCGCAATGTCATGAACCGGATTGGTCCGCTGCGGGCAACCGGCTGTGGGGATATTCTGTTCAACTTTACAGTGTCCGTTCGGCGCACAACTGGGGCATTGGTGATCTGGGTGATGTCTGCGACCTGCTGAGGGCTGCTGCAGAGCAGGGTGCTGACTATCTTATCCTGAATCCGCTGCATGCCATGCATGCGGCCCGGCCGGCGAGTTGCAGCCCGTACAGCCCATCCGACCGGCGCCGGCTCAACCCTGTGTACCTGAATATTGAAAGCGAGCCCGATTTTCTGGCGAGCCAGCAGGCATGGCCGGTTGGCAGTTTAGCGGAAATTACCACTAAAGCCAGGCAGCTTGCACAAACGGAAAGCGTAGACTACGCGGCAGTCACTGAACTCAAGTACCAGGTGTTTGCGGTGATGTACCATTGCTTCAAAAACATCTGCGGAACCGCCAATGATTCGCGCTGGCAGGCATTTCAACGCTACCTTCATGCGGCGGGTGAGTCCCTGCAACAGTTTGCCAGTTGGCAGGTGACCGAACCGGTCGAATCTGCAGGTGCCTGCGCCAGGGACACTGAGTTTTATTGCTATCTGCAATGGCTGACTGACCTGCAGCTGGACAGTTGCCAGCAACTGGCTGTTACCCTTGGCATGCGGGTTGGTCTGATCCGTGATCTGGCAGTTGGCAGTGATGTGTCTGGTGCGGAAGTTGTCATGAATCCTTCGAGTTTCTGCATCAGGGCCAGTGTGGGCGCACCGCCTGATCCGCTGGCGCCACAGGGTCAGAACTGGGGACTGCCGCCACTGGATCCGCAGCAAATGACAAGGCAGGCCTATACGCACTTTATCGAGCTGCTGAGAACAAATATGACTCACTGCGGTGCATTACGGGTGGATCATGTCATGGCGTTGATGCGCCTGTGGTGGTGTCCTGCCGATGACCAGCAGGGGCGCGGAGCGTATGTCAATTATCCGGTCGGCGACCTGTTCGCGCTGCTGTGTCTTGAGAGTCATCGCAACCGGTGCCTGGTGATAGGTGAAGATCTGGGTGTTGTGCCGCCGGAAATTCGCCAGTATCTGAATAGATGCCGGGTGTTCTCCAATATACTGTTCTATTTTGAAAAATCTGACGGTTATCAGTTCCGGCGTCCTGAACACTATCCTGAGCGTGCGCTGCTTATGGTCGCCAATCATGATGTGCCTACGCTGGCAGGCTGGTGGAATGGCAGTGATCTGCATCTGCGTCGCAAGTTGGGGTTGATTGCTGACGAGTCGGCGCTACAGGAGCAACTGGCTGGCCGGGCGGGGGAGCGCGAACAGGTTTGTCACTGGCTGGAGGCGCAGTGGCTACTACCGGCCAATCGCTTCGGAGACGGTGTGCATCAGAAATTTGACCAGGAACTGTGTGTTGCCATCATCCGCTGTTCGGCGCGCAGCAGATCTCAACTGCTGTCTGTACAACTGGATGACCTGGCGCTACTTGAATTACCGGTAAATATCCCCGGTACCAGCGCCGAGTATCCCAACTGGCGTCGGAAGTTGCCGGAATCCATCTGGCAGCAGCTGGGTGCAGGTATCAGGGAGCCCGTGGCTGCAGGCATTTTGGCGGAGCGTTACAATGCACGCTGATATCCGGATCAGTCCCGATGACATGTACCTGTTTGCCCGCGGTGAGCACGAACGTGCCTATCGGTTTATGGGTGCCCATGCAACAGTACATGAAGGCATCAGCGGAACACAGTTTTGTGTCTGGGCTCCATCCGCGCGCAGTGTGTCGGTGACCGGCGACTTCAATGGCTGGAATACCGGGACTGATGTGCTGACACCCCAGGGTGACAGCGGTATGTTCGCCGGATTCGTAGCCGGGGCACAGGCTGGCGCGCACTACAAGTACTGCCTGATCGATCAGCAGGGACAAATGCTGCCGTTGAAGTCAGACCCCTTCGCGCGGGAAACGCAACTGCGGCCCGACACTGCGGCCATGGTGCCGGGGCCAACGTTGCACCATTGGCAGGACCAGCCGTGGCTGGAAAAACGCCGTTCTGCTCAGCCGCATCGCGATCCTCTGCTGATTTATGAAATACATGCCGGTTCCTGGCGCAGAGGTGAGTCCGGTGAGTTCATCAACTACCGGGAGCTGGCACGGCAACTGGTGCCCTATGTGCAGGCGCTGGGATTTACGCATATCCAGTTGATGCCTGTCAGCGAGTATCCGTTTGACGGATCCTGGGGGTATCAGCCTATAGGTCTGTTTTCACCCACCCGGCGCTTCGGATCGCCGGACGATCTGCGGTTTTTTGTCGACTTTGCTCACCAGCATGATATTGGTGTGTTGCTCGACTGGGTGCCGGCGCATTTTCCGGCCGATGAGCACGGTCTGATCCGTTTTGACGGCACCTGTCTCTACGAGCATGAAGATCCGCGGCTCGGGTTTCATCCGGACTGGAATACGCTGATTTATAACTATGGTCGCAGTGAGGTGCTCAGTTTTCTGTTAAGCAATGCCATGTACTGGCTGGATGAATTCCATATGGATGGACTGCGGGTGGACGCAGTTGCGTCCATGCTCTACCTCAACTACAGCCGCAAGGACGGTGAGTGGCTGCCGAACAAATATGGCGGTACCGAGAATCTGGAAGCCATCCGCATGCTGCGCACGATCAATGAACGGGTGTATGCCCGACTGCCCGGGATCATGATGATTGCCGAGGAGTCGACGGCCTGGCCGGGTGTTACACAGATGACCGCGCACGGCGGGCTGGGGTTCGGGTTCAAGTGGAATATGGGCTGGATGAACGACACGCTGTCCTATATGACACGCGATCCGATACATCGCCGTTTTCACAGTCACGAGATGACCTTCGGGCTGGTATACGCCTTTGCCGAGCAGTTTATTCTGCCGCTCAGTCACGATGAGGTGGTGCACGGTAAACGCTCGTTGCTGGAAAAAATGCCGGGCGACGACTGGCAAAAATTTGCCAATCTGCGTGCTTATCTGGGGTTCATGTGGGGGCATCCCGGTAAAAAACTGCTATTTATGGGCGGCGAATTCGGGCAGCGCCGCGAATGGTGTCATGATCGCAGTCTGGACTGGCATCTGCTGGATCAGGCAGAACCACAGTCGACCAGGCACCGGGGGCTGCAGTCTCTGGTTGCCGACCTGAACCGGGAGCTTAGACGCAGTCCCGCACTGTATCAGAGTGATGTTGACGCGGACGGCTTTACCTGGATAGAGGCCGACAACCATGGTCATTCCGTATTCGTATTTTTGCGTACAACCGCAACACAGGATGATCAGGTTCTGGTGGTCTGCAACCTGACCCCCTTTGTCCACGAACAGTACCGTATCGGTGTGCCCGGACACGGCTACTACCGGGAATTGCTCAACACCGACAGCCATCACTTTGGCGGGAGTGGCGCTGGCAATCTGGGTGGTGTAACAAGTGACCCGATTCCCTCCCATGGTATGCCCTGCTCGGTCAGCGTATGCCTGCCGCCACTGGCAACCCTATGGCTAAGTTATGAAGCTACTGAATGATCGCACCAGGCGTGAAACTACAGAACGGAAAGTATTGAATGAATGCAAAAAAACGCATAGAAAAATTGTTGGGTGGCCGGGCAGCACCATTGGGTGCGCACTGGGATGGCGAGGGAATCAATTTTGCGCTGTTCTCGGCGCATGCAGAACGTGTTGAGTTGTGTCTTTTTTCAAATGATGGGGTGACCGAAGTCTGTCGGCTGACTCTGCCGGAACGAACCAATCAGGTGTGGCACGGTTATCTGCCGGGTTTCGGTCCGGGGACAGTTTATGGGTATCGGGTGCATGGTGAGTATCAGCCAAGGGCCGGACACCGGTTTAATCCCCATAAATTGCTGCTGGATCCCTACTGCCGTCAGTTGGTTGGCCAGTACGTCAACTCAGAGTTGAACAATGGGTATGTTGCTAAACACATCGCTGAGGAGGATCTGCCGGATACGCGGGATAACCAGGCGTTTATGCCCAAGGCGCTGGTCACGGCGCCATTTCAGACCATGAACGCACGCCGGCCGCGGGTGCCAATGGCCGATACATTGCTTTATGAAACCCATGTGAAGGGTTTCACCATATTGCACCCGGCAGTCGGGGAGGAGTTGCGTGGACGATTCGCCGGGCTCGCGCATCGCGAGGTGATCGCGTATATAAAATCACTTGGTATCACCAGTGTGCAACTGATGCCAATCCAAAGCTTTATCAGCGAGTCTTTTCTGGTCCAGAAAAATCTGAGCAATTACTGGGGATACAACCCACTGTGTTTTTTCGCGCCGCATCAGAGCTATCTGGCTAATCCGGATCACGTGCTGGAAGTACGTGAGCTGGTGCAGGCCTATCATGACGCCGGGCTGGAAGTGATCATGGATGTGGTATTCAACCACACTGCAGAGGGTGGGCGACTGGGGCCAACCCTGTCGTTTCGTGGGATCGATAACCTGAGTTATTACCGGCTGCAGTCAGAAGACCGGAGTTTCTATATCAACGATACTGGTTGTGGCAATACGCTGAACCTGACTCATCCCCGTGTCATACAGATGGTGCTGGATTGCCTGCGCTACTGGACGGAGGTGATGCAGGTTGATGGCTTCAGATTTGATCTTGCACCTGTGCTGGGCAGGGAATCTTATGGTTTTGACAGAAGCAGCGGTTTTTTTGACGCACTGCTGCAGGATCCTGTGCTCAGCGGAGTCAAACTGATTGCCGAGCCATGGGATATTGGTCCGGGTGGTTATCAACTGGGCAATTTTCCGCCCGGCTGGATGGAGTGGAATGACCGTTACAGGGATACAGTCCGAAGATTCTGGCGCGGCGATCCCGGTGTGCTGCCTGAGTTCGCCCGACGTTTACATGGCTCCAGCGACATCTTTGAGCATGAGGGTCGTCGGCCATCGGAAAGTGTCAATTACATTGCCAGTCATGATGGTTTTACGGTCAACGATCTGGTGAGTTATCGTGAGCGTCATAATGAAGCAAACGGAGAGAACAACCAGGACGGTCACCGACAGAATTTCAGTGACAACTTTGGCGTGGAAGGCCATGTCTACGATGCGAGCATTCACGTGCTGCGCCAGCGCCAGCAGCGCAACCTGCTGACAACTGTGTTTTTTTCCCAGGGTACACCCATGCTGCAGGCAGGTGATGAATTCTGTCGCAGCCTGAACGGGAACAACAACGCCTACTGTCAGGACAATGTGCTCGGCTGGCTGGGCTGGGACCGAATCACCTCAGATGGTCACAATCAGCAAGAGTTTACCCGCCATTTGATAGGCATGCGCAAGCGCTTCAAGTGTCTGTTTCCTGATGTCTATTTTCATGAGTCCGGCCAGCCGAGCGCTTTCACCATGAGCTGGTTCAGCTCCGGTGGGGAAGTCATGCAGGCAGCTCACTGGCAGGAACATCATATGCGTACGCTGGGTTGTCTGCTGACGGCTACCGACCCCGAGAGCGGTGTTTGCTGCACGGTGATGCTGGTGCTGCACGCAGGCCGGTCGGCATTGCGCTTCACCATGCCGGAACTCGACGATGTGCAGCGTTGGGAGATTCTGTTGGACACGGCGACGCTGAATGGCAAACCAGACCCTGATAACTGTTTTGTGAATCGTTATCTGGATCTCTTTTCATGCTCAAGTGCAATTTTGCTGGCGCACCACACACGCGCCGACGAGGAATAGAAGTCATGCCGAAAACGTCTTCATCTGCACCTGCTTTGTTCTCGCTGGCACCGCTGGATCAGGATGCAATTTCCCGCGATCTGTCGCGACATCTGCTGCTGAATCTGGGTCGCGATACTGACCCGGACTCACATCACTATCTGTACAGCGCGGCAGCGATGACAGTGAGAGACCGCCTGGTGGAACGCTGGCGACTCACCCGCGAACTCAACTACGATCGTGGTGAAAAAAGGGTGTCCTATCTGTCACTGGAATTCTTGATGGGCCGGTCTCTTTGCAATGCGGTACTCAATCTGGATATTGCTGAACCGTTGCGGGAGGCCCTGTTCAGCCACGGTGTCAGTCTTGAAGAGCTGGCGGAAGAAGAACGGGATGCAGGCCTGGGCAATGGCGGCCTGGGTCGGCTGGCAGCCTGTTTTCTGGACAGCTGCGCAACATTGGATTTGCCGGTAACCGGGTATGGCTTGCGTTACGAGTACGGTATGTTTCACCAGCGTATAGAAAACGGATTTCAGCAGGAGTGTCCGGATCACTGGCTGCAGCGGGGAAACCCCTGGGAATTCGAAGCGCCACAGGAGACCCGGGTGATCAGGTTCTATGGTCGCTCCGAGTTCTATCAGGATCAGAGCGGGAAGACGCGGGCGCGTTGGGTGGCGTCAGAGGATGTTCTGGCTGTCCCCTATGACATGCCTGTGCCGGGCTACAGGAATAATACGGTGAATACCCTGCGCCTGTGGAAAGCCATGGCCACAGAGGAATTCAATCTGAATGATTTTAATGCCGGCGGTTACGCGGAGTCAGTGGCGTCCAAGACCATGGCTGAGCAAATCACCATGGTGTTGTACCCCAATGATGTCAGTGAAAGCGGCAAGATTCTCCGCCTGCGGCAGCAATATTTTTTGTCGTCTGCCAGCCTTCAGGATGTGCTGGCGCGCTGGACAAGCCGCCATGGTGTCGATTTCACACGATTCGCCGAGTTGAACTGTTTTCAACTCAACGACACCCATCCGTCGATTGCGGTGGCGGAACTGATGCGTCTGCTGATGGATGAGCATGCGCTGGACTGGGACGAGGCCTGGGAGATCACAACTGCCTGCATGGCCTACACCAATCATACCCTGCTGCCTGAGGCGCTGGAGAGATGGCCGGTACAGATGCTGCAGGAATTGTTGCCGCGAATCATGGATATCATCTATGAGATCAATGCGCGCTTCCTGCAGGAGGTGGCCGAACGGTGGCCGGGAAATATCGACCGCCAGCGCGCCATGTCCATCGTCAGTGAAGGCAGGCATCCGGTTGTGCACATGGCTTACCTGGCAATAGTCGGCAGTTTCTCGGTAAACGGCGTGGCCAGCCTGCATACGCAGTTGCTGGAAGAGGGGCTGTTCCGTCACTTTTATGCGCTGTGGCCGCACAAATTCAACAATAAAACCAATGGCGTGACGCCAAGGCGCTGGCTTGGATTCTGCAATCAGACGCTGGCGGCGCTGATCACCCAGACCATTGGCGAAGGCTGGATGCGGGATTTCGAAAAAATCAGTGAGCTGAAACAGGTGGCGGATGATCCGGAATTCCATGAGCGTTGGGTGGCGGTCAGATTACACAACAAGCAACGTGTGGCGGAACTGGTCAGACGCCAGTGTGGTGTCGAGTTTGATGTCGGCATGCTGTTTGATGTGCAGGTCAAACGAATCCACGAATACAAGCGACAGCTACTGAATGTGCTGCATGTCATTCATCTGTATAACCGAATCCTGCAGGGTGATACCAGCGGCATGACACCGCGTTGTGTGCTGATAGGTGGAAAGGCGGCCCCCGGTTACTTTATTGCCAAACTCATCATCAAGCTGATTAACAATGTGGCGGATGTCATCAATCAGGATGAGCGTGCCAGACCCTGGTTGAGAGTCGCATTTGTGCCGGACTATTCGGTTACCGCGATGGAAATCATCTGCACAGGGGCAGATCTGTCCGAGCAGATATCCACGGCCGGCAAGGAGGCTTCGGGTACCGGCAATATGAAATTCATGATGAACGGATCGCTGACAATTGGTACTCTGGATGGCGCAAACATTGAAATCCGGGACGCTGCCGGGGAGGAGAATTTTTTCCTGTTTGGTCTGACTGCAGCGCAAGCGGATGACATGCGACGGTCATATGATCCGGCTAGTCTGATAGAGCAGGATGAAGGGCTGGCATCGGCGATTTCAATGCTGGCATCCGGTTGTTTCAACCGCTACGAGCCGGGTCTGTTCGAGCCGTTGCTGCACTCAATCAGCAGTCCGGATGACCCCTGGCTGGTGGCTGCCGATTTTCGCAGTTATGTGGATACCCAACGCCGTGTGGGGGAGCTGTTTCGCCGGCAACAGGACTGGATACGGATGAGCATAATCAATACGGCATCCAGTGCCTGGTTTTCGAGTGACAGAACCATTCGCAGTTATGCGGATGAGATCTGGCAGATTTCCTGATCGTTTAACTGGAAGGCGAGGTGAATATGATTGACACAGGGCCACGTTACGTCAGCAAGCTGACCCGCAATACCTACGCTATCATACTGGCCGGGGGAAGAGGTTCCCGTCTGCATGAACTGACCGGCTGGCGAGCCAAGCCAGCGCTATTCTTTGGTGGAAAATTCCGGATTATTGACTTCCCGTTATCAAATTGTATCAACTCCGGTGTCAGGCGGGTGGGTGTGGTAACCCAGTACAAGGCGCATTCGCTGATCAAGCATCTGGTGCGCGGTTGGGGTCATTTCAAGAAAGAACTCGGCGAAGGTGTTGAGATTCTGCCTGCTTCCCAGCGGTATTCCGACAACTGGTATATGGGAACCGCGGATGCCGTGTTTCAGAACATTGACATTATCCGCGGTGAAATACCCGAGTATGTCATGGTGCTGTCGGGTGATCATGTATACCGGCAGGATTACGGTGAAATGCTGGCGTTCCATGCGGAAAGTGATGCCGATATGACAGTGTCCTGTATGCAGGTACCACTGGAGGAGGCGGCGGGGACATTTGGCGTGATGTCAGTCGATCGCAATGACCGAATCAATGCGTTTCATGAGAAGCCCGAACATCCGCAAAGTTTGCCGGACGACCCGGCGCACTGTCTGGCGTCAATGGGCAACTATGTGTTCAAGACCGAGTTTCTGTTTGAGCAATTGCGCCGTGACTCACACAATCATGCATCCGATCACGATTTTGGCAAAAACATCATTCCCTCAATCATCGGTGAGCACAAGGTGTTTGCATACCGGTTTATTGATGCCGGCGGCGGCATCAGTGCCTACTGGCGTGATGTCGGTAGTCTGGACTCATACTGGCTGGCCAATATGGAACTGGTACAGCCTACGCCATCGTTGAATCTTTATGATGCGCGCTGGCCAATCTGGACATTCCAGGAGCAGTCACCGCCTGCAAAATTTGTCTTTGATGATGATCAGCGTCGGGGTATGGCGACCGACTCCATGGTATCGGGTGGCTGCATTATCTCCGGGTCTACCGTGCGAAAATCGTTGCTGTTCTCCAATGTGCGGGTACATTCCTACTCGCTGATTGAAGAGGCGGTGGTGCTGCCGGATGTTGAAATCAGCCGTCATTGCAAACTGCGTAAGGTGATTATTGATCGTGGCTGCATCATACCGGAAGGCACTGTGATCGGTTATGATGCGGCAGAAGATAAACGGCGCGGTTTCCGGGTGACTGCCAAGGGCGTGACTCTTGTGACCCGGGAAATGTTGGGGCAGACGGTTGGTGGAATCAGTTGACACAGCGTTGAATAAACGACCAAAGAAACAGGCATCAATGCATGTAGTGATGGTGGCGGCCGAAAACGGCGCCATGGCCGGTGGCAAAGTTGGCGGCATGGGTGATGTGCTGCGCGACGTGCCGCGGGCGCTGGCCGGACTGAAACATCGGGTGACGGTCATCACGCCGGGTTACCAGAGCCTGATTCACAGCAACCCCTGCACGTTGCTGATGCGCTTGCAGGTGCCTTTTGCCGGGCGCACCGAGTGCGTGGAAGTGTTCAGGGTCAAAGCTGATGCAGGCGAGAACCTGATCAGCCATTATTTTATGGAGCACCCGTTGTTCTCGGCTTGCGGGGCGGGGAAAATATACTGCAATGACGGTTACGGGCCCTTTGCAACGGATGCCTATAAATTTGCCCTGTTCTGTGCTGCGGTTGGTGAGTTTCTGATTCGTGAGGACGGATTGCCGCACAGTCCGGATGTGATTCATATCCATGACTGGCATGCCGCTTTGCTGGCCGTACTGAGGCGCTTCCATCCGGGCTATCAGGCGCTGCAGAAGTTCCGGCTGGTTTACACGATCCACAACCTGTCGCTGCAGGGTGTGCGGCCTTTTGCTGATGATGACTCTTCGCTGTTTTCCTGGTTTCCCGGTCTTGCTGTGGACATGGAGCTGGTCCGCGATCCGCGCTACGGTAACTGTGTCAATCTGATGCGCTGTGGTTTGAACCTGTCGGATGTGGTGCATGCCGTATCGCCCGGCTATGCGCAGGAGATTGTGCAGCCCAGCGACCCCGAACATGGTTTTTTTGGCGGTGAGGGGCTGGAACAGGACCTGCAGCGGCTGCAAACCTGTGGACAGTTGAAAGGCATTCTTAACGGCTGTGAATACGGCCGTGAAAAACTGCCCCGCACCCGGTGGCGGGACCTGCTGCGGCTGGCAGCGGAGTCACTGGACGGTTGGGCGGCAAGTTCTCAATGGCTGCCTGCTTCGCTGTATCATGCGCGACGCCGGGTCAGCGAGTGGCAACGATCGCGCAAGCCACGTCACTTGCGTCTGGTATCGATCACCCGGCTGACAGATCAGAAGGTCAGTCTGCTGCGTCAGCAAGTGACGTGTGAGGGATACAGCGAACCCGCCCTGGATGCACTGCTAAGGCAGCTCGGAGATGATCTGTACATCATGGTGGGCAATGGTGATCCGGCCCACGAAGCGTTTTTCGCCCGCGCCATGACCGAACACAGTAACTTTCTTTTTCTGCAGGGTTTTTCCGAGGCGCTGGCAGATGCCCTGTACCGGGCAGGCGATCTGTTTATGATGCCAAGCAGTTTTGAGCCATGTGGCATCAGCCAGTTATTGGCCATGCGTGGCGGCACACCCTGTATCGTGCATCATGTGGGCGGCCTGCGCGATACAGTTGTGCCAGACGTCAATGGATTTGCCTTCAGTGGCGATTCACCCGGATTGCAGGCCCGGGCCATGCTGGATGTGACGCGCAGTGCGTGTGAACTGGCCGCCGGCGACTCAAAGGCATGGCAGCAACTTCAGGAGGCGGCGCAAAATACCCGATTTGACTGGGATAAATCGATTCACGAATACCTGAGGTTGCTGTATCGGCCGCAGAGACAGTGATCACTTCCGTGCTACAATTTGTCGCGGAATGAGGTGATCAAGGCAGGCACCTCTATGGATAGTTGCCCGGTTGTGAGACAGAATCTATGAAACAAGTGTTGGCCTTTTTTGCACTGGCAAGCGTTAGCGTGAGCGCCTACGCAGATGTGTTTGCGGTTTTTCGTGACGAGGACGGCAGCACCAACTGGCAGTATGTAGCCAATACCAGTGCCAGCCTGTTGATAATCATCCTGCTGATTGTGCTGGCGTTTCTGATTCGTGCCAATTTTCGTGCCGGGCGGTCCAATCGTGCATTAAAGGAAATCAAGGCCACACTGGAAGACCGTGTCGCACGCCGCACGCGGGTTCTGCAGGAGACCGCAGAGCAGTTGCGCACCAGCGAAGCCTATATTTCCAGCATTGTGAATTCGATGCCGGTGATGCTGATTGGTATCAACGAGCAGATGCAGGTCACCCAGTGGAACAACACTGCAGAAGAAATTACCGGTCGCCCATTTGCAGATGTGGCCGGCCAGAATCTCTGGACGGCTTACTCCGCGATCACACTGACCGAGGAGCAGGTGCAGAGTGTATTGAACTCAGGCGATACCCTGCATCTGAAGCACACACAGCGTGGTCAATACAGTTTTGATATTACCCTGTATCGGTTGAAGGATCATGATGACACCGGCATCGTGATTCTGATTTCCGACATTACCAAACAGGTGAATGCTGAAAACAAGGTTGCCGAGCGCGACAAATTGTCTGCCCTCGGTGAACTGGCATCCGCCATGGCCTACGACATCAGTCTGCCCATCAATGCCATTTTCCAGCACGTATCCAACTCCCGGCAAAAACTTGAAGCAACCGAGCTGGGACCGGTGAAGGACGTGCTGTTACAGGAGGTGGAAACAGTAAGGCAGAGTGCGCAGCAGGCCACAGCCATTGCGCAGAATCTGCTGGATCTGTCCCGCAGTCATCGCAACAGCAAGGAGCCTGCGTCGATTCCGGCCATCATGGATCAGAGCATTGAACTGGCGAAGGAGCTGTTCTCCGATGCTGACAGGCTGGCATTCCGCGACATCGATATTCGCCGCGCCTATGCCGAATCCCTGCCGCAGATATCGTGTTTTCCTGATGAGCTTGGACAGGTGTTTACGCGGCTGCTGCGTAGCGCTTTTTACGCATTGAAGGACGTCGAGCGGGCGGCGGGCGATCGACCGCAGATTACGATTGAAATCGGCCAGTTTATCGACTCATTGTGGATCAAGGTGGAACACAAGGGCGAGACACTAAGCGCTGCAGCGCAGGTGGAAATATTTGAGCCGTTTTTCTCCATCTCCACCGATGCCAGCAACTGTCCGGTGGAGCAGCGCCTGTCTTATCCGTATTTTATTATCACCGAGCACCACCGGGGCCACATGTCCGTGACATCAGACGAGACGCTTGGCACCTGCTTTAATATTCAGTTGTCACTGGACTGATTCAAAACAGACCATCTGGGTTGAGCTGCCCAGGGTCGGATGCAGCTGACCAATGTCCGTGTAACGGGCAGTGTAACCATGACGCTCTGCTACCCCTTCACACCAGGACCGGAACTGTGCCCGCGTCCACTCAAAGTGGTGGCCTGGATGACGGATTTCGTGATCGGCCATGCCGTGGACAGGATTGTATTCCTTGTTGGGGGTGGTGATGACAACAAGCGTCGGTCGCAGCGCGCGGAACACGGTATCTTCAACCCGTGACAGGCGACCGGGTTCGATATGCTCAATGGTTTCCAGCATGATTGCTGCGTCAATTTTCCCGTCCACGCCCTTTGAATACCAGTCAGTGTTTTCAAACGAACCACGGCATACCTTGAGTTGTGGCGGCGGATTGAGCAGGTCGATATGCAGCGCTTCACGGGCCTCGGCCAGCACGGCCGTATCGATATCAATGCCAATCAGGCGGGTAATCTGTTCCAGTTCGCGCAACCACACCAGCAGTTCACCATTGCCGCAGCCCAGATCGACCACGCAGCGCGCGCCGCTGTGCCGGATTTCGTGCAGTACGGCGTCGAGTCGAGCTCTGTGCAGGTCAGTTGTCATGCGCGCATTATAGCGGCAATGCTCTGCAGAATGCCTTGCAGAATGACCAGCAGGACTGCGCTGAGCTTAAGAATTATGGCGTGGACGCGGGTGCGCGGCGCTGCGACCATGACTGCTCAATGGCGTAACCGATGGCCAGTAACTGTGCATCGCTCAAGTGGCGCCCCAGTAACTCCATGCCCATGGGCAAACCCGAATCGCTGAAACCTATTGGCAGAGATAGCGCCGGAAAGCCGGAGTTGCCGCTGAGACTGCAGTTATTGCCGGGCTGGTTTTCGCCGATCAGTACGGGCAGGGCAGCGATCGGCGGATAGGCGATCAGGTCCACCTGCTGTGAGTCCATCACAGCATTGATAGCCTGTTGCAGATTCAGGCGTGCGGCCATCGCCGCACCGTATCGTTGCGGATCCTGCTCGGCCGCCGCGCTGCGGCTGAGCAGCGGTGCCACGGCAGCGTGATACTGACCGCTGGCAACGATCGCTTCCAGATTCAGGTAGTCTGTGCTGCCGAAGGTCTGCAGGTAGGCATCAAGGTCAACTTCAAATTCATGACCAATCAATCCTGAATTGCTGATCAGCTGCGCCATGTCGGGAATGGTGATGTTGATGATTTCTGCACCCAGCGTCTCAAGGTGGGCAAATGCCTGCTGAAACAGGGCCTGAATCGCCGGCTCCGCATTGTCCAGATAGGCGTCCAGTTTGCCAATACGCAGGCCCTGCAGTGAGGCGCTTCCCAGCGCCGGTGAAAACAACACGGCGTCACGTCCGCGCATCAGTTCGGTATCGGTGTCCAGCGGGTCATAGCCGGTGGTCAGATCCAGCACAATGGCCAGGTCTTCGATGTGTCTGGCCAGCGGGCCGGCAACGTCCTGGGTATGCGATAGCGGCATGATTCCATAAATGCTGCTCAGGCCCTTGGTCGGTCGCAGACCCACCAGGTTGTTGAAGGCCGCAGGAATCCGGATGGAGCCGCAGGTGTCCGAACCCATGCCGGTGGCGGCAAAACTGGCGGCCACTGCCGCTGCGGTGCCACCACTGGAGCCGCCCGGCACCCGCGCCGGATCGTACGGGTTACGCGTCTGTCCACCCAGCGAGCTGACGCTGGTGATGCCATAGGCAAATTCATGCAGATTGGTCTTGGCCAGGATCACCGCGCCGGCTTCACGCAGCAAACGCACTTGGGTGGCTTCCTGATTGGGCACAAAATCAGCCAGCGCCTGCGAGGCACCGGTAGTCGGCATATCGGTGGTGTTGTAGTTGTCCTTGATCACCACCGGAATACCATGCAACAGACTGCGCGGGCCACTGCGTTCGCGCTCCGCATCAAGCGCCCGGGCCTGCTCACGCGCAGCGTTATTGAAGCGCAGAATGGCGTTGAGTTGTGGTCCTTGCTGGTCATAGGCTTCGATGCGGGCCAGATATTTTTCCACCAGTTGTACAGCGCTCAGGCTACCCTCGGCCATCTGCTGCTGCAACGCCAGGATGCCGGTTTCTGCGACATTGCCAGTGTCTGTGACAGCTGGCGCTGTGTATGACTTCGGTAGCGATATGCCATTCGCCTGCAGGACGTCGCGCAGTCGGTCCGGATAATCCGTGATGATGCCATCAACACCGATTCCGACCAGATGCGCCATGGTGGCGGTATCATCGATGGTCCAGGGAATCACCTGTATGCCCAGCGCATGCGCCTGCTCAACCATCTGGCGGGTTGTGAAGGGTTGATAATCTGCATCGTCGATTTGTCCGCTCTGTGGTTGCCCATGCACCGGAGAGATGGCATCGGCGCCGAAGGAAGCCGCTGCGGCGGGCAGGTTGCAGTCAAAATCGTCTATGTCGATACCGCCGGTCCAGGGCGATGCGCCCGGCATACCACACTGCAGGAAGGACTGGGCGTTGGATAGTGCGACAATGGGAAGTTCGGGCGCAAGTTCCTTAACCAGCATCAAAGCGCCCCAATCAAAGCTCTGGATACTGACCTGATTCTGCATGCGATGCCGCCGGATCTGTTCAACCACTGCGGCCACAAACGCCTCACGTGGTGCGGTTTCATGCGGTGCACCGGCCTCCACCTTGGTTTCAATATTCAGCATCACATCGTAAGCGCGGTAACGTTTGACCAGGTCAAACACCTCACTGAGCAACACCATGCGTGCGCCGGGTACTGTCTGCTGGCCGATATGTGTGTCAGCTCGCTGTGAACCGCAGTCCAGCGTGCGTATCTGATCCCAATGCAGATCCTTGATGTACTTACCGACATACGGAAAATCAGGATCACCGGCGACGGCAGGGCTGGTGTCCAGGCAGCGATGGCCAAGTACTTGCCGGTCGTGGGTGACCACGACATAACCGTCCTCGCTGACCTGGGTGTCCAATTCAAGGGTGGTGACACCCAGCTCCAGTGCGTTGGCAAAGGCTTCCAGTGTGCTCTCGGTCACCAGGCCGATGCCGCCGCGATGGGCCTGGAGGTCGAAGAGTCGGGGTTCGCCGGGCTGGGCGTGCGTTGGAATCCGGGTACTGGCAAAGAGACACAATGCCAGTACAGCAGCGAGTGAAGTTGCAGAGCGGCGCATCTTTGAGGTCTTGATGTTATGGGCTTACCGGCGACTATATCACGGCCGGACGACTATTTCGTTCCGGATTTCTGTCACTCCGTTCACGCCGCGAGCGATGGACCCGGCAGTTGCCTTTTCGGTGCTGCTGGTAGCGAAACCAGACAATATCACTGTGCCATTGAGCGTTTCGACACTGATGCTGGTACCGGAAACGTCCGAGTTGCTGAGCATGCGGGCCTTGACCTGCGTAGTGATGGTCGCATCGTCTATGTAGGCGCCGACGGTCTGTTGATCGCGTGCGACCGAGCAGCTGACAGTGCCGGAGACGATGACCAGACCAGTGATAAGGGCAAGCAGTGTGGTGTGCAGTTTCATGATGAAGCTCCTGACTTGAAAGGGAAATTGGTTAACAGCAAGCGCACATTACCGATACAACGACAGACGGTCTGTGCGCTCCAGCACACAATGAGGCGCCTTTGCCGCTCCAGTGTGGTCGGCGCGCAAGCGCAAAATCCGCCTGCAATGACAGCTAAATTTTTCTGTGCAAACACTCCCGCAGTGGTCTATACCCGTAATGCAGGATTCATTAATACACAGGGAGTCAGTGTGATGAGAGAGTTGAGTATGCAGGAGATTGGAATGGTGGGTGGTGGTGGCGATGAAGGGCCGCCGGAGACTATGGGTATGGGGTGCTTTTCTGCGATGATTTTCATTGGGATATCACCTCTTCTGGGTATATCGGGAATGATCGGCGCCGCTTTTAATGCGTTCAGTTCGTGTGAAGGCGTGGATTTTACTTCGTAGCAAGTCAAGGGGATCTGCGGGGCACAGATTCATCTGCCCTGCAGAACCGACAGGATATACGGTATGGCAGCATTTCTAGAGACTCTGATGGAAAAGGAAATAGCGTCGGCAAAAAACCGGAATTTTAAGGTTGAGATGGTCCGGACAATATTTTTGGTGGTTATTTTTATATCGTTTTCGTTCTCGGTTAACAATGCCGGTTGGGCAGGTTGTCTGTTAGCTATCCTGTATTTCTGGCATCGATATGTCGTGATGAAGGTGGCAAAATCATATCTTTCGCCAGATGTGAAGAATGAAATGGACATGCGCAGCAACATTAAAAATGCCGGTGAGTGATTCAGCTCGAGACAAGCAATATGACAAATTGATTGAACAACGTGCTCTGCGCCTGGCTTCGCGCGGACGTCACGCCGTCTGGTTACACTTGCTTTTCCCGCTGACCTTATTTTTTGGTTTCTCTCTATTTTTCCTTTTGCCACTCATTGCGGCAAACCTCACCACGCCCCCTGTTTCAGTAATCATCCATGCATATCTTGATTGGTGCGTGCCGGTGATGATTGTCGCCAATCTGTTCATCTATTATCGGGTAAGAAATCGATTGCTGGCGCCGTATCTGGAGCAGGTTATTCAGCAGCAAAACGCAAGGGAAGCTCGTAGAACTTGATGTAACTCGCCAACTTGATACTCTCCCCGATCACTGTATAACCTTCCCGCGCGCTGAATTCCTTGGATACAGCCTAAGAATCAAGTACATTCCTATCCCAATAAGGGATTGTTGCCACGAGATTAGGGCAACAGGGATGCGGAATGACCAAAGCGCCAAATCAAAAGCCCAGTCGCTGCGTGAGATGTGCTTAATATGAATAAAAAGCAGCTCTCCGAACGGGATATTTGTACTAAATTCATTACCCCGGCACTTGAGCAGGCCGGCTGGGACATTACCACCCAGATACGCGAAGAGCTATCCCTCACCAAGGGCCGCGTCATCGTGCGCGGAAAACTGCACACCCGGGCCAAGCACAAACGTGCTGATTATGTGCTGTTCTACAAGCCAAACCTGCCCATCGCTGTCATCGAGGCCAAAGACAACAAACACTCGGTAGGTGACGGCATGCAACAGGCTCTGGGCTATGCCGATTTGTTGCAAGTGCCCTTTGTTTTCAGCAGCAATGGCGACGGCTTTCTGTTTCACAACAAAATCGCCAAAAATGGCGTGATCGAGCATGAGATAGGCCTGCATGAGTTCCCCAGTGATGAAACCCTATGGCAGTGGTGGGCGGAACATCAGGGATTGTCGAGTCAGCAACAGGAATTAGTCGCGCAGGATTACTACAGCGATGGTAGCAACAAGTCTCCGCGCTACTATCAGCTACTAGCCATCAATAAAACCATCGAAGCCATTGCTAAGGGACAGCAGCGCATTTTACTGGTAATGGCCACTGGTACCGGCAAAACCTACACAGCCTTCCAGATCATCTGGCGACTGTGGAAGTCTCGCGCCAAGAAACGTATCCTGTTTCTGGCGGATCGCAATATTCTGGTCGATCAGACTATGACCAATGATTTCAAGCCGTTCGGTCCGGCCATGACCAAGATCCAGAAGCGACAAGCCAACAAGTCCTTTGAAATCTACCTCTCGCTCTATCAGGCAGTAACAGGCACTGAGGAAGAACAGAACATCTACAAACAGTTCAGCCCGGACTTTTTCGACCTGATTGTAATTGACGAGTGTCACCGCGGCAGCGCCGCCGCTGATTCCGCCTGGCGGGAGATTCTGGAGTATTTTAGTGCGGCCACCCAGATCGGACTCACCGCTACGCCCAAGGAGACCAAAGCGGTGTCCAATATCGACTACTTTGGCGAGCCCATTTACACCTACTCACTGCGTCAGGGTATCGAGGACGGTTTTCTCGCGCCTTACAAAGTAGTTCGTATCGATTTGGACCGGGATCTCGAAGGCTGGCGCCCCGACAAGGGTATGCGGGACAAATATGGTGAGGAGATTGAGGATCGTATCTACAACCAGCGCGACTTTGACCGTACATTGATACTGGAGAAGCGCACACAGCTGGTGGCCAAGAAAATCAGCGACTTCCTGAAAGCTACTAACCGCTTCGACAAAACGATCGTGTTCTGCGACAACATCGATCATGCCGAACGCATGCGTCAGGCCTTGGTTAATGAGAACGCCGATCTGGTAGCGCAGAACAGCAAGTACGTCATGCGCATTACCGGCGACAACGAAGAAGGCAAAATGGAGCTGGATAACTTCATTTTCCCGGAAAGCACCTATCCTGTCATAGCAACAACCTCAAAGTTGATGACCACCGGTGTGGATGCGCAAACCTGCAAATTGATCGTGCTGGATCAGCGCATCCAGTCCATGACTGAATTCAAACAGATTATTGGTCGTGGCACCCGCATCAACGAGGACTTCAATAAATTCTATTTCACCATTTTAGATTTCAAAAAAGCCACGGAACTGTTTGCGGATCCGGATTTTGATGGAGACCCCGTACAGATATACGAGCCGGTTGGCGATCAGTCCCCCGTGCCACCCGATGAGCACGCCGACGATATGGCCGAGGGCATTGATCAGGAGGGGATTACTTATGCAGAAGGAACCGAAAACGGGTGGGATGAATTATCGGAGCCCGCCGGGGAAAAAAGAGGGGTTCGTCGCTACGTCGTCTCCAATGTGACGGTTAAAGTTGTAGCTGAGCGCGTCCAATACTTTGACTCCAACGGTAAACTGATCACCGAATCCCTGAAAGACTACACTCGCAAAATCCTGGCGCAGGAGTTTACCTCGCTGAATGATTTTCTGCGCAAATGGGATCAGGCTGAGAAAAAGCAGGCGATAATCGATGAACTGGCGGAACAGGGCGTGTTTTTTGATGCACTGGCCGATGAGGTCGGCAAACAATCCGGCAAGGTCTTCGGCCCCTTCGATTTACTGTGCCATGTGGCCTGGGATCAACCACCATTGACCCGCAAGGAGCGCGCGGAGCAGGTCAAGAAACGCAACTACTTCAGTAAATACGGCGAACAGGCCCAGCAGGTGTTACAAGCCCTGCTTGACAAATACTCCGACGAAGGTGTGGCAGCCATTGAAGAACCTCAGGTACTCACCATCGCTCCCTTTAGTCAACTGGGTACACCGGTTGAGCTGCTGCGTGCCTTTGGCGGCAAAGACCAATATCAGCTGGCCGTTCATGAGCTTGAACAGGCTATCTACGAATCAAAACAGGAATAATGCATGTCACTCAGTACCCTTATTAAATCCATCCAGGACATCATGCGTAAAGACGTTGGTGTGGATGGCGACGCCCAGCGCATCAGTCAGATCTGCTGGTTGTTGTTCTTGAAGATTTTTGATGACAAAGAACAGGAATGGGAGTTCACCGTCAAGGGCTATAAGTCGCCGTTGCAAAGTCGTTTTCGCTGGAGTAACTGGGCCAAAAATCCGGAGGGTATTACCGGTGAAGAGCTGATCGACTTTGTTAACAACGATCTGTTTCCTTCCCTGAAAAGCCTGGCTACCAAGGCTGGTGTGCCTCCTCATGGACGTGTGGTTGGCTCAGTATTTGAAGATGCCTACAACTACATGAAATCCGGCACGTTGTTGCGTCAGGTGATCAACGCCATTGAAGACGATGTGGACTTCAACTCCTCCACCGACCGTCACGTTTTTAACGATATTTACGAAAAAATTCTTGCCGACCTGCAATCGGCCGGCAATTCCGGGGAATACTACACGCCGCGCGCAGTAACTCAGTTTATGGTCGATATTCTTAACCCGCAATTGGGTGAAAAGGTACTCGACCCAGCCTGCGGCACGGGCGGTTTTCTCACCTGCACTATCGAGCATCTCAAGAAGCAGGTGAAAACCCCGGAAGACAACCAGCGTATGCAGAAGAGCATTCATGGCGTGGAAAAAAAGCCGCTGCCGCATATGCTTGCCATTACCAATATGATGCTGCATGGCATCGAAGTGCCCAGCAACATCCGCCACGACAATACCCTGGCCAGACCACTGAAAGACTACGGCCCCAAGGATCGGGTAGATATCATCATCACCAACCCGCCGTTTGGCGGCATGGAAGAGGACGGCATCGAGAAAAACTTCCTCAAAAAATACCAGACCCGCGAAACTGCCGATCTGTTTATGGCGCTTATCATGCACCTGCTGAAACACAACACAGGTCGCGCTGCGGTGGTGCTGCCGGATGGTTTTCTGTTTGGTGAAGGCGTGAAAACCACACTCAAACGCGAGTTGCTGGACGAATTCAACCTGCATACCATCGTGCGCCTGCCCAAAGGGGTGTTCAGCCCCTACACCAGCATTGCCACCAATGTCCTGTTTTTTGAAAAAGGTGGCCCTACCAAAGACGTCTGGTTCTTCCAGCACCCCTACCCGGAGGGCTACAAGTCCTATTCGCGCTCCAAACCGCTGACCATTGGCGAGTTTGATCTGGAAAAGAAATGGTGGGGAGGCGCAAGCCGCAAAGGCCGCAAGACCACCGAACACGCCTGGAAAATCAGCGCAAAGGCGCTGGCCGAGCGCAACTACAATCTGGACTGCAAAAATCCGCACGAAGTGGAAGTGAACCACCGTGATCCCGAAGAACTCATGGCCGAGTACCAGCAGATCGTCAAACAGCTTGAAGCTGCACAACAGGAGTTGAAAAACGAGTTAATGGCATGCTTGGGAGACAAGCCATGACCGAGGCTACCCATCAACTGCTGGAGCAGCACTTTGATACTGCCTTTGCCGCCCCCGACGGCATTGCCAGATTGCGAGAGCTGATCTTAACCTTAGCCATGCAAGGCAAACTGGTGGAGCAGGACCCCAATGATCCGCTTGCTTTGGAACTGTTGAAGGCGATCGAGGTCGACAAAAAATACCAAGTTACAGCAGGCAAAGGCAAGAAGGCAAAGTCTCTTCCTGTCATTGATCAGGCGAACACCGCTTATGTTTTACCGCAAAGCTGGACATGGACACGCCTCGGCACCATCGGCAATATTTTTAACGGCAACAGCATCAATGCCAGAGAGAAGGAAACCAAATACGCTGGAGCCAATGGTTTGCCCTACATTGCAACCAAGGATGTTGGCTACGGTCTTGACGCGCTGGATTATAAAAACGGGATCTATATTCCTGAATCCGAGGAAAAATTCAAAATTGCCCACCAGAGTGCCGTGCTGATCTGCGCTGAAGGTGGCAGTGCTGGCAAAAAATGCGGCATCACAGAGCAGGATATTTGTTTTGGCAACAAACTGTTCGCCAACGAACTTTTTGGTGGGATTCCCTCAAAATTCATCCTTTATCTGTATCTCTCTCCTGTATTCAGAGAATCCTTCAACGCAGCTATGACCGGCATCATCGGCGGCGTATCTATTGCCAAATTTCTGGAGCTGCCGGTTCCGCTTCCTCCGTTGAAGGAGCAACACCGTATTGTTGCTCGCATCGACCAATTGATGGTCCGTTGCAATGAGCTGGAAAAATTGCGCAAAGCGCGGAAGGAAAAGCTCCTGATCGTCCACACTGCAGCGATCAAGAAACTGCTCGACACCCAAGATAGCTCAGCCTGGGACTCTATCCAACAACACTTCGGCGACCTCTACACCGTCAAAGAAAACGTCGCCGAACTACGCAAAGCCATCCTCCAACTTGCCGTCATGGGGCGCCTCGTCCCCCAAGACCCCAACGACCCGCCAGCCAGCGAACTACTGAAAGAGATTAAAGGCAAAAAACAGATGTTGGTTAAGGGAAAGAAAATCAAGAAGACCAAGCCAGTACCTTCAATCTCTAAAGACGATGAGCCATTTCAGGTTCCTGATAATTGGCAGTGGGTTAGAATTACCGAACTCGCCGAATCTATTGATTACGGAACGTCACAAAAAACTTGTGATGATTCCTCGCTTGTTCCAGTTTATCGAATGGGAAATATCGTTGATGGCCAGTTGATCAACGAGCCATTCAAATACATTGCGCCAGACATCGACGAGCTGCCACGCCTCTTCCTTCAACCAGACGATGTTCTATTTAACCGAACGAATAGTTATGAGTTGGTTGGAAAATCGGCTCGCTATGCTGGCCCTGTCGAGTATGCGACATTCGCGTCCTATTTAATAAGGATCAGGTTGTTAAATGGGCTACTGAACCCGGTGTTTATAAGCCAGGCGATGAATGCACCCTATTTCAGATCAACTCAAATTGAACCTGAGATTGTACAGCAGTGTGGACAGGCGAATTTTAATGGCACAAAGCTTTCCCTATGTGCTATTCCGCTCGCTCCGAGCCCTGAGCAGGACCGCATCGTTGCCCGTATCAACCAGTTGATGACGCTGTGCGATCTGCTCGATCAGCAGATCAACGCCGTCACAGCAAAGCAGTCTGAATTGCTGACCGCACTGCTTAATACCCAACCACAGCAACACACTGATATCAATGATCTTTCCGCCTATCGCTCCGCTATTGGCTGTTATACCGTAGGAAAACTCGCCAAGACCCAATACTTCGGCCGCACTGCTGCCGCCAAGGTCATGTACCTGGCACAAGCGCATGTGGGCCTAACGCTGGATTTTCATCCTGCACGTGAAGCTGCTGGACCGCTCGATAAATGGATCTATGACTTTGAGCGGCAAGGGCAAAGCCAAGGCTGGTTCGAAGTCAATGAAAAAACCTTGGCAAGTAGCAGGAAAAAGACAGAGTATCGTTGCTTGCCGGCGTTGTTGGAGCCTGCGGCAAAAGCCGAGGCATTGATGTCGGCTGAGCAACAAACCGAATTTAACCGCTTGATCTATGCCCTGTCGGACAAGAAGACCGAAGACGTCGAGATTATCGCCACACTTTTCGCCGTCTGGAATGATTTCCTGATTGATGGCATCCATCCGACGGATGAGCAGATCATTGCAGATGTGCGTGAGAACTGGCACGAGCGCAAAGCACGCTTTTCACCGGCTGAACTTGGCAGGTGGCTTGACTGGTTGCGAAGCAAAAAACTTGTCCCACAAGGTCAGCCTCCAAGAACTGTACAGCAGCCCAGATTGAGATTTGACTGACTACTGACTACGAGCTAAGCGACAAGATTAATGAACAAGAAGTTGAGTAGGAAAATCATTACTGAATAATCCAGTACAACGGATGTACGAGGAGGCGCAATGATCCTAACGGACAACGAAACAAAGGTCGATCTGCTGAACAACGAAGCAATAGCTTCCACGATCATTGAGTTACTTCGTTCCAAACCTGACCATCCGGTAACGATTGGCGTCCATGGTGATTGGGGTGCGGGCAAGTCTAGTGTGCTCGAAATGATTGAGTCTGGGCTGGACGGCAAGGATGATGTGTTGTGTCTCAAGTTCAATGGATGGCGATTCCAGGGCTTCGAAGATGCCAAGATCGCTTTGATAGAAGGCATAGTGACGGCCTTGATCGAGAAGCGTCCTGCACTGACGAAGGCTGCTGGTGCCGTCAAGGATGTGTTCCGCTGCATCGACTGGTTGAAGGTCGCCAAGCGGGCTGGTGGCCTGGCCGTCACCGCTTTTACTGGAATTCCAACATTTGGACAGGTGCAGTCAGTCGTCGGCTCTCTTGAGGCTGTAGTGATGAACCCCACCAAGCTCGCTACAAAGGAAAACCTCTCGTCGATTATAGGAGAAGTAAAAGCGGTACTGACGCCGGGCGAGGCAAAGAATGTCCCTGAGGAAGTGGAAGCGTTTCGTAAAGCCTTCGATGAATTGCTTAAGGAAGCTGGGATCAAACAGCTTATTGTGCTCATTGACGACCTTGACCGCTGTCTGCCAGACACCGCTATCGAGACGCTTGAAGCGATCAGGTTGTTTGTGTTCACTGCACGGACCGCTTTCGTTGTTGCGGCCGACGAGGCCATGATTGAGTATGCGGTGCGCAAACACTTTCCCGATCTGCCAGACAGTACCGGGCCAAGAGACTATGCGCGGAACTATTTGGAAAAGCTCATTCAGGTGCCGTTCCGTATCCCGGCCTTGGGTGAGGCCGAAACGCGAATCTACGTGACATTACTGTTGGCCGGTGTCGAGTTCGAAGAGACTGATGTCGGATATGCAAAGCTCATTGACGCCGCACGCGAGCAACTCAAGCGTCCCTGGATAAGCGGCGGCCTGGACGCTGCGACTTTCAAGACCGCGCTGGGTGAGCAAGCTGGAAAGGCCAACAATGCGCTTGTGCTAAGCGATCAGATCGGTCCGATTCTCGCTAGCGGTACCAAAGGTAACCCCCGTCAGATCAAGCGTTTTCTCAATACCCTATTGCTGCGCGAGCGCACAGCAACAGCCAGAGGCTTCGGAGACGATATCAGGCTACCGGTACTTGCAAAGCTCATGCTTGCGGAACGTTTCATTCCTAAGTTATTCGAGCAGATCGCCTATGTGGCTGCAATCCATCCGCAGGGGCAATGCGAAGACCTTGGATTGTTGGAAGAGAGTTTGAATGCCGGTACTGTCAAAGAAGCTTCTGACGAGGGTAAAGAGAAGAAGGCTCCAGAACCAGCAGTAGCGACAGAAAGTGCCGTACTGGCTGAATGGAAGATATCGGAGGTAGTGTGTGACTGGGCACGCTTGACTCCAAAACTCTCAGGTACTGACCTGAGACCCTATCTTTTCGTTACCAAGGACAAAAAGGATTATTTTGGCCCAGTGTCAGTTCTGGGGCATCTGGCCGGAGTGGTGGACAAGCTGTTTGGTGGCAAATTTGTTGTGCAAAGCTATGAGAGTGAGCTGAAAGAACTCGCCCGACCTGAAGCGGATAAAGTCTTTGAAGCTGTGCGAGCTCGGATCATGAGCATGGGAGATTTTAGGGACAGACCCAATGGCATTGATGGACTTATCGTTCTCTTGAGAGCTCAACCAAGCTTACAGGGGCAATTGTTGGATTTTCTTGAAGCTTTGCCACGAGATAAATGCGGAGCTTGGGCAGTTTCCGGCTGGCAAGGTGTTATCAAAGACGTGGAGTGTAGTGCCCGTTTAACAAAACTACTGGGAGAATGGAGCAAGGTCACTAGCAACCCATTCTTGAAGGCTGCCGCTGAAAATGTGCTTAAACCATCGAAAGGAGGTCACTAATGGGAACTTCGACAGCATACGGTGGCCCCAGTGGGGGAACCCCTTTGATTCCGTCATGGTTGGGAGATCCGCCCGCACCTCCGGCGGCGCCTGATTCAGACTCAGACGGTGCACCACTGCCGGACGTCGCCAATCCGCCCGCACCACCGGATAGACCTCCCATTCCACAAGTCGCGGACCCTCAGCGCTTTTCAAGCGCCCGCAACAACTTCACAAGATTTGCAGGGTCTGGCGGAAGTGATCGAGCCAGCCTTGGTCGTGCAGTATCGCGGTATGTCTCCACGTCTTCAGGCGGTGCCCGTCAAGCGGCACAACGCATGGGTGCCTCTCGTGGAGCGGGAGCGAGACTTCTGGGGTTCCTTGCTGATGCGAATACAAGAGGTATGCGTGAGGCGCTGCGGGAGTTTAACCTTGAATCTATGGCAGGACGCCCGATCACCGAGGTCTTTGTTGCTTTGGCTGATCATATCTGCCCAGGGGCGAGCACAGTCGATGAAGGCATTGCACGCGAGGCGTATATCGAAACGATCATTGATCTGGCAAATGAGGGACTGACTGATCTGACTACTTTTACCCCGGAGCAAATGGACACGATTTTCGAACTATATGCTACGCATGCGATCGAAGCGCGAATTTGCAATGACATTGGTACCAGGGCCGTCACAATGCCATCGAATGCGCAAACCGCACATCAGGTTGAACGGCAACTGCGTGATTTTATACGAGGTGGAGTAAGCGATGCTCTGGCTCGTGAGCGGGGAAAGGGAAGCTCAGCCAACTTATCACAGGATCAAATTAAATCATTTGTGGATACCATATATGAGTCTGCTTTTGCCATTTTGCAGGCGCTGGGTAACGCGGAGGCTAATCAATGAAACGTCAACTATTGGCTGGCCGTTTCGGTCCTGATGACCAGTTGGACATTCCTGTGGGCAAGGAAGAACATCGGACCTATCTGCAACTAGTCGCGGGAGAGAAGTCCCTGGGTCATGGTATTGGCAGCGCACTGGCCGATCTGAAGAAGCTTGGTGTTATTCCATCCGAAACCGGGGTGGATCTGTTGCTGTTGGCTGCGCACGTTCATGCCGCCGATACTCGAATTTCTCGTGCAGAAGAATCTCAGGACTCCTGGACGCGAGAAATTCGTCTGGTCGTACCTGTCAGTGATCCTGCTCGATGGATTGCCGCTACGCCCACACTAAAAAACTTGCTGAATTTTCTGACGGGAGACCGTTGGGAGCTGGGATTCAGGACTCGTCCATCTCGATTCGAATCAATTGTCGAGCAAGTTGCTCCCAGCCTGATTTCCCACCCTTTCGACTCACTCAGTCTTTTCTCTGGTGGTCTGGACAGCCTGATTGGGGCGATTGATTTGCTTGAGAGCGGGAATGTACCTTTGCTGATCAGCCATTCCGGAGATAGCGCGGCCAGCGATGCCCAGAACAAGTTGTTCTCGGGCCTGAAGGAACATTACAAGCCGTCGTCATTTGATCGGCTGCGTGTGGGAATGACCTTCAAGCAGGGCCTGATAAAGAATGTTGGCGCAGAGGACAGCACACGCGGAAGATCCTTTCTCTTCTTCGCGCTAGGTGTCTTTGCTGGAACCGGTGTTGGGCAGCACTTTACGCTACGGGTGCCAGAAAACGGACTGATTGCTCTGAACGTGCCACTGGACCCGTTACGACTTGGCTCCAACAGCACCCGAACAACACATCCTTATTACATGGCGCGGTGGAATGATCTACTGGACGCACTCGCTATAGATGGGGAGGTGCGGAATCCGTACTGGGACAAGACGAAAGGGGAAATGGCCTCAAGCTGCAAAAATTCCGGTTTGCTGACGCAATTGGTAGCAGACTCATTGTCGTGTTCATCTCCCGCCAAGGGACGCTGGCAAGGACGAGGAATTGAGCATTGCGGCTATTGCCTGCCGTGCCTTATCCGCCGCGCTGCTTTGGAAGCCGCGTGGGGTTCGGGAAACGATGGAACTCAATACACAGTTCCCGACTTGCACACACAGATTATGGATACTCGCAGAGCGGAAGGCGTGCAGATCAGATCGTTTCAATACGCGATTGAGCGAATGAAGAAACAGCCGCAGCTTGCAAAGTTGTTGATCCATAAGCCCGGCTCTCTTGCTGATGAGGCAGCGCACCTTGACCAGCTTGCAGAGGTTTATCGACGTGGCCTTGAGGAGGTTGGGCAGTTGATTACCGGCGTACAAACCAGGCCGCGCTGATGGATGAGGGAGTGATCGACACGACAGGGTTGGTGGATTTCCATTGCCACTTGGATCTTTATCCGGACCATGCGATGGCTGTCCGCGAGGCTGATGAGGCTGGTATATTCACTCTCGCGGTTACCACAACCCCACTGGCGTGGCCTCGCAATCATGAACTGGCGCAGCGCACGAAGCATGTACGTGCAGCACTAGGACTGCACCCTCAGTTGGTGGCGGAGCGTGAGGCAGAAATTGCGTTATGGAACGAATATCTATCTGAAACCCGATATGTAGGCGAAGTTGGTCTGGATGCCGGGCCACGTTTTTACAAGTCAATGGAGGCTCAGCAGCGTGTTTTTCAGCATGTGCTTCGAAGCTGTGCGGAAGCTGGAGACAAGATCATCACGGTTCATAGTGTGAGGGCCGTGAAGGCCGTGCTGGATCAAGTAGAAACTTTTCTGCCTCCCGATAAAGGTAAAGTCGTTCTCCACTGGTTCACTGGCACCAAGAGTGAGGCTAGGCGAGCCATTGAGTTGGGGTGCTACTTTTCTATCAACGCAACGATGTTGACCAATGAGCGGCATGTATCCATGGTTAAAGCGATTCCACTGGATAGGATATTGACAGAAACGGATGGACCATTCACTCGAACAGCCGACAGGCCGTCCAAACCATCCGATGTGACGTATGTTGTGGAGGAGCTTGGTCGGTTATACCAAATACCAGCGGACCATTTGGCTATGGTGATTCGCGACAACCTGCGGCGGCTTGTAAGTTAAAGCTTGTTGGCGGCGGATCGTATTCCTGTTTACAGCGTTTGCGTAAAGGCGTTCTTTTAGACACACGTCATCATGCCTATACAGGCCGGTGGTAATGTTAGGGGAGATGGTTGTGTGATCAGAAAAATAGTCATTCAAAATTATCGAAAATTCCGGACTCTTGATGTTGATATGCTTCCTGGCACCAACATTCTTGTCGGTAGCAATGATAGCGGTAAATCCACCTTGATCGAGGCAATCAATCTTGCCCTGACTGGGAGAGTCAACGGCAGAATTTTCGCCCAGGAGCTTTCTCCCTATTACGTCAACCTGGGCGCCACTGCGCAGTATGTCCAGGAGCTGCAGTCCAACCCCCGTGCGATACCTCCGGTCATTATCATAGAGGTGTACCTGGAGGACGGCGGAGAGGCCGAGATTCTGCGCGGCACGAACAACCTTCTCGGTGAGGATGCCTGCGGGATACGCATCCAGGCCAAGCTTTCGCCGGATTTCGAGGAGGAATACCGCAGTTTTGTTGCCAGTCCGGGCGGCATTTGCCTCGTCCCAACCGAGTACTACCGGATCGATTGGTTTGGCTTCTCCGGGAACGGAGTGACGGCGAGAAGCGTACCGGCGACGGCGTCTGTCGTCGATCCGTCATCGGTACGTCTCCAGTCCGGTGTTGACCACCACATGCAGCAGATCATCCGGACGCACCTTGATCCCAAGGAGCGGGTCGAACTGTCGCGGCAATATCGAAGTCTGCGTGAAACCTTCAGTGGGCAGGACGCGGTCAAGGCGATTAACGAAAAGCTGAAGGACGATAGCGAGTCACTCACCCAACGCGCACTAAGCCTGGCCATTGATATATCTCAGAGAAACACATGGGAAAACGGATTGGTTGCTCATCTTGATGATCTACCGTTTCAATTCGTTAGCAAAGGAGAGCAAAGCGCACTTAAAACAGTACTTGCCGTCGGTAGAAAGGCCGACGGCGCACAAATCGTACTGATTGAGGAGCCGGAAGCCCATTTGTCCTTTGCGCAATTGAGGTTGCTGATGAATCGTATCGAGGCCCAGTGTGAAGGCAAGCAGGTTATCGTCGCAACACACAGCAATTTCGTACTGAACAAGCTGGGATTGCAGAACATGATCTTGCTTGGGGAAGACGGGGCTTATACACGTATTACCGACATGCCAGAATCGACGGTGGATTATTTCAAGAAGCTGGCAGGGTTCGACACGCTCAGGATGGTACTCGCCAAAGGAGCAATTCTGGTCGAAGGGCCTTCCGACGAGCTGATCGTGCAGCGAGGTTATCTGGACGCCAAAGGAAAATTGCCAATAGACGACGGTATTGATGTCATCAGCGTCGGTCTGTCCCACAAACGCTTTCTTGATTTGGCCGTTCGGCTCAAGCGCCGCGTATGGGTGCTAACTGACAACGACGGTAAAACGGTTGAAGAGATGAATCAGCGTTTCGCCGACTATGTCGGTCACGATTTTGTCTCAATACATACGGGAAGTGATCCGGCCTGCCGAACGCTGGAACCTCAGATTGCAGCTTCCAATGATCTGGCAACCCTTAACGCTGCTCTCGGTAATAATTATGGTTCAAAAGATGAAGCCATCGATGCTATGACTGCAGACAAGACTGGCGCAGCATTGGCAATTTTCGAATCGAACACCGCAATCAATATGCCGGAGTATATAACCGAGGTCTTTGATGCCGGGTAATCTAGCCATTCTGGCAGCGGCAGGTTCGCGCAAGACTCAGTACATAGTTGATTCTGCATTGGCAGTAAGTGATGGCCGCGTATTAATAACAACCTATACCAACGAAAATCAACGACAGATAATCCAACGCATCGAAAAGCAAGTAGGTGCGGTTCCACCGAATATTACCATTATGGGGTGGTTTGCATTTCTGATAGCGCAGTGTGCCAAGCCTTATCAGAGGGCAAGGTTTGGCGACCCTCTGACGATCAGCGGACTGAATTTCAAAGGTAGCAGGAGCCGGTTCACCAAGAAGTCGGAGAAGCGTTACTTCCTTGATAGCAACAATGATTTGTTCAGGGACGGTGTCTCCGATTTCGTCGTTGCGCTCAATGACGATACCAATGGGGCCTTGGTCAGGCGACTTGAGAACATCTACACACATATTTTCATTGACGAAATTCAAGATCTTGTTGGCTACGATCTCGATGTGCTGGATATGCTGATGGCATCTAGGATCAAGCTGATCTTGGTCGGTGACCCAAGACAGCGTACGCTGTCGACCAACATCGGGACCAGAAACAAGAAGTTCCGTGGGGCGGGGATCATAGACTGGTTTGATCAGCGAAAAGAAATTTGTGAGATGCAAACGCGAGAAATCAGTTATCGATGCAATCAGGCGATATGCGACTTTGCTGATGCAATCTACCCGGACATGCCCAGGACACATTCGTCAGACGTGGCTGAAACTGGACATGATGGTATATTTTACGTGTCCCGCGAGGAAGTCGAAACATACCTGACGGTGTATGATAACGTGATCATATTGCGGCACGATAGGAGAGCAGATACCTTGGGGTTGCCAGCCATGAACATAGGTGTTTCTAAAGGGAGCACGTTTGATCGGGTGATGATCTTCCCGACGCAACCCATGGTGAAATACCTCAAAGAGCGAAATCCAGCGTTACTGAAAGCGCCGGAGAAACTCTATGTGGCTGCCACAAGAGCAAGGTTTAGTGTCACTTTTGTCGTAGATAATCCAGACGTTTTCGGCAAATGAGCTACTACGAGCCCGTCATTCACCTTCAGAAACCGACATTAATAAATTCACTGACCGCAGGCCGTAAACCCATGAACACCAACACCCAATCCCTCGAACTCTTCTTCATCGTCGGCAAGCCGGACGGCATGCTCATCGCCGAAGTATTCAATTGGACTGGTCATGTGCTGATGACACCGCGCACGCAATTGAGTGCGGCGCCGTGGTGTGCCGAGGCGCGTTACACGAGGGTATATTTGCTGCCGGGCGAGGATGACAACGGCATGCTATTGCATGTGGGAACATTGGTGATCGCGTCAAGAGCCACGACACCAAAAGGGATTGGTGGACCTCCGTAGTGCTGATTACCTCGGTGGCCGTATGTGAATACGAGTTAGATCGATAACCTTATGTATTTGTTGGATATATAAAACTTTTGTATTGTCAGGCGATACGGTTTATGATTTCGCCAATTGCGCCACTGTCCGGCAAACGTACTCAGGAAACTTGTACATGAATAACGCCGAGAAAGGTGACACATTATCCACTGCTTCCGCGTTGGCGCGGTTCTTCTCGTCAGGCGTACTAGCCGAATTTGGCGCGACGCGGCAACCCTCGATTGCGACCAGGCTGTTCAGGCAACTCAATCTGAGTTCATACTTCAACCCGGACATGCTGGTCGGGGACTTCTACAATGCGTTGTTTTCGCACCTCGTCCGCCACTACCGCTTTGAGTATGTCTACAAAAATGCCATAGCCGAGAAGAAATTCTGGGGATGCCATAATCTGAATACTGCGTTCATGCTGACTGAGTTTCGGGTGGCAGACTGCAAAGCGGATACTGTGATCGTCAATGGCACTTCGCATGTGTATGAAATCAAGACTGAAATGGATGACTTTACGCGCCTTGGTAGCCAATTGGCAGCATACTTCAAAGTCTTCGACTATATTACGTTGGTGACCGAAGAAAAGCTCTTCAGTGTTGCTGAGCAGTACTTGCCGGGGAACGTCGGGATATTGACCCTGGCGGACAAGAGGTACCAGTTCCGGCGTCAGCATTACTACAGGAAGCCTGTGAGTAACAAGCAGAACGTTGATCCGCTGGTGTTGTTTGACTCCTTGACCAGGGCGGAGTACCTGCAAATAATCAAAAAGGAACTGGGTGTTTGTTTGAGCAAGGTACCGAACACACAAATCTACACCGAGGCCAGGCAGCTGTTCGCCAGTCTGCCGCCCGTTGTTGCACACGACAATATGGTGCAGGTGCTGCGCGAGCGTAGCAATGCGCTAAGTTTGCGCTCTGTCATTGACGAGCTACCCACCAGTTTGCAGGCGGCGGCTTTCTCGCTGAAGATGAATGCACTACAGAAAGAGCGCTTCATCAACCGATTGAACAGCCCCTTGAGGACTGTACTGGCATAGTCACTAAAGCAAGGGGATTGCGATGTACTACCCGTACCTGCGTGGTAAACAGTTTGAGTTGGTCATGATCAGGGAACAGGCGGCGAATATCGCCAAATGGGGATTTGTACCGATCATTGAACCTGTTCGAGAGAACTTTCCTGCACTCAAGCGCGCTCTCACGGCGCTGGTGGATAACAACTGCCAGTTTATTCTGATTGTGAACCCTTCCGTTGGGCAACTTGTTGATGGCAATGGAGAGTTACGGGATCAGATATTTGGTGACCTTCTGGCAGGCTATGATAACTACCAGGCTGGTTTGTGTTTGACCGAAAAGAATGATCTGGCGGATGTCCAAACCTATTTTCAATCCTGTGATCTGCCCACAGCCATTATTCATAAAGGTTTCACTGATGGGAAGAAATTATCCGATGAACTTGAACAACATTGTGACCAACTGGTAACTCACGTGTTCGTGGCCCTGCAGGATGCGAGGCTTTATCGAAGGCAGTTTGGTGGTGTCACGAGAGTCCTCGTTGAGGATGGCTTTAAACCTCAACGTAACGCGGATTACCCTTCTCAGGAACGCTTTTCAGATCTCTATTTGACCTATGAGGAATCTGGGGAAGCCTTTGGTGACTTCCTCATTGTTGGCGATGATTTCAAAGAAGGTGGTGGTCCTGCGTTTGCCATCGCAATTCATCTGACTTACGCAGAGTCGGATGCTGATGGTGAGTTACACATCAAGCACTATGTGTCTGAAAAGAATGATTCAGCAGCCGATCCTGCAGGCAAGTTTATGGAAGCTTTGGCCAAATTAAACAGTGATGTGAGTGAGCCTGACACCAAAGTGTATCATTCAGCGGCAGTCACCGAGTATCAGCGTCTCTACCAGAGACAGCATTTTCCCGGGCTCGGATACATCAAAAAACTGTCGATGCAACATCATATGGAATTGATGGCACATTTGTTGAAAAGGTAAATGACATGTATTGTTGTGCAGGATGCTTCGACGATATACATCTCTCCAGCCACATTGAGAAAATCGCAGATCAAATAGGCGACTGTTCGTATTGTGGTGCCACCGATGTCAAAGTGATCGAACCTGTTCAGCTACAGGACGATTTTCAGGCCGTTGCGGCGGCATATCAGGTGTCTTCATCGGCGGAAGCGAAGACCTTGGCTGAGTGGTTCCAACTGGATTGGCAGATGTTCGGAGGGCTTGACGACTCGACGGCATCAAAACTGCTCACTGACATACTTGAGGATTCAGGTTACGACCGAGTATTGATGGCTCCAATACTGTCAACCCAGGAGTCTCCGGTTATGAAATGGTCGGAGTTTCGTGAGGAGATGATTAATCGCAATCGATTCTTCTTTCGGCAACTTCTGGATCTTGACAGTTTAAGTAACTTTTTCAGAAGACTTGAAGTCGTTGCAGTTGATCTGGGTAGTGAATTATATCGTGCTCGAATTTGTGAAGATGTGCGTGGGTATGAACTTGACCAGTTAGGCTTGCCACCAGCGAAGATGGCACGAAGTGGTCGCGCGAATCCCGTAGGCATTCCCTATCTATATGCTGCATCCACTCCCGATACAGCCTTGGCCGAAGTGCGCCCGCATCCGGGAGACAAAGTATGTGTTGCCCAGATCAAACTGGATTCTTCGGCCCGCATGGTTAACTTGCGCTATCCACGTAAAACGGTGTCGCCGTTTATGACATTAGACGAGTCGGAGATCTCGGAGTTCCGGCACCAGATGGCATTTTTGGCGCATCTGGAAGAAGAACTTTCGAAACCCGTGCTGCCAAGAGAGGCTGACCTTGAGTATCTGCCAACACAGTACTTGTGTGAGTTTATAAAGAACTGTGGCTATGATGGACTAGTTTTTCGCAGTTCCCTCAGCGACGGAGTCAATGTAACCCTGTTCAGCGATGCAAAGGTAAAGATTGTTGGATCCGGCGTCTACGAGGTGAGGCAGCTGCAGTATTCTCACCAACGGCTGTCATAGTGCTTCGCGGCTTGCAGCTGCCAGTCTGCAATTACATACTAAACCCTGGCTTGCTATGCAGACAATCGGCCTCTGCACTATACTCTGGGCTGTGCATGGTTTTACGTTGTACATATCGCGCTGTGTCCCTGAGTATGGAGCTCCCCGATGACCAAAATCTGCACCACAGCGACGGAGGCCGTGCAGGCCATCCAGTCCGGCCACAAAATCTGGTGCCATTCCATGGCCGCTACGCCCTACCGTCTGCTGGAGGCACTGGCGCAGCATGCGCTGAGCCTGCGTGGGGTGGAGCTGTTGCAGCTGCACCTGGAGCAGTCAGAGGCGGTGTGTACGCCGGAGCTGGAGGGTCATCTGCGCAATCGCTGCTTTTTTGTGGGTCAGAGCACGCGGGAGCTGGTCAACAGCGGGCGGGCTGATTATGTGCCGGTGTTTCTGTCTGATATTCCCGAGCTGTTTCGCCGCGGTGAGCAGCCTCTGGATGTTGCGCTGATTCAGGTCTCACCACCGGACCGGCATGGGCATTGTTCGCTGGGTGTGTCAGTGGAGGCCACCATGGCCGCCTGTGAAAAAGCACATACCATCATTGCCCAGATCAATCCGCAGATGCCTCGCACGCATGGCGATGCGATGATACCGCTGAGCCGCATCGACTACGCGGTGGAGATTGATTCGCCGGTCGCCGAGCATAAAAGCCGGCACAGCTCTGATTCAATTCAAACCGACAGCAACAAAACCGACACAAACAAAACCAATATCCAGAAAATCATCGGTGAAAACATTGCCGGACTGATCCGCAACGGCGATTGCCTGCAACTGGGTATTGGCGCCATTCCCGATGCCGCCCTGGCTGCTCTGCATGGCCACTGCCACCTGGGTATTCATACCGAAATGTTCTCCAACGGCCTGCTGCCGCTGATAGCGTCCGGCGTGATTGATAACAGCCGCAAAGTCATCCAGCCGGGGAAGATAGTCACCAGTTTTGCCATGGGTGACCGGGCCTTTTACGACTTCATTGATGACAATACGCAGGTGCTGTTTCTGGATGTCGGGTATGTGAACTCCCCGGCAGTCATTCGCAAGAATCCGCAGACGGTCTCCATCAACAGCGCCATCCAGCTGGATCTGGGTGGTCAGGTCAGTGCTGACTCTATTGGCAACAAAATCTATTCCGGCTTCGGCGGGCAGGTGGATTTTGTCACCGGCTCCAAACTGTCGGTTAATGGCCGCTCGGTCATTGCTCTGCCATCAACTGCCAACAAGGGCACCGAATCACGTATAGTCGTCAATCTGGCCCCCGGCGCGGGTGTTGTCACATCGCGTGCACAGGTAGACTATGTGGTCACTGAATACGGCGTGGCAAAGCTGCGTGGCAGCAGTCTGCGCGAACGGGCACAACAACTGATCAATATTGCACACCCGGACTTTCGGGAAGAATTGAAAAAAGGCATGTAAACGATGGCTAAATCACTCGCCGACCAGTTGCTGAAAGCCGGCCTGGTCGATCAGAAAAAACTTAAACAGGCGCAGAACGAGCAGCGCAAGCAGGACAAAAAATCCCGGCCGAAAAAGGGCACCGCCGTGGTGGATGAGAATCAGGTGCGGCTGGCACAGCAGCGGGCAGAAAAGGCCGAGCGCGACCGTCAGTTAAATCTGCAACGGGTTGAGGTTGAGCGGCAAAAAGCCATGCGGGCGCAGGTTAAGCAGATGCTGGATCATAGCGGCTTCAGGTCGGCCGGGGATATCCGCTTCAATTTCACGGATCCTGCCAGCAAAAAGATCAAACAGATCTATGTCACGCACAAGGAGCAGAACCAGCTGGCTGCGGGTGTGCTGGCCATCTGCCTGAATGCCGATCAGTTTGTGCTGGTACCGCGCAACATCGCGGACAAGATAGCCGAGCGCTTCAGTGAGGCGGTGGTGTTTCTGGTGAACAAGGATACCGCGTCCGATGCTGAGGATGATCCCTACAAGGACTACCCGGTACCGGATGACCTGATGTGGTAATGACGCTGAATTTGTTTTTTTCCGGAGAATTGCATGAGTGATAACAGCTACCAGCCGCCCAGAGTCTGGCAATGGGACAGGGGCGGCGGGGGACGCTTTGCCAATATCAACCGGCCTGTTGCCGGGCCAACACATGACAAAGTCCTGCCGGTTGGCAAACACCCGATGCAGCTCTACTCCCTGGGCACGCCCAATGGCATCAAAGTAACGGTGTTGCTGGAGGAGTTGCTGGCGCTGGGACATGCCGGCGCCGAATATGATGCCCATTTGATCAATATTACCGAGGGTGAGCAGTTTGGCAGCGGGTTTGTTGCCATTAATCCCAACTCCAAGATCCCGGCGCTCGTTGATCACAGTGTGGAGCCGCATCTACGTGTATTCGAGTCAGCCTCCATCATGTTTTATCTGGCCGAAAAATTTGGTGAGTTTATCCCCGCTGATATTGCCGGGCGCACCGAGTGCATGAACTGGGTGTTCTGGCTGATGGGAAGTGCGCCCTATCTTGGCGGCGGGTTTGGGCATTTTTACGTCTACGCACCGGAAAAAATTGAATACGCCATCAATCGCTTTACCATGGAAATCAAGCGACAGCTGGATGTGCTGGACCGACAGCTGGCAGCGAACCGTTATATTGCAGGTGATGAATACAGTATTGCGGATATGGCCATCTGGCCGTGGTACGGCGCACTGGTCACCAACAAGGTATACAGCGCCGCGGAGTTCATCGAGGCACATACCTACACACATGTATTGCGCTGGGCACGGGAGATTGCTGCCAGACCTGCGGTTCGCCGCGGGCGTATTGTTAATGTCACCTGGGGGAATCCGGAAAAGCAGTTACGTGAACGGCATGATGCGGCAGATATTGACCGCATCCTGGGTCAGGCAGACGCTTCAGTGTAAGGCGTCGAGTTCTGCCAGGTTATTGAACCGTATCATGGACTGCAGCTCTTTTATGTAGGCTTCGCCCCGTTCGGAGTATCTGCCCAGATCTTCGGCCAGTTTCAGGCCCGTGATCGGCTCGCCATTTTCACGCAGTGCTGCGCGTTTCAGTCGCAGTTGTGTGTATGCTTCGTGACTGTTGAGATTGAAGATATAACGCTGCACAGAGTGCTGGGGCGAATCGAAGGCAGCGACCTCATGCCGTGCGCCCTGTTGCCGGGCGTCCGGAACCAGTCCGCAACCGGCGACAAAACACCAGTGGCCAAAGTAGTTATTGCCTTCCTGTGCAAACCGCGACCCTCCCCATGCACTTTCATTGGCAGCCTGTGCGAGCGCAAGGGACGGGGGTACCACATCCACACGGCGCAACAGAACATCCCAGTCCTCCTGGGCGGCGATGCTGAACTCTTCCAGTTCATAATTGGATGCCAGATTTTCCACCCGGCGCTGCTGTCGTCCGCTCAGGGAGTCTTTTTGCTCCTCAAGGCGCAGCAACTCTGCCCGCAATGACAAAATTTCCACATTGTGTTCTTCGATCAGAGGCAGGAAATATCCGAAGAACGCTTCTTTGCGCTCATTGGTGTCATCAAAGGCAGTAAAGTCGGGCGGGGGAGGTGCTGATGTATCAGGCCAGTGCACCCAGCCGGTGTAAACGATACCGAGTCCGCCGGTGACCAGGATGACTGATACAGCCAGATTCTGGATATGTTGCTGGGTCGCCCAGCTCCACCAGGTGGCAAGACGGGACGTTGATCCGGTGTTGTCTGTCATAAGTTGACCATGTCTATTAATGCAGTCTCCCTGTTACTTTAACATGACTGGCAGGGTTTGCCAGCATACACAGACAGGTGGCTGGCCAGGGGGGATTGACTTGTGCTGTCTGAGCGCCATGGATGGCGGAAATGACGCTGGGGGGATTTGACTCGCGCCTTGCCTGGCGCTCGGTGCTGTGAACCCAACTTAAGGGTCCGAACTCCGAGTTTTACGAATGGAAAAGCAGAAAGGCCACCCCAAGGGGTGGCCTTTCTGCTTTTTAACTGGTGGAGCTGGGGGGATTTGAACCCCCGTCCGTCAGTCCGCTGTCCTTGGATCTACATGTTTAGCGTCGTCTATTAAGTTAACCCGTACCGGCCCGACGGGCAGGGTGGCTTGGGCGAGCCCGATACTTTTAGCTGCTTCGCGTCGGGCGCGCTAGGCTGGCGATCCTGTTCTATATGACAGTCGAAATACACCGGTTTACAGGCATCCCGGGCCGACCGCTAGCCTTACTTAGTTCTTAAGCGGCTAGTGCGTAGTTTTCGTCGTTGGCAACTATAGAAGTTGCATAGATTTATTTACGAGAGTCTATACCCTCTCGACATGCACCTTGGAGTTTGATAACCGGCGTCGAATCCAAATCAGCCCCAATGTGTTGACAGTCTAACACACTATAAGACATGGCGGCGGTGCAAAATATTTCAAGGGCCGGTAATCTGTTTTAACAGACTCTGCAGCTCCTGTGCGTTGCTGACGATGGCGACCGGTTGGTGTTGCGCCAGCGCCTGCTCATTATGTACTCCCCAGCTCACGCCGATGGATGGCATGCCAATGGTGCGTGCCATCTGCAGGTCGTAGGTGGTATCACCAATCATGACCGCATCGGCAGGATCCAGTTGAAGGTGTTCCAGTATTTCCAGCAGCATTGCCGGATCCGGTTTGGAGCGGGTCTCGTCGGCACAACGGGTGACGTGGAACCATGATGCAAGCTGGCTGGCCTGTAATGCCAGATTCAGGCCGCGACGGCTTTTACCGGTTGCTACGGCGCAGTGGTGACCTGATTCGTGCAGATTCTGCAGTACGTCCAGCATGCCGGGAAAAATGCGCTGATGCGCTGCCGATGTGGCCATAAACCGGGTGCTGTACGCTTCCCGCATCTCACTCATCTGCGTTGGCGTAATCTCCGGATACAGCCGTCGCAGGGCTTCCACCAGACCCAGCCCGATAATGTCACGATAGGTCTCACGCGTCAGGGCGGGAAATCCGATAGTGGTTGAGGCGTGTTGCAGGCAGTCAGTAATGTGTTCAACAGAATCGACAACGGTGCCATCCCAGTCAAAGATGGCGGCTTTTATGCTCATTTACAGGTTACCGGTTCTGGTGGCGCACAATGCGCTGTTTTTCAATCTGCCACTCACGATCCTTCTCGGTATCGCGTTTGTCGTGGTCCTTTTTGCCTTTGGCCAGTGCAACCTGACATTTGATCAGGTGACCTTTCCAGTAGAGCTTGGTCGCCACGCAGGTGTGCCCCTTCTGTTGCACGCTGGCAAACAGTCGGGCCAGCTCTTTTTTGTTGAGCAACAGCTTTTTGGTCCGGTCGGGGTCGGCTACCACGTGCGTACTGGCGGTGTTCATCGGATTGATATGGCATCCCAGCAGCCAGGCTTCGCCGTCCTTCAGGGTGACATAGCTGTCCACCAGCTGCGCTTTTTTCTCGCGCAGGCTTTTGACTTCCCAGCCTTCCAGGGCAATTCCGGCTTCAAAATTGTCCTCCACGAAGTAATCGTGAAGCGCTTTTTTGTTGCGGACAATGGTAGTATCTGGGGTTTTGGATTTCTTTGGTTTGGCCATGGCGGCGGATTATACCTTGAAATGCCGGCGGCCGCTCAAATTGACCGGGTAAATTTGCGGTTGTTAGAATCCGCACATTGATAACAAGAGGGAATAACATGGCAATAGAACGCGGTCAGTTCAGTTCGCGCCTGGGGTTTGTGCTGGCGGCGGCAGGTTCCGCAGTAGGGTTGGGAAACCTGGTTGCCTTTCCTGTGATGGCGTCAAAAAATGGTGGCGCCGTTTTTCTGATGGTGTATGTGTTATTTGTGGCGTTGATCTGCTTTCCTGTGCTGCTGGCCGAGATCGCGATGGGTCGCCATACACGTCGCAATCCCGTTGGTGCGTTTTCGGCACTGACCCGGGGTAACCCGCTCTGGCGCGCGGCTGGCAAGCTGGCCATTCTTACTCCGTTCATGATTGCCGTGTTTTACACGGTTGTGACCGTCTGGATTCTGATCTTTCTGTTCAGGGCGGTGACCGGCGGGCTGGCGGAACTGGCGACCGCGACCGCGTTTGGCGATATGATCGGTTCGCCCGGCATATTCCCCTGGTTTGTGATTTTGCAGGTAGCCGTATTCGGCGTGCTGCTGGGCGGCGTGAAGGGTGGTATTGAGCGCCTGGCGCGAGTGTTGATGCCAACCCTGGCGGTTATGCTGGTGGGGCTTATCCTGTTTGTGATGACGCTGGATGATGCCATGCTGGGCGTGCGCTACTACCTGGTGCCTGACTTCAGCCGATTGAACGGTGCCGTGATCAACTCTGCATTAAATCAGGCATTCTTTTCCCTGTCTCTGGGTATGGGGATCATGATTACCTATGGATCCTACTTCAGCCGGGAAGACCGGATCATGAATTCAGGTCGTATGGTAGCCGTTGCAGATACATCAGTCGCCTTTATGGCCGGCCTGCTGATTTTACCGGCAATATTTGCCTTCAACCCCAATACCAATCCGGATGACCTGTCCACCAGCAGTGTTGGTCTGATTTTCACCTACCTGCCTCAGATCTTTCTGTCCATGCAGGATACAGTAGGTTATTTTGGTGCCAGTGCAGTTGCCGCAATATTTTTTGCGTTGGTGTTTTTTGCTGCTCTTACTTCGCTGGTCTCAATTCTTGAAATACCCATCTCGTACATGATTGATGAGTGGAATTTTTCGCGCCGTAAAGCGGTGCTGGTGCAGGCAGTGCTGGTTACCTTTTTTGCAGTGCTGGCCGCGTTGTCGTTTGGCATGTCGCCGTTTTTTACTGATTTTATCCCTTACGGCGGAGGATCCAGATCCATGTTTGATCTGATTGCCGACACATTCTCCGAGGTGATCCTGCCGTTGGTTGGCTTCTTTGCCTGTATTGTATGTGCCTACCGCTGGCGTGATGGTTTTGTAGATGAGCTGGCCTCGGGAGATGCCGGGTTCAAAGGGTCTGTCCTGCAACGCTATCTGGCATTTTCGCTGCGGACGTTTGTGCCTGTGGTGCTGTTGTTTGTCTTTATCAATTCTGTGGCAGCCAAGTACTTTGCGGTGGATCTGATCGGCATGTTGGCGGGTTAGGCAGGCACATGGTCACAATAGAGCGCAGTGCGCTGGTTAATTATTCGGCGCAGCAGATGTATGCCCTGATAGATGATATCGAGCAGTACCCAAAATTCATGCAGGGTTGTATTGCCGCCGAGGTTGTCAGTCGCGAGGATAACGAAGTGACAGGCAGGCTCACGCTGGGCAAGGCGGGAATCAGTTACACATTTACCACCTGCAATAAAATCGTCCCGAATGAGTCCATGCACATGCAACTGGTGGAGGGGCCGTTCAGGGAGTTTGATGCCATGTGGCGATTCAGGGCGCTGTCAGCGACTGCGTGTAAAATCAGCCTGGAAATGCGTTTTGAATGGACTGGCGGATTTCTGGGAGCTGCCATGGAAAAGCTGTTTCAGCATTCTGCCAACTCGCTGGTGGACGAACTGGTTAACCGGGCGCATGTGATTTACGGTGTATCATGATCAACATTACAGTGGTGTATGCACTGCCAGAGCAGCAATATGTGGAACGTCTGCAGGTACCTGCGGGTACAACAGCATTACAGGCACTGCAAAACAGTGGTCTGGCTGAATCGTTTCCGGATCTGGATCTGCAGGCCGCAAGAATAGGTGTGTACGCAAGGCTGCTGGATGGGCGAAGCAATCCTTTGCCCGGAGAGTACAGGCTGGCAGAGAACGACAGAGTGGAAGTGTACCGGCCATTAACCATTGGTCCCAATGAGGCCCGGTTACTGAGGGCAAAAAGAGCGGCCAGACGACAGGAGCAGAAATGAGCGGCAGCGGAAAGCAGACGCAAGGATTCTTTACGCGAATCGAGCGAGGTCTGCGGGAATTTTATGTGGCGCCATACCGGCAATCGTTTGCGCGCGCGCAACGGGACGAGGATGACCTGTTTATGCTGATGGTGTTTGCTGAAACGCTGGGCGTGCCGAATCCGGCTGCCTACTACACGCTGGAATTGCTGCCTGTGGTCTACGACCGGTTTCATGACTGGCATCGTCGCATGGGCATGGAACATTCTCCCCTGGATCACATCAAATGTTGTTAGAGCTTGCTGCAAGTCGGCGTATTCTGTTTTTTGGTGGCAAGGGCGGCGTCGGAAAAACAACGGTGTCTGCAGCCACGGCATTGGCCATGGCAGATGCCGGTAAAAGGGTGCTGCTGGTATCGACAGATCCGGCTCACAATCTTGGCCATCTGTTCGATCGAAAAATCGGTCCTTCGCCGGTTAAGCTCGCGCCGGGCCTGGACGGCATGGAACTGGATCCCGAGCAGACCGTTGGCAAGCATCTGGAGGAGGTGACGCAAGCGCTGCGACGCCTTATGCCGGCTCACATGAGTGATGAAATCAGCAAACACATGGAGTTGTCCCGCGATGCACCCGGTATGCAGGAAGCAGCCATGCTGGAGCGCATTGCCGAAGTGGTGGAGCAAAGCGCCGACTATGATCTTATTGTGTTTGATACCGCACCGTCCGGGCATACAGCGCGCCTGATGGCCTTGCCGGAGATGATGTCGGCCTGGACGGAGGGGTTGATCAAACGGCGCGAGAAAGCAGATCGTTTCAGCGCAGTGCTGAATTCCCTGGCGCGTGACACCAGTGTAGGTGAAAAAGCATTTGGCGATGAACCTGAGCAAAGCGATGATGACCGGGAGAGTCGGATTCGCCGTCTGCTGAATCGCCGCAAGCAGCGATTTGCAGGGTTGCGGGATACATTGGCAGATACTGCCAAAACCGGGTTTGTAATTGTACTGGCGGCAGAACGATTGCCGGTGCTGGAGACGCTGGAGTTAAGTGATCAGCTTGCCCGGGCCGGCGTTGACGTGGCGGGGCTGGTGGTTAATAAACGCCTGCCTGCCGGTCTGCAGGGATTTCTGGCGGAGCGGCGTGAACAGGAGGAAATTCACCTGGCAATGCTGACGGAGAAGCTGGGCATGATGCCGCGCAAAGACCTCACGCTGGCTGCTCATGATGTGCTTGGCCTGGACGAACTGAGGCGTTTTTCTGCTGATTTCTGATGTGCATCAGCTTTTGCAAATTTATAAACATGCGATGTGTTGTGTTCTCAGCTGGACAGGCATAGCATGGGTGTTGGACATCAACACACAGGAGTTGACTCATGTCAGACATCACAACCCGAAGTGCGATAGCTGTTCCATCAAGAACCAGAGCCGCAGGATTAAGTGTGTTAACAAAATCGGTTCTGGCCATCGTGGTCGCCTCTGCATTGATAGCCTGCAGTGGCGGTGAAGACCAGAGTGCGGCAGGCGAAGACGCTGTCAGTCTGCCGGTCAGTCTGAATGAAGTAATGGTGGCATTGATCAATCACTCTGCCGACCCGATCTGGGCGGCTATGTGGAACAATCCTCAGACCGACCGTGACTGGCGGGAACTTGAGCGACTGGCCTATCAGGTTGAGATCGGTGGGGCGTTGCTGGTCTTTCCGGGAACCGGTCCACTTGACGAGGCCTGGACATCCAATCCGCGCTGGCGAGAACTGTCACAGCAATTGAGTCAGGATGGTGCCCGGGCGGTCAATGCTGTGCGAAGTCGCAATATGGATCTGATGCAGCGGGCGGGGGATCAGCTGGTTGAAACCTGTGAAGCCTGCCATCGCGAATTCAAGCCGGATTTGCCGACCATGGACATGTTTGGCGAACTGCCTCAACTGCCTCCTGTATCGGTGCAGTAATACGGCAGCAAGCCGGGGTCAGTCACTTAACTGGTCGCGTCGGCCGTCTGGCAGGCGCGGCAGGTACCATGAAATTCAAGTTGCTGCCTTGCCAGCCGGAACCCTGTGTCCTCAATATTTGCGCTCAGTTCATTGAGGATTTCCTTGCGGATACCGACCTCATCAACGCCGCGGCAACTGTCACAGATCAGAAACTGGGGAACTTCATGATCATGCTGGCAACTGATATGTGAGCAGGGCAGGTATTGATTGGTTGTTTCCAGCCGGTGAACCAGCTCGTTTTCCTTGAGGAAGTTCAGCATTCGGTAGACGGACATGACCGACAGGGTCTTGCCATACGTGTCCCGGTATTGATCAGCAATCTGGTAGGCCGAGAGCGGCTCGGCTGATTCCAGTACAACCTGCAGTACACGCCGGCGCTTTTCAGTCAGGCGGGCACCCTGGTCAGTGCATATAACCTGAGCCCGGTTCAGGGTGGTATCTATGTCTGCGCTGCTCAGCCGGTGTGTTGCGTTTGCCGCCATGTATCCCTCTGGATTCAGGAGTTATCCTGCGTGCTGCTGTCTGTGCTGCTGACCCTGTGCCACGCTGCCTCGGGACCCGGTTCAAAGTCTCCGTTAAAGCGGACCAGCTGCTCATTCTCAAAATACAGTGTCACTCGCTCCTGACCGCGTTCGCCACCACCGGGCTGGTAATTGTAGACATAGTCCCAGCGATCCTGATCATAAGGGTCTCTTACCAGCGGGGTGCCCATGACAAAAATAACCTGCCGACGTGTCATGCCGGGTTCAAGCTGATCAATCATCTCCTGGGTGATAATATTGCCCTGGGCGATGGCTATCTTGTAGACACCGGGGAACTGTGGCACAGGTATGGATGAACAGGCGGCCAGACCCATGCAGCAGCATGCAGCAAGCAGCGCGCTGCCTACAGACGAGCGGGTTGGGCGTTGGCGTGATGGTTTCTGTGACATAGGTGGACTGCCTGAACTTTCATAAGTAAACGTTAGTGTGCATAATACCCTAGCCATTGCCCGCGGTAAAACGGGTTACGATGAATCAGCCGGAAGCGCGTGAGAAAAACTATGTCTTCAGAAAATCAGGAGTTGCGTAAGGCAGGTCTGAAAGTCACCTTGCCCAGGGTCAAGATCCTGCAGTTGCTGGAAAACTCCGAAACACGCCATATGAGTGCCGAGGACGTTTACAAGGCTCTGATCGAGGCCGGGGAGGAAGTGGGGCTGGCGACTGTGTATCGGGTATTGACGCAATTCGAGGCTGCTGATCTGGTCATGCGCCATCACTTTGAAGGCGGACATTCTGTTTTCGAGCTGCAAACCGTTGACCACCATGATCATCTGGTCTGCAACAAGTGCGGACGGATAGAAGAGTTCTTTGATGAAATCATAGAGCAGCGGCAAGAGAGAATCGCTGGTAATTTCGGTTTCGAAATCACGGATCACAGCCTTTACCTGTACGGCATTTGCGCTGATTGCCAGCAGGCCTGAACAGCCCTGAGCCATTAATTAGCCCTGAGCCGGCAATCAGCCGCCGACAGTCAACTCCCGCGCATGCGCCAGCGACTCGGCGCTGGGCTGTCCTGATCCCTCAGCATCACCACCCAGCATTCGTGCGATCTCCAGCAGGCGCTGCTCATCAGTCAGTGCAGTGATTTCAGACTGGGTTTTATTGTCGTCGGAGTGTTTGCTGACCAACAGATGGTGATCGGCCTGGCCTGCAACCAGCGCCTGATGCGTGACACAGAATACCTGACTTCGTGTGCCGAGCTGCCTAAGCAGTTTGCCGACAGTGCGCGCGACACCTCCACCAATCCCGACATCAACCTCGTCGAACACCAGGGTTGGCGTATCTGATGTCATGGCGGTGATGACCTGAATGGCCAGACTGATGCGGGACAGTTCGCCTCCGGACGCAATTCTTGTCAGCGGTTTGGGCGCCTGGCCGGCATTGGTGCTGATCAGAAACTCGGCCTGCTCCAGACCGGACGCCTGTGGTCGGTCAGCGGCAGTTTCCTGCAACGCAACGGTCAGTTTGGCGTCCCGCATCGACAATGCCTGCAGCTGTTCATTGACAGCCTTGCCCAGTCTGACGGCAGCGTCCCGGCGCTGTTTGCTGATCCCGGTCGCCCTGGTCAGCCACGTTGCATGCAGGTCATCGATCTCCGCTTGCAGGCGGCGTATTTCGTCAGTGGTCTGCACCTCGTCCTGCAACTGTTCCTGCAGTCGGGATTGCAGATCGAATAACTCGTCCGGTCGCACTTTATGTTTGCGCGCAAGTTGGTGGATATCGCCGAGCCGTTGATTGACTTCCAGCAGGCGCTCCGGATTTATCTCGATCCGGTCAATCTGCCGGGTGATTTCCGAGGCGGCTTCCTCGACCTGAATCAGGGCGGTGCCCAACATCTCCGTGATGCTCCGCAGCGCTTCAGTCTGCCCGCTTTGTTCGAGCAACTGTTGCGCATGCTGAAGCATCTGGATGATGGTAGTGTCATCATCCTCGCGGCAGAGCAGCAGCAGGCGTTGCAGATTGCCGAGCCGGGATTCGGCGTGAGTCAGCTGGTCCAGTTCTTCATCCAGATTTTCCAGTTCTGCTTCGGCAAGATCCAGTTCTTCCAGTTCGGCAAGCTGATACCTTGCCAGCTCCAGTTGCGCTGATTGATCCTGCGCTGCCTGTTGCAGGTCATCCAGAGCCTTCCGGCTGTGCTTCCAGCGTTCACTGATGACACGTAATTCCTCCGCCTGGGTCCGAAGACCTGCATAATCATCGAGCAGCCACTGGTGAGTTGCCTTTTTTAGCAGGGAGTGGTGTTCATGCTGGCTGTGGATATCCATCAGCAGATCGCCCAGGGTGCTGAGGGCCTGCAACGTTACCTGACTGTTGTTGATCCATGCGCGGGAGCGACCGTCGGCACTGACGCTGCGCCGGATCAGGCAGAGTTCCGGCTCGTCGGCTTCGAGTGTGTTCTCGCTGAGCCACAGCCTGGCACCGGACAGCCTGCTGACGTCGAATTCAGCGCTGATGTCTGCCCGATCGCTGCCGCTGCGCACAACCTCGCGATCGGCGCGGTCGCCCAGGATCAGGCTCATAGCGCCGAGGATGATGGACTTGCCGGCGCCGGTTTCACCGGTAAGCACTGTCATGCCGCTGGCAAACTCAATATCGAGTTGCTCGGCGATAGCGTAGTTTCGTATGGAGAGATGTCTGAGCATGGTTTGCTTATTATAGTGGCTGAAAACAGATTTCACCGCATTTCGGACTTGAATCATATCATGGCGTCCCCATATTGAGCAGATAACTCAACTGCCTGTAAATTTGAGGTCAACAGAAAATGAACGAACAGACGCCGGAAACGGACAAACACCATCATTACGACGAAGAGACGACAGCAAACGAGCCGACTGCACAGCCGGATGGTGAGCCGGACAGTTTGACGCTGGAGCAGGCACTGGAGCGGCTGGACGAGGCGGAGGCCGCAATGGCCGGCCACCATACTGAGGTGCTGCGGCTGCATGCGGACATGCAGAATATCCGTCGTCGGGCTGAGCAGGATGTTGAAAAGGCGCACAAGTTTGGCCAGGAGAAGCTGGTGTCTGAGTTGCTGCCGGTCATCGACAATCTGGAGCGGGCACTACAGGCGGCCGAGGACAAGGACAGTGATCTGGTCAGCGCTCTAAGGCAAGGTGTTGAATTGACACTGAAAAGCTTTGTTGATTGCCTCAGGAAGTTCAACGTGGAGGCACTCGACCCGGTTGGCGAACCCTTTGATCCACAGTTTCATCAGGCGATTGGCATGCTGGAAAGCAATACGGCCGAGCCCGGTACAGTCATGACAGTGATGCAGAAGGGTTACACATTGAATGGCCGCGTCTTGCGTCCCGCCATGGTGATGGTGGCTCGCGCACCAACAGGCGACACAGATGGAATTAGTGTGCAAGCCTGAAAAATATCAATAAATTTGCCGCTGACTCTTGAAATCAGTGGCAATGAACCAATATAGAAGGTCAACGGTTTTTTAAATCAGTACGACGCCGACTCTGGCCCCTGAATGGAGGCAAAGCGGGCGGCATCAGTGGAGATGACATTATGGGCAAGATTATCGGGATCGACCTGGGAACGACCAATTCATGCGTGGCCATTCTTGAAGGTGGCAAAGCCAAAGTGATTGAAAATGCGGAAGGTGATCGCACCACTCCGTCGGTTATTGCTTACACCAAAGACGGCGAAACCCTGGTCGGCCAGCCGGCCAAACGCCAATCGGTAACCAATCCGAAAAACACGCTCTTTGCAATCAAACGATTGATTGGTCGTCAGTTTCAGGACGATGTGGTTCAGAAAGACATCAAAATGGTACCTTATGAGATCACCAAGGCTGACAACGGTGATGCATGGGTGCGCGTGAACGATAATACGATGTCCCCACCGCAGATCTCTGCACAAATTCTCAAGAAGATGAAAAAGACCGCTGAAGATTATCTGGGCGAGCCAGTGACCGAAGCAGTCGTGACAGTGCCTGCCTACTTCAACGACTCTCAGCGTCAGGCAACCAAGGATGCCGGTAAGATCGCCGGGCTGGAAGTCAAGCGCATCATCAACGAGCCAACAGCCGCTGCGCTGGCCTATGGAATGGACAAAAAGGGCGGTGACAGCACCATTGCTGTATTCGACCTGGGTGGTGGTACGTTTGACATATCCATCATTGAAATCGCTGAGACTGATGGCGAGCATACCTTTGAAGTGCTTTCCACTAATGGTGACACATTCCTGGGTGGTGAAGATTTTGACCTGCGCCTGATTGACTATCTGGCTGACGAGTTCAAGAAAGAGTCCGGTATGGATCTGCGCAGTGACTCGCTGGCGCTCCAGCGTCTGAAAGAAGCGGCGGAGAAAGCCAAGATTGAACTGTCATCATCACAACAGACTGAGATCAACCTGCCATATATTACGGCAGATGCATCAGGACCCAAGCACCTTGTACAGAAACTGACCCGCGCCAAGTTCGAGTCACTTGTTGAGGAATTGGTTGAGCGCACACTGGGGCCGGTCCGTACCGCGCTCAAGGATGCTGGTCTGGATACAGGAAAGATCAACGATGTAATCCTGGTGGGTGGTCAGACCCGTATGCCGCTGGTACAGAAAAAAGTGGCTGAGTTCTTCGGCAAGGAAGCGCGTCGCGACGTTAACCCGGATGAAGCGGTAGCCATGGGTGCGGCCATTCAGGCGGCAGTTCTGTCCGGTGAAGTGAATGACGTGCTGTTGCTGGACGTAACGCCTCTGTCGCTGGGTATCGAAACCATGGGTGGCGTTACCAGTGTACTGATCGACAAGAATACAACCATTCCGACCAAGAAGACTCAGGTGTTCTCGACGGCTGACGACAACCAGACGGCAGTGACTATTCATGTTGTCCAGGGTGAGCGCAAGCAGGCAACACAAAACAAGTCACTGGGCCGGTTTGATCTGAGTGACATTCCGCCGGCTCCGCGCGGCATGCCACAGATTGAAGTGGCATTTGACCTGGATGCCAATGGTATTCTGAACGTGTCTGCCAAAGACAAGGCAACCGGTAAAGAGCAGTCCATTGTGATCAAGGCGTCCAGTGGTCTGACGGATGAAGAAATCGAACGCATGGTCAAGGATGCAGAGGCACATGCGGCTGACGACAAGAAATTTGAGGAACTGGTCACAGCCCGTAACACGGCGGACGGCCTGATTCATGCCACCCGCAAGACGCTGACAGATGCGGGCGATAAAGTTGAAGCGGATGAAAAAGCTAAAATCGAGGCGGCAATCGTGGCGCTGGAAGAGGCCATGACCGCTGGTGAGATTGAGCAGATCAAAACGCGAACCAACGAGCTGACCGAGGCGTCTTCGGGGCTTGCGCAGAAAATGTATGCCGAGCAGCAGGGTGCAGAAGGTGCATCTGCCGGGGCCGATAATGCCCAGCAGGCGGACGGTGGTGCCGATGATGCGGTAGATGCCGAGTTTGAGGAAGTGAAGGACGATAAATAAACCACTGGCTGGCGGACTATGTCTAAACGAGATTATTACGAAGTACTGGGCGTAGCCCGCGACGCGTCGGAGGCCGAATTAAAAAAGGCTTACCGGCGCGTTGCCATGAAGCACCACCCGGATAGAAATCCGGATAACAAGGGATCGGAGGACCTGTTCAAGGAGGCGAATGAAGCCTTTGAGGTGCTCTCTGATCCGGACAAAAAAGCCCGTTACGATCAGTACGGCCATGCAGGTGTCAACCAGCAGGGCGGCGGGCATGGCGCGGGTGATTTCGGTGATATCTTCGGTGATATCTTCGGGGACATATTTGGCGGCAATCGGGGTGGCGGACGCAGCGGTGTGCGCAAGGGCGCAGATCTGCGCTACAACCTGGAGCTTGATCTGGAGGATGCGGTAAAAGGCACCACGGTCAAGATCCGGATTCCGACTGCTGTGACGTGTAATACCTGTAGCGGCAGTGGCGCCAAAAAGGGCTCAGCACCGGTCGACTGCAGCACCTGTAATGGTGTTGGCCAGGTTCGGATGCAACAAGGCTTCTTTTCGGTTCAGCAAACCTGTCCGCGCTGTCATGGCAGTGGCAAGCAGATAAAGGATCCCTGCAACACCTGTCATGGTCGAGGTCAGGTTGAGGAACAGAAAACGCTGTCCGTTAAAGTACCTCCCGGCGTGGATGACGGAGACCGTATTCGTCTGACCGGCGAAGGGCAGGCAGGTGTCAATGGTGGTCCTGCCGGTGATCTGTATGTACAGGTCCATATGCGTCCCCACAAATTGTTTGTGCGCGAGGGGCGCGATTTGCATTGCGAGATTCCGATCAGCTTTGTTGATGCTGCTCTGGGTGGCGAGCTTGAAGTACCGACGCTGGATGGTCGGGTCAAGTTGAAAATCCCTGCCGAGACACAAACCGGCAAATTGTTCCGTTTGCGTGGCAAGGGTGTAACGTCTGTCAGGGGTGGCGCGCCTGGTGATCTGTTATGTCGGGTAGTGGTTGAGACGCCGGTCAAATTGACCCGGCGTCAAAAGGAGTTGCTGCAGGAATTTCAGACCATCGGTGACAGCGAGGGACAGCAATCACCCAAAAAAACCACCTGGTTTGATGGTGTGAAAAAGTTTGTGGATGACTTGCGCGCCTGATTCCCTACCCCGGTCGGTCTGCCCGGCCTGCGTGCCCGAAAGCGGTGCGCACGGTCAGGCACGCAGACTGAATTGCTCCAGGAGCTTTGCGTGCTGCTCAGGTCGCAGTCTCGGGCCAAACTCCGTCACGACGGTGGCTGATGCCAGACTTGCCAGATCACCCGCCTGCTGAAAACTCAAACCATGTGTTATGCCATACATGAACGCGCCGGAAAACATATCACCGGCGCCGTTGGTATCTACAGCAATGACTTTGTGAGGAGCCACCTCCATATAGCGTTCGCCGTCATATAGCAGGGCGCCTTTAGCGCCGCGCGTAATGGCGAACTGTCTGGCTACCGACGCGAGTTTTTGGCAGGCAGCATCAAAGTCTTCTTCGCCAGACCAGATTTTGGCTTCTTTTTCATTGCAAAACAGCAGATCCACACCCTGTCCCAGCAGTTCATTGATACCATCACGGAAATACTCAACCATGGCCGGATCGGAAAACGTCATGGCAGTCTTCACGCCATGTTTTTCGGCATTCTGTTTCAGTTTTATGGCAGCCTGGCGGGCTGAGTCGGATGTGACCAGGTATCCCTCAATATAGACATAGCTGGAGTCCGCGATGATCTCGTCGTTGACGTCAGTCTCTGACACTTCTGACGAAATGCCAAGATGGGTCAGCATTGTGCGTTCTGCATCGGGCGTCACCATCACGACACAGCGGCCTGTGTTACCACTTTCACGATCCTCGCTGAGGTTGGTTCTGATATTGTGATTGCCCAGTTCGGAGACGTAAAAGTCTCCGGTCTCGTCGTTGGCTACCTTGCACGAGTAAAAAACCGAACCGCCAAACTGGCTGAGGGCGTACAGCGTATTGGCAGCTGATCCACCTCCGGCCCGTTTCTTCAACTCGTATCGCTCAAACAGCAGATTCAGGATTTCCTGTTGTTTGTCCGCATCTATCAGCGTCATGAATCCTTTTTCTATCCCGGCTTCGGCAAAAAAACTGTCTTCTACTTCAAATTCCTTGTCCACCAGTGCATTGCCGATTCCGTAAACATCAAACTGAGTCATGGGTGTGATCCTGAAAATAGTCGAATTTTAGAGTTGTGAAAATGCTATCTCGGCGGCAGCCAGCGTTTCCCGAATTTCGTCATCGCCATGGGCGGCGGACACGAAACCCGCTTCGAAAGCCGATGGTGCCAGATACACGTTGTTGTCCAGCATCAAATGAAAATAGCGTTTGAACTGTTCTACATTACACGCCATGACCTGGTCGAAACGGGTTACTTTTTCCTCTGTGCTGAAAAAGCAGCCGAACATGCCGCCAACCTGATTGGTTGTGAATGGAATGCCCGCTGCATCCGCGAGGTCCTGCAGTCCGCTGAGCATCTGGGCAGTGCGCGCTGTCAATGACTCGTAGAAACCGGGTTTCTGTATCTCGGTCAGCATGGCCATGCCCGCCGCAACCGCCAGCGGGCTGCCGGCGAGTGTACCGGCCTGATAAACACCGCCCAGCGGGGCAATGCAGTTCATGATGTCGGCGCGGCCACCGAAGGCACCGACCGGCAATCCGCCGCCGATCACTTTACCCAGTGTTGTCAGATCCGGCGTCACGCCGTATACCGACTGGGCACCGCCCAGCGCAGTTCGGAAACCGGTCATGACTTCGTCAAATATCAGCACTGAACCGTGTCGTGTGCACAGCTCGCGCATTGTTTCCAGAAAGCCCGGTACAGGTGGCACCAGATTCATGTTGCCGGCCACCGGTTCAACAATGACGCAGGCAATCTCATCACCGTGACTGGCAAACAGCTGACTCATGGCATCAATATCGTTGTAGGGAATGACAAAGGTCTGGTCAGTATAGGACTTGGGAACACCCAGTGAGTCGGGTTCACCCAGCGTGAGGGCGCCGGAACCGGCCTTGACCAGCAGGCCATCTACATGGCCGTGGTAACAGCCTTCAAATTTGACCACCTTGTCACGACGTGTGTAACCCCGGGCAAGGCGGATAGCGCTCATGGTGGCTTCTGTACCCGAGGTGACAAGACGAACTTTTTCTATGGAAGGCACCAGTCTGCAAATGGTTTTGGCAATCTCCACCTCTGCCGCAGTAGAGGCGCCATAACCCAGGCCACGGGTCAGCTGGGTCTGCAAAGCATTGATAACCGCCGGGTGACAATGACCAAGAATCAATGGGCCCCAGGCGCCGACATAGTCAACGTAGCGGTTGTTGTCCTCATCCACGAGGTGCGCGCCTTCACCATGACTGAAGAACAGAGGTGTGCCACCGACGCCGCGAAAGGCGCGAACCGGGGAGTTAACGCCGCCCGGAATGTAGAGTTGAGCCTCTTCGAATAAAGCGGCGGAACGTTTTGTCAGGTGGTGTTCGTGATGGCTGTCAGTCATTGTTTCCTCGGATAGCTAAATCGTTATGAGTTCTTGAACAGGCCGTTCAGGGCCCTGGCTCTTGCTTCAACGCCGGGACCGGCAAACAGATAATGGATGACTGCCAGCATGTCTGCGCCGGCCTCAATCAGCTGTCCGCCATTGTCCGCTGTGATACCGCCGATAGCGACAATGGGCAAGCGCGTCGCCGCGCGTACCCGTCGCAAATCGTCAATCGTTGCAATCGATGCTTCCGGCTTGGTCTTCGATGGGAAGAACCGGCCCACTGCCACATAGTCCGCAAGATTCCGCTCAGCCTGACCTGCCAGATCAGCACTATTATGGCAGGTTATGCCGATAATCGCGTCCCAGCCAAGTCGCTGCCGCGCCTGCTGTACTCCGGCATCAGATTGTCCCAGATGGACGCCATCAGCGTCGACTGCCTGGCAAAGATCAATGTCATCGTTGATAACCAGTGCAGCGCCCCGGCTATGGCATAAAGCCTTTAGCAAATTGGCCTCCGCCACGCGCTGCGCAAAACCTGCTGACTTGTTGCGGTATTGAATGATGGATACGCCGCCAAGGAGCGCCTGGTCCACTGCGTCAATCAATTCCGGCCCCGCGAGCAGTTGTTCACTGGTAATGGCGTAAACACCGGTAAATGTCGGTTTGTCAGTCACTACAGTGCGCCAGTCAGAAAGTTGATGTGGGTACCTAAAATCGGCTGCCATTCTAACAGTTATTTGGCGATGCCGCAGAACCTGTCCGGCATCAGCTGTCCCTGGCCAGCACGCCAGCCGTGATTCAGTGCGTTCCAGGTGAATTGTTGTGCCTGTGCTGCGGCAGACTCAATGTGTGCACCGTGGGCAAGAAAGGACGCCAGCGCGGTAGCCAGTGTGCAGCCTGATCCGTGATAAACATCGTCGAGTCTTGGCCATGACCACTGCACCGCTTCATTGTTAAGTGATTGGTCATACAGCCTGTTGATCACATTGGTGCTTTGATCATGAGTGCCCGTCAGCAGCACATATTGACAGCCATCGTCACAAAGCTGCCGCGCAGCATCGGGATGGGAGCCGGACTCCGGACTGAGCAGGTACAGCTCAGTGGTGTTGGGTGTCAGTACGGTGCAGCGGGGAACGATAAATTGACGATAAAGAACTGCCAGGTCAGCCGCGCCGAAGTCAAATCCGCCGCCGGCTTTTAACACCGGGTCGGCGACAATCGGAATGTTCGGGAACAGATCCAGCAACCGGCTGACGCATCTGATTGTCTCAGGGCTGTCCATAAGCCCGATTTTGATCGCATCAACCGATATGTCATCGCGCAACATTTCTACCTGCCTGACCAGCAGTTCAGCTGCCACGGGTTGTGTGGAGAACACATTCTGGCTGTCCTGTACGGTCAGCGAAGTGATGACCGGTAAACAGTGGCTGCCGGTCATCAGCAGCGTTTCAATGTCTGCCTGAATGCCGGCCCCGCCACTCGGGTCGAGTCCGCTCAGGCAGAGTACAGCAGGTTTGCTGCGTCCGGCCATTTCAGGCTCCGTTGTGGCTTTGGTGTTCAGAATGGTTTTACCACTACCAGAATGACAATGGCGATTAACAGCAGAACCGGTGCCTCGTTGTAAAAACGGAAAAACACGTGGCTGTGCGTGTTACGGTTTTCGCGAAAGCGAACCAGGAACCACCAGCAGCTGATGTGATAGATTATCAGCAGGAGAACCAGCGTCAGCTTTGCATGCAGCCAGCCCTGGCGCAGGTAAAAGTCCGGGGCGGTTGATATCAGCCAGGTACCGAACAGGACAGTTGCTATTGCGGATGGCGTCATGATGCCATTGAATAATTTGCGTTCCATTATAACAAAGCGATCCTTGCTGATCTGATCCTCGCTCATGGCATGATACACAAACAATCTGGGCAAATAGAAAATACCGGCGAACCAGGTGATGACGGACATAATATGAAATGCTTCTATCCAGGCCATGAGCTATCCTGTAGTTTGCTGTTTTAATATTGTGAAGGGGTAAATCCAGGCTGATTATGCAACTGCTGATGGCGGGAGTATAGTCAATCGACGCATAAAATGCATAGAATAGCGCTCTATCCACTCGAGCGGACGCAGGAGAAAGTTGTGATCAAGGCAGGAATTGTTGGGGCTACCGGGTATACAGGCGTCGAACTGCTGAGGCTGCTCGCCCTGCGTGATGATGTAAGTGTGGATGTGGTCACCTCGCGGGAGCTGGAAGGAACTTCAGTTGCAGACCTCTTTCCCAATCTGCGTGGTTATATGGATGTGGCATTTACCGCCCCCGATGATGACGCACTGGCGGCCTGTGATGTGGTGTTTTATGCCACCCCGCACACCGTAGCCATGAAGTCGGCGAGTAAACTGCTGGCCCGCGGTACGCGCATCATTGACCTGTCTGCCGATTTTCGTCTGAAAGACAAGTCTGTGTGGGAGCAGTGGTATAAAGAAACGCACGAGAGCCCCGAGCTTATAGCCCGGGCTGTTTACGGTCTGCCGGAAGTCAATCGCGATAAAATACGCGATGCGCAGTTGATTGCGGTGCCCGGATGTTATCCGACAGCAGTTCAGTTGGGTTATTTGCCCTTGCTGGAGGCGGGACTTATTGATCCTGACAGACTGATAGCGGACTGCAAGTCAGGCGTCAGCGGCGCGGGGCGTAAAGCTGCTGTGGGTAGTCTGTTGTGTGAATCATCGGAATCGATGAATGCATACGGGGTATCAGGGCACAGGCATTTGCCGGAAATTTCACAAGGTTTGCGAAATGCAGCAGGCAGTGAGGTAAATCTGACATTTATTCCGCATCTCACCCCAATGATTCGTGGTATTCATGCAACGCTCTATGCAACACCTCTCGGGCAGGTGAATACGGCTCAATTGCAGGATATATACGAGCAGCGCTACAAAAATGAACCCTTTGTCGATGTAATGCCGCAGGGCAGTCAGCCTGCCACACGCAATGTCAAAGGCTCAAACCGCTGTCAGCTGGCTGTCCATTACCTGCCTGCCAGCAATACCATCGTGGTGTTGTCTGTGATTGATAACCTGGTAAAAGGGGCATCGGGCCAGGCCGTTCAGAACATGAATATCATGTTTGGGCTGCCGGAGGAAACCGGGTTGCAGACTTTGTCGCTGCTTCTGTAGTTACCGGGAGTAGTAACCGGAAGTAGTCACCGGATGCAACGGCAGGCAAAAACCAGGTTGGGAAAATGGTCGGCACAGTAAAAGGCAGCAAGCAGGTACGAATGACGGTTGTACCGTATCGACCCTGGCGCAGGGCGGTGATTGCAACATTGCTAACCGTCGGCGCTTTGGTGTTGGGAGTGGGCGCGTTTCTGACCGGCTATCATCAGGGGGCAGAGACACAAACATTTCTGGAAACGCAGCTTGGTCAGCAGCAGGGCCGGAATCAACGTGCTGAGACGGAATTGGCTCAATTACGTGAGCAACTGGCCATTTTTCAGCGTATGCGGCAGGTGGATGTGCAGGCGGATGAGCAGGCACAGGCAAACGTCGCGGCGTTGACAGCCCGGCTCAACCAGCTGGAGCGTGATGTCGGGCTTTATCGGCAGGTAATGAGTCTCCCCACCGAAAAGGCTGTTCTGTCAGTACTTGATTGGGAGTTGAGTGCAACAGAGCTCAGTGACCGCTATCATTATCAGTTTACGTTGGCAGTTGCGGGCAGCAACGGTGAGCAAGTCACGGTTGCGCCTGATATTCAGATCGCAGGTGTGAGCGGGGAAGAAGAGAGTCAGTATTCATTGTGGGATCTGAGTGTTCCCGCAGATACCAGTCTGACAACTCTTTCCTTCAGCTACATGCACCGTGCTGCCGGTTTCTTCAGTTTGCCGGAAGGGTTTCTTCCTCATGAGGTAAGGATTTCAGTGGCGGATACCGACGGTGTATATGAAACGACAACCCGCTCAATCAGCTGGCAACCGTTAGAGGAATAACAAATGTTCAGGTCGTCTGACAAACCATCCAGGTCGCGCACAGTCGCGCACACGCTGATTTCAGCAAGCACCGAGGTGCAGGGCGATATCAGGTTTACTGGTGAATTAATAATCGAAGGGAGACTGACCGGCAATATTCTGGCTGATGACGATTCGGATGCGATTCTCAGGGTTGCTGAACAGGGGCGTGTTGATGGTAATGTCAGCGTACCCTCGGCAGTGATCAATGGCTACGTCAAGGGTGATGTGCGCACCAGCAAGCATCTGGAACTTGCTGCCCAGGCCAGGGTTAGCGGAACTGTATACTACCAACTACTGGAGATGGTGCTGGGTGCGAAAGTCAATGGCAGCCTGGTTTGTGATACTTCCGGCCGTCCGGAAACACGAGCGCTTCTCCAGAATGACCCGCAGGGGTAATAGTTGACTAAATTACTTGGTTATGAGCATAATTCCCTGCCTCAAACCGAACACGTAATTTCCCGGATATCCTGTTTTATGTCGACTGTACAATCTCATGACCCAATTATTATCGCGCTGACGGACAATGCCGCCGAAAAGGTCAAAAATCTGATTGAAGAAGAGGGTAAACCCTCTTTGAAGCTGCGTGTTTTTGTGACGGGTGGTGGTTGTTCCGGATTTCAGTATGGTTTCAGTTTTGATGAGGAAGTGGCTGAAGACGATACCATCGTTGATCACAAGGGGGCGACACTGCTGGTTGATCCCCTGAGTTACCAGTACCTGGTGGGCTCCAAAGTGGACTATGTGGAGAATCTGGAAGGCTCACGCTTCGTAGTCAATAACCCGCTTGCGGCAACTACCTGCGGCTGCGGATCCTCTTTCTCTATCTAGTGCCGTCAGCCGGCCGGGTAAATACCACCCAGAATGACGGGATGTCTGGCGCCCGTGAGTGCACGACAATCCTGGGTCCTGTGCTGCAGTGTGGCACTGGCAAGCCATGCAAAAGTCGCCGCCTCCACCCAGTCGGCGGGCATGCCAAAATATTCACTGCTGCGTACGTCAGTGGCTGGCAGCAACGCCTGCAGTCGCGCCATCAGTGCTGCGTTGTGCGAACCTCCTCCACACACCGCCAGCACATCTGGAGCATCTTCACCTTCCATGTATTCTGTAGCCAGCGCATCAGCAATGGTGGTGGCGGTGAGTTCGAGCAAGGTGCGCTGTACATTCTGCGGAAACGTCTCATTTCCGACTGAATCAGCGGTAAAATGCTGCAATTTTGCATGCAGCCAGTCCGGGTTGAATAGCTCACGGCCGGTGCTTTTGGGCGGTAGCCGTTGAAAATATGGTTCATCCAGCATCAGTGACAGCAGGCCGGGAATCACAGTGCCACGGGCGGCCCAGTTCCCGTTGTGGTCAAAGGTAGTTCCCTGGTGTCGTTCGATCCAGCCATCCATCAGGACGTTGCCCGGACCGGTGTCAAACCCGGATGGCGAACCGTCTGCGCTGCGATTCAGCAATGTCAGGTTCGCAATGCCGCCAATATTCAGAACGGCTGTTCGGCGCGCCGGAGAAAAGAAAAAGTGTTGATGAAACAGAGGTGCCAATGGCGCGCCCTGACCTCCTGCTGCCATGTCCCGTCGCCGGAAATCAGCAACCGTTGCGATACCGGTCATCTCCGCGATGGTGTTGGGGTCGCCAATCTGCATGCTGAAAGGATTGAGGCTATCTGGATGATGGAAAATCGTCTGGCCGTGACTGCCAATGCCGGTTATCTGCTGTGGTTTGATTTTCTCTTGTTCAAGCAGGGCGTTGATCGTGGCCGCGAAATGTTTGCCGACTTCAATGTCAGTTTCGCCCAGGGTCTTGAGGCTGACCTGGTCTCCGCGGCACAGTCCGAGAATCCGGCGTCGCAGATCGTCCGGGTAATCCCCTGCCAATGTCGCCAGCAGCCGGCTTCCGGATGTACCGGTCTGAATCAGGGCGCAGTCTATGGCATCAACGCTGGTGCCGGAGATAACGCCTATATAGAGATCGGTACCTTTGGTATTCATCAATCAGCGGGTTCGGCTATCGGTCCTGCCATTTGTGCCAGACTGAGCAGGCGCTCATCAGGGCGAGCCTGCGGGAAGCGTTCGAGGATTGCCCGGGTGTGTTCATGGAAGCGCGGCATTTCCGCCTTGTCCAGTGCGATTGCCTGCGGTAGTTGATCGACAATTGTCCGGGGGTCCTTGTGCACGCCATTTACTACAAATTCGTAGTGCAGGTGGGGGCCGGTAGCGCCGCCTGTAGAGCCGACATAACCAATAATCTGCCCTTGTTTGACCCGGCTGCCCTTGCGGACGCCGTTGGCATAATTGTTCAGATGCGCATATTTGGTTTGGAATGCGCCGGAATGTTCGATAACCACCAGGTTGCCAAAAGAGCCATTCCGGGCTGCCCAGGTGACCTTGCCATCAGCAGTTGCCCGCACCGGCGTGCCGGTTGGTGCGGCGTAGTCGGTGCCTTTATGAGCGCGGATTGTATTCAGGATTGGATGGCGGCGATTGGGGTTGAAGTTGGAGCTGATACGGAACACGTCCAGCGGATTGCGCAAAAATGCCTTGCGCATGCTTTCTCCCTCGGGGGAGAAAAATCCGGATTCACCCTGCGCGTTTTCGTAACGGACCGCGATATGTTCACGGCCGCGGTTGATAAACTGGGCGCCGATAATGTCACCGGTGCCAATAAACTCACCATTCAGGTACTTCTCTTCGTAAATGATGCTGAATTCGTCACCCTGTCGGGGATCGAGGAGGAAATCGATAACCCCGCCGAAGATGTCGGCCATATCCATGATGATGGTTGCCGGAATGTCAGCGCGCTGGCCGGCCATGAACAGGCTGTCAGCAATCGAGCCCTGCTTGATGACCTCAACAACATCGGCTGAGCGCTCAATGGGTTGCACTTCAAAGCGTGCATCCATTCGTGTAAAAACATATCCCTCCAATGGTGATGTGAGCACTTGCAACTGCTGCAACTGCCCGGGTTCCGGCATGTAAAAACTGAGCTCATCCCCTGGGTGAAGCCTGTTAAGCACATTGGCCTGATCGGAGCTGCTGACAACGCGGTAAAGCTCCTGTGCGGACAGCCCGACTTTGTTGAATATGGAAGACAGTGTGTCTCCCGATGCTACGGTCAGTTCAGTCCACCGATAATGCTCCGGGAGCAGCGGACCCATGACTGCATTTTGCATGTCGGTGGCAGATGTCTCGGTGCTTGTTTCTGTTGTCCCGGCAACTGTCCCGGCAACGGGGTTCACCAGTTCAGCGTCGGACGCGGGGATCAGGCTGCCGATGTCAGTCACTGTCAGGTCGGTCTGCTGCTGCAGTCGATCACCGTGGGCGGACTCTTCCGGCACCATGACGGACACCACTATCAGGGCGCAGGCCAGCAGTGAGGCCAGTACCAGGTGATTGCGGGGGAAATGCTTGTGGATAAGATGTTGCGTTCTAACGATTCGTTCCATGGGTATTATAATTGTCTCTGCACGTTACTTCTGATGGCAAACAAACCCCAATTCTTATGACTTTTGCGGTCAAGGTCAAGTCTTATTCCGGCGCTTGGTGTAGAATTGCCGGTCTTGTAAAAAGCTGGAAATTACGGAAAGTGGATATGTCTGAGAATACACTCGATATTATTGCGGATCTTGAGGCGCGCGGGCTGGTTGCCCAGGCCACCTCCGGAGATGAGCTGAAAACGCACCTCGCTGGCGGGAGCCGGACGCTTTATAGCGGTTTTGACCCGACAGCTGACAGCCTCCATATAGGTCACCTGGTGCCTTTGCTGGTGTTGCGTCGGTTCCAGCTGGCCGGACATCGTCCGGTGGCTCTGGTGGGTGGTGCAACCGGCATGATAGGAGACCCAAGTTTCAAGGCTGCAGAGCGGCAACTGAATTCTGTCGAGGTGATTTCCGGCTGGGTTGACAGCCTCAAGGGGCAGTTGGCGCAGTTTCTGGATTTTGACAGTGGTGCCAATTCTGCAGTTGTTGTCAATAACCTGGACTGGACCAAAGACCTGAGTGTGCTGGATTTCCTGCGCGGTATCGGAAAGCACTTTTCTGTGAATGCAATGATCCAGAAAGAGTCGGTCAAGCAGCGGATCGAGCGTGAGGGCTCGGGTATCTCTTTTACCGAATTCAGTTACATGATTCTGCAGTCCTATGATTTTGCCGAGCTGTTTCACCGTCAAGGTTGCACGCTGCAGGTTGGCGGCAGTGACCAGTGGGGCAATATCACGGGCGGCATCGATCTCACCCGCCGCCTGTATCAGGGACAGGTGTATGGTCTTACCGTGCCGCTGGTCACTAAGGCCGATGGCCAGAAATTTGGCAAAACCGAAACCGGTACTGTCTGGTTGAACCCTGACAGGACGTCGCCTTATGCGTTTTATCAGTTCTGGCTGAATACCGCCGATGCAGATGTCTACAAGTTCCTTCGGTATTTTACTTTTCTGTCGCCGGCAGAAATAGATGAAATTGAAGCCGCTGATGCGGGTGCCACCGGACGGCCGCAGGCGCAAAGCGTGCTTGCCAGGTCGGTGACAGGTCTTGTTCATGGTAGTCAGGGGTTGGCGGCTGCGGAGCGGATCAGTGCTGCTTTGTTCTCTGGTGAGCTGGGAGACCTGACGGAGAAGGATTTTGAGCAACTGAGGCTGGACGGGTTGCCGGCAACCGACCTGCCAGGAGACTCTGTTTCCCTGATCGAAGCTCTGGTGAATACCGGGTTGGCGGCATCCAATCGGGTAGCGCGCGAGTTTGTGTCGGCCAACGCTGTAGCCGTTAATGGTCGGAAGGTTGCCGATCTTGATGCAGTCGTTGGTAAAGGTGAGGCGTTATATGGGCGTTATGTGGTGCTAAAGCGCGGTAAAAAGCTGTTTCATTTGCTGCGCTTTTGATTGGTCGCCGGCAGGGATTTCAAAATATAACAGGCTTGTCATAAAAATCCCTTGCAGGCAGGAAAAACTATGGCATAATGCGCGCCCCTGTCAGCTGAAGGGCAACTTTCAGACAGGGTGTTGCA
>CAXBER010000001.1:0-471208 GCA_963974875.1 uncultured Pseudohongiella sp. | reverse complement strand
CAAGCCGTTTTTTAAGGTGCTTGCGGCTGGTTTGGAGAGATGGTATCTCGCGCTTTTTCGGGAAAACACCTGACTGAAATACGTGGCTTTATTGGGCGAGCTTAACGTCACCCGCTCCGGGACTCTATCCTCCGCCGAGGTGGACGCGCAAACTCCAACCGGGCTGCCAATGCGGTATTGCTGTGTTGTACAACGGTTAGCACAAGGTCCGGCAGGGGGCGGGGGCGTGGAGATCAATCAGGCCACGCAGTCTCCTGCGGTCCGGCCCCCGAAAGGGCGCGAGGACTGCCTGAGCCCGGGCTTGCCCGGGCGAGTTCCGCAGCGCCGGGGGTCGGGCCGCAGGAGGTGGCCGATCTCCGCGCCCCCACCCCCTGCCGGACCGCTCCCCGCTTACAGGAAACACAAACACTGTTTAGTCTGTTATACCCGCGGCCCCACCAACGAGAACATCGCACCAGTCGGATCCAGCGCACTGATGATGAACTCACCGCCCGGTATCTCCTGCGGACCATGCATTACCTGACCATCCGAGCTACCAATTTTTTCTGCTGCCGCGTCAATGTCCGTAACCCGGAAGTAGAAGCTCCACATGGGCACAGGCATTTCGTCGGGTTTTGTCATGATCGCCCCGATCATGTCGCCATGACGGATAAACTGGTAGCTGCCCATCGGACCCATGTCCATTTCACCGTCCTTGCTCCACCCAAAATGGTGACCGTAGAACTCCCAGGCACCGACCAGATCCGTTGTGGCCAGTTCATTCCAGGCACAATGTCCGGGACGCGCCTGATCGTTGGCAAACGCCATACTGGGACTGCCGCTGCTGTCTTTCATGACATAAAAAGGAACACCCTGAGGGTCGGTCAGCATCGCCATGCGTCCGACACCGGGAATGTCAACGGCGGGCATCATCACGCTGCCACCGTCAGCAACCATACCCTCAACAGAGGCATCGACATCGTCAACACCGATGTATCCCAGCCAGACAGGATGAGCGCCGCCGGCAATCATTTCTTCGGTCAACTGCATCAAACCGGCGACATCATGCTTTTCCCGGGTCGTTGCGTCTTCAGCAGAGGCAAGCCGGTAGTCCATATCGGGAAAATCTGTTTTCTCAATCGACCATCCCAGAATTTTTGAATAGAACGCTTCGGCTGACCCGACATCGCCTGTTAAAAGTTCGTACCAGACAAAGTCTCCATGTTTGTTGTTCATGCTTTATCTCCTTGAGGAATTTACGTCTGACTACCCTTTTTTCTTTTGTGTGTCTTGTGTGGCTTATATGTCTTCAAATTTTCAATAGAGCCGACTGAAAATTTGTTACTATTTTTGCCTTTTGTATTTAAAAGTCAATAACCATGATCGTTACCGGCGTCCCGTTGTAGGGCTCGCGACTGTATATCTGCCAACCCAGTCTTGCATACAGTTGTTCCTGATCCGGTGTATACAGGTACAGGCGGGCGATGCCGTTATCCCGTGCATGCTGCATGACCTGTCTGATCAATACGGTTCCGACACCCCTGTTGCGATGCGCGACAGCGACGTAAACACTGGCCAGCCAGGGTGTCAGTTCCGGATGTGAGCTCATGTCATCAGCCAGAATGGTCGCCGATCCCAGCAACTCGCCGTCCTGCTCCGCTACAAACGTGGTGGGTATGACCTTACCCTGCAAATCCTCGCGCATCTCTTCAATCCGTTCATCCAGTGAACGTTCGGGGTTCAGATACGACCACTCAGCGTGATGCCAGTCGGCCAGCGTCAACAGATACTCAGGCCTGTCCTTTAACGTGTAAATATTCATATTCATCCTGCTACAAGAATTGGGGCTCTCAGAAATGGGGACGGAGGGATTAAAATTTAATCCCTCCGTCCCCATTTCTGAGAGCGAATGATTCCAGGGCCTGTCGCGCGATTTCCTGCCCGTGCTCTTGCACAAAATGTCCTGCTGCTGCCACTTCCAGCGGAGCAGGGCAGCCACGGATGATTTTGCGCAGATTGTGCATCACCGGGGCTCCCAGCACCGGATCACGCATTCCGATGGCCATAAAGGATTGTCCCTGCCACTGAGTTGACCACCAGTCCCGGGCCTGACGGGAAATGGCAGCGCCATCAGCATCCGGGTTATCCGGCACAAGGTTGGGGAAACGTCGTACGCCCGCTTTGTAGGTCACATCCGGAAACGGTGCTGCATAGGCCGCGCCTTCTGCGGCAGTCATATCAGGTTCGCCACGACGCATCAGAGCCGCGACGTCCAGATCGGGGCGGCTGTTGGAATAGGCCCGCCAGTCCAGAAACCCCTGACCCAATGGCACATCGCCCGTACCAAGTCCGGTGTTCATCACCAGCAACCGGTCAACGTTTTGCGGGAACTCCATTGGCAGGGTCAACCCGAGAATTCCACCCCAATCCTGTACCACCAGCATAATACGGGCATCGGGCTGTGAGGCGAGGATCACATCCCGGACAAAAGCCAGCAACATATCCCGGTGCCTGCTGAAAGTGTAGAACGCATCCTCCGACGGCTTGTCAGATCGCCCGAACCCGATCAGATCCGGCGCAATCACCCGGTGTCCCGCTTCAGCAAACACCGGAATCATCCTGCGGTACAGATAGCTCCAGGTAGGTTGTCCGTGTAAACACAGGACGATGGACTCAGCATCCGGCGGACCTTCATCCACATAATGCACACGGATGCCATCAAATCCGGCCAACTCCGTATAGTGCGGCTGAAACGGGTAGTCCGGCAAATCCCGGAAACACTGATCGGGGGTACGAAGTATCGGCGCTTTGGTCATTCAGGCTCCTTGAATTTGAAGGGCTCCAATAAAGGGGACGGAGGGATTAAAATTTAATCCCTCCGTCCCCTTTATTGAAGTCAGTAGAATACAGCCAGCCAGACGGTTGGGGTGTCGGGCTGGGTCCAGCTGACGCGATGGCGGACGTGGGCGGGGATATTGACATAGTCACCGGCAGTCAGGGCAAGGTCGGGCTGATGTTCAAACGACAGCCGTGCGGCACCCTGCAGCACCAGCACCCATTCATCCTGATCCTGATCATACCACTCACCATCCGGTGTGACATGCCCGTGCGAGACTATCCGCTCTATCCTGACAGACGACGCAGAATCGCTTGTAGCCAATTGTTCAATCAACTCTTCTGGCAGTCCGCCAGGTGGCAGGCCTGCAAATACATTACCGGTATTTGTCTTGTACACCATAAACAGTCCTGTTGCCCCCAATCCACGGACAGGGGAACCTTTGAATGCTTCCGGGTGTTATCATACCCGCACCCGTTCACCAGACCCAAGTCACTGCAAGCGAGAACCGGACGTTTTGGCCTCCCAGTCCCACCAACGCATCATTCTGTTGATGATTCTGCTGAATGCATTTGCCGTGCCGCTGATGTTGTCGTCCGCGAATGTAGCGCTGCCCACCATTGCCTCAAGTCTGTCTCTGACAGCAGTCGCCATGACCTGGGTGCCGATGGCATTTTTGATGGCCAGCACCATGTTTGTCCTGATCTTCGGACGCCTGGCAGACAGTGTGGGCCGAAAACGCATTTTTTTGCTGGGTACCGTGGCGGTGATCATCACCTCCATAATCGCTGCCGCCTCGGTGAACACTGCCATGTTGCTCACCGCACGCTTCCTGCAGGGGGTGAGCGCCGCAACACTGCACGCCACCCAGATGGCCATCATCAGTTCAGTATTCCCGGCTGCCCAGCGCGGCAAATATATCGGCCTGGTGACCGCCTCCATTTACGTCGGGCTGTCGGCCGGCCCCCTGCTTGGTGGTCTGGTCATCGACCACGTCGGCTGGCGCGCATCATTCCTTATGCACGTGCCGCTGGCCATCGGCGTGCTGGTCATGGGCGTATTTTTTGTCCGTGACGAATGGCGCAGCGAAGTCTATGTGCCCTTTGACATGCGTGGCGCCGTCAGTTGGGTTATCAGTATCGGCCTGTTCTGTGTGGGTGTTTCGCGCCTGCCCGGCCCTGACAGCTATTTACTGTTGATCTCCAGTGCCGTCAGCTTCACCCTGTTTCTGCGCCACGTCAGGCACACCGAACACCCGCTGTGGGATGTAAATCTGTTTTTCCAGAACCGGACCTTTACCCTGTCGTCAGCCTCGTCACTGATGATGTACAGCGCCACCTACGCCAACGTTGTACTGCTCAGTCTGTACCTGCAATCCATCAAGGGAATGAGCGCCAGCAGCGCCGGCATGATCATGATGATACAGCCTGTGGTGATGGCGATCTTTTCGCCGGTCATGGGACGTCTGTCGGACCGGCTCGAGCCTCGCTGGCTCGCCTCGGCAGGCATGGCAATCACTGCCTGCGGCCTGTTTGTCCTGGCGACGCTGCATCCCGACAGCAGCATCAGCCGGGTTGTGATTGCATTACTGCTGACCGGCGGTGGTTTTGCCCTGTTTTCCTCACCCAACGTCAATGCCATCATGGGTTCCGTGCAGCCGAAACATTACGGCAGCGCATCCGGCGCTGTGGCGACCACCCGTCTGCTCGGTCAGCTCAACAGCATGGTGCTGGTCACCCTGGTCATCAGCCTGATCATGGGCAGCACCGTCATCAACAATGATTCCATACCACAACTGGCGCGCGCCATTGACCTGTGTTTTCTCATTGCCGGCCTGGTGTGTTTGCCTGGCATTGCTTTCTCGCTGGCACGCGGGCGGGTACACAGCCAGACCGGTTGAATCGCCGGATCAAACACACTACTGTAATGCTCTCGATAACAACAAGACCCAGGACACAGACATCATGAAATTCAGCTATAAAACCCCGTTTATACTGACCTGCCTGCTAGTAGCCTCGCTGACTCACGCACAGGATCTGCCTGATCCAACGCGTTTTGAAGCGGCAATACAGCGTTTTCACGAAGCTGACCGGACCAGCCCCGCGCCTGAAAACGCCATCGTTCTCACCGGCAGCTCCAGTATCATGTACTGGAACAACGATGCACCGGCTGACCTGGCGCCACTGACAGTCATTCCGCGCGGATTTGGTGGCAGCATCATGCATGACCTGTTGCACTATCTGGATGATGTAGTACTCAAATACAGACCGCGTGCCGTGCTGATTTATGAGGGCGACAACGATACCGGCCGCAACATGATTCCCAATGATCTCATCATGCAGCATGTACAGCAGGGTATCGCCCGCATACATGATGAGTTACCCGAAACCCGTATTTACCTGTTGTCCGTCAAACCCAGTGTCGCGCGTGTTGCAACGTGGCCGGTTGCCTCAGAACTCAACCAGCGCTATCGGGCACTTGCCGCCAGCGATCCGCGCATCCATTTTATTGACGTGGCAACGCCTTTTTTGCAAACCGACGGCAAGGTGATGACTGACATTTTTGTTGATGACAACCTGCATCTGAACGAAAAAGGTTATGACATCTGGGCGGCAACCATACGCCAGGTTCTGATGATGCACGAAGCACAGTACGAGTAACCTGAACCATCATGTCCGTATTCACGCCACTGACTGACCAGGATATCCGTCTTTTCCTGGACAATTTTAACGTTGGCACACTGGTACACTGTGCCGGCATTGACGGTGGCAGCGAGAATACCAACTACTTTGTTGATACCCGTACTGAAAACGGCAACGACCAGTCGTTTGTTCTCACTCTGGTAGAACGTCCGGTACAGGATCTCGGGTTCTTTATTGGCCTGCTGGCATGTTTGCATCAGGCGAACCTGCCGGTGCCCTATTCACTGGAGGATCGCGATAGTCGGCCTCTGCATGAGATCAAAGGCCGCCCCGCACTGTTGCAACCCCGCCTTCCGGGCCGGCATCCCGACCGCCCCTGCAGCGAACAATGTGCATCGCTGGGGCAACTGATCGCAGCACTGCACGACGCCAGCAGTGCGAACAACCTGCAGCGGAAAAATGATCGCGGACCCGACTGGGTACTGAACAATGCCGGCAAGCTGTTGGCGACAATCTGGCAGAACGACGCTGTCTGGTTGATCCCCGCCCTTACCCAACTGCAGCACTGGTTTGCAAAAGCCCCCGCGCTGCCACAGACGGTTATTCATGGTGATCTGTTTCGCGACAATGTGATGTTTCAGGATACTACCGTGAGCGGAGTGATTGACTTCTACAATGCCGCCACAGGCTGGACCCTGATGGAACTGGCAATTTGTGTCAACGACTGGTGCGTGGACATCTCGGATTCCGGCGTTTTTTCAATTGACACCGAGCGTGCCAGGGCACTGATCAATGCTTACGACATGCGCCGCCCGCTGGATGCTGATGAGCGCGCCAGCTGGCCTTATGTTTTGCAGCTGGCCGCCCTGCGTTTCTGGGTATCACGGCAGCATTATGTTATTGCCCATCAGGGGCAGGCGGGGGTGCTGATCAAGGACCCGGCGTATTTCCGGCAGTTATTTATGCTGCATGCACGTGACGCGGGAACCAATTTACTACTCCTCCCGAGATAGGAACATGTGTTGCCAAGGAAACTGAACAGGATGATGGATTTCATTAAGCGCTACTATCAAAGCTATTCCAATTGGTTCATAGCCCTGTTGCTGACCGCAGCGACATTTGTGATACACGGCACTATTGTGGATGGAAACTGGCGCTGGCATGACGCGCAGATACTTTTCCACTTGTACAACTATCCCTGGTATGCAGACTTCATTAACCCCCTGGTGTGGCAGGAGTACTCTCCCGTCAACCTGACACCATGGCAAGTCATTTTGTATCGCCTTGACTACCTGCTGGCTGGCATCAGCCCGCTCATATTCTACCTGCATCATGTATTGGCCCTCGCCGCAACAGCCACTGCTTTATTCTTTGTGAACGCACTATGGGTTCAGAAACGATTTGCGATAGTTAGTGCACTGCTGTTGCTGGTTGGCACGCCAGTGTTTTTTGTATCAGAACAGTTGATGACCCGGCACTATGTGGAAGGAACTTTGTATGCCCTTGTGTCGCTTTACCTGTTTGTTACCGGCATCCGTCAATCGAGCCAAACGCGCATACTGGCTAGCGCTGCACTGTACGCAATGGCAATGGCGTCCAAAGAGATTTTTGTACCTCTGGCGATCCTTTTGCTGGCCGTACCCGAAGGAACATTCCGCGCCCGGCTGAAACTGTTGACACCTCACTTTCTGCTTTTAGCGATCTATATAATCTGGAGAGATCATATGCTTGCCTCAGTCGTGGGAGGGTACGGCGCCAGCTCGAATTATATAGATCCGGAATTTATGGTCACTGCCGCTGGAAAATTCTTGCGCATCCCTGTCATGTTGTTCGCCGGCGCATGGTGGATTGCCTCACTGGCCTTTATGACTCTGGTGGTATTGACGATTCGCGCTGGCAGATTCCCCTGGCTCATCACGCTGCTGGCCGGTGCCATGTTGCTGGGTCCTCTGTACCCACTGGCCGGGGCGCCTGGCTTCACTGCGCCGGATCGTTATCTGTTCCTGGTCTGGGTGGGCATCAGTTTTTCAGTGGGCTGGATGCTGCATCATATCCGGCACTCACCGCAAACATCCAGGTTATTGCCGGTGGCGCTGACCAGTGTCGGCATATTGTGCGTATTTTCCTATACGCAGGGCCAACAGGTACGTGCCGATCTGGGACTCACGGCAACCGAGTTTGATGTTCACACAACATTTATGCTGAGCACTGACAGTGCCAGTGCTTTCATCCCAACTACAAGCCTTGCGCAGGACTACTGGGCGGTAACTGACATGCTGGCTCTGGGAAAGGCGTTGACCGGAAAAGACGGACCTGTACCTTTACCGGACGACCTGTTTCTGACAGAAAGTATTGACCATCTGTTCAGTTATGATTCTGGCTGTCAGTGCATGCAGGATATCAGTGCAGCACTGCCCGACCGGCGTGCAGCGTTTGTGGCTGCAAACAGGCCCGATGCGCCTCTGACTGCAGAATTTCTGTACCAGAATGGACTAATGTCCTGGAAATTCGGACCGTACGAAACGGGTGAGTTTCATGTTGTATCAGAGGTAATGGGACGGCTGCCTGTGCCAGTGGAAATCGAAGGGCTGCGAATCACCGTGGCGCAGGATACTCCAATCCATATCCGCTATCAGTCTCCAGAGGGATGGATTACCTACTCCGACCGTTTGATTATTCGTCACGGTATTGCCGGGCACTGGACCCGACAATAAAACATCATTTTCAATCCACCGCATTCATTACTGCTTCTGCCAGATCCCAGATAGGGCGTGGACCACGGGTGGTAACCCCCATGCGCATCACTATCAGATCCTGATCGGGCAACATCACAATGTTCTGTCCTTCAAATCCTGACAGGTAATACATATTGGCAGGCAGGATCTGATTGGCACGATTGTCAGGATCACCTGACGCACCGGCATTCAGCCAGATCTGAATACCGTACTGACCACGCGTTGCTGACTCTGCTGGCGTGAGACTGTACTCCACCCAGCCTTCCGGCAATATGCGCTCACCATTCCAGACACCATCCTGCATGTACAACAGGCCGATTTTCGCCCAGTCCCTGGGCGTTGCATACATGTAGGAAGATCCGACAAACGTGCCGCTGGCATCCGCCTCCATAACGGCCGAGTTCATGCCCAGTTTGCTGAACAGACGCTCCTGGGGAAAATTGAAATAGGACTGAAAGTTATTAAATACCTGACGGTTGATGCGCGAGATGATATTGGTCGTGCCACTGGAATAATAAAATGTGGAACCCGGCTCCTCTGCAAGTGGTTTATTAAGTGTGAAACCTGCCGTATCTCCCGTTGTGTACAACATCAGAATGACATCTGACATTGAACCGGCCGTATATACTTCCGAATACTGCAAACCGCTGGACATCTGCAGCAGGTTCTCCAGTGTGATAGTGCGGCGCTCGTCACCAACACTGCGCCATTCAGCAACATTGGCTCTTGCATCCACATGCAACAGACCATCACCGGCCAGTATTCCTGTTAGCGCTGCCGTGACTGTCTTGGTCATGGACCAGCCTAGCTGGGGCATGTCTGCCGTAAACGGTTCAGCATATTTTTCAGCAATGATTCTGCCCTTGTGAATTACCAGGACTGCCCGGGTATCGATATTCTGATCCGGCTCGATATCATCAAATGCCTGATCAACTGCTGCGTTTATCGCCGCCAGATCGACACCTTCCAGTTCGGTCGGAATATCCACCTCATTGCCGATGGGCCACGGGGCATCCGGTATCGCAGGTCTGGCCGGGTATGCAGCGGGATCAAACTGCGCGCGCAGAATTTCTGCTGATGTATCTTTCAGGAGTGTGCAGCCGATGTGTTCACGGTAAAGCGCCTGCACGGTCTGGCCGGCACCGGAGCCGGTCACAATATCGTCCGCAAAACTGAAATCCATGCCAGCCAGCGCCGGGTTGTTCAACTCATTTGCCATCACGTGGTCAACAGTCCGGCCGCCCACCAGCACGGAGGAGCAAAGTCGTTTAACGGCGCTGCCCAGCGAAATTTCCACATTCAGCGCATCCTCAGCGGTTCCCTGAGCATCGGTCTGTGCGGCGGAGACCGTATCCCGCAGATCCTGCACTGCTGAGTTTTCCGCCGGCTCCGCATCCGCGGTCAAATCCGGCGCATCCGGCTCCGAGCACGCAGTCAATACGGAAATGGCCATGATCAGATACGCGTGCTTGCAGGGAAAAGACATTCAGATGAGCTCCGTTGGCAGGGGGTCTGGCAGCAAAGGTAACCCGTCATCGCCATACGTACAAGATGTGTCGACGCAATCCATGAGACCAGCGGGCTGGCCTGACAGCGGTTTGATGTTTAAACTGGCAGGCTTTTGACACTTGGACAGAATTGCATGCCATCGGGCAAACTCGCGCTGACAATTGCAAACAACCGTGCAAACAACCGGCCCGCCTCAGCAAGGCTGTTGAACGCTGCGCGCCTGTCGCTGGCGCTGTCAGCGGGCGTCTGTCTTACATCTGTAATCCCGGTGATGGCTGATCAGCTGCCCGGCGTCTTTGTGCCGGCCGCAGACGGTGTGCCGGAGATGGTTGCCATCCCGGGCGGCTGCAGCGAAATCGGCAGCATGCTGATCGGCAGCGAGGACAACCTGCCCCGTGAAGCCTGCCTGCCGGACTTTTTTATCAGCAAATACGAAATCACCTATGCCGAGTTTGAACAGTTTCTGGCCGACCGGGCCAGCCCCGGCGCACTGACCAGTGTTCTGTTCAAGAACACCGGAAATCTGGCCCGTTTCCCCGTCACAGAGGTCAGCTGGTTTGACGCCATGGAGTATGCCATCTGGCTGAGCAACAAAACCGGCAACACTTTCAGGTTACCCACTGAGGAAGAATGGGAATATGCGGCACGCGCCGGCGCCGGATTCGGGACTCAATACAGCTGGGGAAATCGTCAGGCTGCCGGACTCGCAAACTGCCGTGATTGCGCGGCAGCCGACACTGCAGAAGGCGCGGTGGCAACCGGCCAGTTTCCGCCCAATGCCTTTGGCCTGCATGATATGCACGGCAATGTGGCCGAATGGACCACCGGCTGCTATCACGGTCAGGATGAGATCGTAACGCGCTCCCGCGGCGGACAGCGACTTTCCGTGTGCAGAGTGGGAGTTGTCCGTGGCGGATCATGGCGAAACACGCAAAGTCGCCTGACATTCTGGCTCCGCAGCAGTCAGATTTCCCTGGAGCCTGCTGTCGACGTAGGATTCCGGCTGGTCATGGAGTAAGTTACTCCAGAACAGACACATCGGGTTGTTGTTATGCCGGCTGCCCGGGTCAGACTGCCAGCCTGTTGCGCTGCGGATGATCAATGTCATAAGGCATGATAAACCGGGTGTCAGGCGTCATCAGACTTTCGTCTTTACCCTCGTATCGCAGTCGCGTCAGAATATCACTGATTATATTGATCCGGGTCTGCCGTTTATCATTGGCATGCACCACAGTCCATGGCGATGTCGCGGAGTGAGTGCGCGCCAACATCTCATTTCTTGCACTGCTGTACTCGCTCCAGTATGTGAGCGCCTGAGCATCAACCGGACTGATCTTCCATTGCTTGAGCGGATTGATCTTGCGCGCAGCCAGTCTGTCTTCCTGCTCGTCCCGGCTGATGTCCAGATAATACTTCAGCATTTTGATGCCCGAGCGCACCAGCATGTCCTCAAACTCAACCACCGAACTGATAAATTCCTCGTATTCAATACTCGAACAGAATCCCATCACCCGCTCAACACCCGCCCGGTTGTACCAGCTGCGGTTGAACAGCACCAGCTCGCTGGCAGCCGGCAAATATTGTGTATAGCGCTGAAAATACCAGGACGTTTTTTCGCGATCGGATGGTTTGCCCAGAGCAACCACGCGCGTTTCCCGCGGACTCAGATGCTCAACAATACGTTTGATCACCCCGTCCTTGCCGGCCGCATCACGCCCTTCGAACAGAATCAGAATCCTGTCGTCATTTTTTATAAAGTGCCGCTGCAATTTGACCAGTTCAATCTGCAACGCCAGCAGACGCCTCCGGTAATTCTTTTTGGTAAAGAACGCTGTCGCTTTCACTTCCGGGCTGTTGCGCAGATTCAATTTTCACCTCCGGATTCAAGAGAATTCTCGTGCTGTGCCTGTGCTATAGTGACACCATCACTGGCCGGATAGAAGCATCAGTTAAAGGACGTCCCAGCGTGGTTCACAAAATTGTCATTGGCATACTGTCGGTTTTGCTGCTTGTTGTGCTTGGTTTGCTTGCCCGCTCCATCTGGCCGGAACCTTCCATGGAAACCCTGCAGCAGCGAAACGACAGGCAACGGGTGCAGGATCTGAGCGAAATCATTGACGCAGCGCACACCTTTCGCAACCAGCAAAACCGTCTGCCAGCAACACTGGAAGAACTGGCAGGCAACCAGCGGCGCCTGGGCCTGAATGATCCGGTCAGCGGAGAGCGCTATGAGTATGAGTTGATCCATGCAGACATCTACAGCCTGTGTGCGGTATTTGAAACCTCGGCGGCTGACAATGCATTTGGCTACCTGCCCGGCTTCAACCGCCACAACATCGGCCACCAGTGTGTCTACCGAACTTATGAGCAGTAGCTACCGCCCATCACCCGTCAAGACTGAGCTTGCGATAGAGTGACCGAACGCTGATACCTGCGATACCGGCGGCTTTTTCCTTGTCTCCATCACAGGCCTTGAGGACCCGATCCAGATACAGCACTTCATTGGTTTTCAGATCCGGCAACCGATCGTCTTCAGCAGGTTGCATCTGGTCTATGGCCAGACATTGACGGATTACCTTGCCGTCGATGACATGTGTATTGCCAAGCACGGCAGCCCGCGCCAGAATATTGCGCAGCTCACGAATATTGCCAATAAAATGATGTTTCTGTAAGGCCCGGATGGCAGAGTCAGTCAGCACACAACGTCCGCTTTTATCCAGCTTCTGCAAGATGGAATTGGCCAGCACCGGTATGTCGTGGGTGCGATCCTGCAATGATGGCATACGGATTGGAAACACATTGATGCGGTAATACAAATCCTGGCGGAAACGTCCTTCCCGAACCATATCAAATATGTTCTTGTGTGTGGCGCAGACCAGGCGGAAATCAGCCCGCTTCAGCTCACGACTGCCGACCGGGCGGTAGGTACCGGTTTCAATCAGTCGCAACAACTTGACCTGCATCTCAAGTGGCACGTCTCCGATTTCATCAAGAAACAGCGTACCACCATCTGCTGCTTCTACCAGGCCGGGTGAGTTATAGGTTGCGCCGGTAAATGCGCCTTTAACATGACCAAACAGCTCGCTTTCGAACAGGGTTTCAGTCAGTCCTGAGCACTCCAGTGTCACCATGGCCCTGTCGGCACGGGCGCTGGCCCGATGGATAGCCAGTGCGGCCAGCTCCTTGCCGGTACCCGACTCGCCCAGTAACAGTACCGACGCATCAGTCGGGCCGACACGGGTAATATGTTCCAGCATGGCATTAAATGCAGGACTGCTACCCACCATATCTGCGGTGCTGATTTCCGCACTGGCTACGGGTACCGGTTTCAGCAATTCCACAAAATACTTCAGCGTACCGTCAGCAGCCTTGATAGGCAGCATTTCCACATCCACATGTTCCCGGCCGCGCGGAGTCTGATGAATGTGCAGAACTCTTTCCTTGCCCCCGGAAATACGTGCCGCATTTAGCGGACAGCTCTCTCCGGCCTGGTCACAGGGTACGTCATAACCATGCGATACCCGATAGCAGCGCGGCGCCTGCTGATAGTCAATCACCCCGAAGCTGTCGCGGTAATGGTGATTGGTGGCCAGAATTTCATAGTCTGCCGTAACCAGAATTGCCGGCACATCAAAACCGTCCAGCATGGCTGCCAGGTCAGTGTGTACATCTGAAGCGATCAGGCTCATGGCATCAATCCATAATTGACAGAACTGGCAAGAATGGTGTCATAACTGTCATTGCGATGCCAGCAAAAACACCAGCATCTCATCCAGCGACCAATGTGAAATTTTTATTATTGTTATATTTCAATATGATAGATATGACATACGAAACGTTCTCATTTCTGGCACAACACCTGCAATCACACTGATACCGAGAACCCTGATGAAATGGTTCTCAGGAAAATCGACACATTCTTTTCTGCGAGGATACACAGATGGAAACTTCAGGATTGCCAAGATTGAACGAAGCTGCACCCGATTTCACTGCTCCGACCACCCATGGGCCACGCTCATTAAGCGACTATCGTGGCAAATGGCTGGTGCTCTTTTCCCATCCGGCAGACTTTACGCCGGTGTGTACAACAGAATTCATCGCGTTTGCCAAAGCAGCACCTGATTTTGCCAATCTGGGGGCAGAACTGCTGGGGCTGTCCATAGACAGTACCCACTCGCACATCGCCTGGATGCGCAACATCAAGGAAAAATTTGGCGTTGAGATCCCGTTTCCAATTATTGACGACCTTAAAATGGATGTCGCCAGGGCGTATGGAATGATTCACGAAGGCGCTTCAGATACGTCGGCAGTACGCGCCACTTTTCTGATTGACCCGGAAGGCAAGTTGCGCGCCATGGTGTACTACCCCATGTCGAATGGTCGCTCCATCAACGAGTTTCTGCGCCTGCTTGCCGCGCTGCAGACGAGTGATACTCACGGCGTAGCCACGCCGGAGGGCTGGCAGCCCGGAGACAAGGTCATTGTACCGCCGGCCAAGACATTTGAAGAGGCAAACCGACGCGTTGAGTCGGGTGAATACGAATGTACTGATTTCTATTTTTGCAAGAAGTCCCTGTAAGGAAGCCCTTTGGGGAGGTCTGATCCGGACGCTGCCGTATGAAAGCACTGTTTTTGTGAAAGAACCGTTCTGACATAGCGCCATTCAGACCTCCCCTTTTTTAAACGTCTGGTTCATACACTGGTTAAAACAGGTGAGCAGTATGTTTGACTTTGATCCTTTTGTACTGGCAAGGGCACAATTCGCCGCCAATATCAGTTTTCATATTCTGTTCCCTTCCATCACCATGGGTCTGGGCTGGATACTGTTATTCTTCCGCCTGCGCTACACGGCAACCGGGGACAAACACTGGGAGAATGCCTACCACTTCTGGGTCAAGATTTTTGCACTGTCGTTTGCGATCGGCGTTGTCTCCGGCATCACCATGAGTTTCCAGTTCGGCACCAACTGGCCGGGATTCATGGAAAAGACTGGCAATATCTCCGGACCCCTGCTGGGTTATGAGGTGCTGACCGCCTTCTTTCTTGAGGCAACGTTTCTTGGTGTGATGTTATTTGGCAAGAACCGCGTTTCCAACAAAGTACATCTGCTGGCCTGCACGCTGGTCGCCATTGGCACCTCTCTCTCAGCGTTCTGGATTCTGAGCCTGAACTCATGGATGCAGACCCCAACCGGCTACATAATTGAAGATGGTGTATTTTATGTCGACAGCTGGATGGCAGTAATTTTCAACCCTTCATTCCCCTATCGTCTGGCACACATGATGACCGCGACCATGCTGACTGCTTCGTTTCTGGTCATGGGCATCAGTGCCTGGCGCATGAAGAACAGGGTTGATGGGCCAGCAACCGCCAAAATTTTCAAATCCATGGTGGTCATGGCAATGGTGCTGGCGCCACTGCAGGTCGTTATCGGCGACCTGCACGGGCTGAACACGCTTGAGCATCAACCGGCAAAGGTCGCCGCAATTGAAGGCGTCTGGGAAACCCACAGCGGCGTACCGTTTACCCTGTTCGGTTTTCCTGACGAAGAAACACGAACCACACGGTTTGCGCTGGAGATTCCCTATGCGGCAAGCTGGATTCTGACGCACGACATAAACGGCGAAATCCGCGGCCTGAACGAGTTTGAAGGCGAACACCCACCGGTGGCAATTGTATTCTGGTCCTTTCGCGTCATGGTCGGTGTCGGCATGCTGATGATACTGGTGGCCTGGTGGGCCGGCTGGGAACTGTTCAGGCGCAAGCAGAAACCAAGTGCCCTGTTGCTCACGGTAGCATCCTGGATGACTTTCTCCGGCTGGGTTGCTGTGCTCGCAGGCTGGTATGTTACAGAAATCGGCAGGCAACCCTGGATTGTTCAGGGACTTCTGACCAGTGCAGATGTGGTCGCCGACCACTCCAGCGGCATTATGCTCAGCACTTTCAGCGGATACATGACGCTCTACCTGTTCATCCTGGTGTCCTATATCGCCACATTGCGATACATGGCCAGCAAGCCTGCCGCTTCGCTTGTTGCCTTGGGACAGCTGCCCGGGCTGCAGGATCATCAACCACTGACATCACGAGGATAGGCGCATGGATCCGGATTTCTGGTTACCGTTATTTTTTGCTGGCGCCATGGGCCTGGCCCTGCTTGTCTACGTGGTACTTGATGGTTACGACCTGGGCATCGGTCTGTTGTTACCCTTTGCCAACGACCACGAAAAAGATCTCATGATCGCCTCTATCGGACCGTTCTGGGATGCCAATGAAACCTGGATTGTTCTGGGCATCGGCATTCTGCTGATCGCGTTTCCGCAGGCCCATGGACAGATTCTCACAGCCATGTACATTCCTGTCACGCTGATGCTGATGGGACTGATCCTGCGCGGCATTGCGTTTGATTTCCGTGCCAAGGCCATCGCCCATAAAAAAGACATGTGGAACGCCATATTTTCCATCGGATCGCTGATAACCGCATCTGCGCAAGGCTGGATGCTGGGCACCTACATTACCGGCCTGGGTCATTCCGGTATCAGTTACCTGTTTTCTGTCCTTATTGCACTTACGTTGCCGGCGCTCTATATCCTGCTGGGCGCGGCGTGGCTGCTGATAAAAACCGAGGACGCGCTGTTTGACAAGGCCCTGAGCTGGGCCAAAAAAGCAATCCTGCCAATGGGACTGGCTCTTCTACTCGTTTCTGTTGCCACACCACTGGTCAGTCAGACTATCGCAGATAAATGGTTCAGTTTTCCGGACGGCCTGAAGCTGCTGCCCATTCCGCTGCTCAGTACCGCCGTATTCACCAGTCTTTTGTGGCTGCTGTTCGATCAAAGCGTCTTGCGGGAAGATGGCCGGGAGTGGCTGCTGTTTGGCGGGCTTATTCTGCTCTGCGTGCTTGCATCACTCGGACTGGCCTACAGCATACTGCCGGATATTATCATTGGGCAAATGACCATCTGGGAATCTGCCTCCAGCACAAAGTCATTGCTGTTCACATTCTGGGGCACCGCTGTCGTGCTGCCGGCAATCATTGTGTACACATTCTTTGTTTATCGAATTTTCAGCGGTAAAACCACAACACTCACTTATGAGTAAAACAGAGAGGGAAAAATCATGAACACAGTAACTGACAAAACAACCGTAAAACCTGAAGTATTCACGTTCTATGACAAACAGACTTCAACGTTTTCGTATGTGGTCAAAGACCCGACGTCCAATGCATGTGCCGTAATCGATTCGGTGCTGAACCTGGACTACAACTCGGGCCGGACCAGCCATACCTCGGCAGATGAAATAATCGACCATATCCGCAAGAACAAACTGGAACTGCAGTGGCAGATTGAGACCCATGTCCATGCTGACCATTTGTCGGCTGCACCCTATATTCAGGAGAAACTGGGCGGCAAACTGGGAATCGGTTCGCACATTACAACCGTACAGAATGTGTTTGGCAGTGTATTTAATGCAGGCCCCGAGTTCGCCCGTGATGGCTCCCAGTTTGACCACCTGTTCGAGGACGGGGAGACCTACCGGATAGGCAACCTCACCGGAACGGCCATGCACACGCCCGGACATACGCCTGCATGCATGACGCATGTGATTGGCGATGCCGCCTTTGTTGGTGACACCCTGTTTATGCCAGATGGTGGTACGGCACGTGCCGACTTTCCGGGCGGTGACGCACGTGTGCTCTATCGATCCATCAAAAAACTGTTGGCGCTGCCGGGTGAAACACGGCTGTTTATGTGTCACGACTACCAGCCTGACGGGCGCGAAGTGGAATATGAAACAACGGTCGCCGCAGAACGTGCCAATAACATTCACGTGCACGACGGAATCAGTGAAGACGAATTTGTTGCCATGCGCGAGGCGCGTGACGCCACCCTGGATATGCCGGTACTGATTCTGCCGTCGCTGCAGGTAAACATGCGAGCCGGTCACTTTCCGCCAGCAGAGGACAACAATATTACTTATCTCAAGGTACCGATTGACGCACTGTAATCCATAGCAACCAATTTCAACCGGAGAGAATCTAATGATTATCAAAAAGCTTACTGATGAGTTTTCCGTTTCAGATCAGATCTGTCCGGATGACGTAAAAACAATTGCCGCCGCCGGTTTCAGGACAATTTTCTGTCACCGCCCCGACGGCGAAGACCCCGAACAACACCGTATGGATGTGATTGAGGATGCAGCCGCGCAGGCTGACATGGACGTCGTATACCTGCCGGTGGTTCACGATACGATCAATACAGACGATGTTCTGAATTTTACCCGGGCATGGGAAAGTGCCCGCAAACCGGCACTCGGCTACTGTCGGTCCGGCCTGCGGGCCTGCACGCTCTGGTCGTTGATGCAGGTGGCGCAAGGTGAAACCGCGGACAATGCTGCTACAAAACCACATGCGGCCGGATTCGATTTCAGCACCTTCAAGGAGAAATTTGCGCATGTCATTGCGGAGCTCACCGGTGCCCATAACAAGGCTGACCCCTCTGTGTCACCTTCTTCAACGCCATCGGTCAACTACAAGGAAACGCAATATGATGTAGTCATCGTTGGCGCGGGTGCGTCCGGTATTTCGGTTGCCGCCAGTCTGCTGTCGCGTCAGCGCCGGTTGCGTATCGCGTTGGTAGATCCGGCAGAGACACATTATTATCAGCCCGGTTTCACCATGATAGGTGGTGGCGTGTTCAATTCGGAGGAGGTCAAACGACCGATGGCGTCACTGATTCCCAAAGGCGTCAAATGGATTCAGGCTGCAGTTGCCGCCTTTGAGCCCGAACAGAACAGCGTGATCCTGCAGGACGGCACAGACATCAGCTACAAACGACTGGTGGTGTGCCCGGGCATCAAACTGAACTGGGACGCAATTGAAGGCCTCTCACAAACACTTGGCCGAAATGGCGTCACGTCTAACTACCGGGCTGACCTTGCGCCATATACCTGGAAACTGGCCAGCAGGATGACATCCGGCAAGGCCATTTTTACACAGCCACCGATGCCCATCAAATGCGCAGGTGCGCCTCAGAAGGCGCTTTATCTTTCCGCGGATCACTGGTATCGCAATGGTCTGACTGACAATATCGAACTGCACTTTTACAATGCCGGACCCGTATTGTTCGGCGTAAAGGACTACGTACCGGCGCTTCAGTCGTACATGGACAAGTACAAGGCAAACTGTCACTACTCCCATAAACTTGTCAAAGTTGACGGGGAACGCAAACTGGCCTGGTTCGAAACTCAGGACGCCGATGGCAACGTCACAACCGTAGAAACCTCCTTTGACATGCTGCACGTTTGCCCGCCGCAATCAGCACCCGACTTTATTCGCACCAGCCCGCTGGCAGACGATGCAGGCTGGATTGATGTTGATGCCAGCACCTTGCAACACAAGCGCTTTCACAATATCTGGGGGCTTGGTGATGCGACCAACACGGCCAACGCCAAAACGGCAGCCGCTGTGCGCAAGCAGGTACCTGTGGTGGCTGCAAATATTATTGCGGACATCCAGGGTCGGCCACAGCGGTATCACTATGACGGTTATGGCTCATGCCCGCTGACAGTCGAGCGCGGCAAGATCGTGCTGGCCGAATTTGCGTACGGCGGAAAGCTGATGCCCTCCCTGCCAACCTGGATTCTGGACGGCACACAGCCTACGGCCATGGCCTGGCACATGAAAAAGAGTATGCTGCCAGCACTTTACTGGCACGGCATGCTGAAGGGGCATGAGCTGCTGGTGAAACCTGTCCCTGACTGACCGACTGACTAATCCAGCAATGAATATACCCGGCGAATGGCGCGCACATCCGCGCCAGCGCCGCGGATTTGCGGATAACTGTCGCTGTGGTCGGTCATGTCAATCTGCTCAGCGGCCTGCTCCGCCGTCAGCCCCTGTTGTTGCAGGGCCTCAGTTCTGGTCCACAGATCGCGCTGGTAGGCCTGAAACGCCTCGATGCGCTCTTTGCCGTTGACTACCGGGCCGTGGCCCGACAGCAGTATTTCAAAGTCCAGCGCCTTTAACCGCTCAAGCGCCTGTGGCCATTCATTCAGGTAGGCATCTCCCATATAGATGAGATTTCTGCCCACCATGTCGCCGGCGTGCACAATTTTTTCGTCAGGCAGAAACACCACCACGTCACCGCCGGTATGGCCACGGCCCAAATGCAGTATCTGAATCTCACGACCACCACCAGGCACTGCCTGATAAATCGTCATGGAATCTTCAATGGTGATATTGGGAGGCGTCGGCTCAATGTCGGCCACAGAATTCAAATGCGCCTGCTGGGTTGCCAACTGGCTTTGCAACCGGGCCCGTTCTTCAGCATCCGTAGACTGATCCAGTTGCATGCGCAGCGCTGCTAGCTGCCCGGGCACACCCTCGGTGAAACTGAGAAAAGTGGATTCCTCCAGTACGTTGCCAAACTCTCCACTCAACCTGTCTCTGGTGTATCGGTGACCAATGATTTCGACTTCCTGCGGGAACACCTGATTACCATGGGTATGGTCGAAGTGGTAATGCGTGTTGATCAGATAACGCACCGGTTTGCTGCTGACCGATTTGATTGACTCCAGCAGGGCAAGCCCGGCATTCGGGGAGACATGTGAATCAACCACCAGCAGGTCATGTGCACCTTCAATCAACATGGCATTGCTGGTCAGATTCACCGCACCGGTACCATTGACGTGGTAAATTCCCTCAGCAACAGGTGTGAACACGTGACTGCGCGTAGTGATCACACCGGGTTGCGCAGCAGTATTCTGGGCTGAACTGAGACTGACCAGTGTCAACACAGACGCCGCCATGACACCCAAAATGGCCGTTGTTTTCAGGATTTTCCTGTTATTCATTGTTATATCCGTGAAATAAATGGGAATAATATAATTAAAGTTCAATTACTGCAGAATCTTGATCCACTCACCCGGCTCGGGATTGCCGATTGGATAGTACCCGTTCAGCAGACGCAGCGTCTCTTCAGGATATTGCGGAATCGGACTGCGAGCGGCAAGCGCGCGCCAGTCGAAACCTTCGGTTACCTGCACGTACCTGACTCTCAACGCGCTATTGGCAGCACGTTCATTCATCTGAATAGCGCGGAAAGTGCGAATGGACGACAGCAGTAATCGATCCAGATCGTCTACCTGTTCAGCATCGGCAATCTCTGCCCTGAATACAAAGACACGCGGCCCCAGATAGATGGCCGCCACCCGCTCATGATTCCCATTGCTGTTGGTATGTACGCCGGTGTAACCGATCAGTCGATACTGCGAAAGCGCCTCTGAACGCTGCAGGTCCGGAATACCCATATTATCGCGTACAAACAGTCGCGGCTCCTTGTTCTCCTGCAGTCGCTGGGTTTCCACGCGGATACTGGCAGCGCCCTGCGGGTCGGAAGCCTGCACAGTCGTTGGTGTCTCACGGATGCCCCAGTTGTCCGGAAATACCATCGTGTAACTTAACAGATCCTGGTAATAACGGTTCCGGTCACTGGGCGTATTAGTGTTCTCACCAAAGAGCAAACCATCGATATGTTGCCGGAAAACATTTTCGTCGGTATCCCTCATCTGGTCTGCTGAAAGATTGCCGGCCTGGGCGACCGCCTGTTGCAGGCGGATGTCATTGCGTGGATGAGTAGTGAACAGGCCGTGATAGGTAGGTTGACGCTGGGCCACCCGCACATTAAAGTCTTCCTGGTTTTTTAACACCGACAGAACATCAATCATGGCCAGTGGATTGTAACCTGCGTTATACAGATACTCGGCACCCAGACTATCCGCCTCCAGTTCATTCTCACGCCCGAAACCACTGACGCCGGCGGCCGCCCAGATCGAACCAATCTGGGCCAGCTCGGAACCGATATAGCCGCTACCTGTGGCTACCGCCGCCACGACACCGCCGACTGCCGCAGCCGCACTGCCAAGCCGTCCGCGTGCCTGCTGCTGAATGGCGTGACGCGCAGTGATATGGCCAACCTCATGAGCAAGTACCGCGGCCAGTTCGTCCTCTGATTTCAAATAGAGCAACAAACCCCGGTTCATATAGATATAACCACCAGGCAAGGCAAACGCGTTGATTTCGGGACTGTCGATCACAGTAAAGGTATAGGTCAGATCCGGACGATGACTCCCGGCGGCCACCCGCTGCCCCACTTCGTTTACATAGGCATTGAGTGCTTCGTCCTCCAGTATGCGCATGGACGCGAGTACTTTTTCGTGCTCCTCCTGGCCAATTTCCAGCTCGCGACGTTCCGTCATCAATACCAGATTGCCCTGTCCTGTGGCCGGATTGACGGCACAGGCCTGTAAAACGCTCAGCGCCAGCAGAGCTGCAATCAGCAGGTGTCCGCGCGATGTGAAAAGCTGCAACTCTTTCATGCCTGACTCCAACTCAGTATGCCTAGTCGCCCATGACGAACTGCTTGAGCTGATCGGCCAGGCTGCTGCATGCATTGGCCTCGACACGGGCAATCAGCGGAATGGGTACAAATACAGCGGGCATGTAGGACTGCCCATTGGCATCAGCGCTAATGGTGCCTACCGCTGTGTGCGATGAGACATCCCAGACACGTGCCTCGAAACTGGAATCATCTTCCCATGAGCCAAAACCGAAACAGCCACCACCACCCGGACCCACGGTACAGGATATCGAGCCCATCCGGTTGCTGGTCTCGGTCTGCCCGTCCAGCCAGACGATATAACGTATACCAAATTCAGCCATCTTGTCGGTAACCAGTGGTTGAGCCATCAACTGTTGCAGATCATCACTGCGCAGCGGCGCTGTGCGCGGCTCAAACCAGGGAAACAGTGCGTCAACAAACTGCTGCTCGGGAATGACCGAGATAGCGCCATTGCCGCGACCCATTCGCTCGCCCACACATTGCACAAAATCTGCGCCGGTTTCATAGGCCGCACCTTGCCGGCGACCCAGAATGACAATCGACTCATCCGTATTGATACCGGTTGCGCCTTGCCTGAACTCGTCTATGGTTGTGGTGGTGCAGGCACTGATGCCGGTCAGTAAAATAAAAACCGCTACCGGAAACAACCGGAAGCTTGCCAGCCTTGTTATGATGATGTTTGCTTTCATGCTGACTCCTGATTTACCGCAAGCGCTTATATTCGCTGTCTGTTGAGCCAATCCCTGACGTCTGGTACTCCGGTGAAACTGATTGAAAAATTGGACGCAAGATCCCGCAATGCCGCAACTGCTGCATCATTGATGCCACTCTCGGCCGAACTGAATGTGCCCTGTGTGGTCTTTCCATACGCGGTCATGACCCAGTCTGCGATATAGGAACCATCAGCGCCGGTCAGCCGCATATTGTATTTGACCCAGACCTCATAGGCATCCAGCCGGGTCTTTTGCGGCATCCCCAGCTGAAACTCATCAATCGTCGGCATAAAGATGGCATCAACGCCCTGTGCTGCGGCCTCCGCCGGATCATTCAACACCACAACCTGCTCAAACATGGCAGGCAGAACAGTATTGAACAACTCCATATGAGTATTACCGGATGCAACCAGATATTCTTCCTTGCCGGCATCTGTTAATTCAGTATAAATAAAATTGCGCAGCCCATCGCCATAATAGACACCGAGTTTCAGCGGAATCGGCGGAATGTTGGGGCTTGGATAGCTGCCACGCACCTCAATGGTGCGCGCCGCACAGGCGCTGAGGCCCATGACCGCTAGCAGTATCAGAACTCTGAAGGCTTTTAAGCTGATCGTCACCACTCACTCCTTTTGTTTCGGATGGCACAGATGTCATTGATACGAGTTCAGGCCTACAAAACTACCACCGTTACGTTCTGCCAGCTCCCGCATTAACGTCGCAAAACGATAGACGCTGTCATGAAATCGGGGATCCAGATCAAACAATACCGGAAATCCGACCGCATGAATACGGACCAGGCGACTGCCATCTGCATCGGCCTGATTGATTCTGTCCACGGTCTCCACCACCCGCGTGATGGAACCGCCGGGCTGGAAGTCGTCACCAAATACGTAGATGCTGACTTTTTGCCCCGGCGAATAGAACGCACTGATGGCCCGTGTTATACCTTCTACCGGACTACTGTTACTAAACGGTGACCAGTTGCGCAATGTTGACACAATCGCCTGCCGCCGTGCAGGTGTGTCCGGTATCCATTGCCCGCGATACGCCGGAAACATATAGTCCCCCATATCGTTCATCACCTGGATACCGCGCACTTCCGGGTAGATATCCAGTACCTCACTGATCATCTCCAGCACCCTTGGCCAGGCGTTGTAAAACATACTGCCGGACGTATCTATCAGGAAAATAATATACTCGCTATCCACAGGAACGCCACCAATGACGTTGTTGCTGCGGGTAAAATCGGTGCCCAGCAGTCGCTGCATTTCTGCTGTCAGGGACTGGCGTGCAATCGCCAGCCGGTTTTCCTCTTCGGTGATTTCATCTGCCATCTCGTTGGATGTCTGAAAACGACCCTGAATATCAGACATTTCACGTTCCAGCCGCGCTATCCGTTGCCGGTATGCAGACAACTGTTCACGGCGTGCATTCAGCTCGCGATTCAGAATTTCTGTTTCACCACGCACCTCAAACAGTGTTTCCTGCAGGGCAGCAATGGGCTGATCCTGCTGGACATCGCTGAACTCAAGGGTGATGGGAGCCGAGCTCTCGGTAATCATCAGCAGCAGAATGATCGCGCCAAAACCACAGGAAATGACATCCAGAAAGGCAATGGTGGAGCCGTCTTCTTCGCGTCGTTTGCGTCTGCTCATGGCCAGTCTCGTGAGGGTGTAATAAAAGAACCACCACTTATCTGGCCAAGTTGCCAGAATGCGGCGGCCGATGCAGGATCACCTTCCATCGGCAACAATATGGTATTGACCGGTATATTGCGGGGCAAACTTTCAATTGCCTGCGCATACAGATTCAGACGCTGGCGGGGCGTGATGGTAGTCGCATTGCCAGGCTGGTTGCTCTGTGTGGGCAGACTGTCGGTAATCAGGTACACATTGTCCGGCAGGGGATTCATGCGGGCCACCGCCTGAAACGCGGCCTGCAGATTATTACCGCCGGCCGGCACCAGGGACTGTACTGCCAGAACCACCTCATTCAATTCGTCCTGATCGGCCACTTCCAGCCAGCGGTCATCAGTGCCCTGCAGTGCAGCCTGCACCGATTCGTTAAACGCAAACACCTGATACTGGCTGACCACAGGTAACTGACTGCTGATCCATTCCACGATTCGCACAGCTCGCTGCCATTTCGGCGCGGCCATCTTTATCTCATCAGACATATTGCGGGTGCGGATGACGTTGACCAGTGTGTCATCCAGCATGCTGGCAGACATATCCAGCAGAATCAGAATCCGGTTGCCGCCCAGAAACATGCCGGTCAGATACTGCCGGTCGCCATCCCCCAGAAATTCACGGCTGCTGGTACCCCGCTCAGACTCTGCACTGGCCTGGAGACGCAGCAGTTCTTCCTCCAGAGCCTGGATATCAGCGCGCAATGCCTCAAGACTTTCCTCAGTGGCCATGGAGTTACCCTCCAGTGCTGCCAGCTGCGCCATAAAATCATCAATATCACTTTGTATCCGCTCGGCCAGACCTTGCGCCTCAACGACCTCCAGGCTGACCTCGTCGAGTGTGTTGCGCACGCGGAACAGGTTTTCCTGCCCGTCAACAACTTCGTCTTCCAGCAGACGCACTTCGGCTGTCAAGTTGGGATCTGCCTCGCTGCGCGCCTCGGTTGCGGTGTGATCAAGAATCAGGAACAACAGCACTACCGCGCCAAATCCGCAGGACATCACATCCAGAAATGCCAGGCTGAGCGGATTAAAGTTACCGCCCTTTTTTTTACGGGACGCCATGTTGCACCCTGATCAGTTGCATACGTATACCATCGCGCTCTATCGTATCTCCCGGGCTGTGGCGATCCAGCAGACCTGCCACTTCTTCCCGGGTCAGGTATTCCTGCGTTGCCAGCGGCCACGCGTACCCGTCTATTAACAAATGCGTGGCTGGCAACAGATGCGTGGCCGGGTCGCGCGCCGCTGTATCAGCCGCAGATGCCTGATCCAGACGAATACTGGTTATATACGGCACCGATGCACTGCCATCTGTCACGTCGTTGGCAAGCTGGGCACAGACGCGTGCCATCTGCTCGCCTTCGACTGTCTCCCGACTGGCCCCGATGTGCTGCAGCAATCCGGGTATCAGTGCTGCACGTGCGGACGCGATCACCGGTACAACGTTAGAAGTGAACTGACACAGACTCTGCAACTGCTGATCCAGCTTGCCCAGTGCCGGCATCAGATCACTCTGCATATCCGCTACCAGTATTGCTGCCTGATGTCGTGCCCTGTCGGTCGCAATCTCCACTTTGATCTCGGTTGCACCGGCACGGATTGCAGCCAGCCAGCCCGGCAGATCGTTGTAAAGCTGTTGTTCCCACTGCGCACTGTGCTGCGGGTTGAAGCGGCACTGTGCGATAAATGCATCGTTCACAGTCTGTACAATCGTATTGGACAGGCTGCTCGAGCCAATTCCGTTTACCACCACTACCTTATCCCGCCGCAGACGGCCGTCACCTGCACTGACAAGCGTCAGGACGCTCTGATGCAACTGCATGTCAACAATCACCAGATGCTGATGCTGAGGCGCCATTGCAGCGGCGGCGACCAGTCCGCTATCTGCCATTGCGCGCACAGTGAATGGACTGTGGCGAATGATGCCTGACAGTATCCCCAATTGTTCGCGGCTGTAACTGCCCGGTACCGTCAGGGCCACCGGGCCCTCAAAATCGCAGATGCCCGCCAGTTGGGCCAGATGCGCATGCGCCATATCCGCATAATGACGAAAATTGGCAAACGGACGTGACAGTGGATCCATACTGAGGCGATACCAGAATTCGTTATTCGTGCTGACCGGGTGCAAGCGGCTCTGCGCCGCCGCTTCCGCGCCAAACTGAGCCACTGATCCCTGCGCCAGCGCGTAACCCGGACTACTGGCAATCAGCTGGCCATCCCGGTACAGGTTCAGCGCCTGATCATTGAGATCCAGAACAACGCTCATGCAGGCTCCGCCACCGTATCCTGATCACTGCCCCGGTTTACACCACGCCCGGGGACCTGCAGATAGTTGATCAGATGATCATCACAATACGCCTGACTGTCCATCACCAGACGATCCTGAATCAGCGACAGCTGATGCAGGACAAACATCAACATGATGCTGGTGACCAGTGCCACAAATGTCGAGTTGAACGCCACGCCCAGACTGACGGTGACGCCCAGAATGTCGCCACTGACCGCCTGGTGTGCCTGCCCCAGAGCGGTACCGATACCACGAACGGTTCCAAGGAAGCCAATTGACGGTATCGCCCAGGCGATATATCGGACTATCGCCAGCTCACTTTCCAGCCGGTCAGACTCGTTGTCACACACATCACGAACTGTCGCAGCCACGTCCTGAACATTGCGCGTGGTAGCAAACCGGTGCAGGCCAGCAAGAATGGCACGAGGCAGCAGGTATCCTTTTTCTTTGTCAGGCAGTGCCTGTACGGGTCTTGCATAGTGACGGGCATCTTCCGGCAGAATACTGGTGCCGTCGGAAACCTGCAGCAACTCGCGGTCCAGCAGGGCACGTTCGCGCATGGTGCGGGCGGTTTTCATGCCGACCATCGACAGCGCCCACAGAAACAGAATAATGCAGGTCTCCTGTTCAAAATCACGCATGACAATATACAGGGACCGGTCAGGCACATAGTCCTCGTCGGCTTCCTGCATTGCAGTCTGTTGTTGCTGAATAATGTCCGCGTTAGGACGAATGACAGCGACATAAACTGCGTGAACAACTATCACCACGATGATAAGGGCGAAGATCTGATATACGACTTCGGACAGATATTTTTGTTTCATTCAGCAATCCTGCAATCAGTTAAATGTCGACCGGAAACGAGACACCCAGATCCTGCGAGATCTGTTCCGAAGGTATAAACCGCCCGGCAGTCTGACCTTCCGCCCGCTGTATGGGCTGATTGTCAATATCCGGCATATCAGGTTGTTGCGCCACACTTCCAGCGCTTTCTGACGTATCACTGTCAGACGTGGCATTTCCAGAGATCTCATTTTCGGACGTGTCACTTCCGGAACTATCACCGCTGCCGGCAGTGTCGTCGGCCTGCTCTGGCTGCCCGGCAACATTCTGCGCTGCGCCTGCATTGTCCTGTTGCTGAGCGATCAACGGAGCACCCGACACGCTGAGCATAAACGTAAAAAGAATCGTGATGCATTTGTGCAATATGCTCATTCGCCAAGATACCTCGCCACCCGGAAACCCAGATCATTGCGCGGTTCTTCAGCAAAATCCCGAAACGAGGCACGCAACTCTACTATTGATCCATGCGCCCAGCTGGATCCCTTAACAGTTCGGTAACGACCTTCCTCCGGCCCCAGCGGGTCCGTTTCTGTCACTGAGCTCAGTCCACTGACTGCACCATAGACATCGTGCATCCACTCTGACACATTGCCACCCATATCGTACAGTCCACGCATGTTAGGGGCGAACTCCCCGACATTGGAGGTCCCCGCGTAGCTGTCGTTGTACCCGCGCAGGAATTGCCCAAGAAACGCGCTGGTGGAATCATCGGCAAAATTACCTTGCCCCTGTTCCGGGGGCCAGGTGTCTCCCCATGGAAACCGGGACAGATTTCCCTGCTCATCAGTTCGTGCCGCCCACTCCCATTCAGCTTCCGTGGGTAGCCGGTAGCCATTGGATTGCGCATTGAATCCGGTCACCTCGCCATCCTCAACATTATAGAAGGGCGTCAGGGATTCCTGTTCACTTAACCAGTTGGTATATAATGCAGCGTCCTGCCAGGTTACCTGAACGACCGGCTGACGAGGCAGATCCAGTGACTGACCCTGCAGTACACCGGACGCATGATCAGCACGAAAGCGTTTGAACTGTTCATTTGTCACCGGGCGCAATGACAGGTAAAAGGGTTTTTCGAGAATCACATCACGCAGCGTTTCATTGGCACGTCGTCCCGGTTCGCGGCGGGATGACCCCATGGTGAATTCTGACGGATAAAACAGATGCAGCGCCTGACCGCCGGCGCTGGTTATGATGGGTTCGATGGCGTCCAGACGGGCCTGTTCCTCGGTTTTTAGCTGGACGCGTATCTCCTGATCCAGCCCGGGCCTGGAGGTAAAGTTGCTGCTGTAGGCAACATAGCCGGGTTTGCGAATTTCTATGCGCTGACTGGCAGCGATGAGCTCAACTGTCTGATTGGCTGCCCCCTTGAGCTCCCCGTCCACGAACAACTGTGCATCAGCCGGTTCCGCTATGATTCGCACCAGACTGGTTACCGGATCCAGCGCGATGGTGATGTCGCTTTCCTGCTCGGCACTGGTGGTAATCCTGCGTACTGCGGTGTTAAAACCCGTTCGGAACAAACGAATTTCGTGTTGTTGCTCCGGTGGCAATGACACTTCCAGGGGCGTCTGTCCACGGTATTCGCCGTTGATGGTCACATTGGCGTTGCCCGGTTCTGAACGAATAAAAACCAGGCCGTCGGCTGCCTCAAGGACAACGGGCGGCAAGGCCTGGTCCTCTCCAGCGGTGACCTGCACATCATCCTGCCAGGCCTTGAAACCGGTTCGCTTCAGCGTGATATCGTAGGCACCCTGAATAAGCGCCAACGTAGCCGGGGTTATGCCAAGCAACTCGCCATTGGCGATAATATCGGCGCCGGCCGGCTGTGTGCTGAACGAAATATCAGCCCAGGCCGGGGCCAGTGCAACACTCAACGCCTGAGCCGCCAGTCTACCCTCAACCTGAATTGTTTCCTGGTGTACCAGATAGCGATCCTGATGTACCTGCAATTCGTAGCTGCCAGGCGGGATTTCAGCATCAGTCAGCGGCGTGATGCCAATATCAACACCGTCCAGCACAATCCTGGCACCCGTAACGCTCCGCCCTTGCTCATCAATGGCATCAACACTGACGAAGCCGGGCCGCGGTGCAAGTGAAAAAGGGTGAGTTTGTGCCTGCTCTTCAGAAACCGTAATAGTCTCTTCGCCATCGAAATAACCATAGGCACTCAGGGCTATTCGATACTCTCCCGGGCGCATCAGGTATCGCGGCCCTACTCTGACAGCAAACCCGTCTGTCACCTCGATCGCGGCAACCGGCGGATTCACATCGATAAATACAGAACGTGCTGTCAGGACAAACCAGGCAGCGCTACCTGCCAGCGCAATCGCCATCAGGAACAGTCCGTGATACCAGCGGGGCCGCCAGGTAAATTGATGCCCTGCCGGGGGTGGGGGTGTAAAGTCCACCGGCGTGATGACATCCACTGTATCGTCCTGATCCGGGGTAAAGCGGGTGTCCTGCATGTATTTAACGCCTGTTAACTGCCGCGACCTGTTCGTTGCATCGTATTGTCAGTAAGTCAGTTTCACTGCCGAACCCGACTAAAAATTCTTCCCGCACATCGCGATAACCCGGGCGGGTGCCCACAGCAACATAACGCCCGGGCGTCAGGAGCACCGAGGTTTCCGTGAAAGTGCCGAGCTCTCCCACCCGATAAATGGTTACCTGGGTGGCATTGTCGGAAACCAGCCGCACTTCCATCGGTACCTGCATGGTCTGCAGCAGAGTTTCCGTCTGCTCCAGTTGTGCGCTCAGACGCTCACCAACCTTGCCGGACTCCTGCTGCAGATCAGCTGCCAGCTCCCGGCCAATCCGGAACACTTCAAGTGCCTCGTCGTAGGCATCCCTGTCAGCAAGCCGAATCGGATTGTCCAGATTCGACTGCAGCAGCGTATCCAGCTGCAGTCGCCGTTCGGAGTAGTCCTTGCCTTCCTGCGCGAACACCAGGTTACTGTCCCTGGCCAAGGCCGCCTCATACGTGCTGATCGCCGACTGCCATTGCTCCGCTGCTTCAAACGCCTGCCCCTCTGTCCGAAGCCTGGCTATTGCATCCAGCGTTAACTGCTCGCGCGTCTGAGTAATTGCTTCTGTCGCTTGTGCGGACCCGGGTTTAACCTGTAACGCCCGTTCAAAACTGGTTATCGCCTGCTCCGCATCACCCCGATCCAGCAGTGCAAAACCTTCTGACATGATGCGGTTGAACTCAGCATCAGTCATCCGCTGACTGTTATCCGCCAGCAGCTGGTTTGCCCGATCATGCAGCGGATCAAGCTGACTGGCCTGCTCAAACTGAGCCCGCGCAGCCTGCAACTCTCCCATCTCCTGCAGCCGCGAACCTTCTGCTAGCAAGCGTTCAACCTCCTCAAGGACCTGGGCGCGCCGCAGCCCCTGATCCGCTTCATTGCTCGTCGGATCAATGCGCGCTGCCAGTTCAAAGCGTGCCGCGGCAGTGTCTGCATCCAGTGTTTCAAGCGCTGTATTGCCTTCGCTCAGCAATTGCTCAAACACAGCGGGTTTTTGTTCTAGCAACTCACCCAGCACCAGATCACCCTCCTGGTAAGCCAGCATTGCCTGGGCAAAATCTCCGCTGCGGTAGAATTCATCTCCGCGACGCGCGGCCTCCAGTGCACTGGCAAACGTATCTGCCGCCCAATCCTGAACGCTGACCTGTTCCAGTTCAGCCTGTTGTCGTAACAGGCTCGCCAGAACATCCTGCGCTTCACGTCGCTGCCGTGCAAGCTGGGCTTCTTCAAAGGGTGATATGGCCGGCCCCTGTGATACAGGTTGGGCACTGACCGGAACGGCTGGCGGCTGTTCGACGCGCTTGACCAGCGGCAGCTCATACTGCTCAACCACGCGGGGCAACACAAAAATGACGGCCAGAGCCAACAGTATCAGCACACTCAGAGCCACCCAGATCCAGGGCGACAGTTTTTCGTTACCGGAAACCGCCATCAGAGCCCGCCTGTTTCCGTCAGGTAGATTTCCATGAGAATTTCCTGCCACTGCGTGTACTGCTCCTCAACTGTTCCTGTCAGCATGATGGTGCGGTCATCCAGTTCGATGACTTTTGGCGCAACCTCTGCCTGTAATGATTCTCCGATCTCCTGCAGTGCCGCAATATGCATGCTGGCTTCAGCTGACCGGTCAAAACCACTGCGCACCAGAAAGGCGCCAGCTCCCACACTGACAATACCTGCAGTTTGAGCTGCCGCATTGTTCTGGCCGACCGCCGCAATACCACCGGCAATCGCCGCCGCACCCGCTATAAACCGCCGGCGCGCTGAACGCTCGGTTTCTTCCAGAGCCATGGTTTCCCTGAAACTGACTTCTCGCCAGGCATCATACGGCCCGCGCATTTGCCGAGCATAGGTCGCATAATAATCCTGCACGGTATCAACAAACAGATTGTCACGCTCGCGTATGTCCCTGATACGGGCCATCGAAGGATCATTCGCGGCAGGCAAACGCACAACCCGGGCAATGCCCTGATCGTCCCGGTCCAGATAATCCCCGTAGATTTCCGGTGCAAACCCGGCGGCAAACTGCAACTCGGACACCGTGCGAATGTTGCGAATCTCATCATCACTGATATTCCGACGCCGGTACTCGAGCATATCATTGGCAATGGTGTTGTAGATCACCTGAAACGGGTCATGTGACTGTCGCTGCGTCTGCTCATAGTTGTACTGACTGATATGTTCCTCATATTCCCGTGTGTACCACTCACGCTCAGTGGAGTCGGTGACCGTGACCTTGATGATCATGCCTTCGCCGTTGGACAGCAACAGCTGTCCTTCCAGGTACACATCCATGGTGCTGCGCTCAGTCGGCAGGACACGCACCACGCCCCAGTTGCCTGAACGCTGTAATGTTTCTGCCATTACGTAAGGTGCATAGCGGGACTCCGCGCGACGGATCTCAAAGTTGGTGCGATCCAGATCACGTTGCGCGACTTCATCAATGCCCGGATCAAATACCATGACACCCACATCAAGGATCAGATCCTCATCCATGGGAAGCGAATCCTGCACCACCGGGATAAATTGTGTCGACTTCACCGAGGTCGTAGCACAGCCACTCAGCGCCAGCACCATCAGTGCGCACAGAGCGATAATCGGTCTCAGTGTCTGCATTGTGTCTACCTCTTTGCTAAAAAGTGCCATGGCCTGGCACCAAAAATACGTCCTGCTTACTGATCTGTGGCACTGAGACCGGTGTAGCGCCGGTATTCATCCCACAGTGCCTCACGCAGTTCCGGATCGGCTTCGCGCATCGCCGCCTCACGAATCTGCCGGGCCACAACATCGTCATCACGCCCGTTTGGTGGTATATCTTCAGGAACCGGATACTCTCCCTGGTCCCCGGCAGGACCACCTATCAGCCCTCCCACTGAGCCACCTGAACCACCCGCCTGCGGACCCTGGCCTGTGCCATTATTGGAGGCCACCACGCCACCACCGGCCCCATCACCGATGCTGCCGCGACCTGCTGCGGTCACGCCAGGCAAGGACCCGGCACCCGCACCAGCGGAACCGGTGCCACCGCCGCCCTGACCGTCATAGAGTCCGGCCGGATCTGATCCTGCCTCATTGCTTTGGCGCTGGGCCCGGCTGCGTTCGGCCAGAATCAGGCCATCAAAATCTTCGTAACCACTGCCCAGTGCACCATCAAGCACGGCCACACGCTCCTGAGCAGTCATGACACCGCTTCCTGAGCCGGATGTGCCTGCCCCGGTTCCTGCCCCGGCGCTTGATCCGGCACCCGTCCCGGTTCCGGCTATGGTGCCCGCGCCACTGCCGGTGCCAGCACGACTGCCAGTGCCGCCGCTGTCGCCAAATGTTCCGGAGCCAGCGCTGCTGCTGGAGCCACTACCCGAACCGGTGCCGGTACGACCACCCGGCAAACCACCCTCGCCTGGCAATGCAGACCTGCCAGCCATTGTGCCGGTGCCGGACGAACTGCCACTCCCGCTGGAAGATGACGGCATCGAGCCGCCGATGACATCTGCAATACCGCCTCCGCTGGTACCTACCTGAATACTTGGACCGCTACTCTGACCTCCGCCACTGCTCTGGCTGCCACTCTGGCCCGCACTGGCGCTCTGGCTTCCGCTCTGCGAGCCACTTCCGGAAGACGGAGAACTGCGACCGCCGGAAAAGTCAGGCAAACCCGACGACGAGGAAGCTGATCCGGAGGGCATGGAAGAACCCGACGGCATGGATGATGCCGATGACGATGATGAAGACGAGGACGACGACGACGACGACGATGACGATGATGAAGACGAGGACGAGGACGACGACGACGAGGATGAGGATGACGACGGCATGGATGGAGATGGCATTGTCGGCATGGATGGCATGGAGGAACTGCTCGACTGGGACTGCTGGGTTGTTTCGCAACCCGTTAACGCCAATGCACAGATCCCCATGCTGACTAAAACATTACGCGTCTTTTTTTCCATCTCTGAATACTCCGGCCATAGCGTCTGTGGAATTGCCCGAATGGCTGTGCTGTAAGAACTGTACCGTTAAACAGACCGTTTTGTTAGTCCATTATTGCGTCACTGCTGTTTGTGTTTCAATTTCATATGGAAAACGATAGAGCAACCCTGTTACCTGGACCGGCTCGCCATCCAGAATGCGTGGGCGCAATTTGGCATCGCGCAGCGCGCCGACCATACGGCGCTTCAGGGCATCATCATGCGGAGGCACTTTGTCAATCAGGTTGACGTTGGTCGCCCTGCCATAGCGATTGATATCAAACTCCATGATGACATAGTCATACCCGTCCGGACTCTGGTCGCGGAAATGATTTCGCACAGGCGCGCCCGCACTGCCCGCCGATGGGGCAAACGCACTTGCCCGCTCGGGCGTGGATGGACTGCCACGCTCCTGCTGGGGACCTATGCGAGGCTCAAAACTTGGCAACAGTACCACCTTGTCAAACACTGATTTGCGTACCTCCGGGCCTTCATCTGCAAGTAAATCCCAGGCCTGTCGATAGATGGTATTGGCCGCCTGACGTCTTTCAAACAGAAGGTTCCAGTCAGCCAGATCAAGTAACGCCTGCACGTGCTGATGCAGAAGGTCAGAGTGCATCGCAACGTCCTGTGCCGCCTCTGTTACGTGCAGTTCATGGATCGAAACAATTTCCTGCAGAGCAAATTCCCCGCGCAGGAACGCACTGTTGCGATTGCGGTATTTTTGCTCGGTCAGGGTGTCTACCCACGTATCGTCGACCTGTCTCTCCTCACTGAAGACCATATTCGATCCGGCCAGCGCCTGCGTTCTGTGCAATAGCCACGAAACAAATGCCAGTTGCTGCAGATACTCCACCTTGGGGTACTGCAGCGGATTTTCCTGTCTGTCAATGATACTCAGTGCCACACTGTAGAGCTGGTAGGCGTCAATCAGACGCACCACCGGCACCTCGCCACGCCGGTCAGCGAACGCATCCATGTGCCAGCTGGCATATTCGACAAGGGCAGGAATCATGCCCGGATCATTGTCGCCATAGGCCCGACTCTGTACGTAGAATGCGTACTGTCGCAGGCCATCGGCTTCATCCCACTGGCCCAGCGCCAGATGACTTTCAACCTGTAATTGCAATGCCGGTAATTGTTCAAGACTGAACAGCCCATGATTGATCCGGCTGACATGCACTGATCGCTCCAGCGTCGCCAGGGCCGCATCATGATCATTGGTTGTCTGAAGCGCCCTGCCAAGCGACAGCAGCGTTTCTGCTATTTCCGGTCGCCAGCCATTACCCAGCTGCGCCAGATCATCAACGGCAGCACTGAGCTGCTCTACGCGAGCCAGCGCTTCTGCCATTTCCGGGCTTACCTCATCTGCAACACTTCCCTCTGCACCATCAGCGAGCACCGGTGGGCTGCAGGCAAATGTCAGAAAACAAAATGCCAGGGCACGGCAACGTTTTAAATGTGAAACAGCAGAGCGATGTTGGCAAACCATGTTTCTCTCCATTATTTTTTTCTGACAACTATAGGAGACCGCCTGTTAACTCTATAATGTATGGCCATTTTTGCAAGTGCGAACTGCATGCCGGAGCAATATGCCTGAATTACCCGAAGTAGAGACCAGTCGCCGGGGTATTGATCCTCACATCCGCCGCCAGTATGTCATCGCCAGCAAGGTGCGTCATAACCGGCTACGCTGGCCAGTGGCCGAGCAGATCACAACTGTGCTGCCCGGCCAGCAGATAACCCATACCAGCCGGCGTGGTAAATATTTGCTGCTGCACACCGCAGTTGGCACACTGATCATTCACCTGGGTATGTCGGGCAGTGTCCGAATGGTGGATCCGCTGGAGTCACCGCGCAAGCATGATCATATAGACCTGATATTCAGCAATGATCTTGCATTGCGCTATCATGACCCACGTCGCTTCGGTGCCATGCTGTGGACATCCGACGACCCAGCTCTGCATCCGCTACTTCGTGATCTGGGCCCGGAGCCCCTGTCAGACAGTTTTGATGGCCGATATCTATTCAGACGCAGCCGGGGCCGAAAAGTTTCAGTCAAGAGTCTGATAATGGACAGTCATGTTGTTGTCGGAGCCGGGAACATCTATGCCAATGAGGCCCTGTATCTTGCAGGTATCCGCCCGACAGCCGAAGCGGGCACATTGTCGCGCGCACGTTGCGATCGCCTTGCTCTTCACATCAGGGCGGTCATCGGCCGTGCCATAGAAGTAGGCGGGACAACACTGCGGGACTTTGTCGGTGGCGATGGCAAGCCAGGCTATTTCAAACAGTCACTGCATGTTTACGGCCGTGGCGGCGAACCCTGCCATGGTTGTGGTGGCGTGCTGCAGGAGATACGTCTGGGTCAGCGCAGTACCGTTTTCTGCAAGCGCTGTCAGCGCTGAATATCAGGTCGCAGCGGCCTGCTCAGCCAGATGCTGCTGCATCGCCTCAAGCACCAACGGGTGGACAAATCCGGAGATGTCGCCGCCATAGGACGCTATTTCCCGCACCAGGGTTGATGATATGTATGAAAGATGCTCATCGGGCGCCATAAAAATGGTTTCGATACCCGGGTCCAGCGCGCGATTCATGCCCACGAGCTGAAATTCATACTCGAAATCAGCCACTGTCCGCAAACCACGCAAAATCACATCCGCACCACGATGACGCACGAATTCGATCAGCAACGTGTCAAACGAACACACTTCCACGTTATCAAGATGTGCCAGCACCCGGGTTGCAAGTTCGACACGACGCTCGGTCGATAACGATGTAGATTTCTGCTTGTTGACACCGATGGCAACAATCACTTTGTCAAACAGGCGTGCTGCCCGTTCCACCAGGTCAATATGGCCATTTGTAATCGGGTTGAATGTGCCGGGATATACCGCTGTCTTCATACTGATCTGTGACCTGTAACGTTATTTGCCGCCTACACTACACCACGCGCCGATCCCTGTCAGCACATTAGACACTCAGTTCACCGCAATAAAATCGAGTATTCTGCGCTCCAGCCAATCCTTGCGTCCGCTCATCGCAAAACCGACATGGCCGCCCGCCGGAAAGAGGTCACAGGTCACATGTGCCGGCATTGCTGCGCGCGCTGGCAGTGCATGTGGCGGGATTATCGGGTCATTCATGCCGTGGATTACCAGTGTCGACGCAGGTACCTTGCCGATAAACTGACGACTGCTGCATCGTTGGTAATAGTCCTCAGCGCCGTCAAATCCATGCAACGGCGCAGTTACCGCATCATCAAACTCCCACAACGTCCGCAATTTATCCAGCGGTCCCAGGGCGTCAATTTGCGCAACATGATCCAGATTGTTCCGACACCGGAAAAAATCGCGCTTGGCCACCAGATCACCACGCAATCGTTGCAGGAAATAACGCCCGTACCAGAAGGGCATACCTCTGTTCATCTGCTCACAACAAAGATCCAGTGAAAACGGGTTGGAGACACTGACGAGCGCTCTCAGTCTCGGTGCAAACACAGTTTCACTGGCCCATTTGAGCAGGACATTGGCCCCCAGTGAATACCCGATTGCAGCCAGGCTGGTATCTTTCAGGTCAGTCTCGACAAGCTCAGTGATCACTTGCTCGATATCCGGGGAACAGCCGGAATGATAGGCGATGGGCAGGCGATTATACTCGCCACTGCAACCACGCAGATTGATGGCAATACTGTGATAGTCATTTTGTTGCAGCAGGTTCTGCATTGCCAGAATATAGGACGACGACGAACTCCCCGCCAACCCGTGCACCAGCAAGACCACAGGTCTGGCCGGATCTGCCAGATGCCGCGCCGGCGCATGGTCAATGTCGATGAAATCGCCATCCCGGAGCTCTACCCGTTGACGTCGCCGCCAGGGTGCTGAGGTTTTGCCCAGCTTGCGCCAGACCGTCTGCAGATGGCCGCCCGGCAGCCACCACGGTGGCTGGTAAAGGCTCCCCGCAATCGGGGACAGACCCGGCTCAATCTTCGGCGCGCTCACGTTTGCTCCCGCAGATACAGACCGTAAAAAACGCTGCCGGCCCGGGCGCTTTTCAGCAAACGCCAGTTGACCGGAAAATCAGCGCTCAGGCCTGGCTGTGGTAATGGGTCACCGGATTCAACATAGATGTGCGCGCGGGGTTTCAGCAATCCACTGCACTCCAGTTGCTGGCAGCTGGTGTTCAGCACGCCGTCAGCAAACGGTGGGTCCAGAAACACCAGACCGAAGCCGTGCTCCCCATACTGTGCAAGTGAACCGGATGCTTTCAGCCAGACTTCGGCCCGCATATGCGTCACTGTGGCATGACCCGTGTAGCCGGGCGCATTTTCCAGCAAGGCCAGATTTTGCGTTATTGCGGATGTTGCCAGTGGCGATGCATCTACAAACACAACTGTTCTGGCACCCCGCGACAGCGCTTCCAGCCCGCAGGCACCGCTACCGGCATACAGATCCAGACAATCTTCCGCCGCCACCCAGGCCTGCAGCCAGTTGAACACCGTTTCGCGCACACGATCCGGGGTGGGACGCAAACCGGGCACATCCGGAAACTGCAGCCGCCGGCCGCGCCAGAGGCCTGCGATAATTCTTAGCGTATTCTTGCCGGCATGGCGGCTTTTTGTCTGTGTCGTGCCTGAAGCCTGTCTCAAAAAGCGATATCCCTGAAAGTGTCCTTTGAAGCATCCATTGTACTGGGTCAACCCACATATGTGCACAGTAATGCTAAACTAGGGACTGATTCAGATCATCCCTGTTTTGATACCATTGTCAGAGAACCCAGTATGTTCGGCTTCGGAAAAAAATCCAAAGATTCCAGCAAAGACATCAATGCACCGGAACCAGAAATACCCGCTGCACAGCCCCTTCCTGTTGAGCCTGAAGCGCCTGAAGCTGCACCTGTTACTGATTCTGGAGCTGACCCGCGTTCCGAACAGGAACCGGCACAGATGCAGGTACCCGACACTGAAAAACCGGCCGGCTTTTTTGGTCGGCTCAAGCAGGGGCTGAGCCGAACCCGTGATAATCTGGCTGAAGGGCTGGCGGCACTGGTCAGCGGTCGAAAAACCATTGACGCCGAGTTGCTTGACGAGATCGAAATGCAACTGCTGACGGCCGACGTGGGCCTGGAGGCAACCGATCAGGTCATCTCTGCACTGACTGCGCGCCTCAAACGCAAACAGCTGAACAATCCTGAAGAGCTGATGACCCAGCTTCGCGCGGAACTGCGTGCGCTGCTGGAGCCCTGCACCGCGCCATTGGTGGTCAATTCGGAAAAAAAGCCTTATGTCATTCTGATGGTTGGGGTAAACGGCGTTGGTAAAACCACCACCATCGGCAAACTTGCGCGGCGCTTTCAGCAGGAAAATCGCAAAGTCATGCTGGCGGCGGGAGACACCTTCAGAGCTGCGGCCGTTGAGCAATTGCAGGCCTGGGGCGACCGCAACCAGGTACCAGTGATCGCGCAGGCTACCGGGTCGGACAGTGCCTCCGTCATTTTTGACGCCTATCAGGCAGCCAGGGCCCGCGGTGTTGATGTGCTGCTGGCCGACACGGCCGGTCGCCTGCACAACAAGGCCAACCTGATGCAGGAGCTGGAGAAAATAGTCAGGGTTCTGAAAAAACAGGATCCTGAACTGCCCCATGAAGTCATGCTGGTACTGGATTCAACCACCGGGCAGAATGCACTTAATCAGGCAAAAAGCTTCAATGATGCCGTCACACTGACCGGACTTTGTCTGACCAAACTGGACGGGACGGCCAAGGGCGGCATGGTGTTTGCGATCGCCAACGCCATGAAGCTGCCGATCCGCTTTATCGGTATCGGCGAGCAGGCCGAGGATCTGCGGCAGTTTGATGCAGACGACTTTGTTGCCGCATTGTTTGACACGGCGCAATCATGATTCGTTTTGATGAGGTCAGCAAGCGCTACCCCGGCGGCCATGAGGCTCTGAAACAGGTGTCATTCGAACTGGACCGGGGTGGCATGGCATTTTTGACTGGTCGCTCCGGCGCCGGCAAAAGTACCTTATTGAAACTGCTGATGCTGACCGAACCATTGAATCAGGGTCAGATTCTTGTAAGCGGGCGCAATATTCATCGCCTGTCGACCAGCCAGATTCCCTATTACCGACGCCGGATCGGTGTTGTTTTTCAGGATCACCAGTTGCTGTTTGATCGCACGGTTTATGACAACGTGGCACTGCCGCTGCTGATTGACGGTTATGACAGGCATGAAGCAGCGCGCCGCGTGCGTGCCGCACTGGACAAGGTGGGGCTGCTCAACAAGGAAAAAATGAATCCGGTGACGCTTTCCGGCGGCGAACAGCAGCGCATCGGCATCGCCCGGGCGGTCGTCAATCGACCCAAAATACTGCTGGCGGATGAGCCGACCGGTAATCTGGATCCGGAACTTGCCGCTGAAATCATGATCCTGTTTGAACAGTTCAATCAGATCGGCGTCAGTATGCTGATTGCCAGCCACGACCTGTCGCTGATCACGCGCCTGCGTCACCGGATACTTACCCTTGAAAACGGGCAACTGATCAGGGACGAACAGCACCCCAGCAAAAACGGAGCACCGGCGCATGGCTAAAACCGACCAGCCAAAGGGCGCACAACGCCAACGCAGCACCAGTCAGAAACTGTTCGCCTGGTTTGCCAGCCATCTGGACTGTGCCATCGACGCCCTGCGGCGCATGCTGGCACAACCCGTTGGCACGCTGATGACCCTGGCCGTCATTGGCATCGCCCTGCTGCTGCCATCACTGCTATATGTCGCGGGCAAAAACCTGGCTCAATTTGGTGACAGTCTGACAGAAACCAGTCAGATCACACTTTTTCTGGCGGAAAACGTCACTGACGATGATATAGAAGCGCTGGAAGCACAGTTACCCTATTTTTCAACAATCCGCAGCGTGCAGCACATCACGCCGGAGCAGGCTGCAGCAGAATTTGCTCAGTGGTCGGGTCTCGGCGACATAATCAGCAGCCTTGAGACCAACCCGTTGCCGGAGAGTTTTGTCATTCAACCGATCGATACCAGCCTCGCAACGGCCCAGCAACTTGAACGGTCGCTGCGCAACCTGCCCGGTGTTGAATCTGTGCAGATGGATCAGGCGTGGATGGCACGACTCGACAGCTTTATCAGCGTAGTGGAGCGACTGGTGCTGGCACTTGTAGTGATTCTGGCCATGGCAGTGCTGTTTATTACCGGCAACAGTATCCGCACCATCATTGCCAGCCGTGAAGCGGAAATCCGGGTAATGACGCTGATCGGCGCTACCCGCGGCTTCATCACCCGGCCATTTCTCTATATGGGTTTGTGGTTCGGATTGTTTGGGGGGATGACAGCATGGCTGACACTGCAGCTGTTGCTACTGATCCTGCAAGGGCCGGCATCGTCGTTTCTGGCCTTCTACGGAGACCAATATCGATTTGCCGGCATGGACCTGCCCGCCGTTGCTGCCCTGCTGGCCGGCAGCTCCCTGCTGGGGTGGCTGGGCGCAAAACTGTCAGTTTCGCGCCACCTCGCGCAAATGAACTGAGCGGCGGATTACCAGATCTTGACTCTGACATCCTCGCTGCGATACATGCCGTCACCTTCATCAACACCAAACGCTTCATAAAATTCCGGCATGTTGGACAACGTGCCAAGCACCCGATACATCCCTGGTGAGTGTGGCCCTGTTGTCAGCTGGCGCCGCATTGCCTCATCCCGGAACAATGTCCGCCAGATCTGACCGTATCCCAGAAAGAAGCGCTGCTCGCCTGTGAATCCCTCAATGACTGGTGCCGGACTACCCTCAAGACTCCGTTGCCACGCTTTATGCGAAACCGTCAGACCGCCAAGATCAGCGATATTCTCTCCCAGGGAGAGTGCGCCCTGAATAAACATTCCCTCGATCGGCTCATACGCGTCAAACTGATCAATCATGCGTTGAGCGCGCTCACGGAACTGAACCTCATCCTGCTCAGCCCACCATTCGCGCAAGTTGCCATCACCATCGGAGCGACGCCCCTGATCGTCAAAACCATGGGTTATTTCGTGTCCTATCACTGCACCGATAGCGCCATAGTTGACCGCATCGTCAGCCTCCACGTTAAAAAACGGTGGCTGCAATATGCCTGCCGGAAACACGATTTCATTCATGGTTGAAGAGTAGTAAGCATTCACTGTCTGAGGTGTCATGCCCCACTCATCACGATCCACTTCCTGCCCCAGACGGGCGATATTGCGCTCAAACTCGCAGCGGTTGGAACGCATGACATTCCCCAGCAGATCGTCTGCTGAGGTCTGCAGGCAATCATAGTCGCGCCAGACATCAGGATAGGCAATTTTGGTATTCAGTTTTGCAAGTTTGTCCTGTGCCTCAACCTTGGTTGCCGGACTCATCCACTCCAGCTCATTGATAGCCACCTCAAATTCAGCCAGCAGATTTCTGACCAGCGCATCCATTCTGTCTTTGGCGTCCTGCTGAAAGTGACGTTCCACATACTCCCTGCCGACGGCAAACCCCATGAGTGATTCCACTGTGTTTACCGCGCGCAGCTCGCGCGACCGCAATTCCGGCTGCCCGCTGAGTTCACGGCCAAAGAATTCAAAATGTGCACTGACAAATTCATTGCCGAGATAGGGTGCTGCAGATCTGATCAGATGGTAACGGTGGTAGTCCCGCCAGGCATCCATGCTTATGTCACGATACACATTGGCGACTTCTTCAAAATAAGTTGGCTGCCTGACCACAATGGCCTCGATTTCCGGCAGCGCCGATGTGCCCAGATAGCGCACCCAGTCCACGCCCGGCGCCAGTGTGGCCAATTCCTGCGGAGACATGCGATTGTAAGTGGCCGTGCGGTCACGATTTTGTATGCGTGTCCATTGAATCCCTGCCAGCCGGGTTTCGGCGTCCAGAATACGCTGCGCTGCTGCAGCGGCATCTTCAATTTGCGCCATCTCCAGCAATTCGCTGATATGTGTCAGGTATAATTCACGAATCTCGGCAAAACGGCCTTCGTTACTCAGGTAGTAATCCCGGTCCGGCAAGCCCAGGCCAGACTGGAACAGGGTGGTTATGTATTGATCTGACTGACGCTGGTCCTGGCTGACACCAAAGCGAAAAGGTGCGATTTGGCCGCGGGCTGGTGCCTGCGCCCAATAATCCATCAACGCCTCATGATCTGCCAGCGCCGCAATATCCGCCAATTCTGCCTGCAATGGGCTCAGGGCCTTCTCCTCCAGCGCCGTCTCATTCATAAATGACTGATAGATATCAGCAATTTTTTGTTGCTCAGCATTCTTTGCCGCCCCGGGAGCTGCGACCTCACGGACAATTTCGAGGACATGCTGCTCGGCAGCCTCACGCAGCTCATCAAAGCTCCCCCAGCGCGAACGGTCTGCCGGAATAGTGGTGCGGTCAACCCAGCCGCCATTAACGTAGCGGTAGAAGTCATCCTGCGGTCGAACGGAGGCATCAAGGTTCTGCAGATCAATGCCAAGGCCGAGGGAATCCGTGGGTGCTGATGACGCCGGTTGTTGTGCGGAGCCGCTACCATTCGTCACCTCAACCGGCGCATCCGGCGCCGGGGAACAGGCCGTCATGGCAAGAATCGCGCTCACGGCGATAACAGGTGTGGAAAAACGCAAATAGAAACTGGACATACAATGATCACTCATGCAATAAATAGTGCTAAAATGGGGTCTGTAGGGAGTTGAGGGTAATCCGCTGACGGATACCTGACAGCTTCGTTTCTGACTCAGGAGTACAAGTTGAAACCTATGAGAACAGAGAACATAGAGAATATGACGACAGGCAAAAGTTTACAACTGATTGGCCCGGCTGTTCCCGGCCGCGACCTGTCGGCCTACATTACTTCCGTCAACAGTATTGCCATACTGAGCGCCGAGCGCGAGCTTGAGCTGGCCAACCAGTACTATTACGACAACAATCTGGAAGCGGCACGACAACTGGTTCTGGCGCACCTGCGCTTTGTTGTGCATCTGGCAAGAAGCTACTCCGGATACGGTCTGTCGCAGGCGGATCTTATTCAGGAAGGCAACGTTGGCCTGATGAAGGCGGTCAAGCGCTTCAATCCGGAGATGGGCGTTCGCCTGGTATCCTTTGCCGTGCACTGGATCAAGGCCGAGATGCACGAATTTATACTGCGTAACTGGCGCATTGTAAAAATCGCCACCACCAAGGCCCAACGCAAACTGTTCTTCAATCTGCGCAGCGCCAAGAAGCGCCTGGGCTGGCTGAGCAATGATGAGGCACAGGCGGTAGCAGAAGATCTGGGCGTTGATGCTGCTGTGGTGCGCCAGATGGAAGGTCGCATGAGCTCGTATGACAAGGCGTTTGATGCGGCTACTGATGCTGATGACGATGAAGCGTATATGTCTCCTGCGTACTATCTGGAAGACAATGCCTCTGACATGGCACTCGAAATTGAAGAAAACGAGTGGGAAGAAGAACAGTCCAGCGGTCTGTACAAGGCCATGAGTGAGCTGGATGAACGCAGCCGCGATATCATCACCAGCCGCTGGCTGACTGACCAGAAAGCGACTCTGCATGAGCTGGCTGCCAAGTACAATGTATCCGCTGAGCGCATCCGTCAGCTGGAACAGAATGCGATGAACAAAGTTCGCGGCGTGATGACCGCATAAATCAGTGCTGATGCACGATAAAAGCCGCTGCTCTGTACAGCGGCTTTTTTATTAGGAGTTTTTATGCCATCTCTGTTTATCGCGATCGCTGCCATCATGGGCTTTATTGCTGTCGGCCTGGGTGCTTTTGCTGCCCACGGTTTGCGTGCCCGGCTGCCGGAAGACCTGCTGGCTGTCTTTCAGACCGGGGTGCAATATCAGATGTATCACGCGCTGGCCCTGTTTGGCGTCGGCCTGCTGTGCATGCATGTCTCAGACTCCTCACTGCTCCGCGCCAGCGGTTGGGCATTTGTTGTCGGCATCGTGATTTTTTCCGGCAGCCTGTATATCCTGAGCCTGAGCGGCGTCCGCTGGCTGGGCGCCATCACCCCGATTGGTGGCGTTGCATTTCTGGCAGGCTGGCTGCTGTTGGCAGCGGCCATGATATTTGGCAAAACCAGCTGAGACCTGACAGGCAATGAAAATTACCGTAAACGGCGATACTCTGGAACTCACCTCACCCTGCTCGGTATCTGCGCTGCTGAACCAGCTGGACATGGGGACAGGCCGGGTGGCAGTAGAACTCAATCAGGCAATAGTCCCCCGCAGCCAGCATCAGACCACCGAACTCAATGACGGCGACTGCCTGGAAATCGTTCACGCCATAGGCGGTGGTTAAATTTTTCTGAAGGACATTAAATCCAATGAGCAACACAGACAATCCTCTTATCCTGGCCGGCAGGACCTATCAGTCACGACTCATCATCGGCAGCGGCAAATACGCTGATTTTGATCAGAACCTGGCGGCATTGCAGGCCAGCGGGGCAGAAATGATTACGGTAGCCATTCGTCGCGTCAATCTGGGGCAGAACAAAAATGAGCCCAGTTTGCTGGATGTCATTTCTCCGGAAAAATATACCATTCTTCCCAACACTGCCGGCTGTTATACGGCGGCAGACGCGGTACGTACCTGTCGTATGGCACGTGAACTGCTGGATGGGCACAAACTCGTCAAGCTGGAAGTGCTTGGCGATCAGAAAACACTGTATCCCAACGTGACTGAAACGCTGATTGCCGCCGAACAACTGGTGGCCGACGGTTTTGATGTGATGGTTTACACCAGCGATGATCCATTGATCGCCAAACGCCTGGAAGAAATCGGCTGTATCGCAGTCATGCCGCTGGGCGCGCCGATTGGCTCCGGGCTGGGGATACGCAACCCTTACAATATTCGCATGATTCTGGAAAACTCCTCCGTCCCCATTATTGTGGATGCCGGTGTGGGTACCGCATCTGATGCAACCATTGCCATGGAGCTTGGCTGCGACGGCGTGCTGATGAATACCGCCATTGCTGAAGCGGGTAACCCGGTGCTGATGGCATCAGCCATGCAAAAGGCTGTTGCCAGTGGCCGCGAAGCCTGGCTGGCCGGCCGCATGCCGCGCAAACTCTATGCCAGTGCATCATCGCCCATCGACGGTAGTTTTTTCTGACATGGAAGAAAATCAGGATAAACCAGATAACGCACACCATCGCCCGTTACGCAGCTTTGTCATTCGGGCGGGCCGCCAGACGACCTCGCAAAAAGAGGCATTGGAAAAGTACTGGTCTGATTACGTCATAGCAGACAACAGCGCGCCTCTTGATGTGCAGGCTGTGTTTGGCCGGCAGGCGCCTCTCGTGATCGAAATCGGCTTTGGCATGGGTGACTCACTGGCGGAGATGGCCGCGGCCAATCCCCATCTTAACTATATTGGTATTGAGGTCCATCGCCCGGGTGTCGGCAAGCTGCTGAACAATATTGCCTGCCGGGGACTGACCAATCTGCATATCTACTGCCACGATGCCGTCGAGATACTGCGCGACTGCATTGCAGATGGCTCGGTGGAGGCCGTACAGATCTTTTTCCCTGATCCGTGGCACAAGAAAAAACATCATAAACGACGACTTGTACAGCCCGCCTTTATCAGTGCCCTGACGCACAAACTGCGAACCGGCGGCAGGATTCATCTGGCCACTGACTGGCAAAACTACGCTGAACACATGATGGCTGTGCTGCAGGCCAACGGGGACCTTGAAAACAGTGCCGGTACCGGCTGTTATGCATCCGCCACCGGGCGGCCCGAAACCAAGTTCGAACGCCGCGGTCAGCGCCTTGGGCACGGCGTCTGGGACCTGGTGTTCATTTATAATCCAGCCTGACTTTCAACCCGCCGGACTGTTATCTGAACCTACAACCGACCAGCCTGTCTGGCTTTGGCCTGCCCTCTGCGCTATTCTTCAGCGCAGGATTGCACTAACGCACACGCAGGAGTTCAAACGTTAATGGTCAAACTGGTTTCTACCCGCGCCCGGCGTTGCCTGGGCATCAGCCTGCTGGCTGCAGCACTGGCGACACTGACGGCATGTGGCGTGGAGGAGCTGCCGGAAAATCCGCCTGCCGGACAATTGAATATGCCGCGCACAATTGCCTGGTCTGCCTATCCGACCGGCACCGGTGGTTATAGTCAGGCCGTCGCCATCGGCAATATTCTCCAGCGTCAGTACGGCGTCAACCTGCGTGTCGTACCCGGGCGCAATGATGTGTCACGCCTTGCCACGCTGAAAGCAGGCCGGGTTCACATGTCTGCCGGCGGTTCAGAAGCAGTTTACGCCCAGGAAGGGATTCTGAACTTTGCCGCCAGAATCTGGGGGCCACAACCCATCCGCGCCATCCTGTCCAATTATTCAACCAGTTGCTCATTCAGTCTGGCCACTGCCGCCGATGCCGAAATCCGCACCGTAGAGGATCTGCGCGGCAAGCGGGTTACCTTTGTGCAGGGTGCACCGTCACTGAACAATGCCCTGACAGCCTTGTTGTCCTACGCCAATCTGACCTGGGACGATGTGGAACGCGTTGAGGTGGGCGGCTATAACGCCTCCATCGACGCCGTCATCAACAACCGTGCCGATGTTGCCGGCGGAGCCTGCAATTCCCCACCCTTCATGCGCCTGGACTCTTCACCGCGCGGGCTGTTCTGGGTTGAGTTTCCTCCCGAAAATACTGAAGGTGTACAACGGGTGCGGGATCGTCTGCCCTGGTATGTACCACACGTCGCCACCGAGGGCCCGGCAATTGACGTCAATGAAGGTGTGGAAGTATTTACCTCCGCCTATCCGCTACTGGTTGCGCTGGATGAGCTGGATGAGGACATGGTCTACGGGATCACCAAGGTGATCGCCATGCACTACGATGACTACAAAGCCTCCGCGCCCGGTGCGAATGGCTGGCGGATCCTTGGTCAGCAACTGCAGAATGCGTTTATCCCTTACCACGATGGCGCTGTACGGTACTTCAGGGAAATAGGTATCTGGACTCCCGAAGCGGAAGCGCGGCAGCAGGCCAACCTGCATCGCCAGCAGGTACTGATGAATGCCTGGCAGGCCTATCTGCCGAATGCTGCGGAAGATCGCAGCCAATTTGAAGCAGGCTGGCTGACATTCAGGGAGCAGGCGCTGGCGGCTCAGGGTCTGATCACGCTGTCCGACACCCAATAATCCAAAATAACCAATAATCCAAAATAAAAAGACGAGTACTCATGACCAACAGTGTTATACCCCCTATCGCCCCAATCGACGAAAACAAGGACGATACCGAGTTACCCGCTATCGGCCGGTACCGCGAACTCGCCAGGAACTGGCGGGTTGTCATGGCACTACTGACAACTGCAGCTACCCTGCTGGCAATCAACCAGATATTTGCGCTGGGATTTTTTGTAGACTTCACCATGCTGGATGGCCGCTATCTGTACCTGCTCACAGGCCTGATGCTGATCATGGTGTTTATCACCTTCCCGTCGCATAAAAACAATCTCAATTTTGTACCGTGGTATGACAAGGTGATCATGGTCACCATCGCGGTGATCTTTTCCTACTTTGCCTTCAATGCCGAACGCATCATTCTGGATGCGTGGGAGTATGCTGCACCCATGCAGGGCGTGGTCCTGGCGCTCATAACCTGGGTCATCATTCTTGAAGCCGGTCGACGAGCCGGGGGCTGGCCAATCTTTTTTATCGTACTGGTGCTGTCGTTGTACCCCACCTACGCCGACAGAATGCCGGATGTCATTGCCGGCATCGGCATGCCCGTACACGATATCGCCATTTTCCATGTACTCGGGGAAGAAAGCGTGTTCGGTGTGGCACTGAACTCGTTTGCCATGCTGGTATTCGGCTTCATCCTGTTTGGTGTCTCACTGCAATACACTGGAGGCGGGCCCTTTTTTATCAATCTGGCATTTGCGCTGCTCGGCCACATGCGCGGCGGCCCCGCCAAAGTGGCCATCTTTTCGAGCGGCCTGATGGGCTCCATGAGTGGCGGCCCTATCACCAATGTGCTCACCACCGGCCCTCTCTCCATTCCGGCCATGCGCAGGGTTGGCTTCTCACGTGGTTATGCTGCCGGGGTTGAGGCCTGCGCCTCCACTGGCGGTGTACTGATGCCCCCGATCATGGGCGCAACCGCATTTGTGATGGCCAGCTTTTTGGGCGTAAATTATGTGACCATTGCCGTCGCCGCCATTGTGCCGTCAGTACTCTACTTCTTTGGCCTGTTCATGCAGATTGATGCCTATGCGGCCCGCAACAAGCTGGAGGGTCTGCCAAAAGAAGAGCTGCCCAGACTTGGCAATGTGTTCAGGGAAGGCTGGTACTTTATTGCTGTGTTTGTGATCCTGACGGTGATGCTGGTATACATGCAGCGTGAAGCAACCGCACCGTTTATCGCAACTGCGGCACTGCTGATCATCAATCAGTTCACGTCGCACCGCATGAATACGGAAAAATTTCTGCTTATGGTTGCCGCAACCGGCCGCCTGATGGCAGAACTGGCCGGCATCCTGGCGGCTATCGGGCTGATTGTGGGATCGCTGGCAGTGACCGGTATGGCCGGCACACTGGCCAATGATCTGGTGTACCTGGCAGGCGACAACATCCTGGTGCTGCTGATCATGGGTGCTACCACCAGCTTTGTGCTGGGTATTGGCATGACTGTAACGGCTGCGTACATCTTTCTGGCCATTGTACTGGCACCGGCGCTGATCAATGCCGGCCTCGACCCGCTGGCCTCGCACATGTTCATCATGTACTGGGGCATGCTCAGCTTTATTACCCCGCCGGTGGCACTGGCCGCATTCGCTGCCGCCTCGGTAGCCCAGGTGTCACCCATGCGTGCCGGCTGGGAAGCGATGCGTCTGGGCGCCATCATTTATTTTATTCCGTTCTTTTTCGTCTTCAATCCAGCCCTGTTGCTCCAGGGCGACATCAGCGAGGCGCTGCTGCTTATCACGACAGCACTGCTTGGCGTGGCATTGCTTTCCGCCGGCCTGCAGGGTTATCTACTCGGTTTTGGCAGACTGGGAGAAGGCAAGGCGGGACTTGTCGGGCGCGGCTGTGTGTGTATCTCGGGGCTTGCCCTGGCGGCCCCCTCAGGTGGTATGCTCGGATTAAATCAGGCAATGCTGCTGGGAGTCAGTGCGGTCATGCTGATGGCGGGCATTGGCATCACCCTGGCCTTGCGCAAGGAACTGATCAGCGCGACCTGACCTGACGTTGACCCGGATACGGGGTACCGGCTCAAAACCAGAGTCGGTGCTCGTGCTGCTTCAGCCAGCCGACATAGCGCTTGTAGTCCGGGCACACGCTGGCAACGGCCTTCCAATAGACGGGAGAGTGATTCATGTGCAGCAAGTGGCAAACTTCGTGGCATATCATGTAGTCAATCACACCATCGGGCGCCAGCATGATCAGCCAGTTGTACTGAATCCTGCCCGCAGCAGTACAGTGTCCCCATTTACTGCGGGTTTTGCGAAATACCACTTCCTTTAATTTGTGATCGACGCCAAGATGCGCTGCCAGTGCGTGCGTTCTGTCAGGCAGGTAGTTGCGCGCCATAGACTGCAACCAGTTTTTCAGAATGGCAGCCGCCCGTTCCTGCGGTGCCAGAGCAATGCCGGGGCCGCTGATCCGCATCCGTTGCGGTTGTGCCTGCGGCAGTACCTCCACACTCGCCTGAGGTGCTTCGCATAGTTCTATGTTGAGTGATCTCGCCTGATAAAGGATCCTGCCACCGTCACGCAGGTCCAGTTGTTCGGCCTGTCGCTGCTGCTTCTCTCTGACCTTGCGGCTTACCCAGTCGCTGTGCTTGTCAAGAAACCTCAGAATATCCTGCTGGCTGACAAACAGCGGTGCACGTACCTCTATCTGATCATGGCGAACATGAACCGCCAGACTTTTGCGACGACTACGCACCAGCCGGCAGTCAAGCGGCAACCCTGCCAGCGTCAGCACTTCGACAGTCTCTTTTCCGGTATCTGTGCCAGTATCTGTGTTTGTACCGGGTTTTTTTCGCGCAAACATCCCGCGGTCTTCCTGATGGTGACGATGGTGAAAGAGCCACATCCAATCGGTTGGACTGTATCATGAAATCCCGCATAATATCGCCCTCACAGGAGTCCATGTTCATGAGTAGTCTGTTTACCCGTATTCGCCAGGGCGAATTGCCCGGCCATATTCTCTGGGACGATGGCAGCTGTTTCGCCATGCTGACCATCAAGCCTATTCGCGAGGGGCACCTGCTGGTCATTCCACATCAGGAAGTTGACCATTGGGACGAGATGGACGACGCATTGACTGAACACGTGTTCAAGGTCTCACGCCTGCTGTCCCGAACCTTGCGCCAGCTCTTTCCCTGCGAGAAAACTGCCATGATGATCGCCGGCCTGGAGGTCAGGCATGCGCATATCCATCTGTTTCCCGTCACTGCCATCAGTGACCTGAATTTTGCACTGGCACAGGAGCGTGCTGACGATCAACAGCTGGCAACCGCACAAAAAATTCGCGGGGCGCTGCGCGCTGCGGGCCACATTGCAGTGCCTGCAGATGAGTAATCAACAGCCACCACCGGTGCGTGACAATATTTTTGCCAACCAGCAGGGCCGCACTGATTTTGTGTTCGACGAAAAAGTCGCGGCAGTGTTTACTGATATGATCAACCGGTCGGTTCCCGGCTACGCGACCATATTGTCCATGATCGGTGTGCTGGCAGCACGATACTGTCAGCCAGGCAGCCGGATCTATGATCTGGGCTGTTCGCTTGGCGGCGCCAGCCTGGCTATGGCCCACCAGATTCCGCACCATGACTATGAACTGCTGGCTGTCGACAATTCACCAGCGATGACCACGCGCCTTGAAAAAATACTCACTGAACCCGACTCTGCGGCACTTCCCATCCAGGTACTGTGTCAGGATATCTGTGAAACCGACATCAGCAATGCAACTGTTGTGGTCCTCAACTTTACGCTGCAATTTATCGAGCCCGCAAAACGCCAGGCGCTCATTCAGGCTATCGCCGACGGCATGCAACCGGGAGGCATTCTGATCCTGTCGGAAAAGATCCGGTTTCCGTCCGACGACCTGAACGAGCTATTTATCGATCTATACCATCAGTTCAAACAAGCCCAGGGGTACTCCGAACTGGAAATCAGTCAGAAGCGTGCAGCACTGGAAAACGTGTTGATTCCGGAAACCATCGCTGATCACAAACAACGTCTCAGCGCGGCCGGATTCCACTCCTGCGATGTCTGGTTTCAGTGTTTTAACTTCTGTTCCATGGTTGCAGTACGCTGATGCGGGATACTGCAGCTCACGAACGTCTACGCCTGCTACTGCAGGACACGGGAATTGAAGATATCGCGGATTTTGCAAGCGAATCGTATCTCTACTCACGCAAACATGGCCTCACAGACCGCTGGCTGGCAATGTATGATGCACTACCAGATGTCAGTCCTTCATCAGTGGATCTGAAAACCGCTGTCCGAATCGGAGTGCGCGAAGACTGCAGCGAAGAACAGCACCAGACCATTCTGGCTGCCGCACGCACACAGATTCCCTGGCGCAAGGGTCCCTGGTCTTTGTTCGGGGTAGATATCGACAGCGAATGGCGTTCGGACATGAAATGGGATCGACTGCTGCCCCATCTTAAGCCCTTGCGAGGTCGCCGTGTGATGGATGTCGGCAGCGGCAATGCCTACCACTGCTATCGCGCCTATGGCGAAGGCGCGCGTATGGTACTTGGTGTTGATCCGCATCCGGCCTATTTTTTTCAGTACCGGCTGATTCAACACTATCTTCGTCATCTGCCGGTATTTGTGGTACCCGTCACGCTTGATCAGTTTCCGGAGAAAAACGCTGCCTTTGATACGGTATTTTCCATGGGCGTGTTATACCATCGGCGCTCACCCCTGGACCATTTGATTCAGTTACTCGGTTGTCTGGCGCCGGGCGGCGAACTAGCGCTCGAAACATTGGTAGTCGACGGGCCGGAAGGTTATGCGTTAACGCCACCCGATCGTTACTGTCGCATGAACAATGTGTGGTTCCTGCCCTCTGTTGCAACTACCGAAAGCTGGTTGCGGCGCTGCGGATTCAGGAACGTGCGTACTGTTGATGTGAATGTAACCTCAGAAGCAGAACAACGCACGACTGACTGGATGCCGTTTCAGTCCCTGACTGATGGTCTGTGTGCGACGGATCCATCTCTCAGCATTGAAGGGTTACCCGGGCCCAAACGCGCAATTTTTATCGCTGAAGCCCCGTACTGAACGTCACTTCGTACCCTGTAATTAGCTATTGACCTTGGCCACTTTTCTGGTTCACTATAACTTGTGACAAGTGGGGTCACCTGTATCAAATAGAAAACCACAACTATAACTAAAACAAAAACAGAACAAAAAAGGAACTCAACCTATGGCACGTCCACTTCGTATCGAGTATCCGGATGCAGTTTATCACGTCTCTAACGTTGCCCTTGAAGGTCAGCGTGTCTTCCCTTCACAGCGGTATTACGAAGCCTTTCTCCAGGCCCTGGAAGAAACCTGTCTGCGACTCAATGTGCAGGTATATGCCTATGCGCTGCTCAAGGATCAGTATCACCTGCTGGTGAAAACACCGGAAGGCAATCTCAGCCGCTTCATGCGTCAGATTGATGGTCTTTACACGCAACACTATCAACGTCTTAAAAAGTCCGAAGGCTCCCTGTTCAAGGGTCGCTACAAGGCTGTCCTGGTCCAGGCAGACAAATACCTGCTGCCGTTAAGCCGTTACATACACCTCGGAGTACGCAAGCAGGATCTGGACAGCAATAACTGGAGCAGTTACCCGGTTTACACCAACAAGGCCAAGGCGCCAGCCTGGCTGGTGCGGGATGATGCTCTCGCCCAGCTCGACTGCCCGCCAAACAAGCGTTATCAGCGATACGCTGACTATGTGGCCCAGGGTGTGGATGAGGAACTGGCACACTTTTACGGGAAGAAAAACCTGTCATCGGTCATGGGCGATGAGAAGTTCCGCAAATTTGCTGCCGGCAAACGCAGCGCGACCAAGGCCCGCGGCGTATCCCGGGGAGCAAACGCCAAGTGGCGCCCGGGTTGCAAGGAGATCGTGGCCGCAGTTGCCAAACACTTCAAGGTGACAGAAGAAAGTATTTATCAGGCCGCGCGTGGACCAGGCTCCAAGAATGTGCCTCGGTGGGTAGCCATGTATCTGTGTCAGGAGCTTTCGGCCACCACGCTGCAGACCATTGCCCGCCTGTTCAAGCTGAAGCGATATGGCACGGTGTCGACAACAGTTGGCAAACTGAAAAAGGAGTTTGTCAGCGACCCGAAACTGGCCGCTGCGACGCAGAAGCTGGCAAAATCACTGAGCAAACAGAAATAGGGCGTCGGCCGGTGTAAAATGGCCACACACGGGAACGCCCGGCAAACATAATGCTTGCCGGGTGTTTTTGTAACGAAAGCTAGGCAGCCTGAAACGGCCGGGAACTGATCAGTGACCCTGATCAGATCTGACTGGCTTACTTGATTTTGGCTTCTTTGTACATCACGTGCTTGCGAACGACAGGATCAAACTTCTTGATTTCCATCTTGTCGGGCGTTGTACGCTTGTTTTTGTCTGTTGTGTAGAAATGACCGGTATTAGCAGAAGAAACCAGTTTAATTTTATCGCGCATCGCTATTCACCACCTGAATCAGGAAATTCTTGAGTTAGATTTTCACGCCGCTGGCACGAATATCGGACAGAACGGCATCTATACCCTTCTTGTCGATGGTGCGCATGCCTTTGGTAGACACTTTCAGCTTTACAAAACGGTTCTCGGACTCAACCCAGAAGCGATGCGACTGGATGTTCGGAGAAAAACGACGTCTGGTTCTATTGTTAGCGTGAGAGACGTTGTTACCTGTAATCGGCTTTTTGCCGGTTACCATACATACATTTGACATGATCTTGCCTCGTTACAAACCCGTGCCGAAAAAAATGAGCCGCGATTTATACCAAAATGCCGTCCCAAAGGCAACTTCTTTTGTATTTATGCTGACTCACAGTAGCCCACGCTCCGCGAACGATACCACGTCTGACCGCCCCACCACCACATGATCGAGCACGCGCACATCAATGGTATTCAGAGCCGTTTTCAGCCGGCGGGTAATCGCGATGTCGGCCTGACTGGGCTCGGCTACTCCCGATGGGTGATTATGCGCAAAAATTACCGCAGCCGCATTATTGTGCAGGCAGCGCTTGACCACTTCCCGCGGATAGACTGCGGCGCCATCAATTGTCCCCTGAAACAGCTCCTCCATCGCCGTCACGCGATGCTGGTTGTCCAGGTATAGGCAGGCAAAGACTTCATGCTGATAGTCGCGCATACGCGCCCTGAGGTAATCCCGGGTCAGATCCGAGTTGGTCAGCGCATCGCTCTCTGCCAGTCGTTCACTCATATACCGGCGCGCCAGTTCCAGCACAGCCTGAAACTGCACGTATTTCCCGGGACCCAGACCGTCACGACGGCAGAACTCATCAATAGTCGCGGTCAGAATATGTGTCAGACCACCAAAATCCACCAACAGCGAACGTGCGACATCCAGAGCTGTCTGGCCCCGTGTGCCGGTGCGCAGAAACACTGCCAGAAGTTCCGCATCTGACAGGCTGGACGGACCGCCTGCCAGTAGTTTTTCCCGCGGCCGCTCTTTTTCCGGCCAGTCTTTGATCCCCATGATGATGCCCTCCGTGGCATGGCCGCTGCTGCATCAAGCGTCTGAATCCAGCGTGTCCATGTTGGTTATAGCAGCTTACCCAAATGGCTGCCTTGCTGCATGGCCCCCAGGTTGCATAGAATGGCCGTTATAACAATTTACCGGATACCGTACATGCAGACTGAATCACTGGCCACGCTGGCCAACAAGCGCATTCTGCTTGGCATGACAGGAGGCATCGCCGCCTACAAATGTGCCGAACTGACCCGCTTGCTGAGCAAGGCCGGTGCCGAGGTGCGGGTTGTCATGACCCGCGCCGCAACCGAATTCATCACCCCGTTGACCATGCAGGCGCTGTCCGGACACAAGGTTCATCTGGATCTGCTGGATGTGGACGCAGAAGCTGGCATGGGACACATTGAACTGGCACGCTGGCCGGATCTGATCCTGGTCGCGCCTGCCAGTGCTGACTGTCTGGCCAGGCTGGCCGCCGGTCACGCCAATGACCTGCTGACAACGCTGTTACTCGCCAGCAAGGCCCCGGTAGCGCTGGCTCCCGCCATGAATCAGGCCATGTGGCTGAATCAGGCAACGCAGGTCAATCTGGATATCCTGCAACAGCGTGGCATGCATATCCTGGGGCCGGCCTCGGGTTCGCAGGCGTGCGGAGATACCGGCCCGGGCCGCATGCTCGAACCCGCCGAGCTCGCATATCACTGCGCTGCGCTGTTTCCCGCTGGCCTGCTGACCGGTCTGCACCTGACCATTACTGCCGGCCCGACCCGTGAAGCCATCGACCCGGTGCGTTTTATCACCAATCACAGTTCCGGCAAAATGGCCTATGCGCTGGCACATGAGGCCTTGCAGGCCGGCGCCCGCGTAACCCTGATCAGCGGGCCGGTAAATCTCACAGCGCCCGATCGTGCCGAGGTAGTGCACGTGGTCACGGCCCGGGAGATGCTTGACGCCAGCCTGACTGCAGCGGGTGACACCGATGTTTTTATTGGTGTGGCTGCTGTGGCAGATTACCGGGTCGCGGAAAGCAGCGATCATAAAATAAAGAAGCATGCAGAAACTCTGGAGCTGACCCTGATTCGCAATCCGGACATCATCGGGTCCATTGCGGCACTGACCAATCGCCCCTTTGTCGTCGGTTTTGCTGCGGAAACCCGGGACATTCTTGCCTATGGCCGTGACAAACTGATTCGCAAAAAGCTCGACCTGCTGTTTGCCAATGACGCCACTGCCACCTTCAACAGCGATAGCATCGCAGCAACAGCCATCTGGCCGAGTGGCGGTAGCACCGACCATCAGACATTGGGTCCTGCCAATAAACATCTGGTGGCCCGGCAGATGCTGGCCCTGATCAGGGAACGCCTACCGCATGCCTGACATTATGCCTCTCAGCCTGCCAACCACCATGTTTCGCGCCTATGATATCCGCGGGCTGGCGAACAGGGATCTGACCACGCACAATATTCGGGTGATCGGCCAGACCATCGGGTACCTCGCCCTGCAGCGTGACATTCCGGAATTGTTGTTCGGTGCTGATGGCCGGCTGTCCAGTCCGTCACTGGCCGGCGCGCTCAAGGAGGGCATTCTGGACAGTGGCTGCCATGTGCTGGACCTGGGCACCATCCCGACGCCACTGCTGTACTTCGCAACCCACACGACGCACTGCAGCTCCGGCGTCATGTTGACCGCCAGCCACAATCCGGCCGACTATAACGGTATAAAAATTATCCGCAATCGCTCCTGCCTGACACCTGACGAAATCCAGGGAATCCGCCGGCAGGCTGAATTTCTGGCGGGTCGCCCTGACAAGGTACGGACGGGTAATACGCCCCGGGGCGAGCTTCGCACGCTGGATATAGTCCCCGCCTATATCCGCCACGTATCCGCCGATATCAGGTTGTGCCGCCAGCTGCGCGTGGTCGTCGACTGTGGCAATGCCGTGCCGGGTCTGATTGCACCGGCACTGCTGGAGGCGCTGGGCTGTGATGTCATTCCGCTGTTCTGCGACCTGGACGGGCACTTCCCCAATCATCACCCTGACCCGACGGTCAATGCCAACCTTGCAAGCCTTATCAGCGAAGTTATCACTCACAACGCCGATCTTGGAGTCGCACTTGATGGTGACGGCGACCGCGTGGTCATGGTGACCAACAAGGGCAGTGTTATCGACACCGATCGTCTGCTGATGCTGTTTGTGCGCGACATCCTGCCCCGCTATCAGAACAGGGAGTCACCGCCCAACGTGGTATTCGACGTGAAATGCAGCAGTCTGCTGGCCGCAGAAATCAGCAACGGCGGCGGCAACCCTGTCATGAGCCGCAGCGGCCACTCTTTCATGAAACAGAAAATGCAGGAGACTGGTGCCGTGGTTGGTGCCGAGTTTTCGGCCCATGTATTTATCAGGGATCGCTGGTTTGGTTACGACGACGGCATCTATGTGGCCTGCCGTTTCCTGGAGATACTGGCCGCCGGTCAACAGGATGCTGAGCAGATGCTGCATTCGCTGCCCAAAAGCATCGTGACACCGGAACTGCGTATTGACGTCAGGGATGACCTGAAATTTGAATTGATGCAAAGGATAGAAAAACTGGCATCCTTTCCCCTGGCGCAGATCAACCGGCTGGACGGCGTGCGCGCAGATTTCAGGGATGGCTGGGGACTCATCCGGGCCTCCAATACCACGCCTGCGCTGCTGCTGCGCTTTGAGGCAACCAGCCATCAGTCCCTGCTCGCCATCCAGGACGCTTTCCGTCAGCTTCTGCAACAGGTTGACCAGAACCTGAATTTTCACAACTGACGCGTAATCCTCGCGTTATTTTTCAATTGCAGGTGAGTCGTTATATACTTCGTAACTGTTTACTATTTAATTACTAATTGATTACTGCGTAAATCTTGCAATTCAACACCACGCCCGGATAACAACATGCCCCTGGATTTAGCTGCTGCCAAGAACATCGCCAATGTACTGACCGAATCACTGCCGTATATCCAGCAGTTCACCGGTTGCACCATTGTGGTGAAGTACGGCGGCAACGCCATGACCGATGAAACCCTGAAAAACAGTTTTGCCCGCGACATTGTATTGATGAAGCTGGTTGGCATGAATCCCGTGGTGGTCCACGGTGGCGGGCCGCAGATAGGTTCGCTACTGGAAAAACTCAACATCAAATCCGAGTTTATCGAGGGGCAGCGGGTCACCGACAACCAGACCATGGATGTGGTGGAAATGGTGCTGGGCGGGCTGGTAAATCAGGAAATTGTTGCCCTGCTCAATAAAAACGGCGGCAAGGCGATCGGAATCACTGGCAAGGACGGCAATCTGATCCGGGCCAAAAAACTGCTGAAGAAAAAAGCCGCAACCGAGGGCACCGAAGAAATGCTGCTGGATCTGGGCCTGGTCGGCAGCGTGGCAAAAATCAATACCGAAGTGCTGCGTATGATAGAACACAGTGACTTTATTCCGGTGATCGCGCCCATCGGTACGGATGAAAACGGTGCAACCTACAACATCAATGCCGATACTGTCGCCGGAGAGATCGCCAAGGTACTGGACGCTGAGAAACTGATGCTGCTGACCAATATCTCCGGCGTGATGGACAAGCAGGGCAACGTGCTGACCGGGCTGACGACCGGACAAGTTGACGAACTGATTTCCGACGGCACCATCTACGGGGGCATGCTGCCCAAAATCAACTGCGCTCTGGATGCCGTCAATCACGGCGTCAATAGCGCCCACATCATTGACGGGCGTGTTGAGCACGCAGTGCTGCTGGAAATCTTTACCCATACCGGCGTCGGCACGCTGATCAGCAATACCCGCACCAATGGAGACATGCCCTGATGACTACATCTGGCAGTGCGAGTGCGGACAAGAAAATTTCCCGCAAAGAACATATCCTGCAATCACTGGCACATATGCTGGAAAGTGGTCCGGGCGTACGCATCACCACAGCCGCCCTGGCTCGCGAGGTAGGCGTTTCCGAGGCGGCACTGTATCGCCACTTTCCCAGTAAAGCCCGCATGTTTGAAGGACTGATCAAGTTTATTGAAGACACGCTGTTTACCCGCATCAACCGCATAATGCAGGATGAACTGACAACGACGCAGCGTTGCGAGAAGATTCTTACCCTGCTGGTAACCTTTGCGGAAAAAAATCCGGGTATGACCCGCCTGATGACCGGTGACGCCCTGACCGGTGAAACCGAGCGTCTGCGGGAGCGCATCAGCCAGCTGTTTGACCGGCTGGAAGCGCAGATAAAACAGATCCTGCGTGAAGCCCAGATCCGCGAAGGGCTCAAACCACCGGTCTCCCCGGCAGTGCTGGCCAATCTGCTCATGGCATCGGCCGAAGGCCGACTGATGCAGTTTGTGCGCAGCGAATTCAAACGCCGCCCCACCGAACACTGGGACGAACAATGGCACTATCTGCAGCTGAATCTGCTGCAGCCATTCAGTGAATCCGCCAGCCCCAGTCCTTATTCGATGTGATTCTCAGACACCATAGCGCTGGCGATACTCACGTATCGCGTGCAGATGTGTCTTGAGTTCGTCACTGCGCTGAAAGGTCAGATAGTCCATGATGTTGACCAGCGTTATCAATCTGATCACCGGCACATGAAATTCTTTTTCAATTTCCTGAATGGCTGACAGGTCTCCCTGGCCACGCTCCTGTCGGTCCAGTGCCACCAGGATACCGGCAGGCGTTGCGCCAGCGTCCCGGATGATTGCCATCACTTCGCGAATCGCAGTTCCCGCGGTAATCACATCGTCTACAATCAGCACCCGGCCCTGCAGGGGGGCGCCGACGATATTGCCGCCCTCACCGTGATCCTTGGCTTCCTTGCGATTAAAACAGTAGGGCTTGTTCATACCATGCTCTGCTGCCAGCGCCGCCGCTGTTACCGACACCAGCGGAATACCTTTGTAGGCCGGACCGAACAATAAATCAAAGTCCAGTCCGGACGCATGTATGGCCGTGGCATAACTGCTGCCGATAAAGGCCAGGGCCTCGCCGGTATTAAACTGGCCCGCATTAAAAAAGTAAGGGCTTACTCTCCCTGATTTGAGCTTGAATTCCCCAAACTTCAGAATTTCATGTTCAATAGCGTATTCCAGAAAGCGCAATTGATATGGTTGTAATGTCATGTCGCTCACCCCGGTTGCCGGCTTGATTCACCGGTCAGATCAGTCCCAGCACCTGCCTCTGTTTCAGGATCAGTTCGGCAATACCGTGCTGCGCCAGTCCGATCATTTGCTGCAGTTGCTCAAAGTCGTAGTCACCATCCTCGGCCGTACCCTGCACTTCGATAAACCGTCCCGCATCGTTCATCACAACATTCATATCGGTTTCTGCGGTGGAATCTTCAGCATAATCCAGATCCAGCACCGGCACGCCCTGGTACATCCCCACTGACACCGACCCGATCAGTTGTTTGATGGGATTCACCTTGATCGCCTTTTTTTCCAGCAGAAAGGTGACTGCATCGTAAAGCGCAACGCAGCCACCGGTGATGGATGCCGTGCGGGTGCCGCCGTCAGCCTGAATCACATCACAATCCAGCTTGATGGTGTTCTCTCCCAACAGTTTCATGTCCAGAGCCGCACGCAGCGATCGACCTATCAGGCGCTGAATCTCCATGGTTCGGCCACCCTGTTTGCCACGCGCTGCCTCACGATCCATACGGGACCCGGTTGAACGCGGCAACATGCCGTATTCTGCCGTCACCCAACCGGTACCACTGCCCTTGAGAAAACGCGGCACGCTTTCTTCCACACTGGCCGTGCAGATCACCTTGGTATCACCAAACTCCACCAGCACCGAGCCTTCTGCGTGTTTGGTGTAATGTCGGGTCAGGCGAATATCGCGCAGTTGATCGGCAGTGCGCTGACTGGGACGGGTGACGGTGCTGTTTTGTGTGGGAACTGACATGAAACCTCAATCTTTGGGGAAGTAATTAAAAAGGGTACGTATTCAATGCGCGATTATCCCGTATTAAGCACGCAAATGCACTCTGCGGCGATCCGGGCAGCTACACATCACCTCATAGTGCGCTACACTTGCCCGCTAACAAGACTACAGGCACGTCAAGGGGAGATTCATGGTAGCCAGCATGACCGCTTTCGCCAGGAAGCAAAAAGAATTTGACTGGGGCACATTGAGCTGGGAAATCCGGTCAGTGAACCATCGCTATCTGGAACCCGGCATCCGCATACCGGACATGCTCAGGCCAATTGAACCCGCGGTGCGCGATGCGTTGCGCAAAGCCATTGCCCGCGGCAAGGTGGACTGTCAGGTGCGCTTTCAGTCCCGTGAGGAAGATCAGTACGCCACTGATCTGAATGCCGATCTGGTTACTCAGCTCAATGAGCTGACCATGCAGGTTCTTCACCTGGCCCCCAGTGCGGCACCTCTGAGTGCCGCCGATATCCTGAAATGGCCGGGCGTTGTGAAGGAGCGTGAACTTGATGCCAGTGGTATACAGAGTGATGCAATGACACTGCTGACCGAGACCCTCAGCGAGTTCAACATTGCGCGCCAACGCGAAGGCGAAGAGCTGGCCACACTGATTCGTCAGCGCCTGGCGGCAATTCAGGATATCGTCAACTCGATCCGTGAGCGCCTGCCGGAGATACTGGTGCACCAGCAGGAAAACATCCGTTTGCGCCTGGATGCTTTCAGGACCGAACTGGACCCGGCCCGGCTGGAGCAGGAAGTTGTGATGCTGGCGCAAAAGGCCGATGTGGATGAGGAGCTGGATCGCCTGAGTACCCATGTCCGTGAAGTTGAGCGCGTGCTGGGTACCAACGAGCCGATTGGCCGGCGCCTGGACTTTCTGATGCAGGAATTGAACCGCGAGGCCAATACCCTGTCGTCCAAGTCCATTGTGGCTGAGACCACGCTGAATGCAGTGGAGCTGAAGGTGCTGATTGAGCAGATGCGGGAGCAGGTGCAGAATATTGAATAGATTTTTTGCCGTAAGCGTCAGGTCATCACATCTTAGTCCGATGTGATGGCCGACCCGTTACTCATCATTGACTTCTTTAGGCAAAAAGAACCGCTTTCACATTCAAGATACCTCCTCGGTTGATCGGACGACAACCATCTTGAAAACTTGTCGAAATTGGAAATCCCATATCGAGGAAATAGAATATCCATCAAGATCATTAGATAACTATAGCCTCGGCCCACTACACACAACACGTGCAACCTCGCGAGTGAAACTGGAGTAGGACGCAACATCTGTCCCCACTGGAGCATACAAAAGAGGGAGAATTGTGCTGATCCTGGCGAAACCTTGACGCTCACTTTCATAGAACTCTGATGAAGTAGAGATTAGTTCAGCCATATCTACACTCCAGCTAATCTCTTCATCAGGATCTAAGGTGTACAAACTGTAAGACGTCTCAAAATCACTTGCTGTTTGTGCATCCTTGTAAATATTACCGTCCTTCATTATGAGTAGGAAGTTACCAATTCCATAGCTCATACTTGGGAAGTAACCAACAAAAGTATCTGATGAAACATTCCTCAATCTGTATTCGAGCTCAATCGGAAGTCCCTGCTCGTTGATTCCTACTTCCACCGAAAGTGATAATACATCCTCATCCTCCCCAATACTGATACTCTCATGTTGCCATGCGACCACGACATAATCTATCTCGCCAGCGACCGGCGCAGCCGAGGAGATAGGGGAAATAGCTATACAATAAACAAAGGCGATGTTTGAGAGGATTCGATTTATATTCATCTCAATGTGCTCTCTGAAGTTAACTAGAACTTTCATATTCCACAACCCAAATCATCACTATTTGCCTTAGCAGTCAATGTCCGCACAATGGGGTCTGTCACCAAATGTGAGGCTGCATTGAACATAGACCATGGAGCTCGCCCGGCAGGCTGGTGATCTGCATCAAGTTTGGAGTCACTAATTTCGGCTATCAATGAGTAGATTGCATCCAAGATATCTGATTTTACGCAAAATAGCTTGTATAGATAGTCAACTATCCTGCCAGAGCGGGCCTGTGGTACGCCGCTTTGCTGCGGGAACTACTGCACTAATTAAATTGTGCAACGTGGTGCCGGCAACGATTTCATACGGCCAGTAAATTTTCGAAAAAAACCCGTTTATGGACGGGCACTAGTTAGAACGTGATACGTATCAAATATTACGCATGTTATTCTAAAACTAGTCAGATAGGTTGTTGACAATAACAAGATATTGGAGCTAACTTGAAAACGAAATTATAATATCTAAGGCTTTTTCTTGTAGAACTCAATTTGCAGTTTGGCGTTTTCTGCGCTTTTTGTACAATTTTGTATTTTGCTAAAATTTACCATGGCGCACTTGAGGAGAGCTGAATTATGAAGAAATATGACATAAATTTAGTTATCTTTTTATGCTCTATTATTCTCTTTTTACCGGTGGAGTCAAATGCTGTGCAAGACAACGAATATATTCATGAACGAATCAGGGAAAACACGAAATACGTGCATGGTGTTATTGATTACAACGCTGTTCTGGTTACTTTAAAAAACGATATTAGAGTTTTTGGTGTAGAGCCTATGGGTTTTGATCCCGTTAGAGACTCAATTGGAATTGCCAAAGTTATGGAACTAGATCTTGAGAGGTTGCAAAAAGAAGCGGTTAAACCCTATTTTGATTATATGTGTGAGCTGTTAAATGCCGAAGACGCCGACTTGGTAAAGATAGTGGAGCTATTCAATCAAGCTAAATCTGCTGAGGCATACGCAACGGAACAGGCATATTTTTCCGTAACGTCCCACTTTATTAGTGACGGGCTCGAAATAATCGAGAATCTCAAAGATGAGCTTGCTAAAAATTTAACAAGTATGGAGATCGATTGGGTGGGCGTGGCCAGAGACGTTCCTGAGTATGCGAAACAGCACTTTGAAAGAACTTGTGAAAATTATTCGAATCCCGGTGCCAATAGAATCGATAAAAGTACTATTGAAATGCTTAATGAAAATTCTGGTGATGGATTTTATAGAATGTAATTCTTTTAGGTAAAATGATATTTTTTGGGGATAGAAATGAACAACGCATAAAATATTTTAGTATCCTTTATCGCGTCTTTTGTTGTAATTTGTTTTCCTGCAAATGCTAACGCTGTGCTTTCGCTGCATTGCCACAAAACAACACTAGTTCCAGTGGTTGTGCCCCCATTGCCTAACCCTACTGTGAGATGTAATTTTACTTGGTCAGGGTCTGACGAAAGTCAATATCCTTATGGTTTTATGGACCCCGTTGCAGTTTCGGCAACCGAAACTGTTTCAGGTTTTTGGTTATTCTACGCTGCCGATCCGATTGATTTTCCAAATAACAATGCGTCAGTTTATTTAAACTGGTCTGTACCGGATACTTATAATATTTTTGGTCATTCAACTTTGTTTGCAATGTGGTTTGGGGAAGGGGGACATCTGGAGTTTGCCTTTCATCCATGGCCGGCAAACGATTTCTTACCAAGTGTGGTATTACCATAGGATGCTCCGGTAATCTCCCGAATGTTGGTAACCGCTCAATAAACTCCATCTAAAAATTGACCGCTGACTGCAGTAATGTGGCTTCGTATTTTTTCTACGAGGAAGTCCACATGAAACTAACCACCAAGCAGAGGTCAGCAGCTTGCTTGAAGCCGGCCAAACTGCTGCTCAAACGTTCTCTCGAAGGCGTCCAGGCGAGGAAGAGTTGTGTCCTCTGCAAATCCGGGATAGGCATCTCCGCTGAGTAAAGGATTACGCCATGCGAAGAGATTCGGGTGTAGTCCCTCCGGATCCAACCAGATGAAAGTGTTTTGTACATCGCTTAGCTAAAACAGCGCGATCTGGAATATGTCGACTCCCCAATAGCTCGTCTCGGGCTCACCTAATACCGCTCGAATTTCGGGCATGCTAATTGACGCTGAACCGGCCAAGATAGTTGACGCTGGATAAATAAAAGGAGGATTCAAACCTTGAGGACAAATTTTCGCCAAAATAACACTTTAATGCGCATAAATGTGTTACATACTACATTTTTATGCGCATATAAGTGTGATTCAGGTTATAGTGATCAGTATTGAACGATCCTGCTGATGGGAAACAACGATGCAGCGTACCTTACTCGACTCATTGATGACATGGAAAAACCGGCCATTGCGCAAGCCCCTGCTGATTGATGGTGCGCGACAAACGGGCAAAACCTTTTTGCTGCAAGAGCTGTTTGGTAAAACCTTTGCCAATACCCTGCGCATCGACTTTCTGGAAAACCCTGCCTACAAAGAAGCATTTGCTGGCTCACTTTCTCCAGATGAGCTGTTGATGAACATTGAACTGATCACCAACCAGGCGTTTAACCCGGAAACCGACTTGCTGGTTCTGGATGAGATTGGCGAGTGCGAACGTGCCGTTACCTCGCTGAAATTTTTTGCAGAACAAGCGCCGACATACTTTGTGGCGGCAAGCGGCTCCAACATCGGTTTGCTCAATACCTTTCCCGTTGGCAAAGTCGATCAATACTATTTGCGCCCGCTAACCTTCCGGGAGTTTATTTATGCCTCTCAGGAAGCAGCGTTGATCAAGGCATTTGATACACAAGCGAACTCGCCCGCAGTGCATAGTAAATTGATGGAGAAGCTGACCGATTACTTTTTTACCGGCGGCATGCCGGAAGCGGTCGCGGCCTGGTACCAATTCAACACGTTGAGTATTCTGGATCGTGTTGGGATGGTGACTAAAATTCATGCCGACCTGGTCGAGGGCTACCGACGTGATTTTGGTAAATACGCCGGCAAGGTCGATGCGGTGCTTATCGAGTCTGTGTTTAATAGCATCCCCGCGCAATTATCGCGGGTAGTGGATGAATCGGTTAAACGCTTTAAGTTTAAAAACGTCCATGAACGTAAATCCCGCTATAGCGATTTTGACACCGCAATCCACTGGTTGAGAAGTTGCCGTCTGGCACTGGCCAATTATCCTGTTGAAGGAACGCCCAAAGCTCCGCTTGCCGCCTATAAGAAAGAGAATATGGTGAAACTGTTTCTGTTTGATGTCGGTCTGCTTAACCATATGCTGGGCAGCAGTTATAAAGAAATCAAACAGCAAAACTATGCGTACAAAGGGTATATTGCGGAAAACTTCGTGCAACAGGAGCTCACCGCCATTGGCATTGACCCCAGCTACTCCTGGAATGACGCACGCGCAGAAATTGAATTCATCATACCGAATGATGAAGGCCAGATTGTCCCGGTAGAAGTAAAAAGTGGTAAACGAACGCGCGCCAAATCGCTGGCGTCCTACATGGAAAAGTGCGCGCCGTGCAAAACATTCAAACTGACCGGCACACAAGGTTCTTCCGCAATAGAGCAAACAAGCATCGTGATGCCCTTGTATTACACCCAGTATTTACCACAAAAGTGGTAGTCGCACTATTCGCCGATATCTTCATTCCACAGTTGTGGCTTGTCAGCGATAAACTGGCGCATCAACCCGATACAGTGCGTGTTATTCAGCACCTGCAGCTCAACACCATGCTCACGCAACCATTGCTCCTCCCCCAGAAATGTCTGATTTTCACCAATCACCACCCTGGGAATGCCATACAGCACGATGGCACCGCTGCACATCGAGCAGGGTGACAACGTCGTGTAGAGCGTGCAATGCCGGTAAAAATCTGCCGGTTTGCGCCCGGCGTTCTCCAGCGCGTCCATTTCTCCATGCAAAATTGCGCTGCCGCTCTGGACACGGCGGTTGTGGCCGCGACCGACAATTTGTCCATCATGAACCAGTACCGACCCGATCGGAATGCCGCCTTCAGCCAGCCCGGCTTCTGCTTCCTCGATGGCGGCCTGCAGAAATTGGTCCATGGTTGCTCCCGTTGGCGCTGCGGCGCATATTATCAGTTGCCCAAATCCTTGCAGTTTTTGGTACGCTGCGCAATATTATTCGTCCACCATCCAAACCAACTCCCAGAGAGCAACACGCCTATGCCAAACTCTCGTGACCGGGCCCATCTGCACCGTGCGATAGAGCTCGCAGTGACCTCGGTGGCTAACGGGGGCGGACCTTTTGGAGCGGTTATCGCCCGCAACGGCCAGATAATTGCCGAAGCAGCCAATCAGGTCACGTTGCTCTGTGACCCGACCGCACATGCGGAAGTTCAGGCGATTCGCAAGGCCGGCACTGCGCTGGGCAGGCCGCATCTGAATGATTGTGTGCTGTATGCCAGCTGTGAACCCTGCCCCATGTGCCTGGCCGCCACATTGTGGGCGCATATTCCGACCATAATTTTTGCAGCAGGGCATTCGGAGGCTGTCAGAGCCGGTTTTGCCGATACGGCCATTGCCGGACAGTTGTATGGTCAGGCCAAACCCCTGGCACCAGCCAGTGGTCTGATCACGCAGATACACCTGCCGGAAGCCAAAGCACCGTTTGACGCCTGGCTGGCCAAGGCTGATCGTCAGGCGTACTGAAGACGCAGATCAGTCGCGCATTTCTGCGATAAACCGGTCCGATTCCGCGATTGCCGCCTGCATGGCATTGATCAGGGTATCGACATCCGAGTTGATGGTATCCAGCTCACCACGAATGGAGGCAATCGCCCGCGCGTTCAGATTGTGCTTCAGGTACAGCACGTTGTCCCGCAGGCTGTCCAGCACCGGGTCCAGTGTCGCTTCCGCCCTGTTCATGGCCTGCATCAGGCGGGTATAGCGCTCACGTGTTGCGCGTAGTTGCTGCTCACTGTCCTGACGCAGTGATTGATTGGTATACAGCGCCAGCTCATCTTCCCACTCGTCAAACAGGGCATCAGCCACATCCTCCACCGACCTCATCCGGGAACGGATACGCTCGGCTGCAGCCTCGCTGTTCTGAAATTCAGTATCCAGCCGGTCGTAGATCTGCTGTAACTCACCGCCATCAAAGTTGATGACACTCCGGAACTGTTCCAGCGCGTTGCTAAACTGCGCCTGTCCGTCCTGCTGGGCTTCCTGTGCCTCGGTTATGCGACTCACCAGGATTTCCCGCTTGGGTACTCCGAAGCGCTCCATCGTGTTGTAATAGGCGGACTGGCAGGCCGTCAGACCAAAGGCCAACAGCAGCATCAGTGCAATACGTCGATTCATTAGCGGTGCTCCCTTTCCCTGATTGCCTTGACAATCCGGTCGGTACGTTTGTCATCCAGATGGCTGTGCACAACAAAAAGCGCATGCACCACGCCCGGAATCCAGAACAAAAGCGTCAGAAAAATATTCAGAATCCCCTGAAACGGCTTGCCACACAGGAAAACCGCCAACGGGGGCAACAGAATGGCAATCAGATAGCGCATGGCAAACTCCCTTAGTTGTTGAGCCTGGTACAGTTTAGCGTTAAATTTTGATTTATGCTTGACTCCGGCACGGTAAAAAAGCGCACACTACAGGTATAACCACTAACCGGAGACCAGCATGCTGAAACTCAATATACCCGACATGAGCTGTGGGCACTGTGCAAAAACAATCACTGATACCATCATGCAACTGGACGCCGCGGCACAGGTTGAAATCGATCTGGCACACAAAACGGTTGCTTTCACTTCGTCTGCGCCGACATCGTCTGTTGTCACAGCGCTGACAGAGGCGGGTTATCCACCCGCCCGCTGATCCAGCTGCACAGCCGCATACCGGAGAGTCAAGACATATGTCGAAACACATCCAGATACAGATTCAGGGCATGACCTGCGCTGGCTGCGTGCGCAGAGCGGAACAGGCCCTGTTAAAAACGCCCGGCGTTGAGACAGCCTCGGTCAACCTGGCCAATGAGCGCGCCGATGTCACGCTGACCGACGCGACACCAATTACAGATGTCACTGACGCACTGGTAAAAGCAGGCTATCCCGCCCACATTGAACACCTGGAATTTGCGATCACCGGCATGAGCTGTGCCTCCTGTGTCGGCCGCGTCGAAAAGGCCCTGGTCGCGCTGCCCGGCGTAATCAGTGCCACCGTCAACCTTGCCGCCGAACAGGCCCGGATCGAGGTACTGCAGGGTAATCTGCAGAACAGCACTGTCATTCAGGCCATCCGCGAATCCGGGTACGATGCCAGCCCGCTTGATCAGGAGCGCGAAAGCACAGACCAGCGTCGCGACCGGGAGTTGTCTACCCTCAAACGTTCTCTGCTGATCGCTGCCATTCTGACGTTGCCGGTTGTCATTCTGGAGATGGGTGCGCACCTGATTCCTGAGTTTCATCACTGGATTATGCGCAATCTGGGCCAGACAACAAACTGGAACATCCAGTTTTTACTGACCTCCGCAGTGCTGTTTGGTCCTGGCCGGCGTTTTATCCAGAAAGGTGTGCCCGCGCTGATGCGTCGTGCGCCGGACATGAACTCACTGGTTGCCATGGGCACCCTGGCTGCCTGGAGCTTTTCCGTAGTGGCGACCTATTTTGGTGGATTGCTGCCGGCGGGAACCCGCAATGTCTACTTTGAAGCCGCTGCGGTGATTGTCACGCTGATCCTGCTGGGGCGTTTTCTGGAGGCCCGTGCCAAGGGAAAAACCGGTGACGCCATTCGCAAATTGCTCAGCCTGCAGGTCAAGTCCGCACGTGTTGAGCGCGATGGCACCGTCGCTGACATTTCGCTGGACGAGGTTCAGGTAGATGATGTGATCCACGTCAGACCCGGTGAACGCATTGCCGTTGATGGTGTTGTCATGAGTGGCGAGTCCTATGTGGATGAGTCCATGCTCACGGGGGAACCGCTGGCGGTGAACAAAACCGTGGGCGATGAACTCACCGGCGGTACCATCAACAAAAATGGCAGCATGACCTTCCGTGCCAGCCGCATTGGCAGTGACACGGTACTGGCGCGCATCATTCGTATGGTGGAGGATGCGCAAAGCGCCAAGTTGCCCATTCAGGCGCTGGTGGACAAAGTAACCGGTGTCTTTGTACCGGTAGTGATGGGCGTTGCGCTGTTGACCTGTCTGGTCTGGCTACTTGCGGGACCGTCGCCGGCGCTCACATTTGCCCTGGTTAACGGCGTCGCCGTACTGATCATTGCCTGTCCCTGCGCCATGGGTCTGGCAACACCTACATCGATAATGGTAGGTACCGGACGGGCAGCCGAGCTCGGTGTGCTGTTCAGGAAGGGGCAGGCTTTGCAGACCTTGCGTGACAGCCGGATTATCGCCCTGGATAAAACCGGCACACTGACCAAGGGCAAACCCGAACTGACTGATTTTATTCTGCAGAATGATCGCACTCACGAAGAGATACTGAGTCTGGTTGCCTCTGTTGAAGGCAAGTCGGAACACCCGATTGCAGAAGCCATTGTGGCTGCTGCCCGCGAGCAGGAGTTACCGCTGCACGCTGTGGAAAATTTCAAGGCGGTGGCAGGCATGGGAGTTTCTGCAAGCGTAAATGGCCTGCATATAGAAATCGGTGCCGACCGCTTTCTGTCTGAGAATTACCCGGCATTAAAGGAATTACTGCCCATGGGTGAGCGCCTGGCGAACGAGGGTAAGACGCCACTTTACGCAGTCATTGATGGCCAGCCCGCGGCGGTGATTGCCGTTGCTGATACATTAAAAGAGACCAGCAAACAGGCGATTGACGGTTTTCATAAACTGGGACTCAAGGTCGCCATGATTACCGGTGACCATCGCACCACCGCTGCTGCCATCGCCCGGCAGCTGGGTATTGATGACGTTGTGGCTGAAGTGCTGCCGGAAGGCAAAGTAGATGCCGTGAAATCTCTGCGGGAAAAGTACGGCACCATTGCCTTTGTGGGCGACGGCATCAATGATGCCCCGGCACTGGCTACTGCCGATGTCGGCATTGCCGTGGGTACGGGTACAGACGTTGCCATTGAGGCGGCGGATGTAGTCCTGATGGGCGGCGACCTAAATGGCGTGGTAAACGCGCTGGCGATCAGCCAGGCAACCATGCGCAATATCAAACAGAATCTGTTCTGGGCGTTTGCCTACAATATCAGTCTGATCCCGGTCGCGGCCGGGGTTCTGTATCCGGTCAGCGGCATACTGCTGTCTCCCATGCTTGCGGCTGGCGCCATGGCCATGTCCAGTGTGTTTGTGCTGGGCAATGCATTGCGCCTGCGGCAGTTCAGCTTCCGGTCTGCCGAAACGTGATGTTGATTCGCTGCGGCCCGGCAAGTTCATGGTGACCGGGCTTGAGGGCTGCGACGCCGTGAAAACGAAGTCTGTCCTCACCACCCCACACCAGCGCATCGCCATGTTTCAACAGAAATCTCTGCGTGCGGCCGGTGCGCTGCAAACCGCCCCAAATGAAAGTGGCCGGCAAACCAAGAGAAAACGACACGATAGGCGCCACAAGATTTTGTTCATCCCTGTCCTGATGCAGACCCATACGTGCACCTGCCTGGTAGCGGTTGATCAGACATACGTTGGGTTGAAAGTCCCGGTATCCCGCATCGCTGGCAGCGCGTTGCGCAAGCGCCAGCAACGTTGACGGCATCGCAGGCCAGGGCGCCCGCGTCAATGGATCCTGCGACTGATACCGGTAACCGGCATGATCAGATACCCAGCCCAGTGAACCACAGTTCGTCATTGCCACCGACATGGTTCTGCCGCCCGGCGTAATCAGGTGCCGGAATGGTGACTGCCGGCCTATCTGTTCAACCAGACTCAGCAACTGTGGCGCGTCATCAACCAGCAAACCGTGTAACCAGACGGTACCCGGGCCTATGTTTTCCTGCCAGGCATCGGTGCCGGATTGAATGTCGAAAAGATCGCTCATATCACTTATACTAATCCGTATTCACCCGCAACAAAACCCGACCCTGCTGCAAGCCCACCCCGAATGGAGACGTCATCAATGACGATCAAGACTGGTATTAATGGCTTTGGCCGTATGGGCAGACTCAGTCTGCGTGCCGCATTTACCAAGCTGGACACCAGGCACCCGCTGCAGATAGTTCAGATCAACGATCCGGGCGGTGATGCCGCAACCCTGGCGCACCTGCTGAATTTTGATTCAGTGCACGGCACCTGGCACCTTGAAGCAAAAGCAGAGAGCACCGCTGACGGCGAATTCATTCTGATCGGCGATCAGCGCATTCGGGTTTCCGCCAACAAAACCATCGCGGAAACTGACTGGTCAGACTGCGATGTTGTCATCGAAGCATCCGGCAGAATGAAAACCAGAAGCGTCCTGCAGGCCTATCTTGACCAGGGCGTCAAACGCGTTGTGGTGACAGCACCGGTCAAGGAGGAAGGTGTGCTGAATGTGGTGATGGGTGTAAACGATCATTTGTACGATCCCGCGCTGCATACCATCGTCACCGCCGCGTCCTGTACCACAAACTGTCTGGCGCCGGTTGTCAAAGTGATTCACGAATCCATCGGTATCAAACATGGATCCATGACTACCATTCATTCGGTGACCAATACCCAGACCATTCTGGACGCTCCGCACAAGGATCTGCGCCGCGCCCGCGCATACGGCAGCAGCCTGATTCCGACCACGACCGGATCGGCCACTGCTATCACGCATATATTTCCCAAACTGAAAGGCAAGCTGAATGGACACGCTGTGCGCGTACCACTGGCCAACGCCTCGCTGACAGACAGCGTATTCGAAGTGGAACGGCCGACAACCGAAGCGGAGGTCAACGGTTTGTTAAAAGCAGCTGCGGCCAACGAACTGGCCGGGATCATGGGTTACGAGGAACGCCCGCTGGTGTCAATCGATTATAAAACCGATCCGCGCTCCAGTATTGTTGATGCCCTGTCAACCATGGTTGTTAATGGTACACAGGTAAAAATCTACACCTGGTATGACAACGAATGGGGTTACGCCAATCGCACAGCCGAGCTGGCGCTCAAGGTAGGTGCGAGAGATAAAGGTGCGAGAGATAAAGGTGCGGGAGATAAAGGCGCAGGCGACAAGGCTGACGGAGACAAATAAACGTGCTGGGCAATCTGTCGGATGACATCAAGCAGTACCTGGTCGTTACCGGCAACTATTGGGCGTTCACTCTGACCGATGGCGCTCTGCGCATGCTGGTGGTGCTGCATTTCCACGGGCTGGGTTACAGCCCTCTGCAAATTGCCATGCTGTTCGTGTTCTACGAATTTTTTGGGGTGGTGACCAATCTGATCGGGGGCTGGCTGGGTGCCCGTGTCGGTCTTAACCGAACCATGAACATTGGCCTGATTCTGCAGGTGCTTGCACTGAGTATGCTGCTGGTACCGGCCGGCATGCTGACGGTTGCATGGGTGATGGCAGCCCAGGCCCTGTCCGGCATTGCCAAAGATCTGAACAAGATGAGCGCCAAAAGTGCCATCAAGATGCTTGTCCCCGGCCATCAGCAGGGTAATCTCTACAAATGGGTAGCACTGCTGACCGGCTCCAAGAACGCACTGAAAGGCGTGGGGTTTTTCCTGGGTGGAGTACTGCTGACCACGCTGGAGTTCAGAGGTGCCGTCGGGGCAATGGCAGCCGCACTGCTGATGGTCTGGTTGCTCAGCCTGTTTCTGCTCAAAAAGGATCTGGGCAAGGCAAGCCAGAAATCCAGGTTCTCGGATATCCTTTCCAAAAGCGCAGCCGTTAACCGGTTGTCACTGGCCCGGCTGTTTCTGTTCAGCTCCCGGGATGTGTGGTTTGTTGTGGCACTGCCGGTATTTCTGGCTCAGACGCTGGGCTGGGACCATTGGCAGACGGGTGGATTTCTGGCCGCATGGGTAATCCTCTATGGTTTTGTGCAGGCAATCGCGCCACGCATTACCGGCAGAGCACAAGACAGGGAAAACCATGCGCCGGGACGTTCTGCAGCACTGCTTTACGCCTGTGTGCTGGCAGTGGTCCCGGCCGGCATTGCCATAGGCCTGCAGGCAGAATTGAACACCTTTGCCGTCATTGTGGCCGGGCTGCTGTGTTTTGCTGTGGTGTTTGCGGTCAACTCGTCATTGCACAGTTATCTGATTGTCAGTTATGCCCGTGACGATGGTGTTTCCCTGGATGTAGGATTTTATTACATGGCCAATGCCATGGGCCGGCTGATCGGCACAATCCTGTCGGGATGGGTGTTTCAACTGGCAGGATTGACGGCCTGCCTGTGGATATCCTGCGGGCTGGTGGTTGCGGCCGCGCTGGCTACGGCAACCCTGCCGGCACCCCAGCTGCGCTCCACATAACCGGCAATCGCATCAATTGTCTCTGCCGGTACATCCGCCAGAAAATTACACTCCAGCGGATCGTAGTGAAAGATATACAGGCGCGACAGGAATTGCTCGAATGGCAAGGAAGCCTCCCCGAACCGCTCACCATGCCCGGCCGTGCTCACCAGTACCTCATCTCCCCAGTTCTGACCGCTGTCATTGTTGGGGTTATAAAAGTAGACCCGCATGACGTCTTTGGGATCAAGGGATACTCTGAGGATGGTAATTGCGTGCCAGCCTATAAACCGCGCCGAGCTGTCCGTCACGGCAATACCCGCCGGCTGCGGATGGATCAACGGCTGATTGCCGTTGTAATACGGATGGTAAGCCGCATGGAAATGCCGGATAAAGTCATCCAGCTCATACAGCGACCCGGTTGGCACATCAACATTCAGACGAAAACCGCGGCCGGCCCACCAGCCGTGGAACTCGGGGTTGACCCAGCGGTGGGGGTCGCCTTCACGGCCGACACAACGCCGTCCCATCTCCGCGTAGATCCTGTCCAGATGCGGCACAACCAGCAGCGACACCGGATCAAGATCCAGCGCCATGACCTCCGCAACGCCCTGCCCGCTCTCAATGGAAGAAACCGGCTGGCCTTCAAAATGCATGATGATCTCATCATCACGTGCAGCCCAGGTGACCATCTGCAGCAGATAATCCGGGTCATTGTAGGCCCACATCGACAGGGCTCTGGCTGACTGACAGGTGGGATTGTTGCCCTGTCCGACGCCTAAAGGCAGGCCCAGCATGCACAACACCCCTTCCAGCAAACGGGTTGCCGGCGTTACGTCGTCTCCGAATACCCGTATGATCTGTTGCTGTGCAGTTTCCGAGAGAGTGAGTCCCAGCTGTCGCCACAGGGCCGGTGCCACCGGCAGCTGATAGAGGATGCCGCGTTCAAGCATCAGTGTCAGTCCATAGACAGCCTGTGCGGTTGCGACATGCACCGTTTTGTCGATCAGCGTCATGACCAGTTCACGATAACAGATCATGCAGTCACGCCCGGTTGCGGAAAGCCCCATCGCATCCGAGAGCAGCTGCTCGGCATGCTGCGCAAGGTGTCTGATCAGCACCGCGTGATAGGCTGAAACCAGGCCCGTATCATGCATCGCCCGCGCGCAGCCGGTCGCCTCACCCTGCAGGGCCTGACTGTCCATATATTCCAGGCGCTCCTGATACAGCGCAACGCCCGGATCTTCCCTGGAGGCCTGGGTAGGACCAAACAGGCTGCTGACCAGCCGGTCTGCTCCCTGACCGCTGCCAGCCAGATCAATTTCCGGATTGTGCTGACAGATGGCAATTTGCGTAATCATGCGTTTGACGCCCGCCAGTTGAATGGGGCGTTGTTGCAGTATTCGCCAGATCTCGTTAATCAGCTGGTCAACGATGTTTTCATAACCGATGGAATGTGCCAGGTGGTTCAGGACAATGCCGGGCAGCACCGCATGTCGGCCCTGAGTCTCCCGCTCGGCTTCACCAGGCGGGCTGAACAGCCGGGCCAGATTGGCAGCCAGCACCTGGGTCAGAAAATGATGTGCCTGCTCGGCGCTCAGTTCCGGGTGCAGATAACGCTTGTTGGCCACTGCCAGAATACGCAGCAGGCTGAGAGACTCGATCAGCAGCGTATTGATGTCGCCGCAGCCCAGTGTCCCAACCGTAAGGGATGGAATCAGTGCATTGGGTGCTGACCAGTCAGTCCCTGTGAATGCGCCGGCACTCTCAATTGCGCCGGCACGCTGCTCAATGATCTCGCAGCCACCGTCCATCAACAACACTTTACGTGCGGCATCAAACAGGCGATTGAGTTTGCCGGCTTTGGCAAACTCGGGTGCATTTTCCAGCACACCAATTGCATCATCCAGCCGGCCAATCAACAAGGCATTATCACCGGTCACGCAACCACTCCCCCGACAGACCGCATCATACGTAAAAATCCAGGTCTTCCTGGCGCTTCAATAATTCATGCAGGCGCTTTGCATCGTCACCAACAAAATAAACCAGTCCCCAGTGAGTGCCGAAAGCGGTCCGTTTGGTCACAATTTCTTCCAGCGGCGTCGTCAGTTCGTGCGACTCAAAATAGGGGTGATCTTCAGTTTCTTCCGGAATCGCCAGCGAACTGACCACCCGGCGGCGCGGATAAACACCGAAACAGCCGGCATAGCCTTTTGCATCTGCCACCGGCGTCGGGAAGTAATCTGCTATTTCCTGTTCCGTGGTTTTCGGATCAAAAACCAGCATGCTGGCATGATAGGCATTAAATCCCGGGTACACTCTTTCCAGAAGCTCAAATACCTTGAAGCCCGGCGGCCGATAAGCCACTTCGCCAAAGTACATTTCACCATCACTGGTGACAAAATACTCGGGATGAATCATGCCAAATTCGATGTCAAAGGCCTTGATCAGTTTATTGATCTGCTCTTCGATTTTGGGCCGGTACAACTCCAGCTCCGGCGATGCCGGAACATATACGGAGTAACCCAGCGTCACATATTCGGAAATATTCATGAAGCAGATCTTGCCGTTGTGAACCCAGGCTTCTACTGCAAACTCCCAGCCATCCAGATGCGACTCCATCAGAGACGGGAACTCATCATCCGGAATGGCGTCCACATCATCCGGGGTCCGGATCACCCGGTGTCCCAGACAACCTGCTTTGTCAAACGCCTTGAAGTGAATCGGATCGTTGGGATCACCATCCAGTTTGAGCAGTGTCTGGTTGACCCGCTTCAGAAAGCGGGTGACATCTTCGCGGTCATGCGCTTCCTCAAAAATACCTACCCGGATGCCGCCCAGCTGTGCACGGCGTTTCATCAGCGACTTGTCACGCATCAACATGGCCTGACCAAACAACCGCGGACTGTCCAGCAAAACCGAATTGATTGCACCCGCCCACTCAACAGTCTCCTCAAACAGGGGAATCGCCACATCGACGCCCATTTCCTGCAGCGTCTGTGCTATCTCGACGGACCGTTCATTCAGGCGTTCGAAGTTCCAGGGTAAAAAGGGGATATCGTGTTTCTCGCAATAATCGGCTGCCCATTCCGGCGCGACCACCACGTAGCGTCGATCAAATGTTGCAGCTGCTTCTACCGCGTTTGGAGCCCAGCCTAACAGGGCTATGTATCCCTTTTGAGGATTTTTTTGCATGCGTTGCCTCCGATGGGTGGCGTGTGTTTAGCATACCTACCATACACGAATCCCGGCTTCACGGCTAATCGCCGGGATTGCCAAACTATTCAGAATCCGTCAGGGTTATTGTAATTTCCCGTCAGAATTGTGTTGTCGAGTGTGCTTTAATGGAGGCTGAAAACATGTTCAAGAAGCGGGTTCCATGCGTACTACATTAGCCACTTGTCTGTTCATTCTGGTGCTGGGCACCAGCGAATTTTTAGCTGCTGCCGATTTTGGTTTGCTCGATCAGCACGGCAGATTTCATCAGCTCAGCCGTTACCGGGCTGCCGATGCTGTTGCCATTCTGACGTTTTCATATGAAGATGAAACCTCATTGCAAAGTGCCGCAAAGTTTGCATCCAGCTGTCACGATGTCACCGACACAACGCTGGTATGTCTGCTACTGAATGCCAGTGATGATCCTGTCGATATTCGTGCCAATGACAACTCACCCGGCGATTTGCCGGTGCTGATTGACAGCTCGCAAACCGTTGCCAGAACGCTGGACGTTGAAACCCTCGGCTCGATAACCGTGCTGGATCCGAAATCACAAAAAGTCAGTGACGTTGAGCTGCCGGCACTGTCCGAAGTACTGTCCGAAGGTGCGCCGCTGCAGTACCGTTATATTGAAGCGCTGGGCGACCGTACAATTTCCTATCAGGAAGAAATTGCGCCATTACTACAGCGCCGATGCGCCTATTGCCATGTGGAAAACGGGCTGGCTCCCTGGGCCATGAATCGCCACATCATGGTGATGGGCTGGAGCCCCATGATGCGCGAAACACTGATCACCCGGCGCATGCCGCCCGGCCAGATTGACAGCTCTGTCGGCAACTGGGCCAACACACCGGAACTGACCGATGCAGAAATGGCGCTGCTGGTCGAGTGGATAGACCGTGGCGCACCGCGCGAGGGTGATGGCGATCCGCTGACCGAGGCGCCGGATGTTGCCGGAGAGTGGCCGCTGGGTGAGCCGGACCTGATTGTGGACGTTCCCGAACAACAATTGCCCGCCACCGGCAATATCGACTTTCTGGTCAAACGCGCATCTCTGGACCTGCCGGCCGATCGCTGGCTCAGTGCGGTGTCTTATCAGGTTGGCGACAGGAGTGTGTTGCACAGCCTGCTGATCTACGCGCTCGACAAGAACGTTCAGAGTACAGATCCGGACACACTGATTGACGGCAGCAATGCTGACTACATTAGCGTCTATGTGCCGGGCGAGACCGATGATGTTTTTGCGGATGACACCGCCTTCCTGTTGCGCAGCAATCATGACCTGGTATTCAAACTGCGTTATCTGACATCTGGCCGTGAAACAGTAGACCGCACCCGTATCGGACTTTATTTCCGCGACTCACAACCGGACCGGCAGTTGCGCACAATTGCCCTTGAAAAGCCGGATTTTGATATTCCGGCCAACGTCAGCGAACACACCGAATCATTACAGACAGCACCTCTGTCCAATGATGTATGGCTGGAAAGTTACTCACCGCACGCCCACAGTCGGGGCAAGAGCATGGCAGTCAGTGTGACCTATCCGGACGGAAAACAGGAGCAACTGATCAATGTCGCCAACTTCAATTACAACTGGCAATTATCCTATAAACCGGTAGCACAGAAACTCATACCCGCTGGTTCGGTATTAAAGGCTGAAACAGTCTATGACAATTCGGATGCCAACCCTTTTAACCCGGAGCCGGATCGTGAGCTGAGTGCCGGATACAGTGGCGATTCTGAAATGTTCAGTCATTTTATCAGGGTGGCCGAGCCGCTTACGGACGCAATTCGTACACAGTAAAACCATTTTGTGCGGCCATCACGCGAATCTGGGAAAAGTAGTCTGCTGCCAGTTTTTCCAGCGGGATAAACTGATTCACAACAAACACTGCCCGCGTGCTGCGCCGACTCATTCTGGCGGCAGCCTTGAGAAATTTTACCGTGATATTTTCACCGACTGCGAAACCCTGATGGAACGGTGGGTTGCAAAGTATCAAGTCAAAACGTTCGCGAACATGTTCAGCACAATCATCCAGTCGACACTCAACGTCCATTCCCCGCGCAGCAAAGTTTTTCTGTGCGGCCTCCATTGCAGCGACGTTATTGTCAGTAGCCACGCACCTTGCGACATTCATCGATTGAGTTGACATCATAAGATATCCCCAACCGCAACCAATATCGATCACACTGTCAACCGACTTGATGTACTTACAGACATCAGTCAGCACAGACACCAGCAACTGACTGCCACGATCAACTTTCTCCCAGCCAAACACGCCGGGTTTGGAATAGAAGTCGATATCCTGATGACTGACCAGTCGCAAATGCCCGTAGTCTTCGTCAGGCAGCCAGGTGTTAGCCAGCACGTCGTCCGAGGGACGAAAAAACGTTGCGCTGTAGCTGCTGCCATGTTTCTTTGCCCGGGAGTTCAGCCGATAGGCATCCGATGTATTCTTTACAATGGATTTTATCCCGTCCTGCTTGTTTCCGGTGATTATGAACTGTCCATCCCTGGCCACATGTCTTAGTGACTGATTGATGCAATGGTGCGCCAGCAGTTTTTCTTTTGATACGCGATAGACAATCCGGTCGAACTGTCCGATATCCGTGAAATCAAAGTCGGAAAGTAATACAGTAAATCCCTGAGCAGCAAATTTTTGCTGTACGTCAAAACGATTGGTCATCACCGTCAATCCGGCAAATGGCCGGACATTCAACATCAGTTCGGGAGAAAGATTTTCATCAACAACCCACAGCACATTGCCAGCATCGGCGCCCGCAGGCAGCAACGCTGACAGGGTCAGTTCCAGTAATTGATCTCTCACTTCGCCATGCCTGCAATCTCCGACTCACTCAGATGCCGGTAGTCTCCCGGCACCATTCCCGGGTCTAGCTCAACGACACCAATCTGAACTCTGTGCAACTGCTCAACATGACGGCCGCAGGCCGCAAACATGCGCTTCACCTGATGGTATTTACCTTCTGAAATTCGCACTTCCACACGCTTGTCTGAAAGCGCACGCAGGTCCGCGGGGAGAGTATTTTTTATTTCGCTGCGCAACAGCATGCCCTCGGCAAAGCGCCTTATGATCTCGTCATCAATTTCTGCATCAAGCTCAGCATGGTAAACCTTCACGCATTCATGTGCGGGAGAGATGATCCGGTGAACCCAGGCTCCATCGTCACTGATCAGCACCAGACCGGTGGTGTCCTTGTCCAGCCGACCGGCAATGGAAAGCTTTTGGCTATCCTCCTGCAGCAGATCCAGAACTGTCGGGTAATCGCTATCGGTGGTGGCACAGACATAACCGGCTGGTTTGTAGAGCATGATGTATCTTGGGCCCTGGAGTTTGAGTACCTCGTCGCCCAGACATACCCTGGCGTCTTCCTGTACAGCAAAATCTGATTTAGTCCTGATTACATCATCCACACTGACACGTTTGGCTTTGATCAGTCTGCGCACATCAACACGGGACATACCGGTTGAGTGACTGAGAAATTTGTCTAATCGCATGTATTTGGGTTGCTCTGGCTGGCGTGCGACCTGCTGTCCGTCGCGCAGTGATGGGACGGATGATAGCCGATCCGGCCATGTTCTGCACCCTGAAGCACGGGCAGAACCAATTGCCGACCTGCCACGTATGACGTATGCTCGCAAAAGATTCACATTCCGGATTTTTATCGTCGGGGAACTCGGCTTGTTTCACCTGATCAGACATCTGCCAATTGTTTTACAGTCTCTGACCGTGCTGTCAGTGACCGTGCTATCACTCACGCTGCCATCAACCGCCCTGTCATCAATCCCCCTGACGTCTACCTCATTGGCAGCACAGAGCGCTACGGCTATCAACCCTGACCGCCTGCAGGCAGCCGCTGCCCGCCTGCCCCGTCTGCAAAGCCTGATCATCAGTCAGGGCGGTGAGATTGCCTTTGAGCAGTACTATGCCGGGCGTTCGGCAAACCAGCCCGCCAATCTCAAGTCCGCCTCCAAAAGCGTTATCTCTGCATTGGTCGGTATTGCTATCGACCAAGGCTTCATCGAAGGTGTGGATCAGCCGATAGCGGACTTTTTTCCGGAATATCGCCAGACCGACCTGGCAGCAACAGTCAATGCGATCACTGTCGGAAATCTGTTAACCATGCAGGCGGGTCTCGCCAGCACCAGTGGTCGCAACTATGGCCGCTGGGTTATCAGTGACGACTGGGTAGAGTCCGCGCTGCGAATGCCATCTGTTGCCGCACCAGGCACGCTGATGATCTACAGTACCGGTAGCACGCATATCCTCTCCGCGATCATTGCGCGGGCCACCGGCATGAATACCCGGGAATTTGCCCAGCAGTATCTGGCCTCCCCGCTGGGATTCCGCCTCGCCTACTGGAGCCGCGATCCCAAGGGGGTCTATTTCGGCGGCAATGATATGGAAATGACACCACGCCACATGCTTGCTTTTGGCAGACTCTACCTCAATGGCGGCATACACAATGACACACAGCTGATCTCCGCCGACTGGGTTGCCGATTCACTGATGGCCAGAGCCACATCACCACGCGGCGAAGGCCGCTTTTATGGTTATGGCTGGTGGCTCAGGGATATGGCCGGTTTGCAGGTGCCAATGGCCTGGGGTTATGGCGGCCAGCTGATCTTTGTGCTGCCGGAGTTCGACATGGTGATCGTGGCCACTTCGGACAGTACGCCTGATCCTTCCCGTCGCGGGCATCTTGGTCAGCTGTATGATCTGATCGAAAACCAGATTATTGCCCCACTTCTGTCGGCCACTCTGACCACGGCAACAACGACGCCTGCAAGCTGACGTCGATATCCGACTGGAACCACAAGCCAGCCTGATTTATGCTTTGCCCGGCATGGCGGGCCATGGCACTGCCTGATAACAAAAACTACACCAGGGGAATCAACCGATGAGCGGACGCTTACAAGACAAGGTTGCCATTATCACCGGCGCCACCAGTGGTATTGGCGAAGCCACAGCGCGAATTTTCGCCTCACAGGGCGCCAGCCTGGTGATAGCCGGGCGCAATGTGGAGCGGGGGGACGCCCTGGCACAGGAACTCAAGGCCAAATATGGCGACCGATTCATCTTTCATCCGGTCAACATCATCCATGATCAGGAGATGTCAGACCTGATTGATGCCGGTGTGGCGCACTTCGGACGACTGGATTGCCTGTTTAACAACGCCGGTGCCGGTGAACGCAGCAGCGTGGAAACGGTCACCGAGGAGGAATTTGACCGGGTGATGCGCCTGCTGGTAGGCAGCGTGGTTTTCGGCATGAAGCATGCGGCCCGGGTCATGAAAGACGGCGGTGGTGGCAGCATTATTAACAACGCCAGCATTGCTGCACACCGGATAAAACAGGGCGGCTACCTGTACTCTGGCGCAAAAGCCGCAGTCTCGCACCTGACACGACTGGCCGGTGTGGAGCTGGGCCCCTTCAATATCCGCGTCAATGCCATTTCTCCCGGGGCCATAGCCACACCGATATTCTGGGGCGGCTCGGCGCGTGCCCAGGGTCTCAGCGATGCTGAAAACGCGCAAAAAATGGCAAAATTGCAGGGTAATCTGGCCAACGCTACGCCAACACCGCGCTCCGGACTGCCTGAGGATATTGCTTACACCGCACTGTTCCTGGCCAGCGACGAAGGCAGTTATATCAATTGCCAGGATCTGGTTGTTGATGGCGGCCGTATTGCCATGTTCAACGAACAATCATGACTACCGGCGACGTCTTGTGGCGCCCCTCAGATGAACGTATTCGTGATGCGGGCATCACCCGCTATCGTGCATGGCTAAAAGAGACACGGAGCCTGTACTTTGGCAGCTACGATGAACTTTGGGAATGGTCGACGACGGACATTGAACAGTTCTGGGAGAGTATCTGGCAATTTGGTGGAGTCATGGCGCACAGCCCCTACCAGCAGGTGCTGGCTGAACGCAAAATGCCGGGAGCACGCTGGTTTGAAGGTGCCACGCTCAATTATGCTGAACACGCCCTTGCCCACGGTATCGATCCTGAGCGCCGCGCACTGCCGGCAATCATAGCCCGGTCAGAGACACGCGGACGAACCGAAGTATCCTGGGAGGATCTGCGCCAGCAGGTTGGGTCGCTGTCAGCAACATTGAGATCTCTGGGCCTGCAAACCGGAGATCGCGCTGTTGCCTACATGCCCAATATCCCGGAAACAGTAGCCGCCATGCTGGCGGTGACCAGCCTGGGCGGCATATGGTCATGCACGGCACCTGACATGGGTGCCGTAGGTGTGCTGGACAGGTTCAGGCAGATTGCGCCCCGGGTGCTGTTTGCCGTGGATGGTTATCGTTACGGTGGTCGGGAATTTGACCGTCGTGAAATTGTAGCAAAACTCGTTGAGCAACTTCCCTCACTGGAAGCGGTGATCTTTTTACCCTACCTGAACGCTGACGCTGCATTGACCCTGGCGCCTGATCAGCGAGACGTCGCGCTAGTGTCCTATGTTGACGCTGTGGCTGATAGTCAGGACCCGGTATTTACGCCGCTGCCGTTTTCCCACCCCTTGTGGATAGTCTACTCCTCCGGCACCACCGGCATGCCCAAACCCATCGTGCATGGCCACGGTGGTGTGGTCATTCAGACCTTCAAAGCAGGTTTGCTGCACGCAGACGCCAAACCCGGCGATCGCGCCTTCTGGTTCTCTTCCACCAACTGGATCATGTGGAACTCCACCGTGAATGGTCTGATTAACGGCGTTACGATCCTGTTGTTCGATGGCAATCCTGCCTATCCGGATATCAGTACGCTCTGGCGTTTTGCCGAGCAGGAACGTGCGACATCATTTGGCACCAGTCCGGCCTATATCGCCCTGTGCATAAAAGATGGCATCAATCCGGCCAAAGAGTTCGATCTGGCAGCCTTGCGTTCGGTTGGCTGCACCGGTTCACCGCTATCGGAAGAAGGCTACCGGTGGGTCTACTCGCATGTCAAACGCGATGTCCGGCTGGGCTGCATTTCCGGCGGCACCGATCCAGGCGCCTGTTTCCTGACTACATGTTCCATTCTGCCAGTGTACGCTGGCGAGATGCAGTGCCGTGAACTGGGCGTTGCAACCCATGCTTTCAATGATGACGGTCAATCAGTCATCGATGAGGTTGGCGAACTTGTTGTCACCCAGCCGATGCCTTCCATGCCCCTGTTTTTCTGGGGTGACGATGATGGTTCACGTTACTTTGGCAGCTATTTTGAAACCTACCCCGGCGTCTGGTGTCACGGTGACTGGTTGCGCCTGATCCAGCGACCCGAATCGATTACCGGCATCATTTATGGCCGCTCCGACTCGACCATCAATCGTCACGGTATTCGAATGGGCACCAGTGAAATATATCGGGTTGTAGAGGAGTTTGACGAAGTACTGGATGCGCTGGTTGTTGATCTTGAGTACCTGCAGAAAGAATCTTACATGGCACTGTTCATTGTAGTGCGTGACCCGACATTTATCATTGAGGCCAACCCCCGTGGGCCGGCTCCCGACGGCAGCGTTGCAGGTCAGGCATCACGTCATGGCGTGGCGGCCAGCGCTGATGCCACAGGGGTATCTGCCGGGTTGCGTACAAAGCTGTGCAACTCCATTCGCAGTGAACTCTCCGCACGGCATGTGCCAGACGGAGTATTCGCCATCCCTTCAGTGCCGCGCACGCTGTCTGGCAAAAAGCTGGAGATTCCGGTGAAAAAGATTTTACTCGGAATGGATGTACAAAAAGCGGTCAACCGCGACTCCATGTCCAATCCGGAATCGATTGACTGGTTTATTGCGTTTGCGGCAGCGCGAAACAACAACTCATGATCCCACCGATATACTGAGAACCTGAACACTGATGGAAGCACTATTTGTCTCAACCGGCCTGGTTGCACTCGCTGAAATAGGCGATCGCACCCAGCTGCTGGCCTTTCTGCTCGCAGCCCGGTATCGCAAACCGGGTCCTATTATTCTGGGCATACTGGTTGCAACCATTGCCAACCACGCTTTCGCCGGATTGATTGGCACCTGGCTGACTGCATTGATGGAACCCCAGGCGCTGCGCTGGGTGCTCGGTGTCTCTTTTATTGCCATGGCGGTCTGGATCATGGTGCCCGACAAACTTGACGACGCCGATGCAACACGCACCCGATTCGGAGTCTTCGGCACTACCTTGATCACGTTTTTCCTGGCGGAAATGGGTGATAAAACCCAGATCGCCACAGTTGCCCTGGCGGCCCAGTATCAATCATTGATCGCCGTGGTCGTGGGCACCACACTGGGCATGATGATTGCGAACGTACCAGCCATTTATCTGGGAGACCGGTTTGCACACAGGCTGCCGGTAAAGTTGATTCATCTGATTGCAGCCGCGGTCTTTTTTGCGCTGGGTGTCGCTACACTGCTAGGTGCCGGTCAGGGATTCGGTTTTTAAGCATGACGACGCTGCCTGTCGACAGTATTCTGCCCCGACTTCGCCAGGCGATGAGTCAGCACGCCCACTGCCTGCTGGTTGCCCAGCCGGGCGCCGGCAAAACCACACGGGTACCACTGGCGTTGTTGCAGGATACGTCGCCGGGGCTGCGGTGGCTGTTGTTGGAGCCGCGCCGGGTCGCTGCCCGCCTGGCTGCGGCTTATATGGCTGAACAATTGAACGAGAACGTTGGCGAGACGATTGGTTATCGCGTCAGAGGAGAAAGCCGGACAGGCAAAAACACGCGCGTGGAAGTGCTTACGCAGGGCATTCTGACCCGTATGCTGCAGGACGATCCATCGTTGCCAGGTGTGGCTGGTCTGATCTTTGATGAATTCCACGAGCGCAGCCTGGACGCCGACCTGAGCCTTGCACTCGCGCTGGATGCACAGAGCGGCCTGCGTGAGGACCTGAAGATCCTGATCATGTCCGCCACGCTGGACACCGATGCGCTGCTCGAAGTACTTGCCCCGGATACTCCCGTCATTGACTGTCCGGGCCGGACCTGGCCCGTGGCTACCTTTTATCGCGCCACGCCATTACGCGAACCTCCGGAACAGCATCAGGTGACAGTGATCCGTGAGGCGCTGTTGCAACATGAAGGACATGTGCTGGTTTTTTTGCCCGGTCAGCGGGAAATCCGCCGCGTCCAGCAGGCACTGGCTCAATCGCTGCCGGACTCCATTGATATTTGTCCATTGCATGGACAGCTGTCGCTGGCACAACAGCAGGCTGTCCTGAAACCTGCACCGACGGACAAGCGGCGGGTTATTCTGTCCACGTCAATTGCCGAATCCAGCCTCACCGTTCCGGGAGTCCGTATTGTTGTCGACAGCGGGCGTGAGCGCACGCCCGTCTATCAACCACGCAACGGGCTGACCCGCCTTGAAACGCGACTGGTAAACCGGGCCAGCGCGGATCAGCGGCGCGGGCGGGCGGGCCGCGAAGCCACCGGATTCTGTTACCGTCTCTGGTCGGAGGAAACACCGCTGGCCCCGCATCGCGAAGCAGAAATAATGCAATCGGATCTGAGCGCACTGGTCTTTGAACTGGCACGCTGGGGAGTCACATCACCGGCGTCACTGCGCTGGGTAACACCGCCACCAGCTGCGGCCATTGCCAGCGGTCGCCAGCTTTTAAGAGATCTGTCGCTCTTGCAGTCACAAAATGATGGCCAGCTATCCGCCCAGGGGCACCGTTGCGCTGTGTGGCCGACTCACCCCCGACTGGCCCGATTGCTCGATACCGCCAGCAATTCAGGTAATGCAGAGCTTTGCAGCCTTGCCTGCTGGCTGGTCGCCTGGCTGGAAGAGCAGACCGGCAGTCAGCATATCGATGTGCTGGATTCGCTCCACCTGCTGCCTGACGCAAGAAGTCAGGGTACGTCACGACGCTGGAGGCAAGCAGCCCGTCAATGGTCACAAAAACTGTGCTGCCCGCTGAATTCTGATAGCGCCCGTATTGACGCAGTGAGTCTGGCCCGGCTGCTGCTTTCGGCGTGGCCCGACCGGGTAGCGGTAAATCAGTCCGGCGGCCAATTCAAATTGCTGTCTGGCGGTCAGGCAGCGCTGCCTGCTGATCACAGACTGGCCAAGGCACCACTCATTATAGCCGTCGAACTGGATGGCAGGGCCGGCAGCTCGCGTATTTTCAGCGCCGTTTGTCTGCCGGAGGAAGTACTTCAGCAAGCATATCCCGCCACGGCAGACTGGCAGACACACGCTTACTGGGATGACAGAAACGACAAGCTGGTGGCAGAGGAGAGCCGCCGCTTTGTTCTGGGTGATAATCATCTGGTTTTTGCTCGCCGGGCATCCGGCAGCCCATTGAAGGCCTTGCCGCCCACGGAAATCAAACAGGCGTTGCTGCTGGCTCTCCGCACACGCGGCCGGTTGACACTTGATGACGCAGATCTTCAGTTGCTGGGGCGGCTCCGGCTACTGCACAACGTTTTGGGCAGCCCCTGGCCAGCTGTCAGCGATATGGATCTGCTTGATTCGGCTGATACCTGGCTGGCACCCCATCTGGACGGATTGCATCGCCTGGATCAAATCGATCGGCTCCCGCTTGGTCAGCTGTTCTTTCAACACCTGGACTGGCAATTACAGCGCCAGCTGGACGCGCTGGCTCCCTCACACATCAAGGTCCCAAGCGGATCGAATATCCGGATTGACTACAGCACCGATGAGCCAGTGCTGGCGGTCAAACTGCAGGAAATGTTTGGTCAGACAACTACGCCGTGCCTGGTCAATGGCAAGGTGCCTCTGCTGATCCAGCTGCTGTCACCCGCACGCAGGCCGGTTCAGGTGACTCGCGATCTGGCCGGCTTCTGGGCCAGCAGTTACTTTGAGGTACGCAAGGATTTGCGCGGGCGCTACCCCAGACACCCGTGGCCGGAGAATCCCCTGCAGGCCCAGGCAACCGCCCGGGCGAAACCACGGGGAAGCTGAGTTCATCCGGACGCTTGCATCTTTCACAACTTTCACAACTTTCACAACTTTCACAACTACAACTACAACTGCAACCTGTCCCTGAGTCCCTGCACCGCGTTCTGCACAGATTCCTCCGCTTCCGAACGCAATTGTTCGGTAGCCTCGTCGGCACGCTGACGCAATTCTGCTTCCACAGCTGCCGCTGTGGCAGAGGTCATGGCATTTGCTGCATTGCGCGCCAACTGGGTAAGCAGCGGGCGGGCGATCTGCCGGGCCAGTTGCTCGGGCGTGCCCTCCACCGCCGGTATTGCGACATTACCCAGGTTCACATCAACGGGTCGCGCCAACTGGTCCGATTGCAGTGAACCCTGAATGCCATTGATGGTAATTTCATTGATACCAATGACCGGTTCGGGCCCTGTGGGTTCGGCCGGTGGTGCCGTCTGGGCCGGGAATCGATCCAGCACTGCATTCAGGTTGCCGCGCAGCCCCTGCATCTCATACAGAACGTAAGGATTTACGGAGCGGATGCTGTTGATCCTGATGACATCTGAAGTCAGGCTGCGGATATCAATTGCCATGCTCAACTCATCAAAGCGGACCATGTCCTGATTACTGAAGCCGGCCGGGTTGCTGATGCTGAATCCGGAAAGCGTTGCAGAACCGCCTGTCAGATCGATACTCACAGAATCCACCCGTACCGGCGTCCCCAGCACATCGGTGCCGGCCGTCTCGATTGCCCGCTTGACGATTCCGTCCAGATTGCTGGCAACAAAAAACAATGCGCCACCGACCACAACCAGCAGCAACAAAATACCAATCAACAGCTTTTTCATAACGTAGACTCCAATGTCGTCAATCCGGGAACAATAACTATGGCTGCGCCGTGGTTGCCAGTCAAGCGCACCTGTGTGTTGAACGCCTTTTGCGCTGCGACGGGCTTTGGATTACGATGCAGTGGAAGTTCCACGGTTCCGGCGCCAGCCACATAACAATCAGGAGAATAACCATGTGTGACCAGCATACCCTTGAGGATGATTTAGAGTTTTTGCGAAAGTCAGGCCAGATCTCCCGCCGTCAGTTTGGCAAACTCTCAGCCGGTGCAGCCATCGCCATGATGTTGCCGCCGGTTGCCAACGCGCAGGATGTCATGGAAATGGACGTCACCATCCAGACCCCTGACGGCACAGCCGACTGCTATTTTGTGCATCCTGTCTCCGGTCGTCATCCAGCCGTGCTCATGTGGCCTGATATTCTGGGACTGCGTCCCGCCTTTCGTGAAATGGGCAAGCGTCTGGCGCAGTCCGGTTATTCGGTCCTGGTCGTCAACCCTTTCTATCGCAGTGCACCCTCACCCGTGGTTCCCGAAGGCGCCAGCTTTCAGGATCCTGCCATCCGCAGTGTGGTTATGCCCATGGCCGGCGCACTCAACGCCCGCACCCACGTGACTGACGCTCGCACTTTTGTTGCCTGGCTGGACCGGCAGGCATCTGTGGATACCAATCGCAAGATTGGCACTATGGGCTATTGCATGGGCGGCCCCATCGTCATGCGCACGGCGGCGGCGCTTCCTGATCGGATTGGTGCCGGTGGCTCCTTTCATGGCGGAGGCCTGGCGACTGACAACGCAGACAGCCCGCATCTTGGAATTCCCGACATGGACGCCCACATGCTGATCGCAGTCGCCGCCAATGATGACGAGCGCGACCCCGGCAACAAGGACATACTCCGGCAGGCATTTGCAGCGGCAGACGTCCCTGCCGAAATTGAAGTTTATGAGGGGGCCATGCATGGCTGGTGTGTAATCGACTCAGCGGTCTATCACCAGGCGCAGGCTGAGCGGGCATGGGGACGCATGCTGGCAATATTTGAAACCGCGCTTTGATCTGCTCCGGGTTATACGCCAGCACCTAAAGGTGCTGGCTTACCCACTGCCTGAACTGCTCCGGCGGCAATGCTCCCGAAAGTCGGGCAACTTCACGACCGCTCCTGAATATCATCAGCGTTGGTATGCTGCGAATGGCAAATTGACTCGCCAGTTGCGGCTCCTCTTCCGTATTCACTTTACCGAGTCGGGCGCGTGGCTCCAGGCTGGCGGCGGCCTGCTCAAATACCGGGGCGAATTGCCGGCACGGCCCACACCAGGGAGCCCAGAAATCAACCACCAACGGCAGGTCCGCCTGACTGTGAGCGGCAAAATTGGCGGATGTCAGTGAGACTGGCCGTGCTTCAAACAGGGATGATTTGCAGGCACCACATTTACCGGCGTCTGCCAGGCGGCTGGCTGGCAGACGGTTCTTGCGCCCGCAATGCGGGCAAGCCAACGTGAGAATGGATTCTGACACAGGGGTTACCTCCGATTAGTAGCTGATCATGGATATGGTGGCGATTATCACAATTTCCAGTGCCCGCTTGTGCGCCAGCAAAAACCGGCCATCCACGACCGGTTTATCTTGACAAGTGATTGCTTACAGTACATTTTCTGCTCACCGGATTATAACCGTGCTGGCACCCTCAGCCGGATCAACCGCACTGCAGCCACAATCCAGGCTGCATCGCCGAACCAAAAAGGAGAGAATATCATCATGAACAAAAAAATCCTGCTGACAGGAATGCTGCTCAGCTCCATGCTGACCCTGGCATCAACGGCAGCGCTGGCCCAGCGTGGCGCCACCGGCCCCGCCGAACATGCCGATGTAACACCCATCAATAATCTGCCGAATCCCTACGAAACCATGCGCGACTGGGGCACATTGCCTGATGGCCGCAACTGGGGCTCGGTCAGCGCAGTCCACGTGGATATCGACGGCGTGCACATCTGGGCCGGTGATCGTTGCGGCGCCAACTCATGCGCACTCTCCAATGTTGATCCGATTGTAAAACTCGACCCCCAGGGCAATGTTGTACAGAGCTTTGGCGCGGGCAAAATTCTTTGGCCACATGGCATGACGGTGGACCATGAAGGCAATATCTGGGTAGCTGACGCACGCTCAGCCAATGCCCAGGAACTGGCAGAAAATCCCAACGCCTTTGGCGGTCATCAGGTCGTCAAGTTCAGCCCGGAAGGTGAAGTGCTCATGGTTTTGGGTACGCCCGGACAGGCCGGCAACCCGCCCACTCATTTCACCGAACCCAATGATGTCATCGTGGCACCGGACGGGCATATTTTTGTGTCCGAGACCCACAGTGCCCAGTTCATGGACGAGTCTGGCCCGACCGCAATGAGCCGCATCTCCAAATTTGCACCGGATGGCACGTTTGTTAAAAGCTGGGGCAGCTGGGGTTACGGCACTGGTGAATTGCGCTCGCCACATGCACTGGCCATGGACTCACAGGGCCGGCTGTTTGTAGCTGACCGCGGCAACCGTCGCATCCAGATATTTGACCAGGATGGCAACCATCTGGACACCTGGTATCAGTTCAGCCGTATCAGTGGCCTGTTCATTGACGATAACGATGTGCTGTATGCCATCGACTCCGAATCGGATGAAAACTACAACCCCGGCTGGCGCAAGGGCATGCGTATCGGCAGTGCCAGAACAGGCGATGTCTGGTTCTACATTCCCGAGCATAATTCTGCCCGTCCCACCGGCATGGGCGGCATCGGCGCCATGGGCGAAGGTGTTACGGTAGACCGTAACGGCAATATCTATGCAGGTGAAGTAGGCCCGGTACAAGGCATGACCAAATTTGTGCCGCGTCTGTTGCCGGACGGATTCCCGTCTCACTGATCAATCAATGACGCTGACGTGCCATCCCGCGGCATCTGCGCCGGGGTGGCACGGGTCGGCACCTAGCTCAACAAATCCAGAATCACCGGCAGCATGGAAAGAACCAGCAAACCGGCCATCAGATAATTGAACCGGCGCAGCCACACAGGATCTGCCAGCAACTGTTGCAGACCAACACCAAACATCAGCCAGGTCAGCGCACTGGGCACCGATGCAGTAACAAAAATCGCGGCAATATTCAGCACCTGCTGATTGATCTCGCCTTCTGCAGTCGTGAATGCCGCAATCGCACCGGTTGCCATCACCCACGCTTTTGGATTGACCCACTGAAATGCCGCAGACTGGATAAACGTGATCGGTTTGATATTTTTTGCTTTTTCGGGTTCACCGCTTCGGGCAATTCGCCAGGCCAGGTAGAGCAGATAAACAACACCGATAACTGTAATGTAACCATGAATTTGCGGATAGCGCTGGAAGACCGCCCCCAGCCCCAGACCAATGCCCAGAAACATGGCCGGAAACCCTATGCACACACCCAGCAGTAGCGGGACACTGCGGCGGATACCAAAATTGACACCGGAACTCATCAACATCACATTGTTGGGGCCGGGTGTAATCGCGGCAGTCAGGGCGAAAAGAAATACCGATACGATGAATTGCGTAGTAATAGCGTGAACACCTGTGTGGAAGCGCGCAGATTCTTGTAAACTGCTGTTGGGCCAAAAAGTCGAAGCAGTATACAAGTTGTTAAGTTTCAGGAGAAACGCTTATGAAAACCTTATGGCTGGCCGGGGCTGTTGCCTTTGCACTCAGCACGTCCGTATTCGCTCAAACCGGTTCATTCAGTGCCGGTGAACCGCTGGGCACCGTCAATGAGGCCGGCGTTGCCACGCCGATGTCATCCAATGTCAAAGTGTTTGGCAGTTTCCGGTTTGCTGAAAGCTGCACCTTCGATCCGCAGCGTAATCTGATTCTGGCGATGAACGCAGGTGTAAGTCAGGACATGCAGGAAAACGACGGTTACGTCTCACTGATCAACCCGGATGGCAGTGTTCACACCGCAAAGTGGATAGGCAATACACGCAACGGACTCGAACTAAACCATCCGCTGGGCAGCGCGGTGCGCAACGGCACTCTGTATGTGGCTGACATGGATCACGTCCGGCTGTTCGATCTGGCCAGTGGACAACCCATGGCTGCCTATTCTGTCGCTGACGCAGGCGCGACCGGCCTGAACGGCATAGCGGTGGCTGCCGATGGCACCATCTACGCCTCCAACACCCGCGATCCGCAACGCGTCTACAAAGTGACCGCCACCGGGCAGGCGTCAGTGTTTATCGACGGCGCGCCATTGATGGCACCCAATGGAGTTGCCATGGACAACGATGGCAACATTGTTGTGATCAATATCGGCAACAATCACGTCATGACATTCAACACCGATGGTGAACTGATCAACACCGAGTATGCTGCAGAAAGTGGCAACGATGGTGTCATTATCACCGAAGACGGCACCAAGTATGTCAGCAGTGTGCGCTTTGGCAGCATTTCGAAGATTGTCCCGGGTGAGGAAGCAGAGGTCATTGCGGTGGGCATCCCCAGCGCCGCGTCCATCTGTTATGACTCGATACAGAATCAGATCGTGATTCCGATGAACAACAACAATGCGCTGGGCTTTTTGCCTCTGGACTGAACCGGGTAGGGCTGTACTGCACTGCACTGGATTAAGCTGATCTGAGCCGGGCAGAATTCGGCGGCGTCAGATCAGTGCCAGCAGCCAGCCTGCTGCCGCGCACGCCAGCACCACCGCCCAGGCTGGCACACGCCAGAAATTGAGCGCCACCAGCGCTGCCAGGGCCAGTGCAAAATCCTTTGCACCATTGATGGCGCTGGTCCATACCGGGTCATACAGTGCCGCCAGCAGCAGCCCTGCGACGGCGGCATTGATGCCCATCAGTGCCGCCTGCATGCGCAAATTGCGCCGCAACTGCTCCCAGAAGGGAAGTGCACCTGCAATCAACAAAAACGAAGGCAGAAATATCGCCAGCAGACAGATCAGGCCACCAAGCCAGGCCGCAGGCGCCTGATTCATGGCCGCGCCCAGAAATGCCGCAAAGGTGAACAACGGCCCCGGCACTGCCTGTGTGGCACCATAACCGGCCAGGAATACGTCTTCGCTCACCCAGCCTGTCGGCACCACTTCGGCCTGCAGCAGAGGCAAGACAACATGCCCCCCACCAAACACCAGCGAACCGGCGCGATAGAACGCGTCAAACACGGCCAGACCTTGCGCCGGAAATGCAGCGGCCAGCAACGGAAGCGCAGCCAGCAGGATAAAAAACAGACTTAACCAGCATGCCCCGGCACGGCGACCGACCGGTACATGCCATGATTCACGATCGGTTTCCCGTGACATTGGTGTAAAAAGAATCAGTCCGATGATCCCGGCACCGGCAATAACTGCCACCTGACCCCAGGCGGTCGGACTAAACAACATCAGACAGGCAGCCACCGCCATCAACGTGACGCGTGGACGATCGGGACACAGGTTTTGCGCCATGCCCCATACAGCCTGCGCGACCACCGCCACCGCCGCAACCTTGAGTCCGGTCAGCAGCCCGGCATTTATACTTTCTGCATAAACCCCGATTCCCGTTGCAAACAGAATCAGCACGATGGCAGACGGCGCGGTGAACCCCAGCCAGGCGGCCAATGCGCCCCGGTAACCGGCCCGGGACAAACCCAGCGCCAACCCCACCTGACTGCTCGCCGGCCCGGGAAGAAACTGACAGAGCGCCACCAGATCGGCATAACTGTGTTCGCTGAGCCAGCGTCGCCGACTTACGAATTCTTCGCGGAAATATCCCAGATGAGCAACCGGACCGCCAAAGGAAGTCAGTCCCAATCTCAGAAAAATCAGGAATACACTGATGGCGCTGTGGTCGCGCGCATCCTGTGAGTCGGGGCTAGTGGGTACCATAGACCAGAAACTCCTTAACACTGGAACGATTGCCACTAAACACCACCCGATCACGATGCTTTTGCCACTGATAGTCATACATCGGATCGTAGTAATCCTTCAGCAGCATACGGATCCAGCCACGATGTGAATCCGGATTGCCTGCCTCATGCGCCGCGATGGCCTGCTCCATTTGTTCACTCACCAGCATGTAGCGTTCGCCGCCCAGTCGTTTTCGGACCCGGAACAGGGATTCGCGCAGATCTTCGATAAACAGTGCAAACCCTTTCCCTTCACCGGCCTGTTCTTCCCACTCAGCCGATTTGCGCAGAATGTAGTTCAGATAGGAATGCTCTGTGCGGTCATCAAGACTGCTTTCAAGCAACACAACCGGTGCGCGAGCCATGGCTTCTCGCAGTACCGGTGGCAATGCACAACGACCGATAAGCCGGCTTTCATCTTCCAGAATCAATGGTCTGTCAGGTGCCTGATGGCACATTTTCAGCATGGTGATAATGACAGCGTTCTCGAAATTGATTTGCGCCGGTTGCGGACTCGCCCGCCGACCAAACGCGCTGCCACGATGATTGGCCATGCCTTCCAGATCTATTGCGCCGTTAATACCCTGAAGTACATCTGTTTTTGCCGCGCCGGTGTGACCCGCCAGTATCAGCATGGCCTTATCCCGACACATCCGCTCCAACTGTTGCAGCAGGAAGTTGCGCATGGCTTTGTAACCACCCGTCACCCGGGGGTAGTCCAGTCCCGCTTCATGCAGCCATTGCTGGCAGATTTGCGAGCGCAGACCACCACGAAAACAGTACAAATAACCTTCAGGGTGCTGACAGGCATATTGCATCCAGGTATCTACCCGTTGTGCTTTGGTATCACCGTTGACCAGTGAATGGCCCAGCGCCAACGCAGCCTGCTGGCCCTGTTCCTTATAACAGGTGCCGACTGCTGCTCGTTCCTCATCAGTCATTAGTGGCAGATTGACAGCATTGGGAAACGCACCTCGGGCAAATTCAACGGGCGCCCGGGTGTCTATCAGCGGTACATCGTTGAGAAACAGCGACAGATAGTCGTCGCTGTCCGATCGATGCTCAGCGAAAGCGGACACGGACTGCCTCCCCCCTGGTCCTGCTTAATCTGCCAATCGGTCTGATCAGGGCCTGCGGGATTTCCTGTTCCTGCAGTGTCTGTTCAAGCGCATCTGCAGCGTCAGGAGTCACCGCTATCAGTAATCCACCACTGGTCTGTGGGTCGCACAACAGGGCCTGCTGTTCTTCTGTCATGTCGGCCAGTTTGTGACCGTAGCTGGAGAAGTTTCTGCCCGTGCCACCTGGTACACAGCCCTGGCGTATATAGTCCCGCACCGGCGGGAGCACAGGGACAGCGTCGATGTCCAGTTCGGCATCCAGACCACTGCCCTCGCACATTTCTACCAGGTGTCCCATTAAGCCGAATCCCGTGACATCCGTCATCGCAGTGACACCAGGCAATTGTGCGATTGCCAGTCCCGGCCTGTTCAGCTGGCACATCACATCACGAGCCAGAAACTCATGCTCTGCCGCCAGTCTGTTTTGTTTCTGCGCTGTTGTCAGCACGCCAACGCCAAGCGGCTTGGTCAGATACAGCAAACAGTCTTCAACGGCCGTGTTGTTCTGTTTGAGGTGCTCTCTGGCGACGATGCCGGTCACTGCCAGTCCAAATACCGGTTCCGGACAATCAATACTGTGCCCGCCCGCCAGCACAATACCGGCGTCCGAACATGCCTGTCGGCCTCCGTCCACCACCTGCCCGGCGATCTCTGCCGGGAGTTTGCTGACTGGCCAGCCCAGGATGGCAATTGCCATCAACGGCCTGCCTCCCATGGCATAAATATCACTGATAGCATTGGTCGCCGCAATACGGCCGAAATCAAATGGGTCATCGGCAATGGGCATAAAAAAGTCCGTGGTGCTGAGAATCACCTGGCCATTGCCAATGTCATACGCTGCCGCGTCATCCCTGGAACTATTGCCTACCAGTAGCGCGGGATCAACAACAAACTGACGTTGTGTCGCCAGAATCTGATCCAGCACTGCCGGCGCAATCTTGCAACCGCAGCCGGCTCCGTGGCTATAGGCTGTCAGACGAACGGGCTCATTGGACATAAAGCATCCCTTTTTGCAGAATTTGTGGTGGTCCGCCCAGTATAACAGGCGCAGCCACCGATACGCCCGACACGCCCGGTGGACACTGAACGGTCGATTGTCTATAGTTCAGCTCGAAACAGCAACCGATCAACCAGGCAAAAATATCACCTATGGCCCAAGGCACCCTGTATACCATTTCAGCCCCCTCCGGCGCCGGAAAAACCAGTCTGGTCAATGCCCTGCTGGCAGACAATGACCCGCGCATCTGTGTGTCCGTCTCACATACAACCCGCACGCCCCGACCCGGCGAACAGAATGGAGTCAATTATCATTTTGTTGACCGCGACCGCTTCACTGCCATGCGCGCTGAAGGTGCTTTTCTTGAGTCAGCGGAAGTGTTCGGCAACCTCTATGGCACATCCAGAGACTGGGTACAGGCGCAGCTGGACCTGGGCAAGGATGTCATTCTGGAGATCGACTGGCAGGGCGCCGAACAGGTCAAAAGGCAGGTCAGCCCGACCAAAAGCATCTTCATCCTGCCGCCTTCACTGGAAACTCTTCTGCAGCGCCTGACCTCCCGTGGCCAGGATGACCAGGCTATCATCGAGGGACGGATGCAGCAGGCTCGCAGCGAAATCTCCCACTATGGAGAGGCTGACTACCTGATCATCAACGATGATTTTGAAGTCGCCCTGAACGATCTGCGTGCAGTGTTCCGGGCAGTGCGACTGGAGCAGACACAGCAGCAGCGTAATAATGGACGGCTTTTACAGGATTTACTCGCCTGATAGCAACCGAACCACTGAATTAGCATGCAATTAGCGCACTAATTCAGTATCATATCCGGTCTTTCTGAATACGTTCCCCTGAAATTGTTGAAGCAGGTTGATTACTATGGCACGAATTACCGTCGAAGATTGTCTGGATAAAGTGGACAATCGATTCCAGCTGGTGATGATCTCCAGCAAGCGCGCACGCCAACTGCAGACCGGGGGCAAAGACCCCATGGTACCCGAAGACAATGACAAACCAACCGTGATTGCGCTGCGTGAAATTGCCGAAGGATTTGTTGACTCCAGCATCCTGTTTGCAAGGGCAGCACCCGTCCGTGAAATCGCCGAGGCCGAACTGGACGCCACTGCAGCCATGATGGGTGCCATTGTCGCTGACCCGGACGCCGGTCAGGCAGACGAGCCGCTTAACGAAGACGAGTGACCTGACCATGAGTCGGCTTGTGGAATTTACGACAATCGACTCTCTGGCCAGCAGCCTCTCAGGCTACCTGGCCGCCGATCAGGTGAACAGTGTGCGCCGCGCCTACTTTTACGCAGAGCAGGCGCATGATGGTCAATTTCGTCGCAGCGGCGAACCTTACGTCACACATCCGCTGGCGGTCGCCGGCATTCTCAGTGATATGCACATGGACCATCAGAGCCTGATGGCAGCCATGCTGCACGATGTGATTGAAGATACCGGTGTCAGCAAATCCGCCGTCAAGAGCCAGTTCGGTGAAACCGTCGCCGATATGGTTGACGGCGTCAGCAAACTTAACAAGATTACCTTCAGCAGCCACGCCGAGGCTCAGGCGGAGAATTTCCAGAAAATGGCGCTGGCCATGGCGCGTGATCTGCGTGTGATTCTGGTGAAACTGGCTGACCGCCTTCACAATATGCGCACACTGGACGTTCTGAGTCCGGAAAAGCGCCGCCGGATCGCCAAGGAAACCCTGGACATTTACGCCCCCATTGCCAACCGGCTGGGCATGAATGCTGTGCGGGTCGAATTTGAAGAGCTTGGATTCCAGGCCCTGTATCCCATGCGTGCGCGCCGGATCGAAACGGCGGTCAAGGCAATCCGCGGCAACCGCAAAGAAATTGTCAAACAGGTGCAAAGTGCTATTGAAGCCTGCCTTACGCGTGAAGGTCTGCCCGGCCGCACCATTGGTCGGGAAAAACACCTGTACAGCATTTATGAAAAGATGCGCACCAAACGCAAATCCTTCTCCGAAATCATGGATGTGTATGCCTTTCGCATTGTGGTTGACTCGGTAGATACCTGCTATCGCGTTTTGGGTGCTGTTCACAACCTTTTCAAGCCCGTTCCCGGCCGTTTCAAGGACTATATTGCAATTCCCAAGGCGAACGGCTATCAGTCCCTGCACACAACACTGTTTGGCATGCACGGGGTACCCATTGAAATCCAGATTCGCACCGAAGAAATGGAAGCGATGGCCAACAACGGCATCGCCGCCCACTGGCTTTACAAATCCTCGGATGACACGCCCAGTAATGCCCACATTCGCGCCCGTCAGTGGGTCAATGGCCTGCTGGAGATGCAGCAAAATGCCGGCAACTCCCTTGAGTTCATCGAAAACGTAAAAATTGACCTGTTCCCCGACGAAATTTATGTGTTCACACCAAAGGGCCGCATCATGGAGCTGCCGGCAGGGTCAACCGCCGTCGACTTCGCTTACGCAGTGCATACGGATGTCGGCAACTCCTGTGTGGCCTGTCGGATCAGCCGACGTCTGGCACCATTGAGTGAGCCACTGGAAAGTGGCCAGACCGTGGAAATCATTACCTCGCCTGGCGCTCAGCCCAACCCGGCATGGCTCAGCTTTGTGGTGACTGGCAAGGCCCGCAGCAATATCCGGCATTATCTGAAGAACCAGCGGCAGTCCGAGTCCATTGCTCTGGGTCGCCGCCTGTTGAACAAGATATTGGCCGGCCACGGAACACAGCTGGAGAAACTCTCTGTCGAACGCATCCATACGGCGCTTGAAGAGTTAAAGATGGAATCTCTGGATGATCTGCTCAGTGATGTTGGCCTGGGTAACCGCATGGCGCATATCGCGGCTCAGAAACTATTGCCCGAAGAACCCGTTGTTGCCACGCCCAAGACGAAAAAAGAAGCCAAGCAGATTTCCCTGGCCATTCGGGGCTCCGAAGGCATGGTAATGAGTTATGCCAAATGCTGTTACCCCATTCCGGGTGATCCGATTGTTGGCCATATCAGCTCCGGGCGCGGCATGGTCATTCACACGGACAGCTGCAACAATATCGCGGAAATCCGCAGTCAGACAGACAAGATTGTAGCCGTGCGCTGGGATCCGGAAGTCGAGGGCGAATTTGCCGTCGAGATCCGGGTTGAACTGGAAAATGAGCGCGGTATTATTGCCAAACTTGCGACCGCAATTACCAGCAAGGAAGCCAACATCGAGCGCATCAGCACCGTCGAGCGCGATGCGCGTTTCAGCATTGTCAATTTGTTGCTCACTGTCAGAAACCGCATTCATCTTGCCCGCGTCATGAAGCATATCCGTTTGATCAAACCGGTGACCCGAGTCGCCCGGGTGAAGAGCAAAAAAATTACCAGACCGATCAAAGGCAGCATCGCACCCGAGGCTTTGCTGAGGCAACCACCAGAGTGAGCATTTACTTACATCGAATCAGGAATCCACATGGCCAGCAAAAATGTTATTTCCACCCCGCACGCCCCGGCCGCCATCGGTCCCTACTCGCAAGCGGTCAGAGCCGGTAATCTGTTATTTATGTCCGGCCAGATACCCCTTGATCCGGTGACCATGGAAATCGTTCCCGGCGGTATAGAAGCACAGACAAGAAGGGTACTTGACAACATGGCAGCTGTAGCAGCGGAGGCCGGCGGCAATCTTGATGATTGCGTCAAGCTCACAATCTACCTGACTGATCTGGGAAACTTTGCAGTCGTCAACACCACCATGCAGCAGTATTTCCAAAGCCCTTACCCTGCCCGCGCAACCATTGAGGTTTCCGCGCTGCCACGTGATTCGCTGGTAGAAATAGAAGCGGTAATGCAACTCGCCTGATCAATGACGGGCAATCGGGGACCATGGCTAACCCATCCGCACTCAATGACTGCCCGGTCGCACAGCTGAAGGGCGTCGGGCCCAGATTGGTCGAGCGACTGGCCGCCCTGCACATCAAGAGCGTGCAGGATTTGCTGTTTCACCTGCCCATGCGTTATCAGGATCGCACGCGCGTCGCCCAACTCGGCCGGGTGCGATTGGGTCAGGATGTCATGCTGGAGGCAGACATTCTCAGCACCGACATTGAATTCGGTCGCCGGCGCAGCCTTGTCTGCCGCATCAAAGACTCCACCGGCATGATCAGTCTGCGCTTTTTCCACTTCAGTGCCGCGCAAAAAAACCTGCTCAGTCCGGGCAACCGGATTCGCTGCTTTGGGGAAATTCGCAGTGGCAAAACCGGCTATGAGATCTATCACCCCGAATATCAGGTGCTGCAGCCCGGTGTAACTGCGCCCCTGGCCGACAGTCTGACCCCCATCTATCCGGCCACCGAGGGGCTGCAACAGGTAAGATTGCGCGCCCTGATTGATCAGGCGCTGGCGATGATGCTCAATCAGTCCACGCTGGTCGATTGGCTTCCTGACAACGTGCTGCGTTCGTACCGGTTTCCGGCGTTGCCAGATGCACTCCAGTATTTGCACCACCCTCCCACGTCGGCTCCTGTGCAGCAGTTACTGAACGGGCAGCATCCGGCGCAACAGCGTCTGGCGTTTGAAGAACTGCTCAGTCATCGCCTGTGCCTGCGGCGGTTGCGGCAACAGTCGGCGCGTCAGTGTGCGCCGGTTCTGGGCAAACCAAACGAATCTGACTCTGATGCGGCCAATGGCCTGGCCGACTCGCTGCAACAGAAGTTTCTGAAACAGCTGCCGTTTGCACTGACCAATGCCCAGGCCCGCGTTACCCGGGAAATTCGGCAAGACCTGAGTCACACCGAACCGATGCTGCGCCTGCTGCAGGGTGATGTCGGTTCAGGCAAGACTGTTGTTGCCGCCCTCGCGGCGATGCAGACAGTTGATGGTGGCTATCAGGCAGCCATCATGGCACCAACGGAAATCCTGGCGGAACAACACTTCATCAACTTCAGCGCCTGGTTACTCCCGTTGGGGCTTCGCATTGGCTGGCTGAGTGGCAAGGTCAAGGGCAAGCAGCGCCAGCAGACGCTGGCAGAACTTGCCAGCGGCGACATTGATATCGCCATCGGCACCCATGCCCTGTTTCAGGATGAAGTTCAGTTCAATCGGCTGGGGCTGGTCATCATTGACGAGCAGCATCGTTTTGGCGTGCATCAGCGCCTGGCGCTGCGTGAGAAAGGCAACGACGGCCGCACCATACCACATCAACTGGTGATGACCGCAACGCCCATCCCGCGGACGCTGGCCATGAGCGCCTATGCAGACCTGGATTGCAGCATCATAGATGAGCTACCCCCGGGTCGAACGCCGGTTAACACTGTCATTATCAGCAACAGCCGGCGCGATGATGTTGTCGCCCGTATTCATGAGGCCTGCCGCAGCGGTAGCCAGGCATACTGGGTCTGCACATTGATCGAGGAGTCCGAGGCGCTGCAGTGCCAGGCAGCTGAAGTAACCTGGCAGACCCTGCAGGAACAACTGCCTGATCTTGCCGTCGGGCTGATACACGGCCGCATGAAACCTGCCGAGAAAACCAGCGTCATGGACGCCTTCAAACAAGGTCATCTGCAATTGCTGGTTGCAACCACAGTCATTGAGGTGGGTGTCGATGTGCCGAATGCCAGCCTGATGATTATTGAAAATCCGGAACGGCTGGGCCTGGCGCAGTTGCATCAGTTGCGTGGGCGGGTAGGACGCGGCGCCAAAGCCAGCCATTGTTTATTGCTGTATCAGCCACCTTTATCCTTGCAGGGCAAGCAACGACTTGGCATCATGCGCGATAGCAGCGACGGCTTTTATATCGCAGAGCAGGATCTGGCGCTGCGCGGACCCGGACAGGTACTTGGCACACAGCAAACTGGCCTGATGAGTTTTCGTATTGCTGATTTGTCCCGTGACGCCGACTTGCTGGATTCGGTAAAATCCGTGGCAGATCTGATTGAACAAACCCACCCTACACATATTGCTCCGCTGGTGAATCGCTGGCTTGGCGACCGGGAACTTTACGGTAATGTCTGATTTTTCATCCGAAGTACGCTGTGTTCTGTTACATGATGACCGCGGCATCGTGCAGTGTATCGTGCCAAAACATGCACTGCTTGACCTTAAGCTTTTACAATCACAAAGCGGCCGCGATCTGTTGCCATTACCACAGGAGCAAATGTTGCGGGCAACGCGATTGCGCAAACTGGTCCTGGTTGCCGGCACTACCGAGTTTTTTACCCTGCCCACTTATGTCGACAGTACTCTCAGTGCGGCGGCGGCCTTGATCATTGATGCAGGCGGCCTGAGCCTGGGGGCTTTGCGCGATACCCTGCACAATCAGGGCATGCATATCCGTCACATGAACATCTGTATTCCCCCGTCCGAACTGGACGCCGGGCTGCCAGATGCAACGCTGGACTCAGAGCAGATCAGCGACTCACTGCGTCACTTCACCACGCTACGCATTCGCCAGCGACTTGACGAGACGCTGGAGATCCCGCCGCTGTCGCCCACCGCAGAACGAATCATGCAATTACGCGCAAATCCAAATGCCTCAGTCGCGGAGCTGACCAGTATTGTTGAAGCGGATCCAAGTCTTGCAGCACAGGTCGTCAGCTGGGCATCATCCCCTTACTATGCTGCGCCGGGCAAGATTCGTTCAGTACAGGACGCCATTGTGAGAGTGCTTGGATTTGACCTGGTAAGCAATCTGGCTGTTGGTCTGATTCTGGGCCGCTCGGTTGCTTTGCCAGAAGATCGCTCGGATGGTTGTACGCCCTACTGGTTGCAGGCTGTGTACTGCTCCACTGCGGTGGAAGCACTGGCACGCCTGATGCCAGTCAGCAAACGTCCCCGACAGGGCATGGTCTACCTGGCCGGTCTGCTGCACAATTTTGGTTACCTGATACTGGCCCATACCTTTCCGCCGCACTTTACGAGTATCTGCCGCTACACTGAGGCCAATCCGAATATCAGCCACCTCGCAATCGAAAATCACCTGATCGGTATCAGTCGTGAACAGATCAGCGCCTGGCTGATGCAGGCCTGGAACATGCCAGAAGAAATCTGCACCGCCCTGCGCTATCAACAGGACGCCAACTACGCCGGACCAAACGCCAGTTACGCCAATCTGATTTATATCGCCATGCGGTTATTGCGTCAGCATGGTATTGGCGACGCGCCGCCGGAGGCGGTCGACGCCGGGGTTTATGCCCGATGCGAACTTGACGCACAACGCTGCGAAGAGCTGATTACAGAACTGGTCAACTCGGACGATATCGCGTTGATCGCGGATCAGATGAAATACTAGGCAGCCATGCGCGCTTTTCTGGATCGGATCCGTACCCGCATCACACACTTTGCTGACATTCAGGTGCAGCGATACCTGCCGCGCGTCTACGCCCGCTGGCCAGCATTTGTGCTACTCACCCGGCTGAACAAACCGATTGGCACCTATCTTTTATTATGGCCGACACTTGGCGCCTTGTGGCTGGCGGCAGACGGTATTCCCGACTGGCATCTGATCGTCATTTTTGCGCTGGGTACGTTTCTGATGCGCTCTGCCGGTTGCTGTATCAATGACTACGCTGACGCCAATATAGACGGTGATGTGTTACGCACCCAGAATCGGGCGATCGTTACAGGTCAGGTCACCCGCAAAGAGGCCATGGCGTGTTTTATTGGTCTTTGCCTCGCGGCTTTTATATTGTTGCTGTTCACCAATATGCTGACCATCTGGATGTCGCTGGGCGCGGTTGCCCTGACCGCTCTCTATCCTTTCATGAAACGTTATACGCATCTGCCGCAGGTGGTGCTGGGCATGGCGTTTTCCTGGGGTATCCTGATGGCGTTCACTGCGCAAACCGGCGAGTTCCCGCCAACCACTGCCTGGCTATTGTATGTTGCCAACTGCTTGTGGACTGTTGCCTATGACACTCAGTACGCCATGGTGGACCGGGAGTATGATTTAAAAATTGGCGTCAAATCGACCGCCATTTTGTTTGGTGATGCTGACCGTGTGATGATCGGCGCGCTGCAGGTGATGTTCCTGTTTGCCCTGTTGCTCGCCGGCGGTCAGTTTCAGATGGCCGGAATTTATTATCTGGGTTTGCTGGTCGCCGCCGGACTGCTTGTCTACCAGCAATGGCTGATCCGGGACCGCGATACCGCTGCCTGTTTCCGCGCATTTCTCAATAACCACTGGGTTGGACTGGCCGTGTTTGCCGGCGTGGTGTCAGGGGTTTAATCCGGCGTCCTGACAATAAGGTCTTCGCCCAGTTTACGACAAAGCCAATGGTTGTAAACGACACCAACGACCATCGCCAGACTCGCTGCAACCTGCAGCCAATACGGTAACCTGTCGCTCCATATCAAGTACCAGAATACAATCAGGCTGATGCTGACTGACAGATGCTCCTTGATATACTTGTTGACTGCTTTGTTAGTAAATACCTGCACTTCCTGGCTTCCTCAGTTGTTTTTTGCCCGGCTCTCATTCAACCTTTGTTTTAGTTGTAGTCGTAAACCCGGGAGATTTCCACCCGATTTTAGTCCCCCCGGCGCCGGCACGATTGCACTACCTGTCGCACTGCGCGATAATTACCGCAATCGCGTATTAATCGCGAACACTTCTTTTTTCAAAATACTTCCTGGATTTTTTCACTATGAACAAGACACTGTTCGTTTTTCTGCTTTCATTTACGCTTGCCGCGTGTAATGAACCGGCAACTGCTCCGTCAACCGCGGCTCCGGCGGTCGCTGAAAGCAACACCGCTCCACCGGCTGCACAGACCGAAACACAAACTGAAACCGAGCGCCTCAACGCCTGGTTTGATGAAAAATATGAAGAGCAACTTCAGTTCAGCCCCATTGCCATGACATTCCAGGGTCGCAAGGATCGTTACGGCGAGCTTGATGACTATTCCGTTGAGGCGGAGGATGCACGGCTGGAATGGAGACGCCAAAGCGTCGAGGAAATGCAGCGTGAATTTGATTACGATGCCCTGACACAGGAAGCCCAGACCTCCTGGGATATCTGGACCTATCAGTACGAACAGGCTGCACGCGCCGCCGAGTTCCGCTACAACGGCCTGGTATTTGAGCAGATGAATGGCGCCCAGGGTTTTCTGCCCACTTTCCTGCTGAGTTTTCACAACGTTGCGACCGTGTCAGATTTTGATGCCTTTGTTTCCCGTTTATCGGAAGCAGCGCGGGCCCTGGATCAGCTGATTGAACGTGCCGAGGCGTCTGCCGAACTTGGTGTCATCACGCCCGGATTCGCGCTCACCAAGGTAGTCGATCAGGCTCGCAATGTTATTACCGGTGCACCGTTTACTGAAGGTGACGATTCAGCCATCTGGGCTGGCGCAAAGTCGAACATCAATAGCCTGGTAGAAGCCAGCCTGCTGGAGCAGCCCGAGGCCGACGCCCTGCTGGAACGTGCCGGGTCAGCGCTGACACAGGACTTTGGTCCCGCGTTTGAGCGCGTCATTGCCTGGGCCGAATCAGAAATGGATAAAGTGCCGGAAGTATCTACCGGTCTGGTATCGCAGCCCAATGGCGCGGCATACTATGAATACCGTCTGGCCAACCAGACCACGACCGACCTGACCGCTGACGAGATCCATGAAATCGGCGTGGCCGACGTTGCGCGCCTGCGAGGCGAGATGGAAGCGATCAAGGACAGCACCGGTTTTGACGGATCACTACAGGAATTTTTTGTGATGTTGCGGGAAACCAGCAACGACGAACGCTTCTACTACCCCAACAATGATGAGGGTCGTCAGGCCTATATCGATGACGCCACGGCGGCTATCGAGAACATCAAGGCACAGTTGCCCAATTACTTCGCCACGCTGCCGCAGGCGGATCTGGTGGTACGCCGCGTGGAAGCCTTCCGAGAACAGGATGGCGCCCCGCAGCATTATTACCCCGGCACACCCGACGGCTCACGTCCCGGTGTGTACTACGCGCATCTGTCTGACATGAATGCTATGCCCAAGTCTGAGATGGAAGTGATTGCCTATCACGAAGGTCTGCCCGGTCATCACATGCAGATTTCAATCGCGCAGGAGCTGGAGAACATGCCACGGTTCCGCACCCAGGCCGGTTTTACCGCCTACTCCGAAGGCTGGGGCCTGTACTCCGAGCGCCTGGCCAGTGAGATGCCGGACACCTACGAAGACCCCTATTCCCAGTTTGGTCGTCTGACCTCGGAAATGTGGCGCGCGATCCGCCTGGTAGTAGACACTGGTTTGCACGCCAAAGGCTGGACCGAGCAGGAAGCCATCGACTATTTTGCGGCAAACTCCTCTGTGCCCCTGGCTGCGATCACCACAGAAGTGCAACGCTACATCGTCATGCCGGGCCAGGCTACTTCCTACAAGATCGGCATGAACAAAATGCTGGAATTGCGCGCCAACGCCCGCGAAGCGCTGGGTGACGACTTTGATATCCGCGAGTTCCACGACACCATTCTGCTGGGTGGCGCAATGCCGCTGCACCTGCTGGAAAGACGGGTCAATCAGTGGATTGAAGAGGTGCAGGCTCGCAGCTGAGCCTGTCCAACACGCGCCGCAGCTTGTTCACGCATACCAGTTTTGAAGCTTGGGAATTCTTGAAAATTCTTTGGTATTGTTTGTGACAAGCACGGCGTTATTGGAAAGTGCTGTGGCCGCGATAAGAAGGTCATGTGGTCCGATTGGCGTACTTCGCCTCTCGAGCTTCACTCTGACAGCGGCTGCCAACTTCGCCTCCGGGCTGCCGGAATTCCTATCTCCTTTGGAGCCACCTGCATCAACCGTTCCGGAACGCGTCCTGCGCCCTTAAAAAAGTAAATCATCCCAGCTGCCAGCCATGTCCACAACAGATTGAGGCCTGTCATTGATGACCTTCTCCTTGATCAATTGCGCAATCCATTTGCTTGTTGATACCTGTGCCGATCTCACTGCTGCATTCATTTTTTCTCTATTTCGTCTTCCAGATGGATTGTCACCTGACCCATACAATTACCTCTCAAATATATGTGTGTGCGGCTGGTCCCCGCAAGCATCATGTCGGAGCCGATTGTGACCAGCCCCATCTGATTCCTGATGGTTATAGCCTGTTTCGCTGGCGCTTGCTTCTCTGCCACTTGATTTTTGACTCAATCCGGCGTATTCATTTCCTACGATTCGCCCCGAACACTGGCGGATCAGGGACTACTTCGGTGCAGACCGGAGCCGGATACATACAAGGAGATTTGTCATGCAAAAGACTTTTTATGTACTGACCGGTATTACAGCCATCATTGCAAGCCTGTCATCAGGGCCAATATCAGCTGATACCGAGTTCGAAGACAGCATCCCCATCGATCTTGCCCGAGCGCTACTGCGTGGTGTCGGCAGCCCCATGGACATAAAAATCTACTCGGATATTCCTGACGACTTCCCGGCATTTGACGTGCCGGATGGCGCAACGCTTATGGGCAGTGTTGATCAGGGACACAGTAAACAGGTCGTACTCTTCAGCGATGGTGAAGGGCTGGAGCAGCAGAGCGAACTGATCGAGTATTTGCAGAATGCAGGCTACCTGCTGATTGACCGATCATCAGTCAGGATGCCGCAGACCGGTTTCGTTTCCGCAAATCCGCCGGATCTCAGGATTCCCGTCCAGCTTTGTCATGACATGCAAGGCTTGATACATATTCAGCTGTATCCGGAAACTAACCGTACATTCATCAACATAACAACCACACCCGCCCCCAATTCCGGCGGCTATACCTGCGCTGACCGGGTGGCACAGAATTCACGCGGCGCAGGCTTCTCGCCATTTTTAGGCGGGTCTCCGGGTAGACAATCGCTGCAAAGCAGTCTGCCGCGCCTGACATTACCGGAAGAGGCTGCCACTCAGACGGCACGCTTTCCGGCCCTGATGTCTTCATCAACAGGCAGGGCAGAATCAAAGATTGATTTCTCAGTGGACTGGTCGTTATCTGATGTGTATGCGTTTTTCTCAGATCAGGTAGTTGAGCAGGACTGGATGCCGGATGCCGAAACCAGCGGTACTCGCGTTGCCCTTGGCGCATGGACCCGGGAAGAGAACAACCGGATATTGCTGGGGACGTTGCGGGTGGTCAGCAAGGGTGATGAAAACTACCAGGCCGAGTTTGTCGTGTCACACTTGGAGTAAAAGGGCGGAGGTAAAAAGGGGACGGAGGTAAAAAGGGGACGGAGGATATTTATTTTGGGCACGGAGGAGTTTTTTGCTCTGCAAAAATTACTCCCCCGGCCCAAAATAAATATCCTCCGTCCCCTTTTTACCCCACCCCTTTTTACCCCACCCCTTTTTACCTCAAAAGAACGCCTGAATCCCTGTCTGCGCCCGACCCAGGATCAACGCATGGATATCCTGCGTGCCTTCGTAGGTGTTGACGACTTCAAGGTTCTGCATGTGCCGCATTACCGGGTACTCATCGGAGATACCGTTGCCGCCCAGCATGTCACGCGCTTCACGTGCCACGTCTAACGCTTTGAGGCATGAGTTGCGCTTGAGCAGGGAGATCAACGGAATTCCCAGCTTGCCTTCATCTTTCAGGCGGGTGGCCTGCAGACATCCCAGCAGTGCCAGGCTGATGTCAGTCTGCATGACCGCGAGCTTTTTCTGAATCAGCTGATTGGCTGCCAGCGGGCGGCCGAACTGTTTGCGATCCATCGTGTAATTCAACGCCGCGTGCCAGCATGTTTCGGCCGCACCCAGTGCGCCCCAGGCAATGCCCAGACGGGCGGAGTTCAGGCAGCTGAACGGTCCCTTTAAGCCTTCCACATTTGGCAGCATGTTTTCTTCGGGTACAAATACGTCTTCCATTACGATTTCACCGGTAATGGAAGCGCGCAGCCCAAGCTTGCCTTCAATCTTGGGCGCGGACAGGCCTTTCATGCCCTTGTCCAGAATAAAACCCTTGATAATACCGTCGTCGTTCTTGGCCCAGACAATAAACACATCAGCAATCGGTGAGTTTGAGATCCAGTTCTTGGCACCGCTCAGGTTGTAGCCACCATCAACAGTGCGCGCACGGGTAACCATGCCGCCCGGATCAGATCCGTGATCCGGCTCGGTCAGGCCAAAGCAGCCGATGAATTCACCTGAGGCCAGCTTGGGCAGGTACTTCTGTTTCTGCTCTTCGCTACCGAATGCATGAATAGGGTGCATCACCAGTGAGGACTGCACACTGAACATGGAGCGGTAACCGGAATCGACTGCTTCCACTTCCCTGGCGATCAGGCCGTAGCTGACATAGTTGGTGCCAGTGCAGCCATAACCATCCAGAGCCGGGCCCAGCAGACCCAGTTCACCCATTTCACGGAAAATGGCCGGGTCTGTATGCTCATTCCGGTAGGCGTGCTGTACACGTGGCAGGAGCTTTTCCTGGCAGTACTGGCGGGCCGCGTCACGAATCATGCGCTCTTCTTCAGTGAGCAGGCTCTCCATCAAAAAAGGGTCTTTCCAGTCAAAGGGTGCGTTGTCTGATTTTGCAGACATAATCTACTCCTGCCAAACGTGTCTTGAAAATGAGATTCCAACCTTATACGAGGCCGGGGTGTTGCCCGGATGTTTTGGCTGATTGAGCCACCTACCGAGCAAAGGATCGGTATTTTATCAGTATGCGCGTGGCGGCAAAAGGATAAATATCACAGTCAACTTTCCCGCGGGCTGCTACAATTGCGAACTATGGACGTATCTTATCTGCTTGACTCTCTGAACAACGAACAACGACGTGCGGTTTCTGCTGCACCGGGCAGCATGCTGGTATTGGCGGGCGCTGGCAGCGGCAAGACCCGGGTGCTGGTGCATCGCATCGCCTGGCTGATGCAGGTTGAAGGCGTTTCTCCCTTTGGCATCATGGCCGTCACCTTTACCAACAAAGCGGCGCGTGAAATGCGCACCCGCATAGAGGAACTGCTGGAGCGCCCGCTGGGCGGTATGTGGGTAGGCACGTTCCATGGCCTGGCGCACCGGCTGCTGCGCACACACTGGCGCGAGGCCAATCTGCCGGAAAACTTCCACATACTGGACAGCGACGATCAATTGCGCCTGATCAAACGCCTCTGCAAGACACTGGGTATCAATGACGAAAAATGGCCGCCCAGGCAGATCCAGTGGTATATCAACGGGCAGAAAGATGAAGGCCTGAGAGCCGGCTCTATCGAGCACTTTGGCGATGAATATACCCGCGTCATGCTGACTGTCTACAGCGCCTACGAGGATGCCTGCCAGCGCGGTGGCATGGTCGATTTTGCCGAGATCCTGCTGCGGGCCCATGAGCTTTGGCTGAACAACCCCGCACTGCTGGAACATTATCAGCGTCGTTTCAGCCATATTCTGGTCGACGAATTTCAGGACACTAACGCCGTCCAGTACGCCTGGTTACGAATTCTGGCCAGCAATGGCAGCCACCTGATGGTGGTGGGCGATGATGATCAGTCCATTTATGGCTGGCGCGGTGCCCGCATCGAGAACATACAGCAGTTCAGCAAGGATTTTGCCGGTTCTGATACCATTCGTCTGGAGCAGAACTATCGCTCCACTGCCACCATTCTCAAAGCCGCCAACTGCCTGATTGCCAACAATCAGGGTCGTTTGGGCAAAGAACTGTGGACCGATGGCAAAGAAGGCGAAGCCATTTCCCTGTACGAGGCCTTTAACGAACAGGACGAAGCCCGGTTTATCGTCGACCGCCTGCAGGACTGGCTGAATACCGGACATCGGTTATCGGACGCCGCAATTCTGTACCGCTCCAACGCCCAGTCGCGAGAAATGGAGGAAGCGTTGCTGCGTGTGGCCATGCCTTACCGCATATATGGGGGCCAGCGCTTTTATGACCGGCTGGAAATTCGCAATGCCCTTGCCTATCTGCGTCTGGTGACCAACCGTCAGGACGACACTGCCATGGAGCGCGTCATCAATGTGCCCACCCGGGGTATCGGCACCCGTACACTGGACAGTCTGCGCGAACTTGCCCGTCACGATGGTTCATCCATGTGGCAGGCTTGCGTGCGCAGTGTTGAACAAAAACTGCTGCCGGCCCGTGCAGCGGCTGCGGTGCAGGCCTTCATGCGCCTGATAGACGAGATGGATGAGAATACCGGGCTGCTGGAGCTTGGCGAAAAAGTTGATCATGTCATCAAACACAGCGGCCTGATTGGCCATCATGAGAAAGAAGGCGGGGACAAGGCGCAGGCCCGACTGGAAAACCTGGACGAACTGGTCAGTGCGACACGCAGCTTTGCCGAGGAATGGCGCGGCCTGGATGTTGATTTGGATGATGGCAGCCCTGACATGGATGCGGCCACAGATGTTCTGTCAGCATTCCTGGATCAGGCCGCGCTGGATGCCGGCGAAGCACAGGCCTCCGAATCGGACGATGCCGTCCAGCTGATGACCTTGCACAGCGCCAAGGGTCTCGAATTTCCCCTGGTGTTTCTGGCTGGCATGGAAGAAGGCCTGTTTCCCCACAAAATGTCCATGGAAAATCTCAATGGCATTGAGGAGGAGCGCCGCCTTTGTTACGTTGGCATTACCCGCGCCATGCAGAAACTGTATCTGACCAGCGCAGAGTCACGCCGGCTGCACGGCGACGTTAATATTTGCCGACCCTCCCGGTTCATCCGGGAGTTACCTGCCGAGCTGATTGAGCCTGTACGGTTAAAAACCACCATTCAGCGACCGTCCATGCACGCAGTACCCAGGCAGCAGAACTTTCGCGCCGGCGCAGAGGTGCCTGAGACCAATATCACCCTGGGGCAGCGGGTTCGACACGGCAAATTTGGTGAAGGGGTGGTACTCAACTACGAGGGAAGTGGCAGCAACGCCAGGGTTCAGGTGAACTTCTCCGAGGTAGGCAGTAAATGGCTGGTGCTGTCCTATGCACGACTGGAACCGGTGTAATCCGGCCAGCACCAAACCAATGAGTAAAAACCGTTTGCTACCGCACCTTAATAAACGCTATAACCGCTGACAGCAGACAACAATAACAACGGGAGTCGTTCATGTCCTTTCTAGATGCATTCGGAGTCATCATCTTCCTGGTCCTGCTTTTTGGACTTTATAATTTTCGAAAACCCGATACCAGTCTGGCAAAACAGGTGTTTATTGCCCTGCTCCTGGGCGTCGGTTTCGGCTTTTTCCTGCAACTGGTCCACGGTGGCGATCTTGACGCCATTCGTCCAACACTGACCTGGACCGACTTGCCCGGCGACATCTATGTATCCCTGCTGCGCATGATCATCATGCCACTGGTTCTGGTCACCATGATTGCAGCCGTCGTCAAATTGCATGCCGTGGCTGCACTGGGAAAAATCGGCGCGTCGGTGATCGGCGTACTGGTATTCACCACAATGATTGCAGCATTGGTAGGCATTCTGGTAACCAACATCTTCGGCCTGAGTGCTGAAGGCATGACCGGTGGTGATCGTGAAGTCGCCCGCGAGGCTGTGCTTGAAACCCGGCAGGGTGTTGTTGCCGACCTCAACCTGGCGCAGGTTATTGTCCGCTTTATCCCCACCAATATTTTTGCCGATCTGACCGGTGCGCGTGACACATCCATCATCGCTGTTGTGATCTTTGGCATGCTGTTTGGTCTTGCTGCACTCCTGGTCAGCCGCGAAAAGCCGGAGTATGCGGATCGTATTCAGGGCTCCACAGATACCATTCAGGCGATTGTCATGCGCCTGGTCAGGATTGTCATGGGCCTGACCCCTTATGGCATTTTATCCCTGATGACCTATGTGGTGGCCAGCTCCAATGGTGGTGATATCCTGAATCTGATTGGTTTTGTAATTGCCTCCTACGTCGCGATTGCCATCATGTTTGGTATCCATGGCCTGTTGCTCAGCCTGTCAGGCACCAACCCGCTGGATTTTTACCGCAAGATCTGGCCAGTACTGACCTTTGCCTTTGCCACCCGCAGCTCGGCGGCCACCATCCCGCTGAATATCCGCACCCAGATTGATGAGCTCAAGGTTCCACCATCCATTGCGAGTTTGTCCGCGTCCTTTGGTGCCACCATCGGCCAGAATGGCTGCGCGGGAATCTATCCGGCAATGCTGGCGGTAATGGCTGCACCGACTGTTGGCATTGATCCGATGGCGCCCGGATTTATTCTGTCACTTATCGGCATAATCACCATCAGTTCGTTTGGAGTTGCGGGAGTGGGCGGCGGCGCCACCTTCGCAGCACTGATCGTGCTGCCTGCGATGGGACTGCCGATCACGCTGGTCGCACTATTGATTTCTATTGAACCGCTCATCGATATGGGGCGCACCGCCCTGAATGTGAGCGGCGCGATGACCAGCGGGAAGATTACCAGCCGCCTGGTTACGGACGGCGTCTGAACAGAGCGCTCACGCAGGTGGTGTGATTCGCCGGGTGCGGCCGTTATCATCGATGGCAACAAAGATGAACAGCCCCTCGGCGACCTTGCGCTGGGTAGCGTGAGTCAGTGAGTTGGAAATCCACACCTCAATATTGATATGCATGGAGCTACGTCCTATCTCAAGAATTTCGGCATAACAACTCACCACCGAGCCGACACTGACCGGTGCCAGAAATGCCACATTCTTGATCGCAACGGTGGCTGACCTGCCCCGGGTTATCTGTTTGGCGGCAATTCCAGCTGCCAGGTCCATCTGCGACACCAGCCAGCCGCCAAAGATATCGCCATTTGCATTGGTATCGCGCGGCATTGCCAACGTCTGCAGCGCCAGCTCTCCGGTCGGGGTCGGATCTTTATCCATATCATCATCAATGAGGCCCATTTAATACTCCTGGTGTTTATAGCCACTGCCGGATATTACATCTTCCTGTAGATTTCTGAATACTGCCTGCCAATTTCTACATACTTCGCATCCATGCCATCATCAGCTGAAAACTGATCACCAGCAAGGATAAACTGACGACCAGCATAAACCACGCCAAGAGGTGATAGATCAGGCGGATGAACTTTTTCCGCAGCCTGGCTATCCATCCGGGTTGGGTATAGTCGGCCGCCGGCACGTCAGCAAACAGCGACAGGCACGAACCGCTCAGCAAAAACCAGAGCGTCAGCAGAATCACGGGGATCAGCCAACGGTCCTGAACACCGACAGGTGCCACCAGAATCACCCAGGCGCTGACCCCGCTCATCAGCAGCAATGCGATGAATACCGGCACTTTCAGCCACCGGATTCTGCCCACCATGTTTTCGAACAGTACCAGCATGGAACTCCACAGGTTACAATATTGCCTGTCGCAAAATGCTCAGGATTGACTATGGACCAGACACAACAGATCCCCATGATAGCCGGTTTTAATGACAACGGTGATGCCGTGCTCGAACAGGTTGAAGCAGTTCCTGTCAGCGGTCAGACGCATGAGTTCCGTCTGAAAAAGTCACCCGCATTTGTCAGGGGACTGGCCGCCGATGATCGAATTCGATATCCCGCCGACAACAAGGCTGGCTACGAACTCATTGAGCACAGTGGCAATCTGAGTATCCGTGTTTTCAGCAAGCATAACATAAGTGAACTCGATCAGGCCCTGACTCCGGAGCTGGAACTGATGGATGGCCGGCTGGATGTTGCCAGCCCCGGTGTACTGATCTATACCATCCACGTGTCCATTGGTTTCAAGCGCATTGAAGAAGCCATCGCCCGGGTTTTGAACGGATTTCCTGACAGTATCTGGTACTATGGCAATGTGTATGATCCCGAGGATGGTGTGACGCCGCTCAATTGGTGGCAGGATCTGTCCGGGTCTGTCTAGACGTTTTACTCTGAGGTTTTTATGCTGTTGGTATTATCCCCTGCGAAGTCACTGGATTTCGAGTCTGCGGTGCCTTCACTAAACGTGACACAGCCAGACTTTCTTGACGCTTCAGAGCAATTGATCAAAATCCTGCGAAAAAAATCCCCTGAAGACCTGTCAAAACTGATGCATATCAGCAGCAAACTGGGTGAACTGAACTTTGAGCGCAATCTCAACTGGCATACCCCGTTTACTCAGGAGAACGCCCGGCCTGCGATTTTCACGTTTTCAGGTGATGTGTATGTGGGTCTTGATGCCCACTCACTAAATAAACGCGACCTGAAATTTGCCCAGGACCATGTGCGCATACTTTCCGGACTCTACGGATTACTGAGGCCGCTTGATCTGATGCAGGCTTACCGCCTGGAGATGGGAACCGCTCTTAAGAATGGCAGGACCAACACCCTTTATGAATTCTGGGGGGATAGCATCACCAACCAATTGAACCAGGTGATGTCTGCACAGAAACGTCCCGTGCTGGTCAATCTGGCCTCCATCGAGTACTTCCGCGCAGTCAATAAAAAGCGCCTGGAAGCGCCAGTGATAAATCCTGTATTCAAGGATTATAAAAATGGTCAGTACAAAATTATCAGCTTCTTCGCCAAAAAAGCACGCGGATCAATGGCGGCCTGGATTATAAAAAATCGTGTCACTTCTGCTGACGATCTCAACCACTTTGATGTGGCGGGTTACCAGTACAGCGCCGGAGATTCCGGCGCCACCACACCCGTGTTTCTGAGAAAACAGGTCTGATATGAAAATTCGTATTCTGTTGTGTGATGACGCCAGTTTTATCAGGGATCTGATCAAGCGAACTGTCAGAAAGTTTCTACCCCAGTGTGAAGTTGTCGAGGCGTCGGACGGCCGCAAAGCCCAGACCATTCTGAATCGTCAGCCTGTTGATCTGATTCTCAGCGACTGGGAAATGCCCGGCATGGGCGGGGACGAACTGCTGCAGTGGGTGCGCGCGGAGGAAAAACTGGCAGGCGTACCTTTTATCATGATCACCAGCCTGGGTGGTAAAGACCACATCATGCAAGCCGTACAGGCCGGTGTCAGTGACTACCTGGGAAAACCGTTTACCCCCGAAGAATTAATGCACAAAGTGCGCAAAGCACTGATAAAAAGTGGCAAACTGCCTCGTGCCAATGCAGACACTACACCGGGAAAAACGGGTCCTTTCAGTTCACTGGAAGTTTTCAGCGGCAAGGCAGACCCCTTAAATGGCGGCTCTGCCGCAGCGCTCACCGGGACCGGTAAAGGCGGTGAAAAGTCACGTCTGAAAGGCACCGGCATCATCAAATGGCAGACTGTTGATTTCCGCTCCATGATCAAGGCCATCAGTATGGAAGAGGTTTTGATGGTCAGCAAACGGGCCGACAGACATCCCGGCGTGTTTGAACGCGTCACGGTCACGCTGTCGCCCGGCAATCCGGCCGGGGGGCTGATTGCTGACTTAAATGGTTATGTACATAGCTGCTCAGCTGTTGAAAAGCGCCCTGACGCTGAATTCATCAATATGATAATCCGGTTTTCCGGTCTCGATGAATCGCAGCGTCAGCAGTTAAGCGAGTTTATTATCAACAACCCCTGACTGTCTGTATGGCAGATGCTGTTCTGCCTGTTGACGGTACTCCGTCATGTAGACACTTTCTTCGTCACAAAAGTCCCTGATTGCACCCCGAAACGCGGGGTCATTTATCCAGTGAAAGGAGAGCGTCTGTACCGGCTCAAAGCCACGGCGCAGTTTGTGTTCCCCCTGGGCGCCGGCATCAAATAACGCCAGTCTGTTTTCGATACAATAGTCGATGCCCTGGTAGTAGCAGGTTTCAAAATGCAGATTGTTATAGTCTGCTGCGCAGCCCCAGTATCGACCATACAGCGCATTCTGATCCCTGAAAAACAGCGCACCTGCCACATAGTCACCGTTTTTGCGTGCCATCACCAGAAACAGGTTCTCTGGCATTGTCAGCGCAACGTTCTCAAAAAAAGCCTGCTTCAGGTAGCCCTGCTGACCCCGAATCTCATAGGTGCTTTGATAAAACCGGTAGAATATATCCCATATTTCCTGCGTAATTCTGCCTGCCTCTATTCGCTCGAACTCAATACCCTGTTCACGTACATCCTGCCGCTCCTTGCGCAGATTTTTCCGCTTGCGGGAACTGCAGGCAGCCAGGAAATCATCAAAACTCCCGTACCCGCGATTGCGCCAGTGGTACTGACATCCTTCGCGGCGGATCAGATTGGTTTGGCTGAGTGCTGCGCTGTCCTGCCGATCCGGAAACAGAATATGCCATGAACTGATTGCGGATTTGCTCGCATGGTCTTGCACACGCTGTGAGATCAGCTCTGTCAGCGACTCACGATCGGCCGGGTTTTCGCAAAGCAATCGCGAGCCCTGACTCGGCGTAAAAGGAATGGCTGTGAGTAACTTCGGGTAGTAGTTCTGCCCATAGCGACGATAGGCATCCGCCCATGACCAGTCAAATACATACTCACCATAGGAGTGCTGCTTCAGATACAGGGGAATGGCAGCAATGATGCGATCTTGCTGGTGTACCGTCAGATGGAACGGCTGCCAGCCTGTCAGCGGATGCACCGATCCACTTTGCTCCAGCGCATGCAAAAACTCATGCTGCAGAAAGGGACCTGAACCTGCAGCCAGGGCGTTCCACTGGTCCCGGTCAATGTCCTGCATCAGTTGACCCAGGCGGATTTCACAATCTGAACTGATCACACGCTGTGCTCTGTCTGTTTCATCGTCTTGGGGTATACGCCTTTACGGGTCAACAGGATCGGGGATGGCAGTGAATCCCTGCTTCCTGCTATAGTTTGCGCCAGCAGTGTAACAGGAAGCTACCGATGGATGCCCAGAATCTGATCAGCAGGATCAAGGAACGACGTGATGCCTTGCGCAAGTCTGAGCGCAAGGTGGCTGACTTTGTTGTTGATAATGCGGCCGCCGTGCTGACCATGCGCATCATTGATGTGGCATCTCACGCGCAGGTCAGCGAACCCACTGTTGTCAGGTTTTGCCATGCGCTGGGATTTGACGGGTTTCAGTCCTTCAAGTTGCAACTGGCGCAACACCTGGGCGCCAGCAGCAGCTATTCGCAGTTCTCTGTGGATGATACTGACACAGTGGCAGATGTCAGCCACAAGGTATTTGACTCCACTATCGGATCCCTGCTGACCGTTCGCGACGAACTGGATCCGCTGGCCCTCGAACGCGCAATCGCCGCTATCAATCAAGCCAAACGGGTGGAGTTCTACGGATTCGGGGCTTCCGGTTCCGTCGCATCGGACGCACAGCACAAATTTTTCCGGCTGCAATTATCCAGTGCGGCGTATACAGACCCTCATATCCAGCATATGTCCGCCATTTCCCTGTGTCCAACCGATGTGGTTGTTGCCATCTCCCAGTCGGGTCGCACCAAGGCCCTGATACAGAGCGTGGAACTGGCTCTGGATGCAGGCGCCACTGTGGTAGGCCTGGCGCCGGAGGACACGCCTCTGAGCCGACTCAGCAGTATTCCGATCTATGTCAACATGGAGGAGGATCTGCAGGTGTTCACACCGGTTTCATCACGCATTGCCCATTTGCTGGTCATTGATGTACTGGCCATGGGCGTTGCCCGTCTGCGCAAGGATTTGTTGAAGGATTATCTGAAACGGATCAACAAAAGCCTGCGCACCCTCAGAACGCAAAAACCGGGCAGTACGGCTGAGTAGTATTTCAAAACCGGTACCGTAGATTCAATTTGAATGTTCGCGGCTCAAACACATGAAAGTGTCTGTCCAGCACCGGATCCAGGCCCGCCAGCATCTCAGACCGGAGCCGGGACTCATAGGCATATTCGATGTCCCGGTCTGAGGAATCAAACAGATTCAGCACATCAAGATAGGCATCCAGTCTGTCATTGATGCGGTAACCAATGCGCAGATTCGCCAGGGTACTGGCATCCGCTCGCAGACCACCGTCCAGCGGGTATTCGTCAAAGTGTCGCAGTCGCACATTTAAGAACAGATTGTCAGTCAGTTGTGCATTAGCGCCCGCACTCACCACATGCTCCAGAGCACCAGCGATCTCCCGCGTGCCATCAACCGGGGCATTCAGACGCGCTCTGGACCATGCATACTCAAGATCAAGGGTCCAGATATCTGCCAGATAATAGTAGGCTGTCAGCTCGACTCCATGGCGTTTGCTGCCAACACCAGTATCTTCCGTGGTGCCTGAATCGCCGACAAACACCAGTTCGGAATCGATCTCAAGCGCCCACAAAGCGATGGATGCATTTAACCGGTCATCCACAAAGGTACGCAATCCAAACTCATAGCCGCGTGTATCCACCAGTGGATCAACCCGATCGGCGGCCTCACCAGTCACCGGATCGAGCACGATGGTTGTGCCGCGGGCATCGTTGCTGTGAAATCCCTGCCCGGCATTGATGTAACCCTCAAGCTGGCCGGTAAAGGCATAACTGGCACCCAGAGAGGCGGTAACAATACTGTCACTCGCAGACCCGCCATTGACGGCCAGCGAGGGGACATGACCCGCGCGCAACGGCTGCACGTCAAAATCATAATAATCGTAGCGCAGGCCCATGGTCGTGCGCAGCTTGTCAGTCCAGCGCAGCTCATTATCCCAATACATGCCGGAACTCCACTGATCTACACTGTCAGTGCGATATACGCCGGTATCCAGCCGGGCATTGCTGGACAACACTCCCACTTCCCTGATGTCGTCGTAACGGAATTGTGATCCGAAGGTATTCCGCGCCGGCAACGTTCCCCAGACGTTCTCCTGTGTCCAGGCAATATCCCAGCCATAAATCATCCGATCATCCAGCTGGTGGTGCTGATCCCCTTCAGGCTCCAGAAAATACGTAAAGTTCGCCCACAGATCCATGCCGTAGTTGATAGCATAGAGACTCGCGTCAAGAACACCGGCAGCACTGTCACGACGCCAGTTGCCGGAGAGGCTATAGCGATACGATTCGCCGCCGCTGGTCTTGTCGATGGAGCCCAGATCGGTTATCAGCCCCTGATCAACCGCTCGCTGGGGAATCTGATCAGCCGAGTTCCAACTGTTGTCATACCCCATAAACGTGAGGCTGTACTCGTTATCGTCATCTGTCCATAACTGCTTCAGCCACAGGTTTTTGCGCTGCAGATCCGTCTTCAGATCATCCCAGTGGCCGTCAGTCAATTCGGCCTCAAGCCCATAAATCAATCGACTGGAGTTGCCGGTACCTGTCTGTCCTGTCGCCAGCAGCCGGTTCCAGTTCTCCTGCCCGAAGTCAGAGCCCAGCACAATACTGTTGTATCGCAGCTGTTCGGCCATGGTCATTCTGGCCGTTCCGGTACCTGAAAAGTCACCAGTGCCGGGATAATAAGACCCTTTCTGATAGACAATCTCACCTATCAGCTCCGGAATAATAAAATTCAGATCGGTGTAACCCTGCCCGTGACCATGTGTGCGCATATTGACTGGCATGGAGTCGACCAGCGTGGAAAAATCGGTTCCGTGATCCAGATTAAAACCCCGAAGGTAGTACTGATTCGCCTTGCCCGGCCCGCTGTGCTGACTGGCAACCAGCCCGGGCACAGTTTCCAGCACTTCGCCGGTTCTCAGCAGCGGGCGTATCGCCAGTTCATCCTGCGTCACAATCCCCTCGGACGCTGTTGATGCCTGGCCTACCAGATTGATCTGGCGCCCGAGAATGCGGATTTCTTCAATTTGTGTTGCGACAGGCTCCGTATTGCGATTGTTGTCCTGTGCATAAGCAGTACTGGTTGCCAGCACAAGCATGGATGACAGGATTTGCACGGAAACGGGTGGGTAAAACGGCATGAACGTACCTCAGATGAGCTGATCGGTGTGTGGATAACCAAGACCCACCGAGTATGCCGACATCCTCTGGCTGCTTCACGCAAGTAACTGTTTTATAACTGTTGATTAACGTTAACGAACTGTTAACGATCTGCTCAATCGATGTTTCTCTGTCAGTGATCCTTCAAGCAGTATCCTGATCAGCGTATCTGCGTACTCTTCAATTTGCGCAGCGTTATTCGCCGGCGCATCGGAAAGCGCATGACGTAGCGCCATATTTGCAAACGGCGCGGTCGCCGCATGGGTCGCAATCAGAAACACAAATCCCGGGTTCATGTCATGCAGAAGGCCATCGGCGACCGCCTGGCGGTATGGCGCCAGTGACAATTCATGCAATGGCCTGACGTATTTTTCAAGGACGTAGTCGAAATGCTCTCCGCCGTCGAGCCCGGCCTGCATAAGAAACGCTGCCATGTGCGGCAAACTCGCCGACATGCGAACAAACGAACGGATCTGGAACTCCAGTTGCTGAACAGGATCCTTATGGTCTGGGACATCGCCAGCCCTGGACAGAGTTTCGGCAATCTGTTCAAAAAGAAAGTCTGCTGCGGAGCGAAACAGCTCTTCCTTGCTCTGGTAATAGTGGCGAATCAAGCCGTGGGCAACACCTGCCTGCAACGCAATCGTGCGCACAGATGCGCCTGAGAACCCTTTCTGGGAGAACTCTGCCAGTGCAGCACGAATAATTTTTTCACGTTGTTGTTCCGGTTTGGCATTGACCGGTCGGCCGACTTTTGACTTGCCGGTACTTTCTGCAATCGTGGATACTGTCATAAGCTTACTTTCATGAGTCTGATGGCTCTAAAAACATGTATGGACAGCACAAATCAACATAATTATACTGATGGATAATAAGTCAGAGATTAAATGATCCCCATACCGAGCACCCGTTTATGATGGCCAACTGCTGCAACACCGCCGGGCGTGCACTTATTGTAGCATCAGCAGATGGATTCTCTGCACCTGACGCGGCCTTGTTGCCTGCCGGCAGGGAAACACCATGATTACCCGTCGTCGGCTGGTCATTGCATTTTGCCTTTTCATGACCATCCCGGTCGCCGGCTGGTTGACAATCGACCGGTGGATTATTTATCTGCCCGGTATCATGCTCGATCTGCGAACCCCCACAGGCCCCAATCAACCTGTCAACTGGCTGGCAGGCCCGGATGCTCCCCGGCGCAGCGATCAGCCCAATATTGTCATGATCGTGGCAGATGATCTGGGCTGGAACGATATCAGTTTTTACGGTGGTGGTGTTGCCGGCGGCAGCGTTCCCACGCCCAGTATCGACAGCATCGCACGAAACGGCATCGCACTGAATCAGGCGATGTCTGCAAGTGCAATCTGTGCACCGTCTCGTGCGGCGTTGTTGACAGGACGATATCCAACCCGCTTTGGGTTCGAGTTTACGCCTCTGCCCAATGGTATGGCCAACATTACAACCCGCCTTGATCGCAGTATTTCCGCAGATTTCCGCCGCCCACTGATCAGTCACCTGGGGCAACCCGGAGTCTATCAGGCCGACTTCAGCAGCATGGGTATGCCGCAAAGTGAGGTGACAATCGCCGACCTTTTACAGTCTGAGGGTTACAAAACCGTGCATGTCGGCAAATGGCACCTGGGCAGCACCAATGGTTCCGAACCGACCAGCCAGGGCTTTGATGAAAGCCTGAATCTGGCAGGGTTGCTGTATCTGCCAGTTGATCATCCCGACGTTGTGAATGCACGTCAGGATTTTGATCCCATTGACCGGTTTTTCTGGTCAGTCGGGCGATACTCAATGAACTATAATGAAGGCCCCCGATTTGCAGCTGATGGATACCTGACTGACTATCTGACTCAGGAAGCAATTCAGGTCATAGAGAAAAACAGGAATCAGCCTTTCTTTTTATACCTGGCTCACTGGGCGCCTCACTCTCCACTGCAGGCACTCAGATCCGACTATGACGAACTGGCTCATATTGAAGATCATACCTTGCGGACCTATGCAGCCATGATCAAGGCACTTGACCGTGGTGTCGGCCAGGTACTGGATTCACTGAAACAAAACGGCCTGGAAGACAATACCATTGTTATATTTACCTCTGACAATGGCGGCGCTCACTATCTTGGCCTTCCCGATATCAATCAGCCCTATCGTGGCTGGAAAACAACTTTTTTTGGTGGCGGTATCCGTGTGCCACTGTTTATCAAGTGGCCAGCCGGCATCTCGCCCGGCACGCAATACGATGCGATTACCCACCACACCGATCTGCTGCCCACAATTGCACAACTCGCTGGCGCTACGGTACCGGGTGACCGGATAATCGACGGCGTCAATCTGTTGCCCTACATCCGGGACGAGGTTCCGGGACAACCTCATGACACGCGATTCTGGCGCAGTGGACACTATCAGGTAGTGATTGCTGATGGGTGGAAACTTCAGGTATCAGAACGACCGGATAAAATATGGCTGTTCAATCTTGAGCAGGATCCGACAGAGCAGAACGAAGTTGCGTCTCAATACCCGGCAAAAGTTGCTGAGCTACAGACGTTACTGGAGCGACATAACGCCGAACTGCCACCGGCAATGTGGCCGTCTGTGGTAGAAATGCCGGTGACTATTGACAAACCGCTGGGGCAACCGGAAACACCGGAAGACGAATATATATACTGGCCAAACTGATCAGGGATCCTGCAATGAAAATTCGTCTGCCCGGCCAAATGTTTTTTATCCTCTTGCTGCTTGGGAGTAATCTGTACATGAATAACACTGTGTTATCTGCTGATGAGATTTCTCCCGGCATATTCAGAACGCCCGATCATTATTTTGCAGACCTGCCAGACTACCCGTTTGAGCCAAACTATCTGACAGTTGATGATATGCGGATGCACTATGTTGATGAGGGCCCGTCAACGGGCCAGGTTGTGCTGTTGTTGCATGGTGAGCCGTCCTGGAGTTATCTCTATCGACATATGATTCCTGTTCTGGCCAATGCCGGTTATCGCGTCATTGCGCCGGATCTGATTGGTTTCGGGCGGTCCGACAAACCCGCCAGCCGGTCGGCACACAGTCATAGTGGCCATGTCGCCCAGATAAGGGAGCTGGTGGAAAAACTGGAGCTGCAGAGAATCACCCTGTTCGTCCAGGATTGGGGTGGCCTGATTGGATTGCGTGTTCTGGCGGAGGTGCCTGAGCGATTTGCCGGCGTCGTTGCTGCCAACACAGGCCTGCCGGCAGCCAGCGGATTCAAGGCGTTGATCGGATATCCGATGTTCCGGCTTTCGCTGTGGTGGCAGGGCAAAGTCAGCTGGGATGAGTTGCAGGCTGAGCCCGGTTTTATTCGCTGGGCCGCTTACTCGCAATCTGTGGACGATATGCCGGTAGGACAGATTGTTGCCGTGGACATCAGCGAGTCGGACCCGACCCGCGCGGAAATTGTCCGTGCCTACAATGCGCCGTTTCCGGATGCCCGCTACAAAGCCGGGCCGGCTGTCATGCCGGCACTGGTTCCTTCAGAACTATCCCTGAACGCTCGCGCCTGGCAGGTCCTTGAGCAATGGGAGAAGCCGTTCCTGACAGCATTCAGCGACGGAGACCCTATTACTGCAGGCGGTGATCGTGCCTTTCAGCGTCGCATCCCCGGCGCGGCAAAACAACAACATCATACCATTAAGGGTGCCGGTCACTTTTTGCAGGAAACTCATGGGAAAGAGCTGGCAGAGCTAATGCTCGAATTTATGGGGCAGGCAGGTTATTAAACATGCCTGCATCTCAATTGATGTTCAACTCGAGACGGCCACTGACAGAGTCCATTTCTACCACGCCAACTCCCTGGCCCGTAGAAAAGTTCAGACTCCTGGCGGGTCCGAATCTGGCTCTGACCACTTCATCATCTGTAATATTGTTGATTATGCGACCACCGGCATTACTTTGCAGGCTGAAGCGGGCGTCCACATCCCCTGGCAAGTGAAGCCTGATCTCCCCACTGACAGTGCTCCCGGAGATACGTGGTGAGCGCGAGTTGCTCAGAGCAACGTCGATATCTCCATTGACGCTTTGTATGTCCAGATCCCGGGTACCGCTTAATCGGGCCCGTATAGAACCATTTACAACACTTGCAGCTATTTCCTCTGCGGCACTGTCAATGTCGATTTCACCATTGACCGCGTCATAGCTTACCCGCCCTGCAGATCCTTCATCCTGAATCTCTCCGTTCACCGTATTGATGTCCATTCGCCCGGAGTTGGCGCGACTGTCAATACCACCATTGACTGTGCGCAGTTCGATATAACCCGATAGCATACTGGCTGTAATGTCGCCATTGACGGTTGTAATCCGGCTGCCGCCAGCTACCCCTTCAATATCAACGGCCGCATTGACGCCGGAGTATTCAACACTACTATTGACCGGTACCGTTATCTGCAGATCGGACTCCTGTGCGCGCCGCAACACAGAGCCTCTGACATTGCGCGGCATCTGAACTTCAAAACGGGTAAATCCGTTTTCGGAGCGAAGTTCGTATCCCTCGGCCAGCTCATCCAGCGTGCCGGACACACGGAATGTATTATCGTTGCCGACCCGGATGACAACCTCTCCACGCATCACCTCCAGCGTGATTTTTTCATTGGAACTTACCAAACGGGTCTCATCTATCACAACAGGGGCATCCGCTGCCCGGACTCCCTGATGCAGCATCACCAGGATGATCATGGCCGCCATTCTTGTTCGTGATATTGCTGTCTTCATAATTCGTCTCCTGAAAATTGGGTACCCGATGTGAAGCCCTCTGCATCAACTGCGCTGGCAATCATCAGGTAATCCATTTGTTGCTCATACAACCCCTGCATTTGTGACAGAAGCCGCGGATCATCCGGATAAAATGCCAGGGCATCACGAACCTGTCTGATAGCACTGTCCCATGTCGCAAGCTGATACTGCCAATCACCAAAATATTCACTTGCCGGCGAGACCTGTGCCAACTGCTCAGCCATTGCCGTTTCGTATATGTTTGCGATAACGTATTGTGTCGGCAAGGGTTCTTCATCATCCACCGCCTGCTGATCCATTACCACTGACATGCCGGGATAGTCCGGCACGACCATCAGTCGCCAGCCCACCGCGACTGTCAGCACCAGCATTGCGGCAATAGCCGCGTTTCTGTATAGCAGTGACATACGCCGCCTGGCTGGCGCGGCCCGCTCGGGCAGCTGTTGCTCCAGGGACTGCCAGAGATCACGCTCCGGCTGCATCTCCCGTGGCAATGCTGCTACTGCCTGTTCCAGATCCCGATCATTCTTCACTCAGAAAACCTCTTAATAACTGTCTGGCACGATGGTATTGTGCCTTGCTCGAGCCTTCGGCGATGCCGAGTAATTCTGCGATCTCATTGTGTTGGTACCCTTCCAGCGCAAACAGGACAAACACTGCCTTTGCCTGGGCCGGCAATCGCTGTATTGCCTGCTCAAGGTCGCGCGACGCGGCCGGATCGTGGCCTGCAGCCTGCCGGTCAGAGACATGCCCGTCCAGCAGGGTGTCCATTTCATCCGTGCATACAAAATGCAGGCGCCTGTCCTGTCGCCAGACATCTATCGCGGTGCGTGTCGCGATGCTATGCAACCAGGTCGCAAAACTGCTATCACCCTTGAAATCCGGCAATCGCCGCCAGATTTTGACAAAAATCTCCTGGCTTGCGTCTTCTGCCTTCTGTCGATCGCCCAACAGCCGCCAGCATATGGCATATACTCTGCCAATATGGTGCCTGTATAACAGGTGGAATGCCTCGCGGTCTCCTTCCTGTGCCAGGCGTATGGCATTCGTCATCTCTGCAGGCATGTTAAGACTATATTCCGTATTTACATGTTTAGACGTCAGGGAGGCCCTTGAGGTTTAAATGGCATCAACCGAATGCAAGATTTCATCATGGACTAATCAATATTGGCCGTCTATTCTTTGCTGATCTCTATCGACTACTCCAATCTGGTGTCGGAATCCCTTATGACACAGAACGGCGGGATATATCTGCGAGCAGGCAGAAGTACCCGATTTTGCCGAACCATATGAAGTGTTCAGTACGGCAACCCGGCTAGTGTGGGTTCCTGCGCTTTTTGATATTTGTCTGGTCAGCGAGTCAGGCGGTGAGGTAAGGGCACAGGGCGTGCTCAGGGTTCAGGCCGATTTCAGCATCCGGGATTGTCCGCCATTGGACGTACTGATTATTGCTGGCGGCTGTCATTGTGCAGGCATCGACATGTCTCTGCACCTGGTTTCCCGACTGCATGGCCGCGAACTAGAAGAAACAACCGCCAGACAGATGGAGTTCACCTGGTCCGGTTGAGTACCGTCTTACTCAACCGTTACTGATTTTGCCAGATTCCTTGGGTGATCCACATCAGTGCCTTTCAGAATTGCCACATGATAGGACAGCAACTGCAGCGGAATTGTATACAGAATTGGCGCCAGCAAGTCTGGCACTGACGGAATACGCACCAGCTTGTAGTCCTCTTCGTCATCGAATCCTGCAGACTCATCTGCAATCACAAACAGCTTTCCCCCTCTCGCGCTGACTTCTGCCAGGTTGCCTTTCAATTTGCCCAGCAGTTCATCATTAGGCGCAACAGCAACAACGGGCATCTTTTCATCCACCAGCGCGAGCGGGCCATGTTTCAGTTCGCCTGCCGGATAGGCTTCTGCATGGATATAGGATATCTCCTTGAGTTTGAGTGCTCCCTCCTTGGCTATGGGATACAGTGCCCCACGTCCCAGAAACAGGGCATGGTGTTTATCTGCAAAATTTATAGACAGTTGTTGAATCGCTTTATCCTGCTGCAGGACATCATTGACCAGCTGCGGCAATTTATGAAGATCCTTGACGTACTCTGCTTCTTCATCTTCACCCAGACCATTGCGGCGCCCAAGCACCAATGAAAGCAGCAACAGCACCACCAGCTGAGTAGTAAATGCCTTTGTTGAAGCTACACCAATTTCTCTGCCAGCCATTGTCAGCATGGAAAAATCCGACTCCCTGACCAGAGAGCTCGTTGCCACATTACAGATTGCCAGCCGGGCAACGTAGGGCAAATCCTGCGCATACCGCAGAGCAGCCAGCGTATCGGCCGTTTCACCTGACTGTGAAATAGTGACGAACAGGGTGCCTGGACGCACAATAATGTTTCGATAACGGTAGTCGCTTGCAATATCTACCTGGCATGGCATACGGGCAATCTTTTCCAGCCAGTATTTGGCAACCAGTCCGGCATGAGAACTGGTGCCGCAGGCGACTATCTGAACATCAGTAATCTGGTCGAAAATGGCAGTGGCTTTGACACCAAAGGCTTCCTCCAGCACATGTCTGTCACTAACGCGACCACTCAAGGTATTTTTAATCACCTTGCCCTGCTCATAGATTTCCTTGAGCATGAAGTGTCCAAACTCGCCCTTTTCGATCTCATCGATTTCACTGCGGATACGCGTGACCGGGCGATCAACCTCTGTTGATCCGGAGAAGATACGAATTTTTTCCAGCGTTATTTCGGCAACGTCACCTTCTTCAAGATAAATAAAGCGGTCGGTTACCTGACCCAGCGCCAGCGGGTCGGAAGCAACAAAGTTTTCGCCTATCCCCACACCGATCACCAATGGACTGCCACTTCGTGCAACCACCAGTTTTTCCGGCTCGCTGGTACGCACCACACACAGACCATAGGCACCATGCAGTTTAGGTACAATCATCTGCACGGCCTGCCTGAGCTCTACCGGTTCCTCCTTGCAAATCTGATGGAGCAAGTGGACAACAACCTCTGTGTCGGTATCTGACTGAAACTCATAACCGGCTTCAATCAGACCACGTCGCAGTTCGTTGTGGTTCTCTATAATGCCGTTGTGTACCAGCGCAAACTCACTTCCTGATATATGAGGATGGGCGTTTTTTTCACTTGGTACGCCATGAGTTGCCCAGCGTGTATGCGCAATGCCGGTATGTGATCGAACCGGATCGTTCTGTATTTTCTCAACCAGTACTTTTACTTTGCCAACAGCGCGAATGCAGTCGAGTGAATTGCTGCCGGCATTGATTACCGCAATACCCGCCGAATCATACCCTCTGTATTCGAGCCGCTTTAAGCCTTCCAGCAGAATTCCAACCACATCACGCTGCGCAACAGCGCCTACTATTCCACACATAGAGAACTCCGCAAGTTAATCCTTTAATTTTTTTGTTGGGCGCTGCCAGCCGCTTATGTTTTTTTGCCTGCCGCGTGCAACACCCAGATCCCGATCCGGGACATCGCTGGTGATAACGGATCCGGCACCTGTCGTCGCATCAATACCAATTGAAACCGGTGCAACCAGCGCAGTATTGGAACCGATAAATGCTCCATCCTTGATGATGGTTTTGAATTTGTTGATGCCATCATAGTTGCAGGTAATTGTCCCTGCACCCACGTTAACGTTGTCTCCGATCTCTGCGTCACCGATATAACTCAGATGATTGACCTTGCTTGCCTCGCCGATGCTGGCTTTTTTGGTTTCCACAAAGTTACCAATTTTGGCTGATCGATTTAATATTGTGCCTGGCCTCAATCTGGCAAAAGGACCAATTGTGCAGGAGTCACCAATGGTGGCTCTTTCAATATGGCTGTTTGCAAGTATTACTGTGTCATCGGCAATAGTGCTGTCGATAATAGTGACATTTGGCCCTATCCTGACATTATTGCCCAGCGTGTTGTGGCCTTCGAATATGACATTGACGTCAAGGGTCACATCGCGCCCAATCTGTAACGGGCCTCTGATATCAAGCCTGGCAGGATCCATGACTGTTACACCCTGCAGCGCAAGCGTTCTGGCGTGACGCAGTTGCCAGGCCCGCTCCAGCTCCGCAAGTTGCAATCTGTTGTTGACGCCCTGCACCTCATCCTTATCCTGTGTTTGCAATGCTGCTACCTGATTGCCCTCCGCTGTGGCAATTGCTACCGTATCCGTCAGGTAGTACTCACCCTGGGCATTTCCCGTATTAAGACCGGTGAGCCAGGATTTGAGTAGTCGCGTGTTGAACGCCATGATCCCTGTATTGATTTCGGTGATACGGCGTTGTTCTGGACTTGCATCCTTTTCTTCAACTATCGCGACCATATGCCCTGCCGGGTCACGAATGATGCGGCCCAGTCCATGTGGCTGATCTGTATCCAGCGTCAGGACTGCAATACCATGCTCTTCAGCAAGCGTTGCCAGTTCCATCAGGTGTGTCGTATTGACCAGTGGCACATCAGCATAGAGGACGACTGCAACCGAGTCATCTTTTAGGTGGGGCGCCGCCTGCATGACTGCGTGACCGGTGCCAAGCTGCTCGGCCTGTTCCACCCAGTTTATAGCGTCGAAATCACTGTCCGCGGCATAGTGTTCGCGGACCATGGCTGACTGGTATCCAGTAACAACATGGATATTCTGTGCGTCTAGAGATTGTGCTGCCCGCAGAACGTGGGTGAGCATTGGCAGCCCACCGAGCTCATGCAGAACCTTGGGTTTTTGCGAATACATGCGGGTACCCTTTCCCGCAGCCAGAACGACAACTTCTATGTTCATTACATTTTCCATAAAAAAAAGGGTAGCACTCTGGCTACCCTTTTTACCGCGTTTCAGCGCCAATGTAAAAGGCTGATATTACCGCCTCTTATTTCCTCAGCTGCTTCAGTGCACGCAGTTGAGCCACGGCTTCCGCCAGTTGTGTTGCGGCACGGGAGTATTCGAACTCTGCGTCCTTGTTGGCAATTGCCTGCTGTACATCTTCAATTGCCTGTTGCGCAGCCGCTTCGTCAACATCTCCTGCGCGGATAGCAGTATCTGCGAGCACTGTCACAATATTGCTCTGCACTTCCAGATAACCACCGGACACATAATAGATTTCCTCGCCGCCATCGCGAAGAACACAACGTACCGGGCCGGGTATCAGCTCCGTAAGCAATGGTGCGTGGCCAGGGGCCACACCCAGATCTCCAAGGGTACCGGTCGCAACTACCATTTCGACCAGGCCGGAGAAGATCTGTTTTTCAGCACTTACGATGTCACAATGTATTGTCATCGCCATAATGTAACTCTCTTAGCAGACTTGGCCGATATCAGCCTTTCAGCTTGGCCGCTTTCTCAACCGCTTCCTCAATGGTGCCTACCATGTTGAAGGCCTGTTCCGGGATATGATCGTAGTCACCTTCCAGAATGCCTTTGAAGCCGGCAATCGTATCTTTCAGGGAGACGTACTTACCGGGCGTGTTGGTAAAGATTTCAGCAACAAAGAACGGCTGCGACAGGAAACGCTGGATTTTACGTGCCCGGGCAACGATCTGCTTGTCTTCTTCTGACAGCTCGTCCATACCCAGAATCGCAATGATATCCTTCAGTTCCTTGTAACGCTGCAGTACTGTCTGCACGCCACGGGCCACTTCGTAATGTTCCTGACCGATGACCAGCGGATCCAGCTGACGTGACGTCGAGTCCAGCGGGTCGATTGCCGGATAGATACCCAGCTCCGCGATTGAACGTGACAGTACAACAGTTGCGTCCAGGTGGGCAAAGGTGGTTGCCGGTGACGGGTCGGTCAGGTCGTCCGCCGGTACGTATACCGCCTGAATGGACGTGATGGAACCGGTCTTGGTGGACGTAATACGTTCCTGCAGTACACCCATCTCTTCCGCCAGTGTTGGCTGGTAACCCACCGCTGAAGGCATACGGCCCAGCAGTGCAGATACCTCGGTACCGGCCAGTGTATAACGGTAAATGTTGTCGACGAAGAACAGTACGTCACGGCCTTCATCACGGAATTTTTCTGCCATGGTCAGACCCGTCAGTGCTACACGCAGACGGTTACCGGGCGGCTCGTTCATCTGGCCGTAAACCATCGCCACTTTGGAGTTGGTCAGGTCATCCATGTCGATAACCTTGGATTCCTGCATCTCGTGATAGAAGTCGTTACCTTCACGGGTACGCTCACCCACACCGGCGAATACGGACAGACCGCTGTGTGCTTTTGCGATGTTGTTGATCAGTTCCATCATGTTGACGGTTTTACCAACACCGGCACCACCGAACAGACCGACTTTACCGCCTTTGGCAAACGGGCAGATCAGGTCGATAACCTTGATACCGGTTTCCAGCAATTCATTGGAGGCTGACAGTTCATCGTAAGCAGGTGCTTTACGGTGAATGGGCATACGCTCCTGTTCACCGATTGGGCCTTTTTCGTCGATCGGGTTGCCCAGAACGTCCATGATACGGCCCAGCGTTTCCATGCCAACAGGAACAGAAACAGGTGCATGCGTGTTGGTGACTTCGAGTCCGCGACGCAGACCTTCGGTGCTACCCATGGCAATGGTTCGCACAACGCCGTCGCCAAGTTGCTGCTGCACTTCGAGTGTGATTTTGCCGCCTTCGACGGACAGTGCCTGATATATACGAGGTACTTCTTCCCGCGGGAATTGTACGTCGATAACTGCACCGATAATTTGTACGATACGACCGCTACTCATGTCCGGTTCCTCTTAAGTATTCCTGATCTTCAAACTGGTTAAATTCAATGTTCGTTGCGTGCGCTTATACTGCAGCAGCACCGCTAACGATCTCCGACAGCTCTTGCGTGATGGACGCCTGGCGTGCCTTGTTGTAGATAAGGCCAAGCTCCTCGATCAAATCGCCCGCATTATCAGTCGCATTTTTCATTGCGATCATCCGCGCTGCCTGCTCACATGAAATATTCTCAACCACAGCCTGGTAAACCTGGGTTTCGATATAACGGGTCAACAGTCCATTCAACAGGGCTTCCGCCTGGGGCTCATAGATATAATCCCAGTGGTGCTGAAGCTCCTGGTCTCCTGATGCTTCCAGTGGCAGCAATTGCGCTACGACCGGTTGTTGGGTCATGGTATTGACGAAGGTGTTGCTGACAAGATACAGACGATCTATTTCGCCGTTCTCAAATTTGTCCAGCATCACTTTAACGGCACCGATAACCTGATTCAGTTCCGGTTTGTCTCCCAATCCACGAATCGAGGCAACGACCTTGCCGCCATAACTGTTAAAGAAACTGGCTGCTTTTGCGCCTACAGCACAGAACTCGACTGCGACATCCTGTTTGCGCCAGTGTGCCACTTCCTTAACTGTTGCCTTGAACGCATTGATGTTCAGGCCGCCACACAAACCACGATCTGTGGACACCACGATGTAGGCAACGCGCTTTACGTCGCGGTTGCTGAAATAGACGTGACGATACTCCGGATTCGCGTTTGCAACATGTCCGATCACCTTGCGGATGTGTGTGGCATAGGGTTTGCCCAATGCCATACGATCCTGTGCCTTTCGCATCTTTGACGCGGCAACCATTTCCATGGCGCTGGTTATTTTCCGCGTATTATTGATGCTGGAGATCTTGCCCCGAATCTCTTTACCACCAGCCATAATTCACCGCCCTTCAAAAATTACCAAGCCTGCACTTACCAGGTTTGAGTTGCTTTGAATTGATCAATCAGTGCTTTGAACTTCGCAGCAATCTCGTCGTTGTAGTCCGGTTTAGCGTCAATGCTGGCGAGCAGTTCGGCGTGCTGACTATTTGCGTAAGACAGCAGTGCTTTTTCAAACGCCACCACCTTGTTCAGTTCGACATCCTTCAGGAAGCCTTCATTGGCAGCAAACAGCACCAGACCCATTTCAGCAACTGACATCGGTGAGTACTGACCCTGTTTCATCAGTTCGGTTACACGCTGACCGTGCTCCAGCTGAGCGCGGGTGGCGTCGTCCAGATCTGATGCAAACTGGGCAAATGCTGCCAGCTCACGATACTGAGCCAGTGCGATACGGATACCGCCACCAAGCTTTTTGATGATCTTGGTTTGTGCTGCACCACCGACACGCGATACGGACAAACCTGCGTTAATTGCAGGACGGATACCGGCATTGAACAGGTCGGTTTCCAGGAAGATCTGACCGTCGGTAATGGAGATTACGTTGGTCGGTACAAATGCCGAAACGTCACCGGCCTGCGTTTCAATGATTGGCAGGGCGGTCAATGATCCGGTTTTGCCTTTCACTTCGCCGTTGGTCATTTGCTCAACATAGTCGGCATTCACGCGTGATGCACGCTCCAGCAGACGTGAGTGCAAGTAGAATACGTCACCAGGATACGCTTCACGGCCCGGCGGACGACGCAGCAGCAGGGAAATTTGACGGTAGGCCCAGGCCTGTTTGGTCAAATCATCATAAATGATCAGGGCATCTTCGCCGCGGTCGCGGTAGTACTCGCCCATTGAGCAGCCTGAATAGGGTGCCAGATATTGCATGGATGCAGGGTCAGAGGCACTGGCGGCAACCACAATGGTATATTCCATTGCGCCGTGCTCTTCCAGTCGGCTCACCACGTTAGCGATAGATGACTGCTTCTGGCCGATGGCCACATACACACACTTAACACCTTTGCCTTTCTGGTTGATGATGGCATCAATGGCAACAGCTGTCTTACCCACCTGGCGGTCACCAATAATCAGCTCGCGCTGACCACGGCCAATCGGTACCATGGCGTCGATTGCTTTCAGACCGGTCTGAACTGGCTGATCAACAGACTTACGGGCAATAACACCCGGTGCCACTTTCTCGACCGGTGCGGTCAGCTTGGCATTGATTGCGCCCTTGCCGTCAATGGGGTTACCCAGCGCGTCAACCACGCGACCTTCCATTTCCGGGCCTACCGGCACTTCCAGAATTCGGCTGGTACAACGACAGGACTGACCTTCTGCCAGCCCCTGATAGTCGCCAAGTACAACAGCACCAACGGAGTCCCGCTCCAGGTTGAGTGCCATTCCGAACAGGCCACCATCGAACTCGATCATCTCGCCATACATGACATCTTCCAGGCCATGGATACGCACGATACCGTCAGAAACGCTGACAATCGTACCTTCGTTTTTGGCCTGAACAGAAACGTCGAGACTATTGATTCTCTGCTTGATAATTTCACTGATTTCTGACGGATTCAGTTGTTGCATGCTTATTCCCTCATTCCCAGTTTTACTAGGAACTCAATGATTCGGCTAATTTGTTCAGTTTTCCTCGAACAGAATTGTCGATGACAGTATCCCCTGCTCGAATGACAGCTCCACCAATCAACTGCGCATCCACGTGGGTGTGCAGTTTGACCTGCCGGTCCAGTCGCTTCTGGAGTGCCAGTGTTAATTGCTCAAGAAGTGCGTCACTCAACGCAAAAGCAGTCGACAGTTCAACATCGATGCTTTTTTCCTGCGCTGCTTTCAGCACCTCAAAGATCTGCATGATCGACGGCATCAACGCCAGCCGGCGATTATCCGCCAGCAGTCTGACCATGTTTTGACCCTTATCCGAGACTTCTTCGCCGCAAATGCTCAACAACGCATCTGATTGCTGCTCAGCAGTCAGCGCCGGGTTTTTCAGCAGTCTGCTGATCTTGGCATCCGCACTGACTGCTGCCAGAGTCCGTAACATATCGGACCACTGGGCCAGCGCCTTGTCTGCAAGCGCTACTTCAAACGCTGCGTTGGCATACGGCCGGGCTAATGTAATTGACTCTGCCATCGTGTTTTCGCCTATAACTCAGAAGCGAGTTTTTTCACCAGCTCTTCGTTTGCAGCCTGATCAACGGTGTTTTCGAGAATCTTCTCGGCACCGGCAATCGCAATGGCCGCGACCTGAGCACGCAACTCTTCTTTGGCCCGCTGAACTTCCATCTCTATCTCAGCTTTGGCGCCGGTGATCAGGCGCTGACCTTCCTCGCGTGCTTTTTCCTTAGCCTCATCAACAATCTGATTGGCGCGTTTATTCGCCATATCGATGATTTCGGCACTTTTGATCTTCGCTTCGCGCAGATCATCTGCGGCCTTGTTCTGAGCCAGGCTCAAATCGCGCTGCGCGCGATCGGCTGCTTCCAGGCCATCAGCAATTTTTTTCTGCCGATCAGCCAGAGCCGCAGTGACCGGTGGCCAAACATACTTCAGGCAGAACCATACAAATACGGCAAAAGCGATCGTCTGGCCGATTATGGTTGCATTAAGATTCATGGTTTCACCTCTGCGTTAGTTTGTCGCGTGGCTTGAAACAGGTTTCAAGCGTCCGATTAACCGACGAAGGGATTTGCGAACATGACCAGGAACGATACACCCACACCAATGATGGAAATTACGTCCACGAAACCAGCTACCAGGAAGAATTGCACCTGCAGTTTTGGCGCCAGTTCCGGCTGACGTGCCGAGCTTTCAATCAGCTTGCCACCCAGGTTACCAAAAGCAACCGCGGTGCCGGCACCACAAAGACCGAAGATGAGGGCAATTGCGATTACAGAAAATGCCTGAATAGTTTCCATTTTTTTCTCCAAGTTTTAACAAAAGGTTATAACAGTTATAACAAAGGGTCTGACAAAGGGTTTAATACGTTAATGGTCTGCCTTGGTATGTGCCTGGTTCAGGTACACAACGGTCAGCATCATGAACAGGTACGCCTGCAACGTGATGATGAGGATGTGGAACACTGCCCATGCAAAGTGCAGCGGCAACTGCGCAAAACCTACCAGCGCGATTACCATAAAGATCATCTCGCCTGCAAACATGTTTCCGTACAGACGCAGCGCAAGCGAGACGGGCTTGGCAAAGAAGCTGGGCAGTTCCATGACCAGGTTCAGTGGCATTGCCCACTTGCCAAACGGGTGGAATGCGAATTCGCTGAGGAAACCACCCATGCCCTTGATTTTGATGCTGTAGAAAATTACCAGTATGAATACGCTAATAGCAAAACCGGCGGTGATATTGATATCTGTGGTCGGTACTGCCTTGAAATATAGATGGCTATCCTGTGCGACAAACTGCGCAAACAGCGGAATCCAGTCCACGGGCACCAGATCCATGAGGTTCATCATGAAGATCCAGCAGAAGATGGTCAGCGCCAGCGGGCCGATCAGATCATTCTTTCCAAAAAAGGTGTTCTTGATGGTGCCCTGCACCATTTCAACCAGGAATTCCAGGGCATTTTGCAGGCCGCCCGGCATGCCCGAGGTTGCCTTGCGACTGATCATATAGAACAGCCCCATAAAAATAACGCCCAACAGCAACGACATCAGCATCGAGTCGACGTGAATCGACCAGAAACCCATGGCATCTGCTTCTTCTATTGTATGGGCAATACCCCAGCTTCCGTCAGGCAATTGGCCATATTTCAGAAATCCAAGGTGGTGGGCAATATATTCGGTGCCGCTTTCGTATTCTGGCAGGCTGAAGCCTGTTGAGTTTGATTCTGCCATGAGTCGATTTTTACTTGTCAGTTTGCCAATTTACGAGTTGTTCGGTGTTCTTCTGGTGAAGCGGACAAACAACACCACGCCAGCCAGATGGACCAGAACAAATCCTGAAAACAGAGCTACTACATTTAACGGTTCTACAACTACAAAGCTCAGCGCAAATCCCGCCCCGGTCAACAACAGTTTGACCGCTTCACCGCGTTTTACTTCCCGCGCGATCAGGGCCGCGGCTCTTGCGCCTCGGTATTTAAACACCCTGCTGGCGAAAATTGTTCCCGGTATCAGGGAGATCAATCCCCCGATCAGCAATGAATACGCACTGATCCAGCCAGCCGCAAACACTGCTGCTACACATAGCAACAGCAAAAAAATCAGCTGGAAAACTGCTACTTTATATATGGGAGGAGCTTTTATAGTTGACATGTCTGTCACTGGTCGTCAAAAGCTCTCTTGTTTTTGGCATCCATTCCCCGTTCAGAGGAGCGCATTATATGGATTTTAGAACCGGGTATCAACACGCTAATAGACGCTATTTACTTAATATGTGCAAGAATTCCATCCAGCTCATCCAGACTGTTGTAGCGCAGCGTCAATTTGCCGGAGCCTTTACCGGTGTGTTGTATCTGCACTTTGGCACCAATCTTTTCTGAAAGACTGTCCTCAAGCCTGCGGATATCCGGATCTTCACGCACGGGTTCCGGTTTTGGTGCACTGGCCTGAGATACCAGACGCCGAACCAGTTCCTCTGTCTGCCGCACTGAAAGTCCTCTGCCGGAGACTGTTTTGGCGGCATCGCTCTGGTTTTCTGCTTCCAGACCCAGCAATGCCCTGGCGTGACCCATTTCCAGATCACCGCGCTCCAGCATAACCCGGACATCCGGATTCAGGGACATCAGGCGCAGCAGGTTGGTCACCGTTGTGCGGGATTTTCCAACGGCCTCTGCTACCTCTTGCTGAGTGAGCTTGAACTCTTCCTGTAAACGCTTGAGTGCAGTTGCTTCTTCAATCGGATTAAGGTTTTCACGCTGAATATTTTCTATCAGCGCCATGGCGATAGCGGATTCGTCACCTACCAGTCGGATAACGGCGGGTATGGAATCCAGCCCGGCCATCTGGGCGGCTCGCCAGCGACGTTCCCCGGCAATTATTTCAAATCTGTCTCCGGTAATCGGTCTTACCACGATGGGCTGCATTACACCCTGCACTTTGATGGATTCGGCAAGCTCCAGCAATGCCTCTTCATGCATGTCTGTGCGTGGCTGATATTTTCCGCGCTGAATAAGATCAACCGGCAAATGGCGCAGTGTCTGGTCCGTCAGGGTTTCATCAGCAGCCAGCGGTCTGGCCTGACTCAAATCCTGTGGTTGCGTCCTGTTGGCAACCGACGCACTCCCCAGCAGTTTATCCAGCCCGCGACCCAGTTTTTTCTTTCCTGACATGCGTTTGCCTTTTCCAGCCCAGTGCCAATTAGTTATTCGTTGTTTATATTAATTCAGAGAGCTGCCTGCTGCTCGGTTCTGCGTAACATTTCTCCGGCCAGCGCCAGATAGGCAATTGCTCCGCGCGATTGACGATCATACTGCAAAACCGGCAAACCATAGCTGGGTGCCTCGGCCAGACGCACATTGCGCGGCACAACCGTGCGATAGACGCGATCACCAAAGTGATTGAACAGCTGGCCTGACACTTCAGTGGTCAGTCTGTTGCGCGGATCGTACATGGTTCTGAGGATGCCCTCAATCTTCAATGCCGGATTATGGGTTTCACTGACCGCCGAAATCGTGTCAACGAGTGCTGACAGACCCTCCAGTGCATAATACTCACATTGCATGGGTATGATCACGCCTTCTGCTGCGACCAGTGCGTTCAGGGTCAGCATGTTCAGCGAGGGTGGACAATCGATAACGATATAGTGATAGCGATTAGCCACGGCAGCCAGTATGTCTTTCAGGCGACGTTCCCGGTTGGGCAGGTCCAGTAGTTCTATTTCCGCCGCTACCAGGTCTCCATTGGCAGGCAACATATCAAATCCTGCTTCCGGCGTAGTCACTCTGGCCTGATCAAAATCCGCTTCACCGATCAGTACGTCATAAATGGAATATTCCAGATCATTTTTATCTATACCACTTCCCATGGTGGCATTGCCTTGTGGATCCATATCGACCAACAGCACTTTGCGTTTGGTCGCCTGCAAGGAAGCCGCCAGATTGACTGATGTTGTTGTTTTTCCGACGCCACCCTTCTGGTTGGCAATGGCCAGTATTCTTGTCACCTGCTTCACCTGCCTGAATTTCAGTTCGCCTGCATCTGCATCAATTCCACAATATGTCGTTCTCCCTCACACCCGGGAACATCCAGCCTTTCAGCGTGAACCAGATGCCAGTTGGCGGGCAGATCCGACAGTTCTTCAACCGGATAGACACCCTTCATTGCCAGCAACCTGGTTGTGGGACGGCACACAGGCTCGCAACCACTGACAAAATCAGCCAGGGAGGAAAATGCCCGACTGACGACAATATCAAGTTGATCCGGACATTGGTAGCTTTCAATCCGGCAGTTTTCCACATTCACATTACCCAGCCCCAGCGACAGCACGGACTGGAACAGAAACCGGGTTTTTTTACCATTGCTGTCCAGCAGATAAAATTTCATCGCCGGAAAACAGATAGCCAGCGGTATCCCTGGCAGCCCGGGCCCGGTACCCACATCCAGCACACAGAGGGGGTGGTTTTCATTTTTCTGCAGGGTCACAAAACGGCTATGAAGACTCAGACTGTCCAGAATATGGCGCGAAATCATCTGCAGCGGATCACGTACCGCAGACAGATTAAATGCCTTGTTCCACTTGTCCAGCAGCAATACATAAGCAACCAGCTGTTTGCACTGAGACGCATCTACCGACAAATCCATGTCATCCAGGCCCTGTTGCAGCCGGTTAAGAAGCCTGGCTTCTTGCATTACGGACTTCCTTCAATCTCGCAGTCAGGCGGTTTTTGAACTGCGCACAGCCTGATGTTTTTTCAGTTGGATAAGCAGTAATGAAACTGCCGCGGGTGTCATACCGGGTATTCGCGCGGCACGGGCGATCGAATCGGGCCTGGCCGCCAGCAACTTCTGTTTCAGCTCATTGGAAAGCCCATCCATTCTCTGGTAGTCAAGATCTGCAGGCAGGGCAGTATTTTCCTGACGCTTGAGTTTCCGGATGTCATCTTCCTGCCGGTTTATATAACCCTGATACTTCAGCTGAATCTCTACCTGTTCAGACACCTGGGGATCGATGGCCGGCATCGCGGCAGTGGTTTCGGACAGCAAATCAGCCAGTCGAGTGTAGGTGACTTCCGGTCTGGCCAGCAAATCAGACAGACTGTATTCGCGGGTTAATGGTTTTTCCAGCAGCGTGTTAATTGCATCAGCCTTATCGCTTGAGGGTTGCACCCACACCGATTTCAGTCGGGCGAGCTCCTGCGCAATACACGCCTGCTTGGTTGAGAACGCCGACCATCGCTTGTCATCAATCAGTCCCATCTGGCGACCAATTTCAGTCAGTCGCAAGTCTGCATTGTCTTCACGCAGCAACAGACGGTATTCGGCACGGCTGGTAAACATGCGATAGGGCTCTATTGTGCCCATACTGATCAGATCGTCCACCAACACACCAATGTATGCCTGATCACGTCGCGGACACCAGCTCTCCAGCCCCTGCGAAGCTCTGGCTGCGTTGATACCGGCCAGCAGACCCTGGGCAGCAGCCTCTTCATAACCCGTTGTACCGTTAATCTGACCGGCAAAATAGAGACCTTTGATAAACCGGGTTTCCAGTGAATATTGCAGTTCCCGGGGATCAAAGAAGTCGTATTCAATGGCGTAACCTGGGCGGGTTATGTGAGCATTCTCAAATCCGCGAATCTGCCTGACCATTTCGATCTGCACATCAAAGGGCAGACTCGTAGAGATGCCATTTGGATACAACTCATTGGTATTAAGCCCTTCAGGTTCAACAAACACCTGATGCGAGGTTTTGTCAGCAAAACGCATTACCTTATCTTCAATTGACGGGCAATATCGCGGTCCCACGCCCTCAATGACACCGGTATACATGGGCGAGCGGTCCAGTCCGGCGCGAATAATATCGTGACAGCGCTCGTTGGTAGCAGTAATAAAACAATCGATCTGCCGCGGATGATCAGACGCACTGCCCATAAACGACATTACCGGCATCGGTGTATCACCCGGCTGTGCCTGCATCACACTGAAATCAACTGACCTGGCGTCAATACGCGGTGGTGTACCGGTTTTTAACCGGCCAACGTTGAACGGTAATTCACGCAGGCGCTCTGCCAGACGGATCGAGGGAGGATCTCCGGCACGTCCGCCAGCCGTGTTTTCCAGCCCGATATGAATTTTTCCACCCAGAAAAGTACCCGTTGTCAGCACCACGGTCGGTGCAAAAAAGCGCACGCCCATCTGGGTGACGACCCCTTCAACCCGTTCTCCCTGAAGAATTAGATCATCAGCAGCCTGTTGAAATATATCCAGATTTTCCTGATTCTCGAGAATACTTCGGATTGCGGCCCGATACAGGGTCCGATCAGCCTGTGCCCGGGTAGCACGCACCGCGGGTCCCTTGCTGCTGTTGAGAACCCGAAACTGGATACCGGCCAGGTCAGTTGCTCTGGCCATTGCACCGCCCAGCGCATCAATTTCCCTGACCAGATGGCTTTTGCCAATACCGCCAATAGCCGGATTGCAGGACATTTGACCCAATGTTTCGATATTGTGCGTCAGCAGCAGAGTTTTGGCGCCCATTCGGGCAGCCGCCAGTGCGGCCTCGGTGCCGGCATGGCCGCCGCCGACCACGATCACTTCATATCGTTTGGAAAAATCCATACTCAATCCAGTGTCCGCACCAATTTGCTGCGGACATTAAAAGTTATTTCAAAAACGGGAGGTAAGTATAAGCCCTGAAACAGAAAATTAAAGGCCTGTGAGTGAAAATAATCCACAAGCAGTTTTTATTAACAAACGTAAGTATTAAATATAAATAGTTAGTTAGTTAATAGATAAAGACTTAATACTGTTAATACTAATGGTAAACCGATTTTCTGTTGAGAACCCTTAAAAAACTATTTAAATCATTGTCTTGCAAGCTGTATAAACCAGTTGGTAAACACTGTTGAAGCTGGGGTTGAACGGTACGCAAGCTGTGCAGAAGAGCCTTACTTGTCAACAGGCTAAAAATCGCACTTATTTTGTTAAAAAGTTATGCACAGAAATAGTATGGTTATACACAGATTTCAGGCATGTTACTGACAGACATTATTTTCCTATACAGAAGCTGGAAAAGATGCGCCCGAGCAGGTCGTCACTGGTAAACGTACCAGTAATTTCACCCAATCGCTGGTGAGCATGGCGAAGATCTTCCGCAACCAGTTCGGCAGCGCCATTATTATCGAGCTGCCAGTCTGCCTGCTGCAGGCACTGCCGGGTCTTGTCAAGTGCATCCAGATGTCGCCGACGTGCGATAAAGCCGCCTTCACCGGCCGGTTGAAAGCCCATGCAGTCTTTCAGATGCTGTTTAAGCAGGTCAACGCCCTGATTCTGTTTGGCCGACAATCTGATTATGCAGGCTGATCCACTATCAACTGCAGGTTCAAGCGTCGGCAGGTTGTCCAGCAGATCCACCTTGTTCTGAATTATGGTCAGCCGGGACGTGTCGAACGCGTCTTTGAGACGGGCAAAAATGGAGCTGTCCAGATAGGCAGCAAGATTGTCGTTATCAACGGTTTCCCGGGTGCTGTCAATCATCAGCAGGACACGATCAGCCTGCTCGATAGCAAGCATTGCGCGCCGTATACCTTCCTGTTCAACCGGGTCAGTACTGTCCCTGAGTCCTGCTGTGTCGGTGATGTGCAGTGGCATGCCATCAATATTGATCTTTTCGCTGAGCACATCTCGGGTGGTGCCTTCAATGTCAGTCACAATGGCACTGTCTTTACCTGCCAGGGCATTCAGCAGACTGGATTTACCCGCATTTGGTTTGCCGGCAATGACAACGGCCATGCCCTCACGAATCAATGCCCCCTGCTTCGCCTGGGCGATGACAGCGTCCAGCTGATTGATGATGTCTTTGAGTTTTTCACTGACCCTGCCTTCGCTGAGGAAATCAATTTCCTCGTCGGTAAAGTCAATCGCTGCTTCCAGGTAGACACGCAAATTGATGATGGCGTCAGCCAGATGTCCGATCAGTCTGGAGAATTCACCCTGCAGTGTCCGCAATGCGCTGCGGGCAGCCTCAGCAGAGCTGGAGTCAATAAGATCAGCGATGGCCTCAGCCTGTGCAAGATCCATTTTGTCATTGAGGAACGCACGCTCAGAGAACTCACCGGGCCTTGCCAGTCGGGCACCGGCCTGCAACAGGTTCTGCAGTAGTGCATCAAGCACATAAAACCCCCCATGTCCCTGCAACTCCAGAACATCTTCACCAGTAAATGAGTGAGGCCCGGGGAAAAACAGCGCAATACCCTGATCCAGCAGCTGACCGTCTGTCCCGTAGAAAGGGCAGTAATGTGCGTGACGGGGGGTGGGAGTGAATTTAAGTAACTGTTGGGCAAGTGTCTGGCAGGCGGGTCCTGATATTCTGACGATACCCACACCACTGCGCCCTGGTGGTGTGGCTATCGCACAGATCGTATCAGTGTCCGATGCGCTCAGCATGATGTTCAGCTCTTGGCAGCTTCCCTGGCAGCATAGTCAGCGTCAATTTTACGCGTGATATACCACTGCTGGGCGATGCCAAGTACGCTGTTGGCCAGCCAGTAAAGTACCAGCCCGGCGGGGAACCACAGGAAAAAGATGGTCATCACAATGGGCATGAATTTCATGATCTTGGCCTGGGTCGGATCCTGAGGCGTTGGATTCAGCATGAACTGCACGTACATTGAGGCGCCCATCAGCAGAGGCAATACAAAGAAAGGATCCATAACTGACAGGTCATTGATCCACAAAATAAAGGGCGCATGACGTAACTCGACGCCTTCCAGCAGCACCCAGTAAAGAGCGATGAACACCGGCATTTGCACCAACATAGGCAGACAGCCACCAAATGGATTAATTTTTTCTTTTTTATAGAGCTCCATGGTGGCTTTCTGAAGCTTCATTTTGTCGTCGCCGTAGCGCTCTTTCAGCTGGTTCATTTTCGGCATCACACGACGCATATTGGCCATGGAGCGATAGCTGGTAGCAGACAGTTTAAAGAAGACGGCCTTCACAAAAACGGTTAACAGCAAAATGGACCACCCGAAGTTGCCGATCACACTGTTGATTTGTGTCAGCAGCCAGTGAATGGGTGATGCGATAAACCACAGCCAGCCATAATCAATGGTCCGGTCAAGCCATTGCGCGACCTCTTTTAACCGGTACTGATCTTTGGGGCCGGCGTAAAAAGCCAGCTCGCGTGATCCCTGGCTGTTGGCAGGCACAACAAACTCGGTGCTGGTAAAGCCGCCGATGTATTCATTCTGAGCGTTGCGTCTGAAGGAAAAGCTATTGCGTGTATCGGCTGGCGGAACAAATACGGAGATAAAGTAATGCTGACTGAAGGCTACCCAGCCACCCTCAAGCTCATGGGCGGGTCGACCGCTGTCTATATCACCAAATGGGATTTTTACGTAGTTGTCATCGGTTGCCGTGGTTGCGAAACCAAGAAAGCTGGACATGCCAAACGCACTGCCCTGAGTTGGATCCTGATAGTTTCCACGCTTGATCTGGCCAAAAAGATTGGCTTGCCAGGCAGAATCAGTTGAGTTGTTTATATCGTAGGCAATGTTTATCAGGTAATCGCTACGATTAAATGTGTAGCGCTTGGTTATCTGAACACCGTTTGCATCAGTAAAGGATAAATTTACGTTAAGTGAGTTTTGTCCGGGCGCCATTTCAAACTCGCTGGCCGTTGCCGAATATACAGGGCGTTCGGTTCCATCAATACCATTTCGGCCGATAAGCCCACTCTGGGCGACGTAGTTTCTCAGGGATCCGGACTCCAGCAGGACAAACGGTTCATCCGGTGTATCGATCCGTGTTGCGTGCAGCGGTAGCGAGACAGCAACAATATCTCCGCCTGTGCGATCAATTGTTACATTGAGCACGTCTGTTCTGACTGTAATCAGGGTGTCGGAATTCAGGCCTGAGGATGAAGCGGTTACTGCCGGTGTTGCAGTGGAAACTACAGGAATATCATCAGCAATTGACTGCGCTTGAGACGGTGCGGGAATATCACCGGCGGTTTGCTCCAGCGGGATATCACCAGAGGCAACGTCTGTTGTCTGGACTGTGTTATAGCGGGTATCAGAAGGCGGATAGTCTTCCTGCCAGGCGAGCAACAGTAGATAACTGACAGCGGCCAGTCCGGCCAGAATTGCGTATTTGATGTAATCCATGTGCGAATACTACTTATTGGTTGATGACGTTTCGACGTCTGAATGAATGTGACACCCGGGAACCGGATCATAACCGCCGGGATGCCAGGGGTGACAGCGAAGAATTCGTTTGGCGCCCATCAGACAGCCCTTCAGCAGACCGTGAGTGGAGATGGCGTCTTGAGTGTAATGTGAGCAGGAGGGGTAAAAACGACATTGATTGCCGATCAGCAGACTGAGGGTACACTGGTATAGGGAGATCAGCTTGATTACAAACTTTGCCAGCATGTTAGGTTACCCGTTATCGTGCGGCCTGGCGGTTGCGTCGTCGGATAATATCCTGCCACAGTTTTTCCAGTAACTGTGTGACAGCCGGATTATCCAGCTGTTCAAGGCCACGTCGCGCCAGAATAACGATATCCAGCCCTGTGAGCAAATGTTGATTGTGTCGAAACGATTCACGGATCAGTCGTTTGACGCGATTTCTTTGCACTGCCAGACGAAGGCTTTTTTTGGCGATAACCAATCCCAGTCGGGGATCGGATTGACCGTTTTCTATCGACAGAATCAGAAACTGGGAACAGGATGCCTTGAATTGCGCCTGGTCAAAAACAGTTTTGTAGTCAGAAGCAGTCAGGAGCCGCAGTTTCCTGCCAAAGGCATGCCCGGTCACAAGCGGCTCGGGAATAATATGGATCAGGCAGACAGTTTTGCACGGCCCCGTGCACGACGACGCTTGATTACCAGACGACCACCACGGGTAGCCATGCGGGCTCTGAAGCCGTGAGTACGAGCGCGCTTGATCAGGCTGGGTTGGAAAGTTCTTTTCATAATGGCAGTCCAGGAAATCTAAGTAGAAAGCGTAATCAGGAGAACTCATTGCTGAGTTATCCACATAAATTAAAGAGCGCGAATTTTATATACTTTCACAGCCCTATGCAAGGCCTTTATAGTTACATTACGGGCAGTTAACCGGCAACATCAGGGCCTGTGGCACTGAATTCTGTTATACCCTGTTAGACACAAGTTATCCACAGGATATCCTGTGTATAAAAATAGGAGAAATAACAACATTGCAATTCAGTTTAACCCTGTATTTGTCAGAGAGAGCTCCATAAGTTATTGAGATTAAAGTAATATATACAGCTCCAATTACCTGCAATTTTTGGCTTGCGAGTGTGGATAAGTACGTTGCGGCACTGTAGAATTCTTTGCCATAGAAAAGTTTTCCCATTTACAATAACAGACTACAGGGTAGTGAAAGTCGTGGTTTTAGCAACTTGGCAACAGTGTATAGACCATCTTAAGGATGAGTTACCTTCCCAACAATTTAATACCTGGATAAGACCTCTGCGGGCGGAACCGGCCCCTGGCGGCCTGATCCTGTTTGCTCCCAACAGGTTCGTTCAGGGCTGGGTAAGGGAAAAGTTTCAGGGTCGTATCAGTGAGTTATTGCAGCATCTGAACGGGGGCGCGACGGTCGGCGTTAACGTGGAGGTTGGTGAAGCAGCAGTAATGCAAAAAAGTGCTGCAGAACAAGCATCAGAGCCCTCACGTATCAATGGTCAGCAACAGCAGAAAGAGTTTGCTGACAGCTCGATGGCACTTGGCCGGGCCACCGGGTCAGCAATCAAACATACGGGCGTAATTCCCGCGGCGAATGCAACTCATATAAACCAGCATCAGACAAGATCGTCACAAGGTGCGCCGGTGGGTTTGCTGGACGGCAATGCACTGACCGGCAGCGGCGGCAACCCAATAAGTGCCGAGATGGATCTGCGGGACCATCTGTCACCTGCACAATCAAAAATGCAGCGCAAGCCTGCCAGAAACATGGAGCTCATAATTGAAGGGAAGCTCAGACACAAGGGTTCACTGAATCCTGAAAACACATTTGAGAATTTTATCGAAGGCAAGTCCAACCAGTTGGCTCGTGCTGCAGCGATGCAGGTAGCGGAGAACCCCGGTGGCGCGTACAACCCACTTTTTATATATGGCGGTGTCGGGCTTGGTAAAACGCACCTTATGCATGCCATTGGCAATTACATGGTTGCGCGCAATCCAAAAGCCAAAGTAGTCTATCTGCATTCGGAGACCTTTGTGGCAACAATGGTTACTGCCTTGCAGCTTAATGCGATAAATGAGTTCAAGCGCTACTACCGGTCTGTTGATGCGTTGCTGATTGACGATATTCAGTTTTTTGCAGGTAAGGAGCGGTCGCAGGAAGAGTTTTTCCATACGTTTAACGCACTGCTGGAGGGTGGTCAGCAGATTATTCTGACCAGTGATAGATATCACAAGGAAATCAATGGGTTAGAGGAGAGGTTGAAGTCGCGCTTCGGTTGGGGCCTGAGTGTCGCGGTAGAACCGCCGGAACTGGAAACTCGTGCAGCTATTCTTATCAATAAAGCAGCTCAAAGTAATGTAGAGTTGCCTGGCGATGCGGCGATGTTTATTGCTCAGCGTCTTCGGTCCCATGTCAGGGAGCTTGAAGGTGCACTCAAGAAGGTAATGATTCACGCGAACTTTGTCGGACGCCCTATTGATCTGGACCTTGTCAGGGAAGCGTTAAGGGACCTGTTTGCGCTTCACGATAAATTGGTTTCCATAGATAATATCCAACGATCTGTGGCAGAGTATTTCAAGATCAAGATGTCTGATATGTTGTCCAAGCGTCGCAATCGCTCAGTGGCCCGACCCCGGCAGATCGCCATGTGTCTGTCCAAGGAGTTGACCAATCATAGTTTACCGGAGATTGGTGATGCGTTTGGTGGTCGGGATCATACGACAGTGTTGCATGCCTGTAAGCAAATTAAGAAGCTGCGCGGGATATCGCAGGACCTGTCAGAAGACTACAATAACCTCTTGAGGGCGCTGGCGACCTGATTGCCATACAAACCCTGAACATTCAATCGAGTTAGAGCTGAGATCGGACTATGCAATTTACTATTACCAGGGATGCGATACTTAAACCGCTACAATTGGCTGCCGGCGTGGTTGAACGCAGGCATACCCTCCCCGTGCTGGCGAACGTACTGTTAACGCTGAAAGACGATTTGCTGGAGATAACCGGCACGGATCTGGAAGTTGAGTTGATCGGACGGGTTCGGGTAAACAGCGGTAGTCGTCCGGGTGAAATCACTGTACCAGGTCGGAAGTTGCTGGATATCTGTAAATCCTTGCCCGATGATGCTGTGCTTGATTTTTTGCTGGAGGATGGCAAGTTTGTAATAAAGGCAGGACGAAGCCGGTTTACGCTGGCTACCCTGCCGGCAACAGATTTCCCGGTTACCGTTGATGAGCCGGGCACGTTTGAGCTGAATATCAGCAGAAGCGAGTTGAAGTCGTTGATAGACTCTTGTGCGTTTGCCATGGCGCAGCAGGATGTTCGTTACTATTTAAATGGAATGCTGTTCGAACTCGGCCAGTCCTGGTTTAGGGTTGTTGCAACAGATGGGCATCGACTGGCCATGCACACGACCGGTGTGGCATCCAATGTTGAGGAAACGCAGCAGATTATTGTTCCCAGAAAGGGCGTGCTTGAGTTTTCCCGCTTGCTCGCGGAACCAGGTGAGGATGATTTGACGCTGTTGTTTGGTGCCAGTCATATTCGTGCGAGACTCAAGGACTTTACCTTTACCTCCAAATTGGTAGACGGCAAATTTCCTGACTATCAGCGTGTTCTTCCCAAAGGTGGCGACAAATTTGTTGTTGGGGAAAAAACAGCTCTGCGACAGGCGTTCAACCGGGCATCAATTCTGTCGAATGAAAAATACCGCGGCGTACACCTGCAGTTATCAATAGACGAGTTGCGCGTGGTTGCCAACAATCCGGAGCAGGAAGAAGCTGAAGATATGGTTGCTGTTGAGTACCAGGGCGACCCGCTCGAAATCGGTTTTAATGTCAGCTATTTGATGGACGTACTCAATGTGCTGGACAGTGACAAGGTCAGATTCACGCTGGCTGACTCAAACAGTAGTGCCCTGGTGGAAGCCCTTTCTCCGGCTGATGCACTCTATGTTGTTATGCCGATGCGGCTGTGACCCGCATCAAGTCCTGAATGGCCATTATCAATCGGCTGCTTGTCGATCGCTTTCGTAACCTGGAGGCGATCGATATCCAGCCTTCCCCCGGATTCAATCTTGTCTTTGGCAGCAATGGCAGCGGTAAAACCAGTCTGCTGGAGTCAATTCATGTGCTTAGCGTGGGCAAGTCCTTTCGCACACATAAAACGGGTCCGCTCATTCGCGCGAGTGAGAGTGACTTTGTGCTGTTTGCCGGTCTTGGGGAGAGTGGTGGCGCCGGGGTTTCAAAATCCCGCAATGGGAAAACTGAGCTGCGCCTGTTCGGAGAGCAGCAGTCCAATTGGCAATCCGTTGCAGAACTTCTTCCCTTGCAGGTTATAAATTCAGATAGCTTTGCACTGCTGGATGGCGGCGCCAAGGGTCGGCGCCGATTTATGGACTGGGCGATGTTCCACGTGGAACATTCCTTTATTGAGCGATGGCGCGCCTATCGCCGCTGTGTCGCCCAAAGAAACTCATTGCTTAAGCGTGGTAGCACAGGGCCGGTAATTGACCAGCTTTCGGTTTGGGAAAAGGAGCTAGCGTCCCTTGGGGAATCTATTCATCTGGATCGCAAAAAGCTATTCGAGAACTACCTGCCCTTTTTCCATGCCCTGGTTGCTGAGTTACTTCCCGACATGACAGTTGGGCTCGAATATAGACCGGGCTGGGATGTCGAGAGAGATCTGCATTCACTCCTTGTTGAGACAAGGGATCGGGATGTTCGTTATGGCATGACACTCAGTGGCCCTCACCGAGGGGATTTTGTTTTGTTGGTAGATGGTGCTGCGGCGTCCGAAGTACTGAGTCGGGGACAGACCAAGATACTGGTTTGTGCACTTAAAATTGCAGCAGGCAAGCTTCTGCAGCAGCACTATGCAGCGCGCAACGAGAACTACTATTGCATGTATCTTGTTGATGACCTTGCTGCTGAACTAGATATTGGCGGCCGGACAAAAATTATTCAATTGCTCAGAGATTCGGGTGCTCAGTGCTTCTTTAGTGCCATTCAGATTACGGATTTACCCTTGGTTGGAGAAATAACTGAGACTTCAGGAAAGTTCCACGTGGAACATGGTAAAATACACCCAGCATGAAACAGTAAACGCGGAGAAAAAAATGGCTACGGAATCAATCTACGATTCGTCAAGTATCAAAGTTCTTAAGGGTCTTGACGCGGTTCGTAAACGCCCAGGGATGTATATTGGCGACACAGAGGATGGCACCGGCTTGCATCACATGGTGTTTGAACTCGTGGACAACTCTATTGACGAGGCTCTGGCAGGACACTGTGATGAGGTTGTTGTTGTTGTGCATGTAGGCGAAGGCATCAGCGTATCAGACAACGGCCGGGGCATTCCGACAGAAATGCACTCTGAGGGTGTTTCGGCGGCAGAAGTTATCATGACCGTCCTGCACGCCGGTGGTAAGTTCGATGACAATAGCTATAAGGTATCTGGCGGACTCCACGGCGTTGGTGTTTCGGTAGTAAATGCCCTGTCGGAAGAACTGAAACTTACCATTCGAAGAGGCGGGAAGGTTTATGAGCAGTACTATGCCCATGGCGTTCCCCAGGCGCCTCTCAAGGTCGTGGGCGAAACCAGCATTACTGGCACAGAAACCTTCTTTAAACCCTCTGACCAGACATTTAAGAATATAGAGTTTCACTACGACATCCTGGCCAAGAAGCTGAGAGAGCTCGCCTTTCTGAACGCCGGCGTTACGATCAAGCTAAAAGACGAGCGCAGCGGCAAAGAAGATACCTACAAGTACGAGGGAGGTCTGAGGGCTTTTGTTGAATACCTGAACACCAATAAAACCCCCATCAATAAAATTTTCCACTTCCAGGCAGACCGGCCGGATGATGGCATCTCGGTAGAGGTTGCCATGCAATGGAATGACACATACCAGGAGAATATTTTTCCCTACACGAACAATATTCCCCAGCGCGACGGCGGAACGCATATGGCAGGCTTCCGAAGCGCACTGACACGTGTGTTAAAGACCTATATAGACAAGGAGGTTGCTGCCAAGAAAGGCAAGGAAGTGACAACGACAGGCGATGATGCACGCGAGGGTCTGACAGCCGTGGTGTCAGTCAAGGTACCAGACCCGAAGTTTTCTTCACAAACCAAGGACAAGCTGGTTTCTTCGGAAGTAAAAGTCGCCGTTGAACAGGAGATGGTGTCGTACTTCACTGACTTTCTGCTGGAAAACCCGGGCGAGGCCAAGCAGATTGTAGGAAAAATGATCGACGCAGCCCGCGCGCGGGAGGCAGCCCGCAAAGCTAGAGAGATGACCCGCCGAAAAGGCGCCCTGGACATGGCGGGCTTGCCGGGCAAACTGGCGGACTGCCAGGAAAAGGATCCTGCATTATCTGAACTGTATATTGTGGAGGGTGACTCTGCGGGTGGATCAGCCAAGCAAGGGCGGAACAGGAAAAATCAGGCGATTCTGCCGCTGAAGGGTAAAATCCTCAATGTGGAAAAGGCCCGCTTCGACAAAATGCTCAGTTCAGCGGAAATCGGTACTCTGATCAAGGCGCTTGGTTGTGGCATTGGTAAGGACGAGTTTTCAGCAGACAGTTTGCGATACCACCGTATTATCATCATGACGGATGCGGACGTCGACGGTTCACACATTCGTACCCTGCTTCTCACCTTCTTCTTCCGGCAAATGCGGGAGTTGGTAGATCGTGGCTATATTTATATTGCCCAGCCGCCTCTGTACAAGGTGCGCAAGGGTAAGCACGAACAATACCTCAAAGATGATGATGCATTGGCGCTGTATCAGACACAAATAGCACTGGATGGCGCGAGTCTGCACGTTAACAAGGACGCACCCGCTATCGCTGGGGATGCCCTGGAAGCGATGGTCAAGCAGTACAATACGACGCATGCCATGATCAAACGCCTGCAGCGGCTATATCCGGCAGAAATTCTTGAGGCCATGATATTCACACCAGTCCTGCTGCCGGAAGCATTTACAGAAGCGGCCGTTAACGAGTGGCTGGTAGAGCTTCACAAACAGCTTGAGAAGATTCACCCCAAAACTGCACTGGCCTATGAAATGCGCGCGTACGAAGACCCCGAGCGGCATGTATTCCTGCCTGAAGTTCGTCACAGCCTGCATGGCCTGATTCGGGATTACAAGTTCAGCAAGGACTTCTTTGGATCCGGTGAGTACCGGGCGCTAAACCGCCTGGGCGTTATGCTTGATGGCCTGATTGAGGCTGGCGCATATGTCCAGAGAGGCGAAAAAACCAAAGAAATTCAAACGTTTACAGAGGCTTTGGCCTGGTTAACCGATGATGCGATGAAAGGCCACTATCTGCAGCGATATAAAGGACTGGGTGAAATGAACCCGAGCCAGCTCTGGGAAACAACCATGGATCCGGAAAGCCGGCGCATGCTGCAGGTGACGATTGAAGACGCAATCAGTGCTGACCAGTTGTTCACGACATTGATGGGTGATCACGTTGAACCTCGGCGGGAGTTTATCGAGTCAAACGCATTGGCTGTGCAGAATCTGGATATCTAGGTACTTATACAACAGAGCGGGGCCAGCAATCAGGCCAGCCCCACCCTGTGTTTGTTTTCCTCCACCCACGCACTGAATTCTGCTGCGACCTCTTTTGAGGTTTTGCCGCTGACAGAAATCTCTTCCCCGATCAGCACATCAATTTGTCCCGGCTGTTTGAGCGTTGTTCCGGCAGGCCATCTGAATCCGGCATTGTGCAGCACCGGCAGTAGTGGTGTACCGGTAGCAACGGCGAGTTGAGCGCCGCCACGAGAGAACTTTCCCAAGGTTCCGGGCGCCGCCCGGGTGCCCTCCGGAAACACCAGAATAGACAGACCATCCTCAATTCTCGTGGCACCCTGTGTAAGCAAGGACTTGCTAGCTTCACGAGGCTTGCTACGATCTATGGCGATGGGTTGCTGCAGACGGATTGCCCAGCCCCAAAACGGGATCTCCAGCAGCTCCTGTTTTATGATTGGACACACAGGCGTAAATTGCTGATAAAGAAAAATGGTTTCCCAGGTTGACTGGTGGTTGCTGACCACAACCACAGGATGGGCGGGCAGATTGTCGGCACCGGTTACCTGGTGGCGGATACCACAGGTAATGCGTAACCATGCGAGCACCAGTCGACACCACAGGGCATAAAGATAGAATCGGCGTTTTGGCGGCAATAACCAGAATAGCGCAATAACCAGGCTGGATATTATAAATGTCAGCGCGGCATATCCAATGGTGAACAATGTTGAACGTATTTTATTAATCATGCGAAAGCACTACAGTTGTGTCTGCAAACAAAAAGATGATGGTTTATTTATATCCGGCGCCGAGCATGCCGGGTTTGGTGCTGAAATGTCCTTCGAGCCAGGCATCAGCAAACGCCGCCAGATTCGGGTAAACCAGACAGTCTGAAAACGGCGCCGCCAGGCCGCCGGCCAATGTTGATTCTCCCTTGCCGCTGCGAACCAGCACGGGCAAACACGCTGTTGCACTGGCTGCCTGCAGGTCTCGCAGACTATCACCAACAAAAGGCACGCCCTCCAGGGATGATGCAAACTCTGCACTGATGCGGTCTATCAGGCCGGGTTCCGGTTTGCGGCAAAAACAGCCATCTTCAGGACCGTGCGGGCAATAGAAAAAACCCGCGATCATTCCACCAGACTCCTCAACCAGATCTGCCAGATATTGATGAATATGTGCCAGCGTGTATTCATCCAGTAATCCGCGGGCGATGCCCGACTGGTTGGTCGCCACTACAACGGTATAACCCGCCTTGCTCAACCGGCAGATGGCGTCAATGCTTCCGGGAATGGGCACACACTCGTCCACGGATTTAACAAACGCATCAGAATCCTCGTTTATCACGCCATCACGATCCAGGATGATGAGCTTGGTGTCAGAAGCCTGCGCCATTTATAAGTCTTTCCCTACCCAGATCGATCAGCTGCGGTGCAGACAGGAAATGTCAGCAACCTGCAGGAACAGATTGCGCAACCGGGCGAGCAACGCCAGACGATTTTCTTTTACCGCTTCATCTTCGACCATCACCATGACTTGTTCAAAGAACTCGTCAACGACGGGTCGCATCATGGCCAGCTTCTCCAGCCCGATGGTGTAATCGCGGCTCCCGAACAACGGGGTAACGATTGCAGACATATCATCAACAGCAGTCGCCAGTGCCTTTTCTGCCGGTTCACTAAACAGGTCTTCTCGCACAGATTCAGGTACAGCGGCCCCGTATTTCTGAAGAATGTTGGACACGCGTTTGTTGGCGGCCGCCAGCGCGTCACTTTCAGGTAGCTGGGCAAACCGGTTTACTGCAGTGACTCTTAATGCAAGGTCAAGCGGCTTAACCGGTTTGAGTTCCATGACCGACTGGAATACTTCGGCGCTCACGCCCTCGGCCTGATACCAGGCACGGAAGCGCTCCAGCATGAACTCGAATACCTGCCCGGCTGTGTTATCGGGAACGGCAACACCCTGGTTACGCAGGTTTTGCAGAGCGTGTTCGATAGCTGCTGCCAGATCCAGATCCAGTGACTTTTCCACCAGAATGCGCAACACGCCCAACGCAGCACGGCGCAGTGCGAACGGATCCTTGGACCCGGTGGGCGGCTGACCAATGGCAAAAAGTCCACAAATGGTATCCAGCTTTTCCGCAATGGCCAGCACGGCTCCGGCTTCTCCGGCGGGCAGTGCGTCACCGGCAAACCGAGGCAGGTATTGTTCTGTGATAGCACGGGCAACCTCGCCGGGTTCACCGTCGTGCAGGGCGTAATAATATCCCATGGTTCCCTGTAGCTCAGGAAACTCTGCCACCATATGCGTAACCAGGTCGCACTTGGCAAGAAGTGCGGCACGCTCGCAAGGTGCAGGGTCTGTACCGAGTACACGGGCAATGGACATGGCCAGCTCAGCTACCCGGAGTGATTTTTGTTCTACGGTGCCCAACTGTTGCTGAAATACAATATTTCCGAGTTGCGGCAGCCTTGACGCAAGGGACTGTTTGCGGTCGGAATCATAAAAGAAGGCAGCATCTGCCAGGCGCGGACGAATGACACGCTCATTCCCTGCAATAACCTGGGACGGGTCTTTGCTCGCCAGGTTTGCAACAGCTATAAAATTGGGCAGCATCTTGCCATCGCGGTCCAACACATAAAAAGTCTTTTGGTGATTCTTCATTGAAGAAACCAGTGCCTCAGGCGGTACGTTTAAAAACGCATCGTCAAACCGGCCAGTCAATGCAACCGGCCATTCCACCATGCTGGTGACCTCCTCAAGCAGGTCCGCATCAATCATGACGTTGGCATTGAGCGCAGTACCCTGGGCAAGCACCAATTGTTCAACAGCATCCTTTCGAGTGTTGTAATCAGCAATCACATGGCCGGGGTCGAGCAACTGTTGCTCATAACTGAGCGGTGATTCAATACTCAGTGGCGCAGGGCAATGAAAACGGTGGCCGCGGGATAGCCGGCCACTTTGGATACCAAAGAGCTCGGCATCTACAATATCATCGCCAAACAACATTACCAGCCAGTAGACAGGTCGGACAAATTCATCCCGGGTGCTGCCCCAACGCATTTTGCGGGGGATAGGCAGTTTTCCCAGTGAGGTCTGCACAATGCCGGGCAACAAGCCGTTGGTGTCAGCACCATGCTGCACAGCGCGATAAACAAGTTTTTCAACGCCGTCTTTTAGCTCACGGTCCAGCTCGGACACTTCCACACCGCAGCCGCGGGCGAACCCTTTGGCAGCCGGGGTCGGGTTGCCCTCTTTGTCAAAGGCCGCCGTAACCGCAGGGCCAAACTTTTCCTGCTGCATATCCTGCTGGCGGGTAGCGAGCTGCTCCACACGCACGGCAAGTCGGCGTGGACTCGCAAAGGGCACAATGCGGGCGTATGCCAGGCCGGCACTGTCAAGACCGGACCTGATGCCGGCGGTAAACGCTTCGGACAATCCGCGCAGGGCTTTGGGTGGCAATTCGGCGCACCCTACTTCAACTAAAAAATCTTTTACTGTCATGGTAATCGGTCTGGCTGCCTGGTTAAGTGATTAAGCATTTAATGCTGCCGAACGCAGCGGCTCGGGTGCCAACGGGAAGCCGAGTTTGCGACGGGTTTCGTAGTAGGTCTCCGCGACCTGGCGCGACAGAGTACGAACCCGCAGAATAAACCGTTGCCTCTCTGTCACCGAGATCGCCTGCCGGGCGTCCAGCAGATTGAAATAGTGTGATGCCTTTAGCACCTGTTCGTATGCCGGTAGCGGCAAACCTTTTTCAATCAGTGCCGTACATGCAGACTCACATTCGTCAAAATTTCTGAACAGGGCATCGACATTGGCGTGTTCAAAATTGTAGGCTGACATTTCAACTTCGTTCTGGTGAAATACATCGCCGTAGGTCACCACGCCATCCGGACCGTCAGTCCAGACCAGATCATAGATACTGTCGACACCCTGCAAATACATTGCAATCCGCTCAAGTCCGTAGGTGATCTCACCGCTGACCGGAAAACACTCCAGGCCACCAACCTGTTGGAAGTAGGTGAACTGCGTTACTTCCATGCCATTGAGCCAGACTTCCCAGCCAAGTCCCCAGGCCCCCAGTGTCGGTGATTCCCAGTTATCTTCCACAAAACGGATATCATGTACACTCGGGTCTATTCCAAGGTGCTGCAGTGATGCAATATACAGATCCTGAATGTCAGGCGGAGATGGTTTCAGAATGACCTGAAACTGATAATAATGTTGCAGACGGTTAGGATTGTCACCGTATCGACCATCAGTCGGGCGGCGGCTTGGCTGCACATACGCGGTTCGCCAGCTTTCCGGGCCAATAGAACGTAAAAATGTGGCGGGATGAAACGTGCCGGCACCAACTTCCAGATCCAGCGGTTGCAGCACCACACAACCCTGTTTCGCCCAGAACTCCTGTAGCGCCAGAATCAGACCCTGAAAAGTTTTTGCATCGGCAATAGCCGGAGATTGCGCGGACAAGACTTACTCCAGTGTTAAACGGTTGAAAAGCCGCAATTATGCGGGATTAGGCAGTTAATATCCACTGCGCTAAAATGAGCGCCTTCAGGAAAACCAGTGCAAGAGGCCAGACCCATCGATACGTTTACAAGCTTGCTGATAAAAGGATCGCTGCGCATCCTTTCATGGATTCCGCTAAGCGCACTGCACCTGATGGCAGAAGGTCTGGGTGCCCTGGTGTATCTGTTGCCCACGGGCACGCGGCGAATCACCTTGATAAATCTGGCCAGGGTGTTCCCCGATATGCCGGCCTCACAACGCCGGCATCTGGCCCGTCGCAGCATTCAGGAGACCATCAAGACCGGTCTGGAGCTTGGTCATGTCTGGTACGGGTCGCTTGAAAACATTCTTGGCAGGATAGTCCAGGTGACCGGTCGCGAATATATTGACCAGGCCCGCGCCGACGGTAAGGGTGTTATCTATGCTGCCCCGCACCTTGGCAGTTGGGAAGTCCTGGGAATGTATGTCTCTACGCTGGCACCCATCACTACATTATACAAACCGCCCAAGATTAAAGGTCTGAATCAGATAATCGCCGCTTCACGAGCCAGAGCCGGGGCTGAGCTGGTAGCAACGGACCGCCATGGCGTAGTCCGGTTAACCAGGGCGTTACTGCAGGGTGGGTCCACCGGCATACTGCCAGATCAGCAGCCACGGGCGGCCGGAGGGGTATTTGCGCCCTTTTTTGGCATCCCTGCTTACACAATGACGTTACTGCCCAAACTGGCAACAAAAACCGGTGCGGTGGTGCTGCTTGCCTATGCCGAACGTCTGCCCAGGGGGCGAGGATATCGTATTGTGTTCCGACCGGCAGATGATGGTATCGACGACACAGATCTGGGCAGGGCAGCGACTGCACTGAATCACTCGGTGGAGCAATGTGTCAGAGCGCTGCCTGAGCAATACCAGTGGGAGTACAAACGTTTTCGCAAACGCCCTGATGACTCGGAGCCTGGTTTCTATGATTAAAAACCTGACGCGATGAGCACAGCCAGCCTGACGGAAAGAACATGTCCGGTCAGCGGCGCCAGAACATCGGCATGAACAGCACCAGCAAGGTAAAAATCTCCAGCCGGCCCAATATCATGGCAAGGCATAATACCCATTTGGCAGGGTCGGAAATGTCAGCGTAGTTGGCGGCCACCCCTTCCAGGCCAGGGCCAAGATTATTCAGGCAGGCACCCACTGCGCTGAAAGCGGTAAGTACCTCCATGCCCATGGCCAGCAGCATGATCAGGAGCACCATATATACCATCACGTAAACCGCAAAAAACCCCCACACGGATTCGATGATACGATCCGGTACCATGTTGCGGCCCAGTTTCACGGTGATGACGGCATTGGGGTGAATAAGGCGCTTGATCTCGCGTATGCCCTGTTTGAAAATCAAGAGTATGCGGATCACCTTCATGCCGCCACCGGTTGATCCTGCGCAGGCACCGATAATCGACGCATAGATCAACAGATACGGCAGCGCATAAGGCCAGGAATTAAAGTCAGCGGTTGCAAAGCCGGTCGTCGTTGCAATCGATACGGTCTGAAACAGGCCATGCACAATCGCGTTCTGGATATCGTAGGTTTCCGTCAGATACAGCACAATCACAGTAAACAGTGCGACACATGTCAGAATGGCGGTATAAAATTTTGTTTCGGGATCGCGTAGGTACTGCGATACGCTGCGGCGCTGCCAGGCGGTGAAATGCAGGGCAAAATTCATTCCGGCAATAAACATGAAAAATACTGCAAGCAGATTGATGGTGTTGCTGTTGAAGTAACCCATGCTGGCGTCGTGGGTTGAAAAACCGCCAATGGCAACGGTAGTGAAACTGTGGCAGATGGCGTCAAACAGACTCATGCCTGCCGCCCAATAAGAGAGTGCACAAACAACCGTGAGCCCGAGGTAGATATACCAGAGTGCTTTTGCAGTTTCTGCCAGGCGTGGCACCAGGTTGTCATTCTTTACCGGGCCGGGACTTTCCGCCCGGTATAGCTGCATACCACCGATGCCGAGCATGGGGAGCACTGCTACAGCCAGAGCAACAATACCCATGCCACCCAGCCACTGCAGCTGTGCGCGATAAAACAGAATGGATTTGGGTAGCAGGTCGAGACCGGTAATGACGGTGGCACCCGTTGTGGTCAGGCCCGAAAACGATTCAAACACGGAATCGGTTACGGACAAACTCACATCCGCTGAAAATAGAAAAGGCAATGCACCAAACGTGCTGAGTACAGTCCAGAACAGGGTGACAACCAGAAAACCATCACGGGTGCGCATTTCCTTTTTCGAGCGCCAGGTCAGCAGCCACAGCACAAACCCGGTCACCACGCCGATCAGCAGCGACGTCATGAACGAGCCAATTTCACCATCACCGTAGATAAATGACACGAGCATTGACGGCAGATTTGCGAGCACGCTGAACAGCATCAGCAGAACACCAAGAATGCGGGCAACAACGGAAAAATGCATGAGGTCGGTTCAGCTCCGCATCAGAAGAAGGTAAATGCAACGGCAAACAGGCGCTCTACTTCCGGGATACGCTTTTTGTCCGTAAGGAATAATATGACATGATCTTCCGCCTCGATAACAATGTCATCGTGGGCAATCAGTACTTCATTGTCCCGCACGATCGCGCCGATGGTTGTGCCCGGGGGCAGTTCGATATCCTCCAGCGCCCGACCCACCACCTTGGAGGAATGGCTGTCGCCATGCGCGATAGCCTCCATAGCTTCTGCTGCTCCACGACGAAGTGAGTGCACATTAACAATATCGCCACGGCGAATATGCGTCAGCAGACTGCCAATGGATGCCTGTTGCGGAGAGATGGCGATATCGATTTCTCCACCCTGCACCAGATCCACATAGGCCGGATTATTGATCAGGCACATGACTTTGCGTGCACCAAGCCGCTTGGCCAGCAGTGACGACATAATGTTGGCTTCATCGTCATTGGTCAGAGCCAGGAACACATCAGTATCTGCAATGCCCTCCTCCTGCAGCAGCTGCTTGTCGGATGACATCCCGTTAAGCACCACAGCCTTGTTCAGGTATTCGGCCAGATATTCACAGCGTTTGGCACTGTGCTCTATCACCTTGACCTGGTAGCGCTGCTCCAGCGCTTCAGCCAGACGCACACCAATGTTGCCACCACCGGCGATAATCAATCGTTTGTAAGGGCGATCAAGACGTCTAAGTTCACCAATTACTGCCCTGATATTCTTCGGTGCGGCGATAAAAAACACCTCATCGTCGGCCTCGATCACTGTGGAACCTTCCGGGGTGATTGCGCGATTGCGACGAAATATGGCAGCCACCCGGGCATCAACGTTGGGCATGTGTTCGCGCAGGAAGCGAATTTCCTGGCCCACCAGGGGGCCGCCGTAGTAGGCGCGTACTGCGACCAATTGAGCGTTGCCATCAGCAAAGTCAAGCACCTGCAGTGAACCGGGCAGTTCAATCAATCTGCGGATGTAGTTGGAAACCAGGAGTTCCGGGCTTATTACAACGTCCAGGGGAATCGCGTCGGGACGGAACAGATCCTCCTGATTGATGTAGGACGCAGAGCGCAGCCGGCAGATTTTTTTGGGCGTCTTGAAGATTGAAAAGGCAATCTGGCAGGCGACCATGTTTACTTCATCATTTTCGGTCACTGCGATAATCATGTCGGCATCTTCAGCGCCGGCTGCGCGCAGTACATCCGGGTGGGAGGGCCAGCCTTGTGCGATACCGACATCCAGCCTGTCCTTCAATTCACGTAACGCGTCGGCATCCGGATCCACGACTGTGATATCGGTTGCCTCACTGGCCAGGTTTTCTGCCAGCGAGGCACTGACCTGGTTGCAACCCAAGATGATTATTTTCATTAAAAAGCAGGCTCCCGGGGTAAATCACCTAATCTTTTCGAGACGGTGAAGCTGTCCGTAAATTATCCGGTCCATCCCGTCTGCTTACAAGACAATACGCAACCAAGTGTCAAAAAACACTGCGAATTGTCCGAACTTACAGGCTTTTTTTCAGCAGAGCATAGAAAAAGCCGTCCGGACCCCAATTCTCCGGGAAAAGTTGTCTGCCGTGTGTGCACACATGTCCCCACTCGTTTTCACCAACTCCGGCATTGATCGACAGCTCTTGTGCATCCGGGGTTCGCTGCAAAAAAAGCTCAATTTGTCGACTGTTCTCTGCTGGCAGAATTGAGCAGGTTGTATACAGCATCAATCCACCAGGCTTAAGTGTTGTCCACAGTCGGTCCTGAAGCTGCCCCTGCAACACATTCAGGCGGGGAATATCCGAGGCGCGGCGCAACACTTTGACATCAGGCTGACGTCTGATAATGCCGGTTGCCGAGCATGGGGCATCCAGGAGTATCCGGTCGAAAAACTGTCCGTCCCACCATTGATCAATGGCTGTTGCATCTTCAGCGACAATACTTACGGGCATGGATTGCAGGCGCAGTCGCTCGAGGTTCTGTGACAGACGGGCCAGGCGCCGCTCTTCAACGTCCAGCGCCACCACAGCAGCAAGGTCGGGTTGATGTTCCAGCATATGACAGGTTTTGCCGCCGGGCGCCGCGCAGGCATCCAGAACCCGAATACCGGGGGATAGCGCCAGAATGTCCGGAATCAGCTGGGAAGCTTCATCCTGCACGCTGACCAGACCTTCGGCAAACCCGGGAAGAGCCGTTACCGGACAGGCCTTTTCAAGGTAGATAGCCGTGCTGGCAAACCGCCCTGCATGTGCGGCTATACCGTGTGATTCCAGTTGTAAAAGATAGTCAGCAACTGAACAAAGTCGCTGATTTACCCGCAGGGTCATGGGAGGATGCTGGTTGCCCTGCTCCATGATGGCTTCGTAATGCTCAGGCCATGCCGATTTAAGCGTGTCGAACAGCCAGTCCGGATAACTGAGACGGGCTGCATCACTCACCCCGGGTGGCAAGACATCAGGGGTCTGGGCTTGCCGGCGCTGAAATTCGCGCAGTACGCCATTCAACAGTTTTTTCGCCCATGGTTTCTTTAACACTACCGTTGCGTTGACGGTTTCGTTGATTGCTGCGTAATCTGGCAGTCGCAGGAAACTCAGCTGGTAGAGGCCGACCAGCAGCAGGCAGTGTATGTCGGCATCCTTATTCCGGATTGGTTTGTCGATCAGCTGGTTAAGCGTGTATTCAAGGGAGTAATACCAGCGACAGGTGCCAAAACAGAGTTCACGCAGTAAGGCATGTCCCTCGGATGAGCCATCGACATCCAGTTCCGGTTTGGGCAGCAGATTGGCCAGAGAGCCGTGCTGGTTGAGCAGGCTGGCGACGATACGGGCCGCCTCGGCACGCACCCTGGCCGGTTTCACAGGCAGTCCGTTTCGGTGGCGGAAAAACGCTGGCCGGGCGCAAACAATTCCCGACGCGAATTAAGAACAGCATGGACGGGCACGGGGTTTTTCCCCGGCAATTGTATTTCCATCAGATTCAGCACGCCCTCTGTACAGGCGATCTGCATGGCAATGCTACCATCAGCAGATTTCTGTTGTCCCAGTATGGTACCCGGTGGCGCAGACACGGATGTTGAGGAGTCAGCAGTTGCCTTGAGAAAGCGGATGCGTTCTCCGGCAAGAAAGGTATAAGCCGGATGGCGCCCGATGCCGGCCCGAATGGTCCGGTTGATCTGTATGGCAGATTCCTGCCAGTTGACGAGGGCTTCGGATTTTTCCAGCTTGCGGGCGTAATTGCTCAGGGAGTCATCCTGCTTTGAGGCACTGGCGGCCAACGCCGGATAGTGCGCCAGGGTATGGAGCAGGGCCTTTGCACCCAGCGCTGCAAGCCGGTTTTCCAGCGTCACACGGTCATCCTGATCGTCAATGCCGGTTTCCAGCGTATAGAGCATGTCGCCGGTGTCCAGGCCTATGTCCATTTGCATAATCGTGATGCCGGTCTTTGTATCGCCGGCCAGAATGGCACGTTCGATCGGCGCCGCACCCCGCCAGCGGGGCAGCAACGACGCGTGTACATTGATGCAGCCAAGGCGCGGTGTATCCAGCACAGCCTGTGGCAATAGCAGACCATAAGCCACCACAATCATCAGGTCGGCATCCAGCGATCCCAATTCAGCCTGAGCTGTCGGATCCTTCAGGGTAGCGGGTTGAAAAACGGGCAGCTGATGCGATTCGGCCACCTGTTTTACATCGCTGGCATGGAGTTTTTTGCCCCGCCCGGCGGCCCTGTCCGGTTGAGTGTAGACGCCTGCGATATGATGACCGGCGTCCAGCAGCGCCTGCAGATGTGAAGCAGCAAACGCCGGCGTACCGGCAAATACAAGTTTGAGATTGGACATAATTGGGCTCAGGCAGTTTCAGGCTCAGGCGGTTGCTGCCAATTTATGGGCTTTTTCCAGCTTGCTGCGAATACGCTGTCGCTTCAGTGTGCTCAGGTAGTCGACGAACAGTTTGCCGTTCAGATGATCCATCTCATGCTGAATGCAGGTGGCCAGCAGGCCATCAACAATCAGCTGAAATGGCTCGCCGTCGCGATTCAGGGCATCCACTCGGACCTGCCTTGGCCGACTGACAGTTTCGTAAAACCCGGGAACGGACAGACATCCCTCATCATACTCTTCCAGGTCATTATCCAGGACCTCAAGCGCCGGGTTGATAAATACCAGTGGTTCGCTTTTGTCTTCGGACACATCAATGACAATCAGTTGCTCGTGCACATTGATTTGCGTAGCGGCGAGTCCGATACCCGGCGCTTCGTACATGGTTTCAAACATGTCATCAATAAGCCGGTGCAGCTTTGCATCAAAGGTGGTTACCGGTTTCGCGATGGTTCTCAGGCGAGGATCCGGGAACTCCAGAATTTCCAGTTTAGCCATGTATCACTCCAAATCTCAGACACAGGTATCGGGCAGCGTGCTGCAAATTGTGCCATAACCCGGTATGGGTCCTGCGCTTGCATGTGCTTGCAGAAGAGACCTGCACCAGAGGCCCTGTACCGGACAGTTATTGGCAAATTGTAGCACAGCAAGACCCGGCTGCGACCCGGGAAATTTCAATTGAACCACGGCAAAGGAGAGCCGGATATGCTGCATCAGAAGGAGAAAGAGAGCTGGTTGATGCTCTATCACACAACCGGAGTTTCAGGCAGACGAATGAAGCGGTTACTGGACAAACTGGGAGAGCCGGCGGAGATTCTGGCCACGAGCACTGTTCAGTTGATGAACGCAGGAGTTGATCCTGATCTGGCAGAGCAGATTAATGCTGCGCGGCGGAACTGCACTACCCTGCAGCGAACGCAGGCTGCACTGGAGTGGTGCAGCGAGGATTGGAACCATCTGATCACTTGCCGGGATACGGAATTTCCCCCGCTGCTTTCAGAGGTAGAGGATGCGCCCCCTCTTTTGTTTGCGCAGGGCGATCCGGCAGTGCTGCTCAGCCCGATGGTGGCGATAGTTGGCAGTCGCAACAGCAGTCATTATGGCAGGCACATGGCCACTCAACTCAGTACCGGTCTGGCCCGTGCCGGATTCACCATCGCCAGTGGACTGGCCAGCGGGATTGACACAATTGCACATCGCGCGGCGCTCAAGGCCCGCAAGCCAACCATTGCGGTGCTGGGCAGCGGCCTGCGCCAGATCTATCCGGCCAGTAATTCAGGCCTGGCAGAGCAGATCAGTCATGGGGATGTGCCGGGGATCGTAATTTCCGAGTTTCCACTGGATGATCCACCGCAGGCGTTTCATTTTCCGCAGCGCAACCGCATAATCAGCGGGATGAGTCTGGGCGTATGTGTGGTGGAGGCGACGCTGCGCAGCGGGTCACTGATTACGGCCAGACTGGGGCTGGAGCAGAACCGGAATGTGTTTGCCGTGCCCGGTTCGGTCAACAACCCGGGTAGCCGGGGGTGCCATCGCCTGTTGCGCGAAGGGGCCATGCTGGCGGAGAATGCCGCCGACATCCTTGAACAGCTGGAGCCTCTGATTCGTGGCCAGTTGGCGTTGCTGCAAGAACATGGGTCGTCCCCGGACAACGCTCAGATGATGGAGCAGGCAGTACCTGCAAATTGTGCCGGACTGTTAAAACTGATCACTGATGATCCGGTAACGCAGGACAATCTGCTGCAGCGTTCAGGTCTGAGTGTTGCTGAACTGTCGGCACAACTGCTGGCGCTGGAGTTGTCAGGTAAAATCTGCAAGGTCGCCGGGAAATGGTTGCTAACGTATTGAGTATATGGAGATCCTGGCTGTGAGCAGTGTGTCGGTTACAGTGGCTGCAAGGTGCCTGTCAGCGGGCGGTGTAATTGCCTATCCTACGGAAGCGGTATGGGGGCTGGGATGTGATCCGTTCAACCAGACTGCGTGTCTGAGATTGTTGCAGATCAAACACCGGCCGGTTGAAAAAGGTATGATACTGGTCGCCGCTTCACTGAAGCAGGTGGAGTTCCTGCTGGCCCCGCTGAGTCAACAACAACAAAATACACTTGTGCAGGCATGGCGCAACCCGACAGTGACCGGGCCTGTTACCTATCTGGTCGGAGACCCCCTGGCGCAAGTACCCTGGTGGGTCAAGGGTGCACATTTGGCGGTGGCAGTGCGAGTCAGTGGCCACCCCGGGGTCAAGGCCCTGTGTGAAAATTTCGGTGGGCCAGTCGTATCGACCTCCGCCAATCGCGCAGGAATGCCGCCAGTCAGATCCCGGGTTCTGCTTGAAAAACAGTTGGCGGCAGAACTCGACTTTGTATTGCCCGGCGCACTGGGCGGGGCACAACAACCATCAAGAATCATCGATCTGGTAACAGGCCAGGTCATGCGGGCCGCGTAAACGGGCTGCAGGAACCGGAGAGGATTAATCATGGCTGATAAAATGCAGGCGCAACACGCCGATGTTGATGCGAATGCAGTCAGGGCATTTCTATTGAAATTGCAGAACAGCATCTGCCAGCGACTGGAGTCGATTGATGGACAGAGCAGGTTCCGCGAAGATGCCTGGGACAGGGATAACGGTGGCAGTGGTATTACCCGAGTCATCAGTGATGGCCGGGTGTTCGAAAAAGGCGGTGTGAATTTCTCGCATGTGTATGGTGACTCGCTGCCGCCGTCTGCGTCAGCCAACCGGCCGGAGATGGCAGGACGAAAGTTTCAGGCGATGGGCGTATCTCTGGTGATCCACCCGGGGAATCCATTTGTACCGACATCACACGCAAACTTCAGGTTCTTTATTGCTGAAAAAGAGGGTGAGGCACCCGTCTGGTGGTTTGGCGGCGGATACGATCTGACGCCCTATTACGGAAACGAAGACGATTGCCGGCATTGGCATGCGATCGCCAAGGCTGCCTGTGACCCTCACGGGGAGCACTTGTATCCGCGCTTCAAAAAGGAATGTGATGAGTACTTCTACCTCCCCCACCGCAAAGAGACCCGTGGCATAGGCGGCCTGTTTTTTGATGATTTTAACGAGATGTCATTCGCCGACTGTTTTGCCATGGTGGATCAGATTGCCAATAGTTATGTCGAAGCTTACGCACCAATTGTAGAGGCTCGAATGGACACACCGTTCACCGATCAACACAAAGAGTTTCAGCGCTACCGACGCGGACGTTATGTAGAATTCAATCTGGTTTACGATCGTGGAACGCTATTCGGGTTGCAATCCGGGCTGGGTCGGGTCGAATCAATTTTGATGTCGTTGCCGCCGGAAGTTCGCTGGGTGTACGACTGGGCACCGCAACCCGGCTCCGAAGAGGCCCGGCTGACTGAACATTTTCTTGGTGCCAGGGACTGGATTTGAGTGATCACCAATAAAGATCAATATGCAGTTGTGGGTTACCCGGTAGCTCACAGCAAATCGCCTTTTATTCATGCGCAGTTTGCGGAGCAGACCGCACAGTTACTGGAATATGGCTGTCTTGAGTTGGCGCCGGAAAACTTTGAAGCAGGTGTCAGGGCATTTTTCAGGAACGGCGGTAAAGGGCTCAACGTTACCGTGCCGCACAAAGAGACAGCATGGCGCATGGCAGATTGGCGTGCCCCGAATGCAGAGCGCGCCGGTGCAGTAAACACGCTGTACCTGCTTGAGGATGGACGGCTGGCCGGAGATAACACCGATGGCGCAGGCCTGGTGCGTGATATTGAGCGTAATCACGGCGGCAAACTCGCCGGGGCGAATATCCTGATTCTGGGTGCCGGAGGCGCTGTGCGAGGCGTGATGCCGAGGCTGATCGCGGCGGGCCCTGCAACCATCACGGTTGTCAATCGAACGCTGTCTCGCGCGCAGGAAATGGCAGACACATTTGCCGACCAGTATCCCGTCAATGTGCTGAGTTATGATCAGCTTGCGGCACACTGCCCGACCGTTGCGCCGGACTGGATAATCAACGGCACATCAGCAGGTTTGCAAGGCACCATGCCAGAGTTGCCCGCTGAACTGGTCGGGCCGCAAACTGGCTGTTATGACATGGTTTATGCGCCGGGAGGCACAGTGTTTCAAGCCTGGGCGCAGCACCATGGCGCCCGCATGGCGCTTGATGGCACGGGGATGCTGGTGGAGCAGGCTGCTGAATCTTTCCGCATCTGGCGCAATGTGATGCCTGAGACAGCGCCGGTCATCAACGCACTTCAGGCCTTGCTGGCCAGATAGCGATCCTTTAGCTCGCGGTATTTTCCGGCACTGTAGAGGAAAAAAGACTTCTCCTGTTCTGTCAGCGCCCTTGCCTGTTTCACCGGAGAACCAACGTAAAGATATCCGCTTGACAGTGTTTTGCCAGGTGGCACCAGACTGCCTGCCCCAATGATCACATCAGATTCCACGACGGCGCCGTCCATGATTGTTGTGCCCATGCCCACCAGCACGCGATCGCCGATCGTACAGCCGTGCAACATGACTTTATGCCCCACGGTGACATCGCTGCCTACCTTACAGGGGAATCCGCCCGGATTGAATGGGCCGTCATGTGTAACATGAACAACAGTACCGTCCTGGATACTGCTACGCTCGCCGATTCTGATCTGGTGAATATCACCGCGGATGACGGTCATGGGCCAAACCGAAGCATCGGCGCCCAGATGAACATCACCGATCACTACCGCTGTGTCATCGACAAATACCCGTTCGCCAAGCTGCGGGGTGTGTTTTTCGAAAGATCGTATGCTCATAACTTAACCTGTCCTTTCTGGTAGATCGTCTGCTAGATCGTCTGCTTGATCATCTGGTATCAATGATATGATGAGCCATATATAGAGGTTAACAGATCCAGACTATCAGTTTGACAGGAGTGTTTACAGATGTCGCAGTCCCCCGCCACCCGCAACCCATTGCTGGAGTTTGATCGGCTCCCCGATTTTGGTGCCATCCGGGCAGAACATATCCGCCCGGCAGTTGAGCAGGTTCTCGCTCAGAATCAGGCGCGTCTGCAGGCGCTGCAATCGGATAAGGGCACGCTGACACATCCGGACTGGCACAATCTTATGGACGTTCTCGATAACCTCGACGACCGGCTCAGCAAGGTCTGGTCTACTGCCAGTCACCTGAACGGTGTTTGCAATACTCCGGAAATCCGGCAGGCATACAATGACTGCCAGCCGTTGATCACTGAGTATTACTCTGCGCTGGGGCAAAACCGGGAGCTTTACACCAGAGTCGAGGCCCTGAACGGCCGGGCCGATGAGCTGGGACTTGACCGTTCGCAGCGGAAAATTCTGCGCGACACCTTGCTGGATTTTCGACTGGCAGGTATCAGTCTGCCGGCTGCAGACCAAAAACGGTTTGCTGACATTCAGACCCGGCTCAGTGATCTGTCAAATCGCTTTGGCAATAATGTGCTGGACGCCACCATGGCCTGGAACAAGCATATCACCGACAAGTCTGAATTGGCCGGCGTTCCCGAGATGAGCATCAGTGCAGCCGCAGAAGCAGCGGCACAAAAAGGGTTGCCCGGGTATTTGCTGACACTGGATTTCCCCGCCTATCACGCGATTCTGACTTATGCGGACAATGCGGACCTGCGTGCAGAAATGTATCGTGCGTTTGCTACCCGTGCATCCTCGTTTGCGGACAAAAAACTGGATAATCACGATATCATCCGCGAAATACTCAGACTTCGTGAGGAAATGGCAAAGCTCCTTGGTTATGTCAATTACGCGGAGTTGTCAGTGGCCCGGAAAATGGCCAGATCCGTAGACCAGGTCAACAACTTTCTGGATGACCTTGTCAGCTACAGCCGGCCAGCAGCCGAGCGGGAGTACAAAGAGCTATGCGACTTTGCTCGTGATCATTTTGCAGTAGAACAGCTCAATGCCTGGGATGTGTCTTACTATAGCGAAAAACTGCGCAAGCAAAACTATGATGTTTCCCAGCAGGAATTGCGGGTCTGGTTTCCGGTAGACAGGGTACGCAAGGGTCTGTTCAGCATTGTTGAAACCCTGTACGGCGTGCAGGTGGAACGTGACGCGGCGGGCAATGTCTGGCACCCGGACGTCGAATTCTACAATATCACCCGTGATGGTGACATCGTGGCCCGTTTTTACTTTGATCTGTTTACCCGCGAGGGCAAGCGGGGTGGTGCCTGGATGGCAGATTGCCGTACGCGGCGATTGCTGACGGACCAGGGAACGGCAGTCTCGCAACAGATTCCGGTTGCCTACCTGATCTGCAATTTTGCGCCACCGACAGGGGGTGATCCGGCATTGCTGACACATAGTGAGGTCACCACTCTGTTTCATGAATTCGGACACGGGCTGCACCACATGCTGACGCGTGAGAATTATCTGCGCAGTTCCGGCATCAGCGGCGTTGCATGGGATGCAGTGGAGTTGCCCAGTCAGTTGATGGAAAACTGGTGCTGGGATCCCGAGTCCATTGGTCTTATATCGGCGCATTATCAAAGCGGAGATCCCCTGCCGGCAGCGCTGCTGGATAAAATGATGGCGGCGAAAAATTTCCAGTCTGGCATGAAAAGTGTCCGCCAGCTTGAATTTGCATTGTTCGATTTTATGTTGCATCAGGCGCCATACCAGCAGGATGTAGATTTTGTCAGCGATACTTTACAGGAAGCCCGCACTAAAACGGCTGTGTATCCGGTCCCGGACTACAATCGCTTTCAAAACAGTTTTTCACATATTTTTGCCGGTGGTTATGCCGCAGGCTATTACAGCTATAAGTGGGCCGAAGTGCTTTCAGCGGATGTTTTTTCCCGATTCGCTGAGGCTGGCGTACTCAGTTCTGATACCGGCCAGGCCTTTCTTGACAAAATATTGTCAAAAGGTGGTGGCGCTGATGCGCTGGATCTGTTTGTTGATTTTATGGGTCGTGAGCCGGAGTTGTCTGCATTATTGAAGCAAGATGGTTTGCTTGAGCACTGAAATTACAGGGAATCTTGATCTGGCGCAGGGTTTGGGAGTGAGTTCGTCGATATAGTCGGGCAAATTCAGAATGACAGCTTGCTTACGTATTTGTGCCAGTAGAGAGTGAAAATCGGCCGGATGTCATGGCAATTAGAAAAAAAGTTTTTTATAATGCACGGCGCTTTACATTGCACCCGAAATTCCTGCCCAACAACAGTCTGCTCCGGTAAGATCCCATACAAACGCATGGGTCTGCTCAAGTCCGGGCTGAGGGTCACTCAGATCGGCACGTGATTAGAGCGTCGTAAATACAATAACTAACTCGTAATAAAACGTTGTAACAGCCTTTTCTTATTACTACGGAGACACGGCGAATGTTGTCCAAAGCAAAGCTGTGGTTAAGCCTTGCCTTCGGCACTCTGCTTATGTGGAGCGCTGGTGCGCATGCAGCCTGGGAATTGAACATGCCCAGGGGCGTAACCCAAATGAGTCGAGATACATATGGTCTGCATATGACAATTTTCTGGTGGATGGTCGTCATCGGAGTTGTTGTATTTGGTGTCCTGTTGTGGTCAATCATCAATCATCGCAAGTCCAAAGGTGTAAAACCGGCTACTTTCCATGAAAGCACCAAGGTGGAAATCGTCTGGACGCTGATTCCTTTCCTTATCCTGATTGCCATGGCAATTCCTGCCACCCGTGTACTGACTGCCGCTTATGACACATCCGAGTCCGAACTTGATGTTCAGATTGTTGGATATCAATGGCGTTGGGAATACCGTTACATGAATGACGACGCTGATGCCGAAGAAGTGTCCTTCTTCAGCACACTGGCTACGTCACGTGAAGAAATAAACAACGGTATCGAAAAAGGCGAAAACTATCTGCTGGAAGTTGACCGTCCGCTGGTTATCCCTACCGATACCAAAGTGCGCTTTCTGATGACATCTGCGGATGTGCTGCACGCCTGGTGGGTGCCTGAATTTGCCATCAAAAAGGATACAATTCCCGGTTTTATCAACGAAACCTGGGTGATTGTTGAGGAGCCGGGTATCTATCGCGGGCAGTGTGCCGAGCTCTGTGGCATGGAGCACGGATTCATGCCCATTGAAGTACACGCCCTGGCACCGGCTGATTATCAGGCCTGGTATGCCGAGCAGCAGGAAAATGCGCGTGTGATACGAGAGCTGACCAATGCGTCACTCAGCATGGATGAAGCTCTGGCTCAGGGCGAAGCCATCTACAACCGCAACTGCGTAGCCTGTCACCAGGCTGGCGGTGTGGGCATGCCGCCGGTGTTCCCGGCGCTGGCAGGAAGCCCAAAAGCAACAGGCGATATGGAAGTAACCATGGACACTCTGGTAAACGGTGTTCCCGGTACAGCCATGGCTGCCTATGGCCGACAGCTGAATCCAATCGAGCTCGCAGCCATTATCACCTATGTACGTAATGCGTTCGGTAATAACACCGGTGACATGGTACAGCCCGCTGAAGTCAACGAATACATTGTAGGGGGACAGTAACCACCATGAGTAGCGCTGCGCTCGATCATTCACATGATCATGATCACCACCACGGTCCTGCCAAAGGCATCTCCCGGTGGCTGTTTACAACCAACCATAAAGATATTGGTTCAATGTATCTGTGGTTCAGTTTTGCCATGTTCCTGCTCGGAGGCACCTTCGCACTGGTCATTCGTGCGGAACTGTTTCAGCCGGGACTGCAATTCGTAGAGCCCAACTTTTTTAACCAGATGACGACCATGCACGGTCTGGTTATGGTATTCGGTGCGGTCATGCCTGCGTTTGTCGGGCTTGCCAACTGGATGATTCCGCTCATGATCGGTGCGCCAGATATGGCTCTGCCGCGCATGAATAACTGGAGTTTCTGGATCCTGCCGTTTGCTTTCCTGCTGATGGTGTCTACGCTGTTCATGGAAGGAGGCGGCCCCAACTTCGGCTGGACTTTCTATGCACCGTTGTCGACGACCTATGCGCCTGACTCGGTAACATTCTTCATCTTTGCTGTGCACATCATGGGTGCGTCATCCATCATGGGGTCGATCAATGTCATCGCGACCATCCTGAATATGCGGGCGCCCGGCATGACCCTGATGAAAATGCCACTGTTTGTCTGGACCTGGCTGATCACGGCCTACCTGCTGATTGCGGTAATGCCGGTACTGGCGGGTGTTGTTACCATGATGCTGTTTGATATCCACTTCGGCACCGCATTCTTTGATGCGGCCGGTGGTGGTGATCCGGTACTGTTCCAGCACCTGTTCTGGTTCTTCGGACACCCGGAAGTGTACATCATGATTCTGCCGGCATTCGGCGTAGTCTCTGCCATCATCCCGACCTTCGCCCGCAAGCGTCTGTTCGGATATGACTCCATGGTTTATGCGACGGCATCAATCGCGTTCCTGTCATTCATCGTATGGGCGCATCACATGTTCACAGTAGGTATGCCGCTTGCCGGCCAGCTGTTCTTCATGTACGCCACCATGCTGATTGCCGTGCCAACGGGTGTTAAAGTGTTCAACTGGGTTGCTACCATGTTCCGTGGTGCAATGACCTTTGAAACGCCCATGCTGTTTGCCATCGCATTTGTGGTGCTGTTCACCATTGGCGGGTTCACAGGTGTCATGCTGGCGATCACGCCGGTTGACTTCCAGTATCACGACACGTACTTCGTGGTTGCTCACTTCCACTATGTACTGGTGCCTGGTGCGGTGTTCTCCCTGATGGCGGCAACCTACTACTGGCTGCCGAAGTGGACGGGTTACATGTATGACGAGACGCTTGGCAAGCTGCACTTCTGGCTGTCATTTATCGGCGTCAACCTGTTGTTCTTCCCGCAACACTTCCTGGGCCTGGCAGGTATGCCGCGCCGTATTCCTGACTACGCCCTGCAGTTTGCCAATTTCAACTGGATCTCCAGTGTTGGTGGATTCCTGTTTGGTTTCTCTCAGCTGATTCTGCTGTTTGTTGTCCTCAAGTGCGTCCGTGGTGGCAAGAAGGCAACGGCTGAAGTATGGGAAGGCGCTCAGGGTCTCGAATGGACGGTGCCCTCCCCCGCGCCTTACCACACCTTTGAGACACCGCCAGATCCTAGCCTTATCAAGGCTCAGTAAGAGTATTGAACGTTCTGGTGGAGTCGCAGTGACTCCGCCAGGCAGGTACGGAATGCAGTTTCACTTGTACCGGAGTAGAAGAGATGAAAAAAGACGTAGCGCACGGCAATAACAAAAGAGTTGTAGGAAAGTTGTTGTTAGCAGTTGTTGGTATGTTTGCATTCGGATTTGCTCTGGTACCGCTTTACGACGTGATTTGTGACATCACCGGTTTGAATGGCAAGACTGGCGGGCGAGTTGAAATCGCTGAGGCGGGCCTGCTGGTTGAAGAAGAACGTGAGGTGACGGTGCAGTTTATTGCGCACCAGAACGTCGAGATGGGCTGGGAATTCAAGCCTTCTGTCAACCAGCTGAAGGTAAAACCGGGTGAGATACACATCATGACCTATCGGGTCAGCAACCCGCGCGATACTGTGATGGTGGGTCAGGCGATACCCAGCGTGGCACCTAACGCGGCGGCGGGGCATTTGAACAAAATTGAATGCTTCTGTTTTGCAGAGCAGCCCCTGCAACCACACGAGACTGTTGATATGGCGCTGCGGTTTTTTGTAGACCCAAGATTACCGGATGACATCACAAAGCTGACGCTGTCTTACACGCTTTATGATATTACGGAAAAAAGTGGCAGGTCTTCGGACGTTGCCAGCAGGTAAACGAGAATAATATAGTTATTTCTGGAGAGATAAAAATGGCCAGCGAAAGCTCCCATAGCACGTATTACGTACCGGAACAGACCAAGTACCCCTTTTTTGCGTCCATCGGTTTGTTCCTTACTGTATTTGGTTTGGGCAGCCTGCTCAATAACATTTCGGCAGGCGAAAGTGCGACCGGATCAACCTGGATCGCATTGATCGGGTTTTTGCTGTTGGCATTTATTCTGTTTCAATGGTTTGCAACGGTCATTCGCGAGAATCATGCCGGCCTGAACAGCGATCAGCTCAAACGCTCTTATGTCTGGGGCATGGCCTGGTTCATATTCTCGGAAGTAATGTTCTTTGCTGCATTCTTTGGCGCACTTTTTTATGTGCGACAGCTTGCAGTGCCCTGGATAGGTGGCGAAGGTGCCAAAGGTATCACTGGTGACGTATTGTGGCCGGAATTCCAGGCAGCATGGCCGCTGATCGTCAACCCCGATGCTACTGCCTATACAAATCCGCACGAAGGCCTGAACGTTAAAGAATGGAGCCTGAGTTTCTTTGCGGGATACCTGCCATTCTGGAACACAGTCATTCTGATAACTTCTTCAGTGACACTGCACTACGCGCATGTCGCATTGAAGGCCGAGAATCGTAAGCGCCTGTTGCAGTGGATGTTTGTAACTGTGGCGCTGGGTCTGATATTCCTGGCCTTGCAGGCACTGGAATATGTTGAGGCCTACGGTCACTACGGCATCACGCTGGAATCCGGCATTTACGGCTCCACGTTCTTCCTGCTGACCGGTTTTCACGGGTTTCACGTGACATTGGGAACATTCATGCTGATTGTGATGTTGCTGCGTTGCCTGAAAGGTCATTTCAAACCGGATGACCATTTCGGGTTTGAAGCAGCTGCCTGGTACTGGCACTTTGTTGACGTGGTATGGGTTGGCCTGTTTATATTTGTCTATCTGCTGTAAAAATAACGCAGCCACTCAGATCTATCAGTAATGCCAGACACGGACGGCTCGCTTTGCGGGCCGTCCGTTTGTTAAGGACAGCAATTCAGATTTCCGCTCAGGGGTTCCACGGCGTTTGCAGGTTGAGTTGACCGGTGCTCAGTCCGTAGAAAACTACCACCAATAATAATATGGCTAGCGTCACCCGAACTCCCAGCGCATACATGACCCGTTTGGAACGGCCCTTGTCTTTATAAAAAAAGACAAAACCGGCGGCCAGGCTGACAACGATAGCAACCAGTAAAATGACGATAATGATTTTAAGCATACGCGTTCCTGTGAATGTTTGAGATCAGACGATTCGATACACGAATTCATGATATCAACATATATCGAGGTTGGCTTGTTCAGATTCAACTGGAAACTCACGGCATTCACACTTTTGTTGTTGCCACTTTTGCTGAGTCTCGGGTACTGGCAGTTGCAACGTGAGCAACTGAAAATCCAGATGCAGTCGCGTTATGAACAACGTCTAGTGCAAGCCCCTCTGACGCTGGACTATGTGGATTGGCAAGACACGGATCTTGGATGGATGCGAATTACCGCCACCGGTTACTTTGAACCCAGACAACAATTCCTGCTGGATAATCGTATTTTTCAGTCGCGGGTTGGTTACGAAGTACTGACGCCATTCAGAACTGATTATGGTACTTTGCTGGTCAATCGAGGCTGGATAGCACAGGGTGTCACCCGACAGGTATTGCCGGCGCTGCCAGTGCCGGACGAAAGAATTACCATCAGTGCGGTTGCTTATGTGCCAGATGGAGAGTTGATGGTATTGGGTGCAGACGACTTCAGCGGTGATAACTGGCCAAAGGTAGTGCAGCGACTCGATATGGCTTCTCTGGCGGACACGCTGGGATTTTCGTTATTGCCCTATAGCGTGAGGCTGGAAGAAAACTCCCCCGGCCTGTTGCAGTACAACTGGCAACCGGTAAATACACGCCCTGAAACCCATCGAGGGTATGCTGTTCAGTGGTTTATCATGGCGCTGGTATTGTTAGTTCTATACTTTATGTTCAGTTTCAGACGTACGGAGCATTGATATGCAGGATACAACCCGCAGTAAGCTTAAGCTGGCGTTCTTACTTCTGATCGCATTTGTGCCGATTACGCTGGCAACTTTTGCATTTCGTGCTGCAACGGATTCAGGCGCTTTTACCAGTACGGTCAATAAAGGAAACCTGATTTCTCCGCCTGCAGATATCACAGATTTGGAAATGTTTGATCAACGTGGCCAGCCCTTGTTCAAAAGTTTTGAAGAAGTTGTGGCCGCCCTGGAAAGCGATGATGACTATCAGACTCAACCCTGGCTGATGATTTATGCAACCAGCGGTGAATGTGAGGATGCGTGCAGAGAAAAAGTGCACTTATTACGGCAAATGCACATCACACTGAACAAGAATGCTCCGCGTGTACGGCGCTATTACCTGCATGCCGGAAATGGCGCGCTGACGGAAACGACCGCAGCACATTTCCGCGAAGAATTTCCAAGTATGGGGATCGCCTATGGCAGTGCACAGGATATCGAAAGCAACCTGGCGGCGAAGAATCTGACACTGGATCTGGGGCAGGATGACTATGTATTTTTTGTCGATCCGGTGGGCAATGTGATGATGTATTTTACAAGGGAGCACAGCATCGAAGAGATAAAATCAGATCTTGAGCGCCTGTTGAAATATTCCAGTCTGGGTTGAACCCGATATATTGATGTTTTCCCCGCATCAAAAAGGCCGGCCGGGATTTTGTTACCCGACCGGCCCTGGTTTTGATTGCGACACAGTGAACGCCAATCAGTCAGTGAGACACATGTGCCGGCGTCGCATTGGCATCATGTCCCAGATACTGAATCCGTGCCGATTCCGTATAATTACCTTCAATTGCCATAAAAAATATTAACAGCAACAAAACCGAGGGCGGACCGAGAATGGTGAGCACCAATGCCATACGCTCCCATTTCACGTGCATAAAGATGGCAAGAATAAACCCGGCTTTCAGAGCCATAAATACCAGTACCAGTGTCCAGCGCATGACGCCCTGAACATGCATATAATCCACCAGGTAACTAAAAAAACTTAAAACAAAAAGCAGTATCCAGATTTTGAGATAGATACCTAATGGGTGTTGCTGTCCTGTTGCTGATGACATACTAAAATCTCCTTGGTCTCAGTGCCGGATACGCATCAAAGTAAGTAGAAAAATGCAAAAATGAATACCCAGACCAGGTCAACGAAGTGCCAGTAGAGTCCGGTAATTTCGACGATTTCATAACCTTTTTTATCGTAGTCACCGCGCGCGACTTTTCGCGCGACAACCAGCAGGTAAATAACACCGGCCGATACGTGCAGACCGTGAAAACCGGTGATCATATAAAACACCGATCCGAACTGTGGTGCGCCCCACGGATTACCCCATGGTCTTACGCCATAACCGATCAACTTTGACCACTCAAATACCTGCATACCGACAAACGTAGCACCCAATGCCGCTGTTGCGCACATCAGCAACACGGTTTTGCGTTTATCGCCGCGATATCCGTAGTTAACGGCCAGCGCCATGGTGCCGCTACTGGTAATCAGGACAAAGGTCATGATTGCGATCAGGATCAGCGGAATCGGGTCACTGCCGAAAATGGAGAGGGCAAATACTTCAGTAGCCAATGGCCACGCATCGGCTGTGGAAACGCGGACTGTCATGTATCCAACCAGGAAACACGAGAAAATGAACGTGTCGCTGACCAGGAAGATCCACATCATGGCCTTGCCCCATGGAACCTGGTAGGTCTGTTTATCACCTGACCAGTCCGCCACGAAGCCTTTCATACCGCTGGCAGTCGTGCTGCCTGTTTCAATCGCGTTACTCTGACTCATTTTTTATTCCTTTTTCGATTGAGCTTGTTGTCAGCGAATCTCAGGTAGTCGCCAGCAGGTAAAACAGTCCAAACCATACCAGCAGCAGGAAGTGCCAGTACCAGGCGCACAGCTCCAGACTCAGACGTGAGCCTGCCACGTCAGGGGTATTCAGCAACCGCAATTGTGCCCTGCCCCATACCCAAAGGCCGCCGGCCAGATGCAGCATATGAATGCCGGTGAGCAGATAAAAAAACGAATTGGCGGGATTGTCCTGCAACACGTAACCCGCCTGTCCCAACTGCTGCCAGACGATGTACTGACCTGCGATAAACACAATTGCCAGCAGCCCCCCGGCCAGCGAGAAGATTCCTGTGGTTGAAAAAAACCGGATGGACTCTTCCTTACGTGAATTATTCACGGCCAGCTGAAATGCCACGCTACTGAGTACCAGTGCAGCCGTGTTGGCCCAAAGCAACTGTGGCGTTGCCACCGGCACCCAATCTCCGCCGCCCAGCAGCATGCGCAAATAGTAGGAAACGGTGAGCAACGAAAACAGCACACAGGCAATGATGACAAAAATGACCAGTGCCACTTTTTCATTGGCGACGGCAAATACCGGCTTTGCATCGATACCGTCAGGAAGCCCGACGGTATTCCAGGGTTTATTGGTTACATCACGATACAGACTCATGCTCAACCCCGCTCGTGAAAGGTTTTTTCGTATTCTTCACCCGGTTCGTTCTGAGGAATAAAGTCCTCTTTGGCGCCGGGAACACTGTAATCATAGGCCCATCGATAAACCGTTGGCAGCTCCTCACCCCAGTTACCATGCTTGGGAGGATTATCAGGTGTTTGCCATTCAAGCGTAGTGGCACCCCAGGGGTTGGAAGATGATTTTTCGCCGTTGCGCAGGCTCCAGAATATATTGATGAAGAACAGCAACTGAACCGTTGCAACAAAAATTGCCGCCAGTGTGATGTTGGCATTCAGAGCCTGAGCGGAAGCCGGAACGAAATCTGTATTGCCCATTTCGAAGTAACGGCGCGGGACGCCCAGGAATCCGAGATAGTGCATTGGCAGGTAAATCGCATAGGTGCCAAGGAATGTACACCAGAAGTGAACCTTGCCCATGGACTCGTTGTACATGCGCCCGGTCATTTTCGGGTACCAGTGGTAAAGCGCCGCGTATAGCACCAGAACCGGAGACACACCCATCACCATGTGGAAGTGTGCTACCACAAAGTAGGTATCAGCCAGCGGCACATCAATTACCACGTTACCCAGGAACAGGCCGGTCAGTCCACCGTGGACAAACGTGAAAATAAAGCCGATGGCAAACAGCATGGGTGTGTTAAGGCGGATATTTCCCTGCCACAGGGTCAGTACCCAGTTGTAGACCTTCAATGCTGTGGGTACCGCAATAATCAGCGTGGTTGTCGCAAAGAAAAACCCGAAGTAAGGATTCATGCCGCTGACGTACATATGGTGAGCCCAGACCAGGAAGCTGAGGCCACCAATTGCAATGATTGCCCAGACCATCATGCGATAACCGAAAATGTTTTTCCGGGCATGTGTCGCAATAACATCCGAGACCAGACCAAATGCCGGCAATGCCACGATATACACTTCGGGATGTCCAAAGAACCAGAACAGATGCTGGAACAGAATCGGGCTGCCACCATTGGTATCGGTTTGTTCTCCCAGCTGCATCATGGCGGGCATAAAGAAGCTGGTACCAAGTACCAGATCAAACGCCAGCATGATGGCGCTGACCAGCAATGCCGGAAATGCAAACAGACCCAGTACTGTTGCCGTAAAAATGCCCCAAATGGACAGCGGCAGCCGCATCAGTGTCAGACCCCGGGTGCGGGCCTGCAAAATAGTAGTCACATAATTGAGACCGCCCATGGTAAACGCCACAATAAATACGGCCAGTGAGATTATCATCAGCAATATGCCGGCGCCTGATCCCGGTGTACCGGGCGATATCGATTGCGGTGCGTACAATGTCCACCCGGCACCCGTGGGCCCGCCGGTGACAAAAAAGCTGGCCAGCAGAATAAGCACCGACAAAAAATAGAACCAGAAGCTGAGCATATTGAGGAACGGGAACACCATGTCCCGCGCACCGCACATCAGCGGTATCAGATAGTTGCCGAATCCGCCCAGAAACAGGGCAGTCAGCAGGTACACCACCATGATCATGCCGTGCATGGTGACGGCCTGATAATAGAAGGCAGGATCAATCCAGCTGACAGTATCAGGAAAACCCAGCTGCAGGCGCATCAGAATTGACAACCCCAGAGCAATAAGTCCCACAAAAATGGCGACTCCGCCGTACTGAATTGCAATGACCTTGTGATCCTGGCTCCAGATGTATTTGGTTACAAAACTGTCGGGATCATGTAGCGCGTGAGCGTCATCCTGGTCGGCTAATGGAACATATGCCATGTAAACGTCCTCCGGGTATAAACCTAACCTGCAGTTATCATTCTTGTTGTTAAAACCGTATTGTCAGTTTGTTCTGCTTCTGTTTTCAGCGAGCTCACCGCAGCGTATTGATATAACTGATGACGTCATCCTGCTGTTGCTGAGTTCGCATGGCTTTGACCATGGATGTCATCTGATAGCCATAATCATCGCCGCGGTGAGTGCCGCGCACGCCATTGCGATAATTGTTCAGCTGAACCGCCAGGTACCAGTCATCCATACCTGCCAGCGCCGGAGCATCGGTTGCCCAGCTGCCTTTCCCGTCGTCACCGTGACAGGCGGCACAGTTAGCCTTGTAGATACGCATGCCACGTTCAGTGTCACCGCTGACGCTAGTCGCCGGGGGAGATTGTGGAAGACCCGAGATGTATGCTGCCACATTGCGGCGGCCGGCATCGGAGTTAACCATGTTGGCCATGGGTGCCATCATCTGGCCAAAGCTGTCGTCCGGGTTGGCACCACGAACACCTTGCTGGTAATAGCGCAGTTGGCGATCGATATACCAGGGCTGCAGACCGGCAAGTTTAGGTGCGTTCATGGCACGGTTACCCTCCCCGTTCTGCCCATGGCAGCTGGCACAAACAGCGTAGGACTGCTGCCCCGCAGCCAGGTCTGTGGCGGGCTGCATCTGGGTTTCCGCAAAGGTGGGCTGAGCCGCGATCCAGTTCTGGTAGTCGCTCTGCTCCATGACCTCAATGCGTCCGCGCATGATGTGATGGCCCAGACCACAATACTGTTCACAGAGAATTTCGAATTCGCCGGTGCGGCCAGGCTCAAGCCACATATACGACACCATGCCCGGTACCATGTCCATTTTGACGCGGAACTGGGGAACGGTGTAGTTGTGCAGAACATCACGTGAGCGCAGCAGAATCTTCACCGGCGCGTCGATGGCCAGCGCCATGTACGGACCCTTGACCACTTTGTCGTCCTGACCATTCGGGTCATTGGGGTTGATACCCCAGGGATTGGTTTCGGTGATGTGTTCGATATCGGCCGTACCCAGCATACCATCGGCGCCGGGATAGCGGAACGACCACTGCCACTGCGACCCGAAAGCCTCAACTTCGGTTGCTTCTTCCGGCACGGTGACAAACTGGGCCCAGACAAACAGACCTGGCGCCAGCAAAGAAGCCACACCAATGGTGGTGATAATAGTCAGGCCGGTTTCCAGGCGTGCATTCTCGGGCTCGTAAACCGCTTTGTGTGTCTGGCCCTTGCGCTGGCGATAGCGATATACGCTATAGGCCAGGAACAGGTTTACAGCAACAAATACGAATCCGGTGACCCAGAAAGTCAGGTTGATGGTGAAATCAACACTCGACCAGTTCGATGCGATTTCGGTGAACCACCAGGGGCTGGCAATATGGAATACGACGGAGCCGACAACCAAAAGGACGATAACAACTGCAATAGCCATACGCGGGATATCCTTGTTAGAGTGCGAGCACGGGCAACAGTGGATACAGCAACTGTACAGCGAAAGATAATAAGAGGCCTGAGACACCGCCGGAAAAGCGGAGTCATCGGTATAAGAATGTTCTGGTTACGCAGTTGACTACGAACGCTACAGCTTATCTCGTTCACAACGTCGTTCCCTCCTTTTATTGTTATCTTTCGGATGGGTACTCAACGTGTTTCATCGATCATGTTTCGTTAAACATTCAAGCAGGGTCAGCGACGACGGATCATCGCCAACCCTCTGGATCGTATAGTATTGTTTTGATCAGCGCAACTACTGAAACACTGATCAGGCGCGGATCATCTCGAGGTCAGAAAACGGGTTCAGGAAATGTGCATCGATTGCCGCAAGCTGTGCTTCCGGATGTTGCGATTCCATCATTTCCTTGATTTTTTGCACCTGGTGTTCTTTGGCATAAATCAGCACCAGATATTTACCTGCAACTATATCGTTGTGAAAGCGGGCAATCTTTTTGTTCTCCTGGGCCACACCTGTCAGTCCGCCAACCCAGGCGCCAAAACATGTGACGACGAATACAATGGCTGCATAGGCGTATATCGGGATGGCGGTACCAAAGGGTTCCGCTATGGCTGTCAGGCCGGCAAGTGCCAGGCCTGCTACAAAGCCAATGCCGGCACCGATAAAGCCTTCACGAATGAAATCCAGGGTTTCCAGATAGTTGCTTGAATGCAAATGTTCCTTGACCAGTCCGCTCTCATCCTTGCTGTGAATGTGCAGAAACCAGTCATCTACGCCAATTGAATGCAGGTCGTCAGAAACCTGCTGGGTGCTCTTGAGTGTGGGTGACAAATAATAGATACATCTCATCTAGCTGCTCCTTTTTCTATTTATTGGATCGCCGTGCATACATCTAATTATGACCGCGTACAAGGCCAATTTACTCCTGATGAAATTAATTGTCCTCATTTTTTTCTCAAAAACGGGGTTTTACGGTACAATTGCCGATCCCAACTCATACACGGCAGACATGTGTGTCCGAAGTCCCGCGGCCCATGTGTCACCAAGAGAGAACTCAGTGACAGAGCTTACCCAAAAGCAGACCGCAAGCTGGCGCGACTACTATGAGATGTGCAAGCCTCGCGTTGTCATGCTGATGATCCTGACATCGATGGTGGGAATGTTTCTGGCGGTGCCGGGTATGGTGCCGCTGGATATTCTGATTCTGGGCAATCTGGGGATTGCCCTGGTGGCGGGTTCCGGTGCCGTGGTAAACCATTTGATTGACCGCAAGGTGGATGCCGTCATGCGCCGCACGGTCAACCGTCCCATGCCGCAAGGCAGGGTTGCACCGGCGCAGGCAGCCGGGTTTGCTGCGGTCATTGGTGTGCTGGGCATGGCGATTATGCTGCTCTGGGTTAATCCGCTGAGCGCCTGGCTGACGCTTGCTTCCTTTATAGGGTATGCCTTCATTTACACCGGGTATCTGAAGCGTGCTACGCCGCAGAATATCGTGATCGGTGGACTGTCCGGCGCCATGCCACCGCTACTCGGCTGGTCGGCAGTTACCGGGACCATTGAGCCGGGCGCACTGATTCTGGTACTTATCATATTCGCCTGGACACCGCCGCACTTCTGGGCGCTGGCTATCCATCGCAAGGAAGAATACGCCAAAACCGGTATCCCGATGCTGCCGGTGACCCATGGTGAGCACCTGACCAAAATTCACATCATTCTCTACACGGTCATCATGTTGCTGGTCAGCATCCTGCCCTGGCTGATAGGCATGAGCGGTCTGCTGTATCTGTTGGCCGCCGTTGTGCTGGGGGCAGGATTCCTGTTCTGGTCACTGCTGCTGATGTACCGACCCAAACAGTCAACAGCCATGGATACCTTCCGTTACTCCATTGTCTACCTGATGGTGCTGTTCCCGGTACTGCTGATTGATCACTACTTTTTTATCTGATCTGCATTTCACAGGCGTCCAAGTTATGAAGAGAAATATCAAGATCACCCTGATAGTCTGTCTGGTATGGGTGGTATTTGTGATGTTCCTGACCTATTCCCGCTATGCCGACAATAATGATGCGGCGCAGGGTGGCACGGAGGTGTCAACAGAGGAGTTGCGCGAGATCGGGGCCATGATATACGAAGCGCCGGTATCCCTGAGCAGCTTTGCGCTGCAGGATCACCATGGCCTTCCCTATACCGACGAATCAATGCTGGGAAAATGGAGCCTGTTGTTTTTTGGTTTTACCAATTGCCCTGACATCTGTCCATTGACCATGTTTGAACTGACAGGATTTTACAATGACCTTGAGGGGAGTGCCTTGCAGGCAGATACCCAGGTGGTCATGGTCAGTGTGGACCCGTTCCGCGATGATACCGCGCAGATTGCCGAGTTCATGCGGGGATATCATGAGGATTTTCTGGGCGTCAACGGCGATTTTGATCAGATTTCACGGTTGGCGCGCGAGCTGTTTGTTGCCCATGGCGTCATGCCTGTGCCCGCACCTGACGGCGGCACGCCTCGCAACTTCCTGATTGATCACAGTGGCAATATCCTGCTGGTTGATCCGCAGGGACAGTACCGTGGTTTCCTTGAACCAAATATAAAGCGCGACAGGATCAGCGAGGCCTACCGGATTATTCGTGCTCAGTATTGAGCGGGGCATGTTTCAGGTTCTGTGCGGCCTCAGATACATAAGCATAAAAAAGACGCAGGCGCTCGCAACAATTGAAGGGCCTGCCGGCGTATCGGCGTAATAAGACAGCATCATACCGCCAAGCACTGACAGACAGCCGATAATGGCCGCGCCAGTTGCCATTTGTTCTGGCGTACTCGCCAGGCGCCGTGCTGCGGCAGCCGGAATGATCAGTAGTGACGTGATCAGCAGTACCCCAACAATTTTCATGGCCACTGCAATCAGCAGGGCAATCAGCAGCACCAGCAGGCCATATAGCCGGTCGACTGCTACACCTTCAATCTGCGCCAGCTCCCGGTGTACCGTCAGCGCCAGGAATTCATCCCAGAAACGGTACAGCAGCGCGGCGATCAGCAGGCAGGTGGCGACGATCCAGATCAGATTCTGCCGGGTGATGGTCAGCAGGTCGCCAAAGAGGAATGCCATCAGGTTCACCTGAACCATATCCGAGAGTGACAGGATCAGCAGACCAAATGCCAGTGTACTGTGGGCAATAATACCCAGCAGCGTGTCGGTTGCCAGCAACTGTCGCCGTTCCAGCATCAGTAACACCCCGGCAAAAACCACACAACTGACAATAATGGCCAATTGCAGATCTACGCTTAGCAGAATGGCAAACGCGACACCCAGCAGTGAGGCATGCGCCAGGGTGTCGCCAAAGTAGGACATGCGTCGCCATACCACAAAACATCCGAGGGGCCCGGCGATGGCGGCGATAAAGGTGCCCGCGATAATGGCATAGAGCAGAAAGTCAGCCATGTTTGTGATCTCCGTGGTCATGGCTGCACGAATCAGGTGCCGGTTCGATGATTTCACCGGCAATGTCATGACTGTGGTTATGGTGGTGGGTATAGACAGCCAGTGTTTCCGCTTCGCGACGTCCAAACAGCGCCAGATACGCGGGGTCAGTACTCACATGTTCAGGTTTGCCATGACAGCAGATGTGCTGATTCAGACAAACAACCTCATCTGTGGTTGCCATGACCAGGTGCAGATCATGCGAGACCATCAGAACGCCGCAGCCGTGACGGTCACGAATTGCGTTGATCAACTCGTAAAGTTCTACCTGACCGCTGACATCTACGCCCTGCGCGGGTTCGTCAAGTACCAGCATATGCGGGGAACGGCTCAGCGCGCGCGCCAGCAGCACGCGCTGCAGTTCACCGCCGGACAGTGCCGAGACCTGCTGATCTAGCAGATGGACAACCCGAACCTCTTCCAGCACATTCTGAACAGGAACGGCGGACTGCTTTCTGCCGCCGGCACTCAGCTCCAGAAATCGGCGCACCGTCAAAGGCAGGGTGGGCTCAATAAACAGTTTTTGCGGCATATAGCCCAGGCGCAATCCATCTGCTCTGTGCAGACTTCCCTGTTGCGGTTTGAGCAGTCCGAGCACAATTCTGACCAGCGTGGTCTTGCCCGCACCATTGGGACCGATCAGGGTCAGTAATTGACCCTTGCGAATGGTCAGATTGACGTCCTGCAGAATCTGGCGACCGCCCAGTTGCATATTGATTCCACTGGCCTTTATAAGTATGTCCGGATCCATGCGCTGTCCTGAAGATGGTAGGGATTCACAAAATGGTATATCATAGCATTTCTTTTCAGCGCTGACGTATTTCCTGTTATGTTCCGACAACTGCTCAGTATCATGTTCATCAGCACGGTTTGTGCGTTTTACTCCGGGGCCATTCTGGCCCAGGTAAATGTAGTGGCCAGTATAAAGCCATTGCAGATGATAGCGCACGCCATCACCGATGGCGTCAGTGAACCGGAGGTGCTGATACCCTCCAGCCAGTCCTATCACCATTTTGTGTTGCGACCATCCACCGTAAGAACCATGAATACCGCAGACCTGCTGGTATGGGTAGGCCCTGAACTTGAGACGTATCTGGCTGATTCAATCCGGTCAGCGCCGGCTCGCGAATTGCAGGTGCTGGCGCTGCCGGGGCTGACGGTACATTATGCACACAACGATACCGAAGGCGGACCCGAGATACTGATTCCGGAACAGGGTCAGCATGCCGGACATAAACACAAAGACAGCACTTCAATCGATCCGCATGTATGGCTGGATCCGGGTAATGCCGTGTTACTGGCCACAGCCATGGTGCGTGAACTGGAGGTGCTGGATCCACCCAATGCGGCGGTCTATCAGTCAAATCTTGCCCTGTTCACCGGCCGGCTCGCAGCCCTGACCTCTGAGATCAGTGAGCAGCTGGCGACATTGAGAAATACTGAATATGCGGTTTATCACAACGCCTTTCAGTACTTCGAATCAGCATTTGGTCTGCATCATGATGTTGTGTTTGTGGAAAGCGAGGAATTGCAGCCGAGTGTCAGGCATATGCTGACCGTCCGGGAAGCGGTGCGCAGCAGACCACTGGCCTGTGTGATGGAGGATGTCACTACCCGGGATGCTACGGTACAATCCCTGCTGGGCAACAAGGAAATCCGCCGCATAAAAGCCGATACGACTGGCCAGAATCTCACCTCCGGACCGATGGCTTACATACAGCTGATCACCAACCTTGCCGAGGCGTTCCGGCAGTGCCCGGCGCCCTGATACCTCGACGAATCAACATCACGGAAGTCACCTATGGCAGCAGTCAGCCCACTCATTCTTATTGATGGATCATCCTATCTGTTTCGCGCCTTCCATGCTCTGCCGCCGCTGTTAAGCAGTAAGGGGCAGGCAACCGGCGCCATCAAGGGTGTGATCAGCATGATCCGCAGCCTCGAGAAGGAATATCCGCAAAGCCCCATCGCTGTGGTGTTTGATGCCAAGGGCAGCACCTTTCGCAATACCATCTATAAAGAGTACAAAGCGCATCGACCGCCAATGCCGGATGAGCTGCGCACCCAGATTGAACCAATCCATCACATTATCCGCGCAATGGGTTTACCGTTACTGGTAATTCCGGATGTAGAGGCAGATGATGTTATCGGAACACTGGCCTCCCAGGCCACCGCACAACAACGTGACACACTGATATCCACTGGCGATAAGGACCTTGCCCAGTTAGTGAGTGATCACGTCACCCTGATCAATACCATGACCAGTGAACGGCTGGACCCCGAGGGAGTCTGCAGGAAATTTGGTTTGCCGCCACAGCGCATCGTGGACTTTCTGGCCCTTACCGGAGACAAGGTCGACAACATTCCCGGAGTGCCCAGTGTTGGACCAAAAACAGCCGTCAAGTGGTTGCAGGCGTATGATTCGGCCGAGGGCGTCATTGAAAACGCCGATAAGATCGGCGGCAAGATCGGCGAGAAACTGCGTGACAACATAGAACAGCTGCGGCTCTCCTACGAGCTCGCTACCATCAAGCTGGATGTGGCGCTGGATGTGTCCATCAACGAATTGATTCCGGTGCCTGCGGACAGGGAGCAGCTGCTGGCGCTGTTTACCGAGTTTGAGTTCAAGAGCTGGATCAAGGAGCTTGAATCCGATGGTATCAAGGTATCGGCTGAGCAAATGGATACCCTGCGAGAGGATCTGGGCACCAACGCACCTCAGCCAGCGCCCATACCTGATCAGACAGAGCTGCAGACTGAGCGCCAGGACTACGTACTGATCAATGATATGGCAGCACTGGATGAGGTGATCACCGCAGCCAGAAATGCCGGCGAGTTCGCCATTGACCTGCTGAACACCGATGAACATTTTATGCTGTCTACCATTATCGGAGTGGCACTTAGCTGGGAGTCGGGGCAGGCAGTCTACCTGCCGCTGGCGCACGACAGTCTGGAATCGGCATCTGTGCTGGACCGGCGGGACTGTCTGGCCAGACTTCAGCAACTGCTGGAAGACGCAGCCGTCCACAAAGTAGCCCATGACAATAAGCGCATCACGCATGTCTTGCAGAATCACGGTATCGCGATTCGTGGCTGGCGCTTTGATACACATCTGGCCTCCTATGTACTAAACTCGGTGGCAATTAACCACAGCCTGGAAGATGTAAGTCATTACTATCTTCAAAGATCTCTGAACAAGATAGACGAGCTGACGGGTGCGGGGCGCAATAAATTGCCGCTCAGCCAGTCAGACCCGCAGGCCGCCATGGCATGGCTGGCGCCACGTGTGGATATCACGCTGAGGCTTCGCCACCAGTTGGGCGCTCAGTTGCAGGCGACCGGCGAACTGTGGGGGCTGTATCGGTACTATGAGCTGGCATTGAGTCCGGTCCTGCAACGGATGGAAAGAACCGGAATTGCTGTCGACCCCGAGCGTCTGCATGAACAGTCCAAAGCGTTAGCGCTGCGCCTGGCCGAGCTGGAGGAGCAGGTCTACAGCATGGCGGGCGAGACATTTAATCTGGGCTCACCAAAGCAGCTGCAGGCCATTCTGTACGAAAAACTCAATCTGCCGGTGTTGAAAAAAACCCCGACCGGACAGCCGTCCACTGCCGAGGCCGTGTTGCAGGAGCTGGCGCTGGAGTTCGAGCTGCCCAATATGATTATGGAGCACCGGGGGCTCAGCAAGCTCAAATCCACCTATACAGACAAGTTGCCAGCACAAATCAATCGCAGTACCGGTCGGATTCATTCTACGTTTCAGCAGGCCGTGGCTGCCACCGGGCGGTTGTCGTCCACCGATCCGAATCTCCAGAATATTCCCATTCGCAGTGCGGAAGGTCGCAAGATCAGACAGGCGTTTGTGGCAGCGCCGGGATACAAACTGGTGGCGGCAGACTATTCGCAGGTGGAGCTTCGCATCATGGCGCACCTGTCTCAGGACAAAGGTCTGGTTACTGCATTTGCCAATGCACAGGATGTCCACCGGGCCACCGCGGCGGAGGTATTCGGGGTCAGCCTGGACGAGGTGACCGGCGAGCAGCGTCGTCGTGCCAAGGCCATCAATTTTGGACTGATTTATGGCATGTCAGCGTTTGGGTTGGCCAAACAGCTGGGTATTGATCGCCACGATGCCCAGCTGTATGTGGATCGTTACTTTGAGCGTTATCCTGGCGTGCGTGACTATATGGAATCCACCCGTGAGCTGGCAGAAAGCCAGGGCTACGTGGAAACGCTGTTCGGTCGTCGTCTTTATCTGCCGGATATCAAAGCGGGTAATGGCATGTTACGCAAAGCCGCCCAGCGCACAGCAATCAATGCGCCCATGCAAGGCACAGCTGCAGACATCATCAAGCAGGCCATGGTTGATATTGATCACTGGCTGAGTACCAGCGTGCTGGATGCCAGATTGGTGCTGCAGGTTCACGATGAGCTCGTGTTTGAAGTGGCGGACGCAGATGTTGCGTTATTGACTGAAGGCGTTCGTTTCCGGATGGTCAGCGCCGCAGCGCTGGATGTCCCTCTGGTGGTTGATGCAGGTGTTGGCGCCAGTTGGGACGAAGCGCACTAGGCCGCGTCGGGACTGCTATCCGGGGCCTCCTCCAGCCAGCCGTCCAGGCGCTGGCTCAGCACGTCAACGCCCAGCCGTTTGAGTGACGAAAAGGCCTGCACTGTCGCATCCATGCCTTCCAGGGCTTCGCGGGCCTTGCGGATGCCATCCTGCACGCCGCCGCGCTTGAGCTTGTCTGATTTTGTCAGCAACACATGCAACGGCAGCCCATTCTGTCTGGCCCAGTCGATCATCATCAGATCAAAGTCCTTGAACACATGACGGATGTCTGTCACGAGCACAAGGCCGGCCAGTGGTGTGCGGGAATTAAGATAGTGCTGCAGGTGAACCTGCCAGTCATCCTTTACTTTCAAAGGCACCTTGGCATAACCATAGCCGGGAAGATCGACCAGATAACGCCCGTCAGCAACCTGAAAAAAGTTGATCAGCTGGGTGCGCCCGGGCGTTTTACTGGTTCGCGCCAGCTGTCCCTGACGGGTGAGCGTGTTGATGGCGCTGGATTTGCCTGCGTTTGAGCGACCTGCGAAGGCGACTTCCCGTATGCTGTCCACAGGGCAATCGCGCAATTTGGCTGCACTTATAACAAAATGAGTCGCTTGATAGTTCATGGGGTGGCATTCTACCGGAGCGGATGATACATAAGCCAGCATAAACAGGCCCATACACAAGCGCAGCAGCTGTGGTATACTCTGTCGCCGCATGACTCAACCGAATTTACAACTGTTCAGGAACTTCGATAATCCATGAAAAGATTAGTATTCACCCTGGCAACATTACTGATGGCTGCTGCCAGCCTGACTGCCCACGCCGCGGGCGATGCCGCTGCCGGCGAACAAAAAGTAGCGATCTGCGCGGCCTGTCACGGCGCCGATGGCAACAGCCAACTAGGCAGCAATCCCAAACTCGCCGGCCAAGGTGAGAAGTACCTGCTCAAGCAGTTGCTGGATGTACAGTCCGGCAAGCGTGAAATCGCATTGATGACAGGGCTGCTGAACAACATGAGTGAGCAGGATCTGGAAGATATATCCGCTTTTTATGCGTCCCAGGAAACGACGCTTGAAGGTGCGGATCCGGCGCTGATAGAACTTGGGCAGCAGATTTATCGTGCGGGCATCCCTGATCTGGGTGTTGCAGCCTGTTCAGCATGTCACTCGCCAACCGGTGCCGGCGTTGCGCAGGCAGGCTTCCCCGCCCTTGGCGGTCAGCATGCAGAGTATATAGCCACCCAGATGAAAGCATTTCGCTCCGGCGCGCGTGACAATGATGGTGACGCAGCGCCGATGCGCAGTGTGTCAGAGCGCCTGACTGACCGCGAGATAGACGCGCTGGCCAGCTATATTTCCGGACTGAATTGACCGGGTGTGAAGGCCACTCCGTCCGGGTGCGCCTTCACGTTAAGCCGGGATTCAGGCTCGCCGCGTTGTAATGAATACTGATACCGAAGTGGAGTAGCAAATATGATGAAGCAGTTTCTGAAAGTTGCCGCAACATCCGTTGCATTGAGCCTGATCGCCTTTTCCGCGTGGGCTCAGCCGTCCCTCTATGTATCCGGGACACATTACGAAACTCTGCCTGCACCCGTGCGCACCAACGATGCTGAAAAGATCGAAGTACTTGAAGTGTTCTGGTACGGCTGCGGTCACTGCTTCCGTTTTCAGCCGCTGGTTGATCACTGGGCAGAAAACGCACCGGACGATGTCGACTATCTGCGCTTCCCTGCCGTCTGGAACGAGTTGATGAAGGTCCACGCGCAGGCATATTACACTGCAGTAAATCTGGATGTGGTCGATAAAGTACATGCACCCATTTTTGAAGCGATCAATCTGCAGAACAATCGCTTGCAGAACGAACGTCAGCTGGCAACACTGTTCGGTAATTACGGTGTCAGCGAAGAAGACTTTTCCAAAGCGTTCAATTCGTTTCCGGTGCGGACACAGGTGAATCAGGCAGAGCGCAAAATGAGCGACTACCAGATTCGCAGTACACCAAACGTTATTGTGAACGGCAAGTATCTCGTCACCACCAACGATGCTGTCCGTACGCAGCAGGATATGCTGGCAATCGTTGACTTCCTGGTCGCCCAGGAACGCGCTGCCCGCTAATCCTCCGCTGAGTCGGCCGACGGCATCCTGTCGGCCGACACGACACTGCCATAGGAACGTGGCCCATGGTTCAACGGATGCGCGATAGTGAAGAGGCACTGCGTTGGAAACGCAAGTTTCTTGATGCACTTGAAGATCACGAACTTCGTGAAAAATCATTAAGTAACCGCATTCGTTTGCTGCGCAGAGGCCTGCTGGGTGTCAGCCTCGCAGGAGACGGCCATGACTCGCAGCTTGACCAGCAACTCGCCGACCTCCGTAAGAGCCTGCGCAATGATGACCGTGAAGTCGGACTTGAACTGTTGCTGGAGAAAATCGAAAAATCGATACTCCGCCTGGACAACGAAAAGACCCAGAGTAATGTTGCACTTCGGGAAGCGTTCACCAGCAGTCTCGCTGAACTGGAACAACTTCCCTTGCCCGGCACTGTGCGCCGGCAGTTAAAAAAATTCTCCCGCAGTCTCTCCGCCCGACTTGAAGATCCTCAGCAACAGGTTGGCCTGATCCGCCAGTTCATCCAGATACTTCGCGAAGCCATTCAGGCCATGATCCAGCAGGAGCAGGCCCGCGAACTGGCAGAACAAAACGACGCCAACCAGACATCTGGCGGAAGTTTCTGGCAACGATTGTTCGCGCCGGCTGATCCTGCTGAACTTGGGGATGCTGCAGAGCCGGAGACACCCGCGCCTCCGCGGCCCGAACCAGCAGCAAAGCCCGCCCACACAGTGCCAGAAACAGACATCCCGGAAGAGCCCGTCAGCATTGACCGACCAGAAGACATCCCGCCGCAAACCGCCCGGCCAGACACAGACCCGCCAGTAGAAGGCGTGGTGCTGACCGATCTTGCCGAGTTTGAGGAGGTTGACGAGGAAGATATTGCGCAGGCCCAGGCCTCTGTCAGCCTGGAAGGTGAGGTATTGCGGGACCGCTCTGGTCTGGCAGAGCCGGCGTTTTCCTATATAGCCGGTCACGTAGAGCCGTTGCTGTTGAGGATACTGGAGTCGATTCACATAAGTGCCGAGTCTTTTGCGCTGGCTGATGCCATTCGGCGTAATATACTCAAGGGACTAAACTGGTACGATTTTGTTGCTGTGCTTGAAGAGATACTGAAAATCCTGCGCAGTACTGCTGATGAGCAGCGAGAGGAATTTCAGGGTTTCCTGGCAGAGGTGAATGAGAGCCTGGCGCAGGTCCAGGCTTTTGTGGACAACTCAAAACGCAAGGCCGAACAGGCCTCCGCCACAGATGCGACAATGGAAGCCCAGGTCCGTGAACAGGTAGATGGCATTTCCCGTGCAGTGCAAAGCGAGGATGCAGACCTGGATGTACTGAAGCATTCGGTGCAGACCCAGATTGGCGCCATTCTAAACTCTCTGGATGGTTTCAGGGTGCAACGACAACATCAGGACAAAGATCTGGCGGGTGAAATGCATCAGCTGGTGGAACGCATTGGCGCGCTGGAAAACGAATCCCGCGAATTGCGCATGCACCTGGCCAGGCAGGAGCAGGTCGCTTCAACCGATACACTGACCGAGCTGCCCAATCGTGACAGCTACAACAAGCGGATCAAGGTGCTGCTGGATGCCTGGCGGGAAGGGCCCGCCAATGAGCGACGTGGTGACGACCGGGCCTTGTGTCTGGCGGTAGCTGATGTTGACCACTTCAAGGCCATCAATGACACCTATGGTCACCTGGCCGGCGACAAAGTGTTAAAAATAATGGCGCGCGAAATGTCAGCACGACTGCGGGACAAGGACTTTGTGGCGCGTTACGGAGGAGAAGAGTTTGTAATTATTCTGCCCGACACCCGCCCTGCCGATGCAGAACATGTACTGAATAAACTGCGTGAGGGCATCGGCAGCATCCCCTTTCATTTCAAGGAAGTAAAAGTTGCCATCACTGTATCATTCGGCCTTGTTGTGGCAACCCGCGATGACACGCCCGACAGTGTGTTCGAGCGCGCCGATCAGGCTCTCTATCAGGCCAAGGATAACGGTCGGAATCAGGTTTATCGCGTACGTTGATTGCTGTTAACATCTCCCCGGCAAACTTTACATGCTCAGCCAGCGTCTGATCATGGATTGAGCCGGTATTGGCAGAACGTAACAGCAACAACAGGGAACAGCTGCATGGCCTTGGGAGATGTCCTGGCAAAACTTCGATTGGTTGACACCGATAGTGCCGGCGACGCATTGCTGCGTCGTGTTGATACTGTGCTGATGCTGTTTGACGATCAGCTGTACAATCTGACCAACCGGAACACAGCAGCGGACGCCAGTGGTGCCGGCGTCGTCATTGATAATAGCAGCCCTGAATCTATTGCCCGGGCGGCCAACAGTCTGCTCGGGAGCAATGGCGCCGCGGATGATCGGGAAGCCAATGTCCTGCTGCTGCTGCCACCGGCGATGTTTTTGGCAACCCCGGTCAACCTGCCGGGTGTTGCGCCGGATGCCAGACGAGCCGCATTGCAGTTGCAGGCTGCCAGTCTGCTACCTGCCTATGATGAACCTTTGTCATTGCTGCTCCCAAACGAGCAGTCAACGCTCGCACTGTGGCTCCCGGAACCTCTGACAGACAATCTGTTCAGCGCTTTTGCCGAGGCTGGTCTGTTTCTGACAGGTATTGCGCCTCGTCCGGCGCTAGTGTCAGCAGATACCGGCGATGAGCGGTTGCTTGTAGACAAAGATGCAAGTGGTATGGCTGTGGTGCAGGTCGATCCGACTGGCTGGCAGCATGTTGAGCAGGTTACCCTGATTGACCTTGAAGAGCCGGTGTTTGCCGACCAGTGGCGCGCGACCCTTGAGCGTTTGGGTTCCACTCACAACGTCCCGGTAAAGCCCCGGGAATTTACCAGCGTAACCGATTATTTCAATGAGCTGACTGAAAACGAGTCAACCGCAGTGTCTGTCAGTCGAATTCAAAATGCAGCTGAGCGCTACGTCATTTATCCACAAGCAGCACTGGCGGCTCGCTATCGACTAACCAAGGGCAAACGGCGCAGTGTCGTTGCAACAGCCGTTGCCGCCACCGTGATCCTGACGGTTTTGCCATTTCTGGTCCAGACCCTGCAGGCCAGAAGCCTGCAATCACAGCTGCAACAGGTACGCGAACTGGCTGCTCCGGCTCGCGCGGATCAATCGGCAGTGCGGGAGTTTGAGGATCAGTGGGGCGTACTGACTGAATTTCCGCGGCAGGATCTGGCCACGGTCCTGCTGACATTGCAGGACGTAATCGCACCCAGCGTGTTGACGTCCATCGAGATAGAAGAGGGTTTCATTACCATAGAAGGTGACAGCCCGGATCCGCAGAACCTGCTGGAGCAGCTGGAGCAGAACCCGCTGTTTACAGAAGTGGATTTTGCCAGAGCAACTAACAATACCCGCTACTATATTGACCTGCGGCTGACGTCGGTAAACTTCCCTGCGTACCAGGAATGGTATTTCCCGGAGGTGAACTGACCGTGGCATCCAGATCACTGACTTCCCGGGAGAAAAATATCCTGCGTCTGGGCGCCGCAGTTGCTGTTGTTTTGCTACTGAGCAATGGAATCCCGGCACTGACCAAAGTCTATCAGGCGCGAGCTGACCGTATAGAGCAGTTGCGGGATGAAATAGCCCGCGAGCAGCGCCTGGTGGACGATACCAGTGTCTGGCGCGAGCGTCGGACACAAATTGAGGAGCAACGCCCGCAGCTCGACAGTCTGGTTTTTCCGGGCAATGCAACCCCGATGCTTACAGCGGCCATACAACGCCAGGTAAGAGAATATGCCGCAGCAGCAGGTGTCATTATTAATTCCACCCGGCTGGCAGAATCAGAGCAGACCGAGGGTTGGCTAAAAGTGGAACAGAGTCTTTCATTTACATTGACTGATCAAAGCGGCACGCTCAGTTTCCTGCGGCAACTCGAAAATGCAGCGCCGTTTCTGGGTGTGACAGATTTTTCCATGCGTCGTAATCGCAACCAGTACACCGGTGATATTACAGTGGTTGGTCTGAGCCGCTCGGCAGGCAACGGTTCGGGAGGCGGGCAATGACCACGACAACCACTGTTATCACCTTGCCGGTTTTCAGTCAGTTGCTGGAACCGGTTGGCATTGTGCCAGCCCAGGATTTCGCCGACAGCCATACCCTGCTGTGCGATGCCATACCCGATCTGCAACTGCGGCAGAAAATCCGTTTTGTCATGCAGCAGCCACTGCAATTCAGACCGGGCACTGCCGACGAAGTTAAACGATTGATTAAATACTGGCGGGCAGAATTGTCTCCGACCATTGATCCGGCAGGAGAAGACCTGTTTGTATCCGGGTTTGAGGACGATGAGGAACTAAAAGATCTGGCATCCGAGGCGCCGATTATCCGCCTGGTCAATCACCTGTTTGCCAGGGCGCTGGATCTGAATGCCAGTGATATTCACTTTGAACCCAATGAAGAATATCTGGATGTCAGGTGCCGGGTTGACGGTATCATGCACCGAATTGAGCGACTGCCTGTCAGAATCAATACCGCCGTGGCTTCGCGACTCAAGCTGATGGCCCGGCTGGATATAGGCGAAAAACGTCTGCCGCAGGACGGGCGTATTGATTACAAGATTGGCGGCAAACAGCTGGATATGCGAGTCTCCACGTTGCCAGGTGTACATGGTGAGTCGATAGTACTGCGGATACTTGATCGCAGTGATACCGCGGTCAGTCTGCAACAGCTTGGCATGCCGCAGAATATTCTGGCTACCTATCAGAATCTGATTAACCAGCCGCACGGCATGATCCTTATTACCGGTCCGACCGGCAGCGGCAAGACCACAACGCTGTACGCCACACTGGAAAAAATAAACAACCAGACCACAAAAATAATTACCGTCGAAGATCCGGTTGAATATCAACTGGCCGGAGTGACCCAGATACAGGCCAACGCAGCAATCGGCCTGACGTTTGCCGCTGGTTTGCGCTCCATTGTCCGTCAGGATCCGGACGTTATCATGGTGGGTGAAATCCGCGATCATGAAACGGCTGAAATTTCCATTGAGTCAGCATTGACCGGCCATCTGGTGTTCTCCACGTTGCACACTAATGATGCCGCCGGCGCCATAACACGTCTGCAGGATATGGGCGTGGAAGGTTATCTGATCAGCTCCAGTCTTTTATGCGTACAGGCCCAGCGTCTGGTGCGCCGTATCTGTACGGATTGCGGGCAGTCCCACCAGCTTACGCCGGATGAGGCGCAGGTGTTACAGATTAACGCGCAGGACTATCCCATGGTGCGCAAAGGCGCCGGTTGCGAACGCTGTGGTGGTACAGGTTATCGGGGACGCATAGGGCTGTATGAATTACTGGTCATGTCCGATGCCATCCGTCACGAAATCGCCATTGGTTCGGATGCCAATGTCATCCGCGAACAGGCAATCCGTGAGGGCATGAAAACCCTGCGCGAAGATGCCCTGGAAAAACTGGCCGCGGGCATGACGACACCTGAAGAAGTGGTGCGTGTGACCCGCGCAGGGGCTATCGTATGAGCATGGCCCATTTTACCTATCAGGCCTACGACGCGAGCGGCAAGGTGCACAGCGGGCAGTTGTCAGCTGAATCGGAGCGGGACGCGGTGCGTCTGCTGCAGGGCCGACAGCTGACACCGGTGAAAATCTCTGTGGCGCAGTCAACAGGCAAACGCAGCGGTGCCAGTGGTAAAAAAATCAGGTCAGCAGATCTGCTGGACTTCACCAACGGACTCAGGACACTGGTGGAAGCACGTGTGCCACTGGATAAATCACTGCGACTGCTGGAAGGCATTACCGAGTCTGCCGGTATGCGTGAACTGGTAATGGCCATGCGCAAGGATGTCAAAGAAGGTAAAAGTCTGGCCGAGGCCATGGAGAGCCGGCCGGACGTGTTCTCCAGAATGTACATAAACATCGTTCGTGCCGGTGAGGAAGGCGGTATTCTGCATCAGTTGCTACCGGATCTGGCCAGTTTTCTGGAGACCAGTGCCAGGAACCGTCAGGCGGTGATTGCCGCCATGATTTACCCCATTGTTCTGCTGGCAACCGGTGTGATTTCTGTTGCGTTGCTGTTGATATTTGTGATCCCGCAGTTTGCCATCATGTTTGAAGATGCCGGCACTGATATCCCGGCCTCAGCGGCGTTTCTGCTGGCGCTCAGTGACGCATTGAAGCGTTATGGGTGGATAGCGATAGTGGCAATCGCCGGCGGCATTTTCTGGTGGCGACTGCAGGACCGTGATCCGGCCAGCAAGCTCAGAAAGGATGCATTTTTGTTACGAACACCCCTGTTGGGGCAATTGTTGCTGTATCGTGAGTGCGCAGTATTCGCCCGTACACTGGGCGCCCTGCTGGGCGCCGGGATTCCGTTGATCCGGGCATTGCGAGTGTCGCGTGATGTGGTGGCGAACACCGAATTGATACGATTGCTGACCAAAGTGGAAGAGGATGTTCGCGGGGGCGCAGGTTTGGGTATTTCACTTGAGAAAGCACTGGTATTTCCCACGTTGTTGCACCAACTGGTAACCGTGGGTGAAGAAACCGGCAGAACTGGCAGCATCCTGCTAAAGACAGCGGAAACATTTGATCAGACTGTCAAGAACCAGATGGCCAGCCTGGTCTCCGCCCTGCAACCCGGTTTGATACTCATTCTGGGTATTGCGGTTGGCGGAATAACCATCACGATGTTATCAGCTGTTTTCAGCATGAATGCGGTGCAATTTTGATGAAAACAAACAGCGGCACAGACAGGCGTAAGGAGAGAAAAACGGTGAAAGGTAATTTCAGACAACTGGCTGTGCTGGGACTGGCAATCAGTCTGGTGTCATGTACGGCAACCAGCCCTGGTGGTCCGGGCAGCAGCACTGCTGCAAACCCGGCGGGCGCATCGGCCGCCCGTGTGACCGGAGCTCAGTTGCCCTCACCTGTTGTACTGGGCAACGTAGAGCTCAGTGACGAGGCAAAGGAGCGCCAGGCGCTGATAGATGAAATCAACCGCGATGGTGATCGCGGTCAAATGGCAAACTACCGCGAGAACGTGCCGGCACCGGTACAGGCGCCGAGTGATCGTATCCTCACGCTTGACTATGAGCAGGCCGATCTGCGGGACGTACTGGCAGAGCTGGCTGACGCACTGGATATCTCCATCATTATCGATCCGTCCATCGATGATAAGGTCAGTTTGCGTACCGCACAGAACCGACCACTGAACTTTGATGATATCTGGCCCCTGATCAGACTGCTGGTGCGTGAAAACGGCATCGTCCTTGAGCAGATCGGTAATATCTGGCGAGCCCAGAAGGGTACCAGCAATGTGCCGGTGGAAATCGCCACGCCACAAACAGTTGCAACTGGCACGGCGATGCGCATCATGCAGGTGACTCCGTTGACGTTTGTGTCTGCGTCGTCGACGCTGGAAGTGCTGAGTCCGCTGCTGGAGCCAAGCGGCCAGGTAACCCGTATTGGTAGCAGCAATACGCTGGCTATCACCGCAACCAGATCCGAACTTTCCCGCATAAACGAGCTACTGAACCTGATAGATGACGATCCGTTCCGTAATCAGGGTATTCAGCTCTATCCGCTAAGCAGCGCCAGCGCAACAGATGTTGCACAGGAGCTGCGTGATATTCTTACATTAATTGAGGGGTCATCACCGGCCTACCAGATTCAGGGCCTGGATCGAATCAATGCATTGCTGGTAACAGCGCCAGCCAGTCGGGGCTTCGAAGAGATCAGTCGCTGGATTCGCATTCTGGATGCTGACCGTCAGGAGCAGGCCGAACAGTTGTTTCAGTATCGGGTAAAAAACCTGAATGCCACGGATCTGGCAGCAACCTTGACGGAAGTGTTCAGGGTGGAGGAAACCAGTCAATCCGATACGGCAGACAACAACACCAGTGCAGAGCAACGTGATGCGGAAACGCTGGTTTTTCTTAATGATACCGGCAATCCGGTGGCACGCACGCAGAGTGCCAGTCCGTCAGCCCCGGCGCCGACTGAAATTGCCATTTCGGCCAATCTGAGAGTCAGCATTGTGGCTGACGAACCGACCAACAGCCTGTTGATTCGTGCCAATCCGCGTGATTATCGCCAGTTGCTGGCTACCATCAATCAGCTGGATGTTGCTCCGCTTCAGGTGATGATCAGTGCGGTTATCGCACAGATAGTGCTGACAGACGATACCTCCTTTGGCGTGGACTGGAGCCGGGTGTTGGAGAATGCCACTACCGGTGATGTGAGGGATGTAAGTACCGGATTTCTGCCTGGTCGTGCCGAGGGCGCAGATTCCTCCCTGGGTGGGCTGCTGTTTAACAGAGCATTTCTCGATGGTGCCGCGCGGGTTGAAGCAACACTGGAAGCAATCGCCATTAACAACGATGTCAGGCTGCTGGCCCGGCCGTCATTGACTGTCATCAATAATCAGGAGGGACTGATCCGCATAGGTGCCGAGGTGCCTGTGCAGCTTGGAGAAACCGTGGGTCTGGGTGGCAGTGCAACCACCAATATCCAGTATCGCCCAACGGGAATCGAGTTGCAGATAACACCGCGAATCAATGATGACGGCGTGGTCAATCTGCGCATCCGTCAGGAATTGTCCTCGGTGTCCGGCTCATCAGGTGTGAATCAGAACCCCATTTTCCAGAATCAGGAAATTGAAACCACCGTGGTTGTGCGCGACGGTGACAATGTGGTGCTGGGTGGTCTGATCCAGAACGCCAATGATCAGCTCAATACGGGTGTACCCTACCTGAACCGTGTGCCGGGCCTGGGGCGGTTGTTCAGCTATCAGCAGGATAATAATGAGCGGCGGGAATTATTTATTGTGTTGCGTCCGGAGATTGTTAATCTGAACGACCAGAATGATGCGCGCTACCGTGAGATCCTCAGCCGTTTTGAACTGGCCGCTGAGATGATTGAAGATTTTTGAGCTTAAAATGAGGAGCCATACCATGAAACGTCATCAATCAAGTGCCGGCAGCCGCGGTTTTACCATCATAGAACTGCTTATTGTGATGGCCATCCTCGGCATGCTTGCGGTCATGGTTGCACCCAATCTGTTTAATCAGGCAGATGGCGCACGCCGTGATGCGACGTTGTCGCAGATATCCTCACTGGGTAGCGCACTGGATGCCTACCGACTGGATCTGGGGCAGTATCCGGATTCGCTGGAAGGCCTGGTCCGCAACAACAGCAACCGTTCAACCTGGAACGGCCCGTATCTGCGCGGCGATGTGCCGGTGGATCCCTGGGGCAATGAATACGTGTATGAAGCCAGTGGCCGGACGTTCACGCTGATGTCTTACGGTGCGGATGGACGTCCGGGTGGAGAGGGGAATGACGCCGATATTGGCGACTGAACACAGGCATCAGCAGGGGTTCACCCTGCTGGAATTACTTCTGGTGCTGGGCATTCTGGGCATGATGGCGATGCTGGTCGGCCCGGGGCTCAACTCCCTGGACTCGCCCGGGTTTAATGCTCAGGTTCGCGAGGCAACGGGATTGCTTAATCATGCCCGTCGCATGGCTGTGGTGCAGGGGCAACCGGCACGAATAGAGTTCAGTGTGATCACGCCGGGCGATTCCGTCGATACCAGCGCTGACAGCCTGCCACCGGGAATGGTCGGGCGCTGGCAGAGCCGCGATCTGACACTGGTGCATACCAGCAGTACCGGTCAACACACCGACATCGACAGCTCTCTGGAGATTGAATTTTATCCCGAAGGTGGCAGCACCGGCGGTCAGCTGACATTCACGCAGGGTAATCGCCAGGCAGACATCACGATAGATCCATTCTCCGGACGTGTCAGGAAAACCGACCATGACTAGCATGCCGGATATGATAAATCATCAGCGTGGCTTCACGTTGCTGGAAGTCATGATTGCCCTGACAATAACCGCCACGGTGCTGGGCAGCCTGTTCGCGCTGGCCGCCGGCAGCAAACAGTTGGCGGTCCGCACTCAGGCGACTCTGCTGGAAACCACCGATGCCCGCGCGGCCATCAACTTTGCATTGCTGGACAATCAGTTCCGGCGTATTGATGACGTGCGCGCCAACGATCGGTTCTCCATTCAGGCAGACGGCCTGCTGGAAGATCCGCTGCGTCGCACCACACCACTTAACGACCTGCTGGAATCCTACCGTATTGTAGATGAAGAAACCGGCGAAGAGTTTTATGGTGTGCGCTGGGTCCGTTCGGATCTGCCACGATGAAACGGTCGGCCGGTTTTACCCTGCTGGAGATCATGATCGCCCTGTCGTTGACGGCGATGTTGTTGAGCATGCTGACCGCCGGTGTCTACGGTGTGGTCAGAGACTGGGATAACAATGCCGAGGCGCTGGAAAACAGCCTGGACCAGACGATTGCCGCGCTGCAGCTGGAGCGCGCGCTCCAAGGGGCTTTTCCACACAGCTTCCGCGACACCGAAACGCTGGTGAGACATGTCTACTTTGATGGTCTGGCCGATGAGCTGGCCTGGGTGTCCAGTGTATCTCCGCAACGCAATACCGGGCTGACCGCCTGGCGTCTGTTTTCCGATGCGTCCGAAGGCCTTTATCTGCAACTGACGCCGGCATTCAGCGACGATCCTGAAAGCCGGTTGCTGGCAGCAGCGCCCCGCCTGCTGCTGGCCGGTTACACCGCAGAGTTCCAGTACCTTTACGAGGATCTGCAGTTCCAGCGAGTCTGGCGCGACGACTGGCCGGGCCGTGAATTCAATATATTGCCGATGGCAGTGCATGTGCGTCTGATTCCCATTGACGGGGATACAGAGCATGAACTGGATATTGTGGCACCTGTTGCTGCCCGCGAACACCGCAGTCTGCGCCCGAATCTGGAGCTGATCCGATGAGACGCTGGCCTGCAGCAACGCCACATTCCAGCCGCGGCGCCGTGCTGATCATGGTGCTCTGGACTGCAGTGGTACTGACTGTGCTGGTGACGGTACTGGCCACCAATGTGCGACTGTCGGCGACAACAGCGTTCCACAATAAAACCGGCAGCCGCGATTTTGCCGATGTCATGGCCGCAATAAATCGGGCAGAAATGGAGCTGATGCTGGAGCGCATGCCGGTGCCTGTTGGTCAGGAATTGACGCTGACCGATGAGGGAGAGTTCCGTATTCCGGCCTACCGGTTTAACGGTCAGCCGCTGGCACTGCATTATCCGGCCAGTGAACAGATGGTCGTGCGGATTTACGATCATGCTGGCAAGGTCAACCTTAACGGGATAACACGCCCCCGTCTTCAGCTACTGATCGAACACCGGCTTGGTCCCGGGTTTAATCCCGTGCAGGTCCAGGAGCTGCTGGCAGCGTGGGCCGACTGGACGGACCTGAATACGCTGGAGACACCCGGAGGCGCGGAGGATGAGTATTACCTGACGCTTGATCCGCCGTATACCGCGCGTAACGCACGGGAACTGGACAGCGTGGAGGAAATTCGTCTGATCCGTGGTTTTGACGAGCTGTTCGGAGACATCAATCTGGACGCAGCATTTACAGTGTACGGAACCGCAGGGGCGGTCAATCCCAATCTGGCCAGTCGCGAGGCGCTGATGCTGCTGCCGGGAATGGACGCCGACCTGGTGGAACAGATTATCGCCTATCGCGAGCAACGCGATTTCAGGACAATTCGTGAGGTCGGCGAAATAGTCCCGCTGGAACGCATGGTAGAGCTGTCGCCCTGGCTGGGTTTTAACACGTCCAGTTTTTATTCAGTCTATGCCTACCCTGCCCCACCCCTGCCCGAGGAAGAAAGCCTTGAGCGCCGGGTACTGAACAATGAGCCTGTGCAGGCACCGGCAGCAGATACCGTTACCCGGGCATACATGCAGATTCTGGAGGTGCGTCGCGGGGACATGCGTGGGCGGGTGTACAAGGTTCATCCCTACGGGCAATTGCCGGACACGGCGCCGGCGCGGATTGAATACTGATGCCTGAACTCAGGGTGCTTTTTCAGAGTGCTTTGTCAGAGTGCTTGGTCAGGGTGCATTGCCGTGCCGGACGGACCAATCCGTTTTCATGATAAACGGCCCCACACCTTTATTGGCTTTCACCGTGATTTCCGGGCTTGGTTTGGTTTCGTACCACAGCAGTCCGCTTTCATCAGATACGCCGCCCAGTACATGAAAACGTCCCACGCGGATAGCCAGTGCATGCAGGTGCACCTGCACAGTCAGTATTTCGCCTTTGCGGAAAGGGCCATTTTCCACTTCGGGCCGGTTGATGGCCAGGTATGAGGATATGACTTCCTCAAGATCTTTCATGAACGCAAACCCAAAATAACAGCGCACATTGTCGTTCAGCACCTCAACCTTGATTTCAAGAATCAGGTCCTGCAATGGCTCCGCAATTTCGACAGGATTGCCAGCAGTGTCCCGCACAACCGTATGAATAATGCGGCAGTCCTTGTTGGCCGACTCCGGTGCCGGCTGCTCTGAGGTGCTGCCGGGCTCTGGTGCGGCATACACCCGGCGGCTATTACAATAGTCCTCGTAGTGCGCAACAATTTCCTCGCTCTTGCCAATCTCGCGAATGCGACCTTTCTCCAGCCAGATGGCGGTGTCACACAATTCCTGCACGTGATACATGGAGTGGCTGCAGAACACCATGGTCTTGTTCTGTTCGCGAAACTGCTTCATGCGTTGCACACACTTCTTCTGAAACGCAATATCGCCCACCGAGAGAGCTTCATCAATGACCAGCACATCCGGGCGCACCATGGTCGCAATGGAAAATGCCAGCCGCACATACATGCCGGAAGAATAGGTTTTGACAGGCTGGTCGATGAAGTCGCGCAGCTCGGAAAACTCGATGATGTCGTTTTCCATGGCATCAATGTCGTGATCAGGCACACCCAGCAGGCTGGCGTTGAGGTGAATGTTGCGCCGGCCGCTGAACTCCGGGTGAAAACCTGCCCCCAGTTCCAGCAGGGCGGCAACCTGGCCACGAATGTCGATGGAGCCGGCGGTTGGCTCAACGGTGCCCACCAGCAGCTTCATCAGTGTGGATTTGCCGGCACCGTTATCACCAATGATACCCAGGCTTTTGCCCTCCAGCACATTAAAGGAAATATCCTGCAGCACATGGAAATTGCGGTGGCGTGGTTTGCGTGTGAACAGCTCCAGCAGCCGGTCCTGGGGCCGGTTATAGATACGGTAGTCTTTAAAAAGGTTTTCTACGGAAATACTGTGCATTATAAAACGTCACCGAAAGCATGTTTGATGCGCATGAACAGCCAGCCACCGCCAAAAAAACTGATCACGGCCGCCAGCACCATAATCTGAAAGTGCTGCAGGGAGAACTCTCCCAGCACAATGATCTCGCGGTAAAACTGCACAAAACTGTGCATCGGGTTGAGCATCATCCAGGGCTGCACGCTGTCCGGCAGCATGGACAGCGGATAGATGATGGGAGTAAGGAAAAACCAGGCCGTCAGCAACAGCGCAACAATCTGCTGAATATCGCGCAGGAACACACAAAATGCCGACAGGATGGCAACCATACCCATGGTAAACAGAAACTGCAGCCCCAGCGCAACCGGCAGCCACAACCACATGGGATCAAAAAAACCACCAAATGCCAGATACACCAGGAACACAAAAAACGCGATGCCGTGCACCAGATAGGGAACCAGCGTGCCGACCATGGGTATCAGCTGCACCGGAAACATCACCTTGGTAATCAGCGGTGCTTTTTCAATCAGCATGCCGCTGGCTTTACCCATGGCATCGGCAAATGCAAACCAGGGCAGATAGCCGATCATCAGGAAGACCACAAACGGCACATCACCAAACTCCTCCGGCACCGGCGCCCGGAACACCACGCTGAACACAAAGGAGTAAATCATGATGTTGACGATGGGTGTGACAAACAGCCACAGGAAACCACCCAGTGAGCCGGCAAACTGGCTGCTGAATTCCTGGCGGACAAATTGATGAAACAGGCGGAAGTGGCGGACCGGTGAAAATGTCCATTGCTTCAGCAGGCTAATAGTCATATGTGGCAAAACCCCCTACAATCGGCGACATGATACCTGAACATGTGCTTGTCCCCTATACACAATGTGAATTGCCGCCCGGCCCATGGGTGGTGTTTGCACCACATGCCGACGATGAAACGTTTGGTATGGGTGGGGCATTGCATAAAGCGGCGCAGGCCGGCATCCAGACGCATGTAGTGGTCATGACCGATGGGGCCCTGGGTGGGGAAAACAGTTGTGACACTGAGCAGGCAGCGACACTGATTGAAATTCGTGAGTCTGAGGTAAGGGCTGCCTGTGATGTGCTGGGCGTGCACTCGGTGTTTGGCCTGGGTGAACCCGATCGTGGATTACAGCCTGAAGCATCGCTTATCGAGCGTATTGCCGGAATTATCGCGGATCACAAAGCCGGCACGGTGTTTTTTCCCGGCGTGCTGGAGTTGCACCCCGATCATCGTGCCACAGCTCAGCTGGTCTGGTCTGCACTACTGAGTCTGACTGCCCGTCGCTGGCGCGGACTTCAGCCGCAAATCTGGTCGTATGAGATCAGTGTGCAAAGTCCGGTCAACCGGCTGATGGATATCACCGCGGTGATGGCTGTCAAGCAGCAGGCAATGGATATCTATGTCAGTCAGAACAGTCAGAATAACTATCCGGAACTGATCATGGCGCTTAACAAGGCACGTACGTTTTCCATGCCGCCAGAGGTGTGTTTTGCCGAAGCCTTTTACTGCTATCCGCCACAGGCGATGGCAGATGCCATGACTCTGCGTCAGGCGGCGGAGCAGATGATGAACAGATACTGGGATGAATAGGCATTTTTGAAGCCAGGCAAACTAAGCGGTAACATGATGAGTCTAACGACTATAAAACGGGAATCTATTCATTAACGCGGGGAATCTGACAATGGCATGGCGAGTAGCAGTGTGCACGATTTTGATCGGTGCTGCCTGGATGCCTGCAGGTGCGCAGACGCCAGCCCAGACACCAGCCCAGACACCAGCCCAGACACCAGCCCAGACACCAGCACAGACTCTGGGTCTGTTTGAGCCAGTTGAACAGACAGCACAGCCGCAACAGCCAGCTGCAGAAGTGTCGCGTCCGGTTGAAGTCAGTCGCGGCAGCGCGCCGCAGTTTGTGCTGATCGGCACCAGCAATATTGCCGGCAAACACCGGGCCAGGTTGCGCACGCAAAGCGGACAGGTGGTGGTTGTGAATCTGGGTGACGATGCCGCCGGCACTGTGCCGGGGTTCCCGGGATTTCAGATAGAAGAGGCCGCCAACCGGCAAATCCTGATGCGCCATCCTGCCAATACACCCTGCTATGCGTCGCCTGCACAGGGAGTCAATTGCCCATCGTCGGATGTCGCGCGATTACAGCTCACCACGGCGCAGGCCATTCAGCGTTCACCGGTCTCAGAGCCAGCACGCAATACCCGCCAGGAAGTTTCAGCCGGGAATTCAGTGCCGGCCGAAGATGCTGCACAGGCTCCGCCGGATAACCCGTTTGCGGCAGCGTTGCGGGCGGCCCGCGAGCGCGCGGAAGCCGATCCTGCGGTGTCGCGTGCCGAGGCAGAGCGTTTCAGGCCGCGTCGTATAGATCCTGCTGATGTGCCCGAAGGCAGCCGTCTGGTCCGTACTCCATTTGGTGATCGAATCGTCAGTGAACAGTGATACGCCCCCATCCCTGACGGTTTCCATTGTTGTTTATACACTGGACAAAGCGGTGCTCACACGGACACTTGAATCGTTGCAGGTGGCCGCGCGCCGGGCGCTGGACGCAAACCTGCTGCGCGGCATCACTCTCTATCTGATTGACAATGCCGAGTCTGATACCAATACCCCCATACTGGCGGCGTTGCTGGAGGCTCAATTGACGTCTATGCCGGAAGCCAAGGAAAGTTGCGTGCTGTCCGGACATGGCAATATCGGGTACGGACGCGCCCATAATCTGGCCATCAGTCGGACTGCACAGCATGTGGGCCAGGCAAATGATCTGTTTCTGGTTCTTAATCCGGATGTCATTGTGCAGCCCGACACCTTGTGTGTCGGTATTGACTGGCTTGCATCCCACCAGCAGACAGTTGCCGTTGCGCCTGCCATCAGCGATGGCAGCGGTCACACCGCCTCCGCCTGCAAACGCTACCCCAGTGTGCTGGATTTTGTCCTGCGCGGATTTGCCCCCACGGTTATCAAAAAGCACTTTGCAAAGCGACTGGCTCACTATGATATGCAGGACCTGCCATCTGATCGGCCCAGCGAGGACATCCCGGTGATCAGTGGATGTTTTATGCTGTTTCGCCAGTCCACGCTGCAGCAGCTGAACGGTTTTGATCCGGGCTATTTTCTGTATTTTGAGGACTTTGATCTGGCACTGCGGGCACATACGCTGGGCACGCTGACCTATCTGCCGGCAATGCGCATTACTCATCTGGGTGGCCACAGTGCCAAAAAGGGTCTGCGTCACATTGGCATGTTCGGACGCTCCGGTTTCCGGTTTTTTAATACTCACGGCTGGCGCTGGTCATGATGTCCACCGTACTGGTCACCGGCGCCAGCGGGTTCATCGGGCAGGTGTTACAGCTGCGGTTGACGGAGCATGGACATCAGGTCAGGGCGCTGGCGCGTCCAGAGCAGGATCTGCTCAGCCCCGACAGTCTGGACCAGTTGTGCGCCGGTGTGGATACCATCTATCACCTGGCGGCGTGTGCGCATGTCAACCAGGCTGGGCGCGATGCGCTTTTTACCACCAACGTCATCGGTACCGATAATCTGCTGCAGGCGGCGATCCATGCCGGTGTTCCGCGTTTTGTGTTTGTCAGCAGCATTCTGGCGGATCCACACTATGACGTGCCCCGCACCGCCTATGGTGAGTCAAAGTACCAGGCCGAGCAATTGCTGACAGAAGCGCACCGGGCAGGCCGGATCAGGGTCAGTATTGTCCGGCCCGTAAACGTCTACGGGCCTGGTATGAAAGGCAATCTGATGACGTTGCTTAAGCTCATCAACAGGGGGCTGATGCCACCTCTGCCGCGTTTTGAGCATGAATTTTCCCTGATAGGTGTGAGTGATCTGTGTGAGGCCATCATGCTGACTGGCCGCAAACTGGCGCAGGACGATGGCACAGCCACAGCCACAGCCACAGGTACGGGCATGGGCCCAGCCGTGCTGCCGGTGACAGACGGCCAGCGCTATACTATCAAGGCCGTGGAGCAGGCGATGCGACAGGCGCTGGGCAAACCACAGCCTGCATGGGCAAGCCCGCGCTGGGTATTTTATCTGGCGGCGCTGGGTCTTGAAATTGCCGGCAAGGTATTGCGACTGAACAACTCACCGGGGCTGCGCTCCTATCGCGCGCTGGCGCGCAACTACCGGGTGGACGACTCAACAAGCCGGATGCAACTGGGGTATAATCCGCGCGCGACGCTGTATCAGGCTTTGCCCGCCATTGTTCATACCGGTATTTACAAAAGGCCACAACAAAAGGACTCATGATATGACCCCGCCCGAGACGGCCACGACTCATACCACAAAAGGAATTATTCTGGCCGGCGGCACCGGCTCCCGCCTTCACCCGATGACCATTTCAGTCAGCAAGCAGCTGATGCCGGTGTACGACAAGCCGATGATTTACTATCCGCTCTGTACGCTGATGCAGGCAGGTATCCGGGATATCCTGATCATTACCACACCGGCAGATCTGCACCTTTACCAGCATCTGCTGGGAGATGGCAGCAAATGGGGTCTGAATCTGCAGTATGCGGAGCAGCCAAGCCCCGATGGTCTGGCGCAGGCTTTCCTGATTGGTGAAGACTTTATCGGCAATGACAGCGTGTGTCTGATACTGGGAGACAATATCTTCTACGGCAACTCGCTGGAGGAAAAACTGCAGCGGGCAGCGCAGCAGAAAAGCGGCGCCACCGTGTTTGCCTACTACGTCAACGACCCCGAGCGCTACGGTGTGGTCGCGCTGGATGAGAACAACACCGCCATTGATCTGGAAGAAAAGCCGCTCAAACCCAAATCCAACTATGCGGTTACCGGTCTGTATCTGTATGACAATGATGTCGTGAACATTGCCAAAAATATCAAACCGTCGGCGCGTGGCGAGCTTGAAATTACTGACGTCAATAGAACCTATCTGCACCGTGGTCAGCTGCAGGTTGAACTGTTCAATCGTGGCACCGCCTGGCTGGATACCGGCACAGTGCAGTCTCTGCTGGATGCGGCCAATTTCATCCGGGTGCTCGAAGAGCGTCAGGGTCTCAAGATTGCCTGTCCGGAGGAAATTGCCTACAGCAATGGTTATATTAGCGCGGAGCAACTGCGTGCGCTGGCTGCGCCACTGGCCAAAAGTGGTTACGGGCAGTATTTGTTGAACCTGATCAGGGTTTAAATTATTCACTAACGCATTATTCACAAACGATTCACCGCTCAATGCAGGAGCGATTGCCTGAATATGAAAATCACCCCCACCGCTATTCCGGATGTGTTGTTGCTGGAGCCTGTTGTCTATGGTGATCATCGCGGATTTTTTATGGAAATTTTTCGTCAGTCGCTGTTTGACGACGTGCTGCCGGGGGTGAAATTTGTCCAGGACAATCACAGCAAATCTGCTCAGGGCATTCTGCGTGGCCTGCACTACCAGTTGAAACAACCCCAGGGCAAACTGGTGCGAGTGGTAGCCGGCGAGATATTTGATGTGGCGGTGGACATGCGCGAAGATTCACCGACCTTCGGGCAGAGCGTTGGGGCCATTCTGTCAGCGGACAACAAACATCAGCTGTGGGTGCCGCCGGGCTTTGCACACGGGTTTTATGTGACCAGTGACAGTGCTGAAATGGTCTACAAGTGCTCCGATTATTACGCGCCCGATGACGAGTACAGCCTGCAGTGGAACGATCCGGCACTGGGCATAGACTGGCCGCTGGTAGCCGGTGCCGGCGAGCCGGTGCTGTCGGACAAGGATAAACATGCGTCAAGTTTTGCTGACGCGCCCAAATATGTCTCCCGGGACGCAGGCTGATACTATTCAGCGCAATCAACTGGAATCACCATGACCACCGATAGCAGCATCAACCGACAGACAATTTTGCTGACCGGCGCGGGCGGGCAGTTGGGGCAGACGTTGCAGCAGGCGCTGTCGCCGGACAAATACCGGGTTGTGCCCATTGCGCATGCCGGCCTGGACATCAGTGATGAAGCGGCGGTGCGCCGTAAACTGGATGAGATCAGGCCGGATGCCATTATCAACGCGGCGGGTTACACGGCTGTCGATGCGGCTGAGCAGGATGATCTGACGGCACGCGCTGCCAATGCCACCGGACCAAAAAATCTCGCTCGCTGGGCAGCCGGCAATGATGCCTGGTTACTGCATATTTCCACAGATTTTGTATTCAGCGGCTGTAATTCCCGCCCATACAAACCCGACGATCAGACCGATCCGCTGAGCATCTACGGGCGCACCAAACTGGAAGGCGAACTGCATGTGCGGTATCTGGCACCCGGGCACAGTCTGGTGTTGCGTACCTCGTGGGTATACTCACAGTTTGGTCGCAACTTTCTTAACACCATGCTGAAATTGATGGCGGAAAAAGAAGGTCTCAACGTTGTAGGTGACCAGATCGGTTCGCCCTCCTCTACGTGGGGTCTGGCGCGTTGCATAGAGGCTGCGCTTGAGAGCAGACCGCTGGGTATTCTACACTGGAGCGATGCGGGTGTGGCCAGCTGGTATGATTTTGCTGTTGCGATTCAGGATGAGGCGCTTCGTGTGGGTCTGCTGACAAAAAAGATCCCGGTCGTTTCCATCCCTACTCATGAGTATCCGACGCCAGCCCGGCGGCCAGCCTACAGTGTGCTGGATAAATCGGAGACAATCGCGCAACTGGGCCTGCAACCGCGGCACTGGCGCCACGAGCTGAATGACGTCATCGGCCGCCTGGTAAGTGGCAACTGATTCAGGAGAGCAGTAACACATGCAAACGCGTAATCCATTTATCCTGGCGGTGATGCTCATGCTGTTGGCCCTCCCGGTCTGGTCGTCCACGCTGGAGCAGATGAGTTTTGAAGAAGTGCTGGAAACGGCCGAGTTCATCTTTGAGGGGCGCGTTGTGTCCGTGGAAGGCAGACAGACGGGGCCACGCGCAATACACACCTTTGTCACCTATGAGGTGCTGGATGTTCTGAAGGGAGACGCCTCCCTCGAGGAGCTGGAGCTGAGTTTTCTGGGCGGCACGGCAAACGGACGACAGATGGTGGTAACTGAACTGCAGTTGCCTCAGGTTGGTGAAAGCGGATTCTATTTTGTGGAATCTCTGCACGAGCCGATGGTCAACCCGTTGACAGGCTGGTCGCAGGGACATTTTCTGATAGAACAGAATTTACGCGGCCAGGCAGAAGTGCGCACGGCCGGGCGTGATCCGGTCTATGAGCTGCAGGCCTCACCGCCGCAGGCAAGTCAGCAAATTCTGGGTCATGAAGGGGCAGCCCGGGGTGTGCAGATTCAGGCGCTGACAGAAGCCCGGCGTCCGATGTCTCCGGTGAGTTTCAAGGCGCGGGTTCAGGATCTTTTGCAGCAGCAAACCAGGCAGGAGCAGATCTCACCATGAAACTGGTTACCGGATTAACGGCAGGTCTGTTGCTGACCGTCAGCGCAACGCATGCGTTTGCCCAGTCCTGTCCGCCCGGCACACGCTGGCCAGGGGCAACCACCACGCTGCATTTTGCCATGCCCAACCAGTCTCCCAGCGGTGAGCTGTGGTCCGAGTCACTGGTGGCTGCAGCGACAGAGTGGAATGAAAAAACGGATTTCACCTTTCAGCTGGAAGGGCAATACCGTGATCCCTGTGCAGGTCTGTCGCCGGGCACAGCAGCTGATTTCCAGAACGGTGCTGACTTCAGCCCCAGCATGTGTGGCTCAAGTTTTAACAGCAATGTGCTGGCCATCACAACCTACTTCTGTGAGGGGAATATATTGGGCTCCACCAATCTGGTGGAGGCGGACATCGTCTTTAACAGCAACCGCAATTTTGATATTTATGACGGCCCGCAACGGTTTGGAAACGGTAGCACGCAGTTTGATTTCCGGCGCGTTGCCCTGCACGAACTGGGGCATATGCTGGGGCTGCAGGGTCATGAAAACAGTGCACCCGCCATCATGGCGTCGAATATCGGCAATCTGTTCCGGCTGCAGCAAAATGACATCGACAGGGCGAATTCGCTGTACAGCAGTTTTGCCAACTGCGAGAGTCGACAGGCCGGTTTCGGCTGGTTTCATGACAGTCTGAGCACGGGTGATTGCCGGGTATTCCAGCTGATGTCAGGGGGCAGCGACCAGAGTTTTGTGGATGTTTACAAGCTGGAGATCACCAGCCCGCTGACCTTGATTGTTGATACCATCACCGACGGTTTGCTGGACAGTGTCCTGCTGCTGACTGATCGCCAGCTGGGCATAATCGAACCCAATGCAGATGCTGCCGGTGATTGCCGGCCACGTATTTCCCGGCAGCTGGAACCCGGCTCCTATGCCTTGCTGGTCAACACCTACAGCAGGGCGTCAGACTCACCGTGCGGGCGCGGCAATACCGGCGACTACCGCTTGTCAGTGACCTATGAGTCGGCCGATTTGCTGCCATTGGCCGGCAGGGAAAGTTTTCAGGGTGGTGTGGCTGATGCCGGGTTTCGTGGCGCGGTTGCTGTCATGCGCGGTGGCAACAGACTGTTCACCAATCGTGTCACTGCCAGCGAAGTTTTTGATGTGGTGGGGCAAATAAATATTGACCCTGCACATGTCGGCCAGCCCGGGTTTATTGTGGTTGCCGGCATCACCCATGAGGGTGAAATCCTGGTCAAGCGTCCTGATGGCGACTTTGTTGGCTACCAGCCGGAGGCTACGCTGGTGCCCATTTATCAGCGTCGTGTGCTTGCGTCAGTCGAGGATATCGACGTGCTGAAACAGATGATCGCGCAGAACATCGGCATCAGCAGTATCGAGGTGAATTTTCTGGTTGGTTACGGCGTTGACAGCAACCCGACGGAGCTTTACTTCCATCAGCAGCCAATCAACCTAATTGTTGAGTGATGCAGGATCCTGTAACCGGGATCCGATATCCAGCAGGTCATCTGCTGTCAGCGTGCCGGCATCTCTGCGCAGGTACAGACCCAGGCGAATATAGTCATAGCGATAGCGTTGCAACTCCCGCGCAGCAACAAACTGATTCCGTACGGCATCCAGCACGTCCACACTGGTGACTGTACCCAGCTCAAACCCCCGCTGTTTTGATGTGCTGGCAATTTCACGCGATTGCACCACGGCTTCTGCGGCCGTGATCTGTCGCTCCAGGGCCTGCATACGCAGGTAGTAAAGGCGGGTCTTTTCGCTTACCTCCAGATGCAGCTGGCGCAGTTCATTGCGGGCAATCGACTGCATGCTGTTTGCTTCCCGAACGGCGGCGCGGTTGCTGCCACCGGCAAACAGCGGTACCGAGACATCCACGCCGACATAACCTGAATCAGTGCGATTAATGGGCACGTTATCAAAGCCGAGATCGGATCGTTGTTGTTGCACAATCAGATTGACGCGAGGCATGTAACGGCTGCGTGCCTGAGAGATACGGCTGCCGGCAGCTTCCACTGCAAATTCGCGGGCATTGATCATGTGGTTCTGCTGACTCGCCCTTTCTACCCATTCTTCCAGAGTTCCCTGAACCCGGGGCAGGTCCGGGTTGTCGCCCAGGGTAAACAGTTCGCCAACGGCCAGTCCCGATACCGATCGCAGTGCCTCACGCGTCAGTATTACTTCACTGGACAGATACTGGCGTTCTGCCTGTACTTCGGCCATGCGTGCCTGCGCTTCATACAGATCGGTAATCTGTGCCATCTGCAGGCCATGCATCCGGGTGATCTGATCAAGTTGTTCCTGCACCACGTCAAGTTCGGTTTCACTGGAGTCTAGTGCATCCTGTGCCTGTAAAACGTCCAGATAACGCTCGGCAACCGTTGTCAGAACATTGGACAATTCGGCGTAGTATTCCGCCTCAAACTGATTTTCAGTAAGATACGCTTCGTCCCGGGCCGAGAAGACCTGCCAATCAAACAGCACCTGGCGCAGCTGCAGGGAAAGCCGCTCGCCGCGATATTCCGTGATGCCACCAACACTGTCCTGCCGGTTGTCGGATATGCTGGCATTGGCATTGATTTGCGGCAGCAGCTGGCCATTGGCTGCCTGCCGGCGCGCGCCACCAATATCCCAGCGGCCCTGGGCTGCCTGTAATTGAGGACTGTAGGCAAGTGCCGCCGTGAAAAAATCCTCCAGCGATCTGCCCATGCCTTCGTGCCGCTCCTGAAGTGCGCTTGCATCACTGGCGGCAGCGCCAGTCTGGTTTGACTGGGCAAAGACGTCACCATTAAGCGCCAGACCTAACATCAGGCTGGTGACAATGGTTGCTGTAGTCCGGAGTTTCATAGATATCAGTCTTCAATAAAGCTGCGCGCAAGCGCGTTGCTTATGGGTTTCATCAGGTACTGCAGAAAGGTGCGCGAGCCGGTGGTGATAAACACTTCGGCCGGCATGCCGGGCACCAGTGTCAGCCCGTCCAGATTGGCCATGCCTTCCGGGGTGACTGCGACACGTGCAGTATAGTAGGTCATGCCGGTATTCTGGTCGGTGAACGCGTCAGCAGACACGTTAATGACTTCGCCAAAAATATTCGGCACGGCACTGCTGAACGCAGAAAAACGCAGGGTTGCCGGTTGTCCGACAGCAATGCGATCAATGTCCATGGGGGACACCCGGGCCTCCACGATCAGCTCGTCGGACATCGGCACTACTTCCGCTATTGGTTGGCCCTGTGGCACAACACCACCAATGGTGTGAATCTGCATCCCGTTGACAACACCGGCGACCGGTGCGGCGATAACTGTGCGTGAGACAATGTCGCTTAGCGCGATGATGCGTTCGTTGATGTCCTTGAGCCGGGTCTGGGTTTCAGCCAGCTCGCTGGCGACTTCATTCTGAAGTTCACGTTCCAGCTGAAGAATCTGCAGACGCGTTTCGCCAATCTCGATCTCTGTCGAAGAAATGGCGGCAGTCAGCTCGGCAGCTTCACCGCGCAGCGAAGCGCCGTTCCTTTCCAGCTCGCGCAGTCGATTGCGATCGGCAAAACCTTCTGACAACAGAGCACGAACGTCTACCATTTCTTCAGCAAACGAGTCAGCCAGCTCCTGTTTGGCCTGCTGTAGTGCGCGCATGCCGCCCAGACGTGATTGCAGCTGTTCAATGCGTTGTTCATACACTTCGACGCTGCCCGCCAGTGAAGCACGGCGCACTCGGAACAGCTGATCCTGCGAGGCCATTTCGGATGCGGCATCTCTGCCGCGTGCGGAGATCTCGTCGGGATAGGTCACCCTGTCAAGTCCGTCGCGCTCGGCTATCAGTCTGGCTTCCAGGGCGAGCAAGGCAATATACTGGCCCTCGGCAATTTCGAGCTGAGCCATCGGCTGGGTATTGTCCAGAATGATCATGGGTTGCCCGGCAGCAACAACGTCACCGTTGCGAACCCGCAGCTCTTTGACAATGCCACCCTCAAAGTGCTGCACCAGCTGTTTGTTGGAGCGAACCATTACCGAGCCCGGCGCATGTGCTGCGCCGTCAAGGGGGGCCAGCGCGGCCCAGCCACCAAAAAAACCGAATACCAGCAGGAATATGGTCATGCCGACGCGCCTGGGCGTCTCCATGCTGGTTTCCACGGGTAGCTGGTCAGGTGTGGTGTGTGCGCCGGATGTCATGTTGTTTCCGCTGTCCTGTGTGCTGATGTTTTTGCTCGCGGCGTTATTCTCGCTAAGGGCTCTGTTCTCGCTGATGGCTGTTTTATCGCTCATGGCTGTCTCCCCGCCTGACCCATGAGGGAGGCCAGCACCTGGTCCTTGGGGCCAAAACTGACGGCGGTGCCATCCTTCATGACCAGCAGCTTGTCCATGGCGTGCAGGACCATGGTGCGATGTGAAATGACCACCACGGTCGAGCCTTCAGCCTTGATGCGCTGCAATGCAGTGACCAGTTCGCGCTCGCCCTGATCGTCCAGATTGGAGTTTGGCTCATCAAGCACAAGCAACCGCGGGCTGCCATACACTGCCCTTGCCAGACCGATACGCTGACGCTGACCACCTGACAATGCGCCACTGCTGGAGCCGATAATCGTGTCATAACCATCCGGCAGGTTCAGAATCAGTTCGTGGACACCGGCGAGTTTGGCAGCAGTCACAATTTTTTGTGCATCAAGCTCACCAAACCGGCAGATGTTTTGCGAAATACTGCCGTCGAACAGCTCAATGTCCTGCGGCAGATAACCCAGATAAGGGCCCAGCTCCTCCCGGTCCCAGGTAAAGATGTCGGCGCCGTCCACGCGTACCTTGCCGTTTGCCGCAGGCCAGATACCCAGGATGGCGCGCGCCAGAGTGGATTTGCCGGACGCACTGGGGCCCACGATGCCAAGCGCTTCACCCGCGGCCAGCTCAAAACTTACACCCCTGACAACCGGTACCCGCCCGCCAGGCGGCACAACGGCCACCTGCTCCAGCGTGAGCTGACCAACAGGTGCCGGCAAGCTCATGGTTTCGCTTTCCGGCGCAATATTGTTAAGCAGTTCGCCCAGTCGCTCATACTGTGCCCGCGCCACAGAAAAACCTTTCCACGAGCCGACCAGAATGTCGATGGGCGCCAGCGCCCGGCCCAGCAACAGTGAACCGGCAATCATCATGCCGGGTGAAATTTCCTGCTGCAGTGCCAACAGAGCACCCAGACCCAGAATCAGGGATTGCACGATCATGCGGAAGGATTTGGAAATGCTGGTCAACATACCCGCCAGACGGCTGGCATCGGTTTGCAATATCAGCACTTCGTCAGATTTGATCTCCTGGCGCCGGCGAATATCAGAGGTCATGCCCATGGCGGCAATCACTTCGGCGTTGCGCAGACTGCCATTGACCTGGCCATTGACCTGGTTGGCCTTGGTGTTGGCGTCTTTCAGACGTTTGGTGGTAACAATCTCGTTCAGCCACGCCAATGTCACCATGACAATGCCCGCAAGGATGGCGACAACCCCGAACCAGGTATGAAACAAAAACATGATGGCGACGTAGATTGGAAACCAGGGGGCGTCGAAAAAGGCAAACAGGCCATTACCGGTCAAGAACTGCCGCAAGGCGGACAGATCACTAAGTGCCTGACCCGACGCATTGCCTGTGTACAGGGCATTCTTGAATGTCGCATCAAACACCCGGCGGCGTAACTTTTTTTCAATCATGTTGCTGGCAGATATCAGGATCATCGAGCGTACCCACTCAAACCCGCCCGATGCCAGCAACAAAAATACCATGATCAGCGTCAACATGGTCAGCGTAGAGTAGCTGCCACTGGAGATCACCCGGTCATAGACCTGAAGCATGTAAATGATGGGGACCAGCATCAGGATATTGACGGCAGCGCTGAACACTCCGGCGTAAATAAAGTAACGTTTGATGGAGCCCAGCGCCTCAGCGAGCTCCGGGTACTTCGCTTTTGTTCCGGTATTTTTGTTCATCAGACAGCAAGCCAACCGTTTAGTATTTTGTTGTTGAGTGGGTTATGTGGGGTGCCAACAAGCATGTTTCAAGCCTCTGTATCAAACCGTTGTCTGTCCGACGCCGTGACAATGCGCCGGAGTATATACCCTCCGCACGCTCCTGACCTAATGGCTGCGCCGCCCCCGGGCCGTCATCAATGCCCTGATCGTATGCAGGTATCACAGATCTTCCGATCCGTCAGCCAGCCGTTGCAGCGTCGTCAAATCGTTCACCAGCAGGAGATTGACTCCGTCGCGCTGGACAATCTTGCGTGCCTGCAACAACTGAAACACCCGACTGACCGACTCACGGCTCAGACTGAGCATGATGGCAATTTCCATGTGCGTCGGCGGGTTAATGATGGTCGCGGTCGTGTCGGCCGGGTTCATCCGTTCCGGTACCAGCAACCAGAGCTGGCAGCACACCCGCTGACTGATGTTCGGCAGCGCCAGCAGTGAGCGCTGGCGGGTCATCTGCCGCACGCGGGCGGCCAGTCGCTCACCGAGTTTGCCGAGCAGCAGCGGATGTTGCAGTGATGCCGCCCGCAGACTCTCCAACGGGATAAACACCACCACCACTGCAGTCAGGGCAATCACGAACTCCGGTTGCGGCCCGTTGTCAAACATGCCGAGTTCGCCACAAAAATCACCGGGCTCGATAAAATATAAACCCACTTCACGCCCGTCTATAGTAAAATCGACGCCCTGGAGACGGCCTTCAAACAGGAAGCACACGTGTTCCTCGCGAACGCCGGCACTCAGCACCACGCCGCGGCGGGCAAATTTCTGCACCCCCGACTCACGTGCCAGTTGCTCAAGAGTGGCCGCTGGCAGTGGTCTGAGACTGGGGAAAGTGCTGAGTAGCTCCGTGGTGACTTGCATGTCTTTTTATGTTCCGGGCGATAATCGCGCGTCAAGCATAACAAACCGGACCCGTCACGGGTCAACTTGATTGCCCGGTCCGGCGCATTAATTTGACTGCCGTGTGACGGCAATCACTTACCCTGTGTCAGGGTTGGCGTAACCTTGTAACTTAATACAACTCTGGATGGATTCGATGAAACACTCGATCAAACCACATTTTGCAAGAGCTGCCGGGCTGGCCCTGGCAGTTTCGCTGGCATCAACCGCTGCCATGGCGCAAGCAGGGGCGATTGCACAGACAGCACAGGCAGACGCTGTGGGTGAAGTCAGTCTGGTACTGGGCAAGGCCTGGATCATTGCCGCTGACAAGTCCAGGCAGCAGATTATGCCCGGTACTCAGGTGCATGCCAGTGACGGGATACTGACGGAAGCCAACGGGCATGTCCATATCCGGTTTGTGGATCAGGGGTTGGTCAGTGTGCGCCCGGACAGCCGGCTGGAAATCGTGCAGTATCAGTACAATCCCGATCAGCCGGAGCAATCGTCCATCAAACTGCATTTGCAGGAAGGGGTGACACGATCCATTTCCGGGCGTGGCGCCAGCTCCGCACGCGAGCGGTTCCGGTTGAATACACCCATTGCCGCCATTGGCGTGCGCGGCACCGATTTTGTGGTCAGCGCGTCATACAATTCAGTCCGTGCGCTGGTGAATGAAGGCGCCATTGTGCTTGCACCGTTCTCCAGTGACTGCACCCAGGATACCTTTGGACCCTGCGCGACCAACTCAATCGAGTTGACTGACAATACCCTGCAGATGATCGAGATGGGCGGCAACAATGGCGCGCCCCGCCTGATGCCGGCCTCGGTCGAGCGCGACCCCGACATGATGCGTGATGAAGTGAACATGGTTATTGCCAGCGTTCAGAGCGAGCGTGAAGAAAGCAGCGCCAGCAGCGGTTCTGCAAATAACGTGTATCTGGAGAACGTTACGTCGGTCAGGGTCAAGTCGGAAGCAGCAAGTGTTGCTGCGCCTGCTGAGCCAGATCCTGTTGATCCGGTTACGCCACCCGATCCGGTCGATTCCGGCGAGAATGAGCCAGAGCCACCGGTAGTGGTTACGCCACCGGATACGCCCGAAGAGCCGCCTGAGGAGCCACCGGTAATCACACCCCCGGTGCTCGTTGATGTCACCCCTGAAATTCCTGTTGAAGCTCCGGTGCTGGCGCGCCGCAATCTGGTATGGGGGCGCTGGGGCGCCGGTCAGGGCGAAGCCGAGCGTATTACGCTGGCATATGCTGAGGCCGTTGAGGGCCGTGATGTCACGATTGGCAACGCAGATTATATTCTGTTTCGTGATGGCGATGGTCGCACTCGCGTGCAATCGGGTCTTGGCCCGGTCAGCTTTTCATTGACCAGTGCTCAGGCCTTTTACAGTTCGGAAAGTGGCGTCGTCGCCATGACCGTCAGCGATGGTGCGCTGGATATCGACTTTGATACCAGCCGGTTTTCGACTCAGCTGGATCTGAGTCATGATCTGACAGGCAGCGTGATTTTTGCCGCAGACGGGCGCCTTTATGACGGTGGGTATTTTCATACCCGGTCAGAATCTGAACGTATCGCTGGTGCAGTGAGTCTGGACGGTGCCGAAGCAGGTTATTTCTTTGAAAAGCAGCTGGAAAACGGTGGCATTCAGGGACTCACGCTGTGGGATAGACGCTAACCATGCAAACGCTCCGGCAATTCAGTCAATGGCTAAATCCTCTGTCGGTGGCGCTGCGGCTGCGACCGATGTCTGGTCGCCTGTTGATGCTGTTGGTGGCGGGATTGCTGGCGCTGCTGATTCTGGCGGTATTCAGTGATGCGCTGGAGACCCTGGAGGAGCGACTTGGCGCACAGGGCTGGGTGCTTGCCGCGCCCGATGTAGTGGAAGAGCGTCTTACCATAGTCGCCATTGATGAGAAAAGCATCGCCGAAGTCGGTCCCTGGCCGTGGTCACGCAGTGATATGGCACGTCTGGTGACGGCGCTGAACAATGCGGGTGTCCAACTGCAGTTGCATGACATCGCGTATCCCGAGGCCCGCGCTGGCGATGACGAGTTTCTGGCAGCGCTACAGAATTCGCGTGGTGCCGTGATAGCGCAGTTGCCGGTGCTGCCGTCACCTGAGTTGCAATCATCAGCATTGCAGGACGGGGCAACGGCTCAGCAGGATGCCACAGTGCGTACCGGACAGATGAGTCATCCGCTGACAGGCATTGCCTGCACACCAGCGCTGAATTCAACCAACAGCTTTGTTGCATCCCATGCCAGTTTCAGCAGCATCCCCAAGGGGCATATCGCGCCCATCGTGTCCAGTGATGGCGCTGTACGGCAGGTGCCGGCGGTGGTGTGTGTTGATGGTCAACCTTATCCCGCGCTGATAATCAGCGCTTTATTGCAGGCAATCAATGCCCCTGACTGGCGTGCAACCATTGCCGAGGGTTCGGGCTGGCTGGCACCACAGCAGGTCATGCGGCTGGATGCCTATCCGGGCCTGAGTATTCCTCTGGATGAAAATGGCAATCTGCGTATTTCCTACCGGGAGCTGCCACAAAACTACCGTGCCGTGTCGGCCGTTGACGTCATGAATGGCGCGGTTGATGCAGATATGCTTGAGAACGGCTGGGTACTGGTCAGCGGCACAGCATTCGGCATGGGTGATATTGTGCCCACACCCTATGCAGGTTCAGTGCCCGGGGTGGAACTGCAGGCCCGCATGCTGACCAGCCTGATTGATACCCGAATACCCTACACACCTCGCATCGCGCAGTGGCTGCTGGTCATGATGGCAGGCATGTTTGCAGTGGCGCTGTTTGCACTGGCAGGGCTGCGCGAGCGCATGGCGGCGTATGGCCTGCCGGTTGCGGCCGTTCTGTTGCCGGTAGCCACCCTGACCATTCACTGGCAGCTGCTGCTGCAATTTGACATCTGGCTGGGCTGGGTGCTGCCGGCAGTTTTCAGCATACTGGCTGCCAGTCTGCTGCTGCTGCTGGAACAGAGCCGGGTGCGGGCTGAACGCACGCGTGTGTACGGTAATCTGAACAGTTATCTGCCGAGCGATGTGGCACGTGAAATCGCCTACTCGCTGCCCAGTTCAAGCATTAATGCGCGACGCTGCGATGTCACTCTGCTCAGCGCGGATCTGCGTAATTTTGCCGCCTTTGGCGAAGCGCGCCCGCCGGAAGAGTCCGCTGCCATTCTGCATTTCTTTTTTGTTAAAGCGGCCGACATTGTTGAACGCTTTGGTGGCCGTATTCACGAATTCAAGGGCGACAGCCTGTTGGCCGTATGGGATGGCCAGACGGCGGTTGCCGCAAAGCAGGCCCTGCAGGCAGCACAGGTCATGCAGGACACCATTCACCGGGATATGCCGCAACACCCGCCGGCAGGTCTGGAGCCACTGGCACTGGGCATTGGCATTGAGCAGGGTCCGGCACTGGTCGGCTCCATTGGTCCGGCGCAGCGCAGGACGCATACCCTGCTGGGCGATACGGTGACCGTCACGCTGCGAATTCAGGAAATGACGGCTGAACTGGCTCAGCCCATTTTGTTGGGCGAATGTGTGGCGCGGCAGTTGAGTGACCTGAAACCCGAGTCCCAGGGCAGCTATCTGCTGAACGGACTGCGTATACCACACACCCTGTTTGCGCCGGCCAATGACGAAGTGACCCAGCGCCGTGCGCGCCAGGATCAGCTGAGTCTTAAAGTGGTGAGTGGCGGGCGATCGTAGTTTCAGGGTCACCAGAATATGTGCCAAAAGTGATACGGACGTCACGTTACCCATCCTTCTTATTGCCTAGTGCGCAGCGATTCATGATAATTGCCCGCATGTTGTGCAACCACCCATCTGTTTTATCAGGGTCTGGTTATTTCAGAGCCCCCGGATTCGCCCTCACCTGCGTCGTCATACTTGCATCTGTTTTGTTCAGCAATTCGGCCTTCGCTCAGGCGCCCTGCCCGGATCTGACGGCGTTGCACGTTGCAGCCAGTGCGGATAATCCCGACTGGGAGACCATTCACCGACAGGCGGCAGTGCTGGCGCCACGCTGTCTGCGCAATGCCGACTATTTTGCCCTGCTGGGCGCGGCCGAACTGAATACCGGCCGGCTGGCAGATGCGCTGGAATCGCTAGAGCGTGCATTGCTGCTGGCGCCCGACAATGGCGGCGCGCAGATAGACTACGCACAGGCGCTGTTTCTGCAGGGTCAGTTATTCTCTGCACTGGCGCTGAACAAACAGATACTGGGTCGCGACGATCTGCCGTCAACCCTGCAGCCTGCGCTGGCGGCGCGCCAGCGCGAATGGCAGTCAATGACGCGCCAGACGGCCTATCAGGCAGATCTCCTGTTGGGTCATGACAGCAACCTGAATGGCGCGCCGTCGCCGGATCAGATCACGCTCACGCTGTCGGGCGAATCTGTCATCCTGCCGTTAAATCCCGAGTTTCGACCCATGTCCGGGCCCTATGTTAACGCCCGGGTCAGCGCGCGCTTCCGCCAGCTGGCACCCGAACACCAGCACAATGCAACGGTGGAGCTGCGCGGGCGCGTGAGCGAGGACAAGGCATCTGACCTCCTGCAACTCGATACCCGCTATGCCTTTATCAAACCCGGACGCGAGCGCAGCTGGCAGGCCAATGCAGGCATGAGTCATCTGTTTTTCGGCGGCAGCCCGCTTTACACAGCCACAGAACTGGGCGGTCGGTATATGCCTGTGCGCGAATCGTCTGCATGTCAGCCTTTCGCGGTAGGAGCCATGCAGCACCAGCTGTTTCACAATCAGAGCCGGCAAAATGCCATCGAAGGCAAGCTGGGCGCTGGCATGACCTGTTCGTTCTCCAGCTCATTTGGCGCTCAGCAGCTGGTACCGGAGATCAGCATGCTGGGCAATGAGCCGGTTCGTGGTGGCCGGGCCGGCGGCGGCCGGTCGGGCTGGCAGGCCAATCTGGACTGGCGTCTGCAACTGCCCGGCTCGGCTACGTTGTCCAGTCAGCTGAACTACACAAAGATGGATGACCGCAAGGGTTACAGTCCTCTGCTGAGCGACGGGGCAAAGCGTTGGATCAAGCGCAGTTATGTGCTGGTGCAGCTGCGTCGGCCACTCGGCAGCAATACCACATTGCTTGTTAACGCCTACCGGCAATTGCAGCAAAGCAACCTCGAACTGTTCCGCAGTAGCGACAAAACCCTGGAAATCGGGTTCAGTCATCGCTTTTGATGTCAGTATGATGTCAGGGAGATGACAGATTCTTAAAAATCTTGCGCAAATTATTCAGATAAAATAGCAGCTTGAGACGTAAACTTAAGAAAAGAGTTGTCAAATGATTTTGACAAGGGTAAGATCGCGGAGCCTGTCCGCTTGCGTCTCGATTTTTCGTGCCTCAAGTGACATAATGCTTGGGTTCTGAAGTAATGACGAACGGTGTGACTGGAGTCACAGTACACCGTCGGGCAACTAAAGTATTCTTGGCACAACCGATATGAGGCCGCCTGCTGTTTTTTAGCAAGTCACATTCGGATATAACAATTTGTAATAAACCTTAAGGAGCTATAAATGGCGATTACAACTGAAGTACGTGCGGATCTGATCACCCTGGTGGTCGGCGCATTTGACGCGGCACCTGGTGCGGCACTTCTTTCTGATCTGGTGGCCCAGTACGATAACGGCGCAAGCGTTGCTGCAATCGCTCAGAGTCTGGGTAACTCAGCAACCTTCAAAGCAATTTACCCGACATTCCTGACTAACCAGGAATTCGCAACCAAGATGGTTGATAACATTGTAGGCAACTCAGTACCTGCTTCCGAGAAGGCATGGGCAGTAAACGTGCTGCTGGCTGACCTGAATGCCGGCGGTGGCCGTGCAGAAGTGCTGCTGTCAGCGCTTTACGCACTGCGCGAAGTTGCCAACGACGAGCCTAACTGGGGTAACGCTGCAGCAACGCTGAAAAACAAAGTTGATGTTGCTACATACTACACAGTAGAGCTTGGTAAAGACGGTACTCAGGCAGAACTCGGCGCTGTGCTGTCTACTGTGACTGAAGATGCTGCAACAGCTCAGGCTGTTAAAGTGGGCCTGGGTGGCTCAGCGGCTGATGACGCACAGGAAGCCATGGATCTGGCTGCTGCTGCAGCTGCCAAAACTGCCTCTGATACAGCAACTGCTGACGCACTGGCTGCAATTGAAGCTGCCAACACTGCAGATGCTGCGGTTACGACAGCCCAGACTGCGCTGAATGCTGCACAGGCTACTGCCGATGCAACTGACGCTGTTGCACTGGAAGCGGCTGCCGTAGCGGCTGAAACAGCTGCTGCCAACGCAGTAACTGCCAACACAACTGCACAAGCTAACCTGGCTGCTGCCAATACAGCACTGCAGGCGGCCATTGCATCCGGTGTTCAGGCTGATGTAAATGCAGCCAACGCTAACCAGATCATTGCCAACTTTAATGCAAACCAGGCGGCTGCCAATGTAACTACAACAGCTGCAGCTGCTGCGACTGCACGTGCTGCTGCTGATGCTGCTGCTGCAGATGATGCCGCTGTTGCACCGCTGCAGACTGCATTTGACGAAGCGATCACTGCATCTACAGCTGCCAGCACTGCTTCCAAGACTGCCGCTGCTGCCGCTGTTGCTGCCGCTGATGCTTACGTAACGGCCGCTGCTGCAACCAATCCGACTGATGACGATGCTGCTGCTGCAGACGCTGTTACTGTTGCTGCTGCTGCATCAACTTCAGCTGCTGCAACTGGCTCTATTGCCAATGCTGCGATTGCTGAGCAACAGGCTGTTGCTGCCTACAACACAGCCAAGACTGCATTTGACGCAGCTGAAGCAACTGCTGCTGCCTCTGCAACTGCTGCACAGACTGCTGTTGACGCAGCTGCAACTGCAAAAGCTGCTGTAAACTCACTGGCAACTGCCAATGCTTACATCACTGCTGCTGACGCGGCTGCTGCTGCCGTTGTAACTGCCAAGGCTGACGCCGCTGCCGCTGCAACTGCTGCTGCCGCACTGGTAACTGCTGCTGCTGCAACTGCTTCAACAACTGATGACACAAGCGCTGCAGCGTCCAAGACTGCTGCTGATGCACGTGTAACAACTGTTGCCGGCCTGGAAACAACTGCTGCTGCCGATCAGGCTGCTGCTGCTCTGGAACCAGCCAAGTACCAGCCAGCCACATTCACCCTGACTACAGGTCTGGATTCACTGGAAGGTGGTAATGGTGCAGATACATTCAATGCGACCAACACTACACTGACAGCACTTGACACGCTGGATGGTGGTGCTGGTGCAGACGTGCTGAACTACAATGCGATTGCTGCACTGGATCCAAGCACAATTGGTGGCCTGACCGTTAAAAACATTGAGACTCTGAACTATCGTTCTGCCGGCGCGGCTGACATTACAACCACTACTGGCTGGACTGGTCTTACTGCGTTGAATGTAACTCAGGGTACTACGTCTACTATCACAACCTCCAAGACTACAGCTGTGAGTGTTGATGGTGTGACTGGTGCGGTAACCGTGACTGGCGGTGCTTCACAGACTGTCAGCTCCAAGTCTACTGGTGTAACGCTGTCCAAGGCAGAAGGTGCGGTAACAGTATCTGATGCTGCCGGCGCGGTAACTGTTGATGACGGTTCTTCGCAAACAGTGACCACATCAGCTGGTGCAGTTAACCTGGGTACGACTACTGCTACTAAAGGCGCTATCTCTCTGACGCACAGCGCTCAGGCAGCTAACAACCTGACAGTGGTTGGTGGTTCTGATGTGACGGTAACTGGTTCTGGTCAAACTACCGGTACTGTAAGCATTGGTGCTGCGGCTGCCACTGACCCGACTGGCGCTGTCAGCGTTACACTGACAGGTAATGCCTACGCAGCAGCGCAGGCTGCCAACGCACTGGGCACGGTTACAGTGCAGGGCGGTACATCTGTTACTGTCAACCAGTCAGCTTACTCAGCCACAACTGCTGCAGCTGCTGATACAACAACTGTCGGTAATGAGCGTACTCAGTCTGCTGTTACTATTGATGCCAACGGTAAAGCAACGGCAATCACTGTAAACCAGGACAAAGCAGTGACTGCAGTAAATGCTGTCACAGCAGTAACTGGTGTTGCGGAAGCGCAGGAAGTGACATTTGTTGCCATGACTGCTGGCCAGACAGCTACTGTCAACGGCCTGACCTTCACCGCGGCCAAGGCGCTTACTGCAAGCGAAGCGGCTGCAGCATTTGCTAACCTGTCAGCTGGTGCAACTTCAGGTTCGGCTGCTGCCACTAACGGTACCTACAGCGGTACATTTAATGCAGCAACAGCTAACGGTGTTGGCCTGACATCCGGTGCAGCATCTACCACAAAGGTAGTGTTCACTGAAGGTACTGCCAGTGCAGCAGCATTCAACCTGGCCGTTGGTGGAACTGCAGCACCTGCCGCAGCTGCCAAAACAGCAGGTGTTGATGCAGTTGCAGCCAAAACCGGTGTTGCCGGTGTGAAGGGCGGTGCAGTGACCATCACTGATGGCGCGGCGACTGACGTACTTGCGTCTGTCACGCTGAAAGGCGCTGGCGCTTCCACTATTGTGTCCAACGCACTGACTACACTGTCTGTTTCTGACAGCGCCAGCACGCTGGCTGTTACAAACGGTACTGCCAACAGCACACTGGGTCTGACTGTTAGTGGTCTGTCTACGGGTGCAACAGTCAACACAAATGCCAACAACAACTACACAACTGTAAATGCGACCGTCAATGGCGCATCAACATTTGGCTTGTTGGGCGATGGTGTCAAGACACTGACTGTCGCAGGTAGCGCGGTTGCCAATATCGCAACTGGCAGCAGCTTGGCTGCACTGGAAACAGTGACAGTGACCGGTTCTGCTGGTCTGACGCTGGCAGCAGCTGACGGCGACAAGGTCAAGACATTTGACGCGTCTGCCACCAGCGGCGCAATCACAGCAACCATTGATGGTGCAGTAGCCACGTATACCGGTGGTAGCGGCAAGGATACTATTACTCTGGCCACATCAACTGCGCTGACCAAGGCAATCAATCTGGGTGCCGGCGATGATACCCTGTCGTTTGGCGCTCTGACTGTGACGTCCAGTGCACAGATGCTGACAGGTGGTGAAGGTACAGACACCTTGTCAATGAGCACTGCTTCTGCCGCCGGTCTGGATGCAGATGCTACGTTCTCAACCAAGCTGTCCGGCTTTGAGCGCCTGACAATCAATGACTCAGCTGCTACTCAGACCATTGATCTGGCTAACCTGGGCTTCACAAACTATGTGACCACTTCAGGTTCAGCCGGTACTTTGACTCTGGACAAGCTGGCCAACAATGCAACAGTTGTAATGACTGCTGCAGGTAACGTCACAGCGCAGATTGCTGGCGCAGCTACCAACACGTCTGACGTGCTGAATGCATCAATCGCGGGCACTAACGTGGCCGTTGGTACATTGACTGCTGCAAACGTGGAAACTGTTAATCTGTCAACGTCAGGTACCGGTGCTCACACAGTGACCCTGACAGCAGCCAATGCAACAGCATTGAACCTGTCTGGCAGCATTGCGCTGACTGCAACACTGACTGGCAGCACCAAGCTGACAACCATTGATGCGTCTGCCATGACCAAGGGTCTGACAGTGACGTCACTGAATACCACTGCGGCTACAACCATCACGGGTGGTTCGGGTGATGACAGCCTGACTGCAGCAACTGGTACAACTGCTGATGTCCTGATTGGTGGTGCGGGTAACGACGTACTGACAACCAACCAGGGTCTGACCACACTGACTGGTGGGGCAGGTAACGATACGTTTGTGATTGGCGTGAGTGCGCCTAACGCGAACTCGTTCTCCACAATCACCGACTTCTCTGCTGGCGACAAGCTGCAGATAACTGGTATGACTGCATTCAGTAACAGCAAAATTGCACTGGCCGACACCGCGGTGTTCCAGGATTACGCTAACGCGGCAATCAACGCTGTGACTAACAACACTGGTGCATGGTTCCAGTTTGGTGGTAACACCTACGTTGTGATGGACGCTGGTGCAGATACAGCTACCTTTACCAACAGCCAGGACTTCATTGTCAAGCTGACCGGTACTGTTGATCTGACCAATGCCGTACTGAGCAATGGTGGTAACACGCTGTCCATCTAATGGATAAGTGTTAAATGACTCGATCCGGGCTGCCAGCAATGGCAGTCCGGACTGAATAAAAGGCCCTGATGTTAATTCCTGCATCAGGGCCTTTTTTATTAAAAATCCCTGTTTTTAGAGCAGTGAAATTTCTGGAGAGACACTTTGACAGATTATCAGGTCGTATCCAAAACCCGGCATCATGCCCAGAAATGGAAACGCTACACAAATTACCTGTTTGCCGGCAGTGATCCGGTGGCGGAGATTGCGTTTGAAGAAGTTGATCGCGCTGCCCTGCGTTATCCGCTGGCATTTATAAAAACCGATTCCGGATTTCGACTGGCAGTTGTGCTTGGTCTGGAGCCCGGACAAAACCTTTATGTTGACCGGCAGGGCATCTGGTCTGTTGACTATGTGCCGGCGGTGTATCGTGCCTATCCTTTCGCACTGATGACGGACGGCTCGGAACAACATGTGGTGTGTATCGATGTCGATAGCGGTTTGGCAGACGCATCTGCGGGAGAAGACTATTTTGACGAAAACGGTGAGCCAAGCGCATCACTGGATCAGATCATTCAGTTTCTGGTGGCCACCGAAAATGGACTTCAGAAAACGCGGAAAATCTGTGATTCGCTGGATAAACTCGGCCTGATTGAGCCCTGGCCACTCAGTATCAAATTTGAGTCTGACGAACGGACCATATCCGATCTCTACCGCATCAACGTCACGCGACTCAACGAGCTGGAACCGGCAGTATTGGCAGAATTGCGCAACAGTGGAGTGCTGAAGTTGGTTTATGCTCAATCAATTTCCATCCAGAATATGTATACTCTTGGCAAGCTGTTTGAGCAGGCATCGCTGGATGCGACCTCGCAGTTCGGGAAACCTGATAGCAAAGAACTGCAGTTTCTGAATGACGACGGTGCCATTTCATTTGATCAGTTTTAGGTTCCGGCAAGAAGTGCCACGTTAAAATAATCGTATATTGGAGATGCATAGAACATGAGTGACTGGTCAGCAGGTTACGTATCTGAAATAGACTACACCTTTGGATACTACAATGAATTAAATCCACTGCGCATCAAGATCGCATTTCTGAACAATGGTCTGGTTTTTCCTGAGATCGGTACAGCCTGCGAGCTTGGCTTTGGACAAGGCCTGAGCACCAATATCAATGCGGCTGCGACCGTAACCGAATGGTGGGGTACGGATTTTAATCCAACCCAGGCATCCTGCGCCCAGGAGTTTGCGCGTATCTCCGGCGCAAAGGCCAGACTGTTTGATGAATCGTTTGAAGACTTTTTTAATCGGGCTGATCTGCCTGAATTTGACTATATAGGACTACATGGCATCTGGAGCTGGATATCGGATGCAAATCGCCACAGCATCGTTGAGTTTATCAACCGTAAACTCAAAGTTGGCGGGGTGCTGTATATCAGTTATAACACGCTGCCCGGCTGGGCAGCATTTGCGCCCATGCGGCATTTGCTGTCCGAGCACGCGGAAGTCATCGGCGCCAAGGGGAGCGGTTTTATTTCGCGCATTGATGACGCACTGTTGTTTGCTGACAAACTGATGTCCGTCAACCCGGCCTATGCGCGAGCCAATCCTCTGATAGGAGAACGGGTCAAGAAACTGTCCGAACAGAATCGCCACTACCTGGCGCACGAATATTTTAATCGTGACTGGCATCCGATGCATTTTGCAACGCTGGGGGACTGGCTGAAGGACGCAAAGATAAATTATGCCTGTTCGGCCAACTACCTGGAACATGTGGACCCCATCAATCTGAATGATGAACAGGCAGAATTTCTGAATGAAATTCAGGATCCGATGTTCAGGGAGTCAGTACGGGACTTTGTTATTAACCAGCAGTTCAGAAAAGATTATTGGATAAAAGGTCCCAGAAAGTTGTCTGATCTGGAGCGCAACGAGTTGATTGGCGAGCAGTGCGTTGTGCTGGTTTGCCCGCAGGAGGATGTGGTGTTGAAAGTGAACGGCGCCATCGGTGAAGCGACCATGCATGCTGCCGTTTACGAGCCGATTCTGAAAGTATTGGAAGACAACCAGATAAGAAGCATTGCTGAAATCGCCGAGGCTGTGAAACAGAATGAGATTCCGTTTGCGCAGGTGGTGCAGGCGGTGATGATTCTGATTGGTGCAAACTTTCTTAACCCTGCACAAAAACCAGCACAAAAACCAGCACAAAAACCAGCACAAAACCGCGATCAGGTCAGCGACGTCAAAGCGCAGTGTGACAGAATCAACCACGCCATCATGCGCAAGGCGCGAACCAGTGCTGATATGAGCTATCTGGCCAGCCCTGTGACGGGCGGAGGAATAATTGTTGGCCGGTTCCATCAGTTGTTTATGCTGGCCATTCAATCCGGGCTGAACACTTGCGAAGAGTGGGCGGATTTTGTCTGGCAGATTCTGGATGCACAAGGCCAGCGTTTGCTGGAGGCCGGTAAGCCGATGGAATCGCCGGAAGACAATATCAGGCAGCTTGTTCATCTGGCCAATGAGTTCAAGACAAAAAATCTGCCGGTGTTCCGCGCGCTGCAGATAGTATGAACCAGACGGTGCAGACAAATTGTCAGTACTGTAATTTTGTTGAAGGAGTATCGAATTATGTCAGAGACATTTAAAAAAGCGTTTCAGGAAAACATGGTAAAACTCAAAGAGGGTCGCGACAAAGGCGTTGAGGCCAATGTCAAACTTAAATGGGATGACGAGATCAGCGACGCAGAAAAGGCGCGCAACGATTCTCCTGTCCGGCCCGAGAAATGAGTGACAACCAACAGCCAGCAGACACGGCCGTGAAAACCGAAATGACGTTTCCGCTGATTCAGAAATTGAATATCAGCTACAGTCCCTATGAGGACCGGTTGGTGGTCAAGGCGCCGCGTCCAGGGACCTCGCCGGTAACCTTGCTGTGGACACGGCGCATGACAGTTTTGTTGTTGCAGCAGATGCTCGAACGGCTGGCCGATATGTCGGATCTGGGCAAAACTCCCAGTGAATACTGGCATGATGTGCTGCAGATGGGGCATCAGCAGGCCATGCAGGCCAAACAGGCCAATGACAGTGCCGAGGCCGCAAAATCGGCTAATCTGATGAAGGACGGTGATACAGGGCAGGCTTCACCTGCAGTCGACGGTTCACCCGAGGAGTCCCCAACGGAAAAATCGCCGCTGTTTCTGGCAACCGAGCTGACGATTCAGGTGCGTGACAAGCAGCTGACGCTGGCGTTCAAGGGATTGCCGATGCCGGAGTCAATGACCGAAGCACGGCCGCACAGTCCGGTGCTGGCAATTCCCCTGCAGCTTGAGAATGTGCATCAATTGATAGAGCTGCTGATCAATCGCGCCGGGCAGGCACAATGGCACCTGCCTGTGGATCTGCCCTGGCTAAGTGCCGACAGTGCCGCTGCACCGGCCGGAATCCGGCGGGATAACTGACTTGCAGGGTGGGTCAGACATAGGGTTGTGTTGCACACAACCTTGCTTATGCGACTACGTGGGTTGCAACGAACTGTTGTCAAGGCTAAACTTACGATGTACGGCTATAAACCGTACAGATATCCCCGATTCGTTGATATAACTGATTGAAATTTAGTTCGTAGAACTGGAGCAATGCATGAAAACAGCAGACGCACGCATTGATTTGCGGCTATCGCCAGAAATCAAGGCGCTGGCTCAGAGGGCATCTTCCCTTGCCGGCACAGGAACCCTGTCCGAGTTTGTGATTCAGGCCGTTCGGGAAAAATCGCTGCGTATCATGACAGAGATGCAGACGATTACTCTGGAAAATAATGCATTTGATAGTTTCTGGGCAGCGTGTGAACAGGCTTGTCCACCAAATCAGGCATTGCGGGCAGCGCAAGCCAGGCACCAGCAAAGGATTGAACATGGTGAAATTAGTTATCGAGCCTCTGCAGAAAACACGCCACAGCAGGACTCAGTTTGATTGCGGGTTGACTCCTGTCAACGATTTTCTTAAGAAAGCCGCGCGCCGACAAATGGACTTGCGGGTTAACCACACATGGGTTGCAGTGGCCCAGACAGAAGAGGCTGCTCCTGTACTTGCATTCTTCACATTGACTCAATGCACGGTAAGCAGAACAGAATTACCGTCAGATTTACCTGTAACTCAATGGCCGCGCTATCCACTTCCCGTTTTAAAACTGGCTTGGCTGGGTGTTCACAAAACGCACCAGCGTACAGCGCAACGTATGGGCGAATTGATGCTGGTGGATGCGATTAACAGATCTACAGCAATGGTTCGCAGCACGGGCCTTGGAATCGCGCTGCTTGTAGATCCATTACCTGAGCAAAGTGAACATTTTTTTCTAAAGTATGGTTTTCAGGCTATGCAGCGCGCATTTCGCGAACGGGCAACACTATTTTTGCCCTTACGTCAGGCCTGACACCCGCTGGTACTGACTGCGGCAACTGAGTTATAATGCACCGCTTATTTAAAACCTCCGGCTAGCCGTGCCCGTTCAGCGGCGTCGAATATATCTGTCTTGTGTTGTAATCTGATTTAGGAGTTGAGCATGTTTCATATGGGTCTGAATTCCCGTGTTGTCAAACTCGGTCTGTTGATTCTTGGAATCAGCGTCGCCGGTACAGCCATGTCTCAGTCTGTCCGCGACCAGCAGATTGCTGAGCGTCTGGCACCGGCTGGCCAGGTTTGTCTGGCAGGCGAAGACTGCGCCAGTGGCGCGCCGGCAGCAACCAGTACTGCTGCAGCGTCCAGCGCTGCGTTTGATGCGGGTGCCACCTATGACCAGTACTGCGCAATGTGCCACAACACCGGTATGGCCGGTGCGCCACGTCGGGAAGATGCCGATCACTGGACCGCACGTGTTGCAGAGGCGGGATTCGGTACCATCGTCAACAATGCCATCAATGGTGTTAATGCAATGCCACCGCGTGGCATGTGTGCTACCTGCTCGGACGACGATATTGCCTCGTTGGTTGAGTACCTGAGTGGCGCTTCCGCTGAGTGAGTTTGTTCATCTGCGGTTCAGTTAGAAGCGTAGATACTAGTGTGTGTAAACGATCGTCTATTCAATGCGTCAAGCAAGAGGGTTAAAACGTGAAGTTGATGAATGTTGTAAAAACCGGTGTAGCACTGTCAGGCCTGTTCCTGGCGTCCGTTATGACAGCTGGCACGGCAACTGCAGAGCAGACTCTGACGCTGGCACAGATCTCTGAGGGTTTTGACCCGCAGCGTACTTACACTCAAAGCTGTGGCGCCTGCCACAACAGCGGCGCTGCTGGTGCACCGCGCATGGGCAATGTGGAAGACTGGACTGCCCGTCTTGAGAAAGGCCGTGATGTGCTGCTGGAAAGCACAATCAATGGTTACAACAACATCATGCCGCCCAAGGGCATGTGTTTCACCTGCTCTAACGATGAGCTGGAAGCGGTTCTGAATTACATCCTGACCACTACGCTGGGCGAGTAAAAATTAAGGGGGTCGGTCGGTTCCGCCGGCCCCTTTTTCAGCCCCCCAGCAACTCCCGGAGTCCGGCCAGCGTATCTTCCCCGCGTTGCCGTTTCTGTTCCGGTGTAGAATCTCCCCGCCCTTCCCATTGCAAATTATCCTGCGGTAGCTCATCCAGAAAACGGCTGGGTGTGCTGGGAATCACTTCACCAAACTGCTTGCGCTTTTTGGTCAGCGTAAAAATCAGTCCACGCTGGGCCCGGGTGACGCCAACATAGGCGAGCCGTCGCTCTTCTTCTATGTCATCGTTTTCTATACTGTTGCGGTGCGGCAGCAGCTCTTCTTCCATGCCCATGATAAACACCCAGGGAAATTCAAGTCCCTTGGCGGCATGCAGGGTCATCAGCTGCACCTGGTTGTCCACGCCCTCCTCTTCCTGTCGCTCCAGCAGGTCGCGCAGTATCAGTTTGTTAATGGCCGCTTCTATATTGGCTTCTTCATCTTTGGTCGGATCTGCTTCGGCGTTGTTCATGCTCTTGGCAAGCGATTCTATCAGCAGATTGATGTTAGTGATGGCTCGCTCCGCGGCATTGGGTGTGGCACTGTTCTGGTGAACCCAGCCCTCATAATCCATGTCGCTGATCATTTCGCGGATGGCCTTGATGGGGTCGTCGTTGTGACAATGACGGGACACCTGGCTCATCCAGTGACGGAAACGCTGTAATTTGTCAGCCTTGGCGACGCCCAGATATTCCTGCATGCCCATCTCTTCACAGGCGGCCATCATGCTGATGCCACGTTCACCGGCATAGGTGCCAAGTCCCTCCAGAATCGACGGGCCGATTTTGCGCCGCGGGGTGTTGATGATACGCAGAAACGCATTGTCATCATCCGGATTTATCAGCAGGCGCAGATAGGCCATGATGTCCTTGATTTCTGCGCGCGAGAAAAAGGAGGTGCCGCCGCTCAGCTGATAGGGTATCTGGTGTGCCTGCAGTTTGATCTCCAGCAGTCGGGCCTGATGATTGCCACGATACAGCACAGCGAAATCACCGAATTTGAGTTGTTTTTGTACACACAGACTCAGAATTTCGGTGCAGATGCGCTCGGCTTCCGCATCCTGGTCTGCCGACGCAAGCACCCGCATCGGCTCGCCCAGACCCAATTCACTCCAGAGCGTTTTTTCGTAGATATGCGGATTATTGCCGATCAGGGTATTGGCCGCCTGCAGGATGATGTTGCTGGAGCGGTAATTCTGCTCAAGCTTGATGAGCTTGAGATTGGCATAGTCCTGCTGCAACAGCAGCATGTTCTCTGGCCGCGCGCCACGCCAGGCATAGATTGACTGATCGTCATCACCTACCACCGTGAGCCCGTTGCGCGGGCCCACCAGCAGTTTGACCAGCAGATACTGGCTGGTATTGGTGTCCTGATATTCATCCACCAGCAGGTAGTGCACACGATTCTGCCAGCGCTCCAGTACAGCAGGATTGTTTTGAAACAGAGACACTGGCAGCAGGATCAGATCATCAAAGTCCACAGCATTGAATGCGCGCAGATGACGCTGATACTCCTCATATACCCGGGCGGCAAACACGGTCTCGGCATCTTCGGCACCATCCATGGCCTGCGCTGGCAGCAGCAGATCGTTTTTCCATTCCGAGATCTGCCATTGTATGGCGCGCAGTTGTGCTTCATCCACGTCCTGCTCTTTCATCATCAGGCTTTTCATCAGCGCCAGCGCATCCTGTGCATCAAAGATGGAAAAGCCACGTTTATAACCCAGGTGTTTAAGCTCCTGGCGGATAATGGTCAGACCCAGATGGTGAAACGTGGCGATGGTCAGCCCGCGCGAGCTGGCGCCATTTTTGTTGGCTTTCAGCAGCCGGGCGACGCGTTCATTCATTTCGCGGGCGGCTTTGTTGGTGAACGTGACAGCAAAAATCTTGTGTGCTGGCACCCCGCACTGATTTATCAGGTAGCAGATTTTTTGTGTTATGACGCTGGTCTTGCCGCTCCCCGCCCCGGCCAGAACCAGCAATGGTGAGCTGATATAACGGACGGCTTCTTTCTGGCGAGAGTTGAGCTGGTTCACAGTTTTGAAGATTGCCTGATACAAAAGCGAGTGGGGCTGCGATTATACGTCAAGTTTTCAGAAATGGGGTCGATACCTGACTTTGACATCGTGTCTCTGTGGAAGGGAGCTGCGCAGTGCGCATACTTTTAATTTCCGAACAGGAATCGGATTACAATCTGATAGATCAGCTGCTGCAACGCATTGCTGACGTCCCGAGTAATCTGGTGAGCTGTCCTGCGGACCCCAAGGCGTTGGCATCGCGAGATCTGACGCGCTTCCACCTGATGGTGTGGGGAAATATATCGGATGTGCAGATTGCCGCGCGCCTCCTGATGGCGCTCAGTCGACAGCACGTCAGTCTTCCATTGATTGTGCTGACGGATAAAGACTTCGCCGACACCGATTCCCTCCAGGATTTTGAAGTACTGCCGCGGGCGTCGCTCAGTGTGCCATTGATGCGCAGCGTGCTGTTGCACTTTGGCGCCCGGCGCGGGACGCTGCCAACCCAGCCAGACCGTATAGCCGACCCGTTGACGGGGCTCAGCAACCGGCAGCAATTGCGCGAGCAACTGGGCGCGCTGCTGTCCAACCAGGCGGAGCATGCCTCAAGCGCACTGTTGTTGATCGATGTGGATCAGTTTAAAAAAGTCAACGTCTCCTACGGCCAGGGTGCTGGTGATGTATTGATCCAGTTGATTGCCGAGCGGGTGCAGTCCTGTCTGTCGCCAAATCAGCGCCTGGCCCGGATTGGTGGCAATGAGTTTGCTGTGGTATTCCACAATCCGGTTGCGACAGTCGCCGAGGAAGCCCTGCAGCGCAGCGATGCCATTCTGCAGGTGATGAACAAACCCTTTCCACTGGCACGGCATGCGGTAAAAATGCATGTGAGCATGGGCCTGGCAATCAAGGAGTCGGGAGTTGTCAGCGTTGACACGCTGTTCTCGCAGGCGGACATGGCCATGCGTGTGGCCAAACAGGAAAAAGGCAATACCCTGCGACGCTATAACCAGGACATGACGGATGCAGCGCAGCAGGAACTGAAACTGGAGTCGGAGATCCGCCGCAGTCTGCGCAAAGAGGATTTTGTGCTGCATTTTCAGCCGCGTATTGATATCTGCAACAATCGCATCATTGGGGTGGAAGCACTGATCCGTTGGGAGCACCCGGTCCGCGGACTGTTGCCACCGGCCGCGTTTATTCGCATCGCAGAGGAAAGCGGACTGATTGTCCCGCTGGGCTACTGGATTATTCACTCGGCCTGCAAGTATCTCAATGAACTCTCGTCAAAAGGCCTGGATCATGTGCAGATTGCAGTCAATGTGGCGTTCAAGCAGTTTCAGGACAAAAATTTTGTGCGCACCGTGGCCAATATCATTCAGAAACATGATATCGCGCCGGGCCGTCTGGAGTTTGAGCTGACTGAAACCACCATGATGATTGAGGGCAGCGCGGTGGATCAGAGCCTGCGCGAACTCAGTGATCTGGGCATCGCCATCTCGCTGGATGATTTTGGTACCGGGTACTCCTCTTTTGCGCATATTCAGCGTCTGCCTATCTCTGCCCTGAAAGTGGATCGTTCTTTTGTCAACGGTGTCTGTCAGAGTGAGGACGATGCCACTATCGTCAAGGCCATCATCAGTCTGGCGCACAGCCTGAATATGCATGTGATTGCAGAAGGCGCCGAAACCGCAGATCAGGTTGAATTCCTGCGGCAGCATCAGTGTGATCAGGTACAGGGTTATTTCTTCAGCCGGCCCATCAGCTATGGCAATTTGATGGTATTGCTGGAGCGTGAGCGCCTGCATGGCTTCAAATCTGTGCTGGACAGCGCACGAATCCCGGTCGGTTGAGCGTCAGTCTTTTTTGCATTCCCCCCGAGTATGGACTAAAACCACTCTAGTGGGCCTGTTTCGTTGGCATGGATGCGACGGATGTTGACGGTGCGTTTGAAAGTCTTAAACAAGGAGGTGTCCGTTGTCGCTGTCGGTGGTGTTTACACGTGCTAATCAGGGGGTTGATGCGCCGCTGGTGACGGTAGAAACGCATCTGTCCAACGGGATCCCGAGCCTGTCCATGGTTGGTCTGCCGGAAACAGCGGTCAAGGAAAGCCGCGAACGGGTGCGTTGCGCCATTCTGAATGCGGGTCTGGAATTTCCGGCCCGACGCATCACCATTAATATGGCACCTGCAGACATCCCTAAAAGCGGCGGCCGTTACGATCTGGCCATTGCCTTGAGCATTCTGGCTGCCTCGGAGCAGATTTCCAGTAAACGCCTGCAATCCACCGAGATATTGGGAGAGCTTGCGCTCGCCGGAGATGTGCGGGGTGTGCAGGGCGTCTTGCCGGCGGTCATCGCGGCGCGTGATGTCGGGCGCAGTATGCTGATTCCGGCCCGGAATGCGGCAGAGGCGGCGGTGGTCCGCGAGGCGCAGTGTTATGCGGTGCAAAGTTTGCGGGAGGCCTGTCAGCACTTTGCTGACGATTCAGCAGGATTGCCGACGGTGCCATCCAGTCTGGATGGTGTTATGCATGACAGGCCAGGGGTAGATCCGCTGGCAGCTATCCGGGGGCAGCAACATGCCAAGCGCGCATTATGTATTGCGGCAGCGGGTGGTCACAATATGCTGATGATAGGGCCGCCCGGTACCGGAAAAACGCTGCTGGCAAATGCTTTGCCGGGTTTGCTGCCGATGCTGGATGAAGCGCAGGCGCTGGAAGCCGCGGCCGTGCGCTCGGTAGCGGGGTTGCCGGTGACAGCGGCTTTGTGGGCCAAAACGCCGTTCCGGGCGCCACACCATGGTGCCAGCAGCGTGGCTATTGTGGGTGGCGGCCGACAGTTGAATCCGGGTGAGATTACGCTGGCGCACGCAGGGGTACTGTTCCTGGATGAACTGACGGAGTTCAAACGGCATGTGCTGGAAAGTATGCGTGAACCGCTGGAAGCGGGCACGGTGACAATTAGCCGTGCTGACTACCGGGTGACTTTTCCGGCAAATTTTCAATTGATATGTGCAATGAATCCATGCCCCTGCGGGTATTTTGGCGACTCAAAACGCCAGTGTTCATGTACAGCGGAACGGATCGGGCGGTATCTGGAAAAGATCTCCGGACCGCTGTTGGACCGGATTGATTTGCATGTGGAAGTGGCGCGACTGGATTACGAGCAATTGATGGGAGAAGCTGAGGAGCTGAACAGTGACGCTGCAGCCTGGACACCACAGTTGATCAGGCAGTGCCGCGAGCGACAGATCCGGCGCAATGGCTGTCTGAATGCCCGGCTGAGTGCAAGGCAATTGCACGATGTCTGTCCGCTATCCCCGGGCTGTGATGCACTGCTGAAAAAGGTGGTCGAAACCATGAAGCTGTCAGCGCGTGCCTGCCACCGGATCATCAAACTGGCGCGCACCATAGCTGATATGCAGGGGTGCCAGGATATCCGGCCCGAACACATCGCTGAAGCCGCATCCTATCGTGGCCTCAATCTTCCCGGCGCGACTCCAGCGCCGTAATCAGCGTTTCGAGTTCAGCAAGTTTTTGCTCTGCCCGTTGCAGTGCCCGCGTCTGCGCATCAAACTCCTCGCGTGTCACCAGATCCATTTTTGCGAAGGTTTGCTGCAGGGCGCCGCGCAGCGAGTCTTTGGCCTCTTCACCCAGCGCCTGCGCCTGAGGCATCAGTCTGGCAATCTTCTCGGTTAACTCATCCAGCAAATTACGATTCATCATGACGTCCTCCGTTGACCTCCACTTTACCGCGTTACCTGCGCTCCGCAAACAGCGGGCTACAGAAATGGGGACGGAGGGATTAAATTTTAATCCCTCCGTCCCCATTTCTGTAGCCCGCTGTTTGCGGGTGATCCCATTATTGTGCATTAAAAACGGGCTTGCACCATATCGGTGCATCTTATTCCGGGCCAATAAAGTAACTGCTTGAACTTAAACATTATTATCAATGTGGCACACACCGTGCATAGTGTCTGGCAGGTGTATCTGCACTGAATAGGCGGGGCAGGTATAAACACGAAAGGAGCGACTCATGAAGTTAGTAACGGCGATTATCAAGCCTTTCAAATTGGACGATGCCCGTGAAGCACTGTCCGAGATAGGCGTGCAGGGTATCACGGTCACTGAAGTGAAAGGATTTGGCCGGCAAAAAGGCCACACCGAATTGTATCGTGGCGCAGAATATGTGGTGGATTTTCTTCCCAAGGTGAAGATTGAAGTGGCAATAGGTGATGATCTGCTGGATCAGACCCTTGACGCCATTACCAAGGCAGCCAATACCGGCAAGATCGGTGACGGCAAAATATTCGTTTCGGACCTGACACAGGTTATCCGGATCCGGACTGGTGAAACTGGAGAGGCTGCGGTATAGCAGCTGACAATCTCTTAAGCGGAGGAAATCAAGGTGGAAAACCAAATTTTTGAACTGCAGTACGCTATGGACACCTTCTACTTTCTGGTGTGTGGCGCACTGGTAATGTGGATGGCAGCAGGCTTCTCGATGCTCGAGGCCGGTCTGGTCCGTTCCAAGAACACAACTGAAATTCTGACCAAAAACGTGGCGCTGTTTGCCGTTTCCTGCACCATGTACCTGATTTGCGGTTACGCCATCATGTACGGCGGCACCATCTTCCTGTCCGGTATTGAAGGCGGCGACGATCTGGTTGCTGCAGCACTGGCGTCCAAAGCTGAAGAAGGCTTCGACGGCGGCTCGGTATACTCAGGTGCGTCCGACTTCTTCTTCCAGGTGGTGTTTGTTGCTACTGCGATGTCCATCGTATCCGGTGCAGTTGCCGAGCGTATGAAGCTGTGGGCATTCCTGGCCTTTGCGGTGGTGATGACCGGTTTCATCTATCCGATGGAAGGTGCATGGACCTGGGGCGGCAATGCAGTCTTCGGCATGTACACGCTGGGCGACCTTGGCTTCTCTGACTTTGCTGGTTCCGGCATCGTTCACATGGCAGGTGCTGCTGCAGCACTGGCCGGTGTAATGATCCTGGGTGCACGTAAGGGCAAATATGCTGCCGATGGCTCCGTCCGGGCGATCCCCGGCTCCAACCTGCCACTGGCGACCCTGGGTATGTTCATCCTGTGGATGGGCTGGTTCGGTTTCAACGGCGGTTCAGTACTGAAACTGGCTGATGTGTCCAATTCCAACGCGGTTGCGATGGTTTTCCTCAACACGAATGCCGCAGCGGCCGGCGGCCTGCTGACAGCACTGATCACTGCACGACTGCTGTTTGGCAAGGCTGATCTGACCATGGCGCTGAACGGTGCGCTGGCCGGACTGGTGGCCATCACTGCTGAACCATCCACGCCTACTGCGCTGCAAGCCACAATCTTTGGTGGTATCGGTGGCGTGCTGGTTGTCTTCAGCATCATCTTCATGGACAAGATCAAGATAGACGATCCGGTCGGTGCGATCTCCGTACACGGAACCTGCGGTCTGCTGGGTCTGTTGCTGGTGCCTATCACTAACGATGGTTCGTCTTTCTCTGGCCAGATCATCGGTGCGCTGACCATCTTTGTCTGGGTGTTTGTGACCAGCCTGATTGTCTGGCTTGCCCTGAAAGCTGTCATCGGTATCCGGGTCAGCGAAGAGGAAGAAGATCAAGGTGTGGATATCTCCGAGTGTGGCCTGGAAGCCTATCCCGAATTCACCAAGTAATACGTTACTCCCCGAGGGTGCAGGCTGGACGGCTGGCACCCTCAACCCCCTACCCTTATGCTCATAATGCAAAAAGGTTTCAGCCCTTCTCTTTTGGAAGGGCTTTTTTTTTAGCCGACTAAAAATCACCCCACTGCAGCTGCAGCGCTGTCAGCGCGACCACTGGCGCAGTTTCTGTGCGTAAAACCCTTGGGCCAAGTCTGACCATGCAGAAACCTGCATCAAGTGCCAGGTGTTTTTCTTCATCACTGGTGCCGCCTTCCGGGCCAATCAGCAGATACACTGCTTCTGGCTTCGGTCCGGTAAAACCATGACTGCCAGTGTGATCCAGCATGAATCCCTGGCCCGCAGGCACAGTCGCAAGCCAGTCTTTCAGGTTCACGGGATGATGGATATCCGGTACGCTGCAGCGGCCGCATTGTTCGCTGGCGCTGGTCGCCACCTTCTGCCAGTGCGCGGTCCGCTTGTCGGCCCTGTCTGTGCTGAGTTTGACCTCGCTGAAATCAGTGAACAACGGCGTCAGACTGCTGACACCAAGCTCGGTCGCTTTCTGCACCGCGTAATCCATGCGTTCACCCCGGGACAGACCCATGCCGATATGAACCTGCAATCCGGAATCGGGAACTGCGGCACGGACAGCCAGAATCTCAAGCTCGATATCACGCTTGTTGACTGCCACGATTTCTGCAATGAATTCACCATCCTGACCATTGAACAGCGCAAACTGGTGACTGGGTCGGGCACGCAGTACCTTACCCAGGTAGTGTGCCTGGTCCGCGTCCAGCGTCACGCGCTGTCCCGCAGTCAGTGGCTGTTCAGTATGGATGCGGGACAAGCGCATGGTGTATCCCTCAGGCTTTGAGTCCGAGTTGCTGCCAGATCTGGCGAACCGGCTCGGTCTGATTCATGCTGTAAAAATGCAGGCCGGGTGCGCCGCCCTGCAATAGCTTTTCACATAGCTGCTGCACCACTTCCACGCCGAACTTGCGAATGCTGGCGGTGTCGTCACCGTAGGATTGCAGTCGCTGACGTATCCAGCGCGGTATCTCGGCGCCGCAGTTATTGCTGAAACGCTGCAGATTATTGAAGTTGGTGATGGGCATGATGCCGGGCACAATCGGAATATCTATGCCTGCTCTGGTGCAGCAATCGACAAAATAGAAGTAGGCATCAGGATTATAGAAATACTGAGTGATGGCGCTATTGGCGCCGGCTTCAACCTTTTTCCGGAAATAGAGAATATCGCTGTCAAAACTTTCTGACTGTGGATGTATCTCGGGGTAGCAGGCTACTTCGATATGAAAGTGATCGCCCGTGGTAGCACGTACAAATTCGATCAGCTCGTTTGCGTAATAATATTGTGCTGCCACGCCGGTACCGGACGGAATATCTCCGCGCAGCGCGACCAGTCGGTTGATGCCCAGGTCCTGATAGGATCTAAGCAGGGCGGCAATATCCTCCCTGGATGAGCCACCAAACGACAGGTGCGGCGCAACGTCCGAACCTGCCTGCTGGATAGCGGTAACCGTCTGTCGGGTTCCATCCCGGGTGGAACCACCGGCACCATAAGTCACCGAGAAAAAATCGGGCTTCAGTGCGGCCAGTTCCTGGTGCACGGTCAGCAGTTTCTCCATACCCACGTCTGTGCGGGGCGGAAAGAATTCAAAACTGAAACGTGCGTCTGTATTCATTGAGTTCATAACAGTTCTGCCTGATTAACAGCCTGTCAGTACTTGTAAGCGTCCGGTTTGAACGGACCTTCGGTGCTGACATTGATATATTTGGCCTGAGTGGGCGTCAGTCTGGTGACCACACCACCAAAACCGAGCACCATCAATGCCGCCACTTCTTCGTCCAGTTTCTTGGGAAGCACTTCCACACGCAGCAGTTCTGCCTGCTCGGCGGCCGATTTCTTCGCAAATGCCTGCTGATAGAGGTGGATCTGTGCGATTACCTGGTTGGCAAACGATCCGTCCATAATGCGTGACGGGTGACCGGTTGCGTTGCCAAGGTTAACCAGACGACCTTCTGACAACAGCAGCAGGTAGTCGCCCGGGTTGCTCTGGGCGTCCGCGCGGTAAATTTTGTGTACCTGCGGTTTGACTTCTTCCCAGATCCAGTTGTCGCGCATGAATTTGGTATCAATTTCGTTGTCAAAGTGACCAATGTTGCACACAACCGCGCCGGCTTTCAGCGCCTGCAGCATATTCTTGTCACAGACATCGATATTGCCGGTGGTGGTGACAATCAGGTCGATTTTGCCGAGAAGCGCGGCATCAACGTCTTCCAGCTTACCGGTGTTGTTGCCATTTTTGTACGGAGATACCACTTCATAACCGTCCATGCAGGCCTGCATCGCACAAATCGGGTCGATCTCGCTGATCTTGACGATCATGCCTTCCTGTCGCAGACTTTGTGCGGAGCCCTTGCCCACATCACCATAACCAACCACCAGCGCGTGACGACCGGACATCAGCATGTCCGTGCCGCGCTTGATGGCATCGTTAAGGCTGTGACGGCAGCCATACTTGTTGTCGTTCTTGGATTTTGTCACCGAGTCGTTGACGTTGATCGCCGGCACTTTCAGGGAACCTTCCTGCAGCATCTCAACCAGACGATGCACACCGGTGGTGGTTTCTTCAGTGATGCCGTGGATATTCGTCAGCATCTGCGGGTATTTTTCGTGCACCATGGCGGTCAGGTCGCCGCCATCGTCCAGCAGCATGTTGGCATCCCAGGGCTGACCGTCTTTCAGTATGGTCTGCTCGATACACCAGTCGCCTTCTTCAACGGTCTGGCCTTTCCAGGCATACACAGCAACACCTTTGGAGGCGATGTAAGCGGCGGCATGATCCTGGGTGGAGAAAATATTGCATGATGACCAGCGCACTTCAGCGCCAAGTTCCACCAGTGTTTCAATCAGCACGGCGGTCTGTATTGTCATGTGGATACAGCCAATGATTTTTGCATTGGCCAGTGGCTGCTCTGCTTTGTAACGTTCACGCAGCGCCATCAGAGCTGGCATCTCAGCCTGTGCCAGGACAACTTCTTTACGACCGTACTCAGCCAGATTGATATCGGCTACTTTGTAGTCTTGCTTGCTCATAAATAAATCCGTTCCAGAAAATGTAAGTGCAAATGAATTTACAGACCAGCTGCGGCTCTCAGAACCTCGGCCTTGTCAGTTTGTTCCCAGGTGAACTCCGGCTCTTCGCGGCCAAAGTGCCCGTAGGCTGCTGTGGGTTGATAAATCGGGCGGATCAGATCCAGCATCTTGATCAGGCCTTTCGGGCGCAGTTCAAAGTGTTCGCGTATCAGCTGAACAATGCGTTCGTTGCTGATATTGCCGGTGCCAAAAGTCTCGACGCTGATGGAGGTCGGTTCGGCCACGCCAATTGCATAGGAAACCTGGATTTCGCAGCGATCCGCAATGCCGGCAGCCACGATGTTCTTGGCTACATAACGTGCGGCATAGGCAGCAGAACGATCCACCTTGGACGGATCCTTGCCGGAGAACGCACCACCACCGTGGCGAGCCATGCCGCCATAGGTGTCAACAATGATCTTGCGGCCGGTCAGACCGCAATCACCAAAGGGGCCACCTATCACAAAACGACCCGTTGGATTGATAAAGTATTTGGTGTTGGCATCCAGCCACTCGGCCGGCAATACCGGTTTGATGATTTCTTCCATGACGGCTTCCTGCAATGCCTTCTGACCGATTTCCGGATTGTGTTGCGTGGACAGGACAACAGCATCCACACCTACCGGTTTGCCATCCTGGTAACGGAAGGTAATCTGGCTTTTTGCATCCGGGCGCAACCACGGCAGTGTACCGTTCTTGCGTACTTCGGCCTGCCGTTTAACAAGGCGATGAGAATAAGTGATGGGTGCTGGCATCAGAACGTCGGTCTCATTGCTTGCATACCCGAACATCAGTCCCTGGTCGCCAGCGCCCTGTTCATGCTCCTGGGTTTCGTCAACACCCATGGCGATGTCCGGAGACTGTTTGCCAATGGCATTGAGAACTGCGCAGGAATGGCCGTCGAAACCTTTGTCGGAGTGATCGTAACCAATATTGATGACGACCTGGCGGGCAATGTCTTCCAGATCCACATACGCTTCTGTGGTCACTTCGCCGGCCACAATCACCATGCCGGTTTTGATCATGGTTTCGCAGGCAACGCGTGCGAACGGATCCTGTTTCAGTAGCGCATCAAGCACAGCATCCGAGATTTGATCCGCTATCTTGTCCGGATGTCCTTCAGAAACGGATTCGGAGGTGAACAGGTGAGTTGTCATATTCAGGTCCTTTTAAAGGTCTATATCAAGTGTTGGTAAATACGCGAATCTGCACCTGAAAGCCGTTGCGCAGCCCCAGATACACGCGTTGTCCGCATTCAAGGCCGGCTTCATACGCCCAGGCATCAAGATCCTGTTCGGTAAAGCCCAGCCACAAGTCACCGCAGGACTCACGTACCCAGTCCTGGTCATGGTGACTTAAATCTATTAATAACAGCGTGCCGCCAGCGCTCAACAACCGGGCACTGTCCCGGAATGCTTCCAGTGGCGACGGAATGTGGTGCAGCACCATGTTGTAGATCATCAGGTCAAATTGAAGATGTTGCGCCAGTGCTGAGCGAGTGTCGCCATGGATAAAATGAACATCGTAGGGTGCTGAATCCGGCGGCTGGCGCAGGGTAAGCGCCTGACGGGCACGGTTAAGCATTTCCACAGAGTTGTCCAGGGCGGTCAGCTGCGCAAACCGCCCTGCCAGTTCACTCAATAACGGGCTCTCACCGGGCCCGACTTCCATCACACGTTTGTCGGCCTGCAGTTTCAGACCGTTCAGCACGTCGTGCAGGGTGTCACGATAATTGGCGTACTCGGCTACCAGTTCCTGCTTTTCAAGGAATCGTTCGGCATGGCGCTCAAAAAACAGCAATGACTGTTCCGAACGTTCGTCGTGAATCTTTTTTACGCCCGCCGCCAGCTCAGGACGCAAGGAGAGCCGATCCAGTGCAGCAAAAGCGGATTCCTTGATGGCATATAGCGGATCATCCGTCAGCAGCAGTGCACGTCGGTAGAAAATGCTGTTGCCCTCGCGGCGGGTTGAAACAAGCGCGGCCTGCGCCAGGATCTTGAGATGGTGACTCAGGGCCGACTGGCGTACATCAACAATCCGGCACAGCTCCAGCACCCCGAACGATTCGGTGCGCAGCAGGCGCAGAATATCCAGGCGTAATGGATCTGCCAGCGCTTTGAACACGCGCGTCAGATCCTCGGCTTCAGTGATGACCGGGCGCGGCGTATTGGTGTCAAAGTGTCTTGCTGTTGCTTCCATAGGTTGCGCACTATAGCAGCTTTGCATTCTATATCAAAATATTTTGATGGAGAGTTGCAGGTGTTTGAAGGTAAATAAGTGACCGATATGCCGATGTGTGTGGAAAATCGGGCGCAACTGCGGGAAAATACGCGCTTTACGTAATCCTCAAACGCGCAGCCCCCGAAACAGGAGCCCCACCCCTATGTCGAACCGACTGACCTCGCGCCGCGACCGCGCCAATGCCATCCGCGCACTCAGCATGGATGCCGTGCAGAAAGCCAACTCCGGTCACCCAGGCGCCCCGATGGGCATGGCGGATATTGCAGAAGTCCTCTGGAATGACTATCTGTCGCACAATCCGGTAAACCCTCAGTGGGTCAATCGCGACCGCTTTGTTTTGTCAAATGGCCACGGTTCCATGCTGATTTATTCTCTGCTGCACCTGACCGGCTACGACCTGCCAGTCTCCGAGCTGCAGAATTTCAGACAACTGCACTCCAAAACACCGGGTCACCCGGAATATGGTTATACCCCTGGTGTTGAAACTACCACCGGTCCTCTGGGACAGGGCCTGGCCAACGCTGTGGGCATGGCGATAGCCGAAAAGACTCTGGCTGCGCAGTTTAATCGCCCGGATCACGAGATTATTGACCACTTCACATATGTGTTTGCCGGTGACGGTTGTTTGATGGAGGGCGTCTCGCACGAAGTCAGCTCGCTGGCAGGCACTCTGGGACTGGGCAAGCTGATTGTGTTCTATGACGACAACGGCATTTCCATCGACGGTGATGTTGAAGGCTGGTTTACCGATGACACCACCGGCCGTTTTGAGTCCTACGGCTGGCAGGTGCTGGCAGTGGATGGGCATGATGCTGCGCAGATCAGCAAGGCCATTGAGGCAGCGCAGTCAGACACACAACGCCCGAGCATCATTCGCTGCAAGACCGTGATTGGTTTCGGTTCGCCGGCCAAGTCAGGCACAGCCGGGGTGCACGGTTCGCCGCTGGGTGACGATGAAGTGGCGGCAACCCGCAAGGCACTGGGTTGGGAGCATGCACCGTTTGAAGTACCGGATGCGATCAAAAAGGACTGGGACGGACGCGAGCGCGGGTTTCAGGCAGAGAATCGCTGGAAGGAGCAGATGGGACGCTACGAGGAGGCCCATCCTGAACTGGCAATGGAGTTGGTGCGTCGCCTGAAGGGTGAACTGCCTGGTCGTTTTGATGAGTGCGCAGGCAAACTGATTGCTGCCGCCAATGAAAAGGCCGAGGGAATTGCCTCACGCAAGGCGTCACAGAACATGATAGCGGCGTTTGGCGAGATTCTGCCGGAGTTGCTGGGAGGTTCGGCTGATCTGGCGGGCTCCAACCTGACCATGTGGAAAGGCAGTGAGCCAATCAGTGAACAAGCCAATGGCAACTATATTTATTACGGTGTGCGCGAATTCGGCATGAGCGCGATCATGAATGGTATAGCCTTGCACGGTGGATTTATTCCCTTTGGCGGCACCTTCCTGATTTTCATGGAGTATGCGCGTAATGCTGTACGCATGGGCGCACTGATGAAGCAGCAGGTCATCAATGTCTACACCCACGACTCGATTGGTCAGGGTGAAGATGGTCCAACGCACCAGCCCATTGAACAACTTGCCAATCTGCGAACCACGCCCAATATGTCGGTCTGGCGACCTGCCGATGCAGTTGAAACTGCGGTTGCCTGGAAGCAGGCCCTGCAGCGTCGCAATGGTCCGACATCACTGGTATTTTCCCGTCAGAATCTTCCCCATCAAACACGTGATGCCGAGCAATTGCAGAACATCGAGCGCGGTGGATATGTGCTGGAAGACTGTCAGGGCCAGCCTGAGATGATTGTGATTGCGACCGGGTCGGAAGTGGCAATAGCCCGCGAGGCGGTCAGGCAACTGCAGGCTGGCGGGGCGAAAGCACGATTGGTTTCCATGCCGTCAACTGATGTATTTGATGCCCAGGATGCGGCCTATCGCGAACAGGTGCTGCCGGCGGCAGTTCGCAAACGCCTGGCTGTCGAAGCGGCTGCTGCAGATTACTGGTACAAGTATGTTGGTCTGGATGGCGCGGTCGTCGGGATGACAACCTTTGGTGAATCGGCACCGGGCGGGGTGCTGATGAAAGAATTCGGATTCACTGCAGAAAACGTAGTGGCAAAAGCAAAAGCCCTTTAAAACTGAGCAAGCCATGACTAAGCCTTTTCGGCTGGCAATAAACGGGTATGGTCGTATAGGCCGCTGTGTGCTGCGCGCCTTGCATGAAAGTCAGGCTTACCCGGACATGCAGATAGTTGCTGTCAATGACCTGACGGACGCCCGTACCCTGTCACACCTGACACGGTATGACAGCACACACGGACGTTTTGCCGGTGAGGTTGTACTGGAGGCGCCAGATCTGATGCGGGTCAATGGTCAGCCGGTCATGGTGTTGTCGCAGCCCAGGGCAGAAGATCTGCCCTGGAGGGCACTGGATATTGATCTGGTGCTTGAGTGCAGTGGTTGCTTCAGCGACCGTGCCACGGCAGAAAAACATCTGACTGCAGGCGCTGGCAGACTGCTGTTTTCACAGCCTGCCCAGAGTGATGTGGATGCTACGGTGGTCTATGGCATCAACCACCAGCAATTGAGTGCGGAGCATCGCATTGTGTCTGCCGCTTCCTGCACCACTAACTGTGTGGTGCCGGTAATCAAGTGTCTTGATGATGCCTTCGGTCTGGACTATGGTGTGATTACAACGATTCATTCTGCCATGAATGATCAACCGGTAATCGACGCGTATCACAATCAGGATTTACGAAAAACCCGCAGTGCTGTGCAGTCCATTATTCCTGTGGATACCGAGATAGCCAAAGGCATAGGACGTATATTGCCGCATCTGGATGGACGGTTTTCAGCACAGGCGATGCGGGTGCCCACCCTGAACGTCTCTGCGATCGACCTGACTGTCACGGTGCGGCAGAACGCGTCGACAAGGGCTGTGAATGATGCCATCCGTGCGGCCGCAAAAAATTCGATCCGGAATGTGCTGGCCTGTACTGATGAACCATTGGCGTCATGCGATTTTAATCACGATCTGCGTTCGGCCATTGTTGATTTGAGCCAGACCCGTGTAAGCGGGCAGCATCTGATCAAAGTGCTGGCCTGGTTTGACAATGAATGGGCGTACGCTAACCGTATGCTGGATGTGGCAAATGTCATCTGTCAGTTAAACAAGGAGTAAACCGAATTAATGACTACATCATCAAAAAAAATCACAAGGATGCAGGATCTGGATCTGCACGGTAAACGTGTGCTGATCCGCGAAGACCTGAATGTGCCGGTCAAGGACGGGAAAGTCGCCAATGACACACGAATAGTTGCTGCCCTGCCCGCGTTGCAACTGGCACTGAACGCCGGTGCCAGGTTAATGGTTATGTCTCATCTGGGAAGGCCGGAGGAAGGGAAGCCCATAGCGGATCAGCCGGAGTCATCATTGGCGCCGGTTGCCGCGCATCTTGAGAAATTGCTGGGCAGCAGCGTACGACTGGTGCAGGACTACCTGCAGAATCCGGATAACGCCGCTCCGCAGGATGGCGAGCTGGTGTTGCTGGAAAATGTCCGCGTGAATGTGGGTGAAGGCAAGAACAGTGATGAACTGTCACGCCAGTACGCAGCACTGTGTGATGTGTTTGTGATGGATGCGTTTGGTACCGCTCATCGTGCGCAGGCCAGCACACATGGTGTTGCCAGATTTGCGCCTGTTGCCTGTGCCGGTCCGCTGCTGGCGGCCGAGCTGGATGCGCTGGAAAAAGCCCTGAAAAAGCCGGAGCGACCAATGCTGGCAATTGTCGGCGGGGCCAAGGTGTCCAGCAAACTACGTGTCCTGGAAAGTCTGGCGGAAAAAACCGATCAGTTGATTGTTGGTGGCGGAATCGCCAATACGTTTCTACTGGCAGCAGGATATCCGGTTGGCAAATCACTGGTTGAAACAGATCTGGTGGACACTGCGAAAGCGCTGATGGCAAAAACGTCAATCCCGTTGCCGGTTGATGTAGTCGTGGCAAAAACGTTTGCTGCTGATGCGCCGGCTACAATAAAGCTGGTCGGTGATGTTGCCGACGATGACATGATTCTGGATGTCGGGCCGCAAACGGCAGAAAAGCTGGCGGAAATTATTGCGTCCATGAAAACAATTATCTGGAATGGGCCGCTTGGTGTCTTTGAGTTCCCTGCCTTTGCCAACGGCACCGAAGCTGTTGCCCGGGCAATCGCCGCAAACAAGGGGTTTTCAATTGCCGGCGGTGGTGAAACCATACAGGCCATAGACAAATTTGGTATTACGGATCAGGTGTCTTACATTTCCACCGGTGGTGGTGCTTTCCTGGAGTTTGTTCAGGGTGAAGAGTTACCTGCGGTTGCGATACTTGAACATTAATCGATTGCACTATTAGAAGAGGATCTATTTATGGCACTTATCAGTTTGCGACAGCTGCTGGATCATGCGGCAGAACACGGTTACGGTGTGCCGGCTTTCAATGTCAATAATCTGGAGCAGGTTCGCGCCATCATGGAGGCAGCGAACGAAGTCAACAGCCCGGTCATTCTGCAGGCATCGGCCGGTGCGCGAAAGTATGCTGGTTCAACATTTCTTCGACATCTGATTCTCGCTGCCATCGAAGAGTTTCCGCATATCCCTATTGTGATGCACCAGGACCATGGCGTATCCCCTGCTGTTTGTCAGCGTTCGATACAGCTGGGATTTTCTTCAGTGATGATGGACGGCTCTTTGGGTGTGGACGGCAAAACCCCGACTGACTATGACTACAATGTTGAAGTGACCCGCACTGTGGTGCAGATGGCGCACGCGGGCGGTGTATCCGTGGAAGGTGAAATCGGATGCCTGGGGTCTCTCGAAACCGGTATGGCCGGCGAAGAAGATGGTATCGGCGCTGAAGGCAAACTCACGCATGAACAAATGCTGACTGACCCTGAAGAGGCCGCATCATTTGTTAAGGATACCGGTGTGGATGCACTGGCAATCGCTGTAGGTACCAGTCATGGTGCATACAAGTTCAGCCGTCCGCCGACCGGAGATATTCTCGCGATTGAGCGTATCAAGCAGATTCATGCGCGCATTCCCAATACGCATCTGGTTATGCATGGCTCGTCTTCAGTGCCGCAGGAGTGGCTTGCTGTCATCAATGAATTCGGTGGTGAAATTGCTGAAACCTATGGTGTGCCAGTGGAGGAAATTCAGGAAGGCATTAAACATGGTGTGCGCAAGGTGAATATTGATACGGATCTGCGCCTGGCATCGACGGGTGCGGTCCGCAGGTTTCTGGCGGAAAACAAGTCAGAGTTTGATCCGCGAAAGTTCCTGATACCGACGATCAAGGCGATGAAGGGGATTGTGAAGGATAGGCTGGAGGCATTTGGTACGGCCGGACAGATTGACCGGATCGGGAAGATTTACAGTCTGGAGCAGATGGCGGATAAGTACGGACTGTAGTTTGTTCTCGTAGTTGTTCTCGTATATGGGGAGCGGTCCGGCAGGGGGTGGGGCGTGGAGATCGGCCACCTCCTGCAGCCCTGCCCCCGGCGCTGCGGAACTCGCCGTCGCCGCTGCGCGGCTTTGGGCTCAGACAGTCCTCGCGCCCCGTCGGGGGCCGGACCGCAGGAGACTGCGTGGCCTGATTGATCTCCACGCCCCACCCCCTGCCGGACCTTGTGCTATCCGTTGTACAACTCAACATTGTTGCATTGACAGCCCGTTTGTAGTTTGCGCGTCCACCTCGGCGGAGGTTTGAGTTCCGGAGCGGGTGACGTTAAGCTCACCCGATAAAGCCACGTATTTCAGTCAGGTGTTTTCCCGAAAAAGCGCGAGGACTGTCTGAGCCCGGCTTGTCCGGGCGAGTTCCGCAGCGCCGGGAAAACGCCTGGCTGAAGTGGCCCGGGCGAGCTTAACGTCACCCGCTCCGGGACGGACAAGAAAGAGCCAGGCGCTTACCAAAGCACCCGACAACGAATCGTCCCGGCAACCTCATTCAACCTGTCCAGCGCAATATCACTATCCTCCTCATCTATATCCATCACCACATAACCAATCTTGTCATTGGTCTGCAGATACTGGGAGCGGATGTTAATACCGCTGGTCGAGAATATCTGGTTGATATTAGACAAGACACCCGGCACGTTCTCGTGAATATGCAATAGCCGATGCATGCCCGGATGAGACGGCAAAGCCACTTCCGGAAAGTTGACAGACGCCTGGGTTGATCCATTGTCACTGTAACGAATAAGTTTCTCGGCCACTTCCAGGCCGATATTCTCCTGAGCTTCCATCGTACTGCCGCCGACATGTGGTGTCAGGATGCAGTTATCAAATGCGCGTAAAGGCGAGACAAATTCCTCATCATTGGAGCGCGGCTCAACGGGGAACACGTCAATTGCAGCGCCTGTCAGCTGGCCTGATTCCAGTGCCGCAGCCAATGCGTCGATATCAACAACCGTACCACGCGAGGCGTTAATCAGTATGCTGCCTTTTTTCATCCAGCTGATCTGCTCTGCGCCGATCATGTTTTCTGTTTGCGCAGTTTCGGGTACATGCAGACTGATGACATCACAGGTCTGCATCAGTTCCCTGATGCTGGAAACCTGCACAGCATTGCCCAGCGGCAACTTGGTAACGATGTCGTACAGATAGACTTTCATGCCCATCGATTCTGCCAGTACGCTCAGCTGTGAGCCGATGTTTCCATACCCAATCACGCCGAGTTTTTTGCCGCGCGTTTCAAAAGAACCGGTCGCCACTTTTTGCCAGACGCCCCGATGAGCGAGTGCGCTTTTTTCCGGGACACCACGCAGCAACAGAATGATCTGGCCGATCACCAGTTCCGCTACACTTCGGGTGTTTGAGAACGGAGCATTGAATACCGGCACGCCTTTGATCAGCGCCGCAGTCAGATCCACCTGATTGGTGCCGATGCAGAAACAGCCGACAGCCTGAAGCTTGCTGGCGGCTTCAAATACGCGAGCGGTCAACTGGGTGCGGGAGCGAATACCGATAAAGTGAGCGTCCTTTACCTTTTCTACCAGTTCGTCTTCCGGCAGCGAGGTTTTCAGGTATTCAATATTGGTATAGCCGGCTTCATGCAGCGTATTGACGGCACTCTGGTGAACGCCTTCAAGCAGCAGGAAGCGGATTTTGCTTTTGTCCAGTGAGGTAGGTTTCATATCAGTGCGAATTCTCATTAGTGGGAGGCGCCAGTTTAAGGCGCGCTATGTTACCATAAACGACGTCAGTAACATAAAAGGTAATCGTGGTAATGAGTGTCATGCAACAGTCTCTGGTAACTTCGCTGGCCGGCATCGTGGGTCCGGATCGGGTCAAAATAGACGCTGAATCGCTTCAGTTTTTTGGCAAGGACTGGACCAAGGTCTATGAGCCTGCGCCCTCCGCGATAGTGTTTCCCGGCTCCATCGATGAGGTGCAGGCACTCGTCAGGTTTGCCAATGAGCAACAGATTGCGTTGGTACCTTCCGGCGGGCGCACTGGGCTGAGTGGCGGTGCGGTGGCTTCCAATGGCGAAGTCGTGGTCGCATTTGATCGTATGAACAGGATACTGGATTTTAATCCGGTTGATCGCCAGGTAGTGTGCGAGCCAGGGGTGATCACCGGGCAGTTGCAACAGTTTGCTGAAGACAAGGGCCTGTTCTACCCGGTTGATTTTGCCTCATCCGGTTCCAGCCAGATAGGCGGGAACGCCGGCACCAATGCAGGCGGCATCAAGGTGATCCGTTATGGGCTGACGCGTGACTGGGTGATGGGCATGAAAGTGGTGACCGGAACCGGTGAGTTACTGGAACTTAATCACGGTCTGGTCAAAAATGCGACCGGTTATGATCTGCGACATTTGTTTATCGGCTCTGAAGGTACATTGGGGTTTATTGTTGAACTGACCATGGGGCTGACTGCCGCGCCCAAGGATCCCACTGTGCTGGTACTGGCAGTTGATGAGATGGAAGCGACAATGCCGGTTCTGCAGGCGTTTCAGGCTGCGATTGGCATCAATGCATTTGAATTTTTCTCGGAAAAGGCCCTGCGGCATGTAATGGCGGAAAAAGGGTTGCCGCGTCCGTTTGCAACTGAAGGCAATTTTTATGCGCTGATCGAGTTTGAGAATACCAGCGAAGCGGTAATGGATGCTGCAATGTCGGTCTTTGAGCATTGTCTGGAGCAGGGATGGGTGCTGGATGGCACGATGAGCCAGAATACTGCACAGGCGAAAAATCTGTGGCGGCTGCGCGAGGATATTTCGGAAACGATTTCCCGTTTTACGCCATACAAGAATGATATTTCAGTTCAGGTTTCCAAAGTACCGGCATTTCTCAGGGAAGTGGATGAGATTGTCACGTCACAGTATCCGGATTTCGAGATTATCTGGTTCGGGCATATCGGTGATGGCAACGTACACCTGAATATTCTGAAGCCCGATGCTGTGACCAAAGCGGACTTTTTCCGCCAGTGCGGAGAGGTCAGCAACGATATATTTGCGACGGTCAAACATTATGGTGGGAGTGTCTCGGCGGAACATGGCGTTGGTCTGCTGAAAAAAGCCTACCTGCAATACAGCCGAAGTGAGCCTGAAGTGGCTCTGATGAAAGCCATAAAGCAGGTATTTGATCCCCGGAACATCATGAATCCGGGCAAGATATTCGACTGAAGCTGTTGATTGCGATCAATTTCACAGTTTTCGCAAGTTTTCGAGTGAAACTGTATTCCCAGCGGCAAAATAAGGCGGTACACTGCTTTGAGGAGTCGGTGTTGGCTCCAGCAGTTGCCACATTTGTCAACTGTGTTAATAAATAATGGGAAGTGCTGGGAATGATTTCTGGCGAATCCCTTGGAAAGAGCAAGAGAGCAATATGTCACAGCAAGTAGAAGGTACCGTTAAGTGGTTCAATGACGAGAAAGGTTTCGGTTTCATTGAGCAGGAAGGTGGAAAGGACGTATTCGTCCATTTTAGTGCCATTAACGGTACTGGAAGAAAAACGCTGCACGAAGGTCAGAAGGTCACGATGGAAGTGACTCAAGGCCAGAAAGGCCCTCAGGCGGAAAACGTAAATCCCCTGTAATACAAAAACGCAGGGTGTGAAAACCCTGCGTTTTTTTATTCAAGCCGCAGTCGTTTAAACATCGGCGCGATCAGGCTGTTAAAGTTCTGAGGCCATCTTTTGTCCCCAGAATAAGCTTGTCTGCCGGACGAACAGCAAACAGGCCATTGGTGACTACGCCAGTGATCTGATTGAGCTGTTGCTCTACTGTGCGTGGATCGACGATATTCATGTTATGAATGTCGATTATAATGTTTCCGTTGTCTGTCACAAATCCTTCCCGATATACCGGATCGCCACCCAGTCTGACGATCTCGCGGCCTACGTGACTTCTGGCCATCGGAATGACCTCGACAGGCAGCGGAAACGTTCCGAGCACATCAACCATCTTGCTGCCATCGGCAATGCAGACAAATTCCCGGGCAACCGCAGCGATGATTTTTTCCCGGGTCAGCGCACCGCCGCCACCCTTGATCAATTGCAGATACTCATTGGCTTCATCGGCGCCATCGACATAAATGGTGACTTCGGGTGCCGAGTTCAGATCCATGACCTCGATATTGAGCGCCTTGAGCCGCCGTGCAGTTTCTTCCGAGCTGGCGACAGTGGCATAAATATCGTCTCTGAATTCGCCCAGGTACTCGATAAAATAATTGGCGGTGGAACCTGTGCCCACACCTATGATGCTGCGATCATCCAATCGGCTCTTGACGTAGTCGGCGGCCGCCTTGGCTACCGCTTTTTTTAATTCATTCTGGTCCATGACGCTACCTTGTGGCAATAAATGGGGACGGAGGATATTATGTGCCTTCGGTCATAATATCCTCCGTCCCCATTTATTGGTAGTCCGCATTTGTTGCCTCCGCCCTTATCGTCAAACAGAAGACTGCAGGTATGGAAAAGTACATAAAAGACATACTGTCCGCACGAGTTTACGACGTTGCGATTGAGAGTCCCGTGCATGAGGCGACTGGGTTGTCGCGGCGCCTGGAGAACACGGTCATGCTCAAGCGCGAGGATATGCAACCGGTCTTCAGCTTCAAGCTGCGTGGCGCTTACAACAAGATGTCAGGTCTCAGCCCCGAAGCGGCGGCAAAGGGGGTTATTGCTGCCAGCGCCGGCAACCACGCCCAGGGCATAGCGCTGGCCGGAAACGCGCTGGGCATCAATACAACAATTGTCATGCCAGTCACCACCCCGGCGATCAAGATTGATGCTGTGCGAAACCGTGGTGCGCAGGTGATTCTGCACGGGGACACCTACAATGATGCTGCGGAATACGCCATGGGACTGGTGGCGGAAAACGGTTATACGTTTGTGCATGCATTTGATGATAAGGAAGTAATCGCTGGTCAGGGTACCGTTGGTGTGGAAATTCTGCGCCAGCACAGCGGACCATTGGACGCGATTTTTGTGCCGGTGGGCGGTGGTGGGCTCATGGCAGGCATGGCGGCGTATATCAAATACATTCGCCCGGACATCCGTATGATTGCCGTAGAGGCGGAGGATTCGGCCTGCCTGAAAGCAGCACTGGAGGCCGGGCGACGCGTTAAATTGAGTCAGGTTGGCCTGTTTGCCGATGGCGTTGCAGTGAACCAGGTCGGGAAAAACACGTTTGCGATTCTGCGGGAATGCGTGGATGAAGTCATTACCGTGACGACTGATGAGATGTGTGCCGCCATCAAGGACATTTTTGATGATACACGCACGGTAACGGAACCTGCCGGTGCGCTGGCCATCGCTGGCCTTAAAAAATACGTGCGCGATAAAAATGTTCAGGATCAGACCCTGCTGGCGGTGGTGACTGGCGCCAATGTCAATTTTGACAGATTGAGACACATCGCCGAACGCGCCGAGCTGGGCGAAACGCGTGAAGCGGTGCTGGCGGTGACTATTGACGAAAAACCCGGCAGTTTCAGAAAGTTCTCGCAGACCTTGGGTCGCCGCAATGTGACGGAGTTCAATTATCGGTTTGGCGATCCTGAGCGGGCACAGATTTTTGTAGGCGTCGAGGTCGCTGAAGGCAGACATGGACGGCAGGCACTGCTCGATGAGCTGGCAAAAAAGGGGCTGAGTGCATTTGACATGACAGAAAACGAGGCGGCCAAAGTACATATCCGTCACATGGTTGGCGGGCGCAATCGTTCCGTTGAGAACGAGCGGGTATTTCGTTTTGAATTCCCGGAACGACCAGGTGCGCTGATGACCTTCCTTGACCTGCTCGGCGGACGCTGGAATATTTCAATGTTCCACTATCGCAATCATGGCGCGGCTTATGGCCGGGTAATGGTAGGTATCCAGGTGCCGCCGCAGGACAAGCGTCAGTTTGACGATTTCCTGCGGCTGATCAACTATCCCTGCAGAGAAGAGACTGACAACGCGGCCTACCTCACGTTCCTGGGACCGTGAGGCAGTTGGTGAGCTGCTAGCCCAGATAGCTGCAACAGTAGTCGGTGACAGTCAGTACCTTGATGTCAAATGCCGAGTCGGCGGGTACTTCAAAACTGTCACCACCGCTGATCTTGCGCCACAGATCCTCGCCCGGCAGTAGTACCTCCACCTGACCGGCCATAATTTCCATAATTTCTTTTTTATCGGTGCCAAAACGATACTCGCCGGGCATCATGATGCCGAGTGTTTTTACATCGCCATTACCGAACTCGATGACGCGGCTGGTGACGTTGCCGTCAAAATAGATATTGGCAGCTTTTACAACCGTGACATTTTCAAATTTACTCATATTCAATTTCCATGATCAGAAAGGGTGCTGCCCAGTGGGCTCCCCATTTTAACCGCATCGACGGCAGAGAAGTGTTTTTTTAGTGAGATCATACCCGGGCCAAATACAGCAATGACAGTGGAGCCCAGTTTGAATCGACCCATTTCTGCCCCGCGGGCAATCTGCACCGGCGGGGTTTGCAGGTTATATTCAGTGCGCATCAGGCCATGCGGCGCCGGTGCCACCTGACCTGACCAGACGGTCTCGATACCGGCAACAATCATTGCTCCGACCAGCACCAATGCCATGGGCCCTGCGTCAGTGTCAAAGATGCAGACAGCCCGTTCATTGCGCGCAAAAAGCCCATCAACCCGCTGACTGGTCAGTTGATTGACTGAAAACAGTTTGCCCGGCACATAAATCATTTGACGAAGGGTGCCCGCCATTGGCATGTGCACGCGGTGGTAGTCGCGGGGTGATAAATAGATGGTCGCAAAATTACCCCCCTGAAACTCCTCGGCAAGCGCCAGATCTCCTCCGAGCAGTGCCTGCACGCTGAAGTCCCGGCCCTTGGCCTGCAACAGTCTGCCCTCTTCGACTGCACCAATCTGGCTGATGATGCCATCGGCCGGGCTGACGATGACATTTTCGTCAGCAGGCAGCGGTCGGGCATCCTGCCGCAGGGTGCGGGTGAAAAACGCATTAAAACTGGGGTAGGCGGTCGGATCGGTTTCTGCAGCCTGGGACATATCCACTTGATATCGCGACACAAACCAGCGAATGAACGGGTTCTTGATGGTTGTCAGTTTGCAGTCCGCAAGTTTGCCGGCACACCGGGACAGCAGATGTTGCGGCAGCAGGTACTGCATCAGGATAAACAGTGAATCTTTCATGGTCAGGCGTCAGTTCCTTGAGTAGCTCAGGGCGGACAAGCTTAAACAAGGCGGCCTGAACTGACAAGTTTTGCCTGGAAATCAACTCAGGGCTAATGATTTTGTATATCTGTCCGATGTAATAAGGACGAAGTAGCAGAGTTTTACCCTGGAGGATTCACGGGTCATGTTGTTCATCATTGGAGCGCTGGTTGTTGTCGGTAGTGTAGCCGGCGGTTATATCATGCACGGCGGTATTCTCGGGGTTTTGTGGCAACCTTCAGAGTTCATAATCATTTTGGGGGCCGCCTTTGGTGCCTTCCTGATCGCCAACAGCATGCACACCGTGAAGGAAACAGCCAAACGTCTGCCGCGGGCGATATTTGGTCAGGCGACCAGCGAAAAAACCTATCTTGACCTGCTGGGACTTTTGTTTGATCTGTTTAACAAGGCGCGTCGTGAAGGCATGATGGCAATTGAAGCAGATATAGAAGTGCCGGCAGAAAGTGGCATTTTTACGCAATACCCGGCCCTGCTGAAAAATGATCGCATTATCGAGTTTCTGACAGATAACCTGCGCATCATGACTACCAGTAATCTGGCTCCTCATGAAATTGAAGCCATGATCGACAACGAAATAGAAACCCAGATGCACGAGCTGAGCGAATCTTCACACGCGGTGAACCGGATAGCCGACGGCTTGCCCGGTTTTGGTATTGTTGCGGCGATTCTGGGAATTGTGATCACCATGCAAAAACTGGGTGGTCCACCGGATGAGCTGGGCAAAAGTGTGGCAGCGGCACTGGTCGGTACCTTTGTAGGTATTTTTGTTGCTTACGGCTTTATCGGCCCGATGGCCAACCGGTTGCAGGAAGTGGCTGATGCAGAAATCAAGATGTTTGAGTGTATCAAGGCTGCAATTGTTGCCACATCCAATGGTTTGCCGCCGCAACTGGCCGTTGAATTTGCCCGCAAGACCCTATATTCGGGAGATCGCCCCAGTTTCACCGAACTGGATGAGCATATTCGCAGCCGTTGATTTTGATGATTAATAAATAACGAGTCAGACTTTGGAAAAATCAGAACAGACAATTGTCATCAGACGCATCAAGAAAAGTGGTGGTGGTCACCATGGTGGTGCGTGGAAGATCGCCTTTGCCGATTTTGCACTCGCGTTGATGGCATTTTTCCTGGTGCTGTGGCTGATAGAAAGCACCACTGATCTCGAGAAAATGGTCATTGCCGGCTACTTCTCTGACCCGCGCAGCCTTGCGAACTCGGGAGACGGCGGCACGCCCTATGTGCTTGATCTGGGAGGTCGCCCGCTCAGCGTTGCCAATCAGGGTCTGAATCTTGCGCTGGTGCAGGAAGACCAGGATCAGAATGTGGAGTCAGCTGAAGACCTCGAAAATCCCGAAGCGATTGAGTTGGCGCGCCTGCGTCAGATAGAAATGCTGGACAGTGTCCGGGGGCAGATCGAAGAACTGGTCGCCGGGAATCAGGAATTTGAATGGTTCAATGACGCGGCCTCAATCGAGTTGACTGCAGATGGATTGAGTATCCAGATTACCGATCGCGAGAATCGGCCGGTGTTTAATCTGGGTTCCAGCGACATGATGCCCTATGCGCGCCAGGTGCTCTGGTCGATGGCACAGATTCTTGACGGGGTTCCGAACAAAGTGAGTATCTACGGGCATACTGACAGTGTGCCTTTTGGCTCCAACGGCGGTGAGTATACCAATTGGGAACTGTCTTCGGATCGCGCCAATGCCGCCCGTCGTGCGCTGGTTGAGGGCGGATTGCCTTATGAAAAGTTTGCTCAGATAATCGGTATGGGGTCGTCCATACCGCTATTGGAAGACAGTCCGGAAGACCAGGCGAACAGGCGCATAGTCATCATGGTGTTAAATGATCTTGCCGAACGCCGTCTGAGTGAAAATACCCGGGAATCCGAGGAGACAGGTATCGAACCACCAGCTTCTGCGTTGCCGGATGGCCCGTTGCCAGAGATCTTCTGACAGGGCTTGCTCCTGAAAATAAGGTTAGCGGGCAGATGTCAGGCTTTGCAATATCTGGTGATAACTGTCCAGTCGCAACGGGTCGATGTCTCCCCTGGCTGCGGCGGCCCTCAGGGCACACCCGGGTTCGCTCTTGTGGTGGCAGTCACGAAATCGGCATTGACCGGCATACGGACGAAATTCGATAAATCCATCCATCAGCTGATCCGGTTCTATATGCCAGAGCCCGAACTCGCGAATACCCGGTGAGTCCACCAGATCACCACTGCCCGGTAAGTGATAAAGTTTGGTGGCAGTGGTCGTGTGGGTGCCTTTTTCATGACCGATCGACAGACTGCCAACGCTAGCGGCATCAGCCTCTGCGTTTTCATCGCTGATCCCGCGCAACATGTTTATAAGTGAGGACTTGCCAACCCCGGACTGGCCGACAAATACGACAGTCTGTTGTGCCAGTGTTGATTTGACGGTGTCAATACCATCCCCTGTCCGGCAGGAAACCGACAGCGTTTCATAACCTATTCGGCGATAGCGGGCCAATAGGGCGATGATGGCTGCCTGATTGTCAGCGTTGGTGAGCAGATCAACCTTGTTCAGCAGAATCAGGGGGCGCAGCTGTTGGCGCTCAATGGCCACCAGATAACGGTCAATCAGGTTGCCGAATGGCTCGGGCAGTGGCGCCAGCACAACCACCACACAATCAATATTGGCGGCAATGGCGCGCAACTCTCCGCGATTGTTGGGTCGGCTCATCGCCGAGTGTCTGGGCATCTGGGCAACAATAACCCCTGTGGTGTCGCCGTCAGCCTGCCAGATGACCCTGTCGCCGGTAACCAGCGCCGGCAGATTACTGCGCTGGTGGCAGCGCAGCACCGTGCCGGTATGTTCGCCTTCCAGGGCTTCCACATCCAGTTGCTGTCCGTAGTGGCATACAATCAGCCCTTGCAGCTCTTCGCCGGCTGGGTGATGATCCAGCGGTCCGGGTTTGACAGCATCAGGACGCGAAGCGCGTTTGCCGCGCTCCTGTTGTTGACTGTCAATGCGGCGCAGCTGGTGTTGATTAAGTCGTCGTTTGGCCATGGACTGGCATTCTATTACAATGGCGACGCCGTGGAACCTCTTCCTTTTCTTATTCAATAAATAGTGTGGTAGTCAGCAATGTCTGTTCAACAACTGGATAAAAGTAAAACCCTGATCTGGATAGATATGGAAATGACCGGGCTGGAACCGGAAACCGACCGTATCATCGAAGTTGCTACACTGATTACCGACGCTGAGCTGAATATTCTGGCAGAGGGGCCGGTGCTGGCAGTCCATCAGAGTGACTCAGCGCTGGCTGCCATGGATGAATGGAATCAACGTACCCATGGAGAATCCGGGCTTGTTGAGCGTGTCCGGCGCAGCAAACTGGATGACGCAGAGGCCGAGCGGCAGACACTCGAGTTCCTGCGTCAGTATGCCGATTCCGGCAGCTCTCCCATGTGTGGCAACAGTGTGCACCAGGATCGCCGTTTTATGGTCCGGTACATGCCCCACCTGGAGGCGTTTTTCCACTATCGTAATCTGGATGTCAGCACAGTCAAGGAACTTGCCAGACGCTGGCGCCCTGAATTGCCGGGAGGCTTTGACAAAAAAGGCACTCACCAGGCAATGGATGACATTCGTGACTCGGTCAATGAGCTGAAGTACTACCGGGAGCACTTTTTCAGGCTGTGACGCTAGAGCCCGTGCTGCTGTAAAGCCCAGGCGACATGTTCGCGTACCAGTGCTGATGGGTGTTCAGCGCGTGCCTTGAGAGCTTCGGTCACGGCAATTGTGGTCGGGGCATTGCCCAGGCCCACCGCCAGATTGCGAAGCCAGCCTTCATAACCTGTCCGACGAATAGCTGAGCCGGCGGTTCTGTCCATGAATTGTTCTTCGCTCCACATGAACAGCTCACTCAGATCGCTGTTGTCCAGACCGTGTCGGGGCGAAAAATCAACCTCGCCGCTTGGCTGGCTGAATTTATTCCATGGACAGATCAGTTGGCAATCATCACAACCAAACACCCGATTGCCCATCATTGGTCGCAGTTCCGGCGGAATGGAACCCTTTAACTCAATAGTAAGATAGGAAATACAACGTCTGGCGTCCAATTGATTGGGGCCGGCAAAAGCCTGCGTCGGGCAGATATCAATGCAGGCTGTGCAACTGCCACAATGCGCACTGACCGGCTGATCTGCCGGTAATGGCAAATCGGTAAACAGCTCACCCAGGAAAAACCAGGAGCCGGCCTGTTTGTTCAGCAGCATGGTGTTCTTGCCAATCCAGCCCAGTCCGGCCTTTTCCGCCAGAGCGCGCTCGAGCACTGGCGCACTGTCTACAAATGCCCGGTAACCGAACGGGCCCGCCTCGGCACCAATACGTTCGGCCAGTTGTTGCAGGCGCTTGCGAATCAGCTTGTGATAGTCGCGCCCGCGCGCGTACCGTGAGACATAGGCTTTTTCCTTCTGCCTGAGCGGAGTAAGCGATTGCTCCTTTGAAAGGCTATAATCCATGCGGACACTGATGACCCTGATAGTGTCCGGATGAAGCAGATCCGGCGCCAGCCGCAGATCACGGTGACGCAGCATGTAATCCATTTCGCCATGAAAATTGCGCGCCAGCCAGCCGTCCAGATGCGGCTGATAGGCGCTCAGATCAATATCGGAGACAGCCAGTTGCTGAAATCCCAGCTCCTGTGACCACTGCCGGATTTGCGTCAGCAGTGCGGATGCCTGTTCGTTGTTCATCACTTGTACGGTTCCGATGGCACTGTCCCGATCACAGCTGATTCAGAATGTCTGCTGCCTGTTGCAGCGTACTGTCATCCTTGCAGAAACAAAAACGGATGACCCGTGAATCCGGCGCTTGTGCGTAGAAAGGCGATAAAGGTATGGTCGCAACGCCTTTTTCCTGACAAAGCCACGCAACAAACTCCATGTCGGGTTTGTCACTGATGGCGCTATAGTCAACACACTGAAAGTAGGTCCCCGCGGAGGGCGTGAAAGTAAATCGCGATGGCTCAAGCAGGGCATTAAAAGTGTCGCGTTTTTCCTGATAAAAGGCGGGCAGCTCCAGGTGGTGTTGTGGGCAGTCACGCATAAAATCGGCAATGGCGTATTGGATAAAGCTGGTCGAGGTAAACGTGACAAACTGATGTATCTTGCGAAACTCTGTGGTCAATTCTGGCGGAGCGACACAGTACGCCGCTTTCCAGCCGGTGGCGTGATAGGTTTTACCAAACGAGAATACAGCAAAACTCTTCTGCCGCAATTCAGCATGACGCAGAACGCTTTCATGTTGTCCGCCATCAAACACCATATGCTCGTAAACTTCATCCGACAGCACCAGTATGTCGCGCTCGCGAATCAGTTCTGCCAGCGAATCCAGGTCCTGCCGGCCAAGTATTGAGCCACTTGGATTGTGCGGAGAATTGATGATGATCAGGCGGGTTTTTGGATTAATCGCATCAGCCAGGCGCTGCCAGTCAATCCTGAACTCGGGCAGCAACAGCGGAATATGCACCGGCACACCGCCAGCCAGCCGTACAGCCGGATCATATGAGTCATAGGCCGGATCAAACATGATCACTTCATCGTCTGTACTAACGCAGGCCTGAATGGCATCGAAGAGTGCCTCGGTAGCGCCGGATGTCACGGTAATCTCCTGATCCGCATCAGCCGTGCAGCCGTATAAGACTTGAATTTTCCGGGCTATCTGTTCACGCAACTCAGCCACGCCGGTCATGGCAGCATATTGGTTGCGTCGGTCATTCAGATAGAATGTAACGCGATCGCGCAGTGCCTGCGGGCAATCAAAATCGGGAAAACCCTGAGACAGATTGATGGCATTATGCTGCTGTGCCATTCTCGTCATGACGGTGAAGATGGTAGTGCCTGTGTCAGGAAGTTTGCTGCGCAAGGAACTGATCCTCCAGTTTTAATGCTGTAATATACAAGTGAGTCACGAAGTCTACACGATCTGCGCGGCAAGCTGAAAACCGTATCAGAGTAATGGAATAAAAGACGACAGGAATTATGCACATGAGTCAGGCTTTCGCCGAGACCAAGTCTCCCAAACGAATTCCCCTAACCAACAACAATACGGGTGCTCCGCAGTCCGAGCCGGGCTGGGCGAATGGTTGCGCCGCCAGTTTGCCGTTACTGAATATCCGGGGAGGCCGCGAAGCGCTGCTGGCGTACTTTTATAACACCTGGCAGCTGACCGAAACGCTGTTTTCCGCGCTGGTCAGTGAGCAGGCGTATTTTGTGCGACCGTACCACAAGACGCGACACCCGCTGATTTTTTATTATGTGCACCCGGTGAGTTTTTATATCAACAAACTGCTGGTGGCAGGTTTGATCAGTGAGCCTGTCAATCGCCATTTTGAGGCATTGTTTGAAACCGGCGTTGACGAAATGAGCTGGGATGATCTGCATGATGGAGAACAGGATATCTGGCCGACGGTTGCCGAGGCCAGAGACTATCGCAGCAAGGTTTATGACATAGTCAATGATGTAATTCGTAACCATCCGGCACTGAACGCACCCATCACCATGGACAGTCCCGGCTGGGCACTGGTCATGTGTTTTGAGCACGAACGCATCCATCTTGAAACCTCCTCTGTGCTGATGCGCGAGTTGCCACTTAAGTATCTTCAGTCGCCGGTTCACTGGCCGGCTTTGCCGTTGGCGGAAAGCGCCGCTGATGGGACGGCTGAGGCGTTTGTCCGGCCGGTGGCCGGCCTGCATTATCCTGCGGAGAATCCGCTGATAGAGGTGCAGGCAACAACAGTGACCCTGGGCAAGCCAGAGCAATGGCCCACGTTTGGCTGGGATAATGAATACGGCCATGATGAGCGCAACGTTGATGCTTTTCGTGCCAGTAAGCGGCTGATCAGTAACGGTGAGTTCTACGAATTCGTCAGTTCGGGTGCCTATCTGGAGGAGAAATTCTGGAGCAGGGACGGCTGGCAGTGGCGTCGCTTCCGCAACACCCGCTGGCCCACGTTCTGGGTGCAGGACGGTCCGGTCGGATCGCATCAGTACCGGTTGCGCACCATATTCTCCGAGGTGCCAATGCAGTGGGACTGGCCGGCGGTGGTTAATTATTTTGAGGCCAAAGCCTATTGCGCCTGGCGTGCGGAGCGAGACGGCGTCAGAAGCCCCTACCGCTTGCTGCTGGAAAAAGAGCATCTGGCAATGCGGGATGACACGTTGCGCGATGATCCGGTCATGCACACGGTGCCGGCAGACACCCGCTTAATCAACCACAATCTGCATTGCGGCAGTGAAGGGCCGGTAGAAAAATATGCCGCAAACAAGGCGGGTTTTCAGGATGTTCTCGGCAATGTCTGGCAGTGGTGTGAGGACACCTTCCATCCTCTGCCCGGGTTTGCGATACATCCCCATTATGTGGATTTCAGTACGCCATGTTTTGACGATGAGCATCAGATGATACTGGGCGGTTCGTTCATCAGCACAGGTGATGAAGCCAGCATCTGGGCGCGCTTCCACTTCCGCCCGCACTTCTTTCAGCACGCCGGTTTCCGGCTTGTACAGAGTGAACAACCGTTGCCGGATGGCGGGCAGCGCTATGAAACGGATGCCCTGCTGAACCAGTATATGCTGTTTCACTGGGGCACTCAGGCTCAACAGCGTGATGAAGAAATTGTTGTGCAGACGGGACACCCCGATACTCAACCGTTTATGGAGACCATGGCAGATCTGGTGACCCGTCATGCCGGGCAGCATAATGCGGTGCTGGATCTTGGCTGCGCGGTGGGACGGGCGAGTTTTGAGCTGGCACGGCATTTTGACACGGTCGTCGGGCTGGATTTCAGTGAATCCTTTGTGCGGGCCGCCCGGTTAATGCAAACTCAGGGCAGCCTGGCTTATCAGCGACTGGAGAGTGGTCGTCACCTCACGCCCATGGTTGCAAGGGTTGCCAGCGATATTGACCGTGAGCGGGTGAGTTTTGTGACCGGCGATGCGGGTAATCTCAGCGCTTCCGGCCTGAGCACGCCGGGAGCCTACAATGCTGTGCTGATGAGCAACCTGTTGTGCCGCATGCCTGATCCGGCGGCCTGCCTGAGACAGTTTGTGGGTGAGCGCTCACCGCTGGCCATTGGTGGCATATTGGTGATGGCATCACCGAATACCTGGATGGAACAGTACACGCCACCTGATGCTTTTATCGATGCGCCTGACAGCATGGCAACGCTGGCCCGACTGGGCGAGTTGCTGCCCGGATTCGAACTGATCCACCATCAGGATCTGCCGTTCATGATACGTGAGCACCGGCGCAAGTATGAGTATGTGGTCAGTCAGGTGTCGGTGTGGCGTCGCACGCCATAGCAGCAATACGAATGCAGTCAAGGCGTTTGTCGTGATCAAAAATATGTGCGCTGAACATGATCTCGTTCACGCCAGTGCGGTCGATAAATGCCCTGATGCCCGCCCGAACCTGCCCGGGATTGCCAATCACGGCTTCGCCCAGCGCATGTGAGGCGGCGGCAAGTTCGGCCGGGCTGAATTGCTGCTCAATGTTGTGTACCGGTGGTTTGAGCGGGCCGGGTGTGCCCCGGCGCAGGGCAATGAACTGCTGCTGAACCGAGCTCAGCAGAAATCGGGCCTCCTCTTCTGTGTTGGCGGCATACATGGGGATGGCGGCCATACAGTAAGGTTCTGCCAGTTGCTCTGACGGGCGGAATCGGGTGCGATAGGTGTCCAGTGCCTGCATCAGGTAGTCCGGGGCAAAATGAGATGCGAACGCAAACGGCAGCCCAAGCGCTGCGGCGAGTTGCGCGCTGAACAGACTGGAGCCCAACAGCCACAACGGCACTTCAAGACCCTCTCCGGGTACCGCGCGGACTGCCTGGCCGGGAGTAGCAGCACGGAAATAGTGCTGGAGCTCCTGTACGTCTTTGGGGAACTGATCTACGCTGTCGTGATAGCGCCGCAGTGCCTGCATGGTCAGTGAATCGGTACCGGGCGCACGACCCAGACCGAGATCTATGCGGCCCGGATACAGCGCCGCCAGCGTGCCAAACTGCTCTGCCACCATCAGTGGTGCGTGGTTGGGCAGCATGATGCCTCCGGAACCCACTCTGATTTGCGACGTGCCTTCTGCGACATAACCAATAACCACTGATGTGGCGGCACTGGCTATCCCGGTCATGTTGTGGTGTTCTGCCAGCCAGAAACGGTGGTACCCGCAGCGCTCGGCCTCTTGCGCAAGGCTTCTTGAATTGTGCAGTGCCTGCCTGGCGCCACTGCCTTGGGTGATGGGCGCCAGATCGAGCAGTGAGTAACGAATCATGTGGATCTCCGGTCAAAATCTGCCAGGCTACTTAAACTGTTTGAGCCCGGATCATAAAAGCAGCGTATTATACGCACCATCTGACGTCTGAAACTGTCTTTATATCGGGTCACAGGTGGGGCAGACTTGAACTTTGTTGAGGGCTGGATTACCCTGCTTGATCCCTGATTACTGCTCTTATGCTCAGCGGGTCCTGAAAAATTGACATCGTATGGAACGCTGACATCACTGATTTTTAAATAGTAGTTATTAAATAGTTGTTACCATTCTCTGAGGAGACTAACGTGAAAAAACAGTATTTTTTATCGGCGGCTGTGGCGGCTGTGGTGGCTGGCGGTGTAGCGCTGACAGCCGTTCAAAGCTCCATGGCAGATGATAACTATGTCGCCCCCCGCAATGAATGGGGTCAACCCGATCTGCGCGGCGTGTTCAATTTCAGCTCCAACACCCCGCTGGAACGGCCACGCGAATATGGCGACCGTCAGTTTTACACCCCCGAAGAAGTCATTGCCCGCGATGAGGCCGCAGCCGCCGCCGCAGCTGCCAGCGATGGTCAGTCCTCGCAAGGTGGTGTGGGTGGTTACAACCAGTTCTGGGTAGAAGGTCTGCCGATTGATGTAAACCTGCGCACGTCCATGCTTATCTATCCTGAAAATGGCCGCATGCCTGCCAGGGTTCCTGGCGCGCCGATTGCATTTGGTGGCCTGGGTCCTGACTACAACGGTGAGCGTCCGGTACGGGTTGCTGTTGGTGGTATCGGCAAAGACGGTCCTGAGGATCGAGGTATTTCCGAACGCTGCCTGCTGGGTTTCAATTCTGTCCCACCTTTCATGCCGAGCATGTACAACAACAACGTACAGCTGTTCCAGACGGATGATCATTTTGTGATTTTCAACGAGATGATTCATGAAGCCCGTATTGTGCGACTTAACCAGGAACATATTCCGGAAAATATCACGCAATGGACCGGTGACTCCATCGGCTGGTATGAAGGTGATACGCTGGTTGTTGAAACCAAAAACTTCAATGCCAAAACGCAGTCGTTCCGTGGAGTGGGTGTTGGCTCCAATAAAACGCTGATCGAAAAATTCACCCGCCGCAGCGACTCGGTGGTTGACTATGAATTTACCGTCATTGATCCGCTGGCCTATGAAGACAAGCTGACAGCCGTGGTCGCGATGTTCCAGACTGACGATGAAATTTTTGAATATGCCTGCCATGAAGGCAACTATGGCATGGTCAATATTCTGCAGGGTCAGCGTGTGGAAGATGGCACCTGGGATTACGACAACAACCGTGCGATTCGCTAAACAGAGAAAATAAGGTTTTTCATGAAAACACAATTTAAGACTTTTTTTGCCGTTGCGGCAACGGCCGCTGCCGTTAGCGTGTTCTGGTTGAGTCAGGATGTCACTGAAGCCCAAAATGCTTCGCGTACTGAAATTCCGCGCACACCCGATGGCAAGCCGAACTTTAACGGTATCTGGCAATCCATGAATGCTGCTTACTGGGATCTGGAGCCGCATGAGGCACGTCATGGGCCATTGGCTGCGCTGGCTGCCGGTGCGCATCTGGCGGTGCCACCAGGGATGGGAGTTGTTGAAGGCGGCATGCTCCCTTACAGGGACGGGCAGCGTGCAATCAAGGAAGAAAACCAGCGTAACTGGCTGGAGCGTGATCCGGCAACCCAGTGCAAGCTGCCGGGTGTGCCGCGTGCAACCTATCAACCGTACCCGTTCCAGATTTTCCAGTCGCCTACAGCGACCCTGCTGTCCTATCAGTTTGCCGGCGCGGATCGTATTGTGCATATGGACAAGCCTGACATGGAACCTCAGGTTGATGCCTGGATGGGCACCAACGTAGGCTCATGGGATGGTGACACTCTGGTCATTGACGTCATGGGTCAGATGCCGGATACCTGGTTTGACCGGTCCGGTAACTTCCACAGTGGCTGGGACATGCACGTTCAGGAGCGTTACACCCTGATTGATGCCAATACAATTGACTATTCTGCAACCATTAATGATCCCAACGTGTATGAACGTCCCTGGACCATCAGCATGAAGCTGTACCGTCACCAGGACGAAAACATGCAATTGCTTGAATTCAAATGTGTGGAATTTGTCGAAGAACTGATCTACGGCCACCTGCGTGCGCCGGGCGACCCGATCGGCGATGGTATTTCTCCTATTCACTGAGAATAAACCAGTGCTTTAAAACACCGGCAGAATACTGTATATATAAACAGTATTCCGCCGGTGTTTTTTTATGCAACCTCTCCCTGATGATCTGTTCAGTACCGCCTGTGCCCCGGCCTATGCGGAGCTGCACTGTCTGAGTAATTACAGTTTTCTGCGTGGCGCCTCGTTTCCGGAGGAGCTGGTCAATCGTGCGCTGGCGCTTGGCTACCAGGCACTGGCGTTGACGGACGAGTGCTCGCTGGCGGGCATAGTACGTGCCTACAGTGCTGTCAAAGCGGCAACTGCGCAAGGGCAACATATCAGATTGATCGTCGGAAGCGAGTTTCACACTGACGACGGCCTGCACATTGTGTTGCTGGCTCCCGATCGCCGGGCCTATGGCCAGCTCAGTGCACTGATTACCCGGGCACGACGTGATGCCGCCAAGGGACACTATCGTCTGACCCGGGATATGCTGGAACAGATGTCGTTAGATTGCTGCCTGCTGCTGTGGGTGCCACCGGTACAGGAGTTCAGTAGTCATTATTGTGAGCAGGCTGCCAGCCAAAGCCTGATGTGGTTATCCGGTATTTTTGCGCAGCGGTTGTGGATTGCAGCGCAGTTTTTCCTGGACGCTGATGACCGGGAAAAGTATCAGGCGTTAGTGCAGTTGTCGCAACACACCGGGGTACCGGTCTGTGCCACCGGTGGCGCAACCATGCATCATCCATCACGGCGTGCGCTGCGCGACACTCTGGTGGCCATAAGGCTGGGGAAGGCGGTAGCGGATCTGGGTTTTGATCTGCCACCAAATGCACAACAGTTTCTGCGCAGTCGTTCAACCCTGAGCCGGCTGTTCCCGGCAACCTGGCTGGCGGAAGCAGTGAAAATATCCGGCAAGTGCCATTTCTCACTATCAGAGCTGCGTTATGAGTACCCGCGGGAGCTGGTGCCAGCCGATCATTCTGCCAGTAGCTGGCTACGGCATCTGACTTTCCAGGGCATGAACAGACATTGGCCGGCAGGGGTGCCGGAAACGGTGTTGACGCTGGTCGAAAAAGAACTGACATTGATTGCCGAACTGGCGTACGAACACTTTTTCCTGACGGTGCATGATATTGTGGTGTTCGCTCGCAGCCGGGGTATTTTATGTCAGGGCAGAGGTTCAGCTGCCAACTCGGCGGTCTGTTACTGTCTGGGTATAACCGCCGTAGATCCGGCGCGGATGCAGTTGCTGTTTGAGCGCTTCCTGTCAAAGGAGCGTGATGAGCCACCCGATATTGATGTGGACTTTGAGCACGAGCGTCGCGAAGAGGTCATTCAGTATATCTACACAAAATACGGTCGTCATCGGGCAGCGCTTGCTGCCACGGTTATCTGTTATCGCCGACGCAGCGCTATCCGCGATGTGGGCAAGGCGCTGGGGCTGGACGCTGCTCAGACCGACGAACTGTTGAACTGCCTGCGCAGTGACAGCGAAGGCAATCTGGTACCGATTGAGGTGCCGGCACTGCCTCCTGTGCAGCTGAAACAACTGGTGTTTCTGGTACAGCAGATTACCGGATTCCCCCGACATCTGTCACAACATGTCGGCGGTTTTGTGATCAGCGAAGGGCCTTTGTCGGAACTGGTGCCAGTGGAAAATGCCAGTATGCCGGATCGCACGGTGATTCAGTGGGAAAAGGATGATCTGGAGGCATTGGGACTGTTGAAAGTGGATGTGCTGGCGCTTGGCATGCTGACGGCTATCCGGAAGTCGCTGGCACTTGTTTCTGAAACAAACGGCAAAGAGCTGCTGTTGACGGATGTCCCTGCCGAAGATGCGGTGGTGTACCGGATGATCAGCGATGCAGATACGGTGGGTGTTTTTCAGATCGAATCGCGAGCCCAGATGAGCATGCTGCCGCGACTCAGGCCCGATAACTACTATGATCTGGTCGTGCAGATTGCAATTGTGCGACCCGGCCCTATTCAGGGTGACATGGTCCATCCCTACCTGATGCGAAGACAGGGCCGGGAGGTGGTTACCTATCCCAGCCAGGCAGTAAAAAGTGTGCTTCAGCGAACACTGGGCGTGCCTATTTTTCAGGAACAGGTTATGCAGATAGCCATGGTTGCAGCCGGGTTCAGTGGTGGTGAAGCGGACCAGCTGAGGCGGGCGATGGCTGCCTGGAAACGCAAAGGAGGCCTGGAGCCTTTTCGTGAAAAAATTATCGCTGGCATGCTGGCGCGGGGTTATGAAAAAAGTTTTGCTGAACAGATATACCAGCAGATCAAGGGGTTTGGCGACTATGGCTTCCCGGAATCGCATTCGGCCAGTTTTGCGCTGCTGGCCTATGTCTCCGCGTGGCTCAAATGCCACTATCCGGCACAATTTTTATGCGCCTTGCTTAACAGTCAGCCAATGGGGTTTTATGCGCCGGCGCAGCTGGTACAGGATGCCCGCCGCCATGGCGTGACAGTGTTGCCGGTGGATGTGCTGTTCAGTGAGCATGATTGCACGCTGGAGCCGGGAGCGTTACAAGCCAGATCGGTGCGGCTGGGGTTGCGCATGGTCAGCGGACTGTCCGCGACCGGCAGTGAGATGATATTGCAGGCAAGAGTCCAACAGGTATTCACGGATGTAGCAGATCTTGTGCGGCGCACGGGCCTGAATCAGCGTGATCGGGACAGCCTGGCGGCAGCCGATGCACTGAAGAGTCTGGCTGGCGATCGTCATCGTGCGTTCTGGGATGCCCGTGGTGTAGAGCAGTTGCCACCGTTATTTGAAGCTGTCAGAAATAGTGCTGGCCCTCCATCCGATACCAGAACAGGCACCGTCGCGTTGATGTTGCCACGGCCTACCGAAGCGCAGGACATCATGGCTGACTACAATCAGACCGGATTGACATTGCGACGTCATCCGCTTTGCCTGTGGCGCGACCATCTGAATAATTATCAGGTCAGTACGGCGCAGCATCTGCAACAGTTGCCGGATCGCCAGGCAATCAAGGTGGCGGGTCTGGTAACATGCCGGCAACGACCGCAGACAGCTGCAGGCGTGACCTTTCTGACGCTGGAAGATGAAACCGGGTTCATGAATATTGTGGTCTGGCCGGCATTGCTCAAGGATTACTACCGGATTGTGCATGAAGCCGGCTTCATGGGCGTCAGTGGCTATCTGCAACAAAGTGATGGGGTTACCCATATTGTGGCGGTCAAACTGGTGGATTTGTCGCACTGGCTGGCGAACATGCGGCTGCAGTCCAGAGACTTCTCCTGACACCATTTATTGATCTGGATCAAAAAATGGTGCGTCGCGAGTCCTGTCTGTAACACACTGACAAACCTGATATCCGGGCTTAAAGTAGACTCCTGATAGTTTTCAGACAATCAGGATGGTGAAATCGTATGGTGGGTATTCCGACATTCAGGTACTCAATAGTGGCAGTGGTGCTCAGCGGGCTGGCTGCGGGTGTTCATGCAGATATTCCCCGTACACCTGATGGGCGACCGGATTTTCAGGGGCTGTGGACCAATGAAACTGAAACGCCGGTAGAGCGTCCAGAACAGTTTGCCGACAGGCAGGCAATGACGGCTGAGGAGGCAGCACAATGGCGCCCCGGCTCGGCGGCAGGCCTGACCGATCTGAATCAGGGTGACCGGCTGGATCCGGACAGAGGACCACCTCCCAAAGGTGCGCCGATTCGCCTGGAAGCTGACTGGTTTTTTTCGTCCGGTTACGTGGCCCGGGTGGAAGGGGAGTTCAGAACGTCACTGGTCATTGATCCCCCGGATGGACGGATTCCGTTCGCAGATGATGGCCGTGGACGAGACTGGGTGTCGCAGCAACTGGCCCGTCCCGGGGTAGAAGCCTATGATGGACCAGAACTGCGCCCGACCGGTGAACGCTGCCTGCTGTCAGTGTTGTCGACAGCAGGGCCGCCCATGTTTCCGATGTCCTACAACAGCAACTACCGGATAGTGCAGACACCCGGTTATGTAATGATTATGGCGGAAATGGTCAACGACGCACGCATCATCAGAATCAATGCAGAGCATCAGCCAGACGCCATTCACCGCTGGATGGGTGACTCAGTAGGACATTGGGAAGGTGATACGCTGGTTGTCAGTACACGCAATATCCATCCGCAGCAATCATTCCGCGGTTCAACCGCAGAGCTGACCGCCATTGAAAAATTCTGGATGGACGAGGAAGGTCAGATTATTTATCAGGTCACCATGGATGATCCTCAGGTTTACGGTCGCCCGTGGACCGCACAGGTTCCTATGAGACGTCTGCCACAGGGTAGTCACATCTACGAATATGCGTGTCATGAAGGCAACTATTCAATAGTAGGCGCGCTGGCCGGCCGGCGCTGGCAGGAAGTCTACGAGCAGCAGGAATAGGCTGATGACAGTCAGGCCGGGCGGCTTCGCATCAGCCAGGGGTAGATAAGTACAACCGCTATTATGATACTGGCCCCCATATAAAAACTGGCGCTCAGTTCCTGCTGTTCGCCCAGCAACAGCGCAGCCAGTATGATGGCGTAGATTGGCTCCAGATTGACCGCAAGTGCAGTTGCATAAGCGGACAGCTGACGCAGGGCAACCAGAGATAGCGCAAAAGGCAGCAGTGTACAGCCCAGTGCCAGTACAATCATCCATAAGAGGTCGGTATTTTGTGGCGGGTTCAGGAAGGCAGCTGGCTCATCGACGATGCCGTTTATAGCGGAGATATCGGCCAGACTGAAGGCCGCAGCCAGCGCTATCAGGAACAGGCAGCCGGTAGCCATCTCTATGGCCGTGACAGTCAGGGCATCGGCTTTAAGGACAAAACGTTTGTTGAGAGAAGCAAAGAGTGCAACAAACAGGGCCGATACGATACCCATGATGATACCGCCATTCATGGTATCGGGTGTTCCGCCGACAACAAGTATAATACCCGGCAGCACCAGCAGGCCCAGTAGCAATTCCTTGGGTTGGAAGCGTCGTCCGGCCAGTACTGGTTCAATCACGGCCAGGAAGACGGGGACGGTAGCGATACAGGTAACAGCCACTGATGCATTGGCCAGCTTGATGGCGCCGTAGAAGGTCAGCCAGTGCAGGGCAACCAGGGCACCAATGGCAGAGTAGGCCAGCACCAGTCGGACTGGCAGTGTCCTCATTGCGCGCCAGATGGATGGCAGCAGCATCAGGGCGACAGCCACCAGTCCCATGCGCCAGATGACCAGTGGCAGTGCCTGCAGGCTGATGAGTTTGCCGAGTATTGCGGTAAAGCCCCATAGCACAACGCAGAGGTGGATCTGTAGCCAGGCGGTGCGGGTGTCGGACATAAGTAAGCGCTGTCTAAGCTGATCAGGCGGCAAGTTTAGCATTTATGCAACATAATTGATTCGCATCAAAGCGGCATAACCGAGATTTTATAGATGATCAGAAAAATTCCCGTTGATGATCTGACGCTGGGAATGTATGTCCACGAATTGCATGGTTCGTGGCTTCACCATCCGTTCTGGAAAACCAGATTTCTGCTGGACGATCCGCAGGATCTTGCCAAAATAAAAAGCTGTGGCATTAAAGAGGTGTCAATCGACTTCAGTCTGAGCAGGTTGTCCACCCCGGTTCAGGCCAGGCCAGTTGATCTTGAGATGAATGCCGCCTCAACAGAATCTTCTGCGCAAGTGCCGCAGTTGTCCTTGAGTGCAGAGCTGAAACGTGCCAGACAATTGTGTGAATACTCCAAAACTGCCGTGGTCGAGATGTTCAAAGAAGCCCGCATGGGCAATACCGTTGCGATGGACCAGGCACGTGATGTTGTGGAGCAGATCAGCAGTTCTGTCTCGCGAAATCCGCAGGCGCTGATTACGCTGGCCCGTCTGAAGACATCGGACAATTACACCTATATGCATTCAGTTGCCGTGTGCGCCATGATGGTTGCATTGGCGCGGGAGCTGGGGTTGAGCGATGCTGAAGTTAAAGAAGCAGGCGCGGCCGGGCTGCTGCATGATGTGGGCAAAATGGCGGTGCCTGACAGCATACTTAACAAGCCGGGTAAATTAAGCGATGACGAATTCCGCATAATTCAAACGCATCCCGAGAGGGGTGCGGAAATACTCGTTCGCTCCGGTGGTGTCTCGCCTGTTGTCATTGATGTCTGTCTGCATCATCATGAAAAATATGATGGCACAGGATATCCTCATGGTCTCAATAGTGATGTGATCAGCCGGATGGCACGTATGGGTGCCATTTGTGACGTTTATGATGCGGTAACCTCCAATCGTTCGTACAAAAAGGGTTGGGGGCCGGCGGAATCGTTGCAGCGCATGGCATCCTGGAAAGGACATTTTGATCCTGCATACTTTCAGGCCTTTGTCAAAGTGGTGGGAATCTATCCGGTAGGATCGCTGGTGCGACTAAAAAGTCAGCGCCTGGCAGTGGTGTTGGAGCAGAATGAAAAGAGTCTGGTTAAACCAAAGGTAAAAGTATTTTTCTCGGCACGTTCAAATATGCCATTGCCGCAGACTATCATTGATCTCTCATTGTCAGGTATGGACGACAGCATTGAAGCACGTGAGCCATCTGAAAACTGGAATTTCCCCTATCTGGATGAGTTGTGGCAGTCAGGCATCTGAGACTTATTTCCGGAAACCCGGCGTATCAGGAAAAGATGCCGTGCAGGTACCAGTGATGCGTATTATTCAGATCCTGAAAAACCCACAGCTGTGACCCTTGCTGGTTACGTGCAACATAATAGTCACGACGTATACTTTGACCTGCCCACCAGCGTGTTTCAATACGCTGCGGGCCTCTGAGTATTGATAAAGGCGTCATGTAGTACAGTATGCTGTTATTAACCGGAAGACGTTTTGGTGGCTGTACCAGCAGGCAGGGTAATCTGGACCGGTGGCTGGATGGTAGATTTTCGATGCGCGTTTTTTTGCTGATCTTTATCTGAAAATTTTCAGTACATGAAGCAAATTCTGGTGCATACTCCTCTGTGGTGGATAGTTGCAGAATGTGATTCTGCCCCAGCCTTGCTGCCAGCATATCGGCCAGCGAACCCTGCCGACTCATCGGATTAAAAAGGCTGAATGAATGCGAATACAGGCTCATTTGCTGCACGGCGGATGGCAGTTTCTGATTGTGCAGGGTAAGCTCCAGCAATGTCATCAGTAGTTGTTTGTCGCGCCCGGGATAGCGTGTGGTCAGTGGTATGCTGACTGGCGGTGGCGTCTCGCACAATAGTTCAATGTGCACCTGATCTGATTGCAAGTGATGGGATATCAGGAAATCGACAAAATCCTGTAGCAGTTTGTCAGCATAGTGCAGGAGCTGAGTATTAGATGCCAGGCCGTTGTCAAATGACAGCTGTTTGCTGAAACTCTTTTCATCCTGCCAGCGCGGGGGTATCTCCTGGCGGGCCGCCAGCAGGTAGTTCAGGTAATCATACAGTGGGCGACCAAATCGCAGGCGTATTTCTCCTGCCGGGATGCGCCAGATTTCCCTGAGTCTGACCAGGCCGCAGCGCTGCAATGCTTTGTGAAGCTTGTCCGGAAAGGGTAATTGGTCAATGCCTATGTCGCCAAGGGCAGATCGCAGTTCGTCAGGGTTCTGTACTGCCCGACGGATGCCGCAGCGCGCCATCAGCAGGCTGGCCGATGGGCTGGGACTGAGAGCGCCACAATAGTGAACGTCGTGCAGAGAACTGGTCAGCTCTCTGACCAGTGATTTGATGCCTCCGAAATAGCGCAGACTGCCTCTTACCTCAATCAGCAATGCATCGGGACCCTCTTCTCCACCGCCACGGGCTACACTCACATAGTCGCTGATGTGCTGGCAGCGACGTGCCAGGTCATACAGGTTTTCCGTGTATTCGGGTAAGTGGATGGCGTACCACAGTGCGCACCTGGTGCGCCGTGGTTGATGAAAAAATCCGGGTTTGAATGTGTCAGTGCCGCTCTCTTCCCTGCGCTGGCCGCCTGACCAGCGGGCTTTCAGCATGGCAGTGTGATTTTCACCTGTCCCTGATGGTAGCTGCCTTTGGCTTTCAACAGCCGGACATCTATTGACCGGCGATCACGATCAGTGCTGGTCTCCCGTTGATTTATGGGTGTCACAGAGCTGCTGAGTTGTAATTGCAGAGCCGCTGGTGAGTTGGTCGTCGGGCGTTGGTGAAACAGGATGCCCAGTGTGCCACCCTCGCTGGCAGCCAGTTGCAGGCGGCGGATGACGCGTGCACTAAGCCAGTTCTGCCATGCCAGCACCAGGCCGCATTCGTCTGATTGCAGTGCTTTTTCTATACTCCACAACGCCTGGTTGCAGCTGGTCTGAGGCGGGATTACAAAACTGTTGCGGATATTGATGCCTGAGCGGGTCAATGCCGGACCATGCAATGGATAAGGCGGGGCTATCCACAGAATCGACTGCTGTCGCTGGCTGCGCTCCCGCAGCAGAGGCATCAGCAGTTGCAGTTCGCCGATACCCTGATGCGGACAGATCATTTCTACCAGCCCGCTGTCCGGCCAGCCACCGTGTGGCAGGAGTTTGTCCAGGGGGGAGAAGCCGGTTGCAAGCACCGGTTGTGGTGAAGGACTGTCCTGGTTGACAGCGAGGTCATCAAACAGGTCGCCGTTTCCGGGCGTTGCGATTGTGTGGCTGGCAGGACGGGATCGGGTACTCCCGGTGGCTGGCCGGTTCTGACTGCCACGCCACAGGCCGGGGGTTTGATCGAGCAGTTTGCTGAGGGCCTGATGGTGGTTATGAACATTCTGTGTGGTCATGATGATGCCCCGGGGTTTTATGGTATGCCAGGTAAGGCGCTGCCTGCATGGACGAATACTGTATGTATGATCAGTTATTGGTGTAAATATATACAGTGTTTATGGCAATGACAAGCGGATCATTGGAAAAATCATCAAAAAACAGCCAAAAAGCTGAAAAAATTTCACAATTGATGATTGTCAGTACATGATTATTGTATTAGTCTTCAGGATGTTAGCTGTTGAATCTTGTTAGGCTTGTCAGATAACAATCTTAATTAACTGGAAAATAGAACAATTAAAACAATCGAAACAATTAAAGAGACGGCCATCTCATGAAACGCAGACCGGATATGCTGATAGTTGTTGTTTTTATGTTTGTGCTGAGTGTGCTGATCAGTGGTGTCGCCCAGAGCGGATTACTGTAAGGCGTGTACCCTGCCGGACGGCGTAAAGATAACGTCCATTCGAACATCCCAGGCGGATGGTTCGATCCCCTGTTCGACTCGCTGACAGTCATGCGCAAGCCCTGCCAGTAGCGGACGTTTTTTAAGCTGCTGCCGAAAGGCAAATGTTCTGTCGTAGTAACCCTTGCCCATCCCGATACGATGACCCTGCCGGTCAAAACCCACCAGCGGTACCAGCACCAGATTCAGCTGCCGGGCATGAACCGTCTGGCCTGCCCGGGGTACGGGCTCAGGAATTCCCCACCGGTTGAGCTGTAATGGCGTTTTGGCATGAACCCTCACAAACAGCATGCGATTGGCTTTAAAGGGATGTAGCACCGGTAAAAAGCACTGCTTGCCTTGTCGCAGAGCGGACCTGAAAAGTCGTGCCGGATCGATTTCTCCGCCCGTCGCCTGATAAAACGCAATTCTTTTTGCGCCCTGCCATGCGCGGGTAAAAGGTAATATCCGGCACAGCCGGGTTGCGGCGTGGTGTTGCTGAAAATAATTGAGTTGACGACGTCGCTTGCGCAGATCGGAGCGCAGGGACGATTGTGCGTTGGGCGTGGAGGAAGTAAGCAAGGGCTACCGTGCTGTGAATCGGAACAATTTACGGAACAATCTACGGAGCAACGTAGCAAAAATTAATGGTAAAGCGATGGAAGCCACCCAGGATACCGCTGCCGAAATAGTCCTGAACCCACAGGTCCAGGTGGTGGCTCCAGCGATGCTTTCAGGCTTTCCGTCGAGCGGACTTGCGCAACCACATCTTGCCAGAACCTCCGAGGTATTTAATATCGGCTCAAGAACATTTTCAGCTGGCCAATACCCCAGGTGACTATGAAATCAGTATATAGAAGTTAAATCAGGGTATCGACAAAAACCGGCAATTTTTTTGTGACAGCGCCGGGTTCTTTATAATTCCATTTGGCGGGCGCTGTGTAGGGCGCGCTCGACTTTATCTTCCAGGTATTTGATTTTCTGGGCGTTACTGTGGCGTGATTCGTTTATCTGGCGATTTTTCTGGATCAGCTCGTGGGTAATGTTCAGTGCTGCCATCACGGAAATTTTTTCAAGGCCATGAATGGTGCCGCGGGCCTTGATTTTGCGCATATTTTCATCAAGATGGCGGGCAGATTTGAGCAGCGCATCCTGCTCGGACGGAGGACAGCTGATCTGATATTCACGGTCAAGGATCTTGACGACAACTGTGCTGGCTGGTTCCGGGCTGCTCGACATATCAGGCACTCTGAGATTGCTCCATGGAGCGCAGGCGGCTGAGCACAGACTCGAGTCGGACTTTCGCCTGGCGGTTGTTCTCCAGCAGTTGCTGGCGCTCCGTTTGCCAGTTATGCTGGTTGGCGCGAAGCAACTGGTTCTCCTGTTTCATGGCAGCACACAACGCAATCAAGGCATCGATTTTTTCGTCAAGTGTGTTTAATTGCTCGTCATTCATAGTCGTTTCTGCAGACAAACGCCGCCAGATGGAGTTTATAACAGAGTGTACTATAGAGAGCTGGTCGGGAGTGGTCAATAACAGGGCAAGAAAACTGCACAACTTTCATAAAAAGGTTCACGTAACACTATGAGTTCACATACTGAACTGCGCTTTGAGCAAGGGCGCAAACATCGCCAGGCATTGCTGGGGAAGCTGAAAAAAAACAGTATTGCATTGCTGCCCGCAGCATCGCTGCAAACGCGCAGTCATGATACCGAGTTCAATTTCCGACAAAACAGCGATTTCTATTATCTGACGGGGTTTACCGAAGATAACGCCGTGCTGGCACTGATCAAACGCCCGGGGGGCAACAAGGTAGTGTTGTTCTGCCAGCCCAGGGACAAGACCAAGGAGCTGTGGACCGGAAAGCTGACCGGAGAAAAGCAGGCCGTGGGCTTGCTGGGGATCGACGAGGCCTGGTCAATCACCGAAATTGACAAAATTCTGCCAGGCATGATGGACGGCTGCGACCGGGTCTATTACAGCATTGGCAACCACAAAGAGTTTGATGCTCAGGTGACGGGCTGGGTCAAGGACCTGCGCGCCCGCTCACGTCAGGGTGCCGTGCCGCCCCTGACGTTCGAGATGCTGGATCCCCTGATTCACGAGATGCGTGTATTCAAGGACAAGGCAGAAATTGCGCTGTTGCAGACCGCAGCTGACATTTCTGCCCGCGCCCATTGCCGCGCCATGCTGGCAGCCCGCGAAGGTGTCAACGAGTACCACCTGGAAGCGGAATTGCAGCACGAATTCATGAAATCGGGTGCCCGCTTTGCAGCCTACAACAGTATTGTGGCGGCCGGTGCCAATGCCTGCATTCTGCACTACATTGAAAATTGTATGCCCCTGAAGAACGGCGACCTGGTACTGATTGATGCTGGCTGTGAATACGAATATTACGCTGCCGACATTACCCGCACTTTTCCGGTCAGTGGACGTTTCAGCAAGGAGCAGAAAGCGCTCTATGACATCGTGCTGCAAGCCCAACTGGCGGCCATAGATGTTATCAAACCCGGCGTTGCCTGGGATGAACCACACAATGTGACTGTGAAAGTCATCACCGCAGGACTGGTGCGGCTGGGTCTGTTGAAGGGCAACGTCAACAGTCTGATAAAGGACGGCGCCTATCGTGATTTTTACATGCATCGCGCTGGCCACTGGCTGGGCATTGATGTTCATGATGCCGGCAGTTACCAGAATGGGGACAAGTGGCGTCCCTACCAGCCGGGAATGGTGACCACAATTGAACCGGGTATTTATGTATCTCCTGACAATAAAAAAGTCGATAAAAAATGGCGTGGCATAGGCATCCGCATAGAAGATGATGTGTTGGTGACCCGCACCGGGAACCGGGTGCTGACCGATGGTGTGCCCAAGACCATTGACGCAATAGAAGCGCTGATGGCGCAGCGTCAGAGCTGATGGAAATCCGGCAGCCAGAAAAGCGCTATGATGTTGTCATCGCCGGTGGCGGACTGGTAGGCGGGAGTTTTGCGCTGATGCTGGCCGGTCTTTGCGCCGGGGCCGGGCTACGCATATTACTGGCCGACGCCGCGCCGGTTGCAGCGTCAGTGCAGTCAGCTACGGTGCCTGGCAGTCCCGGAGATTTTGATGCGCGCAGCACTGCGCTGTCGTGGGGCAGTCGCCAGATTTATCAGCAGGCGGGTTTGTGGTCGGAACTGGAAAAGTACGGCTGTGCAATTCGTGATATCCATGTGTCAGATCGTGGCCACTTTGGTGCCGTGCGGTTGCACAGTCGCGAGTTGCAGGTGGAAGCGTTGGGATATGTGCTGGAAAACCGACACCTGTCAGCGGTCATCAATAATGCCCTGCTCAACCATCCGGGGATTGATGTGTGCGCACCTTCCATTGTGAAAAAAGTTACGCCGCAACCGGCAGGAGTCCAGGTCAGTTTGCATTTGTCTGATGACAGCGAGCAGATAATCAGTGCAGGTTTGTTGGTGCTTGCTGACGGCGGGCGCTCAGGATTATGCGAACACTTAGGCATCAGTCTGGATAAAACGCCTTATGGGCAACAGGCGCTGATTTGTAATATTGCGTTTGAAAAGGATCATCAGGGGCTGGCATTTGAGCGGTTTACCGACACGGGTCCGATGGCAGTATTGCCGTTAACCGACGAGTTGACCGATCAGCAATCACATGGTGCCGAATGCAGGCATCGCGGTGCACTGGTGTGGACGCTGGCACAGGACAATGCACAGGAAATATTCGAGCTGCCAGAACCTGCATTTCTGGCAGCGCTGCAGCAGCGCTTCGGATCCAGGCTGGGACAGATCACACGGGCAGGTGCCCGATCACTCTATCCGCTGGCTCTGACCCTGGCCAGAGAGCAGATCCGCCCGGGTGTGGTATTACTGGGCAATGTTGCTCACACATTGCATCCGGTCGCCGGTCAGGGTCTGAATCTGGCCCTGCGTGATGCTGATGCACTGGCTCAGTTACTGGCAACGGCAGTTCGTGATGGAAATCAGGCGGGGCTTGGGGAGTATGCTCTGCTGGAGAAGTTTTTGCGCAGCCAGCAAGCGGACCAGAACCGGACTGTCATGTTCAGTGATCTGACAACCCGGCTGTTTTCCAATGCCCGTCCGGCACTGGCCGCGGGACGAAACCTGGGGCTGCTGACCATGGACTTGCTGCCACCAGCCCGGAAATGGTTTGCCCGTCAGGCCATGGGCCTGCGCGGCTGACTTGCAGCCAGATTCCCTAGGGCGTAGCAATTAACGTGCGAATGTTCTCGATGCGCTCACGGTTGACGCCCAGGTCGCTGTGGCCCAGTCGTGAGGCCGAACGTACATGCACCAGGCCCGTAGCCGGATCAGCCAGAAACTCCACGTCATCCACATAACCCATCAAACGACTGGTGAATTCAGCATGCAGGTAATTGCCTTCGTCGGTAATGATGGCGACCCTGGGCAACTGGCTGATCACACTGCGCACCGCAGCCAGATCTGCCTGAAGGGGTTCAATCCGATGGCTATCGCGCGTCTCAAAGCTGCAGACACAGTTGGGTGAATCCGGACAATCTGCCAGTTGGTTGTTCTGTGGGCCCAGATTGGTTGGCCGGTCTCCGGCACAGCCTATGAGTGTGAGGAGTCCCATAATCATCAACCCTCGTCTGGTCGCAGTTGTCAGGTTTGTACGCATCGGAATTGCTCCCTGGAATTAGCCGGTAATGACCAGGCTCAGTGATTCGGCAATCATGGCGGGTTTGTCCTGGCCGTCAATTTCGACCGTTGCCTGGTTTTTCAGCAGCCACTGGCCGGGGTTCTTTTCTTCTATGCTTAACAAAACAAATCTTGCACGTATACGCGATCCGGTGCGAACCGGATTCAAAAAACGTACTTTGTCCAATCCGTAGTTGATAGTCATGCGGGTGCCTTCCAGCCGCACATTGCCAGCCTCGGCGCCAAGCATGCTGAGCATGGAAAGTGTCAGATATCCGTGCGCGATGGTGCCCCCGAACGGCGTTTCCCGGGCTGCGCGCTCAGCATCCAGATGGATGAACTGATGATCACCTGTTGTGTCGGCAAACTGCTGTATCTGCTGTTGGGTGACGGCATGCCATTCGCTGATGCCGGTTTCCGTGCCGATCAGGGCTTTGGCCGCGGCCGGGCTGAGTTGTCCGGTCATAGAATCTCTCCTGCTGTGATGCAATTTAATGGTAAAGTCTGCTGCACGGCAGTATTCAACAGAATGCTGATGGCTTCAACTGATCATTTTGGCTCTCTCATGACCCGGACCACTCTTCAGCAGGAATATGACATCGCTATTGTAGGCGCCGGTATGGTTGGCGCTACCATGGCACTGGCGCTGGCAGATACCGGTTTGCGACTGGCGCTGCTGGATGCGCGTCCGCCCGCCCCCGTCGAATCGCTGCGTCCCGACGAATTCGATGCGCGGGTCAGCGCCATGACCCACGCTTCCCGTCGTCAGTTTGAACAATTGGGTGTGTGGCCACTGATCACCGGGCGCCGTGTCTGTCCCTATACGCACATGCATGTGCGAGAGGCAGATGGCACCGGGCAGATTGATTTTGATGCCCGTGATGTGGCATCGGATTCGCTGGGACATATCGTCGAGAACAGCGTTGTGCTGGCAGCGCTGCAGGAAGCGTTGTCGCTGCATGTCAATGTTGAGCTGTTGGCGCCGGTTAAAGTGACTGGCTACAGCATTGCTGATGAAGGTGATGGCTTACTTGCAATTGATGATCAGGACGGTAATCCGCAGACTCTGCAGGCCGGGCTGATTATTGCTGCTGATGGCGCTAATTCGCAATTGCGTGGACTGGCCGGACTGAAAACCCGCGAATGGGACTATGAGCACCACGCTGTTGTAACTACGGTCAGGACTGCACTCGCACATGAGCATACCGCGCGGCAGATTTTTATGGACGAGGGTGTGCTGGCTTTTTTACCGCTGCAGGATAATGGTGATGATCCGGGACATTACTGCTCGATCGTCTGGTCCGTGGTGCCGGAAAAAGCCGCCACGCTTATGGGCATGCCGGATGATCAATTTTGTCAGGTATTGACGCTGGCCAGTGAGAGCTGGCTGGGACCGGTTATCAGCGCCGCGCAGCGCTTCAGTTTTCCCCTGCGCCAGCGCCACGCTGCAGATTATTATCAGGGTCCCCTGGTGCTGATTGGTGATGCGGCCCACAGCATTCATCCGCTGGCCGGTCAGGGTGCCAATCTGGGGTTGCAGGATGTGCAGGTGCTGGCACAGGAAATCCGCCGGGCCGTGCGTACCGGCAGACGACTGAATGATCCGCTGGTGTTGTCGCGTTATCAGCGTCAGCGGAAAGTGCAGAATCTGGGCATGATGGCTGTCATGGAGACGTTCAAGCGGCTGTATTCTGATCAGCCACTGCCGGTCAGATGGCTGCGTAACACAGGAATGCGGGCAGTCGATGGCTGGCCGCTATTGAAAAACCAGATCATGCGTCAGGCGCTAGGTTAACGTCCGAAATAGTTAAAGCTTTGCTCCCGGTGGACGATTACTTGGATAAGCCAAGATTGTCCCAAGGAGAATTCCATGAGCCACGAAGTGTCCTGGCCGTTTGACGTGGATCTGAGCGCCCTGGATACCGGTAGCATTACCAACATTATCCTGGATATTGAGAACCATTTGCCGCTGTTGCAGTCAGAAAACGACATGCTGGAGCTGTTACGCGTTAAAAGGCTGTTTGAAGAAGAACTGATGGAAGCGCGCCGGTTGCACTGAGCGCGCTGTATTCTGCTTGCGTTTTGCCCTATGCTGCTCAGGTACACTGACTTTTCCAGGTCAGTCCTGAACAAGAACAACCAATAACAATATTGGAGGGTATAGACGTGAAAAAACTAGTGAGTTTATTTACAGCGATGATGCTGGTATGCAGCGCCGTGTATGCAGTTGATGCGGCGCGCCTGACGCAGGCGCTGAACAATCCCGACCGGCCGGAGGCCGACAAAGCCCGTGATGCCTCCCGGCAACCAGTACAGGTACTGGATTTTCTGGGTCTGCAGGAAGGCATGACAGCGCTGGATGTCATGGCCTCTACCGGCTGGTATACCGAAGTACTGTCACACGCAGTTGGTCCTCAGGGCACTGTATTGATGCAGAATTCGCCCCAGTCTTTGGGCATGCGCAACACCGAGGCCGGCGTGCAGGCGCGTCTCGCCAATAACCGTCTTCCCAACGTACGTCGTGTTGACCGTGGCATGGATGATCTGGGTATTGCTGCCGGCTCTGTTGATTTTGCGCTGACGGCACTGAACTTTCATGATCTTTACAATGGTAATCCGGCCGCTGCGCAGGCCATGCTGGCTGCGGTCAGGGCAACCCTGAAATCAGGCGGAATTCTGGGTATCATCGACCATCGCGGCAATACTGGTGCAGACAATGCAGCATTGCACCGCATTACCCTTGACGAAGTAGCTCAGGCGGTAACTGAAGCAGGTTTTGTCATTGCCGGTGTCAGCGATATCCTGCATGCTGCCGATGATCCACGCACCAGCGGGCCATTTGATGCAAGTCTGGGTCGCAATACCGATCGCCTGGTGATCAGAGCGATGAAACCTTAAGCCGGCAATCTGACGGTTTAACTGCAGCGTCCGCGAGCAGGCGGGCGCTGCCTGAGTTACAATGCGGGGCCGCCACCATGCTTGAATGACAAGTCTGGTGCCGGCCCCGATGACTTTTCAGAAGACTGAGATTTGAAACCGACACCTCCTAAACTACCTCCGGTCGAATGGTTCAAGCGCTTTGCCTCGGTATTTCGCTACAGCGGTCTGGCTATCGAGATTGTCTGGCGTGCCAGTGCGCCGCTGACAATCGCAATGGCGTTTGCAACGCTGTTTGCCGGCCTGTTACCTGCGGCAATCGCCTGGGTTGGGCAATTGATTGTTGATTCGGTGGTCACTGCCATCCAGTCTGACGGGGTGGCGCGTGAAGCTGCCAGGTCTGATTTGCTGCGTTATGTAATTACTGAGGCCGGGCTTGTGGTTTTGATGACCGGCGCGCAGCGGATCAATACCGTCTGTCAGTCAATTCTACGAGCGTTGCTGGGAAATGAAGTCAACGTCATGATTCTGGAAAAGGCTCTGACGCTGGAGCTGGCCAATTTTGAAGATTCCGAGTACTACGACAAACTGGTGCGTGCACGGCGCGAGGCGTCAAGCCGTCCCCTGAGCCTGGTGATCGCCACGTTTGACCTGATACGCGACAGTATCTCATTGATCAGCTACGGGTTTCTGCTGCTGCAATTTTCCGTTTGGGCGGTGCTGTTGCTGGGATTTGCCGGTGTACCAGCGTTTGTGGCCGAGGCCCGTTTTTCCGGAGAAGCATTTCGTAATCAGCGCAGCCGCTCCGCTGAACGGCGCATGCAGATTTATCTGGAAATGGTGTTGACGCGTGAGGATGGCGTCAAAGAAGTGAAACTCATGCAGTTGGGACGCCTGTTTCTGCAGCGCTATATCGACATCTTCAAAAACATCTACAAGGAAGACCGCAATCTGGTTCTACGCCGTGGTTTCTGGGGTTATCTGTTGGGTCTGATCGCCAGTGTGGCATTCTATTTTGCATATGGCTGGGTGGCCTTTGCGGCCGTGGCCGGTGCTATCACCCTGGGTCAGATGACCATGTACATCGCGGTATTCCGTCAGGGTCAGGGGGCAGTGACCAGCAGCCTGGCCTCAATCAACAGAATGTATGAGGACAATCTGTATCTGTCCAATCTGACTGAGTATCTGAGCCACAACGTCGCTGAGGCGACCGGCACACAAACCGTCGGGCCGTTGCCGGAAGATGGCATCCGCTTTGAAGGTGTCAGTTTTTATTATCCCGGGGCGCAGGCGCCTGCGTTGGACAATATCTCGCTGCAGATCAGGCCGGGTGAAAGTCTGGCCATTGTCGGAGAAAACGGGTCCGGTAAAACCACACTGATCAAGTTGCTGACGCGGCTGTATACACCTACCCATGGCCGTATTCTGTATCAGGGGCTGGACCTGCAGGAATGGGACATTGATACGCTAAGGCAGAAGCTGGGTGTCATTTTCCAGGATTTTGCGCGCTATCAACTCAAGGTAGGTGAAAACATTGGTGTGGGTGATCTGGAATTTCTGAATGCCAGAGAACTCGTGGCGGAAGCGGCGGAAAAAGGGTTGGCGGCAGATTTTATCAGGCAGATGCCGGCGCAGTACGACACACAGCTGGGCACCTGGTTCAAGGACGGTAAGGAGTTGTCCGGCGGCCAGTGGCAGAAGATTGCACTGGGTCGTGCGTTCATGCGTAGCCGCGCCGAGGTACTGATTCTGGATGAACCCACAGCTGCCATTGATGCCAAAGCGGAAGCGGATATATTTGCGCATTTTCGCGAATTGACCGCTAACCGTATCTCCATCATTATTTCTCACAGGTTTTCAACGGTCCGGATTGCCGACCAGATTCTGGTGATGGATCAGGGCAGGATTCTTGAACAGGGCGATCATGAAAGCCTGCTGGCGCTGGGCGGACAATATGCGACGCTGTTTGAACTGCAAGCCAAAGGTTACCAGTAAGCGATCCCGATCGATCCGGAAGGGTTGAGTACAAATGCTGTTTGAAAATGTGTTTATAGAGATCGCCGCTTTACTGGCGGTGGTGACGGTAATCGGCATATTGGGTTTGATGCTGAAACAGCCGCTTATCGTCTCGTTTATCGCTTCCGGCATCATACTCGGTCCGGCTGTTCTTGGTTGGGTGGAGGCAGCCGACGAAATTGAGCTGCTGGCGCAGATGGGGATTGCACTGTTGCTGTTTGTGGTAGGTCTGAAACTGGACCTGCACATCATCCGAACCATGGGCCTGGTCGCGCTGGCGACAGGTCTGGGACAGGTACTGTTTACCTCAGTGTTTGGTTTCCTGATTGCGCTGGCCCTGGGTATGCAGCCGGTTTCCGCCCTGTATGTAGGTGTGGCGCTGACTTTTTCCAGCACCATCATCATCGTCAAACTGCTGTCGGATAAAAAAGAGATTGACGCCTTGCATGGCCGTATTGCGGTCGGTTTTCTGATTGTGCAGGACATTGTCGTGGTGCTGGTCATGATCGGACTGACTGCGCTGGGCGCAGGCACAGCTGCGGAACCCGACGCGCTGGCACTGGACATGATGTTGGTACTGCTAAAGGGCCTGGCAATGTTGGGCCTGGTTGCTCTGCTGATGAAATATGTGTTGCCGTCGTTGACGCGCCATCTGGCGCAGTCGGCGGAATTGCTGGTTCTGTTTGCAATCTCATGGGCTGTGGTGATGGCAGCCGCCGGGCACACACTGGGCTTCAGCAAGGAGGTAGGCGCGTTTCTGGCGGGCGTGTCGCTGGCCTCCACGCCATTCAGGGAGATTATTGGTGCCCGGCTCGTCAGTTTGCGGGATTTTCTCCTGCTGTTCTTTTTTATCGAACTGGGTTCCGGGCTGGAAATTGCCACACTGGGTGCCCAACTTGGGCCAGCCCTGGTATTTTCCGTATTTGTACTGCTGGGTAATCCCATTATTGTGATGATCATTATGGGCATCATGGGTTACCGCAAACGGACCAGTTTTCTGGCGGGCCTGACGGTTGCGCAAATCAGCGAGTTTTCACTGATTCTTGCCGCGTTGGGGCTGAGCCTGGGACATCTGGATGCCAATACCGTTGGTTTGATCACCCTGGTAGGGCTGATCACCATTAGTGGATCCACATACATGATCCTCTACTCGCACCCGTTATATACGCGGCTCTCACCGCTACTTTCGGTGTTCGAGCGCAAAAACGCCGACCGTGAGGCGGAGTATGACACCGATGAGGCGGGTCTGCCGCAGGTGGTTATTTTTGGTCTGGGTCGATACGGTTGCGGCATAGCGGATAATCTGCGTGCACGAAACTGCAAGGTGCTGGGTGTCGACATCGATCCCGAAGTCGTACGTACACAGGCACAAGAGAATATGCAGATGCGCTTTGGTGATGCTGAAGATCCGGAGTTTCTGGAGTCCTTGCCGCTGGCACGTGTTAAATGGGTGGTCAGTACTGCCCGTGAGCGGGATATCAATATGTCGCTACTGAAGAGCCTGCAGCGCGAAAAGTTCAAGGGGCGGGTAGCGCTGACCGCCAGCAATAACCGGGATGCCGAGCTGCTGGAGCTGGCGGGTGCAGATCTGGTGTTAAAGCCATTTGCGGATGCTTCCGCCAAGGCTGTCGACTGGTTACTGGAAGAACCGCAACGGGTGCCGGGTTGACTGATGTGTGCGTGTCTGACGTGGTGAAACTTACCAATAATTAGCAAATTCGTTACCATATTTTTTGCAGCTTCGTTAAAAATAAAGCATAAATACAGTTAAATCATAGTGTTACGATTCTGGCACGATCTGTGAATTGTTTCTGACAGTGCTGAGGCTTTTTGCGCCTCAGGTTCAGACAATACACAGGCAGTGGCAGCAATGAACAACGCAGGCATTATCGATTTATTTACCCGTCACAAAGTGGCCGCCAATCTGGTGATGATCATGATGATCCTCTCCGGACTCTGGGCGTCTACCCGCATCAATACCCAGCTTGACCCCTCTGTTGAACGCCCGATTGTGCTGGTGAATGCCAACTGGCCGGGGGCGTCAGCAGAGGATGTTGAACAGTTGATCGTCATTCCGATTGAACAGCAACTCAGAACCGTTACCGGGTTGGAGCAAATGAATTCCACGAGCACTCAGGGCTCGGCACGTATCCGCCTGGAGTTTACCTTTGATTCCGATATGAGCAAGGCAGTGGATACGGTCTCCGACCGCATCGCGCAAGTGCGAAACCTGCCGTCTGATATGGAACCCATCGTTGCGCGTCGCGGTACTGCCTATGAAAACATCGCCTCACTGGTGATCTCTGGTGGCAGCAGTATTGCCGAGTTGGCACCGCTGGCGAGGCAGTTTGAGCGTCAACTGTATGCCTCGGGTGTAGACCGGATCGATTTCAGCGGATTGCCTGAGGAGGAGTTGGCGATTCAGGTCAGCAGCGCGAACCTGATGGCGATGAACACCACGTTGGACAGCCTGGCCAATGAGGTTCGCCAGCGTAGCATGGATGCACCTGCTGGTGTGGTCGGGCGTAATCAGGGAGAAATGCAGCTACGTGGACTTGATCAGAGACGCGACATTTATCAGTTTGAGCAAATGGAAGTGACTGTGCCGCAAACCGGTGAGCTCATCAGACTGGGTGACGTGGCACTGATAGAAAAACGTGCCAAGGCCGGCCAGTCAAGATTGACACGAGATGGCAAGCCGGCAATTGAAATGAATTTGTATCGGGTCACGGACTCCGATGCACTGTTGTCAGCCAGTGTGCTGCAACAATGGCTGGACGAGACCCGTCCACAGTTACCTGAAGGCGTTAGTATCGAAGTCTACCAGGAAGTCTGGCAACTATTGAAGCAGCAGCTCAAGGTGATTGCCAGCAATGCCTGGTCCGGTCTGGTGCTGGTGATGTTGACTCTGTTTCTGTTCCTGAATGTACGCACTGCGTGGTGGGTAACACTGGGCATTCCGGTCAGTTTCCTGTTTGCCACAATGATCTATTACTACGTGTTTGGTGGCAGTATCAATATTCTTGCGCTGATCACTTTCATCATGGCACTGGGTATTGTGGTGGATGATGCGATTGTTGTCGGCGAGGACGCTGTCAGTTTACATGAACAGGGACTCTCGCCGGCAGACGCTTCCGCCGGTGCTGCCAAGCGCATGTTTATGCCGGTAATGACCTCCTCACTCACAACCCTGGCGGCGTTTGTTCCACTACTGGTTACCGGTGGTGAAATGGGTGCCGTTATCCAGACCATGCCCATGGTGCTCTTTTGTGTGATTGTTGCATCGCTGGTCGAGTGTTTTCTGGTGCTGCCAGGCCACCTGAAACATTCTTTCGAGAATATGGACAGAAAGCGCAAGTCGGCATTCAGAACCAGATTTGATGGTGCATTCTACGGCTTCCGGGACCGCTATTACCGGCCCCTGCTGGATATTGCACTCGCGAGACCAGTGGCGACTTTGTTGACTGCTGTCGGATGTGTTGTGCTGTCTTTCAGTTTGATTGCCAGCGGGCGGGTGGGATTGAATTTTGTCATGGGCATGAGTCTGCAAATGCTTGAGGCAAACGTCAATTTCACACTGGACGCGTCACAGCAGGATCGCGAAGACTTCATGCGTCATCTGGAGTCGGCCCTGCAGCAAACCAATATCGAGCACGACGAAACAAATATCAACGGCTACTTTGTTCGCCACAATGCCGCACGGCTGAACCAGGAGAGCAAGAGTGGTCAGCAGTATGCGTCGATGCGAATTGAATACGCATGGGAAGACGCCTACAGCATTGCGCCGCAGGAATTCGTCAATGCCTGGCAACAGAAGGTGACTACACCGCCGTATGTGGAGCAACTTGTACTTGAAGTGACAGGTGGCGCCAATGGTGGTCAACCAGATATTTCCCTGGTGCTGAGAGGCGACGATGTTGGTGTTCTCAAGCAGGCATCCGAAGAGTTGCAGATGGCATTGATGGAGTACGAAGGCGTCAGCAATGTGTTTGATAACCTGCCTTACGGCAAGGATCAGATGATCTTCTCGTTGACACCTGAAGGCAAGTCACTTGGCGTTACGACAGCATCTCTGGCCCAGCAGTTGCGGGCTGCGTATTACGGCAGCCGGGTTCAGATATTCAATCTGAACAATACCGAGCTGGAAGTGATGCTGACACTGCCTGATGTTGAACGGGATCATCTGGGCTCCCTGTATCAGTTCCCGATCCGCACGGCACAGGGAGAGATTGTCCCATTGCGCCAGGTCGCTGGTCTGAGCACCCGGCGCGGTATTGATGTAATCAACCACAACGGTGGCTTTATGTCGGTTATGGTCAGTGCATCAGTAGACAGTGACGTCAACAATGCTGACCGTATCCTGAGCGCTGTGAGCGCAGGTCCACTGCAGGAAATCAATCAGCGTTATGGCCTAAGTTCCGGGCTGGGAGGCATGAGTTTGCAGAACCAGCAGTTGATGGAGACATTGCAGTTGAGCGCGATGTTAACACTGGTGTTTATCTATCTGATTCTGGCCTGGTCGTTTGCCTCCTATATATGGCCGCTGGCAGTACTGACTGCGATTCCTCTTGGGTTGACCGGAGCGATTGCAGGACACTGGATCATGGGGGTTGATCTGGGTGTGATGTCGCTGCTGGCATTTTTTGCACTGACCGGTGTGGTAGTGAATGACTCAATTGTACTGGTCAGTTTTTTACGTCGGGAGCTGGCGGCCGGTGCTGACCTTGTGACGGCAGTACGAACCGCTGCTCTGTCAAGGTTTCGCGCAGTGATGCTGACATCGCTCACCACAGTGGCCGGTTTGTCGCCACTTATGTTTGAAACCTTCAGTCTGGCAATCTACATGGTACCGATTGCCATCACGCTGGTGTTCGGGCTGGCCTTCGCCACACTGCTGGTGTTACTGGTGGTGCCTGCGCTGATAGTAATGATTGAAACACTTAAAAACAGAGTCAGCGGGCTGTTACCCGCTTTTAATCGTCCCGGCATGGTGTCCGGGAAAGAGGGAATTTGATCATGAGTAATTCTATGTTTTCAGGTCGACGCCTGAACCGTTTTCGATATATTGGCGCCAAGGCAGCAGGCGGGATGATCCTTGGCATGTTCCTTCTGTTGAGTGCGCTGGTGGTCGCAACCGGACCCAGTGCGGAACCGGTTGAGCGTGCCGAGAGGGAGTGGCCGGTTTCCTTCAGCATTATCAATCCAGAGCCGCTGTCGCCGACGCTGCAGGCCTACGGACGTCTGGAAACGGATCAACAGGCGACTCTCCGGGCAGGCATTACTGCCAATGTAAGTCAGGTGCACAAGCGGGAAGGTGACTGGGTAAATCAGGGCGATTTGCTGATGGAGCTGGATCGTACCGAGGCTGAGTTGCTGTTACGTAGCGCCCGGGCGTCAGCGAACCGCGCGCAGGCCATGCTGCAATCCGTCACCAATGATTTTGCGCTGGCGCAGGATATGGGTGTGCACCATGAGACACAGGCCGGGATAGCAGCTGAAAAGCTGCAGCGATTTGAGTCACTACATACTCAGCGAATGATCGCAGACGCACAGCTTGATGAGGTTCGACATGAGGCTGCCGAGCGGGCCATGGTGCATGCGCGACATCAGGCCACGCTGGCAGACTATCCGAATCAGCTGATACAGGCACAGGCTGCTGTGGAAGAGGCTCAGGCCCGGCTGGATCAGGCAACGCTGGATCTGGCGCACACAGAAGTGCGATCGCCTTTTAATGGTCGGGTACTGAAGCTGGAAGTTGCCATGGGTGACCGCATCAATGTCGGTACGGCTCTGTTGCAGGTGGCAGATTACGACCGACTGCAGGTGCGTGCTCCGGTGCCGCTGGATGTCGCTCAGCGACTGCGCAAGTCCATGGATCACGGCCAGCCTGTAATGGCCTCGGCAAAGGTGGCAGGAGAGAAGCTGGGGTTTGCCCTGCAGGGCATGGCCGGTAACGTTAAAGCCGGACAAAGCGGGATTGATGTTTTTTTTCGGGTAGAACCCGATGCGGTGATGGCGCTTGGTTCCGTGTTAAACCTGAACCTTGTGTTGCCGCCGGAACTGAATGTGGTGCCAGTGCCGGTGCATGCAGTGTATGACAACAATCGTGTATATCGCATTGAAAATAGCCGGCTTCAGGCGGTGGACATCGAACGGGTCGGAGAGTACGTGGATCCGGATGGCAATTACCGTGTTCTGATTCGTTCAGGCAGCCTGACCCCGGGCGATCAGCTAATGATCTCGCAATTGCCCTCAGCCATGACAGGGTTGCTGGTGAATCCGGTCGGCGACATCCAGTTGCAGACCGATATCCGCATTGCACATCAGTAGCCGTGGTGGCCGGTTTTGCGCTGACGTGATATTGTCCAACCTGTTCTTTCTGTTTGATAAAGAGGATGAGTTGGATGTCTCAGGTTTTAACAGGGCAGTTGTTAACTGGGCAGGGCATTATCATTACCGGCGGTACTCGCGGTATCGGTAATGCCATTGCCCGGGCGTGTCTCGCCGAAGGTGCCGGGGTACTGATTACCGGCCGGTCACAGGAAAGTGTAGATAAGGCGCTGACTGAGATTGAGCACCCGGATTTACATGGCATCGTGGCTCAGGTTGCCAGCGAAGAGGATACCGTCAAGGTATTTGAACTGGCCCTGCAACTGTTTGGCAAAGTGGATGCGGTGGTCAACAACGCCGGCATAGCCCGCGCCGGGGCGGTGCAGAATTTGCGTGTCAAAGACTTCCAGATGGTCATGGATACCAATCTTACCGGCGCCTTTCTCTACAGCCGTGAGGCGTTCCGTGTCATGAAGGACAGCGGCGGTGGGCGCATCCTGAATATCGGCAGTATTTCCAGTCAGACTCCCAGATATGGTTCGGTTCCGTATACCACCAGCAAATTTGGTTTGCAGGGTATGACCCGCGCCTTGCAGATTGACGGGCGCGAGTTGGGCATTATGGTCAGCTGCCTGCACCCGGGTAACGTTTACACGGATATCTGGGACAATGCACCTGATTCGGTAATCAATGAACCCAAGATGGATGTGGCAGACATTGCCCGGGTGTCGGTATTGATGTTGAGCATGCCAGCCAATACCACCATTATTGATGCGACGGTGCTGGATCCGAGACAACCGTTTCTTGGGCGCGGTTAGATATTTCTGAGCAGGAGTTGAGAAAATGAGCAACGTAAAACTGATGATTACTGCGTTACTGACAGGTTTGCTGTTCTCCGGTGCTGCTGCGCTGGCACAGGGTCCGAATCTGGTAGCAACCGGTGCGGGCGTGCAACTATTGACGGATGGTTTCATATTCACCGAGGGGCCTGTTGCCGATGAACAGGGCAATGTCTATTTTTCGGACATTCCGGCCAATCGTATTCATGTATGGACAGTGGCAGGTGAGTTGCAGACTTTCCGCGAGAATACCAATGGCACCAACGGGCTGTTCTTTGATACCGACTGGCAGCTTTACGGATGTGAGGGCGGTGCCGGACGGATCACAAAAATGGATGCTTCAGGCAACGTCAGCGTGGTGATCGATCAGCACAACGGCGCTCCGTTCAACAGCCCCAATGACCTGTGGATTGATGCTGCAGGTGGAATTTATTTCACTGACCCGCGCTACGGCGATGAAAGCAATACACCGCAGGATGGTTATCATGTGTATTACCTGGCTGCTGGAGCGGGAGAGGCAAGAGCGATCATCACTGACATGGTCAAGCCCAATGGCATTATCGGCACCCGGGATGGTCGTACACTCTATGTAGCTGATCATCTGGGTAATCAGACATTTGCCTACGACATTACCTCGCCAGGACAGATTGCCAACAAACGCCTGATGGCTGAGCAGGGATCCGATGGCGTGACTCTGGATGAGCGCGGCAATCTCTATCTGACCGCCGGCAATACCATTACCGTCTTTTCGCCAGCGGGCGAACATCTGGAGACGCTGACGTTTCCATTGGCGCCCGCCAATATGACATTTGGCGGTACGGCGCGCGATGTACTGTATGTCACCGCGCGCAGCAGCCTGTTTGCTTTGCAGATGAATGTGAAGGGCATGTACTGATTAATCGCCCATATCCGGCTGCGTTATTATCAATGGCGAATCAGGTAGTCAAAGGCGCTGAGGGCTGAACGTGAGCCCTCGCCCATCGCTATGATAATCTGCTTGTAGGGTATGTTGGTGACATCGCCCGCCGCAAAGACGCCGGGGACGCTGGTCTGCCCTTTGTTGTCAATCTCGATTTCACCAAACCTGGTGGTCTTGAGTGTACCGTTCAGCCATTCGCTGTTGGGCAGTAGTCCGATCTGGACAAACACGCCTGCAAGCTCCAGAGTGTGCTCCTGGCCGGTAGTGCGATCCTTGTAGATCAGTCCGGTCATTTTCCCGCCATCCCCGACAACTTCGGTGGTTTGTGCTGAGGTGATCACTGTGACATTGGGCAGACTGCGCAGTTTTCGCTGCAATACCTCATCTGCCTTGAGCGTATCAGCAAATTCGAGAACCGTGACATGTGCCACAATACCAGCCAGATCAATTGCTGCTTCGATGCCCGAGTTTCCGCCGCCGACCACGCCGACCTGTTTGCCCTTGAATAACGGGCCATCACAGTGGGGGCAGTATGCCACACCCTTGTTGCGATATTGCTGCTCGCCCGGCACATTGAGTTCGCGCCAACGCGCACCCGTGCTCAATATTACCGACCGGGCTTTCAGTGATGCGCCGCCGTCAAAGCGGATTTCGTGCAGACCGCCTGGTTCGATTGCCGGAATCAGCGAAGATGCGCGCTGCAGGTTCATGATATCGACATCATATTGTTTAACATGTTCTTCCAGTTGGCGCGCAAGTTTTGGTCCTTCCGTCTCCTGCACGGATACAAAGTTTTCTATGGCCATGGTGTCGAGTACCTGACCACCGAAACGTTCGGCCGCCACACCAGTGCGGATTCCTTTGCGGGCTGCGTACACAGCGGCGGCGGCACCGGCAGGGCCGCCTCCGACAATCAGGACATCAAAGGGTTCCTTTTCATTAAGTTGTGCAGCTTCACGCGCGGCGGCACCAGTATCAATTTTAGCCAGAATTTCGTCGACGCCCATGCGGCCCTGAGAGAACAGCTCGCCATTCAGATAGATGCTGGGCACCGACATGACCTGTCTCTCTTCCACTTCGTTCTGGAACAGAGCACCGTCAATGGCAACATGTCTGATGTTCGGGTTCAGTACCGCCATCACGTTCAGTGCCTGCACGACATCCGGGCAGTTCTGACACGACAGTGAAAAATACGTTTCGAAAGCGTATTCACCCTCGATACCTTTGATCTGCGCAATTTTCTCTTCACTCAACCTGGGTGGATGGCCACCGGTCTGAAGCAGAGCCAGTATCAGTGAGGTGAACTCGTGTCCCATTGGGATGCCGGCGAATCGCAGGTGCATCTCTGTATCGGGTCGCTGCAATGCAAATGAGGGCCGTCGGGTATCCTGTCCGTCTTCACGCACCGTAATGTGATCGCTCAGTGTCGCGATATCCAGCAGCAGCGATCGCAGTTCGTGTGACTTGGCGCTCTCATCAAGTGATGCGACAATCTCAAATGGCCGGGAGACTTTCTCCAGATAGGCCTTAAGTTGAGTTTTCATATTGGCGTCCAACATCACAGTGTTCCTCCGGATTTCACAAATTTCAGGCATAAAAAAGCCCGGGCGCGTATGCCCGGGCTTTCGGGCTGTCATCAATCAGCGTTAACTGATCAGATTTTTCCTACCAGATCCAGTGACGGCGCCAGTGTGGCCTCACCTTCTTTCCACTTGGCCGGGCAAACTTCGCCCGGATGGGCGGCAATGTACTGTGCTGCCTTAACTTTACGCAGCAGTTCAGACGCATCGCGGCCAATACCGCCGGCAGTGATTTCAACAATCTGGATCTTGCCTTCCGGGTCGATAACAAACGTACCGCGTTCCGCCAGACCAGCCTCTTCGATCATGACTTCAAAGTTGCGGCTGATGGCGCCAGTCGGGTCACCCACCATGGGATACTGGATCTTGCGGATGGTGTCAGAGCTGTCATGCCATGCCTTGTGAGTGAAATGAGTGTCTGTAGAAACGCTGTAGATTTCGACGCCACGGCTTTTGAATTCGTCGTAGTTGTCCGCCAGATCACCCAGCTCGGTTGGGCATACAAACGTGAAATCGGCCGGATAAAAGAAGACAACAGACCACTTGCCCTTCAGGTCAGACTCTGTCACTTCAACAAATTCGCCATTGTGGAAGGCGGTGGTTTTGAATGGTTTTACTTCAGTGTTGATCAAAGACACGTAATTGCTCCTTTTTGCCGTGTAGCCGAAATCGGCGATTCAAATTAACGGTGGCTAGAATACCGGCAAAATCTGCTTAGGTATAATGAAATATTTATCAAACAACGATACAAATTATAAATGACTGTCGATGACTGCAGCGTCTATAGTCTAAAAAATGCAGTGACCGACAGGTAGATGAATACGCCAACTATAAGCAGATAGACCAGTACTTTGAGTGGCTCCCGCCGCAGCCGGCTGAGTTGCGTTTCGGCGGTGCCGGCAGCCTTGTCGGCTTCGTATTCGGCGCGCATGCGCTGACTGCGTGACAGCTGGTACTGATGCAGCAGGCTGAACGCCAGATCATAGTCGTCATCGTTGCGCAGCCATATGGCTGGCATGGAGATACCCCAGTTGCCGGCACTGGTTTCGTAAAATTCGATACTGTTCTCGTTCAGCAGATGACGAACCTCATCGGCTTCGTCATCAGGAACATTACGCAGTCTGAACAACAATAACGCCATAAATGGTCTCATTCGGAGGAAAGTGGCAGTAAGCAGCAGCAAAACAGGCGCTCATGTTACCCATAAAAGAACGGATTACCAAAGGACGTATTACCAATGGATGTAGCACCAGACAACCTGACACAAAGGAGGCAGGAATGATCAAAAAACCCGGATTGTTATTGAAAAAAGGATTGCTGGCGCTTGGAGCGCTGTGTGTGTCTATTACCGCAACCGCTGAATCTGCGGTATGGAAGGTCAGCAAAGGCGAGGATTATCTGTATCTGGCCGGGACAGTACACGTACTCAGGGCAAGCGATTATCCCCTGCCCCGCGAGTTTGAACAGGCATATGCTGACGCTGACCGGTTGTTCTTTGAAACCGATATTGGCGCCATGAACGATGTCTCCCTGCAACAGCGGATGATGACGCAGATGACCTATCAGGATGGCCGCACGCTGCGCACAGTATTAAACGAAGAGGCATATCAGGCCTTGACGGAATTTGTTGAGACTGCCGGTGTGCCTATTCCGATGGCCATGATGCAGACGTTCAAACCCGGGTTGCTTATCAGCACCATTACACTACTCGAGTTTCAGAAGCTCGGTTTCACCCCGCAAGGTGTTGATAGCTACTTTTTCACTCGTGCCATGGGTGATGGCAAGGACCGTGGTGAACTGGAAACACTGGATGAGCAAATAGCCCTGCTCGCAGGAATGGGTGAAGGCGCGGAAAGTGAATACATACTTTATTCGCTGCAAGACTTTTCAGATCTGGAAATTGCCATAGAGGATATGGTGACCGCCTGGCGTGCAGGTGACGTGGAGTCTCTGGATAAGCAGTTTGTCGCTGAAATGATGGAAGCTTCAGAGGAGCTCTATGACAGCATGCTGGTGCGCCGCAATCATGCGTGGCTACCCAGAATTGAGGCCATGTTTGATGAGGCAGGCATTGAATATGTGCTGGCCGGTGTCGCCCACATGGTGGGCGACGATGGACTGCTGGCGCTGCTGCAGGACAGGGGTTACGAGGTGGTACAGTTTCAGGCCGAGTAGCAGCCGGGATCAGTTGGCGGTTTTGTGACTGAGAATGATCTGACGTGGTCCGCGTGTATGGGTCTGTCCACTGGTGCCAGTGGGGATATGTTGAACCTCGCCGCCGGACTTGAGGAATTTAGCAACCTGGCGCGCCAGATCATCGCGGTCACAAACGGGCAGATCTTTTTTTGATTTGCTGGACATGTCATTTAACCTTGGTCATTACCGTAAAAAGTTTGCCAGTATACACCAAATGTGCTGCGTTTGCCGCAATTTCGGGGGTTGTGGAATGAGGCTGGCTGCAAAAGACCGTTGAAGAAGTCAGCCAAAGTCCCTGGTCAGTGATGCAGCAATGGCGGCAGGCAGAGGATCAACAGCTTGCCGATAGGCAGGGTGGTCACTGAAGATGCGCCACTGTGCCCCATTTTTGGCTGCAGTTATCATATCCGGCGTGAATTCATAACGCATAAAGTGCACGGCCGAGGTTTTTTCGTCAGTAGAGCGCTGCAAATCTTCATCGGCAACAGGCGACACCGGATCGAAGCCCTGAATCTGGATATACACCTGGTGCTCCAGATTGACCAGCTGGCGCAGTTGTTCACGCCGCTGCGCTTCATCCGGAAACTCGATCATGAAAGTACATTTCAGGTTGCCGCCATCCGGTATGAGCGGGTTGTAAGCCTCGATTTCCTCCTTGATCGCCTCCGCATCACGCAGCTTTTCTGCGCGCATCATCTCCTGCACCTGGTACTTCATGGTCATATAGTCTTCGAAGTGCAGCGAGGCGTTGGGTCCCAGCGCAACCCGGCGCGTTTTTTTATGGTCAATGATGGCCTGTCGAATAGCCGGGCGTTGTTGCTGGTACTGATCCAGCGTACCCAAGCTGGCTACCGTCAATTTTTTCATGATGTAATCCTTCTAGGGCTCCTATAATCCATAGGCTTTGCATAACAGTTCCAGTGGGTGCTCATGGCCCTGCCCGCTGGCAAGATTTGATTCGATATGGCGGCCGGCGACCGGACAGTCGCTGCCAAAATGGTCAGGGGACTGCTGTTTTACCTGGCGAACCACGGGAGCAACGATCTTGTTGGCAAATGCGCGAGATTCTTTTTTGACGGCGTACGTACCGTCGTGACCTGAACAGCGCTCAATGCTTTTGACGCTGGTGTCAGGAATAAGCTCCAGTATCTGTCTGGTTTTGGGTCCGATATTCTGTACCCGCTGATGGCAGGCCACATGATAGCTGACACTGCCCAGACCGGCCTTGAATTCCGTGTTGAATTTTCCCTGTTTATGCAGTTTGTGCAGGTATTCAAACGGATCATTGAATACTTTTGCCACTGTCTGCACGCGCTCGTCGTCCGGGTACAGCAACGGCAGTTCCTGTTTGAACATCAGTACACAGGAAGGCACCGCAGCCACAATACTCCACCCGGCCAGCGCTTTTTCATACAACTCGGGAATGTTCTTCTCCATCAGCATGTCGACCGAACGCAGGTCCCCCAGTTCCAGTTTGGGCATGCCGCAGCAATGCTCCCGGCCCATCAGTGAAACGGTGATGAGATTGTGTCTCAACACCTTGAACAGGGCGTCACCGACGTCAGGCTCGTTGTAGTTGCAATAACAGGTCGTGAACAGGACAACTTTTCCGTGGTCAGGATCTGGTACTTGATCCGGGCCACTGCCTGCGGCGCTGATGGTTTTTTTCAGGGATGCCTGCAATGTCGGTCGTGTGTAGGGTGGCAGCCAGGCATCCTGATGGATTTCAAGGGTTTTCTCCAGTAATCCACGCAGTGGTTTGTTCTGTTTTGCTGCGTTAACTGCACCATTCAGTATTGGCAGCGTAGCAGCCCTGCCGATCATATCCGTGCTGGTGATCAGTTTGTCCCGCAGTCTGGCATTGCCCTGTTCGTAATTTACGATCTTTGCGCGCAGCATCAGGTGCGGGAAGTCCACATTCCATTCGTGCGGCGGCACATAGGGACATTTGGTCAGATAGCAGAGATCGCACAAATAGCACTGATCGACAACTTTCGGATAGTCAGCAACATCGACACCATCAACTTCCAGGGTGTCGCTTTCGTCAACCAGATCAAACAGCACGGGGAACGCATTACACAGGCTTACACAGCGCCGGCAGCCATGACAGATATCATAGACGCGCTCAAGCTCCTGATTCAGATCCTGCTGGTCGTGAAACTTTTCCCCGTGCTGATTTAACGGATGCCGGGTCGGTGCACCGAGCCCGCCTTCGCGTTTTTCCCCTGCCATCGTCAGGTGTCCAGCGTATCCAGAGCTTTCTGGAAGCGATTGGCATGCGAGCGCTCAGCCTTGGCCAGGGTCTCCATCCAGTCTGCAATTTCATCGAAACCTTCGTCGCGGGCATCCTTTGCCATGCCCGGATACATATCAGTGTATTCATGGGTTTCGCCTGCTACCGCAGAGCGCAGATTGTCTTCCGTGCCGCCGATGGGCATGCCGGTAGCCGGATCACCAACCTCCTCAAGATACTCCAGATGGCCGTGAGCATGTCCGGTTTCACCTTCTGCGGTGGAGCGGAAAAGAGCAGAAACGTCATTGTAGCCTTCAACATCGGCTTTCTGGGCAAAGTACAGATAGCGGCGGTTGGCCTGTGATTCGCCGGCAAATGCGGCTTTCAGATTAGCTTCGGTCTTACTGCCTTTCAGTGACATGATGTTGCCTCCGTTTTGTTGAGCAATTGATTTATGATCGTCTGAAGCGTAAAAGAGACTCGAACATAGCGCAAGTGAGTTATTTATCTCAATAAAATATTTTGATTGATCGCGAACTGAAATTGCTGCAGATCTTTAATACGCCGGGCAATCTGCTAGAATCGGTCAACCTGTTGGAGAGAGTTCAGTATGACGGAAAAAACTGCAGCAAAAAAAACCACCGCAAAAGCCGTGGCCAAACCAAAAGCGACAGCAGCCAGGCCCAAGGCAGCCGCCCCCAAAGCGAAAGTGACTGCCAAACCCGCCGCCAGCAAGTCACCGGCGGTCAAGAAGGCACCGGCGGTCAAGAAGGCACCGGCGGTCAAGAAGGCACCAGCTACCGCCAAAGCTAAAACGTCAGCAAGCAAAAAGCCCGCTGCGACAAAAGCACCGGCTGTGGCTAAAGCGCCTGCGGCCAAAAAAGCGCCTGCGGCAACGAAAGCGCCTGCGGCCAAAAAAGCGCCTGCGGCCAAAAAACCGCCTGCAGCAAAAAAGCCGCCTGCAGCCCAAAAGGCCTCTGCGGCTCCAAAAGCCACAGCCGCAAAAAAAGCAGCCCCGGCCACAAAACCGACAGCTGCCAGGAAATCATCTGTAACTCCAAAAGCATCGGGGACGTCCAAAACATCAGCAGCCAAAACGACCCCGGCAACCAAAAAGGCGCCTTTAGCCAATAAAACGCCTGCAGCCAAAAAAGCGCCTGCCGCCAATAAATCCAGTGCAGCCAAAAAAGCGCCTGCAGCCAGGAAAGCCCCCACCAAGCCGGCAGCAAGCAAAGCGCCAGCCACCAAAAAGGCTGCGCCTGCCAAACCTGCTGCAAAGACCAAAAAAGCCGCCCCGGCATCGAGTCCCGCAGCAGAGCCCGCCGCTATTGCAAAAGAAAGCGTCAAGGGAGCATCGGTAAGTTTCAGTTCAGTGCAGGAGCCGCCGGCGCATCTGACCATGCGTGTTGATGCCAACCGGGTGGTGGCATTTCACTATCGCTTGTGTGAAGTCCGGCCTGATGGCAGCTATTCACAATGGATTGAGAGTTCATTTGGGCGTCAGCCACTGTTTTACCTGCATGGTCATGGCAATGTAGTGCCGGGTCTGGAGCAGGCCATGGTTGGCAAAAAAGCCGGTGACTCGCTGAGTGTGACATTGTCTCCCGAGCAGGCGTACGGGCCGCGCAAGTCCAATGATCTTGTGCGATTGCCAATCAAGCATCTGCATAGTGCGCCGCCGGCCAAAAATCTGGTGCCGGGTGTGATTGTTGGCGTTAAAACCAACCAGGGAGTGCGCAACGCACTGGTGGTCAAGGTTGGCAAGTTCAACGTGGACGTGGATACCAATCATCCATTTGCCGGCCGCACCCTGCATTACCAGATCGAAGTGCTGGGTGTCAGGCCCGCCACTCAGGAAGAGATCAATCATCGTCATGTGCATGGCCCCGGCGGTCATCAGCACTAAGCTCATGATCAACAAACAAATTACAATAACAGTCTGAAGGACAACATCATGACAGTTGAGAACGAAGGTCGCAGACAATTGATAAAAGCAGGTGTCGGTGCCAGTCTGATGGCGGCAACGGCAGGTTTTCCATGGTTTGCCCTGGCGCAGGGTGAAGTGGTCATGCGATTTCTGGATGTTCCTGAGGGCTGGGATCCGGGGCCGCGCCAGCCGGGGCGTACACACATCATCAAGACCAGTCAGATAGACAGTTTCTATGGCAATGATTTTTATGTGGTGCAGCACTATGGTCAACCAGAGCTGGATGTCGGCAGTTACCAGCTGAATCTGACCGGCCTGGTGGATCGTCCCCTGACCTTTACCCTGGATCAGTTGCGGGCCATGCCGGGTCGCGATATTGATTGCGGTTTTGAGTGCGGCGGCAACGGTGGCCGCATGTTTCACGGCCTGGTCGGCAATGCACGCTGGCGCGGCGTCAGTCTGAAAGCGCTGCTGGAACAGGCAGGTGTGCAGCCGGGTGGGCGTGAAGTCGTATTTTTTGGCGGTGATACCGGTATGGAGGAAATCCGGGGTCGCCAGGTTGAAAAGTCGTTTGCGCGCAGTTTGTCCCTGGAAGACGCCATGCGCGATGACAATCTGGTGGTCTATGAAATGAACGGCGAGCCGCTGCCTGTGCACCATGGTCGTCCGGTACGGTTGCTGATTCCCGGTTTCTACGGTGTGGCCAACGTCAAATGGTTAACCCAGATCCATGTGCAGGACACCCGCTACATGGGGCGTTTCATGGGGCGAGACTATGTCACGCTGAAAAAGGAAATGATCGGCGGTCAGGAGCGTTGGGTGGAAAATTCGGTTGCCCGCATGAATCTCAAATCGGTCATTGTCCGTGTTACCCGACGTGGCAGCAGTCACCGCATCAGCGGATTTGCCCTGAATGACGGGACACCGCTGCGAAGTGTTGAAGTCAGGATTGACAACGGGCCCTGGCAGCAGGCAACGATAGATCCGCAGGCCAGCCAGTACAGCTGGAAGCCCTTCCATTTTGAGTGGCAGGGCGCCAGTGCCGGAGAGCACACCGTGGTCTCGCGCGTCACTGATATCAACGGCAATATCCAGGCACCAGCTGATGAGTTGCCCGAACGGGTCAGTTACTGGGAAGAGTTTGGTCAGTTCCCGCGCCAGGTAATGATCGAGGCCTGAAGTGGAGGCCTGAGTTGAGGCCTGAGCCATGCCCTTGCAACTGGAAAACAGCAGAAGTATCCGGGAGAGCAGTGAATGAAAAGTTATCTGGTGCTGACATTGATAGGAAAAGACCAGCCGGGGCTGGTGGAGTCGCTGGCGCATATCGTGGCCACGCACCACGGTAACTGGCTGGAAAGCAATATGTCGCACCTGGCCGGTCAGTTTGCCGGTATCTTGCGGGTCAGCGTTGACGCTGACAAGGCGGATGATCTGGTAGCTGCGCTGGATGCATTGTCACCCAGGCTGCGATTGATTGTTGAGCGCACCGGGCCCGAGGCTGAGTCGAGCCAACCGCGCCGGGTTCTGCATCTGTCGTTGGTGGGTAACGACCGTCCGGGGATTATCCGTGACATCTCCGGGGCGTTGGCGCGCAATCATGTGAACGTGGATGATCTGGAAACCGAATGCACGCCGGCGCCGATGTCTTCCGGCACATTGTTCCGTGCGGCGGCTGTTCTGCATATACCGGCGGATCTGGATGTTGATTTATTACGCGAAGAAATCGAACGCCTGGCTGATGATCTGATCGTGGATATCAGTCTTGCCGAAGACTGATCACCGGCCAGCCCTGACGTTCGGCGTGGCTGCGCAATTTGTCATCCGGATCCACCGCCACAGCTTCGCCTGCCGCTTCCAGCAGCGGGATATCGTTAAACGAATCGCTGTAGAACACACTATTGGGTAACGTCAGTGTGGTCGCTGGCTGTGCGCTGAGCCAATCCTGCAATTTGGTGATCTTGCCTGCCTGAAAGCACGGTATGCCGGAGATTTTTCCGGTAAACCCGTCTTCTGCCAGCTCCAGATCTGTTGCAATCAGCGCGTGCACACCCAGTTTCGCAGCGATAGGTTCGGTCACAAACCGGTTGGTTGCAGTCACAATCACACAGGTGTCACCCGCAGCCGTGTGCTGCCTGACCAGAGCAATGGCGGCAGGCAGCATCATCGGCTCAATAAACTGCGCCATAAATCGCTGATGTAACTGGTCCAGGCGTTCACGACTGAAACCCACTACAGGCGCAATCGCAAACTCCAGATACTGGTTCATGTCCAGTACACCTTGTTGATATTGTTTATAAAAAGCATCGTTTTGCTGTCGATGTGCCTCTGCGTCTGCCAGGCCCTCACTGATCAGGAACTCGCCCCACGCATGATCGCTGTCACCGGCCAGCAGGGTATTGTCCAGGTCAAAAATCGCCAGTCTTGCCATATCGGTATTCCGTTCAGTGTGATGGTAGTCAACAATTGCGGGCTGCATTATAACCTGAGGGCGGCGCTTTTTTGCGGAACGATTTTGTGAAACAATGCAGTGCTGACAAGTTTGCAGCGATGCTGATATTTAACCGGGACACGTACGTAAATGATTGATGCTGAAGGTTTCAGACCCAATGTCGGTATCATCATCTGCAATCCGCGCGGACAGGTGCTGTGGGCCAAGCGTATTGGTCAGGATGCCTGGCAGTTTCCGCAGGGCGGAATCCGTCAGGGTGAACGTCTGCAGCAGGCAATGTACAGGGAATTAAAAGAAGAGGTCGGGCTTGAAGCCAGGGATGTAGAAATACTCTCCAGCACACGTGACTGGCTGTATTATCAACTGCCGCGACATTTTATCCGGCAGCACTCAAACCCGGTGTGTATCGGCCAGAAACAAAAGTGGTTTTTGTTAAGTCTGAGAGGGGAGGAGTCACGCATCTGTCTGAGCAATCCCGACATGGCTGCGGAATTTGATGACTGGCGTTGGGTCAGCTTCTGGTATCCATTAAGTCAGGTGATTGATTTCAAGCGTGAAGTTTACCGTCAGGCGCTAAAGCAACTGGTCAAACCCCTCAATCGGCACATTAACTCATCGTGTGAATCGCTTAACAGGCGATAAAACTTATGCTCGACAGGTTGCGTGAAATAGTCCAGGAGGTCAATGCCGCCAAGGACCTGCAAACTGCGCTCGACGTCATTGTCTCGAGCGTACGGGCAGCTATGAATACGCAAGTCTGTTCGGTCTACCTGCTTGACAGCGATATCAACTGCCACGTGCTGATGGCCTCCGAGGGTTTACGCAAGGAATCTGTCGGCCACGTCAGCCTGCAGCTTGATGAGGGTCTGGTCGGCCTGGTGGCCCGTAATGCGGAGCCGGTCAACCTGGAAGATGCCCAGTCACATCCCAATTACCACTATCTGTCGGAAACCGGTGAGGAAGCGTTCAGTTCCTTTCTGGGTGTGCCGATTATTCACCATCGCAAGGTACTGGGTGTGCTGGTTGTGCAGCACAAGGAGCAACGCTGTTTTGACAACGGTGAAGAAGCCTTTCTGATTACCCTGTCGGCGCAGCTCTCGGGTGTAATTGCAGCTGCGGAAGCGAGTGGGAATGTGCTGGGTATAAGCCCGTCCGGTCAGCGCCGGGCAGACAGCAGTTTTTCCGGCATTTCCGGTGCCTCGGGCGTCGCCATCGGTCAGGCGGTGGTGGTGTTCCCACATGCTGACCTGAGCTTGATACCCAGTCGTACAGTCGAGGACATTGGCGCTGAACTGGCGGCGTTTTCCAGGGCACTGAATCGGGTGCGCGACGACATCAGGGATCTGAGTAGAACTGCCGGACCACAATTGCGGCCCGAAGAGCGTGAGTTGTTTGATGTCTACCTGCGCATGCTGGACGACGAGGCGCTGGGACGCGAAGTAAACGTACTGATCAATACCGGGCAATGGGCTCAGGGTGCGCTTGCCGAGGTTGCGACCGATCACGTCAAGTCCTTTGAACAAATGAAAGACCCCTATCTGCGTGAGCGCGCCGCGGATATCAAGGATCTTTGCAGCCGCGTGCTCTTTTATCTGCAGGAGACTGATCGCACCAAACCAAAAGTCTATCCGGATCATACCATTCTGGTGGGTGAAGAGCTGGCGCCATCGCTATTGATGGAAGTGCCACGCGAAAAGCTGGTAGGCATGATATCGGTAAAGGGTTCAGGTAACTCGCATGTTGCCATTCTGGCGCGCACGATGGGCATTCCCACGGTCATGGGCGCTGTCGATCTGCCCTATCGCAAACTGGATGGGCGCGAAGTCATTGTGGATGGCTACAACGGCAGCGTTTACAGCAATCCATCCGAACAGTTGCTGGCTCGCTATCGTGAAGTGATAAAGGAAGAAGAGCAACTGGTACGTGGGCTGGAAGTGCTGATTAATCTGCCTGCCGTTACACCCGATGATCACAAGGTCAGTTTGTGGGTAAACACTGGCCTGATGACCGATGTTGTGCGATCGCTGGATCATGGTGCAGAAGGTATCGGCCTGTTTCGTACAGAAGTGCCTTTCCTGCTTAGTGAGCGATTTCCCAGTGAACAGGAGCAGGCGGCAATCTATCGCGAGCAACTGGCAGCATTTGCGCCCAAACTGGTGACCATGCGGACACTGGATATTGGCGGTGACAAGTCCCTGCCCTACTTTCCCATAGAGGAAGCGAATCCGTTTCTTGGTTGGCGTGGTATTCGTGTGACACTTGACCACCCGGAGATATTTATTGCGCAGGCCCGTGCCATGATCAGGGCGAGTGAGGGATTGAACAATCTGCAGATCATGTTGCCGATGGTCTCCAATTTGCAGGAAGTGGCAGGTGCCACGCAACTCATCAAGCGCGCATTGCGTGAACTGCAGGAAGAAGGTCTGGATGTCAGTATGCCGCCGATTGGCGTGATGATTGAGTTGCCGGCAGCCGTCTATCTGACCAAGGCGCTGTGTGAAATGGTCGACTTCGTGTCGGTAGGCAGCAATGATCTGACCCAGTACCTGCTGGCCGTAGACAGGAATAACCCGCGTGTTGCTGACCTGTACTCTGCCTTTCATCCGGCAGTGCTCAATGCCCTGCAACATGTGGTGACTGCCGCTCATGCAGAAAACAAGACGGTGAGTATTTGCGGCGAAATGGCCGGAGACCCCGGCGCCGCATTACTGTTAATGGCGATGGGCTTTGATATATTGTCGATGAATGCGTCGACCCTGTTGAAGGTCAAGGCAGTTATTCGGGCAGTGACGCTGAGTTCTGCGCAGGAGTTGCTGGCCGAAGTGATGCAGATGAACGATGCCCAACATATTCGCAGCAGTGTCGATCTGGCGTTGTATAACGCCGGCGTCGATCGGCTGTTGCGTTCTTCCCGTAGCAATTGATATTTTTCAGGAATCAACCCGTCAAAGATGCTGACCTACCCCAATATTGACCCCGTTGCTTTTTCCATTGGTCCGGTGACCGTGCACTGGTACGGCATCATGTACATTGTGGCATTTACTGCGGCCTGGTTTCTCGCCCGTCATCGTGCGCGAACTGCGCCATGGCTGGGCAAGTGGACCGATGAACAATTGTCTGATCTGGTGTTCTACGGCGCACTGGGTGCGGTGCTGGGCGGACGATTTGGTTCGGTTATCTTTTACAATTTTGACCGTTTCCTGGCCGATCCGTTGTGGTTGTTGCGGGTGTGGGAGGGCGGCATGTCTTTCCATGGTGGTTTTTTGGGTGTCATGCTGGCGTTCTACCTGTATGGTCGCAAGATCAACAAGTCCTGGTTTGAAGTGCTTGATTTTATAGCGCCTCTGGCACCGCTGGCGCTGGGTATCGGGCGCCTGGGCAATTTTATCGGTGGTGAGTTGTGGGGGCGGCCCACAGACGTACCCTGGGGTATGGTATTCCCGCACGTGGATGAATTGCCGCGCCACGCCTCGCAGTTGTATCAGGCCGGCCTGGAAGGTATTGTCCTGTTCGGCGTGGTCTGGTGGTTCTCGTCGAAACCGCGCCCGCGTTATGCGGTCTCGGGCATGTTCGGTCTGGGTTATGGTCTGCAGCGATTTTTTGTAGAATTCTATCGTGAGCCTGACTCCTGGCTGGGATTTGTGGCACTGGACTGGTTAACCATGGGCCAGATCCTGTCACTGCCCATGATTGTTGCCGGCGCGGCACTACTGATATTTGCTTACAGGAAAAAAGAAGCATGAAACAGTATCACGACTTGCTGACACGCATACTCGAAGAAGGCGCTGAGAAAACTGACCGGACCGGCACGGGCACCCTGTCTGTGTTTGGTCATCAGATGCGCTTCGATCTGCAGCAGGGTTTTCCATTGCTGACAACCAAGAAATTGCATCTGCGATCAATCATTCACGAGCTGCTCTGGTTTTTGAGTGGTGATACCAATATTCGTTATCTCAAGGACAACGGTGTTTCCATCTGGGATGAATGGGCGGATGAGAACGGTGATCTGGGTCCGGTTTACGGTTTTCAGTGGCGCAGCTGGCCTGGCAAGGATGGTCAGTCAGTGGATCAGATCAGCAAGGTGATTGAGCAGATACGCACCAATCCGGATTCACGGCGGTTGATGGTGGTTGCTTACAATCCTGCATACGTGGATGAAATGGCGTTGCCGCCCTGCCATTCCCTGTTTCAGTTCTACGTTGCCAACGGCCGGCTATCCTGCCAGTTATATCAACGATCGGCAGATACTTTTTTAGGTGTACCGTTCAATATTGCTTCCTATGCACTCCTGACACATATGGTGGCACAGCAGTGTGACCTGGAGCCCGGCGAGTTTATCTGGACCGGGGGCGATACGCACCTGTACAGCAACCACCTGGAACAGACAAGATTGCAGCTGTCGCGCGATTTTCTGCCCTTGCCAACGCTCAACATCAAAAGGCGTCCTGAAACTATTTTCGATTACCGTTTTGAGGATTTTGAAATAGCAGGGTATCAGTCCCATCCACATATTCCTGCACCGGTGGCAGTGTAATGATGACTGATAACGACGAAAGCGGAGACATGAAGATAGCATTGATCTGGGCACAATCCAGGAACCGTGTGATCGGACGCAACAATGCCCTTCCCTGGTATCTGCCTGAGGATCTGAAATACTTCAAACGGGTCACGATGGGCAAGCCCATCATCATGGGTCGCAAGACCTGGGAATCAATTGGCCGGCCGCTGCCCGGCCGGACAAATATAGTGATCAGCCGAAACCCTGAGTTTCATGCGGATGGCATAAAAGTTGTTGGTTCGCTGGAGGATGCTATCAGGCTGGCCGAAAACATCTGCCTGATAGAGGGTGCAGATGAGGCTGTGGTGATGGGTGGTGCCCAGATCTATGAGCTGGCTCTGTCCTATGCTGATCGTCTGTACATGACGCAGGTTCATGCCGAAGTGGAAGGAGATGCCTATTTCCCGGTCTTTGAACTCAGTGAATGGCATGAGTTGGGGCGGGAAGATTTTGTTGCTTCCCCCCCAAACCCTTACGACTACAGTTTTGTGGTGCTCGAGCGCTGAGTCAGAGCTGTTTCCTGAATGCTTTGGAATTACGCTGGTAGTTATACATCTGCTGCTTCTTGATGGGCAGTTCGGTAATGGCAATCGGCGTAAAACCGCGCTCCAGGAACCAGTGTGCAGTTTGTGTCGTCAGGACAATCACCTTGCTCAGGCCCTGTTTGTGTGCCTGTTTTTCCAGTGCACGCAACAGGTGGTCACCTCGTCCGCTTTCCTGATAATCCTTGTGGATGGCAATGCACGCTATTTCGCCACACTCGTCGTCCAGCGGATAAATTGCAGCGCAGGCGATAATAGTGCCTTCCAGCTCAATTACCTTGAAGTAGTCAATTTCTGACTCCAGCAATTCACGTGAACGATGCACAAGGACACCTGCAGCCTCCAGCGGTGCAATCAATTCAAGAATGCCACCCACATCTTCAATGGTCGCGGCACGCAATAATTCGAAATGGTCACGCGAGACCAGCGTGCCATTACCATCACGGGTAAACAGTTCTTCTATTAGGGCGCCATTGTCGGCAAAGTTGATCAGGTGGCAACGGTGGACCGATTTGCTGCTGGCCTTGATGGCTGCCGCAAGCGACTCACGCACACCATTTATTGCCTGAGGATTGTCATCGGCCAGCGCATCAAATAATGATTCGGCTGCCACGGGGCTGAGCGCACTGACCAGATTGCTGTACTCATCCATTACGCCACGCTGTGGAACGAACAAAATCAGTTTATCAGCGCGCATGGCAATGGCTACATCGGTCGCCACTTCCTCTGCAGGCAGGTTGAACACTTCTCCGGTGGGCGAGTATCCCAGATTGGAGAGCAGCACTATGCTGTTGGTATCCAGATGCTGTTGAATGGCTGTGGCATTCACTTTGCGCACTTTGCCGGTCAGCGCAAAATCTACTCCATCAATGATACCCAGCGGACGCGCCGTAATATAATTGCCGCGGCTGACCCTGATGTCGGCGCCATGCATTGGTGAGTTGGCCAGGCCCATGGAAAATTGTGCTTCAATATCAATGGACATGGCCCCAACGGTCTGTTTGATAACCTGCAGACCGTCCACGTCTGTAATGCGCAGGCCCTGGTGGTATTTGAGTTCAATATCGGCCTGAGCAAGGGCATCGGAGATTTGCGGGCGTGCACCGTGGACCAGCACCAGCTTTACGCCCAGGCTGTGCAGCAAGGTAATGTCATGCACGATATTGCTGAAATTTTCGTGCGCAATGGTTTCACCAGTCAGCAGTACAACAAACACCTTTTTGCGATGCGCGTTGATGTAGCTGGACGAGTTTCTGAACCAGTCAATGTATTGCGACAGATTTTCCATGCCAAAATCCTGTAAAAATAGGTTCCCTGTTCGAGCTCAGTAGTGTGGTGCTGAGCGCTCAGCCGCGTACACAATAGTGCGAGATAAATCGACGCAACAGATCCACACAAGGCTGAACTCTGTCCAGTGCCAGATACTCGTCCGGCTGATGGGCCTGATCTATGTCTCCCGGGCCGAGTACAATAGTTTCCATGCCAATTTTTTGCAACCAGGGTGCTTCGGTACCAAATGCGACGGTGCCTGCGCTGTGGCCGGTCAGGCGTTCGGCGGTTTTTACCAGATCACTCTCTGCCGGGCACAAAAAGGCCGGTGCGCCAGGAAACAGCGGCGTAAACTCAAAGCCAACCTGCCAGCGCCGGGCCAGAGGTTGCAGGCGCTCAGCTATCATGGAGCGCATATCTTCAACCTCCATGCCGGGCATCAAGCGGATGTCAAACTCCAGTTCGCAATGCCCGCAGATGCGGTTGGGGTTGTCGCCGCCGTGGATACAGCCCAGATTCATGGTGGGTTTATCGATGGCAAATAACGGGTTGCGATATCTGGCCTGCAATTCGGCGCGGAAAGCCAGCAGATCACTGATGACGTCGTGCATGGCTTCCATGGCGTTGATGCCCAGGCTTGGGTCCGAGGAGTGACCGCTGCGCCCTTGCAGCCTGATGCTTTCCATCATGACACCCTTGTGGGCGTGTATCGGCCGCATGCCGGTCGGCTCGCCGATAATGGCATAGCGAGCCCTGGGACGGCCGAGTTCAGCTATTTTGCGGGCACCGAACATGGACGTTTCTTCATCCGAGGTAGCCAAGATGATAAGCGGTTGCTGCAGGGGCTGATCCAGGAAATCCTGCACGGCTTCAAGAATCAAGGCAAAAAAGCCTTTCATGTCAGTGCTGCCCAGGCCATACAGGCGCCCGTCCTTTTCCGTCATCTTCAACGGGTCCACGGACCAAAGCTCTGAGTCCATGGGGACAGTATCGGTATGGCCGGCCAACACAAGTCCACCGGGGCCGGTGCCCAGGGTGGCGATCAGGTTGGCCTTGGCCTGTCCGCTGCTGCTCTCGCAGGGCATTATCTCGCACTCAAACCCCAGCGCCGTGAACTGCTCGGCCAGGTAGTTGATGACAGGCATGTTGCTCATGTCCAGACTGGCATTGGTGGAGCTGATACTGGGCAGGCTGAGCAGCGCGTCAAAATGCGCCATCAACGGCCGGGTTTGTGTAGTTGACGTTTTGACTATGGACATGGATATTGCCTGCCTGCGCTCAATGCTGATGTCAGTCGATGGTTTGCTGACGGCTGCATATGCTGGTAACTCAAGAAGATTGAGAGGTCAGTAAATCAGTTTTTGCCGCCATAATAAAGTCATTCAGATGCAGCCCGTTCACTTTGTGGGTCCACCAGGTGACCGTCACCTGCCCCCATTCAATGAACAGCGTTGGATGATGGTTTTCCCGTTCTGACAGCGCCGCCAGCTTGTAGGCAAAATCGAAGCCCGAGCGGAAATCCTTGAAATGGTATTCACGCTGAATCCTCTCCATGTTGTCGACAGAGAGTTTTTTCCAGCGTGGGACAGTGCTCAGCAAGCGGGTAACGTCTTCATGAGGCAGCGGGCGTGACCCAAGCTGACAGGGCTGGCAGCGTTGCCTGCTCAGTGGTGTGTGGTTTTCAACGTCCATATTTGTGCCTCAGAGAAAGGCTTCAAGTACGCTGTTGAGAAACTGGTAGCCTTTGTCCGTGGTGCGGACAAGTCCACCCTCAGTCGTCAGAAGCTGTTGTTGTTGCAGCAATTCTACCTGCTTTGCCAGATTGCTGAAAGCCAGGCCGGTCCGCTGTTCATATTGTTCGGGGGTAAAGCCCTGACGCAATCGCAGGGCATTAAGCAGAAACTCGATCGGTAATTCTGCGGCCTCAATTGGCGCCGCATCAGCCAGATACGGATAGCGTACCAGCAGATTTCTGTCCAACTGCGAATGGCTGTGCCTGGCGGCTGCCAGATAGTGCGCAGGCTGTTTGCGTTTGCGCAGTCGCAGAATGCGCCCCTTGCCGGGTTGCGTCAGTTTGCCATGTGCGCCGGCACCGATGCCCAGGTAGTCACCAAACTGCCAGTAATTGATATTGTGCCGGGAAGCTTCGCCGGGTCGGGCAAACGCAGAAATCTCATAACGCTGATAACCGTTGGCGGCCAGAAGAGCCAGCCCTGCATCCTGGATGGCGATCAGGATGTCCTCCGGTGGCAGCGGCGGCGGGTGTTTGTAAAATGCGGTATTGGGCTCTACGGTCAACTGATACCAGGAGATGTGCTCCGGTGCAAAGTGGATGGCCCGGTTCAGGTCGTCCAGCGCCTGTTCAGGTGTCTGGTCCTCCAGACCATACATGATGTCGATATTAAGCCGCTGGAAACCGGCGTTGCGGGCGTAATCAATTGCACGTTCCGCGTCGGCCGGATCATGAATGCGTCCCAGTTTGCGTAACTGGGAGGCGGAAAAACTTTGTACGCCCAGTGACAGGCGGTTGATGCCGAGTCGGTAATAGTCGGCAAACTTGTCCCGCTCGGCTGTACCCGGATTGGCCTCCAGCGTAATTTCGATATCGTCCGCAAAGTTCAGGTGCTGCTGCAAACTGGCAAACAGGGTCTGGTATGCATTCGCGGATAACAGACTGGGTGTGCCGCCGCCAATAAAAATACTGGCAATTTCGCGACCCTGCACGTAGGCGAGATCATGTGTCAGGTCATCAAGCAATGCGGCGATATATTCGTCTTCAGGCAGACTGTCGGTGTCGTTCTCGTGAGAGTTGAAATCGCAGTAGGGACACTTTTTCACGCACCAGGGGACGTGAATGTACAAGCTGAGCGGTGGCAGCGTGAGCATCAGACAGTGTCAGATAGTGATTGTGAGGTCAGTTGCTGCAGCAGCATCTGCATGGCCCGGGCGCGGTGGCTTATCTGGTTTTTTTGTGCGGCTGACAGCTGCGCTGAGCTGCATTGCAGGTCCGGCACATAAAACAGCGGATCATAACCAAAACCACCTTCGCCGGCAGGTGCGTGCAGAATGCGCCCGTGCCAGCGTCCGTGACAGACTATGGGTACCGGATCTGCAACATGGCGCAGATAAACCAGTACACAATGAAACTGGGCACTACGCTGACCATCAGGGACTGACTGCAGCTGTGTCAGTAGTTTGCGGTTGTTGGCCTGGTCACGTTGCTCACGGTCGCCATCAACGCCGGCATACCGTGCGGAGTAAATGCCGGGTGCGCCGGCCAGTGCGTCAACGGCAAGCCCCGAGTCATCGGCAATCGCTGGCAGGCCGCTCTGCTCACTGGCGTGACGGGCTTTGAGGATGGCATTCTCGATAAAAGTGAGACCTGTCTCTTTGGCGTCTCCAATATCCAATGTAGCCTGACTGATCAGCTGCGCACCAAGCGGTTGCAGTAACTGCTGCAGTTCGTTCAGTTTGCCGGCATTGCTGCTGGCGAGGACGATTTTACGCGGATCTTTGGCTGCTGTTGTCATCAGTCAGACCCCGTCGGAACAGGCTGGCGACTGAAGTGGTAGATGGCTATCTCACTCAGCAGGTTGGGCATGGTACGGATGACCCAGCTGTCGCGGTGCTTAAAGTCGACCACAGTGCGCGTGATCACATCAATAGTGCGGGCGCGGCAGAACTCATCAAAGTCGCGCACTGTGCAGAAATGAATGTTGGGCGTGTCATACCACTCGTAGGGCATAAAGTCCGATACCGGCATGCGACCACGGAAGGCGAGATAGGCGCGGCTTTTCCAGTTGCCAAAGTTGGGGAAGGTCACGATGCAGTTCTTGCCTATGCGCAGCATTTCGTCAACCAGTTTGTCTGGGTAGTGAACGGCCTGCAATGTCTGGGTCAGTAGTACTGTATCAAAACTTTGTGATTCAAAATTTTGCAGACCCTTGTTCAGATCCTGCTGGATGACATTGATTCCCTTGCTCAGACAGCTATTGATCTTGGTTTCGTTTATCTCCAGACCAATACCACGGATATTCTTTTCTGCGCGCAGATACGCCAGCAGACTACCGTCACCACAGCCAAGGTCCAGCACATGGCTGCCCGGTTCAATCCACTTCTGAATAATATCCAGATCAGGCCGCATCGACGTTGACCTCCTGGTGTATCCGTTGCAGGCAGGTGGTCAGTGTTTGCATGTAGCGTGGTACGGGCAACAGGAATGCGTCATGACCCTGATCCGCTTCAATCTCAAGATAACTGACCTGTTTGCCTGCTTTTAACAATGCCGTGACGATCTCGCGGGTGCGCTCTGGTGGAAAACGCCAGTCAGTGCTGAATGAGATCAGCATAAAGCGACAGTCGCTGTTGGCAAACGCCTTGCTGAGATCGCCGTCAAAGTCGACACTGGGATCAAAATAGTCCAGCGCTTTGGTCATCAGCAGATAGGTATTGGCGTCAAATGTCTCGGAAAAGCGTTCGCCCTGATAATGCAGGTAGCTTTCTACCTGAAAGTCCACATCAAAACCGAAGCTGAGTTTTCCGGCCCGCAGGTCGCGCCCCAGATTCAATGAGGCGTGCTTGACCTGTTCGGAGGCTTTGCCAAACTTCTCCCGCATGGCACTGTCGGACAGATAAGTGATATGTCCGACCATGCGTGCCAGCATCAGGCCGCGTTTAGGCAAGGTGTTGTGCGCAAGATAACGGCCGGCATAAAAGTCCGGATCTGCCGTAATCGACTGACGGGCAACTTCGTTAAAGGCGATGTTCTGCGCCGACAGTTTGGGTGCTACCGCCATCATGATGGCATGTCGCACTCGCTGCGGATAGCTGATGGACCAGCGCATGACCTGCATGCCGCCAAGGCTGCCACCAATCACTGCCGCCCATTGCGCGATGCCCAGATGGTCGGCCAGGCGTGCCTGACTGTTGACCCAGTCGCGCACCGTTACTACCGGAAAGTCCGGCCCGTACCAGGTGCCGGTATCCGGATTGATGGAGGCGGGCCCGGTGCTGCCTGCACAGCCGCCCAGATTATTCAGGCATACAACAAAAAAATGATTGGTATCAATGGGTTTGCCGGGCCCGATGGCGACATCCCACCAGCCTGGTTTTTTGTCATCCATGCTGTGATATCCGGCAGCGTGATGATCACCGCTCAGGGCATGGCAGATCAGGATGGCGTTGGACCGGTCAGCATTCAGCTGGCCGTATGTTTCTACCATCAGGTCATACGATTTTAGAACTTTTCCGCTGCGCAGGGGCAATGGCTCATCAAAGTGAATGAGCTGCGGGGTCACCAGACCGACACTGTTTTCTGGCAGAGACTCAGGCATTGGTCAGGACAAACCTCGGATTGGCACTACAGGCCAAGTACATAGGCTGGATTGGCGCCGGCCGGCAGTACCAGCGTTATGCGGATGATCTGGATTGCCAGGAAAACAAAAATCGGCGACAGATCCAGTCCGCCCATGGATGGCAGCAGACGTCGGAATGGCGCCATGACCGGCTCCGTGAGTTGACGTACCAGCACCAGTGCAGGGTGGCCGCTGAAGGGCGCAATAAAACTGGCAATGATGGAGATCAGCATGCCCCAGAAATAGATATTCAGAACAAAGTTGAGGATGCCTACCAGTGCCCAGGTCAAAATCAGCCCGACACCGGGCAGGCTGAACCCGGCCAGGTAGATCAGTGCACAGATGGCAGCGCATTGGACAATAATAGCGAACACCAGCGAGGAAAAGTCGATACCTTTGAAACCGGGGATAAAGCGGCGGAATATCTGCACGCCCGGATCGGTAAAGCGCACAATCATCTGGGTAATCGGATTGTAAAAATCCGCCCGCGATAGCTGCAATAAAAATCGCAGCAGAATGGCCATCAGGTAGAGCGTGCCCAGGGTGCTGACCAGAAGGCTGCCGATATTGCCTATTGCTTCCATGGTGTCAATTCTCGTATTTGTAAACTAGTTAGCCAGTTCCGCGGCACGCTGTCTGGCAGCCTGCATGGCGGTTTCCACAATACTTTCAAAGCCATCCCGTTCGAACGACAGCAACGCCTGTTCGGTGGTGCCGCCGGGAGAGGTGACACGGCGGCGCAGTTCCGCAGGAGGCACATCGCTGCTGGCGGCCAGTTTGCCGGCGCCCAGAGCTGTCTGAATGGCAAGTTGACGCGCCACATCCTCTGTCAGCCCCATATTGATGGCAGCCTTCTCCATGGCTTCAATCATCAGGAAAAAGTAGGCAGGACCACTGCCGGACAGGGCGGTCACGGTATCAATGTCCTGTTCTGTCTGCAACCAGCAGCCAATGCCAACAGCAGCCATGATATCACCGGCCAGTTGCTGGTGGTGCGCGGTACAGTTGGCATTGGCAAACAGACCTGTGGCACCTTCGCCAACCAGAGACGGCGTATTGGGCATGCAACGCACAATGGCGCGTTCTGCACCCAGCCACTTTGCCAGGGAGCCAATAGGGATTCCGGCGGCTATGGAAATGACCAGACAGTCCGGCTTGCCTATTAGTGGGCGCAAGGCTTCGCACACCGGTTTCATGACCTGGGGTTTGACTGCCAGCAGGATAACATCGGCAAACCGGGCAACTGCGGCGGTATCACCGGTACGGATGCCGCATTCATCGGCCAGTTCGGCCAGTTTGGCTGAATCAATATCTGTGGCGGAAATATTGCCGGCGGGCACACCTTTGGCGAGCAACCCGCGAATCAGGCTGTTTGCCATATTGCCGGCGCCGATAAAGCTGATCTGGCTGGTGTTCAATCGTCAAACCCTCATGCTGAGCTGCGTTTCAGGCCGTCATTCTATCGCAGGCACGCGGGACTTGCAGCGGATTAAGCACTCAGGCATTGAATTCCTTGCTGAAAATGGTCCAGAAACTCAGAAATAGTGCGGCAATAAGAGGGCCAATGACAAAACCGTTGATACCCAGCAGACTGATGCCGCCCAGTGTTGAAAACAGTACCATGTAGTCCGGCAGCTTGGTGTCGCGGCCAACCAGAATCGGGCGCAGCACATTGTCGGCCAGACCGATAATAACAGCACCGTAAGCGACCAGGATAGAGGCATTGACCCAGTCGCCCGTAGCATACATATAGATGGCCACCGGTATCCACACCAGAGAGGCGCCAACGGCCGGAACCAGCGAGAGAAAGGCCATGACGACTGCCCACAACAGGGGCGCTGTCAGATCCAGCATCCAGAAGATGAATCCGCCGAGCGCGCCCTGCACGATGGCCACCAGCAGGTTTCCCTTTACGGTTGCGCGGGATACTTCGGCAAATTTGTTGAACAGCAGTTGTCGGCGTTCTTCACTCAGCGGCACTGCATTGCGCATCCAGTTGACCAGCGACTCACCATCGCGCAGCAGGAAAAAGGTCAGGTAGAGCATAAGTGCCAGGCTCAGGGTAAAACTGATGGTATTTCGTCCGAATCCCAGTGCCTCCTGTGACAGCAGGCGACTCAGGTTTATTGCTGAATCGGACAGATAACTTCGCAGATTGGACGTGTCAATGCCCAGCCTTTGCAGCAGTTCAGGCAGGATGGGTACCGCATTACCAATGCGCTCCAGAAAAGTGGCAGGATTAATCTCACTGCTTTCAATTGACTGGTAAAACTGTACGCCTTCACTGATAAATCCGAACACGATTGCGATGACCGGAATGATGACCAGTACCAGGCCGGCCAGCAAGGTTGTCAGTGCTGCCAGTGACTGCCGGCCGCCAAACAGTATCACCAGCCGGCGCTGCAGGGGATTAAACAGCAGGCTCATCACGCAGGCCCAGAAAATTGCACTCCAGAACGGCTGCAATATCAGTAGAAACAATAAGGTAATGATGCTGAGGATAGCCAGAAAGCCACGCTTTTCCATGATCTCGCGCATGATGTGTATCCTCTTTGCTGCCCTGTTGGAAATTTACTGCGTTCTGCGTCGCAGCATACGCCAGAGTTCAATGATGCGCGGCGGCTGACCGGTTCTCAGGATGCCCTGTCGGAACACTCTGCCGGACAACCACAACACCCCGATGGTGGTGACAACCAGAACGATGGTTGTGCCAACCACATCAATCATGGGCGGCTGTGCCGCCGCCCGGTTCATCATGGTAAAGGGGGTAAATAATGGGATCCAGGACATTACCCGGGCCAGTGTGCCGTTTGGATCCTGAGCAATAAAGCTCATGGTCAGCACCGGTACGACCAGAACCAGCATCAAGGGCATCATCAGACTTTGTGCTTCCTTCAGGGTGTTGCACAGGCTGCCGATAGCCAGGAAGATACCCGCGTAAAGTGCGTAGCAGCACAGGTAATAGAACACAAAATAAGGGATCAGGTCAGAGCTGAGCAGCACATCCAGAATCTGTACAATCACCGCGGTTTCCACCGTCTGGTAGAGCTGCAGAAACACAAAAAACGAGGTAATCCAGGCAATAATGGTGGTGATGCCGGTGGCACCAATGCCCAGCAGTTTACCCATCATCAGCTCGCCGGGTGTGACGGAAGCGAGCAGTACTTCAATGATGCGATTGGACTTTTCTTCAATAGTATTACTCAGCAGGTACTGTACGCTTTGCATCAGTGAAATAAAAATCAGATACACAAAACCCATCGGCGCCCACTGCCGGAAGGTGTCAGCCAGGCTGACCTGTTCATCGCCTGCGGCCTTGCCCGGATCCAGCCTGCTGAGCGGCAGACGCGTACGCTGTACATCCCGAACTGCCTGAATGTCGATGTCGCGCGCTGCATACTCCTGCTGGCGAATGGTATTGTTGATGCTGCTTTGAATGGCACTGGAAAGTCTCGTGTCGGTCAGATTGCCCGCCCAGTATTGCACGCCGCGCGGATCTGTGCCGGCGATCATCAGTCGTTGCAGTGTTGCCGGGCGCACGATGTCCTGGTCAACGTCGGATGGAACCAGAATCAATGCAAACAGGTTGACCCGATCGTCAAGATGGGCGAGGCGGCGCTCTCCGTTCAGGTAAGGTCGGATCTGTTCAATTATCTGCTGCGCTGGCGCATCGACATCGACCTCAGCCGGTGGCGCAACGGCAACAAACTGTGGTCGCGGTTCATTAAAAGCAGGTGCATCTTCCCGCAGATAGGGTTGCGCCATCTGCAGTGCAAACGCCAGTCCGCCATTGGTCAGCCACTCGTCAAGCGCCGCAACCTCGTCATTGCCAAAATCATCAATCAACTGATTCATCTGGCTGGAAGGATCCCGGGGCGCGCTGCCGCCCTCCATGTCTATCCGGTTCTGCTGCAGGTAGCGCATGAAGTCCTGCATCACCCGGCGCTGGTGTTCACGGCGGATAGCCGTTTCCACAGCTGCAGCGTATTCGCCGGACTGATCAATCAGCATGTAGTAACGCGTAGGTGTGGCAGTGGCCAGTCTGCTGGAAAAATGAAAAACCATGAAAAAGACAATTGGCACTAACAAGACGCCAATCCAGAACCCCTTGGTTTTTACATTTTCCAGATACTCACGCCAGGCGATCAGCAGCGTCACTCTCATCGGAAATTGTGCTCCCTTGCTTCCTTGCCAACCAGATGCACAAACACGTCATGCAGGCTGGTCTGGGTGAAGTCAAAGCGGCTCAGCGAGACGCCGTTCTCAAAACAGTGCTTTAAAATCAGTTGCGGATCGGTGTGCTCCTTGACGTAAAGCTCCCACAGGCGAGTACCACTGTTGCCGGTATCCTCAGCCACCTGCTCCTGAACCGAGAGTACGCCGTCCAGATCGCGCACCGACTGGATATCGCCGCTTGTTTCCAGTACAACCCGGCGCGGGATTATCGCGTGAGCTTCCTCAACGGTGCCATCAAACACCTTGCGGCCCTGAGTAATCAGCAGCAGTCTCTCACACAGGCGTTCCGCATGCTGCATGATATGGGTGGAAAAAATGACAGTCCGTCCGTTGCTGGCCAGATCCCGGATCAGTTGTTCAAGTACCTCCTGATTCACTGGATCCAGGCCGGAAAATGGCTCATCCAGAATAACCAGTTCAGGGTCGTGGGCGATTGATGCCAGTACCTGTACTTTTTGCCCCATGCCTTTGGACAGGGACTCGATATTGGCATTGGCGAAGTCTTTCAGGCCGTATTGTTCCAGCAGGGAAAAAGCCCTGCGTCTGGCATCGTGCCGGTTCATCCCTTTAAGGGTGGCGAAGTAGCTGATAATGGACCAGACCTTCATTTTTTTATACAGACCCTTTTCCTCCGGCAGGTAACCGATGCGATCACGCACCTGCATGGCGGAGGGCCTGCCCAGCACCTGGATCTCACCTTCGTCAGGGCGGATTATGTCCAGTATCATCCGGATGGTAGTGGTTTTGCCGGCACCGTTGGGGCCAAGAAAACCATAAACCGAGCCCTGAGGGATGCTCAGATTGATCTGATCAACGGCGGTAAAGTCGCCGTAGCGTTTGGTGACATTGGTCAGGGTGAGCACTGATTCGTTCATACAGGAAGTCTAGCACATGGTTTCAACAAAAAAGCCGGAAATCATCTGAGATCCGGCTTCCGTGTTGTTCCTTGTGTCGCGTTCCGCGAGTGGCTGCTAGGCGGACAGGAACCTGTTGATGGATTCGGCCACCAGACGGCCCTCATCTATCGCACGGACAACCAGAGACTGGCCGCGGCGACAGTCGCCGGCAGCAAATACTTTAGGATGGCTGGTGCGGAAATCCTTGTATTCAGCCTTGTAGTTGGAGCGTTGATCCAGTTCCAGCCCCAATGGATTGCTGATGTAGTGCTCCGGTCCAAGGAAACCCATGGACAGAAGAATCAGGTCGGCTTCCCAGAATTTGGTCGTGCCAGGCACTTCCTTGAATCCGGGACCGACTTCGACAGTATTGATGCCGAGCAGTTTGCCGTTTTCGTCGCGCACAAACTCTTTGCCACTGATTGAGTAGACGCGCGGATCGTTGCCATCCCGCCAGGCCGCTTCCTCGTGACCATAATCGACACGGTAGATGCGTGGCCACAAGGGCCAGGGATTGTCATCCGGTCGCTCGAGTGGTGGTTTGGGCATGATTTCAAAGTTCACCAGCGACTTGCAGCCGTGGCGCAGTGACGTTGCAATGCAGTCAGTGCCGGTATCACCGCCACCAATAACGATGACGTTTTTTCCTTTGGCGCTGATGTAGTTGCCATCTTGCAATTCGGAATCCAGCAGGCTTTTGGTGTTCGCAGTCAGGAACTCCATGGCAAAGTGAACGCCGGCACCCTCGCGACCGGGAATTGGCAGGTCGCGCGCAGTGGTCGCACCGGTTGCCAGACACAGAGCGTCGACTTCGGAGAGTAACTGGTCAGCTGAGATACCATTGGCACCTTTGCCGCCAACGTCAACGCCGGTGACGAATTTGATGCCTTCTTCTTCAAGGATTTTGACGCGGCGGTCTACCACATCCTTTTCCAGTTTCATGTTGGGGATGCCATACATCAGCAGTCCGCCAATGCGGTCAGCTCGCTCGTAGACAGTGACGTGATGACCTGCCTGATTGAGCTGAGCAGCGGCGGCCAGGCCGGCCGGGCCGGAACCAATTACTGCCACTTTTTTACCGGTGCGGAATTTCGGCGGATTGGCGCGTACCCAGCCATGCTCAAATCCTTTGTCGATGATGGCGTTTTCAATGTTTTTGATGGTGACAGCCGGCTCATTGATGCCAAGCACACATGATCCTTCACAGGGTGCCGGACACACACGCCCGGTAAACTCCGGAAAGTTGTTGGTCTTGTGCAGCCGGTCCAGCGCTTCGCGCCAATGTCCCTTATAGACAAGATCGTTCCACTCGGGGATCAGGTTGTACACCGGACAGCCATTTTCAGACTGGCAGAACGGTACGCCACAATCCATGCAGCGCGCACCCTGTGTTGACAGGTGCTGCTCATCCGGCTCGGTATAAATTTCCTTGTAATCCAGCAGACGCTCGGCGGGCGCACGGTAGGGCACCGTGGCGCGCTCGAATTCTTTAAAACCAGTTGGTTTGCCCATGTTAAAACCTATTATTCTGTAATTTTGTACTTGTCAGACAGCCACTGCCTGGGTCTTGGCTTTAGCTGCCATTTCTGTCAGCACGCGCTTGTAATCGGTCGGCATCACTTTCACAAATTGCGGCAGCGAAGCGTCCCAGTTGTCCAGAATCTGCTGTGCTACCGTCGAGCCGGTATAACGCAGGTGATTGCTGATCAGTGTTTTCAACTCTTCCACGTCGGCAGCGTCAGCCACTGGCTCGAGGCCATAGGTTTCTGCGTTGCACTGGCGCTCAAAGTCCTTGTCCCGGTCCAGCACATAGGCGACACCGCCACTCATGCCGGCGCCGAAGTTGCGACCGGTTTTACCCAGGATGACGACGCGTCCGCCTGTCATGTATTCACAGCCGTGGTCGCCAACCCCTTCAACAACGGCGCTGGCACCGCTGTTCCGCACTGCAAACCGTTCCGCAACAATACCGCGGAAATAGGCCTCGCCACCGGTGGCACCATACAGGTTCACGTTGCCGGCAATGATGTTGTCTTCTGCCTTGAACGTGCTGTTCTTTGGTGGATACACAACGATTTTGCCGCCGGACAAACCTTTGCCGACAAAATCGTTACAGTCGCCTTCCACGGTGATGGAAATGCCCTTCGCCAGCCATGCGCCGAGGCTCTGTCCCGCTGATCCGTTCAGCTTGATGTTGATGGTGTCCTCAGGTAGCAAGGCTTCGCCATACCGTTTGGCAACTTCGTTGGACAGCATGGTACCGACTACACGGTTGATATTGATCACCGGCAGTTCGATATTCACTTTCTCGCCCTTTTCCAGCGCCGGCGCAGCCAGTTCAATGATCTGGTTGTCCAGTGCCTTGTCCAGGCCGTGGTCCTGTGCCATGGACTGATAGGTGCCGGTGTTGGGGAACACAGCTTTGGCCGGCGCCAGAATATTGCTCAGATCCAGACCCTTGGCTTTCCAGTGATTCAGTGCCACGTTGCTTTCCAGCAGGTCCACGCGACCTACCATCTCGTTCAGCGTCCGAATGCCCAGGCTGGCCATGATTTCACGCAGCTCTTCAGCCACCATGAACAGGTAGTTGACCACATACTCGGGTTTGCCCTTGAATTTTTTGCGCAGCTCCGGATCTTGGGTCGCAACGCCAACCGGGCAGGTGTTCAGGTGACACTTGCGCATCATGATACAACCCAGAGTGACCAGTGGTGCGGTCGCAAAACCGAATTCCTCAGCACCGAGCAGTGCAGCAATTGCCACATCACGGCCAGTCTTTAGCTGGCCATCAGTCTGAATCACTACGCGTGAGCGCAGATTGTTCATCACCAGTGTCTGATGGGTCTCGGCAACGCCCAGTTCCCATGGCAGACCGGCATGTTTGATGGATGTCAGTGCAGAGGCGCCGGTTCCGCCGTCGTGACCGGCAATTACCAGGTGATCTGCTTTCGCCTTGGTTACACCGGCCGCAACTGTGCCTACGCCAATCTCGGAGACCAGCTTGACGCTGATGCGTGCTTCACGGTTGGTATTTTTAAGATCATGGATCAGCTGCGCCATATCTTCGATAGAATAGATATCGTGATGGGGCGGCGGACTGATCAGGCCTACACCAGGGGTGGAGTGACGGATTTTAGCAATGTAATCGTCTACCTTGCCGCCGGGCAGCTCGCCGCCCTCGCCTGGCTTGGCGCCTTGTGAAATCTTGATCTGCAGTTCATTGGCGTTGGTCAGATACCAGATGGTTACACCAAAGCGACCCGAAGCCACCTGTTTGATGGCCGAGCGCTTGGAGTCGCCGTTGGCCATGGGTGTGAACCGGGCCGGATCTTCGCCGCCTTCTCCGGTGTTGGACTTGCCACCCATGCGGTTCATGGCAACTGCCAACGTTTCATGGGTTTCTTCCGAAATTGCGCCCAGGCTGATCGCACCGGTCGCAAAACGTTTGACAATTTCTTTGGCCGGCTCCACCTCATCCAGTGGGATGGCGGTCAGGCCTTTGCGGAAGTCGAGCAGTCCGCGCAAGGTACAGGCACGGGTAGTCTGCTCGTTGGTGTATTTGGCAAATACATGATAAGCGTCCGGGCTGTTGGTACGCGCAGCATTTTGCAGATTAAAAATGGCGCTCGGATCCCACATGTGACCATCGCCGCCACTGCGCCAATGGAAGTCGCCCGGATTGTTGAGCACCGGAATACGATTGGCGTCATCCACCGGGAAGCCCAGGCGGTGACGACGTTCGGTTTCCTCTACCAGGGCTTCAAAGTTGACACCCTGCACACGGCTGGCAGTGCCGACAAAACAACGATTGACAACATCCTGCGCCAGACCCACGGCTTCAAAGATCTGTGCGCCGCGATAAGACTGCAGTGTGGAAATGCCCATTTTGGCCATGACCTTCAGCATGCCCTTGCCAACGGCTTTCTTGTACGCGTAAACAACCTTGTCTTCTGTCGCGTAATCTGACCCCAGCAGGCCATCCAGCTGAGCCTGCCACAGCGCCTCAAAAGCCAGATAGGGGTTGATTGCATCGGCACCATAACCAACCAGCAGGCAGTGCTGGTGCACTTCGCGGGCTTCGCCGGTTTCGATCACCAGGCCGATACGGGTGCGTTCGTGACGTCGGATCAGGTGGTGATGAACCGCGCCACAGGCTGCCAGCGCACTGATGGCAAACCGGTTTTTGGCGATTTTACGATCAGACAGGATCACAAAGGCATAACCATCGGTAATTGCCTGGCTGGCTTCGGCACAAATGCGGTCAAGCGCGCCCAGGAAACCGTTTTCGGTGCCTGCTTCGTAAGTAATATCAATCACTTTGCTGCGCAGGCCGGCGTGATCCATATTGCGAATGGTCTGCAGCTGTTTGTTGGACAGAATCGGGTGTTTCAGGCTCAGGCGATGGGCATGCTTCGGCGTGATTTCCAGCAGATTGCCTTCCGGGCCAATAAAGCATTCCAGCGACATCACCACTTCTTCGCGGATGGAGTCGATGGCCGGGTTGGTTACCTGGGCAAACAATTGCTTGAAATAGTCATAAATCATGCGTGGCTTGTCAGACAGACAGGCCAGCGCCGAGTCGTTACCCATTGAGCCCAGCGGGTCGCGTGCCTCGGTAATCATCGGCAGCAGCATAAACTGCATGGTTTCAGTGGTGTAGCCGAATGCCTGCATGCGTGGCAGCACATTCTCTGAATCCAGCGAGTGGGCCTCGTTGCCGTCCGCCAGCATGTCCAGCGTGATTTTTTGTTCAGCCAGCCACTGGCCGTAGGGGCGTTTGGCAGCAATGGTCTGTTTGAGCTCAGCATCGGGGATCAGGCGTCCCTGTTCAAAGTCCAGCAGGAACATGCGGCCCGGTTGCAGGCGGCCCTTTTCCTTGACGTTGGCCGGATCAACATGCACAACACCCACTTCCGAGGCCATAATGACCTTGTCGTCATGCGTGACGTAATAGCGGCTTGGGCGCAGACCGTTACGGTCCAGCACTGCACCTATATAATGTCCGTCAGAGAATACAATGGAGGCGGGGCCATCCCAGGGCTCCATCAGCGCAGACTGGAACTCATAGAAGTCCTTCTTGTCCTGCGACATGTTCACATCAGACTGCCAGGCTTCCGGGATCATCATCATCACTGCTTCCTGCAGCGAGCGGCCGGACAGCAGCATAAACTCAAGTACTGAGTCGAACGAGCCGGAGTCCGAACAGTCGGAGTCGATGATCGGGAACAGTTCTTTCAGTTTGTCGCCAAACAGGTCGGTGTTCAGCGTACCTTCCCGGGCGACCATATTATTGACATTGCCGCGCAGGGTGTTGATTTCACCGTTATGGCTCATGAAGCGGTTGGGCTGGGCACGATCCCATGACGGGAAGGTATTGGTACTGAAGCGCGAGTGCACCATGGCCATGTGCGTTTCACAGATCGGGTTGGTCAGATCCTGGTAAAAGGGGAAAAGCTGGCCGGGGGTCAGCATCCCTTTATAGACAATCACTTTGGTGGACAGGCTGCAGGCATAGACCATCTTGGCCTGAGTCAGCGAACTGTCGCCGCGCAGCTTGTGGGTAAAGCGCTTGCGGATGACATACAGTTTGCGCTCAAAGGCATCCTTGTCCAGGCCTTCAGAAGCGCCAATAAACAGCTGTTCGATATGGGGCTGCGCCATGCGCGCTGCCGGCCCCACATCAGCACCTTCCGCATCCACCGGGACTTCACGCCAGCCCAGCAGTTGCTGGCCTTCTTCGCTGATAATCTGGTTGATGGTGGCGCGGCAGAAGTCGCGCTCTTTGGTGTTCTGAGGGAGAAATATGTTGCCTGTAGCGTACTGTCCGGGCGCCGGGAGGCGGGTACCCAGGTCCTTTTTTGCAATACTGGCAAAAAAGGTATGCGGCAATGCCATCAATATTCCGGCACCATCACCAGTGTTAGCCTCAAATCCGCAGCCACCACGGTGGTCCATGCGGGAATTGAGGTGGTAGGCATCCAGCATGATCTGATGACTGGGGCGACCCTTGATATCTGCAACAAAGCCTACGCCGCAGGAATCTTTCTCGTTAGCCGGGTCGTACAGTCCGGTCTTGTCCGGAAAGCCAAACTTTTGGGGGTATTGGGCTTGATCAGTCATAGTTATCGTTAAGTCTCGTTAATTCGTTATTAGTGTTTCCCTTTCGGCCACCGGTAAACGCTCCCGGTAATCAAGCTGCATCGTGTAGCACTGCTGACAGGGAGATGCGTGAATTAGAATTTATTGATTTGTCGCGGCTCGGTGAATCTGCCTGCTACCCCTGGACGGCGGATCCGGGATCGTCCGGATGGTCCCAAAATGCCTGGAGCGATTTTGTGGGGGCTGGACACAATACCACCGAAAGAAAATAAGTCAAGCCGCCCACCCCGGGAAGAGATTGCGTCCCGGATGGCCGATTCGGGGTGAACAAGCCCGTGATACGCGATCTTGGCTTGATAAAAGAGGTCAGCTGGATTACTCTTCGCCTTCAACAGAGCACCATGCCGGGCGAGTTTGACAAGCTGGCCGCTGGATAAGATCGTCGTAGTTTGAGAGTGGTTACAGAGTGCCGGGTAATTGCCGGCATCACAGGCAATTTAATGGTGTCAGGAAAGCACCTCACAAAACAATAGCTAACAGCTGAGGGGAATTCGCGTGGAAATAGTTCGTTATAAACGGGATGTATGGGGCGATGAGGTCATTCTTGGCGTCGCCTGGGATCTGCTTTGGGTCGTGGCGGTGGCCATATTACTGCTGCTGGCAGGGCATGCCATCTTCATGGCCGCACTGGCAAAGAAAAAAGCCAAGCCGTCAGCCGACGGTAAAAAAATCAATCGACACGATGCCATCGACCGCGCTTTTCACTGGCTGATGGCCGCGTCCGTTCTGGTGCTGATCGCTACCGGTGTGATGCCAATTATCGGTATCCGCTTTGCCTGGTTGAATATTCACTGGATCGCCGGTCTGGTTCTTACCTTTGTGGTGGCATTCCACATTATCCGCGCCACTTTCTGGCAGGACTTCAAGTCAATGCTGCTGACTCCGTCTGATTTTGCCGAGCCATTTGATGAAAGTCGCAAGCCAGGCAAATACTCCTTCGAGCAAAAAGGCATGCATTGGGCCATGACGCTGCTGGTGTTGCTGGTCATCGTCACCGGCATCATCCTGTTCATGCAGATCAATACGCCTTTCTGGGACCGCCCGGCGGTGACTGACGAGGCTCAGCTGGGTCTGATGTTCCTGCTGCACGGTCTGGCAACGCTGTCTCTGATTGCGTTTACTGCCATACATATTTACTTCGCAGTACGCCCCGAGAAACTGTTTTATACCCGTTCCATGATCAAGGGCTGGATATCAGAGTCGGAGAAGAACGAGTTTCACGATAAAAACAAGTGGAAGGTGGAAGATTGACTGACGTAAAAAATCTCGAGAAAGATATTGAAGTCGTAGAGTCGGGTTACGAGTTTCTGTTGGCGTATGCGGCTCAGGGCCGCCCGCCACACAATGAGGCTGACTACCCGACTCCGCACGCACGACCGACACTGGAAGATATGCTGGCGTCCATGAAGAATGTGGCTGCTGCATTCAGCGAAAGTCAGCATGAGTATGAGCTGGTGATTGCTGAGGATATACGCAAGGCAAGCGCAGCAATCAGTTTTGTGCTGGCGCAGGCGCGCATGAGTTCGGAGCTGGTTGATAATCTGAATGCATCAATTCATCTGCGCGCAGTGCTGACGGACTTTTTCCTGTATAGCGAAGTGTTTCGTCCGGTCTCTGAAAACAAAGAATCCTGATAAAAGGAAGAGATAAAAGGTAAAAAAGATAAATAAGATAAAAAGGGGCTAGAGAGCCCCTTTTTTTATCGGTACGAAAACTAAAATACAGAGAAGCTGTAAAGGATGGCAGCTATAACACCTGCAAAAATCAGCACTAGAAAAACCTTGCCGGCCCCGCTACGTTTTTCACACCAGTTATACTGCTCGTCCTCCACAAAAATGGGATTTGTCTGTCGTTTGAATAATCGCATGCATGGACCTCTCTACTGCATATGTCATATTGTTTGTGCTGCCGAGCCAGCGCCGCCTGTGCCCGCTCCCTTAGTATGACAACACGATTGCAAGAAAAGTTTAGCAACAATGTGGCAGTAATCTGAGCAACTGTAACAAAGTGAAACGGCAGGGGTTTATTCACGACTGAGCGGTCAGTGAGTGTCCAAGGTGCTGGTATACTGCCACCGTACTGCCAACCACAAAACCTAATCATAAATAAAAAGAACAGGTATTTATCAAGTGAGAGCTCGCCCGTTACCCGCTGCCCGCACAGCAGCCATGTTATGTCATCTTCTACTGATCGGATTGTTAGCCCCGGCCGCCGCAATAGCGCAAAGCCCGGATGCGGACGGTGTTATTCAGATGAGCCGCGTCGACGCCGGTCAGGCGGATATCACGCTGGACGGGTTTCTGCGCGAAGAGGTCTGGCAAAGCCTCCCGGCATTTGATGGCATGCGTGTTATCAATCCGGACACCTTGCAGCCAGCATCGCTGCGAACCGAAACCAGAATCTTTTACAACGAGCGTGGCATCTATGTCGGTGCCATGAACTATCAGGATCCCGACACACTGGTTGCACGTATGAGTTCGCGTGATTCGGGCGTTCAGCGGGATGGTTTTGTTGTCTCCATCGACACGTCCGGGCAGGGGTTATATGGCTACTTCCTGCGCATTAATCTTGGGGGCACGTTTTCTGACGGCACCATTTTGCCGGAAAAACAGATCAGCCGGGATTGGGACGGCCCCTGGAACGCTGTCACACAGGAGCTGGAAAACGGCTGGTCCACAGAAATTTTTATCCCCTGGGGTATGATGCAGCTGCCCGGTTCCGGAGAAACCCGCCAGATAGGTATCTACACCGAGCGAATGGTGACGCATCTGAATGAAACCTGGTCATGGCCGGCACTTCCCAGCACCAACCCGCAGTACCTGTCAGCTTTTCAGAAATTTGAGTTGAGTGGTATCAATCCACGCACACAGTTCACGTTTTACCCCTACGCATCGGCTACCCAGAACAATCTGACGAATGAATCACGTTTGCGCACCGGCGCCGATGTTTACTGGCGGCCAAACTCCAATACCCAGCTGTCAGCGACCATCAATCCGGATTTCGGTACTGTCGAGTCGGATGCAGTTGTCGTGAACCTGAGTGCGTTTGAGACGTTTTTCTCGGAAAAGCGCAGTTTCTTTCTTGAGGGGCAGGACATTTTCAGAACTACGCCTCGATCCAGTGGCGGGCCATTTGGGCCAACTACGGTTCTGAATACCCGCAGAATTGGTGCGGCTCCTTCATTCCGTGCACCCGCTGGGGTATCAGTGGGTGCCGCCGAGCGAAATGCGCCTACGGACCTGCTGGGAGCAGTTAAAGTCACCGGTTCTCAGGGTAACTGGCGCTATGGCACATTGCTTGCTGCGGAAGACGATATGACTGTGGCAGGCCGTGCCGCCGATGGGACCCGCGTTCAACTGCAGTCAAGCGGGAGAGATTTTGCGATTGGCCGGCTATTGTATGAGGACACCCAGGGTGGGGGTCGCCGCAGTATCGGCTGGATCGGTACACGACTGGATCATCCGGATCGGCAGGCAACGGTGAACGGTGTGGATCTGTCGTATTTTTCTGCAGATACACGCTGGGTATTTGACGGTCAGTTGCTGCATAGCAATGTAGATGGCGAAACCGGCAAAGGCGCCTATTTTGACCTGAACTTCAGGCCTCAACGAGGCGTGCAGCACACTTTTACGGGCACCTTCTTTGACGACAAGCTGAATATCAATGATGTGGGCTACGTGCAGCGCAATGATCACATGATGCTCGATTACCGGCTGAGTGTGACAGAGTCCGGCCTGGAAAAATACCGCTCCCTGACACGCTCAATGAACGTGATCAATCAGTGGAACTCAGATGGGCGACCGGTACGGCTGGGTCTGTTTGTGGGACAGAGCATGACCTTTCACGACAACACATCGCTGAATCTGAATGTGCGGTATTTTCCACCGCGCGTGGACGACCGGCTGAGCCGCGGTAACGGCACCTACAAAATTCCCCATCGCTGGTCCTATGATGCCAGCTGGCAAAGTGACCGCTCACTACCTGTCAGCTACAGCTTCAGGGTTGGCAACGGGCAGGAGGACCTGCAGCGCAGCAATCTGTCATATTCCGCTGGTATATCGTGGCAGCCCAATGACCGTTTTTCCACCGAGCTTGATATCGCCTACCGGGATCGTGAGTCGTGGCTGGTTTATCAGGGTGGCAATCGTCTCACCGCGTTCCGCGCAAACGAATGGTCGCCGGAGTGGAGCGTCAATTACTTTATCAGTGCCAAACAGCAATTCCGGATCGCGGCACAGTGGACAGGTATCAAGGCACAGGAAGACAAGTTTTATCAGATTGACCAAAGCGATGTGCGACACCTGATCCGGACCGACAGGCCGGCGCTGACATCCGGCGACTTCACTGTCAGCAGGATGAGCTTTCAGGCGCGTTATCGCTGGGAGATCGCACCACTGTCGGATCTGTTTGTGGTGTATACCCGCGGCAGCAACCTGCCAACCAATCTGGGTTCTGAATTCCAGGATCTGCTGTTTGACACCTGGAGCGAGCGGGTAACTGACACCTGGGTAGTCAAACTGCGATACCGTCTGGGAAGCTGAATGTCATCTCCCGGTTTTAAGTGTCATCTCCCGGTTGCAAAAGTATCGTAAACTGCAGGGTGTTGCATGGTGGATAAACTTTCACAGCTAAAAGGGATACACTGATGGTCATTCAAAGGGTCAAACGCTGGTTGGGTGGAGTTCTGATCATGAGTCTGGTGGTGGGTAATGTGGTGCCGCTGGCGCCGGCCATGGCGCAGAGCGAAGCGGCCGATAAGGTGGTAGTGGCGCATCGCGGTGCCAGCGGCTACCTGCCCGAGCATACGCTGCAGGCCGCGGCTATGGCCTATGCCATGGGGGCCCACTTTCAGGAGCAGGATGTTGTCATGACCCGGGATGATCAGCTGATTGTCTGGCATGACCTGACACTGGACCGCAATTCCGATGTGCGCAGGCAATTTCCAGGTCGTGCGCGTGCTGACGGTCGTCACTACGTGGTTGATTTTGATCTGGCCGAATTGCGCCTGCTGAACGTGACCGAAGGATACCGCCTGGATGGGTCCGGCCAGGAACAGATGATTTATCCGGATCGTTTTCCTTTGTGGCAATCCAGTTTCCGTATTCATACCCTGGCCGAGCAACTGGAAATGATCCGGGGGCTTAACCACTCCACCGGCCGTGACGTGGGTATCTATCCCGAGCTCAAGTCGCCGGCATTTCACCGGGAAAACGGCAAGGATATCGGCACTGCCGTTATTACGGAGCTGAAGCGCTTCGGCTACACCAGTAAAGACAGTAATGTGTTTGTGCAGACCTTTGAGTTTGACGAACTCAAGCGGGTCAAGGAAGAAGTCTTCCCTGCACTGGGTGTCGAGCTGAAGCTGGTGCAACTGATGGGTGACGACGAGTCGTACAGCTGGATGCTGGCGCCCGGCGGCATGCGCGAACTGGCCCGATATGCCGATGGAATTGGCCCGGAGAAGGGCATGATCATCAGCCCGGACTCCACGCGCAATCGCCTGATAATCAGCTCACTCGTCAGTGATGCACATCAGGCGGGCATGAAAGTGCACCCCTATACCTTCCGGCTGGATGCCGGACAGATTCCCGCTTACGCAGAGAGCTTTGAGCACATGCTGGAAATTTTTCTGTTTGAGGCAAATATAGATGGGTTGTTTACAGACTTCCCCGACAGGGCGGTAAATTTTCTCCGCGATCGCTGATACTGGCAGCAAGGCGCTGGCTTGACCTTTGGCGCACACCCGCTAGAATAATTCCTGTACGCAAGGCGCGGATTGACGTACAATTCGCGCCCTTTTATTGAATTCCCCCGCCTACAGGCACATTTATGTCTACGACGACCGCTCCTGATCTCAGTTTTGCTGAGCTCGACCTTCCCGCATTCCTGCTAGAAACCCTTGAAAAAGTCGGGTACGAAAAGCCCTCGCCCATTCAGCAGGCGACCATCCCTGCCCTGCTGCAAGGCCGGGATATTGTCGGTATGGCACAGACCGGAACCGGCAAGACGGCAGCATTCGCTCTGCCTGTGCTGGCACATATTGATGTCAGTAACCCGGCCACCCAGGCGCTGGTGCTTTGCCCCACGCGCGAACTGGCAATTCAGGTGGCCGAGGCGTTTCAGACCTATGCCCAGGGCATCCGCGGGTTTCACGTGCTGCCGGTTTACGGCGGTCAGGACATGGGTCGTCAATTACAGGCGCTGCGCCGCGGCGCCCACGTTGTGGTTGGTACGCCCGGCCGCTTGCTGGACCACCTTAATCGTCGCACACTGGATCTGAGCACGTTAAAAACACTCGTGCTGGATGAGGCCGACGAGATGTTGCGCATGGGGTTTATCGACGATGTCGAGCTCATTCTGCAGAAGACACCCAAGAGCCGTCAGGTGGCGCTGTTCTCCGCGACCATGCCGGCACAGATTCGTAATGTTGCCGAAAAATACCTGAATAACCCGCAGGAAGTTAAAATCAAAACCGCGACCAGCACCAACGCGGATATCGAACAATTCTACTGGCTGGTGCAGGGCACCAACAAACTGGATGCGCTGACCCGTATGCTGGAGGTGGAAGATTTTGACGGCATGATCGTGTTTGTGCGAACCAAAAACAGCACCGTGGAACTGGCGGACAAACTCAGTGCCCGCGGCTTTTCCGCGTCAGCGCTTAACGGCGACATGAATCAACAGCTGCGCAGCCGTACTGTCGAGCAATTAAAGAACGGTCAGTTGGATATCGTTGTGGCTACCGATGTGGCGGCTCGCGGACTGGATGTGGAACGCATTACACACGTAATGAACTACGATATTCCTTACGACAATGAGGCCTATGTGCACCGTATTGGTCGCACCGGCCGTGCCGGGCGCAGTGGCAAGGCGATTCTGTTTGTCGCACCACGCGAGCAGCGTATGCTGCAGTCAATTGAGCGTACCACACGCATGAAAATCGAGCGCATGGACCTGCCAACGCGCGCTGACCTGATCATGAAACGCAGTCAGCAGTTCAAGGATGAAGTTGTCACCGCGCTGGCTAACGACAAACTGGACTTCTTCCATTCGTTGATTGCGGATCTGTGTCAGGAGCAGGGTCGCAGCGCCGAAGATGTGGCTGCTGCCATGGCCTGGTTGTTGCAGAAGGACCGGCCGCTGGAGCCCGCTATGAAGGGGTCGGATGCAACTGAATCAGGATACGGAAAGGCAGGTGCGGAAAAAAGGGCGCCAGCCGGGAAGACCAGCCCTGGTCGCGACCGCCCCGCGCGCGCCACCGTTCGCACTGAGCGTAGTGAGGGAAGTGACAGTGCCGAAGTGATTGAGCACGCCCCGCCCCGTAAAACCAGAAGTATGCCGCCCGTAGGCGGTGATGAAGCATTTGCTGCCGAGCGGCCTGTCCGCAAGCGGCGTGACGAGCGTGTTATAGATGACGGGGACGAAGTCGGCATGGACCGCTTTCGTATACAGGTTGGCCATGAACATGGTGTCACGCCGCGCGAGATTGTTGGTGCCATAGCCAATGAAGGCGGTATCGAGGGCCGGTACATCGGCCGCATTCAGATTTATGACAACTACAGCACGATTGATTTGCCGGAAGGAATGCCTGATGACATTCTGCAGACCCTGCAGCGCACCCGCGTGTGCAACCAGTCTCTGGACATGCAACGCATGAGCGCGGCAGAGGCAGCTGCCGAGCGCGCTGCAACGCCATCACGTCCGCGCCGCCCGGCAGGGTCGCGCCCGGATGCCGGTCGTTCAGACGCGCCTCGCTCAGAAGCCCCACGATTTGACCGCAAGCAGTCGTCCGGCGCTGACCGGCCCCAGCGCGATGATCGTGCACAGCGTGATGATTCGCCCAAGCGCGCGACACGCCGGGAAAGAACTGCGGGTGAAGCAAAAGTGCTCGGCCCGCGCAAGCCACGCAAATTTGCCGCTGACGGTGGTGCCGCTGCGGTCAAGGAAAAGAAACGCAGTGGTGCAAAAAAACGCCTGGATAAAGATAAAGGCAAGCGTCGCAATCCCAGCAAAAAAGTGTAATATTTTCCCCTGAGTAATTCAGGGGACATGTGTTGTGAGTATCGATTATGCCAGCCTGGCCGCGCTTGTCGTTGCTATGCTGGCCTTGGCTGCCCTTCCCAGTGTCAGCGTGCTGGCAGTTACCTCCCGCTCTCTCAGTGGCGGTTTTCGCCACGGTGCCGCGGTCAGCGCCGGCGTTGTGCTGGGAGATATCCTGTTTATTCTGATAGCACTCTATGGTCTGAGTCTGTTGCTGAGCACCGCCGGCAGCTGGACAGGGTTGCTCAAGTTTGCAGCCGCGGCTTATCTTTTATGGATGGCACGGTCGATCTGGCGCTCACGCCACGCTGCGACATCCGTCAACGCGCAGCAGGTTGGCATTGGTTCCCTGGGTTCAAGTCTGCTGAGCGGGCTGCTGCTGACGCTTGGCGATCAGAAAGCCATCCTCTTTTATCTGGGATTCTTCCCTGCCTTTGTTGATCTGAGCGTCGTAACAACGCCTGATATACTGCTTATCATTCTGGTGACCATCCTGACCGTGGGGGGCGTCAAATTGACGTATGCGTGGCTGGTCAGCCGGGCAGGTCGTGCAATGCTGAACTCTCCCCGTGCCGGCCAGCTTGGCGGGATTCTCAATAGCGTCGCTGTGTTGATGCTGGTACTGGCCGCGGCCATGATAATTCTGCGATACTGAACGAATGAAAATCATCTATCGCGCCGGGGACATTGTTGAAGCACACATTGTTGCCGGCATGCTGCACGCCAATGACATCGAGCCGTTTGTGGGTGGTCACTACCTGCAGGGCGCCGTAGGTGATCTTGCCATGCAGGGGTTTGCCAATGTGTTTGTGCAGGAAGAGGACGTTGAAGCAGCGCAGCGCATAGTCAGGGAATATGAACAGGCAGCCAGTTCCGCAGCCGAAACAGGATCAGACGATGAGCTTCAAACAGATTGGCCCGACCCCGATAGCGCCCTGCCACAAACTTAGCTGTCACTGCGGGAGTGTAGAAATTGAGTTGCACCTGCCTGAGGGTGTGGTCAGTCCGCGCCGTTGTGACTGCTCATTCTGTCGGCGTCGCAGCGCCATCATGGGCACCACCAGACTGAAAGACATTCGTATTCTCAAAGGCGAAGACAAGCTGACCCTGTATCAGTTCAACACCTGCGTGGCCAGGCACTATTTCTGCAGCGTCTGTGGAATTTATACGCATCATCAGCGGCGCTCTGATCCCGACGAGTATGGATTCAACGTGGCCTGCCTTGAGGGTGTCAATCCGCGTGATCTGGGCGACGTGCCGATGATGGATGGTGTCAACCATCCGTCGGACCGACCACGGTAGCCCTGTCTGACTGCAATAAAACGCTACCTGCAGGGTCTACCTGTCTGTGAGTGAGAACAACAATAATCATGATTATGCGCAGGAGTCTCCAATGAAACAACTTTCAACCGTTATGGTCACCATGCTGCTCGGTCTGTGCTTAAGCGCTGCGAATGCACAGGAATTTGTCTGGGCGCCGGACTTTCCGGTAGGCAGTCAGATACCGCCGATTGACGCGCCTGATCAGACAGGTACCCAGCGCAATATCACCGATCTGAGCGGTGATAAAGGTCTGGTGCTGGTACTGAGTCGCTCGTTTGACTGGTGTCCCTACTGCATTTCCCAGTTACAGCAACTGGTGGATGTGGCTGATGAGTTGAAGGCGCTGGGCCTTGGCATAGCCACCATGACCTACGATTCTCTGGAAACGCTGCAAAATGCCGGGATTGACTATGACACCACCTTCCCGCTGCTGCGCGACGAAAACACGGTTCATGTCACTGGGCTGGGCATACTGAATACTGGCTATGAGCCTGGTAGTCGGGCGTATGGCATACCCTATCCCGGGATTTTTCTGCTCGACAGCGATGGGACTGTCCGGTTTAAATTTGCCGAGGAAGACTACCGCATGCGCCCGGATTTCAGCCATGTGCTGGAGGCCGCCGAACAGATGTAGCCATTTGGTTAGTTGCAATGCGTCAGATAATCGACTAAAACGAAGATGTATTATTCCGTACGCCACAGGGAGAAAGGGCATTGTTTGTTGTCATCTTCAGCGCCAGGATCAAGCACCTGGATGACGCCTATCTAAAAACCGCAGCACGCATGCGGGATCTCGCCCTGTCAGAATTTGGCTGCCTGTCATTCCGTTCGGTCACCGAAGGCGATACCGAAATAGCGCTTTCCTACTGGCCCTCCGAGCAACATATCAGAGCCTGGAATAATCACCCGGAACACCGTGCCGCTCAGCAGGCTGGTCGCAAACATTGGTACGAGTCCTATTCCGTGCAGGTTGCTGAGGTGACCCGCGCTTACGAGTCGTAACCTGAACATATCCCGCGCAGCATCCGGGAAAAATATTTTTATGTGGCTGCACCCGCAGGGCGGTAGCGTACCCGGAAACAGAGGTTGGTAATGAGTGCAGGAGTATTGACGTTTTTCTGTGGGAAAATGGGGGCGGGGAAAACAACAGAATCGCGAGAACTCGCCCGTACGTTAAATGCCGTATTGCTCTCAGAAGATGAATGGTTGGCGTCAATCTACCCCAACAGTATTTTTTCTCTGGAAGATTACATCAAATTTTCTGGCCGGCTTAAGCCGCAAATGAAGAAACTGGTTCAGGCGATCCTGGTTGCAGGAACCAATGTAGTCATGGACTTTCCTGCAAATACAATTCAGCAGCGAGAGTGGTTCAGAAGTATTTTTTCAGAGATCCATGCCTCACACAATCTGATCTACATCGATCAGTCAGATGAGATTTGCATAAAACAAATCGCAAAAAGACGAACTGAACAGCCAGAAAGAGCAGCAACAGATACAACAGAAATGTTTGAGCTCGTTACGAAGCACTTTGTGGTGCCCACTTCTGATGAGGGGTTCAATATAACGGTATTGCAAGGAAAATGAGAGAATTCGCTTTCGGTCTGAAAATCCTTTGGATCGAGATCGAATAAGGTGAATGCCTGAGAGCCCGATAGCGAGATCAAAAAGTGAATTCCTACACACGGTGTCAGGAGGCAGTAAGTGTCAAATGAGTTAGACAGAGTGTCTGAGTTTCTTCTTGAGCTGGATAAACTTAAATCTGTCAATCGCAGAACGTATATCAATGGTGGTGAACGAGTTGAGAATTCAGCTGAGCACTCATGGCACCTCGCCGTTGCGTGCTGGGCATTTGCCGAGTTACTTAAAGATGATTTTGATCTGTTGAAGTTGCTGCAGCTGGCTTTGGTTCATGACCTTGGAGAGATTGATGCCGGAGACACGTTTCTATATGGGAGTGCTCGCAGCAACTCTCATGTCGCGGAAAGAGAATGCGTCAAGAGACTCGAATCGCATTCAGGAAACACAATCTCCAGCTTGACCGCGATCTGGGAAGAGCAAGAAACCGGACTCTCGAGGGAGTCAAAACTGCTTAAAGTGATTGACAGGCTTTTGCCATTTTTACATAACATGACAAGTGAGGGGCGTGCCTGGCGGGACAATGGCATTACCAAAAGCCAGGTTCTCAAGGCTCATCAATTTATTGAGATCGAATCTCCGGAAATCCATACATGGTTCAAAGTCAAGCTGGACTATGCGGTGGAACAGGGCTGGTTAGCAGCCTCGTAGTATTCATAAAATGACAGAGCCGTTTAAGGAGTTGGATTGGAGATAAAACTTGATAATCTGAAGTGCCCGCAGGTTGTCGCACTAGTCTGTGAACACCTTGCTTCCATGGAACCAACAGCGCCGCCAGAGAGCCGTCACGCATTGGATCTTGACGGATTGCAAGGACCGGATATTACTTTCTGGTCAATCTGGGATGGTGAAAATCTTGCTGGTATTGGTGCCTTAAAGACTCTGTCGCGGGATCATGCAGAGATCAAGTCAATGAAAACGGCAGAGAGATATTTGCGCCAGGGTATTGCATCACGCATGCTGGATCACATGATTCTTGAAGCGAAGAAACGCGGTTACCGACAACTTAGTCTGGAGACCGGTTCAATGGAGTTCTTTCGGCCGGCCAGAAAACTTTATTCGTCCTTTGGGTTCATAGTGAGCGGCCCGTTTGGTGACTATGTTGAGGATCCGAACAGTGTGTTTATGACAAGGACATTACTTGAAAATTGAGCCTTCCAAAAGTATAGAGCTCAAATTGACAAGACCAGGCTAGTCTCATGTGGCGAAGGGAGTGGAGTATTGGATGAGGATGAATACATATTTAAAATATTTTGTGAATTTTACCAGCTACAAGCTACGAGCGCGCGTGCTGGTGGTTGTTGCCTTAATGATACCGGCGACAACAAAAGCAGAGACCTACACTTTGCCGGATGCTGGTTTTAGCATTGAGATGTTTGCACCTGCCGAGATTGAAGCGGGTGAGTCGCTTACGATTTATGCCAGGGTACACAACATTGGGGATCAGTCTCTTGAATATCCCGCTATTCGGCGTGATTCGAAAAATGCCGGGGATATAGTCGCGGGCTACAGGTTCTTGCCATGCGAATTTGATTGCATCAGTTCACCCGAAATTGCTCCAGGTCAGACAATCTATTTGACAGTGGGGACATTGTATTATGTTGACTCTTACCTCAATGCCGGTGAGTTGTTAATAGACAATTTCCAGTTCAGGTATCTGTCTCGTCAAAATTTCTCTAATGAGTTTGTCGATCTTTCACAACAGGTGAGTGTCCGCGTCGTGCATACCTCTGACGTAAAACTCAATCCTGCTTTGCAGGTGCAATCTCGGGAAGCACTCCAGATCCATGATCTGAGCGATGTTGGTGATGCATCTCGTCTGCACGATCCTAACACTGGCAACGACTGGATACGATTTGATGCGACTGTTAGTCTGGTGGCTGAGGAAATTTTGGCCGCACTGGCACCAGGCGGACGCTTTGAGCACTATGAACTGGCGCGGATTTCCCAGGTGGAGGAGCTGGTAATGAATCATCTGCATGCTTCCGGGTTGACTGTGCCGATCCCGGATGGTTTGGCATCATCCAATACTGAAGTAGTAAGTGCGTTGCTGGAGTTCATGGAGTTAATGCAACACACTTCTTCCTCAGGAGATCTTCATGTAGTAGAAGGTGCTGTTGCAGATGGCAGGATCTACAGAGCGGGTCCGACGGAGTCAATCGGTGGTTTGCGGCTGCTGGTAAACCTTGGCCTCGAATGTGGTTGTGGGGATTACAAGGCAGGAATGGTCCGAGCCAGGTATTTGCTGCAGACCTGGGATTCTCCACAGAGTATTGCGGGCATCTGGCTGGTGAAAACACCAGAGAAAAATCGTGGCAGGCCAATCAATAAGGCCAGTTTTTTTGACAACGAGCTGGTCATCCCTGCAGTACATATTGACGGTGCGGACTATAGAGTCACCATGAGGTTGATTGATTCGCAGTTTCAACTGCTAAGAATAGCTTCAGTGGAACCCGCCGCAGAGGCAATGCCGCTAGTTTATTTTGACAACAACAGTCGGTCAGTTTCAATTCCCGAAGTCGTTCTAATGGATGATGAAAATGGGAGTTCAATTGTGAGCATAACTCTGGCTCTGGTTGAGATGACAGGAGACACTATCATGCAAGTTGTTCAGCTGAATGAATGACGAAGAGAGCCTGCCTTTGATTAACGTCGGTTTAAAGAACTGACGGTACACGGGCTGGATTAGATTATCGCTACGGCTTATCGAACTTTCAATTCGGTAAAGGAGGAAATCATGACGTCGGTATCTGAGAAGCAAGGAAAATGTCTGTGCGGTGCAGTGCGCGTCACTGCCACACCAAAAAGCATGAATGTTGGCGCCTGTCATTGCGCCATGTGCCAGACATGGGGTGGCGGTCCATTACTTGCTGTTGAGTGTGAAGGCACAACGGAATTCGAAGGCGCGGACAATATATCTGTCTTCAATTCGTCAGAATGGGCCGAACGTGGATTCTGCAACAAATGCGGCACCCATTTGTTCTATCGATTAAAGGAAGGAGGTCTGTATGCCATCCCTGTCGGGCTCTTTGATGACAGCGCCGAGTGGAATTTTGTGGAACAGATCTTCATCGATCATAAGCCGCCGTTCTATTCGTTTGCCAATAAAACCAAGAATCTGACCGGCGAAGAGGTTTTTGCTCAGTATAACGGCCAGTAAGTGAATCTTAATGAGGAGAACGCAATGGACAAGATGCTTACCGTTAAAGAAAAGCGCTACATCGCGAACCTGGTGAAGAGCTCGAAGAAAATCGATTCTGTTATGTGGCCAGGCTGGGGAGGTTGGGTTGCATTTGCACTGGGTGGTGCCGTTATCGTGGTTGCATGTTTTCTGACGGTGTCCAACCTGAGTGCGGAGAATGTCAATTCTGTACTGATGCCGGGAATCCTTACCGGGATGGTCCTGCTGATCGGAGGATACTGGACACAATCCATGTCCAGAAAGGCAGAAAACGACAAGGTGCTCGCTGGCATACTGAAGAAATTGCTGGATTAGGTTTCAACTATGAGCAACAGGCATCTGGCAATTCTGGGAATCACAACAATCGCCGCGGCCGCGATCTTGTTCTTGCTCCGTGAGTCGGACTCAACCAATACCGATATCTCCGATACCCAGCCCACCGACATTGAAGCCCCTCAAAACAATGAGCCAGATGAGATAGTCCCTGCTACAACGACGGGTCAAAACAATGCTGTCTCCGGTAACACCGAGCTAACACAAAGCCAAGTTCAGCAGGCACTGACAGAAATCCGCAGTCGTCAGCAAAACGATCAAACGGATCCTGCCTTTGATGACCTGAGCGCTCTGGCAGAGCGCTATGACGACATGTCCCACGAAGAGAAGCGAAGCCTGCTCACGGACTATGCCACACACTTCCTTCGTAACGGACAATATGAGGACGCCAGGTATTTCTACGAACAGGTGCTGCAGCTGCCGGGCCTGGAACACACCAACAGGTTGGCCGTGTTGCAGATGCTGGCCCGCATAGCGATGGCCGCCGAGGACTGGGAAGGTTTCCTGGCGTACAACGACCAGTATTTTGATGTGGGTGGGGGATACAACTGGATCGTGACCGGGCATCTGATGAGGGCGTTTCAGCAGCTTGAAAACCATGACGCGGCCGGAGAAGCCCTGTTGATACATTTCGAGACGGGTCTCTTTCCGCAATACGATGGCAGTGATGGGCAGTACGAGCGACTGTACGGCAACATCGATGCAATCCCGCTAGACATGTCCGATCATCAGAGCGCGGTGCTGGTGGCGGAAAAACTGGCAGAGCAGTTTGATCGCCCCGAAAACTGGAGAGTCCTGTCGGAGGTGTACAGCGCGGCTGGCGATACAACAAACTACAATCAGGTTATACAAGCGGCGCGTGCCAAAGGGCTCATGGATAGCGCTGGAAGCTGGCTTGTCGATCCATAAACCTGCCTACCCTTTGTCTGAAAGAAACCTATATATTGCTTCTTGCAAGCTGTGTTTGAAAAGCACAACAAAGCAACATAAACATTGCTATATAGAGATAAAGCAATTAATATGTTTCATTATCAAAAAAAGAAGCATATAGGATGCCTTGTGAGCAAAGTGCTGGAGCAACTCAAGACCCGCAGGAAGCAGCTTGGACTAAAGCAGGCAGACATGCTTATGCGGGCAGGTATATCGCGGCAACAGTATCAGCAACTGGAGTCCAGAGGGAACCCAAGGCTGGATACCCTGGAGCTTGTCGCCAAAGGGCTGAACAGCGAACTGGTGCTCGTGCCGCAGGATAAGCTGCTCGCAGTCCAGGCCGTTTTGGAGGGGGCAAATGAGACGTCAGTCCCGCCAGATCAAAGAGTTCTGGCAGATGACCCATGGCGGGGGCTGCTGGGGAATGATGAATGACGCAGTCGGCTCAGATTGAACAGGTCAGTGTGCTGAAACTGACCCTGCATGGGCAGTTGGTCGGCTATCTGGCCGGGTTTCAGGGTGGCCGGAATAGTCTGACATTTTCGGATGGTTTCAAAGACAACCGGCAGCGGCCCACATTCAGCCTCACGACGCACCCCGCTTTTCCCAACGTAAAAAAACTGCTTGCTCAACCGTGGGTGACCAATCAGCGCTTGCACCCGACATTATCAAATCTGATGCCTGAAGGGGCGCTACGGGAGTACATAGCACAAGGCCTGAAAGTGCACCCGGAGAACGAGTTTGAAATATTCTCATATCTGTCTGAGGATCTGCCCGGCGCACTGATCGCAACTCCGATGGCGCCAGATGAAATCCCGGCCGATTTACTAACAGTTAACGGTCGCCCTGGCCGTGCAGTGCAGATTATAAAAAACCAGCAAGTACACAGGTTTTCACTTGCGGGTGTGCAGATGAAGTTCTCCATGAAAGAGAGAGACGGGCGTTATAACGTGTCGCAAAATAATGGTGAACTTGGCGACTGGATAATAAAAACCCCTTCTAGCCATCATCAGGATGTGCCGCTTAACGAATTCACGGCGATGACCTTAGCGGCGATGGTCGGCGTGGATATTCCTGAGATTAAACTTGTTGAGATGGACAAGTTGGATAACCTGCCACAGATAAAACTGCCGGATGAGAAATTTGCATACGGCATCAAGCGATTTGACCGGGATGGAGATAATCGTATCCACATGGAAGATTTTGCCCAGGTGCTGGTCAAGTACCCGCATGAAAAATATAACTCGGCAAATTACGAGCAGATTGCTCGCATACTTTATCAATTTTCCGGCGATGGGCTGGCGGATGTGCAGCAGTTGGCCAGGCGTTTGCTGGTTAATATTTTGCTGGCCAATGGCGATGCGCACCTGAAGAACTGGAGTCTGAGTTATCCTGACCAGATTACCCCCCGCCTGTCTTTGGCGTACGACATTCTGACTACCAGTGTGTATATCCACAATGAACAGGAATTTGCGCTGAACCTGGGAAAAAACTGGCAATGGTATCGGGCAACACTGGCGCACTTTGAAGTGTGGGCCAAAAAATCGGATCTACCGTGGCGAGCGATAAAACCCCATCTGGACGACGTGATGGACAGGGCAAGAACGCAATGGCCAAAGGCGTTGGATAGCCTGCCTATGAAGCCAGAGCACAAACAATCACTCAGGCGACACTGGCAGACATTACAAAACGATTTTCGAATATAGATAGTGGCGAAGAATGCTTCTGCGATAAGGAGCAGTTTTACCTGCTGTCCTTAAAATTCGAAACAATCGCCGGGTACCGCAAAAACACCACTACCCAGACACTGGCGAGCATCAGCGACTGAAACCAGAAACTGGTCAGTACCGGGCCAAAGAAATGCTCGCCCCGGATAATATGAAACAGGATGGCGCCGCCCAGGTGTGCGCTCAGGAACAGTGCGCCGATGATTGACGTCCTGGGTACGGCATAAAGAATCGCGGCGGTCACTTCACCGAGGCCTATCCAGAATACCCACGGCGCCATGGCCTCAAGGCTGGCTAACGGGTTGGCACCCAGCATCTTGGTGGTGCCCGCCAGCAGCAGGAACAGGGTTGCCGGCACCACCAGAACCCAGGCGGTTATGTTGAATATTCTATTGGCATCTTGCATGGGCACTCTCCCTGAAAATTTATTGTGTCGGTTCCAGGCGCAGCACCGCGCCATTATCTTCTTCCGTCAATAAATAGATAAATCCGTCTGGCCCCTGCGCAACATCTCTGACCCGCTGATGCAGTTCGGTCACCAGTGTCTCGCGTTGCAACTCCCACATGTTGTCATTGAAAACCACGCGCTCCAGGCCACCGGTGCCGGGCAGGCGTCCGCGCTGAATGCTGCCGGCGAACATATTGCCCTGCCATTGGGGAAAAGCATCCCCGGTGTAGAACATCAGACCGGAGGGCACAATACCCGGTTGCCAGATCAGCAGTGCTGATTCGAAACCTTCTCTGGGTAGTTTTTCCATAGGCTCACCGTCGTTGTAACTGCCGTAACCGTACAGTGGCCAGCCGTAATTGCCACCGGCCTTGATGACGTTGAGTTTGTCGCCGCCCAGCGGCCCGAGTTCGGCATGAAACAGTTCGCCGGTCTCCGGATGGATGGCCACGGCGTACTGGTCGCGGTGGCCGTAGGAATAGATTGCCGGGTGCACATCAGCCTGGCCGACAAAGGGATTGTCGGCGGGCACGCTGCCGTCGTCGTTCAGTCGCAGCACTTTGCCTTCCAGTCGCGCCAGATCCTGGGCCAGCGGACGTCTGTCCATGGCACCGCCCACAGTGACAAACAGTTTGCCGTCGGGGGCAAACACCATGCGTGAACCGCCGGAAATGGTCATGGGTGTGCCGACAAACAGCTGCTCAAAACCGTCGAGCGTATCGCTGCCGTCATAGCGCGCGCGGCCCAGCGTAATGGCATATTCACCCTCAGTTTCAAGAGCAGTGTGGTAGGTCAGGTAGATCAACTGGTTGTTTGCATAGTCCGGGTGCACTTCAACATCCAGCAGGCCGGAATGAAAGCCGGTACGTATGTCCGGCAAACCCTGCAGCGGCTCGGGATCAAGGACGTCATTACGGATGACACGCAGGGATGGCGTGTAGCGGTCGGTGATCAGCATGTCGCCATCAGGCAGCACCGCAAAGCCAAACGGACGCGGAATGCCGTCTGCCACCACGGATACCTTGATATCTGCATTGACGGTTTGCAGCATCACGGGTGCATCGGGCAACGGATAGGGTGTGGAACGGCCCTGGGCGTGGGAAGACGCTACCGTGCCAGCTTGAATTGCAAGCAAGGACACAAATACAATGATGTTTCGGTTCATAAGACTGATCCTGAAATTGAGGAATTCGCGCCGTTGGCATCCGGCCAGGGATGTTCAGAAAGAGAAATCTGAAATGAAGTATATCAGTTAAAACGATGGGCTGACCGCTGTAAGGGACAGCTCTGTTTAAAAGGCCAATCATCCATGCCCAGTCATCTGTTTTCGCAAGTTAATGTATTTTCAAGAAATCCCATAGGTGGAAATCCTCTCGCGGTGGTTCATGATGCCGATGATCTGGATGATGCCCGGATGTTCGCGCTTGCGCGCTGGACGAATCTATCGGAAACGGTGTTTCTCCTGAAGCCGACAGTCCCGCAAGCGGACTACAGGGTGCGCATCTTCACACCGGAAAGAGAGCTGCCCTTTGCAGGACACCCGACCCTTGGATCCTGTCATGCGTGGTTGTCAGCTGGAGGGACACCCAATAATTCAAACCATATCGTGCAGCAATGTGGCGTGGGTCTCGTTAACATCAGAAGGGACAGTTCCCGCCTGGAATTTGCCGCACCTCCTCAGGTTCGCTCCGGGCCACTCGAAGATGAGATACTCAGGCAGATTAGCACTGCTCTTGATTTGTCGCCTGATGATCTGGTGCACCATCAATGGGTGGACAATGGTCCGGGATGGTGTGCCGTGATGCTCAATTCGGCGCAGAAAGTGCTCTCAGTCAAACCTGATTGGGCGGCACTTTCTCCTCTAAATCTGGGGGTTGTTGGCGTGCATGAATCCGGCAATGAGGCCACGGTTGAAGTTCGGGCTTTTATCGGGAAAGGTGGGTACGAGGATCCGGTAACGGGAAGCCTGAATGCAAGTCTCGCCCAGTGGCTTATCAAAGCCGGTCTCGTAAAGTCTCCTTATGTTGCGGCTCAAGGCACAGTTCTTCAGCGCGCAGGTCGGGTTTACTTGCGTCAGGGTGAAGACGAAATCTGGGTTGGGGGCCAGGTTGCAGGTGTTATACACGGTGAAATAGATATTTGATCGGATGCCGGCAGTCAAAAACTTTGGGCTGAGTGATTGACTGCCGGAAACGGGATTACTCGAGTGTAACATCGTCCTGAAATATATCTTCAATGGACAAGCCGAACAATCGGGCGATTTTGAACGCTAAAGGCAAGCTGGGATCGAATTTTCCTTTCTCAATGGCATTGATTGTCTGTCTTGAAACATCCAGTTCACTTGCCAGATTCGCCTGCGTCCAGTCCCTCTCTGCACGAAGCACTTTCAATCGATTTTTCATTGATACTTCCTGTGACCGAAAATCAGGCCGACAAGGAAGGTCAGGCACATCAACACAACGAGGTGAGAAATTTCGGGTTGGAATGAAATGAGTTTGATGCTTTCCAGTAATTCATAGCTGAGACCACAAACCAATCCAACGCCCAGAGTGAATGCACTGGCATCGAGGAAGATTTTCCTGTGCATCTCATCAAGTCCCTGAAGGTAGCGGCTATTCGCCACGATCATGCCAAATCCTATACCCAGATTTACGATAAGTGCCACAGTTGTTGGTAATGTCGCAAAGTCCCAGATAAATCGCGGACCAAACGCAACGAATGCCATCGTCGCAACCCAGGCAAATGTCCAGTATGCAAGACGAGCAGTGTTTCTTTTATTGATAGTGACCCAGTCAGTCAGGTGTGGATTGGTGTCATTCATATGTAACGCTCCATTGTCTAAAAGTAAAGTAACCTTGACTCATATGTTGACCTCGCTTTCCTGGTGTGTCAAGCTTGTTTTACAAAAAATGGACATATAATTCGAAAGAGGCCAGATGAGTGTAGTCTTTCCAATAATCCGGAGTTCTGCGGCTTACTTTGGTTTCGTCTTCGGCGCCGGATTTCTTCTGGGGATGATACGTATACCATTCCTGGTTCCCAGATTTGGCGAACGCGTTGCGGAGCTTGCCGAAATGCCGTTCATGTTGATGGTCATCTTCTTTGCTGCGGGTTACGTCGAGAGAAGATACAGGGGCTCCGTAAGCTCGAAAGGCTGGATTCTGGTTGGCGCCATCTCGCTGAGTATGTTGCTGCTCGCTGAGTTTCTGCTCGCAGTCGTCCTGGTCGGCGGCGAGCTGGCCGGGTATATTGCCAGCCGAGACCCGGTGTCGGGATCTGTATACATCGCAATGCTCATGCTGTTTTCTGCAATGCCCTGGCTTCGGTGCCGTGCCTGACAACGCCTGCGCAAATCAGCAACTGGGCGAGGTAATATGTGGTCATGATAGCAATGCCCGAATATTCAAAGGGTGAAACGAACCTGCTGACCGCGATCAGCGTATCACTGACCATGAAGATGAGCGCGCCCATCGCCACCCACAGAAACTGCTGATCGTCCCGGAAACCCGCTGACATGGCCATCAGGCTGATGGCTATCATGTAGGCAGTCACAGGTACTTTCATGTCACCCGCCGCTGGCACGATATACAGCGTGCATGCCAGTGCATAAACAACGATCAGTGCTGCCCAGGGCAGGCGATTGGTTTGCCAGCGACATTGTGTCACGAACAGTATGGTATACGTGATTTGTGCCAGCAAAAAGGCAGCAAGCCCCTGCACAAACAATCCATCAAGTGCCAGTAAAATATCCCCGATAGCCGACAGCACCAGTCCCAGACCAAGTAGTGTGCGGACTTTACCCTCTGTTCTGGTAAGAGTCAGCTGCAGCAGTAACGCAATCGGAATAATCTTGAACAGCCATCGCCAACCAGATGGGATGAGATTCGGTAGAGCGATATACAGCACACTGAAGCCTAAAAAGGCCAGCAGCCACAGCGGATTGAGTAGCAAGCGTACAGGTCTGGCTGAAGTCCGGGAAATGTCTGTCATGTCCTGTTATTCTCGTTATTGCAATGACGCTGTAAACATACACGTATTTGATGACAAAATCACCAGACGGTGACCGCCTGTCGGGAAGTGCGGGACGTCATCGTCGCCGTTGGATAAAATGACCATGGAAGCATTAGAGGAACATATTGTCAGCTGTCCATACTGCGGAGAGGCCATAGAGGTTCTCATCGATCACCAGGATGCCGGGGATCAGTACATCGAGGATTGTCAGGTATGTTGCCGACCAATCATATTCACAATTGCGCTCGATTCAATGGGGAATGTGTCAGTAACTGTGCGCGATGAGAATGAAACATATTAGCCACAAGCAGATTTATCAGAGTAGGAGACATTTACATGGCAGAGCAATACGCGGAATTACTCCCGCAGCACAGCAAATTCATCATGGAGCAACACCTGTTTTTTGTCGGATCTGCCGGCGCTGAAGGGCTTGTAAACGTTTCCCCGAAAGGAATGGACTGTTTGAGGATCATCAATCCCAACAGAATGATCTGGCTCAATTTGACAGGTAGCGGAAATGAAACAGCTGCACATGTCCTGGAGAATTCCCGCATGACCATCATGTTCTGTTCTTTTGACAGGCAACCGCTTATTCTCAGGGTGTATGGCAAGGCTGAAGTAGTCTATCCGCGCCATGAGAACTGGACTGCTCTGCTGGAACACTTTCCACACTATACCGGCGCAAGGCAAATATTTGATCTTAAGGTAGATATTGTGCAAACTTCGTGTGGATTCGCGGTCCCTTTTTATGACTTCACAGGCGAGCGAAACACGCTTGTCAATTGGGCTGATAAACGGGGTGTGGAGGGCGTGAAGGAATACTGGGCAGAAAAGAACCGGTTGAGCCTGAACGGCAAGAGCACCGGTATACTCGAAGATCTATAATATGACTACGAACACGACATTGCTGGTTGCTGCAGCACTGGCGCTGGTAATCCTGACATTCCTGGTCGGAGCAAGGCTGTTGTACACAAGGGTTCAGGAGATGCAACAGAAGCGCATCCATCCGCAAACTGTCGCCACATCGGTACAGATGTCCACGCGTCTGGAGAACGTTCAGACTGCAGACAATTTTCGTAACCTGTTTGAAGTTCCAGTGCTATTTTATGCACTGGTTGCCACTGCCCTTGCTGTGAATCACACGCCGACCTGGCTGGCCTATGGTGCATTGCTATTTGTCGCCCTGAGAATTATTCACAGTTTTGTCCATTGCACATACAACAAAGTGATGCATCGCCTGTTAGTATTTTTGACAAGTTTTGTACTGATCGTCGGTTTATGGGTTTCATTCTATGTCACGCTATAGTCAGAACCGGTATGGCCAAAAACTGATGACTTCCGATCATGATCGTTATTGAGAATGCGTTGGCAAAACAAGTGTTGGATCGCTGACTGCCAGCGTAGTATCTGAGGAATTGATGTGAGTAACTTTATAGCGCCTTTGGCGGCCTGGTGTGCTACAGCGATAGAAGCTATTGGCATTGCCACCATTACACTGTTTGCGTTATACGCACTGCTTAATGCCATCGCAAGATTTATCAAAAGGGACGAAGGCGAGTTAATTTTTCAGGAGCTGCGGCAACAACTTGGTCGCGGCATTCTACTTGGACTGGAGTTTCTCATCGCGTCCGATATCATTTATACGGTGGCAGTCGAGTTGACATTCGAAACGATTGGCGTTCTGGCGGTTGTTGTTGTAATAAGGACGTTTCTCAGCTTGACGCTGGAAGTGGAGATGTCCGGCAAATGGCCCTGGCAGAATAGCCGGTAGGATGTAACTCATTATAAATTGCGGTGTGACATGAATGTTTAACCTGCTGCATGGCTGGTGGGAAGACAGACGCATTCGGCGTATGGGTTTTAGCACTGCGCAGTGGGAATCAGCAATTGCGGACTGGCCCGTGATGCAACGCTATTCTGGCTCAGAGCGCGACGCTTTGCGCGACATGACTTTTCGTTTTCTGGTTCGGAAAAAAGTAGTCTCCGGTGGCGGGTTTCAGATCACTGAAGCCATGCGTCTGAAGCTCGCGACGATGGCCTGTGTGCCGGTTCTGCACCTTGGCCTGCACTGGTATGACCACTGGTATACCCTCATTCTGTATGAGGATGCTTTTGTGCCGAATCACCCCTATCGCAGTGATGACGGGGTTGTTCATGCGCGTGGTCCCGGTCTTAGCGGTGAAGCCTGGTATCGTGGTCCGGTAATATTGTCGTGGCAGGCGATTTGCGAGGCAGGCACGGATACGCATCATGGCAAGGCAGGAAATGTGGTGATTCACGAGTTGGCGCACAAACTAGATATGCTCCGTGATGGTGCCAATGGCTCTCCGCCCATGCACCCGGATATGCGGCCCGGAGAATGGCATGATACGTTTACAGCAGCATGGGATCGATTATCAAATGATTGGCAACACCACAGGTCGTTGCCGCTTGATGACTATGCGCTCACCAGTCCTGCAGAATTCTTTGCGGTGTGCAGTGAGACATTTTTTGAAAGACCGGAAGTCATGAAACACGAAATGCCGCAGGTTTACAGGCTGCTGTGTCAGTTTTATCGTCAGCAACCGGCATAGGGAATTTTTGCATTCGGGGGAACATCAATGAAACAGATTTATACGCATGACAACATCGTGGTACTTCATTCAGTCAAAAATGTTCTTGCGCTGAACAACATTGAATCCTTCGTGAAAAACGAGCACACGGCGCCGGTTGGTGCCAGGCACGGGATCAATAATATCTTCCATGAGTTGTGGATTCTGGACGATCAGGACTTTGACAGGGCTTCCGCCCTCATCGAGACTGAAATCGAAAATCCGGTAACGAGGGCGACATGGATTTGCAGTAGCTGTAGCGAGGAAAATGAAGGAAGTTTTGAAATTTGCTGGAAATGCCAGGCCGAGCCGCATGCAATTACCGGGTGATATCACAGTAAACGGTAAGCTGTACAAAAAGGGTGATCGCATTTCGCCACTGAAGATCTACCCCTTCTTCATGATTCACATGTTGATGTTCGGGGGTTCCGGGTTCTTCATGGCCTACAGTGACGACGCGCCGTCATTGCTGTTTTTGTATTTGCATGGCGGTTTCGCAATTTTCGTCTATCTGGTGTTCTATCTGTCATTGTTTGGCCGGGATGAAGTCAAATGGATGTTTATCAACGCGGGTCTCGGACTGTTCGGCATCTATGTTGAGATAGACTGGTTGCTATCTTTCTTTGGTGCCGAAAGCGCCGATTACCCGCTTCAGGTTCACGTTATCCCTTTTTTGTATTACATACTTTACACCTTTCTGTTACGGCAGGCGGTGCTGGATTTTACCCGCTCCCGCCAGAACCCGGCCAGAAGACGATTCGTGGAGCTTTGTTATATCGTTGGCTCGATACTCGTCTATGTAAGCCTGTACTTTGCAGGCTGACCTACCCGGTTACCGTCTGTTCTCCCGTAATCGCCAGATAGAGAGATGCAAATGATGCTTTGATCCATATCATTGCGGGGAACACGCCGACAATCAGCAACAACAGTCCCAGAAAGAATATAAAGATGGATAAAAATCCCAGTACAAAGATCCGCCATGCATGGCCGCGGGTGATTCTCCAACTGGCCTCGACGGCTGCAATCGGGTCAAGCCCCTCGTCCATCACCAGATAGGGAACAAACGCCAGGCGACATGCGACATAGATGCCCGGGAAAATGAATATAATCAGCCCAATGCCGATTAACCCCGTCACCAGTAGTGACGCCAGAATAATGTTTACATAGTTCTGGAAGCCGTCAAAAATGCTTTTCACTTCCACCCTGTCGCCACGCACTCCGCGCAGGAAAATAAGGTCAGCGCCGTAGTTGATGATCGGGTAGAGCAGGAACATATAGGCTGTTTCCAGCAGCCCTATCAGGGCTGAACCGTCATTGTCCGCGTCTCCATTGATGTTCATTGGTACCATGAAGACACTTACCACCAGCACGGCCAGCAGAAATACCAGGAAATTATCCTTCATCTCTGTCCAGCCGCGGGCAAGCGCGTTGCCCACACCCAACTCAAAATCATCTTTTATCATGCCGTCCTGCGGTTCGTTGTTCATGCCGTTCTCCATTAAGAGTTGCAAAGAGAGTGACATTGCACTCGTGATGGCAAAACTAGCCTTGTTGCGCGATTATGCCAACCTACCAAGGTAGTGATTTGCATATTTACGCCTTTTCCTACTTTGGTAGGGCGCCGGAACCCATGCTCAATGATATATTCTTCGCATGGCCTGTACCGGAGTACCTGACTTTCACGATGCCCGCATGACTATTTTTACTAACATCAACCCTGAGAACCTGGTGTTATGGGCCAGTTTCATTCTGTGCCTGTCCATTACGGCGGGCGGGATACTGGTGCTATTTCGCTTTCGGCAGAATCGGAGTAACAGCAGCTTTCAGTACCTGCAGTACTTCCTGATTCTGCTCTATGTCTATGGTTACTACAGTTTGTGGAGCGGAATACTGCTCTCAGACTTAATGGAGATGGAGAATGTTGAGCGTGTGGCTACCCTGGTTGCCCGGATGGGGGCTCCGTTCTTGTTTGTCAGTCTGATAATGCTGCTTTTATGGGCGTCCAGGGTACAGAAAAGGGCGGCCATGCCTTTGCTGTTCATCACGGCCAGCGTAAGTGCCATTGCTATTGCGGCGGTCGTGAAATGGGGGGGCGCGCAGCAAGACGATGTGCGTGCGGCCAGTTCCATCATCGCATGCATTACCGCATTGGTTGTTGTTGCAACGCTGGTCACGGGCAAGCAGGTTTTTGTCAAGAACAAGGGTCGGACCCTGATTCTGGCGCTGACCGCTGCCGCAGGTCTTATCCATCTGACCGCATTCACGTCACTGGCGGACTATCCTCATTACAACAGTGTGTTTGTCCTGTATTTTTACCTGTTCAACACTGCCATGGTGGTCGTTTACACTTATCAGGCCACCGATGAGTTGATGCAGCCGCAGTTGTCGATTGACGAATTTCTGATCAGGTACGGCATCAGTAAGCGCGAGGCCGATATACTGCGTGGCATTTATGCGGGCAAGACCAATCAGGAAATAGCCAACCAGCTCTTTATCTCCCTGCAGACTGTGAAAGACCACTCGTCACGGATTTACCAGAAAACCTTTGTGAAAAACCGGGCGCAATTGATGACACTGGTGCGGGAGAGCCAGGGAGGGAGAGCTGTTGGCGTGTAAGTCAGAAATCCGCATGTTGAGGGTAAACCATTAATTACGAAGAATTTAATAAATTTTGTGGTTCTCTTCCTGCAACGACTCATGTTGTGCAATGGGGAGGCGCGCACGTCTGGAAAGTGGGCGGCAAAGTATTTGCAATTGGTGGCTGGGGCAAGGACAAACGACCGGCTTTTACCTTTAAGGCGTCAGCGTTGAACTTTGCTTTCCTTGGGGAGCATGATGGTTACAGACCCGCACCCTATTTCGCAAGCCGTGGCATGAAGTGGATTCAGCAGACTGAAACGGGTGGTAGTCTGGACGAGGAACTGAGTTACTATTTGTCCGAATCCTACCGAATGGTTTCACTCAGTTTAAGCAGGCGGAAACAAAAGGAAATTGGCATAGATCCCGGAGGCAGGTAATTGGTTATACCTGTACGGTCAAGGCTTAGAAATGAATGTGACAGAAATCAGCAGACAAAAGGATCTGGTGCGACTGCGCCGGCTGGCGCTGGCTGCACAGGGGCTTTTACAGACGCAGCCCTTCGGGAATGGTCTGGCAGGGGCCCGTAAGGCGATTGACCATATCGGCTACGTGCAGATTGACACCATATCCGTCGTGGAACGGGCTCACCATCATGTGTTTCGGGCGCGTGTACCTGATTTCAAACCTGCCATGACCAATCAGATGTTGCGGAACAGGGAAATTTTTGAATATTGGGCGCACGCGGCCGCCTTTTTACCTGTTGCTGATTTTCGTTTCTCCCTGCCGTATAAGCATGCCATCAAAAGCGGAAGAACACACTGGTATAAAAACCGGGACAAAAAGCTCATGACCGAGCTGCTGGCACGCATTCGCGCCGAGGGTCCGCTGCGATCGCGTGATGTCGAGTCAGGTGCTGCAAAACGTGCCGGATGGTGGGACTGGAAGCCAGCAAAAAAGGCACTTGAGCAGTTGTATATGCAGGGCGATCTCATGGTCAGCGATAGAGAGGGTTTTCAAAAAACCTATGATTTGACCGAGCGCGTATTGCCGTCACACATAAATACACAGATGCCCGGTGTGGCTGAGCAGGCCGAGCACCTGGTCAATCAACAGCTGCGCTGCCACGGCGTTGCGTCTCTCAAAGGACTGACTTACCTGCGCAGAGATCCAGCCCTGCGCAAAGCAGTGAAGGACCTGGTGATCGAACGGCTGGCTCAGCATGAGATGGAGCAGGTAAGGCTGGGCAACGGCGATATATTCCTGATTGAATCCGGTGCACTGGAGCGTTCGACGCCCAGAGTGAAAAACCGTCTGGTGATACTGTCGCCTTTCGATAATTGCGTTATTCAGCGCGACAGGCTCCGGTCTCTGTTTCAATATGACTATCAGATTGAATGTTACGTACCCGCCGTCAAGCGTCAATATGGCTACTTCTGCCTCCCGCTGTTATACCGGGATAAATTTATAGGGCGAATGGATTGTAAAGCCCATCGCAAGGCGAAGCATCTGGAGATAAAAGCACTGCATCTGGAGACGGACTTTGCTGATGATGAGCTGTCAGTACTGGCATTTGCAGAAGCCATGACAGAATTCTGCCGTTTCCAGGAATGTGACACAGTATCTCTGACCAGTATTCACCCAAAAAGCGCTGGCCCGCGCATACAAAGTGCACTAAATGCGTTGGTATGACACCCGGAAAGGCAGACTTCAGTCATTGAGGATATCAAGTGGATCCTGTACAGGAAACAATAAAAACATTCGAAAAATATGCAGATGAGTATCAACAAAAGTACATGAGTTATGTACCCTACATTGATACCTATAAACCGTTGTCGCTGCTTCTTGGCAATGACGCAGTTATTCTGGATGCCGCCTGCGGGCCGGGCAACATTGCAAAATATCTGCTGGACGAAGGGCCGGACAGAAAAATTCATGGCATCGATTTATCTGAAAAAATGGTGGCGCTGGCCAGGCTGACTAATCCCGACGCTACATTTGAAGTCAAGGACTGCCGGGAGATTTCATCGCTGGCCGGGCGCTATGACGGTGTTGTCGCCGGGTTCTGCTTTCCGTACCTGTCCCGTGAGGAGGTCAAAAAGTTTATTTGTGATGCCAGAGAAAAATTACGCCCGAACGGGATTCTCTATGTCAGTTTTATGGAGGGAGACTACGCAGCGTCAGGGCTGCAGACAAGAAACGGAATTGACTGGGTTTGCACCTACTATCATAGTGCACAGAGCCTGACTGACACGCTTGAGTCTGCGGGGTTTGAAGTGATTGAGGTTGTCCGTAAAGCGTTTGAGCGTGAAGGTGAGCCGGCTGCAGTCGATGTTTTTATTTATGCTGCAGTGCGCTGAATTATGCCAATGGACTTCAAAGTGTTCCGGAAAATAAATGACAATGTGAGGTTTTCGCGATGAGCAAGCCCGTAGTAGCGGACAACAAACCTGTCAGGAAATCGCTGACAAAAGGAGAGACATATTTTTTCTGCGCATGTGGTCGATCCCGGGATCAGCCTTTTTGCGATGGCTCTCATAGAGATACCGATATTACGCCCAGGAAATTCATCGCAGAAGAAAGTGGGGAGGCTTACCTTTGTCAGTGCAAGCACACCAGTAACCCGCCTTATTGTGATGGTACCCACAAGCGTTTTGCTGATGATCAGGTGGGCAAAGTGGCAGGAGGTGATGGTGTCATTGCACGGTCGACCACTGATGAGCCGACATTGACATTTATTCAGGAGCTTGCCAAATCAGGCTTGTCATCCTTTGGTCACCACGGGCCAATGACAGCGATGGGTGTGCCTCGCCATACCCTGCCTCACTGGGATGATATTCAGATCATGGTGGCACAGATGGCAAATAAACCGCTGATGGAAGATGCGGTGGTTGCGACTGAACTGATAGTAGGCCCACAGGCAAAAAAACCATTGAGACTAAAAATACCCTTATTTGTATCAGACATGAGTTTCGGAGCGCTGTCTGAGGAAGCCAAAATTTCCATGGCCAGAGGTGCGGAAATGGCTGGCACGGGAATATGTTCGGGTGAGGGCGGCATGCTGCCAGAGGAACAGGCGGAAAATTCACGGTATTTCTTTGAATTGGGAAGTGCCGCCTTCGGTTACAGTGAGGAATTGCTGGAACGTGTCCAGGCGTTTCATTTCAAGGGCGGTCAGGGTGCCAAAACCGGAACAGGAGGGCATTTGCCGGGCATCAAGAACAAGGGCAAAATTTCACAGGTGCGGGGTATTCCGGAGGGACGGGACGCCATATCTCCGCCCACGTTCAGGGACCTGACGACAGTCGCTGACTTCAGGAAATCTGGTGACCGCGTACGTGAATTGACGGGTGGTATTCCGGTCGGTTTCAAATTGAGTGCCAATCACATTGAACAAGATATCCAGTTCGCGCTGGATGCCGGCGCGGACTATATTATTCTGGATGGGCGTGGTGGTGGCACAGGTGCAGCGCCAGAAATGTTTCGTGATCATATCAGTGTGCCAACCATTCCGGCGCTGGCGCGCGCACGGCGTTATCTGGACAAGCAGAATGCAAGTGGTCGGGTAACACTCATTATTACCGGTGGGCTGCGAGTGCCGACTGACTTTGTCAAGGCTCTTGCGCTGGGTGCCGATGGCATAGCAATTGCCAACAGTGCAATGCAATCCATTGGGTGTATAGGTGCCAGAATATGCAATACCAATAACTGTCCGTCGGGCGTTGCCACACAGCGACCGGACTTGCGGAAACGCATCAATGTCCAGGAATCCGCAGAGCGTCTCGACAACTTCCTGCAGGCATCAGTTGAACTGATGCAGGTGTTGGCGCGCGCGTGCGGACATGACTCGCTGGGGAAATTCAACCGCAACGATCTGGCGACGTGGAAGCGAGAGATGTCGGATTTATCGGGCGTGCGTTACTCGGGATTTGGCGAGTGATCAGTGCCTGATATACTAAACAGCGCAGTCATACCAGATATCAGAAAACAGAATGGACGGTTCTTGCACTATTGAGCGTGTAAATCATCGGGAGACCGCAACGGCTTTCCGGATATGGACTGTTTTCCAGAAATCATACAAAGCTGAAGCAGAACTGTTGGGCGTGGACAGTTTTCCTCCGCTGGAGAGATCTGTGGAATCGATCCGGGATTCAGATAATGCATTCTGGTGTTTGTTGGCGGGTGGCCAGCCCGGCGGAGTTGTCGAGGTGGACGATCAGGTAACCTGCCTCGATATATGCAGCCTGGCAGTAAGTCCGGAATTTTTCAGGCAGGGAGTAGCGACGGCACTGATGTCGCATGTCTTGTCGCTGGCGACGAACAGGGATGTCGTGGTGCAGACTGCCAGACTGAATGTGCCGGCGATTTCTCTGTACCGAGGTTTCAATTTCACAGAAACAGAAACCCGGGAAGGTCGGGACGGCATCGTGCTTGTTTCATTGATCAAAAAACGGACGCTAGCGCAGTTTTGAGGATTTTGGTCCCAGTAAAAACCACAGGATCAGTCCCAGTAGCGGCAGCAGCAATAGCACAATAATCCAAAGCAGTTTTGTTGTTCCGTTGGTTGAGCTCTGTGCCACCTCATTAGTCGATGGCCTCATTACAAGGGACTGTCAAGTGAGTTACTATCAGGAGGCTGGTCATATGTGCCACATCATTGTGTGTCATACAGCACTCATCGGGAAACGTTCAGCCTATGAAAAAATACTCTGCAATTGTGTTGCTGGCGATATTCTGGCTACCGGCCGTGCTGGCTCAGCTTCCTGATGATGAAGTCCCTGTGGACACAGATGTTGTTGTCAGCGCCGACTCGCAGGATCAGCGCATTGAGGCGCGCATAGAGGGAGTCTACGCGCTGCTGGAGCAGTTGGGCGACATTGAGGTCGAGGTCAGGGAGGGTGTGGTTCTGCTGTCCGGGTCGGTTTCGAATCAGGTGCAGGCGGAGCGGGCGCTTGCCCTGGCAACTCAGATACCCGGTGTTCTGACAGTGGATGACGGAATCGAGCGACGTCTGGATGTGCAGGGGAATCTGACGCCTTTGCTGAAAGAAATAATGTCTGACGTTAGTCAATGGGCCCGGGCACTGCCGTTGGTCGCCCTGGCGGTGCTGATATTTGCTGTTATCGTATTTCTGGGATTTCAACTGGCCAACTGGACAAGATTCTGGCAAAAACTTGCGCCCAACTTTTTTGTAGCGGAACTTATGGCGCAGGCAGTCAGAGTGGTTGCGGTTGTCGTCGGCCTGGTTGTGGCTCTCAGCCTGCTTGGTGCGACGGCATTGATGGCAACCATACTGGGTGGTGCAGGCGTGGTTGGACTGGCGATCGGTTTTGCCGTTCGCGATACCATGGAGAATTACATTTCCAGTATCATGCTCAGTCTGCGGCAGCCATTCCGGGCCAACGACCATGTTGTCATCAATGAGTTTGAAGGCAAGGTGGTACGACTGACCTCTCGCGCTACAGTGCTGATGACGCTGGATGGCAATCAGCTGCGGATTCCCAATGCCATGGTTTTCAAGGCGGTAATACTCAACTACACCAGAAATCCGCAGCGCCGGTTCCAGTTTGAATTGGGTATTGATTCAGCGGATGATGCGATCGCGGCGATGAAAGTTGGTGCTGATACCATCCAGGCCATGTCATTTGTGCTGAAGGATCCCGCAGCGAATGCGATAATCAGCTCAGTCGGTGATTCGAACACCATGCTTATGTTTACGGGGTGGATTGATCAGCGCGAAACTGATTTCGGCAGAGCGCGCAGCCTGGCTATTCGGGCTGTTACCAGTACGCTTGATGCGCAGGGGTTCTCAATGCCGGAACCAATCTATCGGCTCAGGTTCGATTCACATCAGGATTTGAAATCCTCACTCGAAGAAGCTTTGGCGGCACCTGCCAAAGAAGGTTCGCGCAGTTCTACTGTTGTTCCAGTGGCAATCGGGTCTATCGACGTAGCACCGGATACCGATCTGGACGGAATGGTCAACGAGGAGCGGGCGCTGGACAACGAGAACGATCTGCTCGATGACAAGCGCCCGGCTGAGTAGGGCGCAGATTGTTCAGCGCCCCGGCCAGTTCCTGACAATTTCCGGTTTCAGCATCATCGGCACCAGCGCCGGATCACCGTCATTGGGTGCCGGCGTCAGTCCGAGTATGGCCGTCATGACGTTGTAAACATCAATCATGCGCAGTTGATCTATCTTGCCGGGTGCCAGAAAAGCGGGTCCGTGTGCAAAAAACAGTGCCTGCATGTCCGGACTGAGATTGTCATAACCATGACCGCCGCTGACATTATCGAGACTGCCATCGCGCTGCATGCCATCCAGCCAGCTGCGACGCAGCATCGCCCAACCGGGTTGCGCAAGAACCAGAACCGGCGCGATACGGTGATGGCCGGTTAATTCAAAGCGGGCAGGTAGCGTATCTGCGGTAAAAACAGAGGCCTGGTCAGGCAGATTTGCTTCCAGCTGAGCGACAATCGTTTCAAGCTGACCAGGCGCCGGAAAAATGCTGACCAGTTCACGTGAATACAGAATCTGCCCGGCCAGGGACGTGTCAAAGGCCTCGTCGATTACGATATGCTGGTGAAGATTCACTTCGGCCATGCCATGGTCAGATGTCACCATGATATTTATCTGGTCCAGCAGTTCTCTGGCAGCCAGCTGCTCCAGCAGATAAGCGATTTCAACGTCGATATCCGCCATTGCCCGGGCAACTTCCGGTGAATCGGGTCCATGGTTGTGACCGGCCGAGTCGACATCACTAAAGTACAGGGTCATAAGACTGGGGCGTTCATCTTTGGGCTTTTCCAGCCACATCAGTATGGTATCAACGCGTTCGCGATTGCTGATGCTCTCATCGTACGTGAACCAGTAGCTTGGGCTGATGCCCTGCACGGGAGCCTCGGATCCCGGGAAAAAGAAGGTGCCTGCCACCAGGTCCTGCTTGATGGCTGTTACCCAGATCGGTTCCCCGCCCCACCAGTCCGGGTTCTGTACCTGTTCCCGATTGCCGAGACTGAAACGCAGATTCATGCGGTTGTCATACATATTGTTGTCGACAATGCCGTGATTGCGCGGCAACAGGCCGGTGACCAGTGAATAGTGGTTGGTGAACGTTTTGGTCGGGAAAACAGGCTGAAGCGCGTCAGCCCGCAAGCTTCTGTCTGCCAGCGCAGAGAGAGCGGGAGCATCGTGTAGTTCCAGAAAATCGTGGCGGGCGCCATCTATTGAAATGACCAGCAGGGTCGGCCCCAATGGGTCTTCAGCTGCACGGGCAAGATTCGATCCCGATAACGTGGTCAGGGAGACAAGGATCAGAAAAATGCAGCTTCGGATAATACTGGTCGGATTCACTGGGGCGGTTCACTCCTGGCACACAGATACAATGACCGATTGTATCGGCTGTTATGTGAAGGTTTGCTGACAATGGGTGAATGTCAGCCGGTTTATTCAGCGTAAAGGAAGCTGTAGTGATATTCCTGCGCCCTGGTGGCAGTCAGAACGCCTGCAGGGACAAAATGGCTATTGGGTACACCGCCCGCCGTAAGTTCGGCAAAAACCGTATCAGCATCTCCGCCGGTTGCCGAGGCGATGGCCATGGCAAAACGCCGTGTAGCTCTGCCGCAAATGGCAAAATGCACACCTCGGGCGACAGACGACGAAATGCTGTTCTGTCCACTGGATGCGCTGGCTATGCTGAGCGGATTGCGGGTTGGAGCCGGGTCGGCATTACGACTGAATATGGCACCATACTTTGCCCAGACGGCATCGTTAAAACCATAGGGCGTCGACATGTGCCGGAAGCAGACCACCATGGCAAAATCTGCAGCATTGCCTTCATATTCGTCTTCATGTGCGCTGATCATATTGTTTGCATACCACAGGCCTGCAGGTCCGCCTGCCATGGTGGATGAGTCAATGAATACACGGTGACTTCCCGGCAACTCGTTCAGCCACGCATCCTTGTCGTGACGGGCGGGCTGGAAACCGGTTGGGTGCGGCTGTGTCTGCGCGGAACCGGCGCTGGCAGCCAGTCCGGCAACGGCAGCAACGCTCATGGTTGTCAGTAAACTGCGTCGTCCTACTTTATCCTGGTCGGTGTCTTTCATTTTGTTCTCCTGTTGCAGTAGCAAGATTGTTGATAAAAAGAATTACAGCGAAACAAGATGGATATCAGTGCTTGCGCCCAGTTTTTTAAGGAAATTACGTTGTTTTTGGTTTATCAGTAACGTCAGTCTGGCACCATGGGCGGCCATGTGTCTGGATTCACGGATAAAGAAATCTACCGCAGATTGATCGATATGAGTAGTGTATTGAAGATCGACTGTCAGATCCTCTCCAAAGTGGCTGTGAAACTTTTCAGTGAGGTGTGCCACTGAGGCATAAAACAGTGCGCCTTTTACCTTGAGTACGGTGCCTGCGTCGCCGGAATCTATTGTCAGTTCCAGTTGGCTGATACGCAGCAGGAAGACGCTGACGGACAGGAATACTGCTACCACAACGCCTTCTGCCAGTCCAAAGAACATAATGCTGACGAACGTGGCAAGGTAAATGACGAGCTCGGAACGGACCTGGGCGTAGTGTTTCAGGTCGCGCCACTTGATCATGTCCGCACCAACAATAAACAGTGTTCCCGCCATGGCAGCCATCGGCATATAGGTCAGTATGGGTCCAAGGAACGTGATGAGGACAAGCACAAACCCGGCCGCTGTGATGCCGGAAAGCGGGGTTGTCGCACCCATACTCTGATTTGCACGGGTCCGGTTGAAACTGCCGGCGCCAGCGAATCCAGAAAAAAATGGCGCCAGGAAATTGGCCACACCCTGTGCATAAACTTCCTTGTCCAGATCGATGTCCTGATCGGTTTCCATTTTCAGCTCGCGCACAATCACCAGCGATTGGGCCAACCCGATAAACGCAATGGTAATTGCATAGGGAATCAGCTGGGTGCTGATCATCAGGTATTCCATGTTTATATTGGGGATGCTGAACGGCAGCCATTCCAACGGCATTCGCCCAAGGTATTCCAGTTCGGTAACTGGCTGAGGCCAGATAAAGGCGACCAGCAGACCGCAGAGATAACCCGCAATCACAGCGATGATGATGAAGTAACGTGGCGAGTATCGACGTCCAATATACCCTCCCAGAATGGTCGTCACGCCTATGGCCAGGCTGTATGGGTTCACCAGATCGACAGCGTCACTGATGATCACATAGAGCTTTTCATAGAAAAAAGTGGTTTTGAATGTGGACAGGTCCAATATGCTGTCCAGTGATGACATGATGATAAGAAATCCGGCACCTGCGGAAATGCCGGAGATTGCGGCTGGTGACAGGTACTGAAAAATACGGGAGCCACGGGCCAGCCAGAATACCAGTTGAATGATGCCCACCATCATGCAGAGCAGGAAAACAAAATCGATGTAGACGGGGCTGCCGCGCCCGGCCAGGGGAAGAACGGCAGTGCCGATGAGAATCGCAACCGCAGTGTTGGGCCCGCTCATCATGGAGGAGCTGCCGAGCAGACTGCAGAACAGTGTGACAAATATTGCACAATACAGTCCGTACTCAGGCTGCAGACCTGCCAGGTAGGCGAAGGTAATGCCCTGCGGGATCACCAGTATGGCGCCTACCAGCCCGGCAAACACCTCAGTACGCCAGTTGCCGGTTTTGTTTTTCCAGGCAAATGATGGTGTCGCCTCTGTTAACAGTTTGCTGATCAATTTAACAGGTGTTCCAGTAGTTTGAGAAATTTACTGTCGCGTGGGTCAGCCGGGCGGATTTGCAGATTCAGATAGGCCGACACATCCAGTGCCTGCTGGTGGGTCAGGGATTTGCCATTGCCCAGCGGCATATTGGCCCAGATGAAGCCGGCGGCCTTGCGGATATCATTCATGCCGGCGCCCCTGTTGTAGGCATTCAGCCCCCACACAGGTGGCATGCCTGCCGTGCCTTCGCCCCTTTCCCCGTGACAGCTTGCGCATTGCGCCAGATAGACAGCCCGGCCACTGGCGGGATTGGGGTCGTAGCCGGTGTCAGGCAGAGTCGGGACGCCACGACCTTCCGGTTCTGCACCCATCACCTGGCCCTGGGACAGATAGGTGACATATGCTGAAATGGCCAATACTTCCGGAGCGTCTTCCGGTGGCATGATGCCGTCCATGCTGTAGAGGAAACACTCGCGAATTCGCAGACCTATGCCGTTGCGTTTGCCGTTCTTGGCTCGCCATTTGGGATACATCCCTGCCACATTCAGCGGTAATGCGTCCGGTTGGGTGCCAGCCTGCAGGTGACAGTTACTGCACTGCAGGCTGTTGCCAACATAACGGCTGGCATTTTTCTGGGTATCAGTGATGATCTCGTAGCCATAGACGACGTTGGAATAGTAGTCGTCCAGAAATGGCTCTTGCAGAAGTTGCGCAATGCCGGGTTGATTCTGCTGCGCATGAGCCGGCGTGAGGGTCAGTAGCAGCAGTGTCGCAAGGGTCAGGACAGGGCTGATTTTCATGATGTGCAATTCAGGAATAATGTTATTCCATATTGTATGCAAGAATTTATTGACCGGCCACCATTAAATAGAAGCCCGTGGATTTAGTGTGGTAAGTTTGTCGATGCGATTGCTGCTGATGTCACCCTTGAACATGTGTCATGCGATTCGCAAAATATTCTTTAAGATTATGAATTTATTACATATAAGAGATAATTGCAGATGAGTCGTCTGGTAAAGATATTGTTGGGGCTGACCGCCGTTCTGGTGCTGGTTGCGCTATATGTGTTGAATCCGCGCTTGCCCGCGCCGCAGGGTGAACAGAGTGCCCTGCTGTATGAGCCAGGCACGCTAGACGTTTCACGGGAACCGCTTGAGCTCGTGGACACATCAAGGGGGACCAATCGCAACGGCGAGTTTACCGGCAGTCCGACTCGTGAGCTGAACGGTTACATCTGGTATCCGCAAACACGGGAACAGGGGCCGTATCCGCTGATCATCTATAGTCACGGTTTTATGTCGTCTGTATCCGAGGCGGATTATCTGGTGGATTTTCTGGTGCCCAAAGGCTACGTTGTTGCGGCCATCGATTATCCGCTGAGTCATGGCGGGGCGCCCGGCGGTCCCAATGTTGCTGATGTGATCAATCAGCCGGCGGACGCCTCCTTTGTACTTGATCAGTTGCTGGCGCGAAATGCAGATGCAAACGACAGCCTGTACGGAATGCTGGATCCGTCACGGATTGCGGCAGTGGGGCTGTCGCTGGGCGGGCTGACAACGCAACTGGCGGCGTATCACCGCGATCTGCGAGATCCCCGTTTCAGTGTGGCGGTATCCATAGCCGGCCCCAGTGTATTTCTGGAACCCGGATTTTTTGCCACATCGGATATTCCGTTCATGATGATTGCCGGCAGCGCGGATGCGATTGTCCCTTACGACGACAATGCAGCGCCGATTCCTGCCAAAACAAAAGACGGGCTGCTGGTAACGCTGGACAAAGGTACGCATGTTGGGTTCACCAGTATTGCCAGTGTCTTTCTGCGCTGGGTGCAGCACCCTGACAAGCTGGTGTGTCCGATGCTGTTGGGTGGGCTGGACCGCGAGGGCAGCGAAGGTGAGACCATAATCACGCCTGACCGTGGCATCGGTATATCGGATGCAGCCTCACAACCCTGTGTTATGGATCCATTTGAGCGCGCCATGCGACCGGCCGATCAATTGATGCTGACGCGGTTGGCATTGTATGCTTTTCTGGAACAGACGTTTGCGCCTGACAGTGGCCGGCGTCAGCAGATGGCGGACTATCTGTCTGCCGGTTTTGTTGCCGAAAATCCGGCGGCAAGCATAAATTGAAAAGCAGGCCGGTTTGAGTGCGAAGCCGTGGCTTGCGTCATGACAAATGGCGGATGCCGATCCGGAATGCAATAACAAGGAGAAAAAAATGGCCAGAACATGTCAGATAGTAGCGGTGATGATTGTGCTTGTGGGAAGCCTTGCTGGTATTGCCAGCGCGCAGGACTGGGTGCCTTCGCGTTACGGTGCGGATGATCGTATTGGTGCGGCAAACAATTTGAGCCGCGAGGGTGTGCTGGCCGCGGCGGAGCTGATCGTAACGGGTAAAGTGTATTCACTGGGCGTGGAGACAGCGGAGGACTCGCCCGCCTATGGTTCCCGCAGCTTCGATATTGACATTATCGCCTCGGGGGCGAATGTTGAGGTGGGCACGGACGTGGTAACGTCGAATGATGAGCGGGTCACAACGAGTTTTGGCATCGGTTCACAGATTGACGGACTGGGTCATCTGGGTATCGGCAACCAGTATTACAACGGTCTGACTGCTGCCGAAATCGTGCGGGAAGATGGGCTCGCCGAGCTGGGCACGCACCAAATTCCGCCTATTGTGACACGTGGCATTTTACTGGATATGACACGGCACTTTGGTGTTGATATGGTCAGCGAAGGTACCGCCTTCAACCGTGCCGAGATTGAAGCGGCAGCCAGTGCTCAGGGTCTGCAGATTCGCAGTGGCGATGTTGTGCTGTTTCATACCGGCTGGATGCAGTTGCTCGGCGTTGACAATGCCCGGTTTATTTCCAGTCAGCCAGGCCCAGGAGTCGAGGGAGCAGAATACCTGGCCGAACTGGGCGTTGTGGCAATCGGCGCAGATACGCCGGCGCTGGAGGTAATTCCGTTCGAAAATCCACGTCGCGCTTTTGCAGTACATCAGACGTTGCTGGCCAAGCAGGGTGTCTATATTCTGGAGAGTATGAATACTGCCGGGCTTGCGGCCGATGGCGTGGACGAATTCATGTTTGTGCTGGGTCAGCCTCGATTCAAAGGTGCAGTACAGGCGGTCATCAATCCGATTGCGATCAGGTAACGGCGATGCCGGCAAATGCCAGTGAACCACTTACCTTCACCACTGGCGACTCGCCGGCCGTCTGCCTGCATGGTGAATGGACGCTCGCAAACCATGCCAGATTAGCCGCCGCTTGCGAGTCCTTGAAAGAAGGACCGGTTTCAGGAAACACAATCAGGCTGGATGCGACCGGTCTTGGCGCACTTGATACAGCCGGGGCAGCTTTGCTGGTGAGACTGCTGGGCGCAGAACGATTGCGTGAGCTGACGCCGGCCGCTGCTGGGCTGTCCAGTGAATATCAGGCGTTGTTACTGGCCGTGACGGAAGCCGTGATAAAACAGGGCCCAACAGAAGTCGGGCCCGGTTGGCGTTTTGGTGACGGACTGGCATTACTTGGCAGGCGCATCGTCGCTGGTTCACGCCAGGTATTACAGTTTGTCGGTTTTCTGGGAGAAGCATTACTCACTTTTCTTGTCCTGCTACCACGTCCCTGGCGTTGGCGTATTACAGCATTGATCGCCCAGATGCATCAGGCGGGTCTGAATGCGGTACCCATTGTTGTACTACTCAATTTTCTGGTCGGTGCTGTCGTCGCATTTCTTGGTGCAACCGTATTGAGGGATTTCGGCGCAACCATTTATACCGTGGATCTGGTTGCATACGCGTTCATGCGTGAGTTGGGTGTGTTGCTGGCGGCCATATTGCTGGCCGGTCGCACCGCCAGTGCTTTTACCGCTCAGATCGGCTCCATGAATCTGAACGAGGAAATTGATGCCCTCCGTGTGCAGGGGCTCAACCCAATGGAGCTGCTGGTATTGCCGCGTGTGCTGGCATTGCTGATCACTTTACCGCTGCTTGCCTTTGTCGCAATGCTGTCAGGGATGCTGGGTGGCGCCGTTGTTGCGGTGCTTACACTGGATGTGTCGTTTGTCCGGTTTGTTGCCATCGTTCAGGAAATTCCGGTCCGCCATGTCCTGCTGGGATTGGCCAAGGCACCAGTGTTTGCCGTGTTGATAGCGCTGATAGGCTGTCTGGAAGGATTCAAGGTAGAAGGCAGTGCCCAGTCCCTGGGTGAGCACACAACGTCGGCGGTAGTGCAGTCGATTTTTGTGGTGATTCTGCTGAATGCGATTGCTGCGCTGTTTTATATGGAGATGGGCTGGTGAGCAATGGAAAGAACAGTGAGACAGTCATTCGGGTTCGTGGCCTGGGCAACCGCTTTGGTGATCATGTTGTACATGAAAATCTGGATCTGGACGTTTTCCGGGGTGAGATTCTGGCGGTTGTGGGTGGGTCCGGCAGTGGCAAGTCAGTATTGCTGCGATCGATTACCGGTCTGCTTGCGCCCAGCGAGGGCGACGTCGAACTGCTGGGGATGTCTACCGGAAAAAACGGTTATTCGACAACCCTGGAAAAACGCATTGGTGTGCTGTTTCAGCATGGCGCGCTGTTCTCGTCACTGACAGTGCTTGAAAACGTGGCGTTGCCATTGATTGAAATGGCAGGTCTGGCGCGCCAGGAAGCCAGCTATCTGGCTTCTGTAAAACTGGCATTGACGGGGCTGCCGGCGCACGCCGCAGCACTGTATCCGGCAGATCTGTCCGGCGGCATGATCAAGCGTGCTGCGTTGGCGCGGGCACTGGCACTGGATCCGGAGATTCTGTTTCTGGACGAGCCGACGGCGGGGCTGGATCCGATTGGCGCCGCCGGCTTTGATCAGCTGCTGGTGACCCTGCGAGATGCGTTTAATCTGACGGTGTTTCTGATTACACACGACCTTGATACGCTGTATAGTGTTTGCGACCGGGTCGCTGTGATTTCGCAGAAAAAGGTACTGGTCGCTGACACGTTGGACGTGGTGGCGGCAACGCAGGACGATTGGGTCCGGGAATACTTCCATGGTCCGCGCGGGCGCGCTGCGGCACAGGCCAGCGGACCCGCCGGGTCAAAGATGAATTAATATGGAAACTCGAGCGCACTATATTCTGGTCGGACTGGCAACGTTGGCTGCGGTGACTGCAGCAATGCTGTTCATGTTGTGGATGAGCGGCGCCGGCGCGCAGCGCGAAGTGCAATATTTTGAAGTGCTGTTTAACGAGCCGGTATCCGGCCTGTCCGAGGGAAGTCCGGTGCAATACAGTGGCATCCGTGTCGGTGAGGTTGAGCGGCTGTCGCTGGATGTGCGTGATCCGAGAATCGTCAGGGCAGTCATTCGCGTATCTACATCCGCGCCGGTGAAAGTGGATACGCTTGCGCGACAGACGCTGCTGAATATTACCGGTGCTTCGGCCATTGAACTGAGCGAAGGACTGCCGGAAAGTCCATTGCTGACGGCACCATCGGGCATTCCGGTGATTGAGGCAACTCCGTCTTCACTGGCACAGTTGCGGCTGAGCAGCGAAGAATTACTGTTGGGCATGACGTCCTTGCTGGAGCGGGCCAACAACCTGCTGTCTGATGAAAACGCCAGCCGTGTCGCGCGTGTGCTGGACAATGTGGAGACGGTGAGTTCGGCGCTGGCTGAGCAACAACAGAATTTGCAGGACAGTATCATCAATATGGCTGAAAGCAGCCAATCACTGAGTGAGTTGCTGGCGCAATTGAACGATCAGACCACGCGTTATGGCGAACCGGTATTGGCCAGTGTGGCAGACACCATTACCAATCTGCAGTTGACCAGTGAGCAGTTGCAGGCGCTGGTATCAGAGAATAGTCCGGCGGTAGCAGCGGGCATGCAGAGTTTTGCCGAGCTGGGGCCGGCCGTGCGTGATCTGCGCAGCATCCTGAATAATCTTGATAATGTCACCAGCCGGATTTCCGACAATCCTGCCGATTTTTTATTGGGGTCAGATAACATTCGGGAGTATCGTCCATGAAAAACCTGGCCCCGCTCAAATCAGTGATACTCTCTGCAGTGGTATTCCTGGCAGCCTGCAGTGTCTTGCCGGAACGCACGCCGGTGGACCTGTTTCAATTGCCGCCGGCATCACTCAGTGCATCCGGATCAGATCAGCGTCTGTCATCTTTACGTATAAGTCGGCCACAGATCAGTGAGGCATTGGGAGGCAATCGTCTTCTGATCATGACCGGGAATAATTCATTTCAGGCCTATCCTGAGGCGCGCTGGACCACAACTGTGCCGTTGCTCTGGCGCGACTGGCTGCTTGATGCATTCTGGCGTGACGGACGAGTTCAGGCGCTCAGTGCTGCCAGTGAGGGATTGCAATCGTCGTCTGAACTCGGAGGCATGTTGCGCGCATTCCATGTCGATTCGAGCTCAGGTCAGCCCCAGGCAGTCATTCAGTTTGATGCCATGTTGATTGATGTTGCTACCCGCAGGATTATTGCCAGTTATCGCTTTGCGGCGCAGCAGACACTAACGGGAACGGATGTATCCGCTGCAGTGGCCGCACTTGGACTTGCATCCAATCGTCTGGCTGAGGAACTCATCGCGTGGGTGGTCTCACAGGAAGCCAGGGCAGTGCCCGACTGACTCAGTCATTTGCCCGGTACCCAAAATGCCTTATCATATACGCTGATCAAATGTCCTGAACACGGTGGAAATACAAATGAGTGCACAGCCGGAATTGAACGGAATCAGTCACCACAAAACAACTGCAGAGCTCGAAGCCCAGTTGCCGGATATTCAGCAATCACCCCGCGAAGAGGGCGTGGTTGGCATGATCGTATGTCGTCCGCGCACTGATGGCAGGAAGGTCCTGCAGGAATGTGAGTTGACCCTTGACGAAGGGCTGGTCGGTGATAACTGGAAGCAGCGTGGGCACGGTAAAACGCCTGATGGCGCTGCCAATAAAGAGATGCAACTGAACCTGATGAACCTGCGGGCGATCAGGGCGATCTGTCCTGATCAGTCGCACTGGCCTCTGGCTGGTGATCAGTTTTTGGTTGATTTTGACCTGAGCAAGCAAAACCTGCCGCCAGGCACACGTCTGGAGATTGGTACAGCGGTAATTGAAGTCACTGCTGAGCCGCATCTGGGGTGTCGTAAATTTTCCCAAAGATTTGGTAAGGATGCAGTCATGTTTGTGAATTCAGATGAGGGCAAGCGCCTGAATGCGCGCGGCATTAATGCCAAAGTGATTGTGCCTGGCAACGTTCGTGTCGGAGATCGTCTGGTCAAAATTGCCTGAAATTGCTGATATTTGCATGTCATCAGCCAACGCTTTTGGACTTGTTCAGAGGTTTCATTGCCGCGCAAAAGGTTGATTGTGACATGACAACACAAGAGAAGCTGGATGAACTTCTGTTCCGTCTGAAAAAGACACGGGATGAGGTTGAGTCTGAAATAGAGCGCGTGCTGGAGAACAAGCGCGAACAGTTCAGTTACACGTTGCAGCGTGGCAAGGTTGTATTTGATGCGCAGGTCAAACGCCTGCAACGCAAACAACGCATCGGTACTCTGCGCTATATTTACAATGCGCCACTGGGCGTATTGCTGACGGCGCCGGTCATCTATGGCATGATCATCCCTCTGGCGTTTCTGGATCTGACCATCACGATTTACCAGCACATCTGTTTCCGGGTGTACAAGGTGCCGCTGGTGAACCGCAAGGAGTATGTGGTTATCGACAGGCACCGCCTGCCGTACCTGAACACCCTTCAGAAAATCAATTGTGTTTATTGTGGATATGGCAACGGTTTGCTGGCCTATGCAAGGGAGGTGCTTGCCCGTACCGAGCAGTTCTGGTGCCCGATCAAGCATGCCATGCGGACAAAGGGCCTGCACGACCGTGAACAGAAATTTCTGGATTACGGGGATGCTGATGCCTGGCGCAATCAGCTGCAGAAGATCCGGTGCGACTGGGAAGACCCGATAGACGGAGACGCTTCCAAGGACATTCCCAAAACAGATTCACAGAAAAAGCCAAAAGAAAAACAGATAGAAAATTCCGGAAAAGGAGAGTAATAATGAAATTTTTCCAAAGACTTTGTGCCGCACTTTTGCTGAGTTTCTCAACAGCAATTGTGGCTCAGGCGCAGAATTTTGTACTCACAGTTGACGGGTTTGCGGACGGTGGTGATATACCCGTGCGTTTTTCGCAGGCAGCTGAAGGTGCTGCACCTGGCGGCGGAACATCTCCCGCCCTGAGTTGGATCAACGCGCCGGCAGGTACCCGCAGTTTTGTTGTCAATATGGCAGATCTGGACTTTGCGCCGAATCGTGGCACCCGGACACAGGTACATTGGGTGGTGTGGAATATTCCGGGCGATGCCGCTGGCCTTGCCGAAGATCAGCCGGCCGGAGTGCAATTGCCTAATGGTGCCTATCAGATAAGCGCTACCGGACGGGTCTACCGGGGGCCGGGAGCACCGGCAACCCGCCCCAGACATCACTACATGTTTGAAGTCTATGCACTGGATACTGTGCTGGATGTCATGCCCACTGATGATCCGCTGGAAACCCGCGATGCGGTGATGGCGGCCATGGCCGGGCATGTGCTGGGCAAGTCAGTGTACATCGGTCGGTTTAACAGGCCACAGTAAACCAATGGTCAAATTGAAAGTGAAAGTGGTGCCCGGCGCGTCAAGAACTGACGTCGCCGGCTGGTTGGGTGATGAGCTTAAAGTGCGTGTTGCAGTGCCACCGGAGGGAGGCAAGGCCAACAAGGCTGTTGAAGCGTTGTTACAGGACACCCTGGGGCTGGGATCGGGTGATGTACGCATCGTTGCCGGCCAAAGCAACCCGCACAAGACGGTGGAGATTGCGGGCATGACTCTCCACCAGATCCGCAGTATTGTTGCCAGTGAGAGTGTCAGATGAATTTATTGTCGCTACAGAACAAACGAATCCTGCTTACACACGCGGATGCTTTTATGGGGCCGGTGCTCTGCGATGTGCTGGGCGGGCTTGGCGCGGAAGTGCTACCGAGTTATGAAAGACTGGTTGATGATGCCGAAGTAAAGCAGGTCGTTGATGCGGCCGGTGATGTCGATATTGTCATCGCGAATCTGGCTATTGGTGCCCCGTCAACACCGGCGGCAGATGTCACCGATGACGAGTGGGTGGAAGTATTTGATGCGCTGGTTCACCCGCTGCCAAGATTGATTCGCGCTGTAGTGCCGCAAATGATCACACGCAAACGCGGAAAAATACTGGTGATGGGCAGCGCATCGGCGTTGCGTGGCATGAAGCGCGCATCCACCTATAGTGCTGCGCGCGGTGCGCAACTGGCCTACGTCAAGGCTGTAGGTGTTGAGCTGGCGCCGCACAATATTCAGGTCAATGCCATTGCGCAGAATTTTGTCGACAATCCGACGTACTTCCCGTCAGACGTTCAGGCGAATCCGAAGTTTCAGGATCGCCTGAAGCGGGAAGTACCGCTTGGGCGACTGGTGAGCGCGCAGGAGGATGCTGCATTTGTCGCGTATCTGTGCAGCAACGCAGCTGACTGTTTTGTCGGCCAGGTATTTCCCTTCTGCGGTGGCTGGGCGTAAGCAAAACATGAAATACTGGGAAAACACCGCCTTCAATCAGGTACCGCACTCCGACAACCGTATTCATTCCGATGAGCTTGCCCAAGCCTATGGTTTTACCGGTGCGCTGGTGCCTGGTGTAACAGTGAGTGCGTATCTGATTCATCCGGCTGTTTATCAATGGGGATTGGACTGGCTGACTCACGGAAGCGCTCATGTGGTAGTCAAATCACCGCTGTATGATGAGACGGCGTTTGCAGTTTCCATCGCTGAAACTGATGATGGTTATCACGGTGAGCTGCGATCGGGTGACCGGCTTTGTGCTGTTGCCAATGTCATGCTGTCAGCGCAGCCGGATAGGGTACAGCCGCCTCCCGGGCGTGAAGGAGCCGATCTGATGCCGGAAAACTACCTGGGGCCGCCTGCATCACGTGAGTACATGGAAACATTGAGCAGAAAGGGTTGCCTTGCCAAACGCTTTGTATGGTCTGCAGAACACGAGATGGCGACTTATCTGCGTGATCAGATGGCCATGCCAGCACTCCTGCGGACTGATGGCCCGGCAGGCAGTGGTGGTTACGCCAACATGTCGTTTCTGCTGGGGTGTGCTAACCGGCACTTTGCTGCGGTTGCCCGTATGAGTCCATGGATACATCTTGAAACCCGCTCATGGAACTATCAGGCTGTGCCACTAAACACGGTGTTAATCAGCGAGATGCGCATACTCGATCTCTTTAACAAAAAAGGTCATGAGTTTGCAGACTGTGAATTCAACATTTTCAGGGAAGATGACGGCGCATGTGTCTGCCGTATAGAGCAGCGCGCCATTTACCATCTGCGTGACCCTGCAGCTGCAGCGGAGCAGTGATGCCAAAACGATTGCTGATAATCTATACCGGTGGCACCATCGGTATGAAACAGACTCATCATGGTCTGGCCCCGGCCGACGACCTGGCTGATGAGATCAAATATCTTGTTGAGCTGGGTCCGGTTTTTCAGCAAAACCCGCCGCAGCTGGAAACACTGGTTTACCGCCCCCTGATTGACAGTTCCGACATGACGCCGGCAACGTGGTTGACGATTGCGGCTGATATTGAGCAGCGCTACGACGATTACGATGGATTTATTGTGCTACATGGCACTGATACACTGGCATATACCAGCTCTGCCCTGAGCTATTTTGTGCGCCGCTGGGGTAAGCCAGTCATTGTGACCGGTGCGCAGTTGCCGTTTGGTTTTCCCCGCAGTGACGCGCGCAGCAATCTGATTTCGGCCATTGAAGTAGCGGCTACCATGCCGGAGTCAATGGCTCAGGTGTGCGTGGTATTTGGATCAAAAATACTGCGTGGCAACCGGGTTACCAAGATTTCTGCCAAAGCCTACGATGCGTTTGATTCCCCCAGATTTCCGGCGATTGGCAGCATCGGCATCGAAATAGAGTACCAGGGTCACCGCCGCATGGGTCATGGTGAAGGTGTGACCAAAGCGACGTTGCTGCCGCCTCCGGATGACTCGGTTGTCCTGCTCAGATTATATCCGGGGATCAGTGCCAGCATCTTTGATGCAGTTTGTGCAGCGCCCAATTTGCGGGCGGTGGTGCTTGAAGCATATGGCTCGGGTAATGGACCAACACGCGAACCATCGTTTATGGCGGCAGTCAGTACGGCAGTCGAGCGTGGCATTGTGGTGCTGGTTGTGTCGCAGCCACTGGATGGCGTGGTGACCTTTGAGCGCTATGCGGCAGGTAGCGGACTCTCAGGTGCCGGCGCAGTCAGCGGGCGTGATCTGACACCAGAAGCCGCGGTAACAAAACTGTACTATCTGATTGCGCGTGGCTACGATAACAGGCAAATTACCGAAAAACTGAAACAACCACTGGCCGGAGACATGAAACGGTGAAAACAATCGGCTTGCTCGGCGGCATGAGCTGGGAATCGACTGAGAGCTATTATCGGGCGATCAACCAGGGTGTGAAACAGCGCCTGGGCGGATTGCATTCGGCCAAAATTGCCATGATAAGCGTGGATTTTGCGGAAATTGAGGCGCTGCAGCATCGTGGCGATTGGGATAAAACCGCCGATATTCTGGCTCAGGGAGCTTTGGCCCTGCAGCGTGCCGGCGCGGATTTTATGCTGATCTGCACCAACACCATGCACAAGGTAGTGCCACAGATTCAGGCACAGGTCGATTTGCCGATTCTGCACATAGCTGATGCGACTGCGGGTGTCCTGCTTGCAGACGGTGTCAGTAAAACAGGTTTGCTGGGTACCCGGTTTACCATGGAACAGGATTTCTACAGGGAGCGGTTGATCAGTCAGGGCATAGACGTGGTGGTCCCTGAAGAGTCTGAGCGGCAACAGATTCATCGGATCATATATGATGAGCTATGTATGGGAAGCATTAATGACGACTCCCGCCAGCAGTTTCTGCAGATCATTGAACGGTTGCAGGACAGGGGTTGCGAGGCGGTGATTCTGGGTTGTACCGAGATAGCCCTGCTGGTCAGGCCGGATGACACGCAGGTCCCGTTATATGACACAACGGCCATTCATGCACAGCAAGCAGTAGACGAGGCGCTAAGCTGAGCACTCGGCGATAGCGGATACAGTATGCGGGAACAAATAGAAACTCTGTTTAACAATCTGATTCTGTCTGACACCTTGCTCAGTCTGATTGTCAGCTCGATCATTCTGATTGTAGCGGTCGGGTTGCTGCGGGGACTGCTGTCGCGATTCCTGCAGAAGCGCGTTTCCTCCACGGACCTGCGTCGCAAGTGGATGGTTCAGTCGCGTAACGGATTGTTGTTGCTGTTGATGCTGGGCCTCATTCTGATCTGGGCGGAAGAGTTGCGCACACTGGCACTGTCCATCGTAGCCATCGCGGTTGCGTTTGTCGTGGCGACCAAGGAGCTGATCCTGTGCTTGATTGGCTCAATGATAAAAACGGTATCAAACTCCTTTGATCTGGGTGATCGCATTCAGGTAAAAGATTTTCGTGGTGACGTGATTGATCAGAACCTGCTGGCAACAACCATCATGGAGGTGGGGCCCGGGAAAATAACGCATCAACGTACCGGCCGGACCACTATTATTCCCAACGCATTGTTTGTTTCCGAGCCGGTGATCAATGAAAGTTTCACGCATGATTATGTGTTTCATGTGTTTACCATTCCGTTCAAAAGAGAGGACGACTGGCACGCCGCGCAGCAGGCATTTCTTGAGTCGGCACAGAAACAATGTGAGCCTTATCTTGAAACTGTGCGGCGCTACATGAACAAGGTGAGTATTCGTCGTGGGCTGGAAGTGCCGTCGGTTGATCCGCGGGTGACAATACAGGTACCGACGGCCGGCGAAATTCATCTTATTGTGCGTGTTCCGACCAGAACTGCCGAACGTGGATTCATTGAGCAGGCCATACTGACGGATGTGTTTCTGCGAAATGATTTTTCCAGAAAACCTGTAACCGAGGTGGAAAAAAATTCAAACCAGTGAATTGAATTGTGCTTCGGAAGAGGCCGGATGGCAGATTCGGTCTGCCAGTGTTAGCGATGCCGCCGACATAGCCGCAATCTACAATTATTATGTCCTCAATACCGTGGTGACATTTGAGGAGAAAGCCGTTGCCGAGATCGAAATGGCCGCCCGTATTCAGGATGTGGGGGGAATTGGCCTGCCCTGGATAGTTGCAGAGCAAACAGGGCGGAGCATAGTGGGTTATGCCTATGCCACCCGCTGGAAAACCAGGGCGGCATACAAGCATTCAGTCGAGGTCACTGTCTACACTGCTCATGATTACAGAGGCAGAGGGCTGGGTTCGGCCTTGTACTCCGAGTTGTTTGCCCGGCTGAAATCCATGGGTATACATGCTGCTGTGGGTGGCATAGCATTGCCCAATGAGGCGAGTGTTGCCTTGCATGAAAAATTTGGCATGATCAAGGTCGCCCAGTTTCGTGAGATCGGATACAAGGCTGAACAATGGCTGGATGTCGGGTACTGGGAAAAACTGTTTTAGAAGGCGTCTGATATGACAGCACAAAAAGTGGCATTGGTGACCGGCGCCGCCAGCGGTATCGGCCGGGCCTGCGCCGAAGCGCTGGCAGCCAAAGGATTTATGGTTGCCGCCAACTACAGAAGCAAACAGGAGCAGGCCGAGGCATTGCTGTCAAAACTCCCGGGAGACGGACATCGGCTGTTTCAGGCAGATATTGCAGACCCTGTGGCAGCGAAAACCATGACAGATGCGGTACTGGCGCACTATGGGCGAATCGATGTGCTGGTCAATGCCGCCGGACAGTTCACCAATCAGGATATTTCAGCAGAGGACTTTGATGCGTGGCAGGCTGCATGGCAACACAGTATCGCTCTGAATCTGCAGGCACCGCTAAACCTTGCTTTTCTGGTGTCGAAAACCATGATCAGGCAGGGCAGTGGGCGTATCATCAACATTACCTCGCGTGGTGCGTTTCGTGGTGAACCCACTGCACCGGCCTATGGTGCCAGCAAGTCCGGTCTTAATTCGGCGACTCAGTCGTTGGCGCTGGCGCTGGGTGATAAAGGTATTTGTGTTTATGCAGTGGCGCCGGGCTGGACTGAGACCCCGGCAGCATCACCCCGGATTCGGGCACAGGGATGGGATGGCGTGGCTGCGCAGAGTCCATTGGGGCGGATTGGTCGTCCCGATGAGATCGCCAGTCTGGTTGCCTTTCTGGCTTCCGACAATACGGAGTATCTGACCGGCGCAATTATCGATGCCAACGGCGCGTCGTACCTGAGGAACTGATCCGATGGCGCCGGTGATCACCATACTCATGATCAACGCAGTTATCCTGTTGTTGTGTTATTTCCTGCTGTTTCCCGTCGTTGTCGGCGCTAACCTGCAGAAAATGGCTGTCAATGACCTGCTGGCGTCGGTTGTTGCGCTGGTCGTGGCAGGTTCGTTGTATATGGACAGTGGACTGACAATCCGGGTATTCGATGTGTCGCTCAACTGGTTCTGGTTTACCCTGCTGAGTTATTTTTTGCTCGAGTTTCCGCTGGCAATCTGGTATCTGAACAAAAACAATATGTGGCCTCCGAGCCCCTGACAAGAGGTTTATATGAAATTGCATCGCTCCCTGTGTTTTTGTGCATCACTGGTCCTGAGCCTGAGTTGCCACTCTGCCTTCGCCCAGCAACCGGATCTGGCAGTGTTTGCGGCCGCCGAAGCGCAAAAACTGCCGTTGATTGAAACCCTGCAGAGCGTGGTTGAGATTGAGTCTGGTACAGGCGACTACGAAGGCCTGGTGGAGCTGGCAGAGCTGATTGCTGAGGAGTTACGTCTGCTGGGCGGTCAGGTTGAATTGCTGGACGCCAACCAGGATGTATACCGTATGTTCGATACGCCGGAACAGATTGGGCCAATGGTGCACGCCAGTTTTACCGGGCGCGGAGACAAGCGGATCATGCTGATCGCGCATATGGACACAGTGTATCTGCGCGGCATGATTGATGATCAACCGTTCAGAATTGATGGCAATCTTGCCTACGGGCTGGGTATTGCCGATGACAAGCAGGGCGTGGCAGTCATTATCCATACTGTCGCCATGTTGCGTGATCTGGGGTTTGATGAGTACGGAACACTGACTGTGCTGATCAATGGCGACGAAGAGCGCAGCTCTCCGGGGTCCCGTGCCACCATTACCCGTATGGCAGCCGAACATGATGCAGTATTCTCTGTTGAACCGTCGCGTATGGATAACGATGCGTTGTCGCTGGCCACCAGTGGTATTGGCGCCGCCACCATGACTGTCAGGGGCCGCGCCTCGCATGCCGGTGCTGCGCCGGAAATGGGTCGCAATGCCCTGTATGAAATGGCACATCAGATGCTGCAGCTTGCTGATCTGTCAGAACCGGAAGTCGGTTTAAAAGTTAACTGGACGGTTGCCCAGGCCGGTACCAATCGCAACGTGATTCCGGAAACTGCCATTGTGACTGCTGACGTACGCATGTTGCGACAAGAAGATTTTGAGCGTTTGCAAAGTCGTATTCAGGAGCGTATTGCCAATAAATTGATTCCGGATACCGACGTCAGTGTCAATTTTGAAAATCGACGCCCGCCATTGAACGCTACCGATGCAGCCAGAACGCTGGCCGCTCACGCCCAGTCAATTTATGCCGAAATGGGCCTGACGCTGGGTGTGAATGACCAGGCAGAGGGCGGCGGCACTGATGCCGCATTTGCAGCACTGGAAAGCGACGCACCGGTCATCGAGCGTTTCGGCCTGAAAGGGTTTGGTGCCCACACCAGCAATGCTGAATATGTGGATCTGGACTCAGTGGTACCACGGTTGTATTTGCTGACACGATTGATCATGGATGTGTCGCGGGGCAACGCGTTACCCTGACTGCACGGTTTTCGTATTGGGAAACAGCGGAACAGCATGCGACCTCCTGCCATTTTTACCCAAATTTCCTTTGCACCGGATGTGCTGAGTGATCTGAGCGGTCGATTGTTACCGGGACTGACCGGATTGGTTGGGCCCAATGGTATTGGCAAATCGGTGTTTCTCAAATTACTGGCGGGGATGTTGCCTGCAACATCGGGTCAGGTGTCATGGAATGTACCATTCGTTTATTTCGACCAGTTGCTGGCTGGTCAGTTTTGTGGGGAACCTGCCCGACGCATCGCTGATGTATTGGGCGTGGGTGATTTATATGATGCCTTTCAGCGTATTGAACACGGTGTCCCGCATGACGATGATGTAGAGCGTGTCGCAGGTGCCTGGGATCAGCCGGCACACTGGCACACCCTGCTTGACGAAGCCTTTTTGCCCACTGATCCGGGTCGTCCGGTCAATACCCTGAGTGGTGGCCAGCAAACCAGACTGAGTTTGTGCGCGGCATTTATTAAAACTGACCACTATCTGCTACTGGATGAACCGGGCAACCATCTGGATCGTGAGGGCCGGCGGTGGCTACTGCAAAAACTGCAACAGCATCCGGGTGGTGCACTGGTGGTCAGTCATGATCGTCAGCTGCTACGGGCAATGGACAACATACTGGAGTTGAGCGAGCGTGGTCTGAGCACATTTGGTGGCGGTTTTGATCTTTATCACGAGCAGCGCGAACTGGCTGCTGCCGCCCTGGCCCAGCGGGTGCAGGATACGGAAAAGGAACTGCGTAAAGTGCGGGCAGAACAACAGGCCGGCGAGCAGCGAGCGGCACGACGACGACAGCAGGGCGAGCGTCAGCGTCGTGATGGCTCGCAAGGCAAGATGCTGATGGATTTCAAGGCGGAAGGCGCACAAGGCAGCCAGGCTCGATTGCGGGCAAGAGACGAGCGGCGGGGTCAGCAGTTAAGCGTGGAACTGGGCGCCGCCAGAGCGCAACAGGAGCGGTCGCAACGGCAACAGCTGGGCATGGTGGCTGCAGGAACAAGACGCGGCATTGTGCTGCATCTGGAAGATGTCATTCTGCCTTTTATGGTGAAAACAGAGCCGATAAGCCTGACCGTGCACAGCGCCGAACGCTGGCACATTTCGGGTGCCAACGGGTCCGGCAAATCGACATTGCTCAAAGTGATATCAGGTGAACTGACACCGGTCAGTGGAAAAGTAGCCCTGCATGGCAGCTGTGTGTATCTGGATCAGCATTTCAGTTTCCTGGATCCGCAGCTGTCAGCACTGGAAAACCTGCAGCTGCAGGATGCGACAGTGACAGCTGAACAGTGGCGCACATGGCTGGGCAGTTTACGGTTGCGGGCCGACAAGGCGTTGATGCCTCTTGCACAATTGAGCGGTGGGGAGCGATTGAAGGTCGCCCTGCTGGCGGTGACTGGAAGAACCAGTCCACCCGATCTGCTATTGCTGGATGAGCCGGATAATCATCTGGATCTGGATTCGATTACCATGCTGGAAAATGCACTCCATAATTATCAGGGTACCCTGATGCTGGTCTCGCATGATGCTGATTTTGTTGAGAGTATCGGCGTCACACACCTGCTGGCGCTTTGACAGGGCGGCCGCGCAAGGACTCTGGTAAACTGTGCGCCTGAAAAATCAGGGAGAGCAAGATGGCAGACATTCATATCAGGCCTGCAGTGGCCGATGATTCGCCTGTAATATTCCACTTTATCAAAGAGTTGGCGATATACGAAAAGGCCGAAAACGAGGTTGTGACAACGCCCGAAGAACTTCGGGCATCGGTGTTTGGCGAGGGTTCGACGGTGCGGGCGCTGATCTGTTCTATTGACGATCAGGTTGTTGGTTTTGCCGTGTATTTTTTTAATTACTCAACCTGGCAGGGGAAAAATGGCCTCTATCTTGAGGACCTCTACGTTTCCCCCGAGTTTCGGGGCGCGGGCGCCGGCAAGGCTTTGTTACAATATCTGGCCAGGGAAGCGGTGGCACTGGATTGCGGGCGGTTTGAGTGGAGCGTACTGGACTGGAATACGCCTGCCATCGATTTTTACGAAGCCATCGGCGCGCGCCCGCAGGCAGAATGGATACGCTACAGACTTGACGGCGAGGCGCTGACATCATTTGCTGCCGGAAAAAATAACTGAGGAACCCCAATGATTATCAAACCAAAATACCGCGGTTTTATCTGCACGACGACACATCCGACTGGCTGCCATAAAAACGTTGAAGAGCAGATAGCCATTACCCGACAGGCTGTCAGCAATGATTCAAACTCTGATAAGGCTCTGGCGCCCAAAAAAGTCCTGATAATTGGCGCTTCCAGTGGTTATGGCCTGGCGGCCCGTATTACCGCCGCCTTTGGATATCAGGCGGCAACGCTGGGTGTGTTCTTTGAAAAACCGGCAACAGAGACCAAGCCGGGTACCGCGGGCTGGTACAACTCCTGGGCATTTGAAGACGAAGCACATAAAGCCGGGCTGTATGCCCGTTCCATAAACGGTGACGCTTTTTCCGATGAAGTACGAGCACAGGCGATCGATATCATCCGGCAGGATCTGGGTGAAGTCGATCTGGTGGTCTACTCTCTGGCCTCGCCGGTTCGCAAACTGCCGGACACTGGTGAAATTAAACGATCCGTTCTGAAACCGATCGGACAGGTTTATCAGTCAACCGCCATTGATACCAACAAGGATCAGATCATTCATGCCGAAGTGGAGCCGGCTACCGACGAAGAGATTGCCGACACCATCACCGTGATGGGCGGACAGGACTGGGAACTCTGGATGCAGGCGCTGGATAGTGCAGGCGTGCTGGCCAAAGGGGCGCGGACGGTTGCCTTCAGCTACATCGGTACCGAAATGACCTGGCCTATTTACTGGCACGGTGCGCTTGGCAAGGCCAAGGAAGACCTGGATCGTGCTGCTCACGATCTGGATCAGAAACTGTCAGAAAAGTATGGCGGGGGTGCCAATGTGGCGGTGCTGAAGTCAGTTGTGACACAGGCCTCAGCGGCGATTCCGGTCATGCCGCTATACATCGCGCTGGTGTACAAAGTAATGAAGGAAAAGGGACTGCATGAAGGCACCATAGAGCAGTTGAACCGCCTGTTTACTGAGCAGTTGTACCGTGATGATGGGCAGTCTTTTGATCTGGATGATGCCGGCCGTTTCCGTATGGATGACAAGGAATTGCGCGATGACGTTCAGGCCGAATGCAAGCAGTTGTGGGCGCAGGTCAACAACGACAACCTGTTCCGGTTGACGGATTATGCCGGTTACAAGCATGAGTTCCTGAAACTGTTTGGCTTTGAGCGGCCAGATGTCGACTATGAGGCAGAAGTAGAAACCCTGGTTGATTTTACCGCCTGATTTTTCCGGGTTGTCACCGGCTTTTCATCAGTACGTCACAAAACTCCTGAATCATGGAGGTTTTGTAGATGATGGGAGCCGGTTATGGAAAACGTCTCACAGGTCGATGCGACCGTCACTGAGGCAACCCCCTGGAAGTCCTGGTTACTGGTGCTTTTGCTGGTGTACCTGCTGCTGGCGGCAGTCGGTGCCATTGGCGACGGGTTCAAGTCGGCAGCAGGGGACAACGCCAGGGAACTTTTCAGTTTTGCCTCAAATCCGTTAATTGCCCTGACTGTCGGACTTGTTGCGACAGCGCTCATCCAGAGCTCCAGCACGGTAACTTCCATTATTGTCGGTCTGGTCGCTGGCGGATTACCTATCAGTATCGCAATACCGATGGCGATGGGCGCAAATATCGGCACCTCGCTGACCAGCACACTGGTCAGTCTGGGGCATGTCAGAAACGGCGTGGAGTTCCGGCGTGCGTTTGCTGCAGCCACTGTGCATGACAGTTTTAATCTGCTGGCAGTCGCGATTCTTTTGCCTATAGAGTTGATTTTTAAACCACTGGAGCGATCATCGCGGGTTGTTGCGGATCTGCTGGTATCCGATGCCAGCGTCAGCATGAGCGACTTCAACTTCATGAAAGCCCTGCTGACGCCAGCTGATGAAATATTCAGCGGGTTGACGTCCTGGTTGCCCGGCATATTTTCGGGCATTGCACTGATCATTCTGGGTATTGCGACCATCCTGTTTGTGGTCTCACACATTGGCAAGATTCTGCGTAGTCTGCTGGTGGGCAGGGCAAAGGACATCATGCACTCAGCAGTTGGGCGGGGCCCTTTGGCCGGCATGTTTTCGGGTACAGTCATCACCATACTGGTGCAGTCTTCCTCGACCACCACCGCGTTGATTGTACCGCTGGCAGGTAATGGCGTTTTTACTCTCAGGCAGATATACCCATTCACACTGGGCGCCAATATCGGCACTACCATCACGGCGTTGCTGGCGGCAACAGCAATTCACGGCCCCATGGCTGTCCTGGCACTGCAGATTGCACTGGTGCACCTGTTTTTTAATCTGCTGGCAATTGCAGTTATCTTTGGAACTCCCATCCTGCGTTTGGTCCCCATTTTTATGGCTGAATTTCTGGCCACGCTGGCGCAGCGCAACAAGCTGTATGTCATCGCCTACATTCTGGGCGTATTTTTCGTTATTCCATTGGCGATAATCGGAGTCGGTCGACTCATCTGAATGCTGGAAACCAGCTGGGTACCAAACAGGAGGGCAATCCCCGTGGCAGGATTAAGCAGAGAAGAAAAGGAACAACGTATTAATGAGTTGCGCGAGGCGCTGAGTCAGCTGGAGGCAGAGCTGGCAAAGGATATCGAGCGTGAGCAGCACGAGGCAATCGATCAGCTTGATGCGCACTTTGATGCGGTGGAAACAAAGCTCCACAATCTGAAAGCATTCTGGCAAACCTTGAAAGAGGAGTGGCATAAATGAGGGGCGGGCAACGTTTCTGGTCACTCCGCGGGTTGACCCTGATTGCACTGGCTGGCGCGTTGAGCGCCTGCGGAGAGAGCAACAGTTTTGGCTCTGACGAGCGCGGATCGATTTCCATTGATGGATCGAGCACTGTGTTTCCGATCATGACGCGTGCAGCCCAGCTTTTTACAACGGACAATCCTGATGTACAGGTGGTAGTTGAATTTTCTGGCACCAGTGGCGGTTTTCGAAAATTTTGTGCCGGCGAAACGGACATCAATGCTGCATCGCGCGACATAAACAGCGAAGAGATACGCCAGTGCGCGGATAACGGAATTGAATTTGTGCGCTTGCCGGTTGCCACCGATGCGATTGCAATCGTTACCCATCCATCCAACAGATGGCTTGAGAGCGTCACGGTGGAGCAATTGCAAACCCTGTGGTCAGCCGAAAGTGAAGGGCGCATTACAAAGTGGAGTGACGTGGATCCGCAGTGGCCGGACCGGAACGTCAACCTGTACGGCCGCGGCCAGGATTCCGGTACCTATGACTATTTCACCTCGCAGTTGACCGGTCTGCGTCAGAGTCGCCAGGATTATGTGGCCAGTGAGGATGAGGAATATCTGGCAACCCGCATGGCAGGCGACCGTGATGCGATCGGTTTTTTTGGGCTGGGTGCCTATCACCGTCACTGGGATGAGCTTCGTCTGGTGGGTGTGGACAACGGCAATGGCCCGGTTTTCCCGGCGCTGGAGACAGCAAATTCAGGTCGCTACCAGCCGTTGACCCGGCCCCTGTACATGTATGTCAGAACGCCGGAAGATGATGTGCTCAGAAGCTTTCTGCAGCACACCTACACAAATATAGGCGACTGGATTCACTTTACCGGCTACATCCCGCTGACTGAACAAACCTATCGGGTTGTCGTCAGCCAGCTCGCAGAGTGACCGGCAGCTCGCTGTAACCCTTCACAAAGCTGGAATAGATCCGTGTCGGCTGACCGGTCACCTCCACCTTGTCGAAGCGTTGCAGGATTTCCTCCCAGAGAATGCGCAGTTGCATCTCGGCCAGCCGGTTGCCCATGCAGCGGTGGATGCCAAATCCGAACGACAGATGCTGACGCGCGCGCGGGCGGTCAATAATAAACTGGTCCGCTCGCTCAATGGCGTCCTCATCCTGATTGCCTGACGCGTACCACATCAACAGTTTATCGCCTTTGTGCAGCGTTTTTCCCGCCAGTTCAGTGTCCTGCGTGACGGTCCGGCGCATATAGGCCAGTGGTGTCTGCCAGCGGATAATTTCCGAGACCATGGATGGGATGAGGGCGGGATTGTCGCGCAGCTTCTGGTACTCTGCCGGGTTCTCATTCAGGGCCAGCACGCCGCCGCTGATCGAGTTGCGGGTCGTATCATTGCCGCCGACAATCAGCAGGACCAGGTTGCCCAGAAACTCCATTGGCGGCATATTGCGGGTTGCTTCGCCGTGAGCCAGCATCGAGATCAGGTCATTGCCCGGTGGTTTGGCGGCGCGTTCCCGCCACAGCCGGGTGAATGTTGCCAGGCAGTCCTTGAGAATCTCAAAACCTTCTTCATAGCTGTCGATGACACCCGCGCCGGGTATCGCTGTAGCAACGTCTGACCAGTAAGTGAGCTTTTCGCGCTGCTCAAACGGGAAATCAAACAGCGTTGCCAGCATCTGCGTGGTCAGATCCCGGGAGACTTTATCCACCCAGTTGAATTCCTGATCCAGTGGCAGGTTGTCCAGAATGGCACACACGCGCTGACGAATCAGGCCCTCGAGATTTTTCAGGTTGTTGGGTGCCACCACGCCCTGAACGGTTTTGCGCTGCTCATCGTGTTTGGGTGGATCCATGGCGATGAACATTGGCAAAGTGAATTCCGGAATAATGTCCACAATGCCGATGGTGGGTTCAGAGCTGAAAATCTGTGGCGCAGCTTCCACGGTCATGATGTCTTTATACTTCATCACCGACCAGTAGGGACCGACGGCGGAGTTTGCACAGTAATGCACCGGGTCGTCGCGGCGCAGGCGGGCCAGAAATGGCAGGTACTCATTGGCCTGCCAGATGCCCGGATGCGCCAGGTCTATTTCATCCAGCGGAATTGTCCACGGATCGCGCCCGACCAGACTGCGACTCTTGCGCGAGGCGGTGGTTGAGGTATTGGCATCTGCGATAGCACTGTCCATGAACATATCCTCCGGTAAACGGGGTGTTAAAACTGAAATTCGGGCAGTCGTACAATTAATCCGTCAAGTTCGTCAGTGATGTCTATCTGGCAGGACAAACGTGAGTTGTCGGCCCGATCCGGGTTAAGGTCGAGCATGGGTTCCTCAAACTCACCGGGAGAGCCTACTTTTTCCACCCATGCCGGATCCACAAATACATGACAGGTGCCGCATGAGCAGGCACCGCCGCAGTCGGCATCAATGCCCGGCACCAGGTTTTTGATGGCCACCGTCATCACATTCTCACCTGAGTCCGCGTTAACCACATGTTCTTCGCCGTTGTGTTCAATATAGGTAATTGTCGCCATCTTGGTTCCTGACATAAGTGTGGTACATTTCAGGGAAGTGATCGTAAGAGAAAACTGAACGCGTTACAACTTTTGAATATTTTTATCGACTACAATCAAAATGGCAGGTGAGAACAATGCATGGATTGATGGCTAAAAAACAAAAAATAAACATATATTTCAAAGGGTTGTTATTTGCTTGTATCGCGCTGGCGCTGGCCGCCTGCGGTCAGGATCAGCAGTCCGGGCAGTCCGGCGCTGACACAGAAATGCCCAGCTCCCCCGCTCAGCCGGCTGTGCTGGCCGATTTCAGCGGATTGCAGGAAGGCTGGAATTCGATTGAGCCGGGTGGTGATACTGTCTGTTCTGACGGGTCGGCGTACAAATTTTTTGTAAAGCAGGGTGACCCTGAAAAACTGATGTTTTATCTGGAGGGCGGTGGCGCCTGCTGGGAAGCTGGCAACTGTGATCCGGATATCCAGCCCAGTTACCAGGTCAATCTCGCCAATACCGATCCTTCGCGCGCCCATGGTATTTTTGCGTTTGATCAGGCAACCAACCCGTTTGCCGATTACACCTTCGTTTACGCGCCCTATTGCTCAGGGGACGTCCATATTGGCGACTCGGAGCAGCACTATCAGGTTCCCCAGTTTGAGGGTCATGCAGGGCACGATCTGCATATTCGCCACCGTGGCTGGGCCAATGGCAAGGCAGCGCTGGACTGGACCTATGATCACGTATTTGCACCACAGGAAGTGTTTGTGACCGGCTCCAGTGCGGGTTCCATTCCATCGCCGTTTTATGCGGTAAAACTGGCTGAGCAGTATCCGCAGGCTTCCGTCGTTCAGCTGGGAGATGCATCGGGCGGGTATCGTGGCTTTGCCAACTTCAATCCCTTTGACGTCTGGGCAACAGACGCTGTGGTCAGTGATCTGGCGCACGTGCGCTCAATTCCCGCCGAAGAGTTTAGCTTTCACCACCTGTATATCGGGGCGGCACGGGAAAATCCCCGTATCCGTTTTTCCTCTTACGACAATGCAGAGGATCAGACCCAGAAGCAGTTTCTGGCCCTGGGCGGCACGCCGACCGAATCGCTGAAACCGCTGCTGGAAATGAATCTGCAGGAAATCAGTCAGGCAATTCCTGATTTTCGTTATTACGTTGCCGGTGGCTCCATGCACACCATCCTGATGCGCCCAGAGGTATACACCTATGAAGTCAATGGCACCAAATTCATAGACTGGCTGGCGGGACTTTCACACGGGGCGCCGCTGCCCAATGTGATGTGTGATGATTGCAGCGTGGCGCCTGTTGGCGAATAAGAGGCGAGTAAGAGACGAATAAGAGACGAGTAAGCTTACCGCAGACTGGCGCCAAGCGCCTGCAGTGTAGGGCTGATATCGGCATCGATCTTGAGCGTTGCCAGATCATCGGCGCGCGTTTTGCCCCGGGTCAGTATGCACAGTGGAATATTGTTCTGCTGTGCATGACGGGCAAACCGGAATCCCGAATAGACCATCAGCGATGACCCTACAACCAGCAGGCCACGGCTGCTCTCCAGTGTGGCGAAGCATTCGTCCACACGGGGTCTGGGGACATTGTCACCAAAAAACACGACATCAGGTTTCACGATGCCGCCGCATGCGGGGCATTCAGGTACTCTGAATGCAGAAAAATCAATCTCCAGATCAGCGTCTCCGTCAGGTGCAATGGTTGCGGTGACAGATTCAAATGCCGGGTTCAGCAGGGTGCAGGCATCGTGCATCATCCGCCGGTTGCTTCTCAGCCCGCAGGTCATGCAGATAACTTCATCTGCGCGGCCATGCAGGTCAATGGTCTGATGACTCCCGGCTTTCTGGTGCAGACGATCCACATTCTGGGTGATCACGCGTTTGGCCAGGCCGGTCCGCTCCAGTGTGTTTATCTGGTGGTGTGACGGATTGGGCTGCGCGTGCTGCATGGCAGGCCAGCCGATCAGGCTGCGTGCCCAGTATCGCCTGCGCACCTGCGGGCTGGACATGAACTCCTGATGCTGAACCGGCTGTTTGCGCTTCCAGTTGCCGTTGTGATCGCGGTAATCGGGAATACCGGAATCTGTGCTGATGCCGGCGCCAGTAAGCACCGTGACCGGATGATTCCGCTGGAGAAACTCTGCCAGCTGAATTGTGTGTTTATTTGTCAGTTCAATCATGGGTACTATTGTACGCACACAATAACAGGACAGGTTGCCGCTTATGAAAATTAAATATCTGGCGCTTTCAGTTACTCTGCTGTTCAGTTCGGCGCTGGCTGCGCAGTCGCCCGATCGCTGGCTGGATCCGGCCCTGGACATGCAGCATCTGCCGACCGACGGAAGCATTCTTTTCTGGCAGGGTGATCAGCAGATTGCCGGGTTTCGCAATACCGCAATACTGAGCCCGGTACGTCATATCAGGCATGGCGACAACGTGAAAGTGCTGCCGCGTGCTGAACAGGACTTCAGCGGCCTCCGCTACAACGTTGGTACAGATGAGTACGACCTGGATGACTTTATGCGTCATAACCACGTCGGGGGGCTGCTGGTACTTAAAGACGGCAATATCATGCTGGAGCGCTACGGCCTGGGCAACCGCGACGATCATCTGTGGGTGTCCTTTTCCATGACCAAGTCTGTAGTATCCATGCTGATTGGTGCCGCGATCCAGGATGGTTACATCAGCAGCGTTAATGACCCGGTGACAGATTATCTGCCTCAGCTTAAGGGTAGCTCCTACGATGGGGTGTCGATCAAACATGTCCTGCAGATGGCCTCAGGCACTGACTGGAATGAAGATTACGCTGATCCGCGTTCCGATGTGGCGACCTCGCCAAGCGATATGCTGGCATTGATGCAATTCATGGGTGAAAAACCACGTATCGCAACACCCGGCGAACGCTTCAACTACAACACGGGTGAAACCAATCTGGTGGGCGCCATTGTCAGAGCCGCGATTGGCAATAATCTGGCAGCCTATCTGACAGAAAAAATCTGGCAACCCTGGGGAATGGAGGCTGACGCAACCTGGATCAGCCATGGCCCCAACGGCGGTGAACTGGGCGGATGCTGTATTGCGCCGGTACTGCGTGACTGGGGCAGACTGGCCTTGTTGGTGCTCAATGACGGCATGCTGGCGGATGGTACCCGTGTGGTGCCGCAAGGGTGGGTGCAGGAATCCACACAGGCGTCGCCCGGCAGTGACAATTATGGGTATCTCTGGTGGTTGAATGGCGATGGTACATTTCGCGCCAGCGGCATCTTTGGTCAGGGTATCTATCTGAATCCGGAGGAAAATCTGGCAATTGTAGTGCAGGGCGCGTGGCCGCAGGCGACCGGTGCAGGCTTCAGCCGTCACCGGGATGCGATGTTCAGGGCAATTGAGCAGCAATTGGCAGATTAATAGGCCAGAAGTCACGATATGTGATTTTTGGTAACACTTTCAGCGCAGCAATGCCTCAGGTGATCTGATTGGTATAGGTAACGTATATACTGTATGCGAAACTCCTGTCCTCTCTTAACTGTGGTGATGCTGACGTGAAACGAATTATTCTGCCTGTTGCAATCCTGGCCGCTGCTGTTGTCGTTTTTATGGTACTGATGCGAACGTCAGAGCCACTGCCACTGGCTGCGCCGGATCAGGCGGTAGCCAGTGTGCGGGTTGCTCAGGTTCACTCCGGTACTGTGCAGCTGGATGTCCAGTCCCAGGGCAGGGTGCAGGCCAGTCGCAGAGTCAGCCTGTCGGCGGCCACCAGTGGCCCTGTTTCATGGGTGTCTCCCTCTTTGGTCCCCGGCGGCTATTTTGCCGCCGATGAAGTGATACTACGCGTTGACAGCAGTGATTTCGAAACTGCGCTGGACCGCGCCCGCTCAGCGCTGAGTCAGGCTGAAACCGATGCGCGGTATGTCCAGGAAGAACTGGCGCGTAATGCATCACTGGCAGAGCGTCGGCTGATCAGTGAAACACAGCTGCGGGATCTGCAGCGCCAGGCTGACAACAGCACCATGCGTGTGCGTGATGCACGTGCCGCGGTTGCTCAGGCAGAGCTGGATCTTCGACGCAGTGAGATACGTGCACCGTTTAATACGATTGTTGAAAGTACCAGTATCGATATCGGTCAGCAGGTTGGACGCGGTCAGGCGCTGGCGGTGCTGCTGAATGCAGACGAGGTTGAGGTGCGTCTGCCGCTGGCGCTGAACCAGCTCTCTTACCTCGATATCCCGCTGGGAATTCGCGGCGAACTATCGGCTGAGTCTCAGCCTCTGGTAGTCATCAATGGCATGCTGGGCGATGCCATGCAGACCTGGCACGGCCGGTTGGTGCGCATGGATGCCAGTATTGATACCGGCAGTAACGCCATTCAGGCGATTGTGCGTGTTGTGCAGGACGACGCACAAATTCCACTACCCATTGGTCTCTATGTCAATGCTACGGTTTCCGGCAAGGCAGTGGATGACATTATTGCGCTGCCGCGGGAAGTTGTCCGTGGTAACAACCGTGTGCTGGTGGTAGATACCGAAAATCGTCTGTGGTTCCGCGACGTAGATGTCATGCGTCTGGAAAATGACCGGGTGCTGATCCGCGGTGGTCTGGCCGATGGAGAGCGTATCTGCCTGTCGCCTATTCAAACCGTGATAAACGGCATGCGCGTCAATGTTGTTGACAGCTCTCCGGGCGCTACATTAACGGCCGCCCACTAATCCCTGGCTGAAATTGCCATCGCGGTAAGCAAACTATGAAACCGATCATCACCTGGTTCGTCAAAAATCCGGTTGCTGCCAATCTGCTGATGATGTTTTTTATCGCAGCCGGCATCATCGCCTACAGCAATACCCGTCAGGAAGAGTTTCCCAGCATAGAAACCGGAACGATCCAGATAAATGTACCTTACCGGGGCGCATCGCCGGAGGAAGCCGAACAGGCAGTCTGCCTGATTCTTGAAGAAGCGCTGCGTAATATCGAAAATGTGGAGCGTATTACCTCGACGGCCCGTGAAGGTGCCTGCGCCGCCACATTGGAGCTGGTGGCGGGTACGGATGTCAACCGGTCTCTGAATGAGGTAAAGAGTGCCGTAGACGGGATTGTGAATTTCCCGGCCGACATTGAGCGTCCCATTGTGGCCTCCTTTTCCGTCGTCGGCACCGTCATGTCGCTGGCCCTGTCTGCGGATACCGATGAGGACACGCTGAAACGGCTGGCCGATGAGATTCGTCTGGATCTGTTAGACCTGCCTGAAGTGTCGCGGGTGGAAGTGAGCTATGCCCGGCCCCGGGAAATCTCCATAGAAGTCCCTGAACTGGTGTTGCGTCAGAACTCACTGACCCTGAATGAGGTGGCGACCGCGATTGATCGCGCCGCCATGGACATGCCGGCGGGGACCTTGCGCACGCCTGGCGGTGATGTGTTGCTGCGTAGCAAAGGCCGCATGCGCTCGGGTGAAGAATACGAAGAGATCATTGTGCGCACCAACGCGGATGGATCACGTCTGCGGCTGGCGGATATCGCCACTGTGCGCGACGGTTTTGAAGAGGGCTATCTGCTGGCGCGGGTCGATGGCAAGCGTGCAGTGACCATCGATGTGTTCCGGGTTGGTGATGAAGATATCATTACCTCGGCCGATGCGACCCGGGCCTATGCCGAACAAAAGGCTCGCAGCCTGCCAGAGGGCGTGCAACTTGAAGTGTTGACTGATGATGCCCAGGCATTGCGTGAGCGCGTCGACACGGTGGCCAGTAACGCGTACACGGGCTTCTTGCTGGTGCTGGTTGTACTGGCGCTGTTCCTGCGGTTCAAACTGGCTATCTGGGTGGCGGCGGGCATCCCCATAGCCATTCTTGGCGCGCTGGCGATGTTCCCTTATTTCGACGTTACCATCAGTTCCATCACCATCATGGCGTTCATTCTTGTGCTGGGTATTATTGTCGATGATGCCATTGTGGTGGGCGAGCGTATCTTTGTTCACGAGCAATCGGGTATGGATCGCGAAGAGGCCGCAATCACGGGCACTTACGAAGTCTCCGTGCCGGTTATCTTTGGTGTACTGACAACGATAGCTGCATTTCTGCCGCTGTTGCTGCTGGATGGCCCGATGGGCGGGTTTTTTAATGTCATTGGCGGCGTGGTCATTCTCTGTCTTATTGCCAGTGTTATTGAGTCCCAACTCATTCTGCCGGGCCATCTGGCGCACCGGAAGACGTCCGGATACCTGTTTGAGGGCAGCCGGTTTGTCAATGGCTGGCACAAAGTGCAGGGTCGATTGGCGGACGGTCTGGAGTATTTTGCATCACATATCTATCAACCGGCACTGCGTAAATGTCTGCATCATCGTTATTCGACCTGGGCGCTCGCTACGGCAGTTATCATTGTGACGGTCGGTCTGATGGCCAGTGGCCGGGTGATTTTCCAGTTTTTCCCGGCAGTGGAAGGTGACCGGATTTACGCCAGCCTGCAAATGCCGGAAGGCGTTGCGGTGGATCTGACTGAACAGGCATTGTTGCGACTGGAACAATCGGCTAATGAACTGTCGACCGAACTGGATGAAGAGCTTGCCACACGAATTCAGTCAGGCCAGGCCAGCGGAGCGGTGACCAGTGTAATAGATAAAACGCTCACCACGCTGGGTGCGCGTATCAATCGTGGCGGTCCGCCCACGGGCAGGGGGAGTGCCGGTGGCAGTCATATTGCCGAGGTGGTACTGATACTGAACAATTACGATGATCGCGGCAAGATCAGCGCCAATGAAATTCGTGATCGCTGGCGCGAAAAGGTGGGAATGATCCCGGATGCGCTGGAACTGACATTTGTATCCGATTCGTTTTCTGCGGGTGAGGCATTGAGCTTCCGCATGGAAGGGCGCAGCGAGGAAAATCTGCGACTTGCGACGGGCGAACTGCGTGAGGCGCTGGCTCGTTATCCCGGTGTGCTGGACGTGACTGACTCGTTCCGCGAAGGCAAGCAGGAAGTACAGATTGGCATTACCGACGAAGGGATTCAGTTGGGTTTTACGCTGGATGATATCTCCCGCCAGGTTCGACAGGCGTTTTTTGGTGCAGAGGCACAGCGTATCCAGCGTGGTACCGACGAAATCAGAGTGATGGTGCGTTATCCCGAAGATGAGCGTCAGTCTCTGGGGAATCTGGAGACATTGATGCTGCGCACGCCGGCAGGTGGTGAGGTGCCGCTGGCCAGTGTTGCCACGCTGGATCTGGGCAACGCCTACTCCACGATCAACCGGCAGAACGGGCGCCGCGTAATTACCGTCAACGCCGATGTCAACCGTGCTGTCAGCGCGCCGGAAGAGGTGACACGTGAAATAGTCTCAACCTTCAGTGCGCGCTGGGCTCAGGACTACGACATCAATCTGCAGTTATCAGGCGAGGGCGAGCAACGGGCAAGGTCTCTGGGCGGACTGTTCTCCAGCTATCCGCTGGCCCTGCTGATCATTTTTGCCTTGCTGGCGATACCGCTTAAGTCTTACGCTCAGCCGCTGATCATCATGAGTGTGATTCCTTTCGGCGCCATTGGTGCCGTTGTGGGCCACTTCATCATGGGACAGGAGCTGGTGTTTTTCTCCCTGATCGGAATCGTTGCGCTGGGTGGTGTGGTGGTAAACGCCAGTCTGGTGCTGGTGGTGTATATCAACAGCGAAGTCGCAGCCGGGCATTCACTGGTCAACGCCGTGGCGAATGCCGGAGTGGCCCGGTTCCGGCCGATATTTCTGACCTCGATGACAACTTTCATTGGTCTGGTGCCGCTGATGTTTACACCAAGCCCGGCAACCTTTTTTATTATTCCGATGGCGGTCTCACTGGCATTCGGTGTGCTGTTTGCAACGTTTATTACGCTGTTCCTGGTACCGAGTCTGTACATGATTCTGTATGATTTCAGCCAGCATAAACTGCTGGCAGAGGAACACAGTGACAGCGCCGCGCTTTCTTCATAGCCTGATCTGCTTCGCCGGCAACCTGCTGGTGATTTCCCTGGGGCTGTTTGTCTTTGACATCAGCCTGCACAGTCTGATGTTTCTGTGTCTGATCTGGACGGGTATCAACGCCCGTCTGCTTGGACACAACTATCCTGCCATCCGTGAAATGATGAGCGCTAGCATCAGTCAGGCACTGCCAGCCATCTACATATTCATGCTGATCGGTTTGCTCATTGCGGCGTTTATGCAGAGCGGCACGGTCGCTGCGCTCATCTACCACGGACTCAATCTGCTCAGCCCCGCCTGGTTTCTTGCTGCCGGTCTGGTGTTGTGCAGCCTGATGTCGGTGGCAACCGGGACGTCGTGGGGAACTGCCGGTACGCTGGGCGTGGTTCTGATTGGCATCGGTGCGGCGATGAATATTCCGCTGCCGCTGGTTGCCGGCATGATAGTCTGCGGAGCAACGTTTGGTGACAAGATGTCGCCGATATCCGATACCACCAATCTGGCGGCCATGAGCGCGGGCACCCGGTTGTTTCGACATATTGGCTCCATGCTGTACACAACGGTACCAGCATTTGTCCTGAGTTTTGTGATTTTTCTGGCGCTGGGTTTTTCCTATGCTGACCAGAGTCTTCCCCAGGCAGCGATCAGCGAAATCCAGCAGGCACTGTCTGGCAGCTTTGGGCTGAATCTGTTGCCAACGCTACTGCCATTGCTGGTGTTGCTGGTGATGAGTCTGCGGCGGTTCTCGGCAGAGGTCAGTATGAGTGCCAGTGTGCTGGTCGCAGTGCTGGTGGCTGTGTTTTATCAGGGGCTTAATCCCGCAGTGGTGCTGAATAATCTCTGGAGTAATCAGCCGGGCAATACCGGTGTGACCATGATTGATGATCTGCTGGGTCGAGGTGGTCTGCTGAGCATGAGCTGGACGCTGCTGCTGGCACTGATGGCGCTGGCACTTGGCGGCATTCTGTTTCGTAGCGGAATTCTGCGCGCACTGCTGAGCGGTTTTATACAGAGACTGAAAAGTCCGGTAGCACTGATTGCCGGCACCATCGTGGCGGGCTTGACCGGTAATATGGCGATGGGCGAGGCATATATCAGTATTATTCTGAACTGTCAGCTGTTCAGTCATGCATACGAGGCGCAGGGGCTGGATGCAGCGGTATTGTCGCGTTCGGTGGAAGAGGGTTCCACAATGACGACTGGTCTGATCCCCTGGACGACTGCTGGTGCATTTTATGCGGCAACGCTGGGTGTGCCTGTGCTGGACTATTTGCCATACGCATTTTTGAACTATCTGAATCCAGTGATTTCAGTGGCAATGGCGGCGCTCGGCATTGGTTTGTTGAAGCGTAATAATTCTGTTAATTAATGGTTGACAGTGATTGTTGGTGAGCCTTATTCTCTAGTCATGTTCAACTGAGAATGTAAAAGGAGGTGATCCAATGTCTAGTGATATGGCTAAGGTTTCAATGGATGTTGGTGGTATTGAAAACGCGGGGAGTAACGCCCTGCAGGTTTGATAACACTCCGCTCTTGTTGAACAGAACTCGTCCGCTGTTGTGTTGCGACAATCAAGTTGTACTTAAGCATACGCGTGGTGGTTCCGGGTGAAAATTTTACAAGAGCTGGTTCCATTGGGGCCAGGCGTCACGCATAAACGCAAGCAAGTTAAGTTAATTTGAGTTAATTTGAGTTAAGTAAGGCAAGCCAGGTCATTGGCAGTGTCCTTAAATTCGCGCTGCCAATGACTTTTTAAAGAACGTAAGACATGTAAGACATGTAAGAAATTTTAGTGCATGTAAGAAATGTAAAGGGGAGCTTCGGCTCCCTTTTTTAGTTCGCCCCGCAGCAACCATGGAGGTCACAATGAGCAAGGGTCGTATTGTTTATCTTAACGGCGAATATCTTGAGCAGGCGCAGGCGAAAGTCTCGGTATTTGACCGTGGGTTCCTGTTCGGCGATGGCGTCTACGAAGTGATTCCTGTTCTGCAGGGCAAACTGGTTGATGAAGCCTATTCTGTGGAAAGACTGGCCCGAAGCCTGGATGCCATCAGCATGGCGTGGCCGTGTCCGCAGGCGGACTATCTGCAAATGCTGCGGGAGTTGACCGCGCGCAATGATCTGCAGGAAGGCGGTATCTATGTGCAGGTTACCCGCGGCGTCGCAGAGCGGGATTTTGCCTACCCGGCAAATGTGCCTACCACCATCATGGCGTTTACCCACGCCCGCAGTCTGTTGGCCAATCCACTGGCGGAAAAAGGTGTGAGTGTAGTGACAGTACCGGATATGCGCTGGCAGCGCCGCGATATCAAATCACTCAACCTGCTGGCGCAATGTATGGCCAAACAGGAGGCGGTAGCGCACGGTGCTTTTGAAGCATGGATGGTCGAAGACAGTCGTGTGACTGAGGGGTCATCATCATCTGCATTTATTGTCAAAGATGGCCGCATCATTACCCGGGAACTGTCAAATTCGATTCTGCCGGGTATTCGGCGCCGCGTCATTGTAGAAATGACCGAGAAGCAGGGGCTGGCGCTGGACCTGAGGGCATTTTCTGTCGAGGAAGCGCTGCACGCTGATGAAGCTTTTCTCAGCAATGCCAGCAGCCTGGTACTGCCGGTTGTCAGCATAGATGGCAAGCCGGTCGGTGATGGCAAGCCTGGTCCGATTACCAGACAGCTCCGTGAACTGTATATCGCAAGTCTGCTGGCAGAGGCGGCCGGAAAATAGTATAACCGTTGCCAGTTGGGAACAAATCTACTGCCGAGGTTTTTATGTACAAGAGTCTGCTGGCCCGCGCCCTGACGTTTGCGCTGGTGCTGTTATTACCGATCGCCCTGATTGCCGAAGGTGGGCGCACCCCGTTGCGTGTTCAGAACGGGATTGTCACCAGCGCATCGCGCCTGGCATCGGATGTGGGTGTCGACATTCTGAAACAGGGCGGCAACGCCGTTGATGCTGCAGTTGCGACAGCCTTTGCCATGGCAGTTACCTGGCCGACCGCCGGCAATATTGGTGGCGGAGGATTTCTTGTCTATCACGGCGAGGACGGCCATGCGACCACCTTTGATTTTCGCGAAAAGGCCCCACTGGCTTCAACAGAGCGCATGTATGTGGGGGCTGATGGCCTGAGTACCAATGAGCAACATCGTGGTTTTCTGTCTGTCGGCGTGCCCGGCACTGTTGCAGGCCTGTATCAGGCACATCAGAAACACGGCACATTGCCGTGGTCCATGCTGGTAAACCCTTCCGTTCAACTGGCCCGCAACGGCATACCGGTAACCTGGTCCCTGTACAGTGGATTCCGCAATAACCAGGCTTTCTGGGAGCAGTTCCCAAGCTCTGCAGAGGTCTTTCTCAAAGCAGACGGATCGCCTTACCAGCTGGGAGACACCTGGAAGCAGCCTGATCTGGCCCGGACGCTTGAAAGGATCCGCGACGAAGGACGTGATGGTTTTTACAGAGGTGAGAACGCCCGCATGCTGGCTGCCTTTATGCAAGCGAATGGTGGTCTGATATCAGAGCAGGATCTGGCCATGTATGAGGCCGTTGAACGTGAACCGGTGCGCGGCACCTATCGTGGCTACGAGATTATCAGCATGCCACCGCCCAGCTCCGGTGGCGTGGGTATCATCCAGATGCTGAATATTCTGGAAGGGTTTGACCTGGCTGACATGGGTCACAATTCGGCGCAGTATCTGCATGTACTGACTGAGGCGATGCGACGCTCCTATGCCAACCGGGCAGAGTTTCTTGGCGATCCTGACTTCAATCCTGATATGCCGGTAAACCGGTTGCTCAGTAAAGAGCACGCTGCCAGTCTGCGCAGCTCAATCGATTTGGACAAAGCCTCGGTCAGTGACGAAAGCCGTTTCGGCCAGATTTACGAAAGTGAAGAAACCACACATTTTTCGGTGATAGATGCACAGGGCAACATGGTGTCTCTGACATACACGCTGGAGAACGGTTACGGTTCACGCATCGTGGCAGAAGGTGGTGGCTACCTGCTGAACAATGAAATGGGTGATTTTAATCCGGTGCCAGGTGTCACTAACAGGAACGGACAGATTGGAACCGATCCCAACCTGCTGGCGCCCCAGAAGCGGATGTTATCCAGCATGTCGCCCACGATCGTCGCCAAAGACGGCAAGCCGGTGATGGCGATTGGCAGTCCTGGAGGTCGCACAATCATAAACACCACGTTGCAGGCTATCGTCAACGTAATTGATCACGGCATGAATGTGGCGGAAGCAGTCGAGGCCGGACGCATCCATCATCAATGGTTGCCGGATGTCACCAGTATGGAGTCGCGCATGATTTCGCCGGACACTGTTCGTCTGTATGAGGAAAAGGGGCATACGGTGAATCTGCGTGGCAATCAGGGGTCGGCGATGGGTATTTACCATGACCGGGAAACCGGCATTTATCATGGGGCGGCGGATTCACGTGCCGGTGACGGCGCGGCGGTCGGTTATTAAATAGCGTCAGCCTTTGAAACCCTTAGCAACCAGGTAAACCTCGCGGGAGCGTGGTCGCGAGGCGTCGGGTTTGCGTACCAGAACTTTATCAAAGCTGGTGCGCACATCCCTGATATAGTCGTCGTATCCTTCACCGTGAAAGACCTTGGCAACAAAATTGCCGCCGGGTTTCAGCACCTGGCGCGCCATGTCCAGCGCCAGTTCCACCAGATACATTGAAGCGGCCTGATCGGCCGCGTCGATGCCGCTGATATTGGGTGCCATATCCGACATCACCAACTCCGCGCTGGCCCCGTCCAGCTTCTCCATAATCTGATCAAATACGTCCTGCTCGGTGAAGTCGCCCTGGATAAAATCCACATCAGCGATGGTATCCATCGGCAATATGTCCGATGCGATGACACGACCTCTGGGTTCCACCATGGGCGCAACAACCTGAGACCAGCCGCCCGGTGCAGAACCAAGATCCAGCACCAGCATGCCCGGCTTGATGAGTTTGTCCTTGTTGATCAGCTCAATCAGTTTGTAGCTGGCACGTGAACGGTAGCCGTCAACCTGGGCTTTTTTGACATAAGGATCGTTGACGTGTTCGTCCAGCCAACGTTTACTGCTTTTCGATCGGGCCATAAATATGGATCTGAGAGTGACTTTTGACGGATGACAGCATAGCATATCCGGCTATCGCAGCTAACCTCTGCCAGAGACACTGGCCAGGACGCAACATGATTCGTATTTCTGAACTGTCATTACCCCTTGATCACCGTCCGGATGCACTACGTAGTGCCATTATCCGGCGCCTGCGTATTGAGGATACCGATCTGATTGATTTCACGGTGTTCAAGCGCAGCTATGATGCCCGCAAGAAAAATACTGACATTACCTTTGTTTACATCGTGGACCTGGTTCTGCGCGACGAGGCGGCTGTGTTGGCGCGGTTTGCCGGCGATACGCACGTCCGCCCTGCACCGGATACAGATTATTATCCGGTCGCCAGTGCGCCCGGCGGGTTGCGGGAGCGTCCCGTAATCATCGGATTTGGCCCCTGTGGTCTGTTTGCGGCACTGATTCTGGCGCAGATGGGGTTCAGGCCGATTGTGCTGGAGCGGGGCAAGGATGTCCGCCGGCGCACCAAGGATACCTGGGCGTTATGGCGCAAGCGTGAACTGACGGCGGAGTCCAATGTGCAGTTTGGCGAAGGCGGTGCCGGGCTGTTCTCTGACGGCAAGCTGTATAGTCAGATCAAGGATCCAAAATTCTACGGCCGCAAGGTTATGCATGAATTTGTCAAAGCCGGTGCGCCTGAAGAAATTCTGTATGTCAGCAAACCGCATATAGGGACATTCCGGCTGACTGGTGTGGTCGCGGCCATGCGTGAGGAAATCAGGGCCTTGGGCGGCGACGTGAGATTTGAGAGCAGGGTCAGTGATTTTGTCATCTCGGATGGCCGCATTGAGGGGGTAGTACTGGCGGATGGCGACGTATTGCACAGTCGTTATGTCGTGCTGGCGCTGGGCCACAGTTCGCGAGACAGCTTTCGTAAACTGCACGAGCGTGGCGTATTCATGGAAGCCAAACCGTTTGCCATCGGTTTCCGGATTGAGCACCCGCAGTCACTGATCGACAATGCAAGGCTGGGAAAATACGCCGGGCATCCGGCATTGGGTGCCGCAGATTACAAACTGGTGCATCACGCCAGCAATGGTCGCGCTGTTTACAGTTTCTGTATGTGCCCGGGCGGTACGGTTGTAGCGGCGACGTCCGAACCGGGACGTGTTGTTACCAACGGCATGAGCCAGTATTCGCGCAATGAACGCAATGCGAATGCAGGTATTGTGGTGGGCATCAGCCCCGAACAGGATTTTCCGGGAGGCCCGCTTGCCGGTGTTGAGTTACAGGAACAACTGGAGGCAAAAGCTTTCCGGCTCGGTGGCGAGGACTACAGTGCCCCGGCGCAGCTGGTAGGCGACTTTGTCAAAGGCAGGCCCTCGGCTGAACTGGGCGACGTAGTACCCTCCTACCAGCCCGGCATAAAGCTGGGTGATCTGGCACTTTCATTGCCTGCCTATGCAATTGAAGCCATCCGTGAGGCATTGCCCGCATTTGGCAAACAGATTCGTGGATTTGATCGTGACGATGCAATACTCACCGGCATTGAAACGCGCACGTCCTCGCCGCTGCGCATCACGCGTGATCCGCACTCAATGCAAAGTCTGAATACGCGAGGACTCTATCCGGCTGGCGAAGGGGCCGGGTACGCAGGTGGGATTCTGTCGGCCGGTGTGGATGGTATCAAGGTGGCGGAAGCGCTGGCCCAGGCAATGCTGGCCGATCTGTCGCAGGATCGGGAGCAGGGTCCGGAGACCGCGACGACCTGAGGAGATTCATGTGACTGTGTTGACTACCGCCGAACTCAAAAAGCTGCAGCAGAAAAAGTATCGCCAGCAGTCCGGCTGCTTTCTGGCCGAAGGCGAACATCTGGTGCTGGAGCTGGAAAAGGCGGCGCAGATGAATTCTGCTTTGAGAGAGAGCCAGTTGTATGTCACAGAAAAGTATCAGCACTGGCCCTGCTCATTACCCAGACACGTCATCAGCGAAAAACTGATGCAGCAATTATCAGACACGCAATCACCGCAGGGTGTGCTTGCGTGCGTGTCAATGGATGCAGTGTTAAACACACCACGGGAAACGGTTGCCGGCGAGCGGGCGGTCTATCTGTACCAGATTCAGGATCCCGGAAATCTCGGTACGATATTGCGAACTCTGGCCTGGTTTGGTGGTTTTCGTTGCCTGCTCAGCCCGGGTAGTGTGGATCTGTTTAACGGAAAAGTTGTGCGCGCCAGTATGGGGGCGATTTTTCACGTACCTGTAGAAACCGAAATATCCGTTGAGGAGATTGCCGGGCGCTACGCGGATATCGCATGTCTGGACATGAGCGGTGAGTCGCTGAAATCTGCGGCCTTTCATCATGCCCGGTGTCTGGTGTTTGGCAATGAAGCCAGAGGCGTGCCGACAGACTTGACGCAGCGGCCGGAAGCAACAGTATTCAGTATTCCCGGCAGCGGACAAATTGATTCACTGAATCTTGCCAGTACGGTCAGTATGAGTATTTATGAACTGTGCCGCTGAGAATTGTCAGTGATTTGAAAACTGCAGGTTGGCCAGTCGGGCATATAACGGACTGTCTGCCATCAGCTGGTCATGCGTGCCGGTAGCCACCAGTTTGCCCTGCTCCATCACGGCAATGTTGTCCACATTGCGAACTGTTGCCAGTCGGTGGGCAATGATCACGGTGGTTCGTCCCGGCATCAGCTTTTCAATGGCCTGTTGTACTTTTTGTTCGCTTTCAGCATCCAGCGCACTGGTTGCTTCATCCAGTAACAGTATTTTTGGATCTTTCAGTATGGCGCGGGCAATTGCCAGTCGCTGCTTCTGTCCGCCTGACAGTCTGATGCCGGATTCACCCAGAAAACTGTGCCAGGTGTCCGGCAGGCGCTCGATAAACTCAGTAGCATAAGCCGCTTCCGCAGCGGCCATGATGTCCTCGTCACTGGCATCCGGGCGGCTGTAGCGGATGTTGTCCATAACAGTGCCGGTAAACATGGCCGGTTGCTGGCTGACCAGCGCAATATGGCTGCGCAGGTCCAGCGGACTCACGGCGCGGATATTGACACCATCCAGCAGTATTTCCCCTTCGGTGGGATCGTAAAATCGCAGCAACAGATCAAACAGTGTTGACTTGCCGGCACCCGAAGGGCCTACCAGTGCCAGACTGCTCCCGGCATGAATGTGCAGTGACAGGCCGTCAATGGCTGCGTGTTCAGGGCGGGTCGGGTAGATAAAACGCAGGTTATTGATACGGATATCGCCCCCGATAACCGCTGGCAGGGCAACAACCGGTTCCTCGGTAGTGATTCGTGATTCAGCGTTCAGCAGTTCCATCAGTCGCTCGGTCGCACCGGCCGCACGTTGCAGATCACCAATCACCTGGCTGATGGCGCCGACAGCTGAGGCGACCATGACGGCATAAACCACAAACGCCGTCAGCTCGCCGGCACTCATACGACCATTGATGACATCCTGACCACCGACCCAGATCATGACGGCCAGTGCGGCAAACACCAGCGTCATGACCAGCGCTATCATAATGGATCTGGATCTGACCTGGGACAGCGCAACGGTAAATGCCTTTTCAACATGCCCGGCAAAACGGCGTTTGTCTTCAGCCTGATGGTTGTAAGCCTGAACGGTTTTGATCTGCTGGATGCTTTCGCCAACATAGGCGCCAACACTGGCAATTTCATCCTGTGTATGGCGCGAGAGTTTTCTCACGCGTCGGCCGAACAGCACGATCGGGCCGATCACCAGAGGAATACACAGTAACACCACGCTGGTCAGTCTGGGGTTGGTAATAAACAGAAACACGACGCCGCCCAGCAATAGCAGGATATTGCGCAGCGCGATGGAGGCAGAAGAACCAATGACGGTCTGCAACAGCGTTGTATCGGTTGTTATGCGTGACTGGATTTCGCCGCTGAGATTTTCTTCAAAATAGCCGGGATGCAGACTCAGCAAGTGGTCGAATACGGCTCTTCTGATGTCTGCGGTCACCCGCTCTCCCAGCCATGATACCCAATAGAACCGTGCAAAGGTGCCAACTGCCTGCAGCAGGGCGACAATGACAAAACCAATAACCGCGGTACCCAGAGACTGAGTGGATCCGGCCACAAACCCCGAATCCACAATCACACGCACATACTGAACAAGCCCCAGCGTAATGGCTGCAGTGAATACCAGCGCGGTCATGGCCAGCATGATCTGCCGGGTGTAGGGGCGGACAAAGCGCACCGCCTGAAGCAGTGAGTAAGGAGTTTTGGGCGTGGAGTCGGCTGTTGTTGACATGGCGGGAGTCTGTCACGCATTTTGCTGTCCGGCAAGCAGGAATATGACCTTTGCCGGTTGAGTTGCCGGCGGCTCTGCACTATTCTTGCGGCATACAAATGAACCGGGAGGTCTGGAAATGAATTCTGTTAAAACACTGCTCAAGCTGGTGATGGTTGTCGTTTTTTCGGTCACCGGCGCTTTGTCGGTCTCAGCTGCGGAAATGGAAGATACGATTACTGTCAGCAGCACTGCGTTTGATCATCATGGCACGGTGCCACTAAAGTACACCGCATATGGTGATAATATTGCACCACAACTGGCCTGGAGCAACCTGCCGGCCGGTACCCGCCAACTGGCACTGGTGATGGATGATCCGATTGCACCCACACCGCAGCCCTTTGTGCATTGGGTTGCCTACAATATTCCGGCTGATGCTGCAGAATTGCCGGAAGCGCTGACCAAGGATGCCAATGTAACTGGCGTGGCGGGTCTGGATGGAATGATCAACGGCGTCAACGGTATTCGTCAGACCGGCTATTTTGGTCCGCGACCGCCCAAAGATGGCAAGCTGCATGCCTATCATTTCCGTATTTATGCGCTGGATGCAGAGTTGCAGTTGCCCGCGGGTCTGAACAAGGCTGACCTCATGACAGCACTGGAAGGTCATATTCTGGCCACTGGCATGCTGATGGGGCATTACGAAGAGAAGTAAACAAAGAGAGAAGTAAACAAAGAGAGAAACAGGATCTATCAGATCTGTCATACAACCGGCCCACAAGGCCGTCAAGGGACGTACGTTATGAAGCAGTTTAAATTTATCGCAGCGGGGTGCCTGATCACCCTGCTGGCCAGCCCTGTTGTTGCCAATCCCGTACAGCAGACCAAAGGTTCATTTGAAGACAAGTTCCGGCAGCTTGATGAGGCGCTGCCTACTGCCAATATCTACCGTAATGCTGGTGGGCAGCCGGGACATGAGTACTGGCAGCAGAAAGTAGACTATGACATCAAGGTAACACTGGACGAATCAGGTCGTCATCTGTCTGCTTCGCAAACCGTGAGTTATGAAAACAACTCTCCGGATACCCTGACGTTTCTCTGGTTGCAACTTGACCAGAATATCTTCAAGCGCAACTCCATGGCTGAGCTGACGACTGACTTCAGTCGCAGCAGTTCACGCAGTTCACCTGTGGTTGAAACCGGCAGTGGCAGTGAGCCGGCCCGTCTCAGTCTGGGCGCCTTGCGCCGCATGCAATACATGCAGGACGTTGAGCTCGGTTACGAAATTCAGGCAGTGGAAACTACCAGCGGTGACGCGTTGCCTTACACCATCGTGGGCACGCTGATGCGGATTGATCTGCCGGCACCCTTGCGCTCAGGTCAGTCTGTCCGTTTTGACATCGATTTCAGTTTCAATATTTCCGAAACAGCCGTGGTCGGTGGTCGTAGTGGATACGAGCATTTCCCCGATGATGAGCGCGATGGCGGCAATGACATTTTTCTGGTCGCACAATGGTTTCCGCGTCTTGCAGCCTATACCGATTATGAAGGCTGGGCCAACAAGGAGTTTCTGGGCAGCGGTGAGTTTACACTGGAGTTTGGTGACTACGACGTAGAGATTACCGTACCGGCGGATCATATCGTTTCGGCAACTGGTGTACTGCAGAATGCCAATCAGGTATTGACGGCAGAGCAGAGGCGTCGCCTGCAGCAGGCAGAGACCGCGGCGCGTCCTGTCTACATTGTGACGCCGGAAGAAGCGCTAGAGAATGAGCGTGAAGGTACGTCGGAAACAAAGACCTGGCGCTTCAGTGCAGAGAATGTACGCGATTTCGCCTGGGCTTCGTCACGCAAGTTTATCTGGGATGCCAAGGGTTTTGAGCAGGACAACAGCGATGTGCCGTTGGTCATGGCCATGTCGTTCTTCCCGAAAGAGGGCGATCCGCTGTGGTCTGATTATTCAACTGAAGTCGTGATTCACACCATGGAGGTATACAACCGCTTTGCATTTGACTACCCCTATCCTGTGGCGCAGTCAGTAAACGGTCCGGTCGGTGGTATGGAATATCCCATGATCACCTTTAACGGGCCACGTACCACACTTCAGGATGATGGCAGTCGTACCTATTCCCTGTCAGAAAAACGCTTTCTGATTGGCGTTGTGATTCACGAGATTGGTCATATCTATTTCCCGATGGTGGTGAACTCCGACGAGCGGCAGTGGACCTGGATGGACGAAGGGCTGAACAGTTTTCTGGATGCCGTGGCCGGTATGGAGTGGGATCCGGATATTCCCTGGGGTAATGAGCCGCGGGACATCGTTTCATACATGCGTTCAAGCGATCAACAGCCAATAATGACGCAGTCGGACAGTGTCACCCGGTTGGGCCCCAACGCCTATGCCAAGCCGGCAACTGCGCTGAATATTCTGCGTGAAACCATCATGGGTCGCGAGCTGTTTGATTTTGCGTTCCGTGAGTTTGCCACACGCTGGAAATTCAAGCGTCCGACGCCCGCAGATTTCTTCCGCACCATGGAGGATGCGTCGGGCGTGGATCTGGACTGGTTCTGGCGCGGCTGGTTCTACACCACGGATCATGTGGACATAGGTCTGGATCGTGTTTATCAGATGCAGATGGATACCCGTGATCCGGACATCGATTATGCACGTCGTCGTCAGGAGGAAGCGGATAAGCCGGCTTCCATATCAGCGGTTCGCAATGATGAGTCGGGCATGCAGACCTGGGTAGAGCGCAATCCGGACGTCCGCGACTTCTATGATGAAAACGACATCTACACCGTTACCAACAAGGAGCGCAATTCCTATCAGAGTTTCCTGGAAGGACTCGAAGACTGGGAGCGGGCGGCGCTGGATCGTGCACTTGAGGAGGATCACAACTATTACGTACTGGAGTTCTCCAACGCCGGAGGCCTGGTTATGCCGATCATTCTGCAGATCACATATGAAGATGGCTCTGTGGAAGACATGTATATTCCTGCCGAGATCTGGCGCCGCAATGCAAACAGGGTGAGCAAGCTGATTGTGTCAGAAAAGGAAGTGGCCCAGATTGTTGTTGATCCGAATTGGCTGACCGCCGATGTGGATATGGAGGACAACTATTATCCACGCCGCATCATTCCGTCCAGAGTGGAAGCTTACAAAGCATCAGCGGGCAGCAGTCTGCTGGGCCGGGACATCATGCAGGATATCAAGACCGAGTTGCGCAGCAGTGATGATGACGAGTCAGAGCCTGATGAGTAAGCTGCATCGCCGGACTTTCCTGAGAAGTATTGCCCTGACTGCACTGCTGGCGATTGGCGCTGGCGCACTGGTGCAGTCACCGGCGATTGCACATCAGCAGAAAGCGGCGATCACGCGCATCATTTTTAATGAACGCACGGGTACGGTTGAAGTGGTACACCGCTTTTTTCTGCATGATGCCGAACACGCCGTGCGTCAGGTGCTGGATAGAAATGCAGACATAATAGGATCCGCAACAACCCGCCAGCAGTTTGCCGACTATGTTGAGCAGAATTTTGTGATGCACAATCAGCGCGGCGCAGAAATCCCTCTGCAATCGGTTGGTCACGAAATTGACGGGAATTTTTTCTGGGTGTACCAGGAGGTGGCGGTTCCCGAGGGTCTGACTGGTTTGAGTGTGGTTTTCAATGCGCTGCGTGAAATCTGGTCAGATCAGACCAATACGGTCAACGTGGAGATCGCCGGCGAGGTGAAGACGCTGAGTTTCTATGGGGCGACAGAAACGTTGTCGGTGGATTTGTAAAAAGGGGACGGAGGATATTTAATTTTGGCCGGGGGCGTGAATCCCGGCAAGACGAAGGCAACGGATGCAACAGTTTGAAAGGATCTATCAACTTCACCAGATTCTTGCGAATCGACGAACGCCGATACCGCGAGCAGAACTGGCAGATCGACTTGGCTGCAGTCGTGCGACTCTGACGCGCCTGATCAGTATGTATCGCGACAGACTGCTCGCGCCAATTGAGTTTGTACAAGATCAGGGCTATCAACTCGATACCAGAAACGGAGAGCGCTGGGAGCTGCCCGGATTGTGGTTCAGTGCCACCGAAATCTACTCGTTACTCAGCGCCAACCAACTACTCAAACAGCTCAAACCCGGTTTGCTGGAACCCCATGTGGCGCCGCTACGCCAGCGACTGGAAACATTGCTGGCTGCTCGCCATGCGGGCAGTAAGGCTTTGATGGATCGCATCCGTATTCTGCCGATGGCGGGACGGGAACCGCGTCTGGAAGAATTTCAAAAAACAGCCGAGGCCCTGATCAAGCGTCGTCAATTGCGCATCCAATACCGTGGCAGGGCAGATGACCGGCTCAGTGAACGCGACGTCTCTCCGCAGCGGCTGGTTTACTACCGGGATAATTGGTACCTGGATGCCTGGTGCCATCAACGCCAGGCGCTACGTACCTTTTCGCTGGATCGCCTGCACGTTAGTGAACTGCTTGCCAAGGCCAGGGATGTTGCAGATGCTGAATTGGACGCTCATGTGGGCGGCTCTTACGGTATTTTCGCCGGTGAGGGCCGCCACAATGCCGTCATTCACTTTTCCAGCAAGGCTGCTCGTTGGGTAGCTGACGAACTATGGCATCCCCAACAACAAACCCGTGTATTAAGCGGCGGAGGCTGGGAATTGATAGTGCCATACGGCAACCCCACCGAATTACTGCGCGATATCCTGAAATTTGGCCCTGACGCCCAGGTTATTGCTCCACCACCGTTACGCGAACTGGTGAAAGAAAGTTTGCAATCGACGCTCAAGCAGTATCAAAAGCCACTCATGGCAGAGGCGGAAGGTACGGTATCCCGGAAGACAAAAGGACAAAAAAATACGAAGGAATGATTTGCCAGGCTCAGGATATGAGCCTGAGGGTGGGTATGCTGGTGGTAGGTGGGCCCTAATAGGGGCTGAATGCCACGGACAGACTGGAGTCGGCTCAATAACTACGCCCGTCGGTCCCTCCACCACTTGTGCTATTGCTCTCTAAAGAATAATGAAACCAAATATGAATGATAATCTTATAAATATCTGGGCTAAAACAGGAGAAGGTGAGCAATGGCATCCGCTTATTCTGCATGTATTGGACGTTGCCGCCAGCGCAGATGCTATTTTGAGTCGCGAGCCAGAATCAACGCGCGCCAGGTTGGCAGAAGCCCTCGGTCTTCCATGGAATGAAGCAAAGCCCTGGCTGCTTCTATTGATAGCTTGCCATGATTTGGGCAAGGCCTGTCCAGGATTCCAATGCAAGTGGAGAAACTTGACAACGCTGGATCCGGGGAGAAGCCCCGACACCGACATTAATCATGCCTTCGTCAGCCAGATTACATTGGCAATGATACTTTGCGATAGAGGCTGGCCTGAACAACTGGCTGAACTGACGGCCGATGCGGTGGGCTGCCATCATGGTTGTCGTGCCTCCCCATTGACACTTGATAGGCTCGCCGGAAACAGACATGCTCTTGGCAACAAGGATTGGAATGATATCCGCATAGAAATATTCGAATCGTTATTTAGTGTGCTCGAATCGAAATGTACGCCCACCAAGCCGTCACTTTCCGGGCCTGACTTTATGTTGCTCGCTGGATTAACTAGCTTTGCAGACTGGATAGGATCAAATGAAGACTGGTTTCCGTTTGGCACGCCTGAAGACTGTAAAGATCTGAGAGTCTGGTTCGATATAAGGCGAAATGTAAATGCAGAGCGAGCCCTGAATAGCGCAGGATGGCAACTGCGCACACCACTTTCGACTTCACAAAAGACATTTGAGCAAGTTTTTCCATTCCCGCCACGCCCATTGCAACAAGCCACTGCTGAAATTGTAACCACCATCCAGGCGCCCTCCATACTGCTGATAGAAGCACCGATGGGTGAAGGCAAAACGGAAGCAGCCTTCTATGCGCATTTTGAATTGCAGCGTCGACTGGAACATCGCGGTTTGTATGTTGCATTGCCGACCAAGGCTACAGGCAATGCCATGTTCAAACGGACTCTCAACTTCCTGGAAAGCGTGAATGCCAACCGGCAACTGGATTTGCAATTGTTGCATGGCGGTACAATGCTAAACGATGACTTTCAGAAAATAAAAGTCACCAATATCTTTGATGAAACTTCTGGCGGAAATGTTCGCGCCAGTGAATGGTTTACCAGCAAAAAGCGCGCATTACTTTCTGAGTATGGCGTCGGTACGGTCGATCAGGCTCTGCTGCCTATACTACCGGTGCGACATCAGTTTGTGCGTTTGTGGGGGTTAGCGAATCGGGTTGTCATTTTCGATGAAATACATGCCTATGATGCCTACACCGGCACTTTATTGGTGCACTTGCTACGCTGGTTGCTGGCTTTGGGCTCTTCAATTGTTTTGCTATCTGCCACATTGCCACCGGTATTTCGGCGCAACTTGGCAAAACTTGTTTCGGGGAAATTACCCGATCAGGAAGCCGCCTATCCGCGCCTTTCTGTATTTCAACAAGGACATCCACCTTCTCAGATTCATTTTCTGGCTGATCCGGCGCGGAAAACTACTATTCAGGTTCAAGCTATATCCGCAGAGCTTGCCGTCATGCGTGATGCGTTACTTGCTCACTTAAAGGAAGGTGGCATGGCCTTGTATCTGGTCAACACAGTCCAGCGGGCGCAGGATTTATATCGTACCTTTGACAAAGGTACGCCAATAATGCGCGGAAACACTGTTGTCGGGAAGAGTCTGGAAGATAGCACTGAGGTCTATCTCTTTCACGCCCGCTTTCCAGCGGATCGACGACAGATGCGGGAAAATAATGCGTTGGCGCTGTTTGGCGAAAATGGTAATCGGACTGGTCGCAGAATATTGATTGCAACACAAGTTGCTGAACAAAGCCTCGATCTGGATTTTGATGTGATGGCCACGGACCTGGCCCCCGTTGATCTGGTACTGCAACGTGCGGGTCGTTTGTGGCGGCACAAGCGTGTTCACAGGCCTATCCAACACCCGGTTCTGCTAATTTCCGGCCTGCAAGGTGACATGCCCGATGATTTCGGTAAGCCACTGTGGTGGTCATCGGTATACCGGGAAGACATTCTGCTGCGTAGCTGGGTACTGTTGAAGGCACAGGCCACAATAACTTTGCCAGATCAGATTGACAGTTTCGTAGCGGCCGTTTACGAGGATCATGTAACCATCCCTGAATATCTCAAAGAGAGAATGGCCGTAGCCGAAAAACATGAGGGAGAAGAGCTTGCACTTCGCCAGCAGGCTCATGCCGCCATCATCGGCATGCCGGACGATGCCTCTTGGAACGATCCAGCCCGGTTCACCCTGTACGATGAAGACGAACCCGGCGTTCATAAAACACTGATGGCCAAAACACGCCTTGGTGAAGACTCCATCGTTGTCATTCCACTATGGCCTCAGGACGCGTTCGACGGAGATATGACACCTGATTTCAGTCAGGCCAGGAAATGGTTCTTGCGAGCCCTCAGTGTATCGCGTAAAGGCTTGGTTATGCCGCTGCGCAAACTGGGCGTGCCAGACGGATGGAAACAATCAGCCCTGCTGCGCAACGCATATCCGATGATCCTGAACGCGGATGGATGCTGGGTGGAGGATATTGCAACCAAGCTCGATGACGATCTTGGCCTGGTTTATGAGACAAAGGAGAATGCATGAGCCGATTTAATTTGATTGACGAGAAATGGATACCCGTTCGCTTCCCGGATGGATCACGCGATGAGCTGGGTATTCGAGACACGCTGCTTAGATCTAGGGAAATCGAATCGATAGAGGATCAATCACCATTGGTCGTTGCAGCGCTATATCGTTTCCTTCTGGCTGTTCTGTATCGGGCATTGGAAGGCCCAACTGACATTGATCAGGCCCGTGAGTATTTCAGGGATGGCTTTCCAGAGAATAAAATAACCAATTATCTGGATAAGTGGCGAGATCGGTTCTGGTTGTTTGACGATAAATACCCATTCTACCAAGTTGCAGATTACGAACCAAAACAATGGAAGTCATGGACAAAAATTGCAGCCGAACACAATGCAGATAATGCGAAAGTACTTTTCGATCACATCGACATAAGAGATCCAGAACCTATTTCATTGCCACGTTTTGTTTGCTGGCTTCTTTCAGTACATACTTTTGATCTTGCGGTGGCAAAGAGCGAATTTTTGCAACCATTAGACGCTCCGTCTGCTAGACCAATTTTGTTTATTGTTACTGGTAAAACTCTTCATGACACCCTCTGTTTATGTCTAAGGTGGCAAGCAGCCCATATTCTTAAAAATGATTTGGCTCAATGGGAGAAAACACCAGAAACGACAGAAACTATGAAGGATAGAAAAAGTAAGAGAATCATTACAGGGTATGCGGATTTATTCTCTTGGCAATCTAGATCATTGATAGTACGCGATCCAGGCACTAATTTCATTCAACATGTGGGATTTGCTTCTGGCCTAGCTGCAGATCAAGAAAAGACTGTCGTTGATCCAATGATTTGTTATTACAAGGATGATGAAAGCGGCCTCATTCCGATAAAATTCCGGGAGGATAGGGACTTCTGGAGAGACTTCGATTCGTTGTTCCTAGGCGGGAGCACTGAGCCTCCGCTTGTAATACAGAATGCAATTGATTTATGCAGATTCACAGCAGGAAAATGGCCTGTCGGAGTTCTTATTTGTGGGCAAAAAACAAGAAGTGGCCAGGCAAAAGTCGATTTCTGGAGAATGGAACGTTTTGTCTTACCGGAAGCGCTGGCAACTAATAAATTTATAGGAGAAGAGATTAGGCAGTTTCTCGATATTGCAGAGGAAACTCAAAAATCGCTGTGGCAGGCTTGTAGTGCTTTTGCGCGCGATATCTTAAGTCATGGCAGTCGCGAACCAGATAAAAAAGACATCAGTAAGGTCGTTAAACAAATGACGGCTAGCTCCCTTTACTGGTCATCGCTCGAATCCCGATTTCACGAAATCCTTCGTTCTTACGTCCATGAAGATGACCTCGATGACGTCCGTTGTCAATGGCTGATTTACGTACAAGAGGCTCTACGGAATTCCTGGAACCAGCATTGCGCAACTGTTGCCAGCAAAGACGCATGGACATTGAGGGCTTTGACAAAAAGCGAAGGGCCGGTACGGCGTAAGCTGAAAGAGCTGCGTGACGAAATTCAGAACTATAGACTGCAGGAGGTTGAATCATGAGTGGATTGATTGAATGGTTGGAGAAGTTAAACATGACCGACGGCAAGGTGCGCGCCATTCTCCGCCGTAGCCTTGCATTTAATCCAGAGCAGCATGTTCCTGCCTACCCCTACATTGAACCATTTTTGAAAGGTGATGTCAGTCGGTGGCGGCGGGAAATGCACTATCTGGTGGCAGGCCTGTGGGCCTTACATTGGCGAGAAGGGCGCGAGGGCACACCACTGCCCATTGGCAAAGCCTGTGCTTTGTTCGATAGCGAAAGGCGCAGCAGTATGAGTAACGAAGAGCGGCATCAACTGACCAGCACTGAAAAGCGATTCGTTGCCTTGCTGGATGCCGATGCTGATCAATTACCACACCGATTACGCCAGATGATCTCCCTGCTTAAGGAGCAATCCATTGATTTCGAACACCTGCTGACTGGTCTGCTGCGTTGGCATGACGAACACAAACGTACCCAAAACCAATGGGCACGGGATTTTTATCAATATTCGAATTACGAACAGGAACCTGATTCCAATGACCAGAAGGAGCACGTCGCATGAAAACCTTTATTGAAATCCACGCTCTGCAAAATTTTGCACCTTCCAATCTGAACCGGGATGATACGGGCGCCCCCAAAGATGCGCTATTTGGAGGAACTCGCCGTGCACGTGTTTCCAGTCAATGTAGCAAGAGGTCGATAAGAGAGTATTTCAGGGCCGAAAACGAATCTTGGGTCGCTCACAGGACTAAACGTATAGTTAGCGAACTTCAAAAGAATTTGACATTAAAACTCACAGGGCAAAAGCAGTTTTCAGACGAGAACCTGGTGCTGGCAATTAACGCCGCCATATCAAGCTTGGGAAGCAAGAAAAAAATTAAGATTGATAAGGAAGGTAAAACTGACGTCTTGATGTTTCTCAGTCAACAGGAAATAGCATCAGTCGAGAATATCATTTCTGATAATTTTTCTGACCTTATTAAGAAAAAGGTTCCAGAGGCTTTGTCAAGTAAAATTAATGAGGCTATTGATGGAGAAAACAAAGCGAGATTAAGTGTGGATATTGCATTATTTGGTCGTATGCTGGCTGTAATGCCAGAAAAAAATCAACATGCCGCCTGTCAGGTTGCTCATGCTATTTCTACCCATTCAGTGGAACGTGAGTTCGACTTTTATACCGCCGTAGACGACCTGAAACCAGAAGATACAGCAGGCGCCGATATGATGGGCACCATTGAATTCAATTCTGCCTGTTTCTATCGATATGCGGTTGTGGATTGGGAGAAACTGGTTTCCAATCTGCAGGGTGATGCAGATTTGGCCGGCAAGGGATTGAGAGCATTTCTAGAGGGTTTTGTGATTGCCGAACCTACAGGGAAGCAAAACACTTTTGCTGCGCACAACCCACCGGAGTTTGTCTCGATTTCAGTACGACGTCATGGTGCACCACGCAATCTGGCCAATGCTTTTGAAGCACCTGTTTTCACAAGGCGCGGCGAATCACTTACCAGAAAATCAGCGGAGGCTTTAGTTTCCAAAGCGCTAGCGCTAAAAGCAGCATTTGGTGGTGATGACCTTACTTATGCTCTAAACCTCGTTGGTGCTGAACTGGGTGACTACGGTACGGAGACATCAACACTGCAAGAACTGCTGGATAAGATACTTGAAACAGTCAAGGAGTAGATCATGTCCACCTTATTGCTTCAACTGATTGGTCCCTTGCAATCATGGGGTACTACCAGCCGGTTTGACCAACGCGACACGGGGATTGAACCCAGCAAGTCCGGTGTTGTGGGTTTGCTTGCTGCTGCATTGGGGATAGATAGGGAGAATTGGATAGACCTGGAGCCACTCACGCGATTGTCAATGGGGGTTCGTCATGACCGGCCTGGTGTTCCGAAGCGGGACTACCAAACAGCCCAAAATATTATTTCTGCTGACGGTAAGAAAACTCACCCTACTGCAGTCACCACACGGGACTATCTCGCGGATGCAGCGTTTCTTGTGGGCCTTGAAAGCGCGGATCGGAAATTGCTCAAAGACATTTATGCCGCATTGGAAAACCCATTATGGCCACTTTCACTGGGACGCAAATCATATGTACCCTCTGAGCCTGTTTGGATTAAAACTGGTTTAGTTGATTTAGCATTACGTGATGCATTGACCAGTTGGCCCTGGATTCCAAAACTACGCAGGGGAGAGACGCTGCCCGCAAGATTGCGTGTTTCCTTTGAATCCGAAGATGGCTCTGGCGTGCTTAAAATGGATCAACCACTTTCGTCTTTTGCTGAACGCCGTTTTGGCGCGCGGTTTGTCAGTTCCGATTGGATTGATATGCCAAAGGAGGCCATAGATGTATCTGCATAGAATTCATCTCAATCCGCGATGCAAGGAAGTACGGCGTGATTTGGCTGACTATTATCAGTTGCACTCCACGTTGTGCCGCGCCTTTAGTGACACAGATACCAAATGTCCTCCGGGGAAATTTCTGTGGCGACACGAACCTGAACTGGACTCGAATGGGTTGCCACAGGTACTGATACAGAGCGGCAGCACTCCTGACTGGAGTCGTATAGTCATTGCTGACTGGCTGCATGCCATTGATCCAGCTGTCGATCTTAAATCAAGACTCAATCTGGTTGAGCTTTCATCCGGGCAGAGATTTCGTTTCCGTTTGCGTGCCAATCCCAGCGTCACCCGGCAGGGAAAGCGGTTTGGGTTATTGCAAACGCCCAACCAGGAAGCATGGTTGGCACGAAAGGGCGTACAGCATGGTTTTGCATTGCAGGAGCTTGCTTCGTTTAGCTTGAACGATTTGGATGTCCCTCGTCTGGATGTTCGAATCTCGCAGGATCAGATGTTGCGGTGCAAACAGCATGCAGGAAACAGGATTCATGTTTTCTCGGTTTTGTTCGATGGTGTACTGACCGTTACTGAGCCGGACATATTTGTACAATCGATTGAAAACGGCATTGGACATGCCAAGGCTCTGGGGCTTGGCTTGCTTTCCGTAGCGCCTGTGTAAACCCATGAATACGACACACAAACTCAAGGAAGAGCCCATGAAACAGAAACTGCAAGTTCTGGATCACACCATATCGACTACCACCAAGGAGGGTTTGGAGTATATTTGCATCACTGATATTGCCCGTTACAAGAATAGCGATCGAACTGATGATTTGATTCGTAACTGGCTGCGCAATCGCAACACAATTGAGTTTCTGGGTATTTGGGAGCAGTTGAACAACCCTGATTTTAAACCCGTCGAATTCGACGGGTTTAAAAAGCAAGCTGGTCTGAACAGCTTTACCTTGACTCCAAAACAATGGATCGAGTCAACTGGGGCTGTCGGCCTGATTTCCAGAGCGGGCCGCTACGGCGGCACATTCGCTCAGAAGGACATCGCCTTCGAGTTCGCCAGTTGGATATCAGTTGAGTCCAAGCTGTATTTGATCAAGGAATTTCAAAGACTCAAAGAGCAAGAGTTTCAGCAGCTTGGCTGGGATATCCGGCGTAACCTCGCCAAAGTCAATTACCTGATCCACACTGATGGCATCCGGGAAAATCTAATTCCGGAATCATTGACCTCTGACCAGATTAATTATGTTTACGCCAGCGAAGCAGATGTCCTGAATGTTGCCTTGTTCGGGGTAACCGCCAGGCAGTGGCGGGATGCAAATTCAGGCGCAACGGGCAATATGCGCGATCATGCCAACATTCATCAATTGCTCTGCCTTGCCAATCTGGAGTCGATGAACGCGCACTTTATCAATGAGGGTTTGCCGCAGTCTGAGCGGTTGATTCGGTTGAATGGAATTGCCATTCGTCAGATGCGGGTTCTGGTGAGCACACACAGTTCAACTATGCTGCAAGGCAGGGGTTAAATCAGTGTCGTTTGTTCCTCTCAAACCTATTCCTATCAAAGATCGCAGCTCCATGGTGTTCGTCGGCATGGGCAGGATAGACGTTCGTGATGGTGCTTTCTGTGTTGTGGATGAGGTTAACGGCGAGCGAATGCTGATTCCTGTCGGCTCGCTCGCCTGCCTGATGCTGGAACCAGGCACTCGTGTTAGTCATGCCGCAATACGGTTGGCCGCACAGGTTGGCACACTCATCATCTGGGTTGGTGAAGCAGGGGTCAGGCTATATGCTGCAGGCCAGCCTGGCGGGGCAAGATCCGACAGGTTGCTGTATCAAGCCCGGTTGGCACTCGATGAAAATCTCCGTCTGAAAGTCGTGCGGAAAATGTTTGATCTTCGGTTCGGTGAGCCAGCACCGGAAAGGCGCAGTGTCGATCAATTACGAGGCATTGAGGGTGCTCGTGTCAGGCGTACCTATGAGTTGATGGCCAAGCAGTATGGTGTCAAATGGTCTGGCCGCCGGTATGACCCGAAAGACTGGAACAAGGGGGACACTGTTAATCAATGTATAAGTGCAGCAACAGCGTGTCTGTATGGTGTAACAGAGGCAGCGATCCTTGCCGCTGGTTATGCTCCAGCTATTGGGTTTCTGCACACGGGTAAACCTTTGTCATTTGTGTATGACGTCGCGGACATCGTGAAGTTTGAGGAGATCATTCCCCTGGCGTTCAAGATTGCCGCAAAGAATCCGGTACAGCCGGATCGCGAAGTGCGTATTGGGTGTCGGGAGTTATTCCGAAGCACGAAGCTTTTGAAGCGCTTGATTCCCTTGATTGAAGACGTCTTGTCAGCGGGAGAAATCGAAGCACCTGAACCTCCGAAGGACTCTCAACCGCCCGCCATTCCTGAACCAACGCATTTAGGTGATGTGGGACACAGGAGCAGTTGACAGATGGCAATGGTAACGGTGGTGACTGAAAACGTTCCTGACAGATTAAGAGGTCGTTTGGCCGTCTGGCTGTTGGAGGTGCGTGCAGGCGTTTATGTTGGCAGCGTGTCAAAGCGCATTCGAGAAATGATCTGGGATCAGATTGATAAGCTTGCCGAGGATGGAAATGTGGTAATGGCCTGGTCCACAAATACCGAATCCGGGTTCGACTTTGTGACATACGGTGCTAACCGGCGAATGCCAGTGGATCTGGACGGGTTGAGACTGGTAACGTTCTCTCCCGCGATTGCCTGATAATGCCGATAACTGCAAAACGCTAAACCAATTGCCGCTGTTCTTGGAACCGGAATTTGTCGGTTGATCTCTGGTAGAATTTTCCTCGTATAAATTGTTCTTTAACAACAAGTGTTTATAATTAGAGTGTTCCCCACGGACGTGGGGATGAACCGGTAATCGTTCCGGTGTCAGGCGGCAAAGACAGGTGTTCCCCACGGACGTGGGGATGAACCGCAGATCAGGGGCGGCGGCGATTAGGCGGGCGTGTGTTCCCCACGGACGTGGGGATGAACCGCAAGCCTGGCTGTCTTTGCCGCCTGACACCGGGTGTTCCCCACGGACGTGGGGATGAACCGGTATTTATTAAGCTGGACAGCATAGCCGAAAAGTGTTCCCCACGGACGTGGGGATGAACCGAGAGCCTACACACGCTGATACCCCGCCTCAAAGTGTTCCCCACGGACGTGGGGATGAACCGGTGCTGTCATTGGTTGCGCCACCAAAGCACGGGTGTTCCCCACGGACGTGGGGATGAACCGATGCACAAACAAAACTTTTTGAATCAGTGGGCGTGTTCCCCACGGACGTGGGGATGAACCGTATCCGCTGAAGCGCGGCCTTGGCTACCTGCTGTGTTCCCCACGGACGTGGGGATGAACCGCCTCTCGCATAGCCCGGTCAAACGCTCCTTGTGTGTTCCCCACGGACGTGGGGATGAACCGTGGACGATTCATAAAACCAACAGATTGACGATGTGTTCCCCACGGACGTGGGGATGAACCGCTCACTCCCTCCTTTTTCGCCTCTGTTTCTGCGTGTTCCCCACGGACGTGGGGATGAACCGATCACCTGAAGGATTTTGATAATCATAATCACGTGTTCCCCACGGACGTGGGGATGAACCGTGGACGGGATACAGTGCATCCGCAAATGGCGGGTGTTCCCCACGGACGTGGGGATGAACCGGATCATTGAAAGGTTCGACTGATCGTTGCCAGGTGTTCCCCACGGACGTGGGGATGAACCGGCAGTCACACCTCTGATCCCTTCCCTCATTGAGTGTTCCCCACGGACGTGGGGATGAACCGTGACCAAATCCGCATGGAAGCAATCCCGCTCCGTGTTCCCCACGGACGTGGGGATGAACCGCATCTGGCACGTTAAATTCAAGGCGGGCGGGCGTGTTCCCCACGGACGTGGGGATGAACCGTTGTCGGATCAGTCGTTAAGGGAGGACTGCCAGTGTTCCCCACGGACGTGGGGATGAACCGCGCCGAGGGCGCGAAGAAGTTCGTGCCGCCGAGTGTTCCCCACGGACGTGGGGATGAACCGTCATCGATGCTGCGCCGGGAGCTATCCCCGCAGTGTTCCCCACGGACGTGGGGATGAACCGCATCTGCGAGTTGTCAGGCGCGGGCTGGGATAGTGTTCCCCACGGACGTGGGGATGAACCGGAGCAACAACAGCCGCCGGAGTTCTACGCGGAGTGTTCCCCACGGACGTGGGGATGAACCGCAATTGCGGTATATGGCGTAGGCTCTGAAGAGGTGTTCCCCACGGACGTGGGGATGAACCGTTCGTGCCGCCGAGGAATCACAGCGCGCATGGGTGTTCCCCACGGACGTGGGGATGAACCGGGTATTTGCCGGACTACACGCCATCATCAGATGTGTTCCCCACGGACGTGGGGATGAACCGATTGAGTCCAGGTGGCTGAGTGGTCGCAGTTCGTGTTCCCCACGGACGTGGGGATGAACCGTAACAACAGTGGGCGTCAATGCGAATCATGCAGTGTTCCCCACGGACGTGGGGATGAACCGTTCGTCAAAGCAGTGACGGCAGGGATTAAATCGTGTTCCCCACGGACGTGGGGATGAACCGGGCAAACAGTTTGCAGCCACTGTGGTGGCGATGTGTTCCCCACGGACGTGGGGATGAACCGGATTAAACAAAGCATAAAATTGCACAAATAATGTGTTCCCCACGGACGTGGGGATGAACCGGGCGCATTGCCTTTTAACCAACCGGCCATCCGGTGTTCCCCACGGACGTGGGGATGAACCGATATCCTCGATAGATTGATGAAAAAAAAGAACGTGTTCCCCACGGACGTGGGGATGAACCGCTGCACTTTCGGGCAGGCGATCGTGATGATATGTGTTCCCCACGGACGTGGGGATGAACCGCGGTGCCCTGATAGTTAAACAGCTCCCCCACAGTGTTCCCCACGGACGTGGGGATGAACCGGCATCACGGTCAGTTTCGACACCTGCAAAATGGTGTTCCCCACGGACGTGGGGATGAACCGGATTTATGGGTTCCCGTGAATCACCCATGGATGTGTTCCCCACGGACGTGGGGATGAACCGGCGGACCTCATGCTTTGACGGCCCGGCACCTAGTGTTCCCCACGGACGTGGGGATGAACCGGGTTGCCGGTCATTCGCGCTTCGATCAGGCGCGTGTTCCCCACGGACGTGGGGATGAACCGGCTGGAGACTTCTCCTTGACGTGCTTTCGGAAGTGTTCCCCACGGACGTGGGGATGAACCGTGGTAGCCGCGGGTGGTTGGTGCAGGATAATCGTGTTCCCCACGGACGTGGGGATGAACCGACACTCAATAATCACCTAGGCTACTGCAACGCGTGTTCCCCACGGACGTGGGGATGAACCGCTGAAGCGGTCAACCGGCGCGGCACTGATCGGGTGTTCCCCACGGACGTGGGGATGAACCGAAAATATATAGCAATCGCCGTAGTGAAACCAAGTGTTCCCCACGGACGTGGGGATGAACCGCCGTGGCGAGGACTTGTTGACGTGGTTTCGGGGTGTTCCCCACGGACGTGGAGATGAACCGCGTTTTAAGCCGTTCCTTGGCTTCCTTGTGCTGTGTTCCCCACGGACGTGGGGATGAACCGCAGAAGGGCATCGACAGTTCGGGCGCAATCTGGTGTTCCCCACGGACGTGGGGATGAACCGAGTGGGTTTGGTATCTTGAGCGCGATGAGTCCGTGTTCCCCACGGACGTGGGGATGAACCGGGATAACTGGCAAGTCATCAGCGGCATTAAGGGTGTTCCCCACGGACGTGGGGATGAACCGTCTGTCACTGAATGGCACCGAGTGGTATTCTTGTGTTCCCCACGGACGTGGGGATGAACCGCAACATTCAGCGCATTGATTGAGTTTATATATGTGTTCCCCACGGACGTGGGGATGAACCGTTACACACGGTTCTAACGGCTGGCACCCTCATGTGTTCCCCACGGACGTGGGGATGAACCGGCTCTAGCCCGTTCGATTTTCTTCGTAATTTCGTGTTCCCCACGGACGTGGGGATGAACCGGCTCTAGCCCGTTCGATTTTCTTCGTAATTTCGTGTTCCCCACGGACGTGGGGATGAACCGCCCTGATTATCCATTGGTTTACGGATACTATCGTGTTCCCCACGGACGTGGGGATGAACCGTTAACCCGTAGCTGGCTCATTTTGTACCAATCGTGTTCCCCACGGACGTGGGGATGAACCGCATATCTAAGGGCTACCGCGTTGAGTTCGATGGTGTTCCCCACGGACGTGGGGATGAACCGATTCGCAACGGCTCATTGATCGACGCCGCAAAGTGTTCCCCACGGACGTGGGGATGAACCGTCTTGAAATACGGTGCTGTCGTCGTTGTGGTCGTGTTCCCCACGGACGTGGGGATGAACCTTCTTTTGCCTCTGCAACAAGTTCGGCCAACACGTGTTCCCCACGGACGTGGGGATGAACCGTTTACTCTCCCTGATGGTCATGAGCGCGCTTAGTGTTCCCCACGGACGTGGGGATGAACCGTTTGTTTGGATGAATATGCACCGATACTTTCTGTGTTCCCCACGGACGTGGGGATGAACCGCTCGCGCTCATCGTCGTCTGTTATAGCGGCAAGTGTTCCCCACGGACGTGGGGATGAACCGATGACCCTGCGCTATGCACATCTGGCACCGGGGTGTTCCCCACGGACGTGGGGATGAACCGAGGTGGATAAGAGAAAACAGGCAAAGATACACGTGTTCCCCACGGACGTGGGGATGAACCGCCCTGTCAATCGCTTCCCGACAGTTTGTCCCAGTGTTCCCCACGGACGTGGGGATGAACCGCGGTACGTGCCTCCAGTTTGGTTGGCCTGTGAGTGTTCCCCACGGACGTGGGGATGAACCGAGATATCCGGTCTTGCTTCGTTTGTCATGTATGTGTTCCCCACGGACGTGGGGATGAACCGGCGCATGGTACGACACTCAGCAGTCTGAGTACGTGTTCCCCACGGACGTGGGGATGAACCGCAACACCAGACCCCAGCAACCCCGATCCGGTCGTGTTCCCCACGGACGTGGGGATGAACCGCAAGACGAACGGTTTTGAGGTCGAGTTGACCAGTGTTCCCCACGGACGTGGGGATGAACCGTGCAATGTGGGACCGACGGCTCGGTCGGTCTGGTGTTCCCCACGGACGTGGGGATGAACCGCATAAATTTAGGAGAGACGACGGGGTTACTGAGTGTTCCCCACGGACGTGGGGATGAACCGTCTAGCACGTTTGTATTTGCGTTCGCCATCACGTGTTCCCCACGGACGTGGGGATGAACCGTCAACAAAAAAGTTTACACGGATGTAAATATGGTGTTCCCCACGGACGTGGGGATGAACCGTGACAGCGCCACGTTATGCGATGGGTTGTCTGGTGTTCCCCACGGACGTGGGGATGAACCGATACGCGATACTAGACGGCAGCGGTACAGTTAGTGTTCCCCACGGACGTGGGGATGAACCGGTCACACATAACTGTGTCGAGTCCTCGAATAGGTGTTCCCCACGGACGTGGGGATGAACCGGCCGGAGAAGTTCGCCCGTTCGGTATACGATTGTGTTCCCCACGGACGTGGGGATGAACCGGTCTATTGCCAAAACAGGGGTAGTTATCGGGCGTGTTCCCCACGGACGTGGGGATGAACCGTACAGCTACAGCTAACGGATGGGTTCCGGCTGGTGTTCCCCACGGACGTGGGGATGAACCGCACTCAAAAGAGACTGCCGAGCACTTCCGGCAGTGTTCCCCACGGACGTGGGGATGAACCGGGCTTTGACGCAGCGCACGTTGACGTTATCGCGTGTTCCCCACGGACGTGGGGATGAACCGGCACCAGCGCGAGACCGATGGTGTTCGCCGACGTGTTCCCCACGGACGTGGGGATGAACCGATGATTCTCGTATCGATGGCAGAGAATGCTGAGTGTTCCCCACGGACGTGGGGATGAACCGGTATGGCGTCCCATTGACGTCGATCTGTTTCAGTGTTCCCCACGGACGTGGGGATGAACCGGGTGTCCTGGACAACTGGCCGGCTGGTTTTCGGTGTTCCCCACGGACGTGGGGATGAACCGCGCCGGATTCCCATCTCGCTGGGATGCTCTTCGTGTTCCCCACGGACGTGGGGATGAACCGTCTGAATCGCTTTGCAGCTTCACCATTACTTCGTGTTCCCCACGGACGTGGAGATGAACCGGGAAAAGTCGGACGCTACGGTCTGGTTCCTTGGTGTTCCCCACGGACGTGGGGATGAACCGTTACGATATTTACGGAGAAAACAGATAGATATGTGTTCCCCACGGACGTGGGGATGAACCGATATGGCCAACATCACAAGAGCCAATGTTGTGGTGTTCCCCACGGACGTGGGGATGAACCGGGTGGATTTTGAGCGTGATCATTGCGGCAACAGTGTTCCCCACGGACGTGGGGATGAACCGTGATACCAAACAGTTTTTTGAGGCCATTAGACGTGTTCCCCACGGACGTGGGGATGAACCGGTGTTCGGTCACATGAAGGCAATTTCTATACAGTGTTCCCCACGGACGTGGGGATGAACCGGTGTGCAGCTTGGAAATGCTGTATCGATCTCAGTGTTCCCCACGGACGTGGGGATGAACCGCGGTCAAGAATGTAACCGCCTACGATTTGCCAGTGTTCCCCACGGACGTGGGGATGAACCGTAGTGGTGCTAAATCCGCAATAATCAGCCGCTGTGTTCCCCACGGACGTGGGGATGAACCGGTTGTTATCCGAGACCCGTTCCGGTCCTACACGTGTTCCCCACGGACGTGGGGATGAACCGATGTCCGCACAGGTCGCATCGGTGCAGACGCTGTGTTCCCCACGGACGTGGGGATGAACCGGTAAAAAGCGCGGTAAGTGAGCGTGCTGCGTGGTGTTCCCCACGGACGTGGGGATGAACCGTATCTGCCGCCCGGCATGAAGGCTGACGACAAGTGTTCCCCACGGACGTGGGGATGAACCGTATGAGAATGGCAACAGATCAAACTGAGTATTGTGTTCCCCACGGACGTGGGGATGAACCGGGGTAACGGCTACGGGCCAGAGAAAGCAGCTTGTGTTCCCCACGGACGTGGGGATGAACCGTCATGCCGTCAGACAACGAGCGAGGCGCATGGGTGTTCCCCACGGACGTGGGGATGAACCGATATCAGATCATATGGGGCGGCGCAGGTAGCGGTGTTCCCCACGGACGTGGGGATGAACCGGATCTTTCCCAGCGCATCCAGTCAATAAATACGTGTTCCCCACGGACGTGGGGATGAACCGGGATCGGGTCGACATTAGGCAGCTCGATAGCGGTGTTCCCCACGGACGTGGGGATGAACCGTAATCAAGGCTGTGTTCTGGCACTATGTGATGGTGTTCCCCACGGACGTGGGGATGAACCGCCAGTCAGCCGCTTCCTTAAGAGCATCAATACGTGTTCCCCACGGACGTGGGGATGAACCGAATCAGAACATCTGACGGCAAACCGCTATATGGTGTTCCCCACGGACGTGGGGATGAACCGTGGATTCGCGAGCAGTACGGCAACAGCGCCACGTGTTCCCCACGGACGTGGGGATGAACCGGCAAACCGCTATATGCTACCTGTACTCTAGTTGTGTTCCCCACGGACGTGGGGATGAACCGATATAAATCGAATTCAACGAGAGGATGATCAAGTGTTCCCCACGGACGTGGGGATGAACCGGTAACTCTCTCGCTAATTCATTAATATCACCAGTGTTCCCCACGGACGTGGGGATGAACCGGCACCACAACACGCAGCGGACATTCACTTGATGTGTTCCCCACGGACGTGGGGATGAACCGGCGGCGAGTACCTGGCTGAGCACACGATTACCGTGTTCCCCACGGACGTGGGGATGAACCGTTGTCGCGACATGACCAGGGCTAGTCGAGCCGGTGTTCCCCACGGACGTGGGGATGAACCGTCGATACGCGGATCCACACCAAAGACTGAAGGGTGTTCCCCACGGACGTGGGGATGAACCGTGTCCATTGGTTATGCTCCTGTGTTGAGGGTGGTGTTCCCCACGGACGTGGGGATGAACCGCATTTCGCAACGGCCGGCAAACCGCTACGCGCGTGTTCCCCACGGACGTGGGGATGAACCGACAGCGAAGCGCCAGTTCTATGCTGAGACCGGGTGTTCCCCACGGACGTGGGGATGAACCGAAACCGGCAGTATACGAGAGGAAGATCAGGAAGTGTTCCCCACGGACGTGGGGATGAACCGTCAAAAGAACAGCGACCCTGAAGGACAGTAGAGTGTTCCCCACGGACGTGGGGATGAACCGCATCAGCGGATCCGGCCACTGCTGGAGGCTGGGTGTTCCCCACGGACGTGGGGATGAACCAGGCGCGGTGAGCATTGGGCGCTGAATGAAAAAGTGTTCCCCACGGACGTGGGGATGAACCGCTCAGTCCCCTTGAAGAAGGTCGAGGTTTTGAGTGTTCCCCACGGACGTGAGGATGAACCGAGGCCCAGAAACGTCAGGATGTAATGGATCAGGTGTTCCCCACGGACGTGGGGATGAACCGGTAGCTTCCATTTCAGATGCCATTAATTCAGCGAGTTCCCCACGGACATGGGAGTGAACCGAAAACCCGCACTAGTACTAATAGGCAGATCAAATTGCTGTATTCCCGTGGATGCGGGTTGGGTTTGCATCGGGCACGGAACAAACGCCCGCGTGCCCGAATTAATATCCTCCGTCCCCTTTTACCTATGCGTGGATATCCGTCCCGTGCGTCTCGGTGAGCATCCACACTGACGCCAGTGTCAGTGCGCCTGCGAGGGCAATATAAACTGACACGTAAAATATTCCGTAGGAATTCCACAGCAGTACAGCTATTGTCGGGGCCAGGGCGCCGCCGACGATGGCACCGATCTGGTAACCCAGCGAGGCACCGGAATAGCGAACATGGGTTGAGAACAGTTCAGTGAAGAACGCGGCTTGCGGGCCGTATTGCAGCCCCATAAAACTGAGGCCCGCAGCAATTGCCAGGGTGATCAGATAGAAGTTGCCAGTGTCTATCAGCGGGAACAGCGCAAACCCCCACAGCCCGGTCATGATAGCGCCGAACATGAAGATGCGCCGGCGACCGTGACGATCTGAATATCCGGCGGCCCAGAACTGAAACGGTATCTGTATCACCGAGCCTATCAGCACGGCAGCCAGCATCGTGGTGCGGGGCAGACCCACGCCGTCAGGGCTGCTGGCATAGGCCACCACAAAGGCGATCATGATGTAGAAGGTTACCTGAATGGAAAGGAAGGCACCTGCGGCCAGACAGATTCGTCCGGGGTACAGTCTGAGTGCCTCCAGTACGGGAGAGCGCGCCGGTGGTGTCGGATGTTCGGCGATGACTTCGGCAAATGCTTCTTCCGGAGGCTGGACGGGCTCCCCCGTGGATGCCTGGCCGGTTTGCTGTTTCAGGTTCTTGAGACGTTCAAGTTCCTTGAAGGCGGGCGTATCTTCCAGGTGCAACTGCACGTACATTGAAATACCAATCAGCACGATGCTGGCCATAAACGGAATTCGCCAGCCCCAGCTCATGAAGGCTTCTTCGGAAACCGAATAGCTGATCGCCAGAAATGCCAGGTTGGCCAGGATGACGCCAATCGGAGCCCCTGCCTGGGCATACGCCCCGTACCAGCCGCGCTTGTCTGCCGGTGCAGTTTCTGTCACCAGCAGCATGGCGCCTCCCCACTGTCCGCCTATGGCCAGCCCCTGCACAAAGCGCAGCACAACCAGCATGATGGGAGCAGCCGCGCCGGCGGTTGCGTAACCAGGCAGCACACCGATCAATGTTGTGGCAACGCCCATCATCATCAGAGCAACAACCAGCACCTTTTTGCGACCGACCCGGTCACCGAAGTGACCAAATATGATGCCGCCCAGCGGGCGTGCGATAAAACCAACAGCAAATGTGCTGAACGACGCAATCAGCGCGACCATGACCGGCATATCGGCAGGAAAGAAAAGCGTCGGGAAAACCAGTGCGGCGGCAGTGCCGTACAGAAAGAAGTCATACCATTCAATTGAGGTGCCAGCCAGTGAGGTCAGTGCGACTTTACGCATATTGGCAGTGGCGGCTTTGTCGTCGGGTACAGCTGATGCGGCAGTTGTCATCGCTACTCCTTACAGTTCTTACAGTTTTTGTTGTTGTTTTAGCAGTGTCTGCAGGGACTGATCATGCGTGGAATGAATGATTAGTGCAAGTGTCAGATGGCGTAAATTGCCAGTAGCAGGAACACGCCTACAACCGAAGTAACAATCAGCCGGGTTTTGAAGTAGGACGCTGTGATCAGCGACCGCGCCAGCAGTCGGGTATCGATCAGCAGGATCGCGATGAATACAATCAGGGCAAATATCAGGAACAATCGGACCGGAATCAGCAGGTATGCAAACCAGAGCAGCACAGTCAGGATATTACTGACCAGGAACAGGTTCACAAACTGCTGGTCGTTCTGCTGCAGATACTGCCCCCAGTGAATGCCGCACATAAACACGGCAATCACCAGAGAGTAGCTGCTGAGCAATTCGCTGACATTACCCAGCCACGGTATCTGCCGCACGCCCAGTGCAAGCAGTACGCTGAATGCGGCAAACGGCAGGGCGCCCAGCAGTGCCAGGCGCAACGTCAGCTGTCTGGATTGCATCAGTTGCCTATGGCCTGGCTGACCACACGCTGCGCCGTGCTGTTATCAAACGGTGCGCCGCGCGGGCCGCCGCGTTTCTGTTCCATGTAGATCATGAAGTAGTCATTTACCGGGTCGACCGCAAACAGTGTGCCGCCGATACCGCGCCAGCCAAAATTACTACCCTTGGCCGGATCCGCCGGATCGTTTGGCTGCAGGTGGAAACCCATGCTCCAGCCGCCACGATTTCCATAGAAGAAGTAGTCTCGAGCCACGTCCGGTGTCAGGCGTTCCTCAGACATGAGGGCAAGTGTTGATTCCTCGATAATGCGCTGGCCGCGGTATTCACCACCTTCGAGCAGCATCTGGGCAAACCGGACGTAGTCCTCAGTGGTGGAGTTCAGACCGCCACCGCCTGAGAGGAAAGGTCGCACAATGGTGTTGTCTGCCATTTCGCCGTGAATGGGTTCGGCAATGCGGGCTGCCTTGGCTGCCGGCACCCAGAATGTGGTTTCGTCCATGCCAAGTGGCCCAAAGATGCGCTCATTGAGAATGGCATCCAGAGGCTTGCCGGCTGCCACTTCCAGCACCGCGCCAAGCACATCGGTTGAGTGGCCATAATGCCAGGCGGTGCCCGGTTCAAACAGCAACGGCAGGCTGCCCAGACGTTTGGCGACTTCCTGGTTGGTCAGGCTGCCGTCTGCCGGAATAGATTCTTCATACAGGTTGCCCAGTGTGGTACCCATCGCAAAAATGGACTGGACCAGACCCGACTTGTGCGTCAGCAGATGCTCAACAGTCATCACATTCCGTGCCGGGCGTCGCTCACCGGTTTCGTTATTGATGACCTCCAGACTGGCAAACTCCGGGATGTACTTGCTGACCGGATCTTCCACTTTCAGCAGACCGTCTTCCACCAGAGACATGGCTGCAACACTGATGACAGGTTTGGTCATGGAGTAGATGCGGAAGATGGTCTCGGCATCAATCGGCGTGCTGTCGCCGGGACCCTGGGTGCCGACAGTTTCCAGCATGCCAACGCCGTCGCTGTTGCCGACCAGGAGCAGTGCGCCTGCAATATGATCGCCATCAACTGCCGCCTGCATCTGCGACCGGATTGTGGCAATTTCCTGTGGGGTAATGCCAAATTCCGCAGCATCGATCATATTGATGGAGTTGCCGGCAGATTGTGCCAGTGCGGCTGCTGAGCCGAGCAGAAGTGCTGTGGCCAGTGCGGTCCGGCGCAGCAGGAGTTGCATTGAGAGTGATTTCATGACGTTTTCCCTGTTTTTATGATGCCACGATCATAATCCAGACGTCTCCAAGACACAATTGCGCCAGGGTTAAAAGCTGCAAAGCCTGCGGTCGCGGTGTTAGTATTCCCATATTGTTTCTGTGGCAAATGGATGTCAGCTATGCGATTGATTCTTAAACTGTTGGGCGGAATTGTACTGGGCATAGTGCTGGGCCTGTTTGCGCCGGACTGGGTGACCCGAATTCTGATCACCGTCAAGGCATTGTTCGGGGAATTGCTGTTCTTCACAATTCCGTTACTGATTCTGTTTTTTATCAGTAGTGGAATCGCAGCGCTGCCCAATAATTCCGGGCGCCTGCTGGGCAGGTCGCTGGGACTGGCCTACTTCTCGACACTGGTCGCCGGTACGCTGGCATTCCTGGTGGCTTCAGTGGTGGTGCCGATATTTGCCGGTGGTCCTGACTCATGGACTGAGGCTGCAGGGTCGGCCTTGTTGCCGTATGTAACAGTGACGGTGCCGCCGCTGTTCAATGTGATGACTGCGCTGATGCTGGCCTTTGTAATGGGACTGGGGATGGCAGCGACCGGCGCGCAGGGGTTGCGTGATCTGTCGGATCAGGGGCGCGACATCATTCAGTGGTTGCTGATCAAGGCTATTATTCCCATGTTGCCGGTTTACATTGCCGGGGTATTTGCGGAAATGGCATCGGCCGGCACGGTATTCACCACGCTGAGAACGTTCGGCGTGGTGCTGCTGCTGGCTGTCATCATGCACTGGGTGTGGATTCTGGTGCTGTTTACGCTGGCCGGTTTCAAGACTGGCAAGTCACCCGTTACGCTGATCAGGAACATGTTGCCTGCCTACTTTACTGCACTGGGCACCATGTCCAGTGCAGCGACTATTCCGGTATCGTTGCAGTCAAGCAAACGTAATGGCGTGCGTGAGGATGTTGCCAATTTCACGGTGCCTCTGTTTGCCACCACGCATCTGTCAGGCTCAACCATCACCATTGTCAGTTGCGCCATCGCTGTTATCAGCATGCGCAGTGGTCTGGACATTCCGCCGCTCTCAGTCATGATCCCGTTTATACTGACCTTGGGGGTGGTGATGCTGGCCGCGCCCGGCGTGCCCGGTGGTGCGGTGATTTCAGCGGTGGGGCTGCTCGGATCGATGCTGGGGTTCGGTGAAACAGCACTGGCCCTGATGATAGCCCTGTATATTGCCCAGGACAGTTTTGGTACCGCCTGCAATGTCACCTGCGATGGAGCGCTGGCACTACTGGTGGAAGACAGTGCGGTTGAAGCCAGTACGGTTGACGTCAGCGCAGTTGAGGAAAAGCCGTAACAATGGCGAGTCGGACCGCAGGCAAAGTGCTTGCAGCGGCAGCACTCTGGGTGCTGTTGTCCGCCTGTTCGGGACAGGGTCCGCAACCGGTTAACGATACTGCAGCTGTCCGCGATGACGCACTGCACTACCTGATGGTAGAGAATCTGGATGTTCTGATGGCAAGACTCAATGTGCTGGTCTATGACCAGCACCGTACAGTCGACGATATTGAACAGGCGCAGCGCCGGCATTCGCGTCAGATGGAACTCATAGCGAGTGAGTTGCAACAGTCGGCCGCAGGCATACTGGCCGTGCGCAGCCGCCTGGCCTTAAGTGACAGTGCTGGTGAGGAGTTTGCGGCTCTTGCGGATACTCTGGCGCGTTACAGCGCGGCCCTGCAGCAGGCTGCCGGCAATGAACAGATCGCTGAGCTGCCGGCCATTCTGGAGCAGATACGTGGTACCTGTGATACCTGTCACCAATTATATCGGGGTTTCTGAATGCGGTTAGTGTCGCCGCAGCAATCTGGTTTGTTTATCGTTGTCGGGCTGTTATGTCTGAGCACTGCCGTAGCCCAGACCGGCAGCACGCTGGATATAGGTGGATATGCCAAGCTGAGCACACTGGTCAGCGATAGTGCCCAACCCGGCGAAAGCATGAGTGATCAGTTATTTGTGGTCTCCGGCATACCGCTTCGGGATGGCCGGAATTATGTGACACATGATACGCATTCACATGCAAAAGAGAGCCGGCTCTGGTTGCGGGCATCATCACCCACAGCGCTGGGTGATGCGGGACTGCTGATTGAATATGACTGGGCAGGTTCGGCCAGCAGTTATTCGCCGCGGCTGCGCCACTTCTACGTCCGGCTGGGAGGTGCACTGGCCGGGCAAACGTATTCGGCATTCACCAACGCGGCAGCGCTGGCCGATACGCATGCAGCCATAGCGGTAGGCAACATTGTTGTTCGACAGTCTCTGCTGCGCTGGACGCACAATGCGGCTGATGACAGCTCACAGTGGATGATTTCGCTGGAAGAGCCTCTCAGCCGGATTGCGCGGCCCGGCATGTCCGGTATGACAGTTACCAATGATGAGCGCATGCCAGACACCGTTGTCAGATGGCAGTCCTGGCAGGACTGGGGCAATATGACAGTATCCGCGATGGCACGACGGGTAGCCTATCAGGCCGCCGGCACGCGTGATCAAAAAAAATGGGGCGGGGCAGTCAGTGCCACCGGTGTCATCAATGTTGGCACACTGGATAACGTCAGACTCATGTTCGGTTACGGCAATGCGCTGGGTCGATATATTGGCAGCACGGTGGCTGATGCATACGCTGACGGTAATGACTCACTATCGCTGCGGACTTCGTACGGTGGGACTCTGGCGTACCAGCACTACTGGACGGACACCTTGCGTTCTACGCTGGCGCTGGGTTTTTCGCGAGCCGATTTGCCGGTGACGGCAGGCAGTGGCATGACCCGGGAGGCGCGTTCCGCACATGCCAATGTGATGTGGAGCCCGGTCTCACACACCACATTCATCCTGGAATATCTTTACGGCTTCCGCAGTACCAAAGTGGGTATTGAAGGGGAGCTCAACCGTTTGCAGCTGTCCGCCCGAATCAATTTCTAAAGTGCCTCCTTTCCCGATGCCTCTTGCCATTATGCCTCTTTACACTGCCTCTCTTTACCCTGTCCTTATTAATTCACCGGCTCAGAAGCTGTAGGTCGGTGCATAGGGTACACCATCAGCTTCTGCACGGCGGGCACCGGCCAGTATGCCCGGCATCGCGTAGTTGCCTTCATGACAGGCATATTCGTACAGCGGTTCGCTGGTCCGGTTCATGGGCATTTCACCGCGCCATGGTTGAGAATAGTTCTCCGGATCTGTTACGGTAAACTCGTACAGAATGACGTCATCACTGACCCGGGTGAATCGCTCGGTTACATGCATCTGCGGCGATGCGTAAAAACGATGAGTCAGCGACGAGCGGAAACTTTGTTGCGGATGAAAATTGGTAGTTTCCACCACCAGCGTGTCGCCTTCGTAATACCCGATAGAATCCCCCAGCCAGTCATTGGTCGGTGGGTCGCGGAATTCCTTGTTCAGCCGAACGATACGGGCGTCGTGATTCATTTCTGCCAGCAGCACCACGTAATCCCTGTTCTGCACGATCTGGGTATTGTTGTTGTATGACACCGGGAGTTTGGGCGGACCGCCTGTGGAACCAAAACCGACCAGGCAGCGTTCACCCATGGGGCGTACTTCCGGACCATCATAGGATTCCCGAATGGCCATGGTTGCCTGATGGTTGGCACGGCCGGTATCGTTGTATGGGAGCTTGCCATCAGCCGGATCTATCATGATGGATGAGCGAATCTGACCGTTGACTACGGCCAGTCGTTCACCCGGATCCATCCAGAAATTGTTATACCCGCCCACATTGATGCCGGTGCGCGGTGCATCCCGCGCCGGATCGCTCGGTGCGCTGGCCGCTGCATTGCGGGCCTGCACCGCCGCTTCAAACTGCTGCGCCTGCTCAGCCGACAGGACCAATTGACCGTTGTAGCGATCAGGTCTCTCCAGTGTTGTCTGTGTGGCAATAGACCAGTTGCCCTGCAGGTCCGGTGTCCCCCATTCGGTGCGCGGTGCTGTATAGGTAGCGGTTTGTTGTGCGTAGTTCGCGGACAGGCTGGCGGTGAGGATAACAGCGACAGCCCCCAGGGCCTTCAATCGCGCATATTGCATGGTCTACTCCCTCCGGTTGTTATTGTTTGGATTCCGGCGCCTGTAGCCAGCGCGACGCGGTGGCCAACGGTCCGTTAAGCGCGTCAAGAAACGCGATCAATTGTTTTTTCTCTACGGCTCTCAGTCGCAGGGGTTTGGCCTCGTTATGTCCAATGACGGCAATTTCAGCCGCATTGTAATGCTCAATCACATCCGCAAGGCTGGTGATCTGCCCAGCGTGCATATAAGGAGCGGACTGCGCCAGGTTGCGCAGACTGCCGGTGCGCTGGGCGCCAATCATTTCATCTCCGCCCCGCGCGAAACGCAGTTCCTGACACTCGGCGGGATCCGCATCGCTGAATTGCCCGAGGCAGTTAAAGGGATCCTGCATTGCCTTGCGCAGGCCTTCGGACCGGCCGGCGGCCGGGAGCGCGCCGGGCGCTGACAAAACCGCCGTATTATGGAACGAGTTATTGGTAAACAACGGACCGTTGTGACAGTTAACACATTGTGCCTTGCCAATGAACAGTTTCAGGCCCGCGATCTGGTCACGGTTCAGTGCGTGATCATCCGCAGTCACAGCGTTGTCCTTGAGTGCTGCCGCGTAGCTGTCAAACGGGGCCGGGCCAGGCATCAATTTGCGTTGATAGGCGGACAGCGCCTTGCCGGTATTGGCAAATACAGCCGAGATCGCTATCTGATCCTCTTCGCGCATGGCGGCCCATGCTTGCTGCTGTTCCGGATTGGTGATGGGCGAGGCGTGTGCCGGAAAGCGCGTGTCATCACTGAGGTCAGGCAGTTCCCCAAACAGTTCTGTGTAGCGCTGCCGGTAATCCGGATCATTAAAAACAAGTCTGGCCACCTGTAGCCGATCAGTGCCATGTTCTTTGGGGTTTTCCAGAGGCTCCAGCGCCTGCGACCACATGCTGTCCTTGCGTCCGTCCCAGAAGTACCAGGGGCTGTAGGCAGCGCCCGGCAATGCCATGGTGTTGCGGTCGACCATGCTAATGCCAGCACCGACCTTAAGCTGATCAGTAAACCCGAGCCCGGGCTGATGACAGGTGGCGCAGGACACGGCGTTATTGGCGCTGAGACGGGTATCAAAAAACAATGCATGACCGAGTTCAGCTGCCCGCGGATCATCTGCCACAGCATTGCCGACATCAGGCGGCAGCGGCGGCAGGCTACCCAGCCACAATGACTGGATGGTTGCCAGTTCGGTGTCACTCCAGTTCGCAGGCAATGGCGCGGGCACATACTGCCAGCCAAGATAACCCAGCGTCACCAGGAGCACCGCGATGGCTGCTTTAGAGAGTCTGTTCATAACCGGGTCAGCATGGTTACAGTTCCAGATTCAGGACAGAACGATAGGTTGTACCGTTGAGATTTATCAGCAGTTGCAGTTCCCACGCACCGGCCATATGGAAGCGCACGCCCTGCAGCAGATAGCGTCCGTCCCCCAGATAACGGGTCACCTGAGGCTGGGTGGCCAGGCCGTGATTGTGCGCCGGCATGCCGCCGCGAACTTCAATCTCAGCATCGGCGACTGCGTTACCATCGCTGTCCTGTAAACGGATCTCCCAGCTGTGCATTTGATTGATACTGAGAGGTGACAGCTGACTTGTCATGGTCACGCTGAGTCCGGCAGGGGAACTTGGCGCGGAAATTTCAGCAACCATTTCAGCAGCCATTGCAGGAGCCATTGCAGGAGCAAACAGGCAGACCAGCAGTGCAGCACTGATCAGGATTTTTGGCAGCAAGTGTGGCAGCAGGTGTAACAGTATCTTCACATCGGACTCCCGGCTGGTTTACGCCGCCGCCGGATGATGACAGCACCAGCGGCCATGACAGCGATTGGCCAGAACCAGACCGGTATCAGAGGTCCACCGACACGGAAGGGGAAAACGGCGTGATATACCTGAGGCTGAGTCGGGTGTGGTGCAACCACTATTCCCACATAGTCCCCCGGTTCCCTGAATTCATGCAGCACGGTCAGCACACCGTCAGGTTGCGGAGACACGGTCTGATAGAACACTGTGAGGTCGCTCAGATCACCCATTTGTTCAATATCCGACCATTTGACAAATCGTCCCAGTTCACTGGTGTTTCTGATGATACGAAATTCAATTGGCACCTCCCGCAGCGAATTGTGCAGATACTCCATGACAAATACGCTTTCAGTGACATCGGGCAGGTCTTCGCAATATTCACGATGCTGGCGTGTTTCCGGCTGGAAAACAGTGAAGTGGGCGCTGTAAAAATCCATCTGAATAGTGCAGCCGTCACCGCCATCAACCACGCTGCCGTGCGCATGTAGTTGTGCCGGAAACCACAAGGCGATGGCCATCAGCACAACCAGATGCCCCGGCAGGCTGGTTCTTATGTTTGTGCACGTATCTGACAGAAACATGGAAGCCACCCGTCAGCGATAATCCGTGGAGCGAATAATTGTGCCCGGACGGACACCCGTCATAGCCTGATCCTGCAACACCGCCTGGCCCGCCACAAACACATGGATGGCGCCTTCGGCATACTGGTGCGGATCAGCAAAGGTGGTTGTTTCCCGCACACCGGTAATGTCCAGCACGGCTATATCGGCGATGGCGCCGGCCTGCAGACGCCCCCGGTCAGTCATCTGCAATCGGTCGGCCGGCATGCCGGTCACTTTGTGAATAGCGGTATGGACCGGAATAATCCCCAGATCACGCGCGTAGTGACCGATCAGTCGCGCAAAGGTGCCGTAGCTGCGTGGGTGTACGGCTCTGGCTGACGGACCTTCAACACCACCATCGGACGCGATCATGGTGCGCGGGTGACGCATGATGTTGTGTACGTCCTCCTCCACCATGGCGTGAAAAACAGCGCTGCAATTGCCGGCTTCAACCAGTTCCATCAGCAACTCGGCCGCATTGGCCTTGCTGGCCTCGCGGCCCTGAAGCATCAGTACTTCGGTCAGATTCAGTCCGTTCAGGCTGGTGTCGTGTGGGCAGCCGGCCAGCGCAACATTGGCCGGATCATTGCCGCCGCGATCAACCTCGATGTTATAGACAATGTCGTTACGCAGGCGCTGGCGTTGCGCAGGATCTGCCATCCTGCCCAGCAGGGCGTCCCGGCCACCATCAAGGCTCCAGCCGGGAAACAGGATCAGCAGGTTGGTGGAGGAGGCGGTATAGGGATACTGATCAATGGAGACATCAACGCCGCGCGCGATGGCCTCGTCCACCATCTGCAAGGTAAGCGCCGAGCTGCCCCACATGGGTGCGCCAACCACTTTGTGGTGAGTCAGCTGCGTGGGAAGCCCACCTTCCTCGCCGATGCGAATGGTTTCGGCAACACTTTCCAGCAACGCCAGGCCTTCCTCGCGCATATGACTGATATACATGCCACTATGCTGTCCGGCGATCTTTGCCAGTTCGATAACTTCTTCGGTGTCGGCAAAGCGGCCGGGCGTATAGATAAGGCCGGAAGACAGGCCAAAAGCACCCTGCTCCATGCCCAGCGCCACCTGTTCACGCATCAGATCCAGCTCGTCCTCTGTTGACAGGCGGTCGTCCTCGCCCACCACAAGTCCGCGAATGGAACCGTGGCCAATAAAGCTGGCGAAATTGACTGCCGGTGGCAGGGCCGCGATTTCAGCAAAACTGTCGGCCAGAGGGATGGGGGAGCTGCCATCGTTGCCGCCAACAACGGTGGTGACGCCCTGGCGAATCAGGTTTTCGGCATCCGGCCAGCCAAAGATGCCCTCATCCCGGTTGTCACTCAGGGCATGACTGTGGATATCGATGAAACCCGGCATGACGGCCAGTCCGCTGACATCAATGATCTGCCCGGCCGCAAAGTCGCCCAGATCACCCACGGCAGCAATAAGTCGCCCGTTGATGGCAATATCACCGGTTATCGGAGGCTGGTTGTCCCCCGAGTACACAGTGCCGCCGCGCAGTACCATGTCAAAGCTGCGAACCGGCGCAGGGTCGGCAACGTCGCCGGAACAGGCAGCCAAAAACAGTACGATGAGTGGTAGTTGTAATTTTTTCATCATGGGTTGAATCTACGATAAAATTGCCGGCGGGTCTATCAGGCTGTTGAAAAACAGTTCCCGAATGCTGCCCCGGGTATACTGCTTACCCTGAAAACCGTTTGTACAAATTGAAGCAAGGAAAAGGCATCACACCATGAAGGCTGACAAACCCGGATCCGGCATATCAGGTTCTCTGCACTCTGCAGTTGATGACTGTGCGCAGGTGGTCAGCGAAAGTTGGGCGCAGCAGGTCGCCGGTCAAGAGGCTACAAGGCAAGAGCCTGCCGGGGCAGTGGCGGGCGGTCTGCGGTTTGCATCGATGGATTATGGCTCCGACGCATACAAACAGACACTTGCACTTCGTGAGCGTGTCCTGCGGCAGCCGCTGGGACTGTCGCTTTGGGATGAAAACCTCACTGAGGAAAGCCGACAGTTGCATTTTGGGTTGTTGAACACAGAGTCGCGACCAGTTGCCTGCCTGGTCGTCGTGTCATTGACAGGGCAAGCGGTGAAAATCCGCCAGATGGCAGTTGACCCCGATTATCAGGGGCAGGGTCTTGGACGCAAGCTGATGCAGCGGGTTGAACAGTGGCTGATGGCGAGGGGCGTCAAAACCGCCACATTACATGCAAGAACAACAGCTGTCGGGTTTTATGAGTCGCTGGGATATGTGCAGATTGGTGCAGAGTTTGCAGAGGTAGGCATTCCTCACTGCAAAATGACCAGAAATTTCTGACAAGTGTGAGGTATTTGACGTAGTCAGGACGGTCAGGTGTACGGATTTTCTGGAATTCGCAGGCCTGACGTTTTATTCTTGACCGGAGTCCTTTTTCTGACACCGGAGCTACTGCAATGCGTTCCTCTTATTCTTTAAGATCTACACCGTTCCGCCGCCACGCCAGAGCCACATTGCTGGCAGCTGTTGCAGCAATGACCACATCCGTTGCCCTGGCCCAGGTGCCGATTGTCCAGCCCGGTGCCCCCGGTCAGCCAGGCCGCACCTTATCAAGTACTGAAGCGTCCAACCTGGTGAGCCTGCGCTTTACCGATGCGGACGTGAAATTCATGCAGGGCATGATTGCCCACCACGCCCAGGCGGTCGAGATGAGTGCACTGGTCGCTGAACGCGCCCAGCGTGATACCGTGACCACCATCGCGCAGCGAATTTCGCTGTCGCAGGAAGATGAGATCGCCATGATGGAGGAGTGGCTGGAGAGCAGAAATCAGCCGCTGACGCTGCCTGCCGGCGGGCATGGCATGCATGATGACATGCACAGTGAAATGATGCCCGGCATGATCAGTGAGGCCGATATGACCCGGTTGGCGTCATTGTCAGGTGCCGAGTTTGATTCCCTTTTCCTGGAACTGATGATCAGGCATCATGAAGGTGCACTGACCATGGTTGAGGATCTGCTGGATCAGCCGGGCTCGGCTCAGGACTCCGTCCTGTTTGAGTTTACGTCGGAAGTGACTGCCGACCAGACGTCTGAAATTGAACGCATGACAGGTATGCTGGCCGGGTTCTCGCCGGACCCGCGGGTTAACCTTGCCGCCGGGTTTTATGATGCCGGTCAGGCCTCAATGAACATGAATCTGCTGGCCGCGTTGCCCAAGCCGGATGGATTTTTTGATCCCGAAAACCCGCAGGGACTGCCCATGAGCCGGGTGAGGGCGCTGGCGGGTCAGACTGAGCCACAGGCTGCCGATCTGGATGATGAGGAAGCAGAGCCACGCCCCAGTCTGCTGAATTTTGCCAACACCGATCTGGCGTTTGCCGGCAACGTCGCGGTGGCCGGCAACTACCATGGATACAACCTCTACAGTCTGGACAACCCTCTGGCGCCTGAGTTGCTGAGCTCCATCGTCTGTCCCGGTGGGCAGGGCGATGTGACCATTTATGGCAACCTGCTGATCATGTCGGTCGAGCAGACGCGGGGTCGTCTGGATTGTGGATTGCAGGGCGTGGCGGATGCCATCAGTGATGAACGTTTTCGGGGTGTCCGGATATTCGATATCACTGATATGACCATGCCAGTGCAGGTTGCCGCCGTGCAAACCTGCCGTGGCTCCCATACCCATACTGTGATTCCTGACCCTGAAGATGAGTCGAATCTGTATGTCTATAATTCAGGTACCAGTGTTGTGCGCTCCGGCGACGAGCTGGAAGGTTGCTCCAATGACTCCCCCTACGAGGATCCCAATACATCCCGTTTCCGGATAGACATCATCCAGATTCCGCTGGCGCGACCACAGGAAGCCCGGATTGTGAACAGCCCGTTCATCTTCGCGGACCCCGAGTCAGGTGTGCTGGCTGGTCTCTGGGAGGGCGGAGATCATGGGCCGGGTACCCAGCGTACCAGTGAAACCAATCACTGCCATGACATCACGGCTTATCCGGAAATTGGTCTGGCTGCGGGTGCCTGCTCCGGCAACGGCCTGCTGATTGACATATCCGACCCGGTGAATCCGGTGCGTCTTGACCAGGTTATTGATACTGGTTTTGCCTACTGGCACTCTGCGACATTCAACAATGATGGTACCAAGGTACTGTTTACCGATGAATGGGGTGGTGGTTCACGGCCGCGTTGTCGCGCAGCGGATCCGCTGACCTGGGGAGCCGACGCAATTTACGATATTGTGGATGGCAAACTGCAGTTCCGCAGCTATTACAAGATGCCGGCACCGCAAAGCGACACTGAAAACTGCGTTGCCCACAATGGGTCGCTGGTGCCAGTGCCTGGTCGCGATATTCTGGCGCAGGCCTGGTATCAGGGTGGCATCTCAGTGATTGATTTCACCGATTCTTCCAATCCGGTGGAGATAGCCTTTTTTGATCGCGGACCTGTCGATGAAGAAAAACTGATAACCGGTGGTTACTGGTCAGCGTACTGGCATGGTGGCCTTATTTATGGCACCGAAATCGCCCGCGGCCTGGATGTGCTCGAGCTGACACCAAGCGATTATCTGTCTGCCAATGAAATTGCTGCGGCATCCTTCATGGATCCGGACGCCGTTTACAATGTGCAGACGCAGACCCGTCGCACATGGCCGGCCGAACCGGTCGTGGCCAGGGCGTATATTGATCAGCTGGTCCGCAGCAATGTGATAGATGCCGGACAGGTAGATGCACTATCTGCTGCACTGGATCAGGCTGATGCCGCACTGGCGCGTGGCGCTCGCGATGCACAGGTGGCCAGTCAGCTGGCCGGTATGGTGGCAGGATTGAACAGTCAGGCTGAAAGTCGCAGCGGGGCGACCCAGGTGCGTTACCAGGGTCTGGCAAGTACCGTGGCAGAGATTGCCGACCGGCTGCGTTAATGGCGGATCCCAGCGCAGGCAGCAATACAGGCAGCAATAACAGCGGCACGGTCAGAAAAGGTTGGTTTACCCGGTTCCTCGACTCGGTCGAGTGGCTGGGAAACCTGCTGCCGCATCCGGTAACCCTGTTCGCGATTCTGGCCTTTGGCATGGTGCTGTTGTCCGGGCTGTTTGGTGCCATGGGTGTTGCAGTAGAGGATCCGCGGCCATCGGCTGCAGAGGGTACCATGATAGAAGCGGTCAGCTTGCTGAACGCTGCCGGTCTGCGCCGGATTCTGGAGAATCTGGTAAGCAATTTCGTGAATTTTGCGCCGCTGGGGGTTGTGCTGGTTGCCATGCTGGGTGTTGGCATTGCAGAAAAATCCGGCCTGCTGTCGGCCATGGTGCGCGGGATTGTATTGAGTGCTCCCAGACATGTAGTGACCATTGCTATCGTGTTTGCCGGGGTTATCTCAAATACAGCCTCAGAAATGGGCTATGTAGTGCTGGTGCCGCTGGCAGGCGCCATATTTCTTGCGCTTGGACGTCATCCGCTGGCAGGGATGGCCGCTGCCTTTGCCGGCGTATCCGGCGGGTACAGTGCCAACCTGCTGATTGGCACCATTGATCCGCTGCTGGCCGGTATTACCCAGGAAGCAGCCCGGCTGATTGATCCCTCCTATGAAGTGTTTGCGACGGCCAACTGGTATTTCATGGCGGTCAGTACCTTCATGATTACCATTGTTGGGTCGCTGGTGACCATCTACATCGTGGAACCGAAACTTGGCGTTTACGATGACTCGGCGGCTGATCCCTCCGTGCTGGACAATAAAAGCATGGAGTCGCTCAATCCAACGGAACGCAAGGGGTTGGCGGTGGCAGGAGTTGCTGCACTGGCTGTGTTTGGGGTGATGGCATTACTCGCCATTCCGGAGCAGGCACCGCTGCGCGATCCGGTCAGTGGAAATTCCGGCCCGTTTTTCCGCAGTATCGTTGCATTCATTTTTCTGTTTTTCCTGGTCACCGGATTTGCCTATGGCAAGGTGACAGGCAGCATGCGGAATGACCGTGATGTGATTGATGCCATGGCATCGGCAATTTCAACGCTGGGTCTGTATGTTGTACTGGTGTTTTTTGCGGCGCAGTTTGTGGCGTTTTTTGGCTGGACCAATCTTGGCATAATCACTGCCGTTACCGGCGCGGACTTTTTGATTGGCGCGGAGTTGACCGGACCAGTGGTGTTCGTGTTCTTTATTCTCATGTGCTGCTTTGTCAATTTGATGCTGGGCTCGGCCTCAGCGCAGTGGGCAGTGACAGCGCCGGTCTTTGTGCCCATGCTTATGCTGATAGGCTACGCGCCAGAGCTCATTCAGGCGGCCTACCGGATTGGCGATTCGACCACCAATATCATAACCCCCATGATGAGCTACTTTGGACTGATATTGGCATGGGCAACGCGCTATAATCGCAACATCGGCATTGGAACCATGATCGCCACCATGCTGCCTTTCTCGATATTCTTCCTTATATTCTGGGTGCTGCTGTTTTACGTGTGGGTATTCCTGCTTGGCTTGCCGGTAGGGCCCGGCGCGGCTACCTACTACTAGAGAAAACCATGACAGAGATCGGACACATTTATACCCTGCCCATGCTGGAAACCACAGCCAATGGTGTTTTTCTGGATGCAGACAACCTGGGCAAGGTGTTGTTGCCGCGCCGCTCGGTTCCCGCCGGCCTGAGCGTAGGTGACAAAGTAAAGGTCTTTCTCTATCTGGACAGTGAAGACCGGCTGGTGGCCAATACCAGGATGCCAACCGTCACGGTCGGTCAGTTTGCCTATCTACCGGTGGTGGATGTCAATGATGTCGGTGCGTTTCTGGACTGGGGCCTGGAGAAGGATCTGCTGGTACCCTACATGGAGCAGCATCGACCGATGCAGCAGGAACAGTCATATCTGGTATATGTCTATGTCGACAAGGTGCATGGCCGCATTGTTGCTTCATCCAAAATCGAGCGTTTTCTGGATGATGACCGGCGTCACTATTTCAGGGCCGGTCAGCCAGTCGACCTGATCATTGCCAACAGCACTGAACTGGGCCACAAGGCCATCATCAATCACACCCACTGGGGCGTGCTGCATGCTGCAGATGTGGGTCAGCGTCTGAGTTTCGGGCAGTCAATCAAAGGCTATATCAAACATATCCGGCCGGATGCCAGGATTGATCTCGCATTGCAAAGTGGCAAGGCCGCGCTGGATCAGCAGGCAGCAAAGATCAGGACCTATCTGGAAAAGCAGGGAGGGTTTGCGCCACTGAGTGACAAATCGGACCCTGAACAGATTAAAAAATTATTTGGCATGAGTAAATCTGCTTTTAAGAAGAGTATCGGTATACTCTACAAGGAACGCATTATTGATATCGAGAAGACCGGCATCCGGCTGGTCAGCGATGAGAACCAGTCATGACCAACGTATCCGCCCAGGAATTCGCCCAAGAATCCGCCATTGTTGATGTTCAGGTCCATACCATCCCAGTGGAGCTCTACAAGGTCCTGAAGTTTGAGGGGCTGGCCGGCAGTGGCGCCGAGGCCAAAGCGGTGGTTGCTGAGGGTAAGGTACTACTGAATGGAACGGTAGAGTTGCAGAAAAGGAAGAAGCTTGTGCAGGGTGATGTTATTGAGTACGCCGGGCACAAGCTACGGATTGTTTTTTAATGGTATTGTGCAGTATCAACTTACTGATACTAAATTTCTGATGTTCACATGAGGTGGAAAGATGAGAACAAAAACATCCTTTTTGACAGGGGTACTGGCATCAGCACTGATGCTCAGCGCATTTGCAGTTGTGGCTCAGGAAGAGACCCATCCGGCCGTCATTAACAATGACGGTGTGGGTTTTTCACGCAAGGACGGGGATGCGGTGATTGTCTATGATCCGGTAGCTGCCTTTGATCAGCATATGATTCAGGTGGCGGATTGCAGCGCCCACAAGGTTGATCTGCAAGGTGTGAGCTGGTGTTTTGCCAGTGCCGAAAATGCCGAGAGTTTCAAAGCAGCCACCACAGACTCTGGGCACAATCAGTATATTCCCTTTGGTGGCGGTCACTGTGCGCTGGGGCTGGCGTTTAACAACCTGGCAGCGCGGGGCGACCCCCGGACTGCCGTGCGTATTGGCGACAACCTGGTGTTAAACGGTAACTTTGACGTGCGGGCGCGGTTTCTGACAGACACAGAAACCAATATGAGCAATGCACTGAGTAACTTCCAGACCGGCCTGAGTGAAGGCAAGCTGGTCAATTGATTCGGATCCGGTGATTCCCCGCGCCCGGGCCGGTTGCCCGGGCGTTGGGCATGCTGTCAGCGGTTTGCCTGCAACCACCACCGCAGTGTATTGGTAACAGTCTCTGCAGCGTCCTGCTGCACAAAATGACCCGCCCCTGGCACGGCCATGATGGTTGTGGCCGCGTCATTCCAGTCCCAGGTATTATTTAATCCGTCTGAATGCAGGGCGGTGTCATCCAGTCCGTGGAAAACCAGCAATGGCACGTTAAGCCTTGGTGCCGTATAGGGCGGTGGCGTCTCGGAATATTCGGGCAGCGGCGGATAATTGCGCTTGTAGTAGGCAATCATGGCATCAAAGTCGGACTGGGCAAATGCCTCGACATAACGCTGGCGAACAACCGGGTCGCGTACCCAGCCTGCCAGGGTCTGCGGTGTCATGGGGCCACCAAACATGATGTCCGGATCCGATGGTTTGCCCTGCTGAAAGCGCTGCGCATAACCGCTGTTGGCGCGCTGTTCGGGGTTGATGGTCAGTTCTCGCAGCATGGCATTGGGGTGTGGCAGATTAAGTACAACGAGTCTGTCGACCATCTGTGGATACGCAAAGGCAAAATTCCAGGCGACCATGCCGCCCCAGTCATGTCCCACGATCACAGCCCTGTCCTGACCCAGATGCCGGATGACCGCAGCGATATCAGCCGTCAGCAGGCTCATGTCGTAGTTTTCATCGCCTGCCGGTTTGTCGCTGAGGTTATAACCCCGCTGGTCAACCGCAACCACCTGAAAATAGTCGCTCAGGCCTTCCATCTGATGTCGCCAGCTGTACCAGAAGTCAGGGAAGCCGTGAATCATGACAACCAGCGGGCCCTGTCCTGCCGTGGCGTAGTGGATTTTTGTGCCGTCATTGTCGGCATATCCATGTTCAGCATCGGTCCAGATGTCCGCATGTGCCAGTCCGGCAGCCATCAGGAACAGCAGCAGGACTGCAGGTTTAAGACAGTTATCCAGTACAGTGCGCATTGTGCGTGTCTCCCGTGTCTGATTATGTGCAGTAATGGTAACATTGTCGCATGACTCCAACAGATAAAGATTTCTGGTTTGTGCCGCTGGGCGGTTGCGGCGAAATAGGCATGAACCTGAATCTGTACGGTCATGCCGGCCATTGGCTGATGGTCGACTGTGGTATTACCTTTGAGAGAACGGCGGCGGGCGGCAATCGGGTGGAGATGCCTGATCCGCTGTTTATCGCAAATCGCAGTGATAAACTGGTCGGTCTGATTGCCACACATGCACACGAGGATCATATCGGCGCGATTGCGCATTTGTGGGAGCAGTTGCGCTGTCCCATCTATACCACTGCGTTCACCCGCCAGGTGCTGGTCCGCAAACTGCGACAGCGCGGCATTGATGCGTCGGTGTACTGTGTTGCGGCGGGCGACACCGTGCAGCTGGGTCCGTTTGAGGTGCGCTGGATACCCATTACCCATTCCACCCCGGAAACCAACGCACTGCTATTGAGCACTGAAGTCGGGCGCGTGCTGCACACAGCAGACTGGAAGCTGGATGCGGCGCCGGTGGTGGGGCCGGCTGTAGACCCTGAAGATTTTCTCCGGCTGGGCCAGCTGGGCATTGATTCGATTGTGTGTGACTCGACCAATGCAACCCAGAGCGGGCATTCACTGTCTGAGTCAGAGTTGTTTGAAGATCTGTTGCTGACGGTCAGGGAATCGAAGGGGCGCGTTGTGATTGCCTGCTTTGCCAGTAATGTCGCCAGACTGCAGACACTGGCTCACGTGGCGCATGTGTCAGGTCGGTATCTGGGACTGCTGGGTCGCTCGTTGCACAATATGACTGCCTGCGCACGGGCTGCCGGGTATCTCAACGACTATTTTTCGCCTGTGTCCGCGGGCGATCTGGGTTATCTGCCACCCGAGGAAGTTTTATTGGTGGCCACCGGCAGCCAGGGGGAGTCAGGTGCCGCGTTGCAGCGACTGGCCATGGGGACGCACCCTGATATCAGTCTGGGCGCAGGTGATCATGTTGTGTTCAGTGCCAAAACCATTCCCGGCAATGAAGCAGAGGTAGTGCGACTGATCAGTCAGCTGGAGAGCCAGGAAATCAAGGTGACACATGCAGACAGCAGCCCGCTGGCATTGCATGCGTCAGGCCATCCCCATGCGGAAGAGTTGCAGCAGATGTATCGCTGGGTGTTGCCGCGGATAGCGGTGCCCGTGCATGGAGAACCACGTCACATGAAATGTAATGCAGCAATTGCAAAAGCGGCAAGTGTCCCGTTTCAGTTGCTGGGGATGAATGGGGACTGTTTTGATCTGATCAATGGTCGGATCAAACGCGCAGCCGCTCCGGTGGGGCGGTTGTGGTTTGATGAAAATAAACAGAGGTTAGAGAAAGTGAGCGAGCCATGTTAGTCAGCTTATTGATTGGAGGGTTTGTCGGACTGTTGTTTGGTGGTCCGGCAGGTTTCGTTTTTGGGGCGGTCGTTGCGCTGCTGGTGCGTGCATGGCTAAAGCAGAATGCCGGACCTGGTCTGATGGCTATTCAGTCTGCCTACCTGGATTCGATGTTTGCGGTGATGGGTGCCATGTGCAAGGCTGATGGTGTTGTCAGCCGCAATGAGGTACAGGCGGCTGAAAACATGTTTGATCAATTGCGACTGACCGCGCAGCAGCGGGAATCGGCCAAAGCCGCCTTTAACCGCGGCAAGCAGGGCAATTTTGATCTGGACAGTGAACTGGCGCGTTTCCGTCAGGTCAGTCGTGGGCATCCCGCGTTGTTGCGAATGTTTCTGCAGATTCAGATCAGCGCTGTGGCGGCGGACGGACAGATTCATCCGGCCGAGCACACCCTGTTATTGCGGATTGCCCGCGGGCTCGGTTTGCCTGAGTCGCAGGTAGAGCAGCTTGAGTCCATGCTGCGCATGGGTCAGGCGGGCGATGGTGCTGCCAGCAGCGGTCAGCGTCTGGCTGCAGCCTATCAGGTGCTTGGTGTGCCGGAATCTGCCAGTGACGCAGAACTCAAACGTGCCTATCGAAAACTGATGAACGAAAACCACCCGGACAAACTCGCCAGTCAGGGATTGCCGGACAATATGCGGGAAATCGCCGAGCGCAAGGCACGCGAAATTACCAGCGCCTACGACCTTGTGCGGGACGCGCGACGTTCCGCCTGATATCAACTGCATAAAGCAGCCGCGGTGCTGGCGAAAGTGGGCAAGTTACGGTAAGTTCCGATAAGACATTTTTCTTACAGGTGGTGTGCATCATGAGTCTGCGGTCATTTTTCTTGTTTGTGTTGTTGTGTGCTTCGGTTGGTGTGGCAGGTGTGCAGGCGCAGAATCCTGCCGATGCCCGCGCCGCCATGGATTATTACCTGCCGGCCGGTGTCAGTTATGATCCCACTGTACCGACGCCTGAGCAGGTACTGGGCATGGTGCCGGGAGAGTGGCATGTACGCCACGATCAGTTGCTGAAATACATGGACGCGGTTGCAGCAGCCTCGGATCGGGTCACCATTGAGCGCACCGGGCGCACCTACGAACATCGGGATCTGGTCATGCTGACCATCACCTCCCCTGCGAACCATGCCAACATCGAATCAATTCGTGAACAGCATCTGACGTTGAGCGATCCGGACCGTTCGGCAAATCAGAATATTGCGGATATGCCGGTGGTCCTGTATCAGGGATACAGCGTGCACGGCAATGAGCCCAGCGGCGCCAATGCTGCGCTGTTGTATGTCTACCATCTGGCGGCTGCACAGGGGCCGGAGATAGACGCTGCACTGGCAAACGCAATTATTCTGGTGGATCCGTCGTTCAATCCGGACGGTCTTGAGCGCTTTGCGCAATGGGTCAACAGCCGGCGTGCCATGAACCTGTCCAGCGATCCGGACAATCTGGAACAGAATGAACCCTGGCCGGGTGGGCGCACCAATCACTACTGGTTTGACCTGAACCGGGACTGGTTGCCATTGCGGCATCCGGAAAGTATTGCGCGCATGCAGAACTTTTACCGCTGGCGCCCGAATGTACTCACCGATCATCATGAAATGGGGTCGGATAACACATTTTTCTTTCAGCCGGGTATTCCTTCCCGTACACACCCGTTGACGCCTCAGCGAAACCAGGATCTTACCGGTGAGATTGCGACGTTCCATGCGCGTGCCCTGGAAGCGGACAAGCGGATGTTCTATACCCGCGAGAGCTATGATGATTTTTATTATGGCAAGGGATCAACCTATCCGGATATCACCGGCAGTGTTGGCATCCTGTTTGAACAGGCCAGCTCGCGAGGGCATGCGCGTGATACGCAAAACGGCGTATTGAGATTTCCGTTTACCATCCAGAATCAGTTTATCGCGTCACTGACCACGCTGGAAGGTTCGCTGGCGCTCCGGGAAGATCTGCTGGGATATCAGCGCGATTTTTACCAGGAATCACGTGAGCTGGCGCGTCAGGATGATGTAAAGGCCTATGTATTTGGTGATGCCAGCGATCAGGCGTCAGCCTACGAAATGGCTGAGATATTGCGCCGCCACCAGATTGCCGTGCATGTGCTGGCTGAAGATCTGGAGGTGAACGGTCAGCAGTTCACTCGCGGCCGCGCCTACGTGGTCCCCAAGGAGCAGGATCAGTATCGTCTGATCGAGTCGATATTTGAACAGCGGACAGAGTTTCCGGACACACTTTTCTACGATATTTCCACCTGGACATTCCCTTACGCATTCAACACGCCGTTTGTTGAACTGCAGCGTCGACAAGCCCCGGATTCGCTACTGGGGGACATGGTTGCCATTGATGATGCGCCTGAAGGGCGGTTGATTGGCGGCAGCGATGCCTACGCTTATGTCTTTGAATGGGATGAGTTCTTTGCACCACGCGCTTTGTATCGACTGCTGCAGGCGGGGGTGCGGGCAAGAGTGGCCAGCGAGCCGTTTACCAGTGCGACTGCTGAGGGGGTCAAACAGTTTGACTATGGGACCATTCTTGTTGCGGTAGGCCCGCAGGATGTGTCTGCCACTGATATCCGGGCCCTGCTGCAACAGGCGGCCGCGGAAGACGGGCTGACAGTCTACGCACTCGACTCGGGTCTGAGTTCCGCGGGGCTGGATCTTGGCAGTCGTGGTTTTCAGTTATTGCGCGAACCACGGGTGGCCATCCTGGCCGGCGACGGGATGCGCTCCTCCGAGGTCGGTGAAGCCTGGCACGTATTTGATCAGAAATTCGATATTCCGGTCACACTGCTGACAACTGACCGTATGCGCCAGTCCGACCTGAGTCGTTACAATGTGATGGTGTTGGCCAGCGGCAGCTATAATGCAGTGCAGACTGAAAAACTGAAGCAGTGGATTCAGCAGGGCGGTACGCTGATTGTCTATAAAACGGCGTTAAGCTGGGCGGCGCGCGAAGGACTGGCCAATATTACCCTGATTGAGGATGAAACTGAGGAAGCAGAGGGCGACCGGGCGTCCAGAGCATACGCTGACCAGGTGCGTGACGACGGTGAGCAATTGATCAGCGGCAGCATCTTCAACGCGACACTCGATCTGACACATCCGTTGGGTTATGGGTATAACAATGAATTGCTGCGCGTATTCCGTGACAATGCACAGTTCATGCAGGTGGGTGAAAATCCGTACTCCACGCCGCTGATTTATGCGGATGATGCGCTGGCAAGTGGTTATATTTCAGCGGAGAATCTGCAAAAGATTGGCGGCACCGCGGCGATTGTTGTCAGCCGCCAGGGCAGTGGCCGGGTGATTGCAATGACGGATAACCCGAACTTCCGGGCATTCTGGTTTGGCACTACACGCCTGTTCATGAATGCGGTATTTTTTGGTCACACCATCAGCTCACAAACAACCGAATAAGTGTTACTGCTGTTTTGTTGTCTGCAATATGTTGAGTGCACTCTCAAAGTCGAAGGCAGCAATCAGGCGCAATAGTTCAGTGCCTGATTGCTCGCCAAGTTCGGCGCGCAATATCGACGCGTGATGCATCGCCACATCGTTTGCTTCGATGTTACCGGCTTTCAGTTTTTCTGCCAGTTCGTGCATAACGCTGGCGGCAAGCACGGGGCTGCTGTCTTGTGCGGGTTCCCGGTTGTCGGCCAGTGGCTGAAGATCGTGTATGAGCTGTTCCAGCAGATCGGCCAGTCTCAGTGCCTGCACCGACAACTCGGCTGAGCCGGTTTTTGCTTCATGCTGCACAGTGGCAGCGGTATCTGACACAGTCAATGCACCAATATTTCCGGCTGCGCTTTTTAGTGTATGTGCGATACGCTGAATCGCCCGTGCGTCTCCGGTGCCGGCCAGTCGTCGCAGTCGCGCCGGGTCTGTCTGGTGCTGGTCCGCGAACATAGTAACCAGGCGCAACAGAAACCTGAGATTGCCACGTGACATCATCAGCGCATGATCCAGATCCATTCCGGCAACTTTTCTCAACAGGTTGGAAATCTCCGGTGACACGCCTGTTTCAGCTGTACCTGTGGCGCGGACCTGGTCCGGGTTTTCGGACGACGCAGTATCATCTGTTGATGCGGGTAGCCACTTCAGTAGCAGCGAGTAAAGAACACCCGGTTCGACAGGTTTGGAGACAAAATCGTTCATGCCAACCGCGAAGCAGGCCTTGCGATCCTCTTCAAATGCATTGGCAGTCATTGCCAGAATGGGTATCTTCGCCCGGCCTTTTAAACGTCTGATTTGCCGGGTAGCCTCCAGGCCATCCATGTTGGGCATCTGCAGATCCATCAAGATCAGGTCATAGCGTTGGGCCCTGGACTTTGTGACGGCCTCAACACCATCGGCAGCAGTATCCACCGTCAATCCGACGGCATAGAGTAATTCCAGCGCAACTTCACGATTGATCTCATTGTCCTCCACCAGCAGGACTCTGCACGATTGATGATGGGCGCGCAGTGTCTGTTCAGCATCAGCTATATTGGAACTTTCCTGCAAAAGTACGCCGTGACCACGCTTCAGTCTGACGGTAAACCAGAATGTACTGCCCTCACCGGGCGCACTGTCAACGCCTACCTTGCCATCCATCAGTTCAGTCAGCTGACGGGTAATGGCAAGTCCCAGTCCGGTGCCGCCATATTTGCGTGTGGTGGACAGGTCGCCCTGTTCAAAGGGTTGAAACAGGTGCCTGATTTTCTCTGGCGCAATGCCCATGCCGGTGTCACTGACCTGGAAGCGGATACACAAACCGTCGTCAGTCTCCTCCAGCAAACTGGCACTCAAGGTGATTGACCCGCTATCGGTAAATTTGACGGCGTTGGTGGCATAATTGAGCAGGCTCTGGCGCAGTCGTGTTGCATCACCCTTCAACCAGACCGGGACGGAATCCGGGTCGACGATCACCTCAATACCTTTCGCCGCGGCCTGCTCCTTGATAATCGAGCGTACATTGTCGAGTACGGCGGATAGATGAAAATCCTGGATTTCCAGCTGCAGGCGACCGGCTTCAATTTTGGAAATGTCCAGAATATCGTTGATGATGGATAACAAGTGCCGCCCGGCACTGTCTATCTTGTAAAGTTTATCTATTTGGTTGGCAGATGCTTCTTTGCGCACCAGATGGGTGAGACCTAAAATGGCATTCAGCGGCGTTCTGATTTCATGTGACATATTGGCCAGGAAGGCACTTTTTGCGGCATTCGCTGCATCCGCATGTTTTCTTGCTTCTTCCAGTTCCGAGGTACGTGTTGCCACCAGTTCCTCCAGGTGATGGCGATGGGCATCAAGCTCCAGGCCTATGCGTTTCTTCTCGGTAATGTCTTCCTTGATGGCAACATAGTGAGTTATCTCACCTTTTGCACCTCGCAAGGGCGTCAGGATGGCAAACTCCAGATACTCAATACCGTCTTTGCGTTTATTAAAAAATTCACCTTTCCAGGGTTTGCCCTTCGCCAGGTTGGCCCACATCTGCTGGTAGGTCTCCGGCGGAGTCTTGCCGGAGTGCAGAATGCGCGGATTCTTGCCCAGCACTTCATCGTGGGAATAGCCTGTTGTCTCGGTAAAGGCCGCATTCACATATTCTATTTCCGCATGGGCATTGGTGATGACAATGCTTTCCGGACTTTGCTCAACGGCCAGCGCCAGTTGCTCCAGCTGAGCCTGGGCTTTTTTCTGTTCTGTCAGGTCAATATCTATGCAGTAGCTTTCCGGCCCGTTGACACCGTCCTGTTGAACGTGGCTGCTGTAGACGGTGATAGATGAGCCGTCCTTGCGGCGCAGCGTCAGTTCGCCGGCAGGAACCGGTTTGCCGCCGGCAGCCCAGGCTTCGCTGGATTCAATCACCTGCTGACGCATATCATCGGGGATAATCAGGTCCTCAAGCAACTGGCCTAGAGCTTCCTGTTGTGTGTAACCGTAAAAGAGTTCACTGGCATGGTTCCAGAAGATGACCCGGCGCTGCTGGTCGTAACCCTGTACGGCAATGCTCGGGGTGTTTTCGAACAATGTGCGGAAACGTAGTTCGCTGGTCCTGAGGGCCTGCTCTGCCTGCTTGCGCGCGGTGATTTCCAGATGAGTACCGGCCATCCATTCAGGCAGTCCGGATTCTGTTCGCGTCAGAATCCGTCCCCGGTCCAGTACCCAAACCCAGCGTCCGTCCTTGTGCCGCATCCTTGCTTCGCATTCATAAAATCGGGTTTCACCGGCAAAATGCCGGTTTACCTGGGCTTCAAACAATTTCAGATCATCGGGGTGTACCACCCGATCCCAGGTAGTGATGTCAACAGGCGCCAGTTCGTCCAGCGTGTAACCGATAATGTCGGCCCAGCGTTCATTTATCCGCACTTCACCGGTTTGCACATTCCATTCCCAGGTGCCAACGTCTGTGCCCCAGATGATATTTGCGAGGCGCTGCCTTTCGGTCTCCAGTTGCACGTTGGTTTCCTGTTCCTCACGCTTGCGATGCAGGTAGTCGCGCAGCACCCAGCCAATGGCGACAGTAAGCACGGGATACATCACCATGACCGGAAGCGAGATGGTCGACAGCACGGTTGTTGCAACTCCGTCCGGCAACGCCAGCATCAACATCAGCATGACAATATGCACCAGCAATCCCATCAGATAGAGTTGATACAGGCTGATGGATTCGATGTCTGTTTTGAGCAGTGCGCGGAATGCAAGTCCGATCAGGCCGGATGTCAGTACAACTGCGATGCCAACCAGCGCAGCGTCGCCACCGACGAACAGGCGGAAAGCCCCGACAATAGTCATGGCAATAATGGTTGGCACGGGGCCCAGGAACAGACCGCTGATGGATAATAATACTGAACGGGCATCAAAAATGACGCCGGGTAGTAAAGTGGCACTGATCTGGACCAGCAGAACCCCTACCAGACCGATTACGCATCCTACGACCAGCGAGGGGCGATCTGTCCAGTGGATGTGTTGACGGTAGGCGAGATAACCGATCAGTTGCACAAGTGCCAGCAACAGCACGCCGTTTATCAGCAGCGAATAACTGAAGCCCAGTAGTGAGGCTGTGTTCATGGCAGCTTTCCGCCGGAAGTGTCCTGATATCGGGATGCAACATCACGAAAAGTTGCAAATTCCTGTAGAAAAGCGTCCACAACATCCGGATCAAAATGTTTAGCCCTGCCCTGCGTGATAATCTCCCGCGCTTTCTCCATGGACATGGCCGGTTTGTAAACGCGTTCGGTAATCAGGGCATCAAATACATCGGCCACGGCCATCAGTCTGGCCGATACGGGTATCGCATCACCTGCCAGGTTGTCCGGGTAGCCGGAGCCGTCCCAGCGCTCATGGTGCCAGTGAGCAATTTCCTTGGCGACCGCCAGAAACTCAACGGGTTGTTCAATGTCGCGCTCCGCCTGCTCGATTGCCTGCGCGCCAAGTGCAGCATGGGTTTTCATGATTTCCCATTCGTCAGGCGTCAGCGGGCCGGGTTTCTGCAAAATATTGTCCGGAATGCCGACTTTGCCGATATCGTGCAACGGTGCTGAGCGAGTCAGCACTTCGATATAGTGATCGTCCAGGAGTTTCCTGAAGCGCCGGTGATTACGCAAACGCTGCGCCAATGTATGCACATAGGCCTGGGTGCGAAGAATATGGTTGCCGGTTTCCTTGTCGCGGGTCTCAGCCAGATGTGCCAATGCCCGCACGCTGACCAGTTGTGTCAGATCGTTTTCCGCCATGCGCCGGCTGACTTCGGCCTCCAGCCAGGCGTTCTGATCTGCCAGCCGGTCACGTGCAGTTTTAAGTTCCAGATGGGTATGAACACGGGCCAGCATGACCTGGGGCATGATCGGTTTGGTAATGTAGTCAACCGCGCCGAGCCGGAACCCGCTCAGCTGGTCTTTCTGGCTATCAAGTGCTGTTACAAAAATAACCGGGATGTCGCGCGTGATGCTGTTGGATTTTAGCTGTTCGAGTACCTGGTACCCATCCATGTCAGGCATCATGACATCCAGCAGAATCAGTGCTGGCACAGGATCCTGACGAGCAAGCTGCAAAGCTCTGGTACCGGAGTTGGCCACCTTGACCTGATAATCGGAACGCAATAGGTCACCAATCACCGCAATATTGCCCGGATCATCGTCCACAACAAGTACAGTCGGGTGCTGAACGCTCATGGTAACCATCATACGCCCGTTGGCGAGATCCGGCACTAGTACGATTGGGTAATTTTCACAGAAATGTGAACTGGTTGGTGATTCATACACAGACAAAAGGCTCCCTGAGGAGCCTTTTGTTAGTAAAATACCTGATACAAATGTGGGTTTGTAGCAGTATTACCAGGATTTGCCGATAGAGAAGACAATGCCTTCACTGCCAGTGGGGCTGCCACTGGAGTTCAGCTGGTCTGACAGATCCTTGTCGCTGAGTACTGCAGCAATGCCAAAATCGATGTCAGAGATGGTCATTCCGTAGCCTACTTCCAGGTAGTTACCATCGAAGTCTTTACCGAACGCGCCGAATGTACCGTAGAGGCCGGACTCGCCGGTCACCGTCAGTTCCAGGAAGTCATAGTCTTCGCTGGCACCAAATCCGGACCACTCGCCAAACGAGTAGCCCAGGCTGAAGGCACCGTAGCCCAGACCCAGATTGATTTCGCTGTAAGTATCGTCAAATTCACCGGTGTAGAAATAACCGGTGTAGCCGATGCTTGCAGATATGCCTGATTCTGTTTCAATGCCATATCCAAAGTATCCGTCAACTTCCAGACCATCGCCTACATCGGCTGCCCACGAACCTACATAAAAGCCTTCATTTTCAAAGTCGATTCCGGCGCTGGCTGAAGACGACTTCTGCAGAATACCGCGGAAGTAATATTCAGATGCATAACCAATATTGTAAGACACTTCGGCTGACGCGCTTGTTGAGGCGATCATCGCCGTAGATGCCAGTGCGAGTCCTGCCGCGATTTGAGTCATTCTGTTCATGTTTATCCTCCCAGATAAATCCTTGCCTGATAGTAAGCTTTTCTGCGGAATTTGATTGTTGTCGAAAGTACGTGACTTTCTTGACATCATTTTGAGCACAGAGCTGTTAGCAATTGGGAGATTGCAAATAGCAGGCCAATTTCTGAAAGTGCCCGAAATCAGGGCCTCTGGCCCCGAAACTGGACGAGTCAGGAAAGTTGCAGGCACCAACTTGGTGCGTCATTCAGAATTTTGCACAAGCATGCGCCACAAAGTGGCACAGCACGGTGCAGGTAGATAAATGTCACGCCACGGGTATGAATCGGGAATGTTTTGTACAGGCAGTTCTCTATTGTCGCCAGGCCTGTCAGGGTGTCAGGCGTTCAAGCAGATAGGCGTAGATGAGTGCATCCAGCTGAGCGCGCTGCTCATTGTTGGCAGCACCGGAGTGCCCACCCTCGGTGTTCTCGTAATACAGAACATCGTGGCCCATATCTGTCATTTTGGCGACCATCTTGCGGGCATGTCCCGGATGAACCCGGTCGTCACGGGTTGACGTGGTAAAGAATATTTTTGGATAGTCCACATTCTCATGCACGTTGTGATAGGGCGAGTAGGTGCGGATGTAGGCCCACATGTCCTCCTCATCCGGATTACCGTACTCGCCCATCCAACTGGCACCGGCCAGCAGTTTGTTATAGCGCTGCATGTCCAGCAAAGGTACCTGGCTCACCACTGCATTGAACAGGTCAGGACGGCGCGTCACCGCAGCGCCTACCAGCAATCCGCCATTGCTGCCGCCGCGGATGCCCAGATGTTCGGACGAGGTGATGTTGCGTGCGATCAGGTCCTCGGCCACGGCTTCAAAATCCTCATAGGCCTTGTGGCGGTTTTTCAGCAGAGCCGCCTGATGCCAGCGCGGACCAAACTCGCCGCCACCACGGATATTGGCCAGCACATACACGCCGCCCTGATGCAGCCAGTTGCGCCCGACGATGGCCGAATAGTTTGGCCGGTAGGACAGCTCGAATCCACCATAGGCAAACAGCTGCGTCGGATTGCTGCCATCAAGTATTGCGTCGCGCGCGATTACCACAAAGTAGGGGATTTGTGTGCCATCAGCTGATGTTGCCATGTATTGCCGCGTCTCGAATGGACTGGCATCAAACATTGCCGGCAACTGTTTGATAACTGCGGGTGTGAGCATGTTGTCAACATGGTAGAGCGTCGTGGGCTCCAGAAAACTGTTGTAGCTTACAAAAAAATCCTGCTGCTCGGGTGAGGCGTTCTGAACGTTGATGGAGCCATTCGGGTCAAATGCCACTGTCTCACGTTGCCACTCACCATTGGCCATTGGCGTGTAGCGGTCCAGACGGCCGCGCACGTTGTCCAGCCAGTTCACCAGGATGGCATCTGACGTCACCTGCATATCAAGGATGGCACTGCGTTCATCAGGCTGCACAAACAGTTTAAACTGTGCATTACCCGCAAGAATGTCATCCATTGGGGCATACACGATGGCACCCTGGCTGAATTCCTGCCAGTCGCTTTTCAGGTCGATATACAAATTGTTGCGAAACAGACCGGCAACTGTTGCGTTGTTGGGGATCGGCAACAACGTCAGCTCACCGGCATTCAGCACGTAACGATCAGCAGTATAGAACGTCAGCCCTTCCTGGATTACCGGGTAGGCATTTTCGCCATCGCGCAGGGTGTAGGAGTAGACTGATACCGAATCGGTGGGCGCAGAATATAGTGGCGTTGATGCTGTAATTGTCTGTCCGCGCTGCCACAGTCTCAACTGCGCGGGATAGCCGGAGTCGGTCATGCTGCCGGCCCCGAGGTCTGTGCCGACAATGATTGTATTTTCATCCAGCCAGTTCACGCGTGATTTGCTTTCGGGCAGCTCAAAACCACCTTCCACAAACGCTTTGTCAGCGATGCTGAATTCACGGACGACCGCCGCATCCGAACCGGCTATTGACAGACTGAGCAGGCAGCGATCGAAGTCCGGGTACAGACAGTTGATGCCGCCCCAGGTCCAGTTCATGTTCTCATCTGCGGCCAGTTTGTCCAGATCCAGCACAGTTTCCCACGCGGGGTTGTCCTTGCGATACTCGGCCAGCGTGGTGCGCCGGTAAAGGCCGCGCACGTGTCCGGCATCACGCCACAGGTTGTAAAGATAATCGCCGCGTCGCGAGAAATCGGGGATACGTGCATCGCTGTTGAGTACTTCCAGGGAATTGTTGTACAGCTGCTGATAGGCCGGGTGTGACTGAATCTGGGGCAATGAGCGCGCATTCTGCTCCTCAACCCAGGCCAGGGCGGCCTCGCCTTCCACTTCTTCGAGCCACATGTAGTCATCCGCCAATGTCAGGTTGCCAAATGTCAGCGCACCAGTCAGGGCGCCAGACAAGGCAATGGTGCGTGCCAATATGGGCGTGCAACGTGACGCCGCCGAAATTGGAGCTGTTAAAAATGAAGCTGTAGAAAATTTAATCACCGGTTTCCCCCGCCATCCTGAAGCGCTATTCTGCAGGATAGCGGATGCTGTGGCGTCCGGCAACAAGGAGAAAAAACGCCAATTTCAGTGGGAGCCTGGCGCCTATTACAGGTATAGTTGGTACAGTTTATTGGGGGGGGTGTTGACGAGAATAAAATTATGGGGAAAGTATCCGCGGTTGCAGTCTCATTCTCAAGCGAGCGCCAGGGGCTTTCAAGAATTGCTGTCGCTGTCCGGTAAGCCCCGGTGCTCCGGCGTTGTGGCAGAATCATTTCACTAAAAAGAGGAGAAAAAGCAATGTTGAAGAAAATTTTGTCGGGTGTGGTACTGATGTGCGGACTTGGTCTTTCAGGCTACGGCCTGGCGCAGGACGAAGCGCTGACCTATGACATGGCTGAGCGGGCGATGGCGGCAGCGCTGGCGGAAGCCCGGGCCAACAACTGGAACCTCACCATCCTGATAGCAGACGCCGCTGGCATCCCGGTGATGATTCACCGCATGGATGGTGCCTCTGCCCGTACCTATGACATTGCACAGCGAAAAGCCCGTGTGGTAACAGAAACAGGGCTGTCCTCCGGTGAATACGGCCGCAGACTGCAGGCAGGCGAAATTGCTGAAGTCGAAAACGGTGTCACCTTTGCCGGCGGAGTGCCGGTCATGCTTAATGGTGAAAGGATAGGTGCGATCACATCCAGTGGCGCCAGGGGCATTGAAGATGAGCAGGTGTCACTGGCGGGCGCGGCTGCAATCGGAAACTAGGCAGGGTGTAAGTTTCTTAAGTGAAAGCACGTGTCACGGAAAGTTATCGAAGCGCATACGCCAACCCTATCGCTTTCTTGCAGGGTGATTTAGTCCGGGTTGGCGTGACTGATGACGAATATCCGGGATGGGTGTGGGTCATTATTGCCGATGGTAATGAAGGCTGGGCTCCCCTGAAATATCTTGAACATCCGGAATCCGGCGATGCCGTCGCGAATACTGATTACTCTGCCCGGGAGCTCGACGCTGACGCCGGGGAGGCAGTAGAAGTGCTGAAATATCTTGATGGCTGGGTATGGTGCGTCAACCATGAAGGGCAATGTGGGTGGCTACCGGCATCGGTGCTGGATAGTTTCAGGTGACAAGACCATACATCACGCAAGGTTTCTTACGATGGCATCTTTGGCGTGGGTAGCCAGCCGTGCTGCACTGGATTCAGGGCATGATCACGTTCTCAGCGCTTTCGCTTCTGGATAAAGTAGAGAGTGCGAGTCAATACGTTTACTACAGTTCTATTATTTCGGTTCAGTTTCGAGAAGAAACGCGACAGATTTTTGTCAGAATGTCGGTCGCCTGCTTTCTCTGGGTCCGCAGAGCCCCCAAGCAGCTTCGATGGCTCTGTGAGACCGCGATCCCCCGACAGTAACATTAAATAGTGAAATAGCTTTTCGCGCGATGGCAAATTGCTGTTGTTCTCATTCTCCCAGGCGTTAATAGTACGCATTGACACGCCAATCTCCTCAGCCATAGCCCTGACATCCAGGCCGATCACCTGTCTGGATTTGCGGAACCATCTCGATTGATTGCTACGAGACATGCTTGAGTCGGGGAACAACTTTTTCACACGTGGTTCTTTTCGATCTTCCATTGGAGATTATTCCAAATACAAAAACGTATACCAATTCAATACTGAATTCCATTTCCGTATTGACCCTCCATCCTATTTAAATGCTACTTCCAAATTTATTTGTATAGGAAGTAAAAAATGCTTTGTACTGTTGAAAATGTGATCCAGTAATCAAAATATTTGAAAAATGCCAGGATAATGGAGAGGGAGTCTCAAGACCATGTGTGCTGATTTCACAAAATGGACCCGCTGGTTTAAATTCAGGAAGTATGTTTCGGCAATACTACTGATTCTGTTTCCTTCAGTATTGGCACACGCACAGCCTGCCGTTTGGGGCTCAGCAACCCCCAGTGTAGTGGAGGCAGATGTCCAGACGATAACGCTGAGTTGGGGAAGCACAAATGCGGACTACTGTGAAGCAGATGGTGAGGTATTTCCAACCAGTGGTGCAGTGACAAGTGGGCCATTCCCAGCCGGAGATTATTCCCAGGACTTCAGCTGTACTAATGCCTTTGGCACTAGTGACTACACATTGTACTGGAGCGCCGCTCCCGTCCCCGTGCTTTATACCTTTGCAATTTCACCCGCGACTGTGCTTATCACTGAGCCAATTTTTCTGACCTGGTCGTCAAGTCATGCTGACTCCTGCACTGCGAGTAACGGGGAAGTGTTCGGTACAGGTGGCGATTTGACGTTTCTCCCAGGTACTCTTGATGTGGGGCAGCACGATTTCTCTATGTATTGCGAAGGCTCAGGAGGAACTTCTGCAACACTTTATGCAAGTATCACTGTTGAAGCTGAAGTACCTGAACCCGTGCTGCATGCATTTGTGTTTACTCCAGGCACCATACTCGCCGGTGAGAGTGCGTCCTTCAGCTGGAGTTCATCTGACGCATCCACGTGCACGATAGCTGGCCAAGGCGAGTTCCCCGCCTCAGGCTCAATGATTTTCCCGGCAGGTGAGTTTGCGGTGGGTTTACACACTTTCACTATGTCCTGTAGTGGGCAAGGTGGTATGTCCAATTCAATCGCCACTTCGCTGACTGTGTCTGAATTGCCTCCGACGTTACCTTCAGTGCCGGGCGGTTTGATATCCACGAATATGTCGCCTGTTGCCGGGGATTCCTATACGCTCTCCTGGGGCGCAGTGTCTGGTGCAACAAGTTATACGATTTATCAAAACGGTACGCCCACAACGTTGTCCACACCGATGCAGACCATTGCAGGGGCTTTGGAAGGAACATACAGTTACGCCGTCACGGCCTGCAACAGTGCAGGCTGTAGTGCCCAGAGTGGCTCCGTTGTTGTGTCCGTGGGCCCGGCAGTTCCCACAACGCCGACAACGCCCGCAACACCTTCTGCGCTGCTGTCCTCTGTCAGCGCACCCACAGCCGGGCAAAGCTACACACTGTCCTGGAGCAATGTTCCCGAAGCTACCAGCTATACGATTAGCCAGGACGGTGTACCAACCACAGTGTCCGCGACGTCCCATACAATCGCATCTGCTCAGGAGGGAGCTTACAGCTACACCGTCAGTGCGTGTAACAGCGCCGGGTGCAGTGCCCAGAGCAGCCCAACAATAGTAACCGTGTCAGCCAGTTCCGGTGGAGGAGGAGGTGGTGGGGGTGGCAGTTCCACTTCTTGTTCTGCGTACCCTGCCGCTCCGGGCAACGCCTACTCACTGGCTCTTGGTACACACACATTTTCCATTACGGGCTCGACCTCGGGCGGCGGTTGGGGAACTGATCAGTATACCCATGACAGCAATATTGCTGCGATGGCTGTCCATGCCGGTATTGTTGGCAATGGCGAGACTGCCATTATTCAGGTGCACCGCTCTGAGGGCCTGAGCAGCTACCTCGGTTCATTTCAAAACGGTGTATCTACGTCAAGCTACGGGGCCTGGTCCGGCACCTTTTCATTGTCCCTGGTAAATTTGTGTGGTGATTCTGCCCCGTCTGTACCTGCTACACCTGCGGGCTTGGTATCCTCTAACAGCGCGCCCACCGCTGGGCAGAGTTATGCCCTGTCCTGGACTGCTGTGTCAGGCGCCACCAGCTATATGATTTACCAGGACGGCGTGCCTGCAACAGTGTCCTCGGCGTCCCATACAATCGCATCTGCTCTGGAGGGAGCTTACAGTTTCACCGTCAGTGCGTGTAACAGCGCCGGGTGCAGTGCCCAGAGCAGCCCTACAATGGTAACCGTGTCAGCCAGTGCCGGTGGAGGAGGTGGTGGCAGTTCCACTTCATGTTCGGCGTACCCTGCCGCTCCGGGCAATGCCTACTCACTGGCCCTTGGTACACACACATTTTCCATTACCGGCTCGACCTCGGGCGGCGGCTGGGGAACTGATCAATATACGCATGACAGCAATATTGCTGCGATGGCTGTTCATGCCGGTATTGTTGGCAATGGCGAGACTGCCATTATTCAGGTGCACCGCTCTGAGGGCCTGAGCAGCTACCTCGGTTCATTTCAAAACGGTGTATCTACGTCAAGTTACGGGGCCTGGTCCGGTACCTATTCGTTGTCGCTGGTAAATTTGTGTGGTGCTTCTGCTCCTTCTGTACCTGCTGCACCTGATGGCTTGGCATCTTCAACCTCCACGCTCCTGGTTGGACAGAGTTATACATTGTCCTGGGGTACCGTCTCCGGTGCCACCAGCTATACGCTTTACCAAAACGGTTCCCCGACAACACTGTCCACCACATCGCACAGCGTCGCATCCGCTTCACAGGGAACGCACGGCTACACGGTGAGCGCCTGCAACAGCTCAGGCTGCAGCGCACAGAGCAGTCCGGTGACAGTTACCGTAGCCAGTGGTGGCGGTGGTGGCGGCTCAGCCCCCAACCCATCCGGACCCGGTTTCAGCAGCACCTACGAGATCCGTGGTAACCCGGCCCTTGGCGGCGCCATATATGATTCGCTGTATGTCATGAGCAACGACAGCGCACCGGGTGTGCGGGACTTTTTTGTGGAGCTCAACGGAAGTCAGTTTCAAATCGCCTATCCGGCCAGCAGCGCCATCGCACTGGAGGACTATACCCAGCCCATGACCTCGCTGCAGTTGCAGTACGGAGATTACAATGTTGACGGTGTCGAGGACCTGATGATCAAGGGTCTGGAGGATGCCGCTGCGGGGCGATTTGATACCATTGTTTATGGGGGAGAGGACGTTGGCGGTGATCCGGCAGGGATGACCGAAATCACACCCGAGGTGCATACCTTTTTCACC